>CAWBBP010000007.1:0-786197 GCA_963787055.1 uncultured Actinomycetota bacterium
TCCCACGGATTCAAAGCCGATTCGGCTGTGTTCGACGACG
This sequence comes from uncultured Actinomycetota bacterium, assembly GCA_963787055.1. Classification (GTDB taxonomy): domain Bacteria; phylum Actinomycetota; class Actinomycetes; order Mycobacteriales; family Mycobacteriaceae; genus Mycobacterium. The sequence goes on from CAWBBP010000007.1 coordinate 41, forward strand.
ACCACCTCGTGTCGTGCGCGGGGCTGGTGCCGGTGATGACCCTGGCCGAACAGACCGGCTTGATCGAGTTGCTGGACAGCAGGATTCACATCACCGAGCCGAAGATCGCCTCCGGGTCGGCCAACCCGGCCCCGAAACTGGCCACCGTGATCGCGGGCATGTGCGCCGGCGCGGACAGCATCGATGACCTCGACGTGGTCCGCAGCGGCGGCATGAAAACCCTCTTCGACGGGGTGTATGCACCCTCGACCCTCGGAACCCTGTTGCGGGAGTTCACCTTCGGGCACGCCCGACAACTCGACGCGGTACTCGGGGAGCATCTGGGCGCGCTGTGCGAACGGGTCGATCTGCTCACCGGTGCTGACCGGCGGGTGTTCATCGACATCGACTCACTGCTGCGCCCGGTCTACGGCCACGCCAAACAGGGCGCCTCCTACGGACACACCAAGATCGCAGGCAAACAGGTCCTACGCAAAGGACTGTCCCCGTTGGTCACCACGATCAGCACCGCCACCTCCGCCCCGCTGATCGCCGGGATGCGACTACGTGCCGGGCGGGCCGGCTCAGGCAAGGGCGCCGGGCGGATGATCACCCAAGCGATCAGGACCGCCCGCGCCGCTCGCGCTGACGGGCCGATCCTGATCCGTGGGGACTCCGCGTACGGCACCCGCGCCGTCATCAGCGCCTGCATCCGTCATGGCGCCGAGTTCTCGCTGGTCATGACCCGCAACGCAGCGGTCCAGCGCGCCATCGCCGCCATCTCCGAGGAATCCTGGACCCCGGTGGCCTACCCCGGTGCGGTCCAGGACCCCGACACCGGAACCTGGACATCTGATGCCGAGGTCGCCGAGATCGCCTACACCGCCTTCGCCGGCACTCCCGAGGCGATCACCGCCCGCCTGGTCGTGCGCCGGGTCAAGGACGCCAACCACCTCCAGGCGCTGTTCCCCGTATGGCGGCACCACCCGTTTCTGACCAACACCGAGCTGCCCACCACCCACGCCGACATCACCCACCGCCAACACGCCATCATCGAAACCGTGTTCGCCGACCTCATCGACGGACCACTAGCCCACCTACCCTCCGGGCATTTCGGCGCCAACAGTGCCTGGATCCTCTGCGCGGCCATCGCCCACAACCTGCTGCGCGCCGCCGGCGTCCTGGCCGGCGGCGCCCATGCCCTCGCCCGAGGATCGACACTGCGCCGCAAGATCGTCAACATCCCCGCCCGACTGGCCCGACCCCAACGACGCCCGGTCCTGCACCTGCCCAGCCACTGGCCCTGGTCAGATCACTGGCTTGCACTGTGGCGCAACACCATAGGCCACAGCCCACCGGACACCGCAACCCCCTGACCACCCGCCGAAAGGCCCGACCGAACACCACAGGAAAAGCTGGACAGACCAGCGGATACCCGCTACCCGGCCGACTCGTCACGGAAAAAATCAACCCCGCGCCGTCTCAGCGGAGTCGATCCACGGATTGAGGCTTAGTGCGTCAGGCGTAGTGCGTCAGGCGTAGTGCGTCAGGCTTAGTGCGTCAGGCTTAGCGTGTCAGGCGGAGGGAACCTCGTCGGTCCAGACCCGGAAGCTGGACAGGGTGTTGTCACCAAAAGCGTTGCTGAGGGCGACATCGGCGGCATCGCGGCCGCGTGCGATCAAGACCCGGCCAATGCGGGGGATGTTGTTGCGGGCATCGAATGTGTACCACTGCCCGCCCAGATACACCTCGAACCAGGCGGCGAAATCCATCGGACCGTATGGCGGCGGCATACCGATCTCACCGAGGTAGCCGGTGCAGTAGCGGGCCGGGATGTTCATGCAACGGCAGAAGGCCACGGCGAGGTGGTTGAAGTCGCGGCACACACCGGTGCGGTTGGTGAAGGTTTCCAGCGCCGTCTGGGTCACTCGCGCGTGCTCATAGCCGAACGTGACGTGGTGATGGACGTAGTCGCAGATCGCCTGCACCCGGCCCCAGCCGGTTGGCGCGTGCTCGAAGAGCTCCCATGCCGTCTCCGACAGCCGATCGGTTTCGCAATAACGGCTTCCGAGCAGATAGACGAGGGTGTCGACCGGCAGCTCCGAGACCGGAATCTGTTGTGCCTCAGGAACGACCATATCGGGAAGTCCGGAGTCGCTGACGATCGCATTGGCGGTGACGCGCGTGCGGCCCTCGGGGGCGACGATGCGAGTGCACCAGTTGCCGAAGCTGTCGCGGTAGGCGTCGACCGGAACCGGCGGATCGAAGATCAGGTCGTCACGGCCGATGAGATCCGACACCCGGGTGAAGTGCACGTTGAGGTTGAAGATCATCGGGGTGGGTTGTGGGCAGTCGAAGATCATCTCGAAGCCGACGTTTATTCGCATCGTTGCTCTCCGGTATCGGCTAGGTGGGGGCGTATCGGCCCGCTCAGGCGGGTGGCTGTCACCAACACAACTCGGGTAGCTCGCGGAAGACCTGCCGGGTACCTTCGCTCCAGTCGTGGCTGAGCGCAGTGAAATACGCATCGCCGGAATCGAATCGCCGTCGGAAACGGATTTCCAAGCTGTCCCGCTCGTAACACACCAGGTCGATCGGCATACCTACTGACAGATTGCTCCGCATGGTCGAATCAAAGGAAACCAGAACGCATTTAGTGGCATCAACAAGTGGTGTGCGTTGGGTGAGCACCCGATCGAGGATGGGCTTTCCGTACTTGGTCTCGCCGGTCTGCAGGAAATTCGTGTCTGCCCCGGCTTCGATGAAGTTGCCCTCGGCGTAGGTGCGGAAAAGCCGCATCGGTTCGCCGGCGATCTGCCCACCGACGATGAACGAGGCGTTGAATCGGATGTTGTTGGCTTCCAGGTAGTCCGCGTCGCGGTTCTCGACATCGCGCATCGCGTCGGATACCAAGGTCACGGCGTCGAACATCGTTCGGGCGCCGAGCAGATTCGTGCTGGCCTCGCCATCGGCGCAACGTTGGGTCAGGGTGCTGATGACGGCCTGGGTTCCGGCCAGGTTTCCCGAACTCAGCAGGACGATGACGCGGTTGCCGGGACGCTCGAAGACCGTCATCTTGCAGAATTTGGCGACGCTGTCCATACCGGCGTTGGTGCGGGAGTCCGAGGCGAAAATCATTCCCTGGTCGAGTAATACGCCGATGCAATACGTCACGCGACGGGCCTGGTGTGCACTGGACTCCCCGTTCCTGTTTGCCCCAGCACCCGTAACCCTCACAGCAGCCAAGGGGGCGTTGTCGCAAATCCGACTCCCGCCCCGGTGACCCGACAGTACCGCTATCCCGGCTGCGCTACCCGGTGAGCGGCGTCTCGGGGTAGAACTGACTGCACGCTGCCAGTCCGTCGCGGAATCCCACAGTGAAGGAATCCGAGCGTTCCTGTGCGGTTCCGTGGGTTCGCCCGGGTGCTTCCATGGATGCGGTGGCGGTCAGGTAGCGCACGATGTGATCCACTTCGCCGGGATCGTCGATGCTTCCGCGGGCCGCCGAGAAGCCGACGAATGTGCCGGAGAAACAATCAGCCTGGTTTTCGTTGCGGATCGTCTCGCGGGCATCGCTCGGACCTGGGACGTGCCGAACCGCCTGGAGGAAGTGCCCGTATTCGTGGGCGATCCCGGAGATCGGACCCCACGGCCCGTACTGCTGAGAATAACCCCAGAGGGTCTGCCGGCCGACGTAGACGGTGTTGTCGGTCACGCAGTAGTTGAAGGATCGATCGTCTTGGATGTCGCGGCCGTTTGAGTCAACGCATTGACTTTTGACGCTGCTCCCCGAAGGGATGTAGGACAGCCTCGGCATCGAGTCGCGTGCGATGCCCATCTGGGTCAGGTAGTCGGTCACCAGCTGCTCGCCCGTCTCGGCGAGTTCCCGCATCTGGGCGTTGCGGTAGCAGGTGTCGAATTCGCCGGTCGGACAGGAAGCGGTGTCGTTGAGATGATCCGGAGCGGCCGGGGCGATCGGGGCGGTTGTGATCAGGGCGGCGGCGATCAGCCCAGTGGCGATCAGGGCGGCGGCGAACGTGCACGCGAGGGTGCTCGTGGCCGCGTCGAGCGTGCCGCGAGATGTAGGGCCGGTCAGAGCCATGCCATCAGGCTAGTGTCGCCGCTGGCAGCCGGTCTGTAGCCAATCCCTCGGCGTTGTCTCAGGCGAGTGCGCGACGCAGCGCGTCAGCTTCCTCCGCACCCACCCGATTGACGAAGTGAAGCAACGCGGCGCGCCGGTCGCCCCGGTCGGCGGCCTGATCCAGCGCGTCGACCATCAGGTCGGCGACTAGTTCGTCGCGGCCGTGGCTGGGTGCGTACTGGTAGGCGCGGTTGTCGCGAATCTGGACTACCAGGGATTTACAGGCAAGGCGCTGAAGCACGGTCATGACGGTGCCATATCCGCTCGCCTCCCTCGCCACGCCCACATCGGCGCTCACCCAAGTAGTCGCGGGCCGGACGGCTGTGGTTCCCGAAGGCGGTAGGTCAGCTGGTGCCGCAGGAACAGTCGGGTCCGCAGGTGCACGGCGAACAGGTGCAGTTCGAGTTGGAACAGTCGCTGTCCTGGCCGCAGGTGCAGGGGGCGGTGCAGCTGCACGGCGAGCAGGTGCATTTCGGGTTGTCGCAGGTCGTCATCGCGCTCATGACAGCCATCCTGTCACAGGGCGGGTGCCGCAGGAAGGTGTCAGCCGGCCCGGTTGTCGCGGCGCGCGGCGGCGATCAGGTCGTCCCTGGCGCGGGCCACCCGGGAACGGATGGTGCCCAGCGGGCATCCGCAGACCTCCGCGGCCTCGGCGTAGGACAGGCCCAGGACCTGGGTGAGGATCAGGGCATCTCGGCGGTCGGGCTCCAGGCCGTCGACCAGCATCCTGATCTCGACGACATCCTCGAATCGCGCCGCGTCACCGGAGGTGGTGAGCAATTCCTCGACGGCCACCTGGCCGGTGGTGCGGGGGCGGGCCTGGTTGCGCCGAATCTGATCGACGACGACGCGGCGCGCGATCGACAGCAGCCAGGTGCGCGCCGAGGACCGGCCGGCGAACCGCGGCAGAGCGCCGATCACCCGCAGGAAGGTCTCCTGGGTGAGGTCGTCTGCGCTGCCGGGGTCGGCGAGGAACGCCACCGTGCGCCACACGTCGCGCTCAGTGGCCCTGATGAACTCGTCCAGGGCCCGACGATCGCCGCGACCGGCGGCCAGTGCCAGCCTGGTCAACGGATCGTCGTCGGTCACCCCAGCACCTTAGGGGATGGCAGCAGCAGGTGGGGGCGCAGGCGGGTAATTTGAGGCTGTCGCCGCGGAACTGCGAGCCGATTCCAGCCGACTGTTTCAGCGGGAAGTCTGCGCGGCGTACTGAGGAGGACGATGACCACGACCGTCGTCGGCGGGGCGGATGCGCCGCCGTCGCGCCGCGTCGAACTCGACGTGTCGGGGATGACCTGTGCGGCGTGTGCGGCCCGGGTGGAATCCCGACTCAACAAAGTCGACGGGGTTCGGGCGTCGGTGAACTACGCCACCAGGGTGGCCACCGTCGACGCGCCCGGTGTGGTGGCCACCGATGACCTGTGCGAGGTGGTCCGGCGGGCCGGCTACGAAGCCGACCTGCGCGCACCCGGCCGCGACGAGCGTCCGGACCCCGACGATGCGGTGGCCCGGTCACTGTTGCGCCGCCTGGCGGTGGCTGCGGTGCTGTTCGTTCCGTTGTCGCACCTGTCGGTGATGGTCGCGGTGCTGCCGGGAACCCGGTTCCCGGGTTGGCAGTGGGTGCTGACCGCGCTGGCGTTGCCCATCGTCGGGTGGGCGGCGTGGCCCTTCCACCGGGTGGCGGTGCGCAACGCCCGGCACGGGACGGCGTCGATGGAGACATTGATCTCGGTCGGAATCACCGCGGCCACGCTGTGGTCGCTCTACACGATTTTCGCGGTGCGCCGGGATCAGCCGACCACCGGTGTGTGGCAGGCGCTGATGAGCAGCGACGCCATCTATCTCGAGGTCGCCGCCGGGGTGACGGTGTTCGTCCTGGCCGGCCGGTACTTCGAGGCGCGGGCCAAGTCGAAGGCGGGCAGCGCGCTGCGCGAACTGGCCGCGCTGAGCGCCAAGAATGTCGCTGTTCTGCTGGCCGACGGCAGCGAGATGGTCATCCCCGCAGAGGAACTCAAGGAGCAGCAGCGGTTCGTCGTCCGTCCCGGCGAGACCGTCGCCGCCGACGGTCTGGTGGTCGACGGGTCGGCGGCCGTCGATATGAGTGCGATGACCGGGGAGTCCAAACCGGCCCGGGTGCAGCCCGGTGCCAGCGTCATCGGGGGGACGGTGGTCCTCGACGGCCGGCTGATCGTGGAGGCGGCGGCGGTCGGTGCCGACACCCACTTCGCCGGCATGGTGCGCCTGGTGGAGGAGGCCCAGGCGCAGAAGGCCGACGCCCAGCGGCTGGCAGACCGGATCTCCCGGGTTTTCGTGCCGGTGGTGTTCGTGATCGCACTGCTGACCGCCGCCGGTTGGCTGCTGGCCGGTGCCGGGGCAGACCGGGCCTTCTCCGCGGCGCTGGCCGTTCTGGTCATCGCATGTCCGTGCGCACTCGGTCTGGCGACGCCCACGGCGATGATGGTGGCCTCCGGCCGCGGTGCGCAGTTGGGCATTTTCCTCAAGGGATACCGGGCGCTGGAAGCCATCCGGGCCATCGACACCGTCGTGTTCGACAAGACCGGAACCCTGACCACCGGACACCTCGCGGTGACCGCGGTGACCGCCGTCGAGGGGTGGGAATCCGATGAACTGCTGGCGGTGGCGGCCGCGGTGGAATCGGGTTCCGAGCATGCCATCGGCACCGCGATCCTGAGTGCCACCGACGAACGGGTGCCGGTGGAGGACTTCCGGGCGATACCGGGCCGCGGAGTCACCGGGACCGTCGTCGGCCGGGCCGTCGAGGTGGGCCGCCCGGCCTGGGTCGGTCGCGACAAGACGATTCCCGAATCGGTCGGGTCCGCTCGCCGTGACGCCGAGTCGCTCGGCCAGACGGTCGTCCTGGTGGCGGTGGACGGGGCGGTGCGCGGGGCGATCGCGGTGGCCGACGCGGTCAAATCCAGCGCCGCCGAGGCGGTCGCCGAGTTGCACCGCCGCGGCATGCGCACCGTACTTCTCACCGGCGACAACGCCACCGCCGCCGCCGAGGTGGCCGCCCAGGTGGGCATCGACGAGGTCATCGCCGAGGTGCTGCCCGAGGGCAAGGTCGACGTCATCGAGCAGTTGCGCGGGCGCAACCGGGTGGTGGCGATGGTCGGCGACGGTATCAACGACGGTCCGGCGCTGGCATCGGCCGACCTCGGCCTGGCGATCGGTCGGGGCACCGATGTCGCCATCGCCGCGGCGGACGTCATCCTGGTCCGCGACGACCTGCGCTCGGTGCCGCAGGCACTCGACCTGGCGCGGGCAACCATGCGCACCATCCGGATGAACCTGGTGTGGGCGTTCGGCTACAACGTGGCGGCCATCCCGATCGCCGCCGCCGGGATGCTCAACCCGCTGATCGCGGGGGCGGCGATGGCCTTCTCCTCGTTCTTCGTGGTCTCCAACAGCCTGCGCCTGCGCAAAGCCGGCGGCGTCGACCCTGCACCGAAAGGTATCTAACAGAACATGTCTCAGACGTTCTCCGTCACCGGCCTGAGCTGCCAGAGCTGCGTCAACCACGTCACCAGCGCCCTGACCGCGCTTCCCGACGTCGCCGCCGTGCGGGTCGATCTCGAATCCGGTGGCGCTTCGACGGTGCATATCGACGCCACCCGGCAGCTGGCGGACGATGAGGTGCAGGCAGCACTTTCCGAGGAAGGCGACTACACGCTGGTCCGGTGAACTCCGGTCCTCAGCGCTTTTTGGCCAACTCGCGCAACATGTTGTTGTAGGCGTCCATCTGGTCGTCTCCGTAGCCGGCGTCGGCGTGGCGGTCCGATCGGACGGCCGTGCGACGGTCCTGGCGTGCCCACTGGATGACCAGGGCGATGACCACCATGACCAGCGGCACTTCGCTCGAGCCCCAGGCGATCGCCCCGCCCAGATGCTGATCGTCGTTGATGGAGGGCACCCACGGCAGGGCCAGGCTGCGGTAGAAGTTGGCGCCCACGGTCGTGGTCATGGTCATCATGGCGATGCCGAAGAACGCGTGGAACGGCATGACGGCGAACAACAGTGCCAGCCGGCCGATGAACGGAAGCCGGCGCGGACCGGGGTCGACCCCGATGATGCCCCAGTAGAACAGGTATCCGGTGATCAGGAAGTGCACGGCCATGAACTCATGACCCCAGTGGTAGCGCACCAGGGTGTCGAAGAGTGGGGTGAAGTAGACCGCGTAGAGCGAGCCGACGAACAAGACGAAGGCCGTTGCCGGGTGCGAGAGGAATGTGGTGATCGGCGAATGGATAAGACGCAGAATCCATTCCCGGGGTCCCGGCGGTTGTCCCGGCTTCGCGCTCGGCAGCACCCGCAGCGCCAGGGTGACCGGTGCGCCGAGGACCAGAAGAACCGGGGCGAACATGTTCAGCGTCATATGTTCGGCCATGTGCACGCTGAACATGGCCGAACCGTAGGACCGGACCCCGGAACTGGTCGCCACCACCAGTGCTGCGCACCCGGCGACCCAGGCCACCGCGCGGCCTACCGGCCACCGGTCCCCTCGGTGGCGCAGTTTCACCATCGCCAGCAGATAGCCGCCGGCCAGGACGATGGCCACCACGCCGAGGAACACATCGAAGCGCCAGAAGGTCGCCAACCGCAACGCCGTCGGTGATCCGGGTAGCTCGTAGCCGAGCAGGATGTCCCACACCGTCGGCTTCTCGGCCAGCAATGTGGGCGCAGTCTGGATGGCCGTTGCCGACAGCGCCGCCAGGGCCGCCAGCGCGCCGAGTGCGGCGGCCGTTGCGGGGGTGCCGCGCCGGGTCCGCACCGCGACGATATCGGCGATGACCGCGGCCAGCACCGCGGCGAGGGCCAGCAGCGCGAGCCTGCCGTATCCGGTGCGGAACAGGTCCCCGGCGCCGACCCGAAGTGCGATCAGCCCCGCACCGTACCCGACGGCGACCGACCCGGCCGTCAGCGTCGTGATCGTCACCCGGTGCCGCAGTACCGGCTCGACCCCGACCACCGCCGCGACGATGCGCCATCCCTGCCCACACCGCCACGGCCAGGGCGAACACGATGACCGCGCCGGTGGCGTAATCGTGATTCGGGCCCTGGCCGGCGTCGCCGGTGACTGGCGCGGCCACGATGCCCACGATTGCGGGAATCAGCAGCGGCACATGCCATTCCCAGCGCAGTACCAGCCGCGAGGTCACGGTGAGCACCAGGGCGCACACCGCAACCGCCACCCATCCGCGGGCGCTCTCGGATGCGCCCAGGGCCGACGGGAACATCCCACTGCCCAGGACCCGGGTCGCCGACACCCCCGCATCCGTGGCGGCCTGCACCACCACCATGACCAACGCAGCGGCCAGCCACACCGGCGAAAGTCGTTCGACGGCCAGGTGGGCACGGAATGCTGCGGCGTCGATGACTCCGCGGTCGTCGGGCCGCGCGGTGATCAGCACCAGAACCAGGCCACCGAGGCAGACGGCACCGGCCACCGAGGCGGTGAGGTAGCCGACGGCACGCGTCACGGTGGTCGGCGAGGCGGGGGAGAGGGCCAGCAGGGCATAGCCGGCGACGGCGGCGGCGGCCACCGCGAAACCGGCCAGCAGTGCACCGCCGGCCCGGGACCGGTGGGATTCAGGGTTGGTGGACGTCGTGGGCTCCAATCCGAGTGCGCCATTGGTGAGTGTAGATCTCGCCTACGCTGCGGGGCGGCGCCCGGGAACTTTCCGGGGCAGGTGCTCGACCAATCGACATGCGATATTCGGCAGGAGTGGCGAGATGATCCAGGACGTCGCCCTGCGATGGTGTGTCACGGTGTTGTTCCTGTTCAGCGCCGCCGTGTGTGTCCGGGGGATGGTGACGGGCCGGCACTCACCCCGGGGCGTGGTCAGCCACGCCCTGCACGCCATCATGGCGATCGCGATGGCGGTGATGGCCTGGCCGCGTGGCGCCGAACTGCCGACTCTGGCGCCGATGATCTTCTTCGCGGGCGCGGCGCTGTGGTTCGCGGCCATCATGATCACGGCGGGTGACCACCGGGCAGCCAACGGCTATCACACGCTGATGATGCTGGCGATGGCCTGGATGTATGCGGTCATGGGGGGCCTTCCGCTGAAGAAGCCGGCCCAGTCCGCCATGGCCGATATGCCGGAGATGCCCCATATGCCCGGGATGGCGGCCGCGCCGGGGCACGACGCGCATGCCGGACATGGCTCGCACTCCGCCGCCACCCACACCACCGGTGAGGACGCCGCCTGGATCGGCGCGCTGAACTGGGTGTGTGCCATCGGGTTCGGCATCGCTGCGGCGTTCTGGTTGTACCGCTTCATCGCGGCTCGCGTTCGGGGCCAGGATCGCAAGCCCGGTCAGAGCCTGGGCATCCTGTGTCAGATCGCCATGGCGGCCGGAATGGCGATCATGTTCGCCGTCATGCTCTGAAACGGCCGCGTCAGGCGGCGGAGCCGTCGCTGGGCCGGAGGTGTCCGCGGCGGCGCCCATGGGAGGCGTTGTCCGGCAGCACGATCTCGTCGTCACCCGTCACTGCGGTGTGGTCGGGACGGCGGCCGTCAGGGTGAGCGGGCCGCCACACCAGCCAGGCCAGCAGCGCCCCGACCAGGACCGGCAGGTGGGTCAGGATGCGGTCGGCGGTCACCCGGCCGGCGAGAGCATCGCTGACCACGTAGACCGACAGCACCGCGGCGAAGGCACCGAGAACCCACATCAGCCCGCCGGCAACGGAGGGTCTGATCGCCGCCGCCACCATCACCACGCCCAACGCCGCTGACCAGGCGGTGGATTCGTTGAGCACATGGCCGCCCATCGCCGCATGCGGTAGGCCCAGATGCACTCCCAGGCCCTGCGCGAGGGCCAGAAGCAACTGGACGACACCCACCGCGCCGAGTGCCCATCGCGGCCAGGGCACCGATGGCGACCGTCGGCGCTGCGGCACCGGCGCCGTCCGGGGCCGAACTGCGCTGAGTTGCGACCGCCCCGCCAACCGCCGAAACAATTGGGTCTGTTCGACCGCGTCGGCCTGCCACTGTCGGCATGGCGCGCAGTCGGCGAGATGCTCATCGACGCGCGCGGCGGGGATCTGCTCACGCTCCCCGTCGATGCGGGCCGACAGTGCCTCCCGCGCGACATCGCAATCCATGTCTTCATAGTCGCGCATCGCGGCGGCTTTGTTCCCGCGATCGTGCGGTCTCGCTCACCGGGAACCAAACCGCATCCGGATGCGACTACTTCTGTGGTGGATCACACGTCAGGTGTGTGACCAGAGGGAGAGAACGCATGTCTACCAGCACCGCCGCGACAGCCGCGCCCGCCGAGATCGACGCCCGGGTGTCGCGCTTCACCGCCACCGTCACCGCAGCCGTGCTGGCCACCGCACTGACGGTTGCCACGGTCAATCCGCTGCTAGCCGCGGCCATCCTGGCCGTGCAGGCCGTCATCTTCGGGATCGGCGCGCTGGGGGGCCCGCTGCAGCACCCGTACGGGAGGGCTTTCGACGGCCTGATCGCCCCGCGACTGGGTCCGGCGGCCAAACTCGATGCGGTCGCGCAACTGCGGTTCGCCCAGATGCTGGGGTTCTTCTTCTGCACCATCGCGGCGGCGGGCTTCGCCCTGGGGGCGCCGGTGGCCGGCTGGATCTCGGCCGGCTTCGCCCTGTTCGCCGCCGTCATGCGGGCGGTGTTCGGGATCTGCCTGGGCAAGGGGCCCTACATGCTGGTCTGCCGGCTCCGCGGTGAGGTTCCGGCCTGCTGCCAGAACAAGTGACGGAACTTTCCCGGCCCGGCTGCGACTAATCGGCTGAGAGTTTCTCGACACATCAACTGAGCCAAACGAACGGGAGAACACTGTGGCTGCTGGAGCCCTCGTCGGCCGGGTGGGCGCACTGTCGCTGGCGCTCGGTGTCGGTATCGGGACGTTCGGTTCCGCGACCGCCTGGGCTGAGTCTGACGGTGACACGGCGTCGTCGTCGGCGGAGTCCTCGGCCGGTGCGCGGGAGTCGCGCTCGCCGGGGGCCGCCGGTGAAACCCGCAAACGCGCAAGCAGAACGCCGTCGGTTCAGCAGGCCACCGGATCCACGCGCGGCAGGCCCACCTCGGCGCAGGGCCGGGTGGTCTCCGGCCTGACCGACCCGGCCCCGGCCGGCGAGGCGAAAACCGCTGCGCATGAGGCAGATTCGTCTCCGGCGACGGTTCCGGCACCAGCCGCCGCTACGATCGTCCCCGCCCCGGTGGTCAAGGTCGCGACCGTGGTCGCGCCCGCTGCCGCCTCGCCGGTCGCGAACCACGAGGGCCACGACCATCCGGTCGCCGCGGCAAACCCGATCGCCGACTTGATCCGGACTTTCATCGGCGACGGAACGGCCGCCAATCCCAACGCCGGACTCCTGTTCGGCAATGGCTATGGCTACACCGAGATCGACGGCACCTACTGCACGGCGGCCGCGGCCTGTAACGGCGGCAACGGTGGACTGATCGGCAACGGCGGCAGCGGCTTCAACGGTGGTGCCGGTGGCGCCGCAGGCTGGTTCGGCAACGGTGGCAACGGTGGCAACGGGGTATCGGGTCTGGCCATGGGTGCCGGCGGTGCCGGCGGCCGCGGTGGAATCCTGTTCGGCAACGGCGGCAACGGCGGTGCCGGCGCTAGCGCCGCGGACATGGGCAACGGTGGCGCCGGCGGCCGCGGCGGCATGGCCGGATCGATGATCATGCTCGGCGACCTCGTCGGACTCCCCACCAGTCTGTACGGCAACGGGGGTAACGGCGGTAGGGGCGGTGACGCGGAGATGGGCACCGCCGGTTCCGGTGGCCGCGCCGGAATGGCCGCGATCATCGGCGACGGCGGAACCGGCGGCAACGGCGGTGACATCGTCGGTCTGGGCGGCGGCACCGCCGGTAACGGCGGAAGCGGTGGCATGGCGGGCTGGCTTACCGGTGCCGGCGGTGACGGCGGTGGCGGCGGCAACATTGTGGGTATCGGCGGCGGGACCGCCGGTAACGGTGGCGGGGGCGCGATGGGCATGCTGTTCGGCCCCGGCGGCGACGGCGGTGACGGCGGAACGGCTTTCGTCCGCTTGGCGTTCTCCGGTCCGGTCACCGGTGGTGACGGCGGCAACGGCGGGCCGGGTGCGTGGTTGATCTTCGGCTCGGCAGGCAACGGGGGGGCCGGCGGCGCCGGACTGGGCATGGGCAACGGCGGGGATGGCGGTCGCGGCGGCAACGGTGTCGGTATGAGCGACGGCGGCACCGGCGGCATCGGCGGTGCGGCCGAGATGGGCAACGGCGGGGCCGGCGGTCGCGGTGGAACCGCCGGTGTGTTCGGCAACGCCGGCGACGGCGGCCCGGGTGGTGCGACCGAAATGGGCGGCGGAGGTGCCGGAGGTACCGGCGGCGATTCGGTCTTCATGGGCAACGCGGGTAACGGCGGTGCGGGCGGGACGTCGGGGATGGGCGTAGGCGGCGACGGCGGCGACGGCGGCAACTCGTCGCCGATCAGGGGCAACGGCGGCAACGGAGGCGACGGCGGGGTCGGTATGACGACCGGTTGCGGGGGCGCCGGCGGCATGGGCGGCATGCTCGCCAGCGATATGGGCGCCAGCGGCACGCCCAGTTGCGGCGGCGGGATGATCGGCGGCGGTGGCATGCATGGCGGCGGAATGGGGGCGATGGCGTCAGTTGCGGGACCGTAGGTCCTTGACCGATCCGATCCCGCGAACGGGCCCTGTGCCCATTCGCGGGATCGGCGTTTGACACACGATGGGAGCAGAACGTGGAACTGGCGGCGATGGTCGGGATGCCCGGTGAGGCACTTCGCGTACCGCGTGCGGCGTGGCGGCAGTCACTGACAGACGCTGTGCGCGCGGCGTTCTCGTACCACTACGAGAGGAATGCGTTCTACCGTGCCCAATGCGATGGCGTCTCGCCGGTCGATATCTGCGATTACGCCGACCTGTACAAGATCCCGCTGGTGCCGGTCGGGATGTTCAAGCAGGCCGGTGCGCACGTCCTGCTGACCGCGGGCCTGGCCGATATCGAGACCGAGATCCGTTCCACCGGAACGGGCGGGGTGCCGTCGGTGGCCCGCCGCGACGCCCTGACGACCACCCGGGCCTCGGTCGGAATACTCGGCGGTTACCGCGACCTGTTCGGAATCTCCAAGGGCGCGGGCCTATTCCTGTGCCCGTCAACGGCGGAAGTTCCGGAGATGGGGATGGTCAAGGTGTTCAACCTGATGACCGCGATGCTCGACGATCACCGCTACCTGGTGCGCGGCTACTCCTTCGACCCCCAGGAGGCGCTCGAGTACCTGCGCAGCTGGGAGGGAACGATGACCCGATACATCATCGGGCCACCGTTCATCATCGCCCGGTTCATGAGATACCTGGAACTGGAGTCGATTCCACTCTCCTTGGACCCCGACTCGATGATCATCATGCTCGGTGGCTGGAAGCAGTACACCGGCCGATCCATCAGCCGCGACGAGTTCAACGACAAGGCGCAGCGACTGCTGGGCGTCGACCCGTCCCGCATCCGGGACATGTACGGGATGATCGAGTCGAACATGCTCGCCATCGAATGCGAGCACCATCGCAAGCACGTACCGCCGTGGTGCTATGTGTCCGTCCGCGATATCACCGACTCGGCAGTGGAACTCGCGCCCGGCAAGACCGGCGGCATCGCCATCCTGGACGCGCTCAACACCGCCTACCCCGGATTCCTGCTCTCCGACGATGTCGGCGAGGTCGATGAGACTGACTGCCCGTGCGGCCGGACCGGCCAGACGGTGCGATTCCGGCGTCGCCGCCAGGGCGCCGAACTGGGCTGCTGCGCGGTCAGCATCGAGAAGTACCTCGACTCCAACGAGGTGGTCGCGGAGTGCGAACTCGCGGACGCGGTCGGACGGGCCTGAGGCATGCCACGGTTCAGTGCCGCGGTGATCGACCATTTCACCAATCCGCGCAACTGCGGCCGGTTGGCCGATCCCGACGTGGCGGCCTTCGTCGGCAACCCGGTGTGTGGTGATCAGATCCTGCTCACCGCCAGGGTCAGCGAGGACGCCGTCAGCGATCTCGCCTTCGAGGCATTCGGCTGCTCGGCGTCGCTGGCGGTCGCCTCGATCCTGACCGAACGTCTCACCGGTATGCCGGTGTCCGATATCGCCGGGATCGACCAGGCGCAGGTCGACGAGTGGGCGGGCGGACTGGCACCGGACCAGCAGCATGTCGCCGTCCTCGGCGCCGATGTCGCGCACCGCCTCGCCGAAAATCACCGCGACGGCGCCATCGACGAGGCGGGCTCGGTGGCCGGTGGCTGAGCAGGCCGGCCGGCCCGAGATCTATCTCGACTACGCCGCCACCGCTCCGATGCACCCGGCCGCCGCGCTGGCCGTGCAGGCCGGTCAGCGGCTGGTCGGCAATCCGTCCAGCGATCACGAAGCGGGGCGGGAGGCCGCTGATGCGCTCGGCAGCGCCCGGCGGTCCATCGCCGGGCTGCTCGGCGTCACCCCCGATGAGGTGCTGCTGACCTCCGGGGGCAGCGAGGCCGACACCATGGCGCTGTGGGGAACCTTCGCCGCCCGGCGTTTCACCGGACATCTGGTGACCACCTCGATCGAGCACTCAGCCGTTCTCGAGAACGCCCGCGCCCTGAAGGATCTGGGCGTCGAGGTGACCATTGTCGACCCGCGCCCGACCGGCCACATCGCCGCCGCCGACGTCGCCGCGGCGATCCGGCCGGACACCGTCCTGGTCTCGGTCATGCACGCCAACAACGAGACCGGCGCGATCCAGCCGGTCGGCGAGATCGCCACGCTCGCCGCCCGGGCCGGGGTGGCCGTGCACACCGATGCCGTTCATACCGCGGGCAAGCTCGACCTGGGTGCACTCGGGGCGACGCTGGTGTCGATATCGGCGCACAAGTTCGGCGGTCCGCGCGGAGTGGGCGCACTGGCCGTTCGGGCGGGTCATCGGTTGTCCCCGTTGATCCTCGGCGGTTCCCAGGAGAACGGGCTTCGGGCGGGCACCGAAAACGTCTCCGGGGCAATGGGAATGGCCGCTGCGGCGCAGGTGTGCATGGACCGGTGCTCGACAAGCTATCGCCGGGATATTCGTGAGATGCGCGAGCGGCTGATCGACGGACTCGCCGCTGCGGGCGGTGTGCATCGCAATGTCGCGGGCCCTGTTCTGGAGGAGACGGTCAGCCTGCGCTTCGACGGCATCCGCGCCGACACCCTGGCCGACACCCTCGACGTGCACGGCATCTACGTTTCCACCGGATCGGCCTGCCACGCCCAGAGTGACACGGTGTCACATGTGCTGACCGCGCAGGGACTCAGCGAGCAGGCCGCCCGGTCCTCGGTCCGGTTCTCGCTTGGGCCCGGGGTGTCGATGGCCGATATCGACCGGGTGGTGTCGGTGGCCACTCAGGCGGTCGAGCGGCTCCGGCGCGCGGCCGGCATGGTCGGGGTGCTGCGGTGATCGCCGTCAAGAACCTGCTGGCCGAGAAGACCCGGCTGGCGCTCTCGGTGCTCGGCGTCGCGTTGGGGGTGCTCCTGATCCTGGTGATGACGGGTCTTTTCGTCGGCACCACCCGGCAGGTGACCACCTATATCGACCACTCCCGCAACGCCGTCTGGGTGATGCAACCCGGGGTCTCCCAGATGTTCAAGGCGGTGTCCTGGCTGCCCGCCGACACCGAACGGCGTCTGATGGCCCTACCCGAGGTCGCCTCGGCCGACCCGATCATCGGCCTGCCGTCGGACTTCGTACACGACGGCACCCACACCGCCTACTTCGTCCTGGGCTACGACACCGCAACCGGGGTCGGCGGTCCGTGGTCACTGGCGCAGGGCCGCAATGTCGAGCAGCCCGGCGAGGTCGTCCTCGACCGGATCCTGGCCAGTAAGAACGGCATTCGACTCGGGGACACCGTTGAGCTGGTCGACGAGGACTTCACCGTCGTCGGGCTGTCCAACCAGACCGCCGCGGCGACGAACTACTACACCTTCATCTCGCTGCCGGACGCGGCCCGGCTGCTGCGGGCGCGCGATCGGGTTTCCTACTTCCTGGTTCAACCCAATCCTGGCTACCGCCACGATCAGCTGATTGCGGCGATCCGCAACGGCGTCCCCGGGGTCGACGCCTACAGCGCCGCCACCTTCGCCGAGAACAGCCGCGACATCATCGTGACGATGATCGGTCGCCCGCTCAAGACGATGATCGCCATCGCCGCCCTGGTGGGCATCGCCCTGGTCGGGTTGACCATGTGGGCGTTGACCGCCGAGCAGCTGACCGATTTCGGCCTGCTGCGGGCCCTCGGGGTGCGGTCACACCAGTTGTGGCGCACCGTCCTGACCCAGGCCGGCCTCATCGCGGCGCTGGGCTACCTGGTCGGGGCCGCCGCTGCCTTCGCCGCCGAGGTCCTGCTCGGTGACCGCCTCGGTGATGTCACCATCGCGATCACCCCCACCATGTTGGTGGCGGTGGCCGCGGGTACCGCGGTGATGGCGGCGCTGGGATCGGTGCTGCCCGCCCGCCGTGTCGCAAAGATCGACCCCGCCATCGCTTTTCACCGCTGAGAGGACATCATGCGCTGCCCGGTATGCCAGTTCGACGCGTCGCCGCCGCGATGCAGCCGCTGCCGCAGAGCAGTGGTTGGGGAGGCGGCGAACCCGGTGCTCCAGCTGATCGACGTCACCCACCACTACGGCACCGGTGATGCCGTGGTGCAGGCACTCGGCGGTATCACCATGTCCGTCGACCGCGGTGAGGTGGTGTTGGTGGCGGGCCCGTCCGGGGGCGGCAAGACCACCGCGCTGCTGGTGATGGGACTGTTGCTGACGCCGGATTCCGGGACGGTGCGTGTGGCCGGGGAGGATGTGAGCGCCCTGGCCGAACGGGAGCGGGCCACCCTGCGGCTGATGCGGCTGGGCTTTCTGTTCCAGGACTACAACCTGCTGAATTCGCTGACCAGCGTGGAGAACGTGGCTGTCCCGTTGCGCTACGCCGGGATTCGCAAGTCCGCGGCCTTGGCGCGGGCAACCGAACTGCTTGACTCCCTGGGGATGGCGCACCGCGCCGGCCACCGGCCGGCCGAACTCTCCGGCGGGGAGAAGCAGCGGGTCGCGACCGCCCGTGCGCTGGCGATGGGACCGGAGGTGATCCTGGCCGACGAACCGACCGCCAACCTCGACTCGGTCACCGGCCGCAAGGTCAGCGAGCAACTCGCCGCGGCGGCGAAGGCCAACGGAGCCGCGGTGGTGATCGTGACCCACGATTCGCGTCTGGACGATATCGCCGACCGGGTGGTCCACCTCGAGGACGGCCGGATCCTGGAAACGGCGGGCTGAGGGTGTCAGTTCGGTACTGCGCCGGCCGGAACGGCGGAACGTCGAATGGCGTTGACCCTGGTGTTCATCGCCTTGCGCATGATGGTGCGGTACAGCCAGCCTTTGACGCCGCGGGCATTCACCCCGTGCGCACGGTAGAACGTATCGGGATCGTCGAACACGCCGAAGTCGGCGTTGACCCCGGTCGCCTGGATCACGGTGTCCGTTCCGGTCCAGTCGATCGGCGGGTCGGCCAGGTCCTCGGTGCCCACGCCGTACCCGAGGAACGGGCCGTCCGGATTCCCGATCCGAGTCCGCAATCCGGCCAGGTAGGCCTCGTCGAGGATCACGCCTTCCAGCCCCACCCAGCGGTCCCCGACGAATACCTCCGCCCAACTGTGAATGATGCTGCGCGGTGCGAACCAGTAGAACGGGCCGACCATCACCCCGTGCTGGAGTCGCTTGTCGATGGTGGCACCGTGGAACCGGCAGCCAATCCCGTTGGCCCGCAGCAATGCCATCAGCAGCGTGGTCTTGGTGTTGCACTGGCCGTAGCCGTCGGCCAGCACCGCCGAGGCCGGCAGGTCGTCGGAGGTGTTGTAGCCGAACGGGATCTCGTCGCGGACGAAGTCGTAGATCGCCCCGATCCGGGCATCCACCGGAAGGTCCGGCCATCCGCGGCGATCCCCGACCGAGCGCAACCGCGGATCGTCGATATCGAGCAGTGCGGTGGCTCCGAGGTAGCGATCGCCCATGCCGGCGAGCGTACAGAGGCAGCGGCCGCATGATCGTCGCCGTCAAGAATCTGGTCGCCGAACGCACCCGGTTGCTGCTGTCGGTAGTCGGTGTCGGATTCGCGGTGCTGCTGGTGCTGGTGATGGCGGGGATCTTCGTGGGCACCACTGGGCAGGTGACCACCTATATCGACCACTCCCGCAATGCCGTGTGGGTTGTGCAACCCGGAGTCTCCCAGATGTTCCGGGCGGTGTCGTGGCTGCCGGCCGGGGACGAGCGGACGCTGAGCGCACTGCCCGAGGTCGGCTCGGCCGATCCGATCCTGGGCCAACCGTCGGACTTCGTCCACCACGGCGAGCAGACCGCGTACTTCGTGCTGGGTTATGACACCGGCAGCGGCGTGGGCGGTCCGTGGTCGCTGGCCCAGGGCCGCAACGTCGATCGGCCCGGAGAGGTCGTCCTCGATCGGATCCTGGCTGACAAGAACGGCATTCGCCTGGATGACACCGTTCGCATCGTCGACGGCGACTTCACCGTCGTCGGCCTGTCCAATCAGACCGCGGCGCTGGGCAACTTCTACGCGTTCGTCGCACAACCCGATGCGGCGCGACTGATGCGCGCGGGTGACCGGGTGTCCTATTTCCTGGTTCAACCCGCCCCCGGGTACACCCCCGAGCAGGCTGTGCAGGCCATCCGCGACGGGGTGCCCGGCGCCGACGCCCTGACATCGGCCGAGTTCGCCCAGAACAGCCGCGACATCATCATCTCGATGATCGGACGCCCACTGAAGGCCATGATCGCGATCGCCGCCCTGGTCGGCGTGGCCCTGATCGGCCTGACCGTGCTGTCGGCGACGAACGAACAGCTGGCCGATTTCGGCATTCTGCGCGCCGTCGGTGTCCGTCCCGCCCAGTTGATCCGCACCGTGCTGGGCCAAGCCGCGCTGATCGCCGCACTCGGGTATCTGGTCGGCGCCGGGTTGGCCTACGTGGCGCAGTTCCTCATCCGGGATCGACTGGGCGATGTGACCATCGCCGTCACCCCGCTGATGCTGGCGGGGATGGCGCTGGCCACCGCCGTGATGGCGGCGCTCGGATCGTTGCTACCCCTGCGCCGTGTCACGCGCATCGACCCCGCCGCCGCCTTCCGCCGATGAAACCGATGAAAGCAGAGGCCATGAGCCGACTTCCCGAAACCGCCGAGGTGCTTGACGCAGTCCGTGCCGGACTGACCAAGCTGCTGCCGCCCGAGGACCTCGCCCAGGTCGACCTCGACGCACTGGACGCCCAGACACCGCTGTTGAGCCTGCCCGTCGACTCGGCGGTCCTGATGGCACTGATGACCGAACTCGAAGACACCTTCTCGGTCTTCATCGAGGAGGAAGCGGCGTTCTCGTTCGCCGCACTCGGTGATGTCGCGGACTACATCCGCACCCGCATCGCCGGGCGGGCCGAGCGCTGCGGCGACGCATGACCCCGTTCACGCCCGCCGTCCTGGCACACATCGCGGCGAATGCGCCCGCACTGGCCACCGGCGCCGTCGATTACGATCTCCTGCTGCGCGGGGAACTCGGGCAGATCGACTTCTATGACAGCCGGGACCATCTCGCGACGGTGCCGGGGCCGGTCCTGGCGCAGCGGGTCCGGGGCCGTGCGGGGGCGCTTGCGGACAGCGGTCTGGGCCACGGCGACCGGGTCCTGATGGTGGCCGCCAACAACGAGGATTACCTCACGACGCTGCTGGCCGTTCTGCTGATCGGGGCGGTGCCGTGTGCGGTCGCGCCCCCGCCGACACCCTCACGCGTGGACTCGGCGGGGGTGGCGCATCTGCGGGCGGCCATGCGCGTCATCAACCCCAAGATGGTGCTCAGCGACCGCAGATCGGCCGCTGCGGCGCAGCACCCCGGATTGATCGACTATGCGGACATCGTTCCCGCACCAACGGATTCGCGGCTCGACCGGATACCACCGCTACCCACCGACCTGCACCATATCCAACTGACATCGGGCTCGACATCGGCGCCCAAAGCGGTGCTGCTGACACACGGCAACGTCACCGACAACATCGCGACGATCGGGCACGCGATCGGCAGCCGGCGCGGACGTGAACGGGTGTTCAGCTGGCTGCCGATGTATCACGATATGGGGTTCGTCCAGGTGCTCGGCGCCCTGCTCCACGGAGCGCCGGTCGCGCTGATGACCCCGCTGGGATTCCTCCGCGACCCGCTGTCGTGGCCACGCCATATGACCCATCACCGCTCCACCTTCACCGCAGGCCCCACGTTCGCCTACCGGGCCGCCGCCGATGCGCTGGGCCGGGCTTCCGGTGGGGCACCCGAGATCGACCTCGCCGAGCTGCGCCACGCCTACGTCGGGGCCGAGCCGATCCCCTACTCCACGCTGCGGCACTTCACCGATAGCTTTGCGCCACTGGGACTTCGCGCCGACGCGCTCATCCCGAGCTACGGGATGGCCGAGTCGGTGCTTGCGACCACGTTGGCGCTGGCACCCGCACCGGAAGGACCCGGCAACTTCGGCCGGGTTCGGGTCCTCGGCTCGGACGGGGCGCATCCGCCGCTGGTGTCATGCGGCCCGCCGATCGACGGTATGCGGCTATCGGTGGTAGATCCCGACGGTGTCGAGGTCAGCCCCGGGACGGTCGGCGAGATCCGGATCAGCGGACCGTCGGTGATGATCGGCTACCAGCAACCGGACGGCACGGTGAGCCCGCCGCCGGGCGGCTGGCATGACACCGGCGATCGCGGATTCCTCAGCGACGGTCAGCTTTTCGTGGTGGGGCGTAGCAAGGAAATGCTGATCATCCGTGGCCGCAACCTGCCGCCCTACGATGTCGAACGGACCATCGACGGGCTGGCCGGGGTCGGGGCAGGGCAGACCGTCGTTTTCTGCGCCCCCGACGAGGCCCGCGGCGCGGAGCGAATCGTCGCAGTCGTGGCGACCGCTGTCACCGACCCGCAGCGGCGGGCGGGGCTGCGGGCCGAGGCCGCTGCCCGGGTACGGCAGGTGTTCGGCTTCTCCCTCGACGACGTCGTGCTGGTTGCCAAGACCGCCATTCCGCGCACCACCAGTGGCAAGATCCAGCGGCTCCGGATTCGGGAGCTCTATTCCTCGGATTCGCTGCCCTGAGAATGTCGTTGGGCGCCGGCGTGCTCGACGGCGATGGCGACATCCGTGGCGATGAAATCCTCGATCAGCTCAACCACCTCCGCGGGACGCTCCACCTGGGGGAAGTGTCCGACGCCGGTCAGCACCTCCAGCCGGATATCCGGGCGGGCCTGCTGTGCGGCGTAGGCGTGCTTGACCGGGATGATGGCGTCCTTCTCGCCCCAGATCGCCATGATGGGCAATTCGGTCTTGGTGTTGAGGCGGTTCAGCGCGCTGACGGCCTGGCCGCGGTAGTCGACCACCGAACGCAACGTGCGCAGGAAGGCCTGGCGGGTCGGGGCGTCGGAGAAGGTGCTGTAGGAACGCCAGATCTCCTCCCCGCGTGGTGCTTCGATTCCGGCCTTGCGCAGCCAGGACCAGACTCGGTCACCGGCGGTGAGCACCTGCCGGGGCGCGATGATCGGCATGATCAGTTCCGCTCCCGGGGCGGACAGCAGTCGCAGGGTCAAGCCCACGTCCGGGCCGAGGCCGCCGCTGCCGATCAGGATCAGCCGCTGGGCGTAGTCGGGATGCTGATAGAGGAACTGCATGGCGACACCGCCACCGAGGGAGTGCCCGACGATGGTGGCGCGGGCGACGGCGAGTTCGTCGAGCAGATCGCGCAGCAGCACGGCGAACGCCCCCAGCGAGTAGTCGCTGCGCGGTTTGGTGGACTCGCCGTGTCCCGGCAGATCGGGTGCGATGACCCGGAACCGACGCGACAGCGGCTTGATCACCGATCGCCAGGTCTGGGAACTGCCGGCCATCCCGTGCAGTAGCAGCAGGACCTCGCCGCTGCCTTCGTCGACGTAGACGACCCGTTCACCGTGCAGGTCGAGATTCTTCAGTTCGGTCATTGCTGGACTCCTTCGGCGTGCTGTGATGTTCGGTTCGGTACCGAGAGCCGGATGATCTCCCGCCAGGCCGAGGCGACCTGTTTGGGCAGCGGACCGGTGGTATAGGTCAGCCCGTAGCGCTCGAAGATCTCCTGCACCTTGGGGGCGATCTCCTGATAACGGTTGCTGGGCAGGTCGGGGAACAGGTGATGTTCGATCTGATACGACAGGTTGCCGGTCATGAAATGCATCGCGGGGCTGCCGGAGATGTTGGCCGATCCGAGCATCTGCCGCAGGTACCACTGGCCGCGGGTCTCGCCCTCGATGGAGTCCTTGGCGAACGTCTGGACTCCCTCGGGGAAATGTCCGCACATGATGACCGAGTGCGTCCACAGGTTGCGGACCAGGTTGGCCGTCAGATTCGCGGTCAGCGTGCTCAGCGCCGAGGGGCCGGACAACAGTGGGTGCAACACATAGTCGCGGGTGGCCTGGCGGCGGATCTTGGCCAGCACCTTCTTTCCGCGGCTGATGAAATCGTCCTTCTCGACCCGGCCCTTGAGGTATCTACCGATTTCCAGGTCGTAGAAGGCGATTCCGTACTGGAAGAAGCAGGCGTTGATGGCATTGGAGATCGGCTGGATCAGATAGAGCGGCTTCCACGGCTGCTCGTCGTCGACGCGCATGATGCCGTAGCCCAGGTCGTTGTCCTTACCCCGGACGTTGGTGTAGGTGTGATGCAGTTCGTTGTGCGAGTGCTTCCACATATCCGCCGGTGAGGCGTTATCCCATTCCCAGGTGGTGGAATGGATTGCGGGGTCGCGCATCCAGTCCCACTGGCCGTGCATCACGTTGTGGCCGATCTCCATGTTCTCGATGATCTTGGAGACCGACAACCCGACCGTGCCGGCCAGCCAGGCGGGCGGGAACAGCGAGAAAAGCAGGATCGCGCGGCTGCCGAGTTCGAGTTTGCGCTGGGCGTCGATCACGGCGCGGATGTAGGTCGCATCGCGTTCGCCCCGGCTGGCGATGACCTGCTCGCGAATGGCGTCGAGTTCGGCGCCCAGATTCTCGATGTCGGCATCGGTCAGATGCGTGGTCGGGTCGGTGATTGTTTCTTGGACTGCGGTCATGTCGGTAGTCCTTTCCGTGGTGTTGAAGAGTTCTCGGTGTTGAAGAGTTCTCAGCGTTGAAGAGTTCAGAGGTCGATGTCGCAGGGGCCTGCGGCAGCGGAGATACAGGTTTGGATGACCACACCGTCGCCTTCGGCGGCGGTGGTGAGCGCCCCGGTGCGCAGGTCCCGGACCGCGCCGCGGCGCAGCGGAGCGACGCAGCCGAAGCAGATGCCCATCCGGCAGCCCGACGGCATCAGCACCCCGGCGGCCTCGCCGGTGTCGAGCAGGCTCTCGGCGCCGTCGTTCTCGGCAGCAGTGCCGGCCGAGGTGAAGGTGACGGTGCCGCCCTCGCCGGTGGCGACGACGGTGGGCCGGAACCGTTCGGTGTGCATGCGATCGGCGATACCGGATGCGGCCCAATGGCTTTCCAGGGCATCCAGCAGACCGATGGGCCCGCAGGCCCAGGTGTGGCGCTCTGGAAGGTCGGCCACCAGGTCCTGCAGCGAGGCGATATCGAGCATGCCGTCGGTGTCGGTGTGGAATTCCACCAACCGGATTCGGCCCCGGGCGGCGAGCTTGCGCAGTTCGCCGCCGAAGATCACGTCGGCGGCGGTCGGCGCGGAATGGACGACGGTGACATCGCTCGCCACGGTCGCCGACAGGTTTCGCAGCATCCCCATCACCGGGGTGATACCGCTTCCGGCGGTGACGAACAGGACCTTGGCCGGGGCGGGCCTGTCGAGGGTGAACTCACCGGCGGCCTGATCGAGTTGGATGACCGTGCCCACCCGGGCCCGGCGCACCAGGTAGTTGCTCACGACGCCGTCCGGGATGGCTTTGACGGTGATGGTGATGCAGCCGTCGGGCCGGCCGGTGGGCGATGTCAGGGAGTAGGCCCGCCACTGTCGCACCCCGTCGACGTCGACGCCGATGCGGATGTACTGGCCCGGCACGTGGCCGAGCCAACCGCGGCCGGGCCTGATCACCAAGGTGACGGCATCGCGGGTTTCCGGGTTGATGGCCACGATGCGCCCGCGCAGGGCGGCACCGGAGCGCAGGGGGTCG
This sequence comes from uncultured Actinomycetota bacterium, assembly GCA_963787055.1. Lineage (GTDB taxonomy): Bacteria > Actinomycetota > Actinomycetes > Mycobacteriales > Mycobacteriaceae > Mycobacterium. Next base: position 25,380 of record CAWBBP010000007.1, read on the forward strand.
ATCACGTCGAGGTAGTCGGCCGGAAGCAGGGGAGTGCTGATCCGTTCGGCGAGCTTCAACACCTGTGCGCGCAGCGTCGCGGTCGGGGTGGTGCGGGGTGCTGTCAGGGGCGCTGTCAACGTCATAGCTCCACCATCCACGGCCATTGGGGATAAAGTCTTGACTTGAGGGTGTGGAAAAAATCCCATACTTTGTTCAGCGGAGATAAAATTGACTGATTCGCAGGCTCGCTTGTCCGGGCTGGCGCTCGACCCCGAGGTGGTCACGGCGCTGGAGGCGGTGCTGCCGCGGATGGCCGAGCGCACGGTGGAGGCGATCATCGCCGAGGTGCCCGCCTACACCGACCCGTTCAGTGGGCAGATGGGCCAGAACATCGAGAACGCCGTACAGAACTCGCTGGGGGCCTTCCTGCGGCTGGCCACCCGCGCGGAGGGCTCCGATCCCGGGACCCAGCTGTCACCCGCCGTGGACGGCGCTTATGCACTCGGCCGCGGCGAGGCTCGCAACGGCCGGTCCATCGATGCACTGCTGGCGGCCTTCCGGGTCGGTGCGAGGGTGGCGTGGCGGGAGCTGTCGGCGGCTGCGGTCAGCGCCGGATTGCCGGCCGCGACCATCGCGCGCTTCGCGGAGTTGGTGTTCGCCTATATCGACGAACTGTCGGCCTCCAGTGTGTCCGGGCATGCCGACGAGTCGGCGACTGCGGGTCGGGTGCGACAGCGTCACCTCGACCTACTCACCGCGCACTTGCTCGCCGGGGAGCCGCCGGAGGTGCTGCGCGACAGCGCCGAGCGTGCGAATTGGGCTGTCCCGCAGACACTCACGGCAGTCTTGTTACCGGCTACCCAGACCCGGGGTCTGGCCGCGCAGCTGAGTTCACCGGTGCTGCAGAGCTCCGACGAGCTTCCGGGGCTGGACCCGGCGGAGTCGTGGGTCGCGGTGTTGGTGCCCGATATGGACGGTGACCGGCGAACGAGGTTGCTATCGACCCTGACCGGTCGGGCAGCGGTGGTCGGCCCCGCGCGGCCGTGGCTGCTGGTGCACTCGTCATTCCAGCGCGCGATCCGCGCCCGCCATCTCCTCGGCGGAGCTACCGGCGTCGTCGACACCGATGAACACCTCGTCGAGATCGTCCTCGGTGCCGACCCGGAGGCCGCCCAAGACCTGCGCCGCCGGGCGCTGGCACCGCTGAATACGTTGCGGCCCAGCACCGCTGAGCGGCTCGCCGAGACACTGCGGGCCTGGTTGCTGCACCAGGGGCAGCGCGAGGCGGTCGCCGCCGAACTGTTCGTGCACGCCCAAACCGTGCGGTACCGGATGACCCAGCTGCGGGAGCTCTATGGCGATCGGCTCAACGATCCGCAGACCATCCTGGAGCTCACGGTGGCGTTGGGAGCAGAGGTACCGTCATCGCCGTGAGTCAGAACCCGTTCAACCCGACCCTGTGGCAGCCTGTCGAGGGATTCGAGAACCTCACCGACATCACCTATCACCGCCACCTGCACGACGGGGTGCCCCAGCCGACGGTCCGGGTCGCATTCAACCGACCCGAGGTGCGGAACGCCTTTCGGCCGCACACCGTCGACGAGCTCTACCGGGCGCTCGATCACGCCCGGATGTGGCCAGAGGTGGGGGTGGTGCTGCTGACCGGAAACGGGCCCTCGCCCAAGGACGGTGGGTGGGCGTTCTGCTCCGGCGGGGATCAGCGCATCCGGGGCCGCAGCGGCTACCAGTACGCGTCCGGCGAATCCGCCGACACGGTGGACCCCGCGCGTGCCGGCCGACTGCACATCCTCGAGGTACAGCGCTTGATCCGGTTCATGCCCAAGGTGGTGATCTGCCTGGTCAACGGATGGGCGGCCGGCGGCGGGCACAGCCTGCACGTCATTTGCGATTTGACCCTGGCCAGCCGTGAGCATGCCCGGTTCAAGCAGACCGATGCCGACGTCGGCAGCTTCGACGGGGGCTATGGCAGCGCCTATCTGGCCAAGCAGGTGGGCCAGAAGTTCGCCCGCGAGATCTTCTTCCTGGGCGAGGCCTACACCGCTGAGCAGATGCACCAGATGGGGGCGGTCAACCGGGTCGTGGACCATGCCGACCTGGAGACCCTGGGTCTGCAGTGGGCGCAGACGATCAACGGGAAGTCCCCGCAGGCCCAGCGGATGCTGAAATTCGCCTTCAACCTGCTCGACGACGGACTGGTCGGCCAGCAGATCTTCGCCGGGGAGGCCACTCGGTTGGCGTACATGACCGACGAGGCGGTCGAGGGCCGTGATGCCTTCCTGGAGAAGCGCGACCCGGATTGGAGCAGTTTCCCGCGCTACTTCTGAGGGTTGTAGGTCTCACCAGCAGTGATACCAGGCTGGTATCATCAGACCGTGGCCATGACCTTGCGACTCTCCGAAGAGCAGACCGCCAAACTGCGTTCCGCCGCCGAACGAGATGGTATGTCCATGCACGCCGCGGTCCTCAAGGCCGTTGACGACTACCTCGACCGCCGGACGGCGCGCCGCGACGAAATGCTGGGCCGCATCGTCAAAGAGCACGAAGGTTTGTTGCGTCGTCTCTCCGATGCATGATCGATTACCTCACCCTGGACGACGTGCTTGCCGCCGCCGAAGCTCACCTCGGCCATCCGGCTGAGGTCGGCGACTACGGCTTGCTTGAATCCGCTGTTGCACGACCGCAGGCCACAGTTTTCGGCGAGGACGCGTACCCCACCATCCACGAGAAGGCGGCCGCGCTGCTGCAGTCCCTGGCCGCTAACCACCCACTGCCCGACGGAAACAAACGCACAGCGTTCGTGGCAATGGCGCTTTTCTACGGACTCAACGGGCACCATCTGCCGGGATCGGCCGAGGACGAATTGTTCGATCTGGTGATTGCGGTGGCGACCGGGGGATTGGACACCGTGTCGAAGATCGCCAAACGGTTATCGCTCATCGTCGGCTGAAATCCCCCCGACCCCAGCGCGGTAGCCGCCCGGTGCATGATGGGGTACCGCACCCCTGACCCGAGGATGTTGATATGGCAGATCGTTCCCTTGACGGCGCATCCGTGGTGGTGGTCGGCGCCAGCGGTGGTCTCGGCCGCCATATCGCCCGCCAGCTTGCCGACTGCGGGGCCCGGCTGACCCTGGCGGCCCGGGATCGAAAGGCGTTGGAGTCCCTCGGTTTCGACGCCCCGGTGGTGGCCGCGGACCTTCGTGACGCGGAGGCCGGCGCCGCGATCGTGGAGGCCGCCCTGTCCGCCCGCGGCCGGATCGACGGACTGGTGAACGCCGCCGGAGTCGTCGCGTTCGGTCCGCTGGCCGACACCGGCGACGAGGTGATCGAAGACCTATTCCTCACCAACGTCCTGGGGCCGTTGTGGCTGATGCGGGCCGCCATCCCGGCACTGACCGAGTCGCGCGGCTTCATCGCCAATATCAGCGCCGTCGTCGCCGAGCAGCCGCTCCCGGGAATGGCCGCCTACGCGGCGTCCAAAGCGGCGCTGACCGCCGCCGACCGGGCGCTGACCCGCGAGCTGCGCGCCGCCGGCATCACCGTGACCGATGCCCGCCCGCCGCACACCGAAACCGGGCTGGCCGACCGCCCGATCGCCGGCACCGCGCCGCGGCTGCGCGAGGGCCTTCAGCCGGAGGTGGTCGCCGCCCGAATCGTCGCGGCCATCCGGGCCGGCGAGCGGGAGATCCCCGCCGAGGCCTTCGGGGTCTGACGCCGGCCATGAGCTTGGCTGTTCCGGTGTGGTTGCGCCGGCGGTGGGCCGACCTGACCCGGATGCTGATGGTCCTGGTTGCGATGTGGTTGCCGGTGCTCGCGGTGCCGGCACCCGCCGGCGCCGCACCCGAGCCCGCGACGGTGACGGTGGGTGCCTTCATCCACGACGTCCAGGAAATCGACCTGGAGACCGGCAGTTTCGTGATGGACTTCTATCTCTGGTTCCGGTGGCAGGACCCGGCGGTGGATCCCACCGATTCCCTGGAGGTGATGAACTCCAACGCCTTTGAGAACACCACGACCTCGTCCACCGGTGGCGTCATGGGCAAGGCTCTCTATCCGGAACCGCGCATCATGCCGGACGGATCCAAGTACATGGCCTATCGCTACCAGGGTGTGTTCAGCCGCAAGATGGACCTGGCCAAGTTCCCCTTCGATGCCCAGGATCTGCTGGTCTACTTCGAAGACCAGGATCAGGACACCAGGTTCCTCAGATTCGTTCCGGACTCCATGCCGGTCGCCATCAGCGACAACGTCACGATTCCGGGCTACGAAATCGGAACGCCGACGCTGACTGTCCAGGAGCAGCACTATCCGACGAATTTCGGCGATGTGTCGGCACCGCCTGAGATGGACTACTCGCGGATCACCCTGGAACTGCCTGTCACCCGCGACGTGCTTCCCTACCTGGTGAAGATCATGTTGCCGATCATGATCGTCATCCTGATCACCTCGCTGATCTACATCCTGCCGGCCCGGTTCGAGGAGGCCCGGACCGGCATCGGGGTCACCGCGATGCTGACCATGGTGGCACTGCAGTGGTCCACCGACTCCGACCTGCCGTCGGTCGAGTATCTGACGATGCTGGATCTGGTCTACATCCTGTCGATGCTCTACATCCTGGTGGCGATGGGCTACGCGGTCTTCGCCAGCCGCCGATCCCAGAAGGACGCCGCCGAGGCTGCCCTGACGGCGCTGGACCGCCGCGTCGGAGTCATCTCGCTGGTCCTCTTCGTCGTGCTGATCGCCACCACCATGGTCTCCTATCTCTAGGATCGTCCGGTATCGGGTAGGGGGTCGCCAGTGAGTTGGCCGCAGTTGCAGCCGTTCCTGATCGCCCTGGCGATCGGACTTCTGCTGGGCTTCGAACGCGAACGCAGTCACCGCCGGCGGATACCGGCCGGCTCGCGCTCCTTCGCCCTGCTGGCGCTGCTCGGTGCGGTCACCGCGTCGTTCGGGACGTGGGCGGTGGTGGCGGGCCTGGCCGCGATCGGGGCCCTGATGGCGCTGGCCTACTTGCGGACCAACTCCGACGACCCGGGAACGACCACCGAGATCGCGGCCCTGGTGACCTATCTGCTCGGCGCGCTCGCCTACTCCCGGCCAGCCCTTGCCGTTGCGCTGGCTGTGCTCAGCGTCGGTCTGCTGGTGTCCAAGAATCGGATTCACCGTTTCGTCCGCGACGTCGTCACCGAGGTCGAACTCGAGGACGCCATCAAATTCTTCGTGGTGGCCTTCGTCGTCCTCCCGTTGCTGCCGGACCGGGCACTGGGCCCCTACGGCGTCCTCAACCCCGAAAAGGTGTGGCTGCTGGTCGTGCTGCTCACCGGGATCGGGTGGGCCGGCTATATCGGGGTACGGGCGATGGGTCCCGAGCGCGGACTGTTGGTCACCGGACTGGCCGGCGGTTTCGTTTCGGCCAGTGCGACCACCGCCTCGATGGGACGGCTCAGCCGGGCCGCCGCGGGCCTGCGAGCGCCACTGGCCGGCGCACTGGTCGCCAGCGTGGGAACCTTCGTGCAACTGCTCATCGTCACCGCCTACGTCGACACCGAGGTACTGCGCCGGCTGTGGCCGCCGGTACTCGGCTCGGCGCTGGTCCTGGTGGTGATCGCGGCAGTTGTCTATCGGGGTGCCGGCCGGAACCACGGCGGTTCGGTGTCGGACCCGGCGGGAATTTCGCCCAGTCGTCCGTTCGCTCTACGGCCCGCACTCGCGCTGGCTGCGGTGCTGGTCGCCGCGCTGCTGGTAGGCCGTTGGGGAGCCGATGTGCTGGGCCCCGAGGGCGCGATCCTGGCCGCCTTCGCCGCGGGACTCGCCGATGCCCACGCCGGCGCGATCGCCGCCGCGACGCTGGCCGCCGCGGGTGATATCACGGTCGACACCGCGCTGGCCGCCATCGCCGCCGCGCTGGGCTCCAACCTGATCGTCAAGATCGCGCTGGCCTTCGCCGCCGGGGGTCGGCGCTTCGGGCTCGGATTCCTGGCCGCCATGGCCGCGCCGACTTGTGTGTTCGGCCTGGCGCTTGCCGCGGCAATCGCCGTGTCCTGATCAACCGGCCGGCTAGGGCATCAGGTGCGACAATGCCGTCATGGCGCAGGACGAGGCGGTCGTCGACCCGCCGATGCACGAACTGAGATCCAAGGGCCTCAAGAAGGGCTCGATCTCGTTGATCGGCGCGGTGGCGATCGGTCTGGCCGCCACCGCGCCGGCCTACTCGCTGACCGGTGCGCTGGGCCACGGCGTCGACGAGGCCGGCTATCAGATGCCCATCGTGTTCATCCTCGCGGTGATCCCGATGTACTTCATCGCCCTCGCCTACAAACATCTCACCGACGCCGCCCCGGATGCGGGCACGGTGTTCACCTGGGGAGCCAAGGCGATCCTTCCGCATATCGGCTGGATCGGCGGATTCGCGTTGATGCTGTCGAGCATCCTGGCCGGCGTCGGCGCCGCCGGGATCACCGTGAACGCGGCCACCGTGGCGTTCTCGATCGAGGATCCGCCGGACTGGCTGAAGGTGGCGATCGCCGCGGTGTTCATTCTGGTGACGACCTGGCTGGTCGCCCGGGGGGCCGAGGAGTCCTCGCGGACCACCCTGGTCCTCACCGTCATCCAGTTCGGCGGACTGGCCCTGTTCGCCGCGATCCTGGGCATCAACATCATGCGCCAGAACAGCAATCCCACCGCTGAACCGTTCTCGTGGCAGTGGTTCAACCCGTTCGCCATCAGCAGTTTCAGCGCGCTGCTCGGCGGTTTCCTGGTGGCCGTCTTCATCTTCTGGGGTTTCGACGCCGCACTGTCGATGTCGGAGGAGACCGAGGGCACGGCCGAGCAGTCCGGCCGCAGCGGGGTGACGGCCATCCTGATCACCGTGATCACCTATGTGGTCTTCAGCGTGGCGGCCTTGGCCTACGCCGGCATCGACGACAGCAGCGAAGGCAGCCTTACTCACGCGGCCAATATCGACGACATCTTCTCCGGACTGGCCCGGGATGCGGTCGGATCCGGTGGTGCCCTGATCGCGGCGGTCATCGTCGGGCTGTCGGCCTTCTCGGCCACTCTGTCCACCGTGATGGCGACGGTGCGCGGCCTGCTGGCGATGGCCACCTACAAGGCGCTGCCCAGCCGATTCGCCTCCGTTGACGAGGTCCGGCAGACCCCGACATTCGCGACCTGGTTCATCGGCCTGACCACGCTGGCCATCTACGGCGGTCTGGTCATGGTCAGCGACAGCATCATCGAGGACACCGTCTACAGCGTGGGCATCGCGATCATGACCTACTACACCGTGGTGGCGATCTCATCGGTGGTCTACTTCTGGGACACCGCATTCGAACACTGGCGCACCGCGCTGGAGCAGGTCATCCTGCCCGGCATCGGCGCCCTGGTGCTCATCCCGGTGGGCCTGATCGAGGCCTACCGAATGGCCAACCCGGAGTCCGGTTCGACCGGATCGCTGGCCGGAATCGGAACGGTGTTCATCATCGGGGTCTTCAGTCTGTTCGTGGGGGTGCTACTGATGATCTTATGGAACCTTAAGGCGCCGGCCTTCTTCCGCGGCCAGACCCTGGCTCGGGAACGCACCCACCGATCGAAGAGCACGCGGTAGTTCTGGCAGACCCACCACATCGTGCGCTGACTGAAGCAGGCCCGGAGGACTACGAGTTCGGCATCAGTTAGCGCGGTCAGGTATGGTCAGCGCGCTGGCGATTCTCAGGCGCCGCTCAGGTTCATCACCGGAAAGGTTTCCTCACGTGCTCATCTCACTGCGCTCGCATCTCATCGCAGGAACGGCGGCGGTCATCGGCGCCGGTTCAGTAGCGGTCGCCGGCGTCCATCAGCCGTTACCGGCCCTGCCCGCCTCTGCCACCGTGGCGCTGGCAGCATTCAACAACCCGATCGAGCAGCTGCTGGGGACCTTGGAGGTCGGCCAGAACTATCTGCTGGGCACCTACTACGAGGGCAGCGACTCGCCGCTGACCCCCGGCGCGGGTGAGTTCAACTGGCCTTTCGCCGGAATGGACCAGGTCGGCGGCGATGTGCTGAACTACGCCCTCTACAACGAGATCGCGCTGGGCAACTACTACTCCGTCGGGTTGCTGCCGCAGCTGACCAACCAGGCCAATCCGATCATCCGGCAGCTGACCACCAACCTGTTCACCTACCTCAACGCCGGGCTGAGCGGTGTCATCGACTCGGTGGCAGCCGCGAGCGCCGGGGTGTGGGACTTCCCGGCGGCAGCGGTGGACGCTTTCGAGCTGGCGCTGAACGGCCAGATCAACGAGGCGATCACGGTACTGACCGACGCCGTCGTCACCCCGATCGTCGAAGCCGGTGGGGCATTGTTCGACACCGCGGCCTTCGTGGTGACCGACTTCCTGGCCAAGACGGTGGCGGTCCTCGAGGTCATCCCGGTCAATCTCGCCTTGTTCGCCGGTGCCGCCTTCGGCGGTGCGGCGGTGCTGGCCGAGAGGTCGGTCCAGATCGCGACCGCCTGGGTCGAAAGCCTCGGCAGCGGGGACTGGGAGGGTGCCTGGAACGTCGCCGTGGACGGCCTGCTGGGTCCGTCCGGGTTGCCCGGCACCGCGCTGAACCTGACCATCGGGGCAGGGGTGCAGACCGGTGCCATCGTGGACCCGCAGACCGATATCGCCGAAAACTTCGTCCCCAGCTTCCGGACGGCGACCCAGGCGACGATCTGGAACACCCAGAATGCGCTGACCGCTACCGTGCCGCCTCCGACGGCGGTGATCCAGCCCGCCGCGGCCGTGAGCGCCGCCGAGACCGCGGTTGCCGAGACCGCGGTTGCCGAGACCGCGGTTGCCGAGACCGCGGTTGCCGAGGTCAGTGAGCAGCCCGCCGAGGCCGCCGATCCCGTTGCTGCGGCGCCGGCCACCGCCGGCACCCCGGCCCGGGCCGGCCGCACCGCCGAGTCGGCTGCCAAGCCGGTCAAGAGCAACCGCGCCGGCAAGCGCGCCGCCCGAGGCTGAGCGGGGCTAGAGGTTGAGGTCGCCGGACCCGGTGGGTGATGGCCGCTGCGGTGGCTCGCCTTCCGGGGCCGGGGCCTCGACCGGGTCGTGACCGGCCGGCAGATGGTCGGGAGGCTCGATCCGCAACTTGCGCGCGACCGGGACATCGGTCGAGGAGTGCAGAATGATCGACAGTGCGATCGTGACGGCGATGAGGTCGAACAGCTTCTCTCCGCTGGGAATCCCGGCCTGCAGAACGAGCAGTCCGTAGACCACCGACGCGAACCCCTTCGGGCCGAACCACGCCGCGGTCAGTCGTTCGGCGCGGGGCATCGGTGTTCGGATCAGGGACAGCAACATCGACGCCGGCCGCACCGCGACGATGGCCAACACCGCCAGCAGCCAGTCCTGCCATCCCAGATGGGACAGCCGGTCCGGGGTGATCAGCGCCCCAAATAGCAGCAGCGCGGCGAACTTGGTGAGCTCGGAGAGCAGGTCGCCGAACGGCTCGAACGTCTCGGCGGCGACATGATCCAGAGTCGCCAGGGTGGACCCCGCGGCGAACGCCGCCAGGTAGGGGTTGGCATGGGTCAGATGGCAGGTCGCGTACACCACGAGCGCGATCGCGACCGGGCCCAGCGGCTGAAGTCGCGGTTCCGCGGTCAGGATATTGCTGCGCCAGGCCAGCGCGACCACCGCGGCGACCCCGACCCCGATGGCCAGACCCAGGACCAGTTCCAGCAGCACGATCCCCAGATGTGAGTCCTCATGTTTGGCCAAGGCCAGGAAGATCAGCACGAACGGGAGCGCCAGGCCGTCGTTGAGCCCGGACTCCACATTGAGCAGCCGCCGCAACCGCAGCGGGATGTCGGAGCGGCCCACCAGTGCCGAGGCGAATACCGGATCGGTCGGTGAGAGGATCGCGCCGAGCAGAAAGGCCGTGGGCCAGTCCAGGTTCGCCAGGTAGTGCGCAGGAATAGCGACACCGATCATCGAGAGCGGCATGCCCAGCCCCAGTGCCCGGCCGGACAGTCGCCAGCCCTCCCGCAGCGCCGGAACGCTTGCCCGCTGGCCATCGGTGAACAACACGGTGAACAGCGCAATGTCGGCGAGGACCGCGACGATCGCATCCTCGGCGCTGTAATCGACCACATCCAGCCCGCCGGGTCCGAGCAGCGCCCCGGCCACCAGGAACAGCAGGGCGGTGGACAACACGGTGCGCGCGGCCAGCCCGGACAGCGAGACGCTGATCAGCAACATCACGCCGAAGGCCAGGACCAGCGCCACGTCGACTCCTGAGTTGTTCTTTCAATCCGTCGAGGGCAATGGTGCCTGCACTGGCGGCATCGGGGTGCCGTTCTGGGATGATTAGCGAATCATGCGAATCGCTGCGGTCCTCGGCATCCTGGTGGCCGTCGGCTCGGCCGGTGCGCCGCACTATTCGGTTCGACTGGTCGACGACACCATCCAGATGCTCTCGCCCTGGGATGTGGCCAACCCGGCGGTCGGAAATCTGGAGCCGGCACTGCTGATCGCGGTTCAGCAGGCGAGTGCCGCCGCGGCGGCCGAGGGCATCACGATGACCATCACCTCCGGGTGGCGCTCGCCGCAGTTCCAGCAGCAGTTGCTCGACGACGCGATCGCCACCCACGGCAGCCTGCCCGCGGCGTTGCAGTACGTGCAGCCCCCGGAGCGTTCTCGCCACGTCCTCGGGCAGGCGGTCGATATCGGCGGGTACGACGCGGATCAGTGGCTAATCGTCAACGGGGCGCAGTTCGGACTGTGCCAGATCTATGCCAACGAACCGTGGCACTTCGAGTTGGCCGCTGATGCGATGGGCTACTGCCCGCCACTGCTGGCTACCGCGGCGGGCTAGAGTGCGAGGGTGACCGCCCAGCCCGACTACGTCGATTTCCACTTCGACGTCATGTGCCCCTTTGCCTATCAGACGTCGATGTGGATTCGTGAAGTCCGTGATCTGACCGGCCTGCAGGTGAATTGGCGGTTCTTCAGCCTGGAGGAGATCAACCGCGTCGAGGGTAAGAAACACCCGTGGGAACGGGAGTGGTCCTACGGCTGGTCGATGATGCGGATCGGCGCGTTGCTGAGAAGGCGTTCGATGGACGATGTAGGTGCCTGGTACGAACGCGCCGCCCGCGCCCTGCATGTAGAGGGCCACAAGCCGCACGAGAAGGCTGTCGCCCGGCATCTGCTCTCCGAGTTGGGTTTCGACCCCGGACTGGTTGATGAAGCCATCGCCGACCCGACCACCGGCGACGAGGTGCTGGCCGATCACCAACGGGTGGTCGACGCCGCCGGCTACGGCGTGCCGACGCTGTTCTTCCCGGACGGCCAGTGCCTGTTCGGCCCGGTGCTCCTCGACCCGCCGACCGGGGATGCCGCAGTTCGATTATGGGAGGCGGTGCTGGCCTGGACCGAGTTTCCGCACCTCTACGAACTTCAGCGACCCAAGACCGAGGTCGACGGCAGGCTCGTCACCGAAACGTTCCGGCCCTACCTCGAGGCCCGCGACTGGGTGTCGATCAACCGCGGCGAGGTGATCAACTTCCCGACCCAGCGCGCCGAGTGAGGAACCTCGCAGACATCGTGCGAGTAGACCCCTGCAGGACTCCTCACTCGAGGGTGGCAGACGCGCGCCGATTCTCCGATACCGGGCTCGCGGTTCTGGCAAACTCTGCCGCCTACCCGGGAAGGAGGCGGCATGACCACTACGGCTGAGCGGCTGCCGCTGCTGAGCGGTCGCGACCGCATCATGATCACTGTCACGGTGATCGCGGCAGTGGTGGCCGGTGCGCTGCACTTCGCCGGCGCCAATGCGGTTCTGGCCTTCATCGTCGCCGCCATAGCGCTGGCCACGCTGGCATCGCTGGTCGGCCGTTCGGTCGAAGCGCTGGGCGACCGGCTGGGCCCGAGCGCCACCGGTGTTCTGCAGTCCGCACTGGGCAACCTGCCGGAGTTGTTCGTCATCCTCTTCGCGCTCAAGGCCGGTCTGTACGGCGTGGTCAAGGCCACCTTGGTCGGTTCGATCCTGGCGAACGTGCTGCTGGTCCTCGGACTGGCCTTCGTGGTGGGCGGGCTCAAGTACGGTCGGCAACGGTTCGCCGCCAACGATGTGCGCACCCTGGGTCTGATGCTCACCCTGGCGGTGTTCATCCTCGCGGTGCCCTCGCTGACCTCGGCACTGCACACTCCCGCGGAATCCCACGAGCGGATGGTCTCGGTTGTGGTGTCCATCGTCATGCTGGCGCTTTTCGCGCTGTCGCTGCCGGCAACCCTGTCTCGCGGCAAGGCAGCCTCCGGCCCGCACGGGGCACACCTCGAGGGTGGATCCTCTCCCATCGCCGCCAGCCCGGAATCCGCCCGGGCCGCGAGCAAGGCGACGGCGCACGGCGAGTGGCCGCTGGCGATGGCGATCGGCATGCTCGCCGCCACCGGCATCGGTGCGGCCTTCGTCTCGGAATGGTTCGTCGCCGCCCTGCAGCCGGCGATGGACGCCGCCGGGATCAACGAGGTGTTCGCCGGTCTGGTCATCGTGGCCATCGCCGGCAACGCGGTGGAGAACGTGGTCGGCATCCAACTGGCCGCGAAGAATCAGATGGATTACGGGGTGCAGGTGATCCTGCAATCGCCGGTACAGGTGGCGCTCACCATCGCCCCGATCGTCTGCCTGTCGGCGGCCCTGCTCGGCCAGCCTGGTTTCGACCTGGTGTTCTCACCACTTCTGCTGGCGGCGTTGGTGATGTCGGCGTTGGTGGCCGTTGTGGTGACCTTCGACGGGGAGTCGAGTTGGTTCGAGGGCGCAGCGCTCATCGCGCTTTATGTGGCCATCGCCACCTCGTTCTGGTGGGGCTAGCCGCGGCGGGGGAGTAGCGTCGACCCGGATATGCGAGGGGGATGGTGACGCCAAAGACGTTCCGGCGCTTGGTGCTCGCCGTCGCGGTCATGGTCGCCCTGCTGATCGCCCCGACACCGGCGGCGGCCGACACCGCTGCGGACACCCTGGCCACACTTGACACCCTGGCGATCAAGGGGCGGGCTCCCAAGACCGGTTACGAGCGGGAGTTGTTCGGCGAGCGCTGGACCGACGACGTCACCGTGGAGTTCGGGCACAACGGCTGCGACACCCGCAACGACATCCTGCGCCGCGACCTCGTCGAGGTGGTCAGCAAGCCGGGTTCCAACGGGTGCGCGGTGCTCAGCGGTGTGCTCAACGACCCCTTCACCGGGACCGTCGTCGACTTCGTTCGCGGTCCCGGAACCTCCGCCGATGTTCAGATCGACCATCTGGTCGCGTTGTCGGATGCCTGGCAGAAGGGCGCCCAGCAGTGGGACGAGTTCACCCGCCGGAACTTCGCCAACGATCCGGCCAATCTGCAGGCCACCATCGGCTGGGTGAACCAGGAAAAAGGTGATAGCGACGCGGCGACCTGGTTGCCGCCCAACGGTTCCTATCGCTGCACCTACGTCACCCGCATCGTGGATGTCAAAGCCGCCTACGGTCTGTGGGTGACGCAGGCCGAACACGATGCGATCGCGCGGGTGCTCGCCGGTTGCTAGCCGCTACAGCATGTTCCACAACGATCCGTCAGCCGCCGACACCACGGCGTTGTAGCGGTAAGCGCCGGCCAGTGGTTCGTCCATGCGGTGAAGTTTGGCGAAGTCGCCCCACGGGGCCGCTCCGGCCTGCCCGGTGAATTGAAAGTCGACGTAGAGGTCCATGCCCGCCGCGTCGAGTGCCCTCAGGTAGTCCCGGTAGATCTCGCCCATCCGCGGGTCAGTCCCGGCCGTATAGAACGCGCCCTGATATGGGCCGCCCCGACCGTCGAGATGTGCGCCCCCTTCATAGGCCAGCAGGTCAATCGGCCGGCCCAGTCGTGCCGACCAGTCCAATGCCAGTCGCTCGTGGTTGGTCACCCATTGCACGGCGGTGGCGAGGTTGGCCCGGGTGTCGGCGATCACCCGTTCAACCGACGTGGCAGCCGTGTAGGTGGCGCGCTGTTGGTCGGTCGGGGTGATGTACGGGGCAATGGCGATAGCGTCGAAGGCGCCATCCATGTTCTCGGCGATCTCATTGGTCACCCAGTCGACCGCAGCCCAGCCGGCGGCCACCCGCACCAACTCAAGCGCCGACTGGCTGGCAAACACTTCCGTCCAAATGGCCATATCGCGTTTGGCTTCTCGCCCGGCAACAATCCACTGCCCGTAGGCGGGGTCGAGACCGGCCGATGCCGCCTGATCGGCGACCCAGTGGGCGGCCTCGAAGCCGTACCCGAAGTTCCACACCTCGTTGGCCCACTCCACGTAGACCGTCCGGTCCGCTTCGAGGTGCTGGCTGACGTAGGTGGCGAAATTACGAACGAAGGCGTCGTCGGCCGAATAGGGCATGTTGAACCACGGGTCGGCATCGAGTTCGTTGGCGAGTTCGACCATGAATTCGACCGAGATGCCGTTGACGACCGGCTCGCTTGGCGTGCCGTCGGGTCCGGAGCCCTGCCGGATGTCCTCGGCGTCACGGCGTTGTTCCCATGACGCGATGTCGGTGGTGTTGGTCTCCTGCATCCCCATGAACCGCAGCGCGCCGAACGGGGAGAGGCGGGAGAGGAACAGCGGATGGAACGGCGAGAATGCCGATCCGGGTTGCCACCGCTGACCGACGAAGCTCTGACCGTTGTAGTCGGGCATCCACACGTTGAAGTTTCGTACCGGGTCGATCGGACTGGTCTCCTCGATACGCAGATAGATGCCCGCCCCACTCGGCGTGACGTGCAATTCGGCGAAGTTGCGCCCTTCGGAGGTGAGGCCGGTAGAGGTGACCACCGCGTCGAATCCGAAGCTCACCACACCGGTGCCGTCCCACTCCGCATGGTAGGTGCCGCCGGCGTAGTCGCCGTCGAGCGAATTGAACATCAGGGTTCCGGCGTACTGCTTCATCTGCACGCCGTTCTGAATCCACGTCGCCAGCGAGCGGACATTGCCGTTGGCGTCGAGCTCGAGCGTCGGAGCTTGGTCCGGATTCCAGGTCATCTCCCAGGTCTGCGGGTTGAAACTGTGTGAGATCCACGGGCGGGAGGCCTTGAAGGCGTCGGTGAAGGTCCAAGCCGGTGACCAGTCGACAACGTTTTCAAGGTTCATGCCGATGGCCATGTGTTCCCCCTCGGGGGCCGCAGGTGTGGCCGCGGCGACGACCGGGACGCTCACCGCGATCACCGTGGTGGCTCCGTAGCCGTCTGCCACCGAAACGTTGAAGGTGTCGGTCTGGTCTGCGGCCGTTGCGCCGAATGCTGCTGCCCTGTTCCGGGCGGCTTCAGTGGGGATGTAGCTGAACAAGCCGGTGTTCGTCACCGATACTGCGCCTTTGTCAGTGACATCTTGTACCGCGCTGTAGGTCAGGGGGTCGTTGTCGGGGTCGATGGCGTTGATCTGGCCGGTGACCAGCCCCGTGACTGGATCGGGGTCGCCCACCGCGGGGGTTCCGGCCACCGGCGCAGAGTTGAGCGGCTGGTTCACGCCCAGGATGCGGACCGCTACCGCAGCGGTGACAGTATCGGGTTCACGCAACCCGATGAGCTGGGCGAGCGCCGAGATGAGGCTTTGGACTGCGCCGCCGACGCCGGTCATGCGGTAGGGACTGCCGTTGTCGATGCTTACGCTGAAGCTATCGGAACCGCCCGAAGACGCCAGGTCTGAGAGTGGCGTGTAGGTGTAGGAGCCGTCCTCGCCGAGGAGCACGCTGCCATGGGCAGGTGCTTGGGACAGGGCGTAGATCATCTCCGCGCCATTGGCCGTGCTGGCGCGCAGATTGCCGGTCACAACACCGGCGGGTGACTGTCCCGCGGCTTGCACAGGGCTCGCAGTCGCTGATTTGTGGAACAACGTGTAGCGGATGATTTCGCCGAATGACGGCGCTGCCGCCTGAGCGCCGGCAGCGCCGGCAGCGCCGGCAGCGGCGACCGCGTGGGACGTGGCGGCAGCCGACTTCAGCACCGGTTGTTCAACGATCTCGCGTCGCGCGGCCGCGAGCAACGCCCACGGGACCGCGGACACCGGGGCGGGCGCCGGAACACTCCGGAATGGTCCAGGCACAGGCGAACTGGACACCGCGGCTGCGATGACTACGGGAATCTGCGGCTCGGCTGTTGCCGCGGCGGGACCAACTGAACCGGCACCGGCTATCGGAGCCGGCTGGTAGGCCTGGGTTGGCCCGCCGCGCTTGGTCGCCGGGATCGAGGTTGGTGCTGATGTGATGGCTGACCTGCCGGCAAGAGAGACCGATGGGCGGTGTCCGGAATTCTCCGCAGACCCGCGGCGGAGCTGCCCGGACCGCCGCGCGGCAGGGGATGGTGTCGCGTCCGATGACGCCGCGGATTCGGTTGCTGACGGTTCGGCGGAGTTGTCCGGTTGCGCCGATGCGAGCCCGCTACCGGCGAAAGCGAGGAACGCACCGGAACCCAGTGCGAGCGCCACTCCGGCGACTCGGTCGGAGCGGGATGAGGTTCGCATCACCGGTACCCCCAAGGCGTCAAATCAAATGATGCCGGATTCACAGTGGTTCAGGCGGGGGAATGCCAGTGAATGCCCTGTGTCTTCCGCCGGCGATCCGGCTCGGGTGCGCCGACACGTCGGCCCCCGGCCGCGCCGAATCGAGCATGCGCCCGGCGGCGTCTACTCAGACCAGTGCGGTGACCGGTGCCAGCGGGGCGAGGTCGGTCTGCATCAGCACGACGTTGTAGTTGCTCCAGATCGACATGTTCCAGTACAGGTTGGAGACATCCGGGTCGCCGTTGGAATCGGTGAGTTCACCGGTGCCCGACAGTGGGTGGATCATCGGGGCGTAGAGGCCGGGGTAGGTGATCGAGGTCGCCACGGTGATCGGATCCGACCACGGACCCTCGGGGGTGTCGGCGGTCCGCAGGATGACGTTGTTGAGCCCGTTGCCGTACATCACCACGTACTTGTCGAGGTACTCGTTGTACTGGATCGACATCTCGCTGACGTTGCCGCCGGTCTTGGCGCCGGTGAAGCCGGCGAACCAGCCGCCGAAGAAGTCCGGGTTGTTGGCCAGGTCGATGATGCAGCCGAACAGCCCGGTGGAGTTCGGTGAGTCGCCGATGACCGGTGCGGCCACCGCCGGCTTGTCCAGAACCCAGCTGTCACCGTCCCAGTACTCGTACTGTTTCAGGTCGGTGATGGCACCCTCGGGAACCCGGGACAGGAAGGCCGATCCGGCCCGCCCGGCCGGGGTGCCGAAGGCGTAGATGTAGCGGGTCTCGCCGACGACCTTGCTCTCCGGCTCCAGCACATAGGCCATCTGCTGGAAGTTCTGGCTGCCGGCCACATAGCGCGTCGAGGAGCGGAACCAGCCCGCCGATCGCACGGACGAGGGCTGCAGCACCCACTTGTCGGTGGCCTCGTCATACATCGAGATCGCCGAGTAGTTGGTGGTCCAGCGGCCGGGGGTGTCCCAGGACTTCACCGACATGTAGTTGACGTAGTTCTCGCTGTCGGCGTAGACCGCCGAGGTCGGGATGTTGGTGACCTCGGAGCCGATGAAGAACACCTGGTTACGTGCGGCGGGGATGAACTGGCCCGCATAGCCGGTGTCGATCAGCGACAGACCGTCATACAGCTCGGTGTCATTGCTGAGCAGCAGGACGTTGGAGCGCCAGTCGCCGGTCATATTGACCCCGCTGAAGGTGTCGCCGAAGGCGACCTGGGTCAGGCCGTTGTCGCCGTTGAACCACATGATGCCGAGGTCGGTGCCGTAGATGCTGGCCCACCGGGTGTTGTTGACCTGTGTCCAGGTGCCACCCGGGTAAGCCGTGTTGCGCTGACCGGTCACCCAGCCGCGCTGCGCTGAGGGCAGGTTGCTGGGCGTTGTGACGAGGGCCGTGGCGGCAGCGGCGACCGTGGCACCGGGTTGGGCGGCGGTCGCGGCCACCCCGCGGCTGCTCACCCGGCCGATCTCGCGGCGGCTGAACGCCAGCAGAGCCCATGGTGCCGGGCCGCCCAGCGGGCTGCCGGACGTTGTCGACGCGGCCGCCGCGCCCAGGTCGATCGCGCTCATCAGTCGTGGTGCTGCCCGCATCGCCCGTGCGGGTGCGGGTCGCGGGGCGGCGACGGCGACCGGGACCTCGGCCACGGCCGTGACAGGCGCGAGTACCTGGGTGGCGACTGAAGCGGGCAGGACGGGCGCAGCCGGCTTCGACACGAGGGCCGGGACCGCCGGCGGCGCGGTGGTCGCGGCGACCGGTCGCGGGGTCACCGCGGCGGCCGGGCCGGGCATCGTGGGTGAGGCGGGCGTGCCGACCGGCACCAATACCACCGGTGTGCTGTCCTTACCGGCATCCGGTGAATTCAGGGTGGGCCGACTGGCCGCGGATCTGGCGGCTACCGGGGCCGGGGCGGGCCGGGTGCTGTTACGCGCGGCCGCCCCCCGGGATCCGCGCCGGGGCGCGGTGGCAGATGGTGAAGCGGGGCCCGTCCCGGCGGAGGCCTGTTGCGAGGACCGCTCCGATGAGCCCTGGGCGCCGGTATCCGGGGTGTCGGCCTGTGCGACGCCGGTACCGGAGGCCACGGCGGCACCCACGCCCAGTGCGACCGCCAGCGCCCCGATCCGGCCGATGTGGACGGCGGCACCCCGGTCTGATCTCGCGTTGGCTGAACTCATCGCAAACACTCCTGCCTGTGGCTAACTGCAGGTCGCCGCGTCCGGCAAACGCGCAGCGTTAGCGGCCCGGCAACGGGCTCGAGTGAACTCTACTCACACTGGCCCCATAATCTCCAGAGCCGCGCCGTTCCGGCCAAGGGGAGAAAAGTGCTGGTCAAGCGGCGTTAGCAGGGCCCAGCGCGGCTCCGCCTGCCCCGCGGATTGTCAGCAAATCGTTACCGCAGCCGACGATACCCGTTGGCTACCGCGTCACTGGGCTGCGAGGAGAGCGGCCATATGGGCGACCACACCCTGCAGTGCCTTGAACGGGCGGATCATCACCTTGACCGCGGTGATCTTGCCGTCGTCATTCCAATGGATCATGTCGATGCCCTCCACCGAGAGCCCGTTGACCTCGGCGGCGAAGTGCAGAACCGCGGATCGATCCCCGAACCACTTCTCGACGTAGTGGAAGTTGGTGCCGGAGAACATTTGCTCGGCCGCCCGCAGGTAGGCCGTCGCAGTCGCCCGGCCGCGCTGGGGCGCGAACACCGCCGGGGAGTAGAACACCGCATCCTCGGCGAGCATGTCATCGAGTTGGGCGGTTTCGCCGCTTTCGATGACGTGCAGCCAGCGCTCGATGACCGGCGGGGTGCTCACCATGTCCACACCGACATGTCATCGGGCGGGTACTGGTTGCAGATGTCGGTGGTGTTGGCGGCCACACCCTTGTTGTTGAAGAACAGTTTGGCGTGGTTGGGCCATTGGAACGCCAGCGGATCGGCGTAGATGTTGGTGGCCAGTTCCTCCGACCACGCCCGTCGCTGATCAGGGGTCTTGGCGTAGAAATCGTGGATGTAGTCCCGGGCGGCCTGTTGAACCTGCGGGGACTTGTTGTTGTAGTCGATCATGTAGCGCTCGTAGTAAATCGGCTCCACGTCCCGGGCGGCGGCCATGATCTGCTCAGCGGTACAGGTCGTCTTCAGCATCCGGTTCGGGATGGGGTAATCGTCGGTGGCGTCGGCCGACGCCACCGACGGGGACAGCGCCGCGGCCAGAGCTGCAACCACCGCGGCCGCGCCGGCCCAGCGGACGTATCTGCGCATAACGGTCATTATGGTCCTCCCGGTACGGCCGTGCTGATCGGGCTTACAATCTGCAGGCATGATTTCTTTCGGGCGCTCCCTGGTGGCGGCCGCCTTCGTCGTGACGGCCGTTCTGGCCGCACCCCCGGCCCAGGCGGACCCCGACATCGACTTCGCCAACCAACTGCACTCGTTCGGCATCTACGGCCAGCGTGACTACAACGCCTGGTTGGGCAAGATCACTTGCAAGCGACTGGCCATGGGTGTCGACGGAGATGCCTACGCCTCGGCGGCCTTCGTTTCCCGCAACCTGGACCGGGACTCCACCCAGTCCCAGGCCTGGCAGTTCGTCGGCGCGGCGTTGAGCACGTATTGCCCGGACAAGATCGGCATTCTGCAGGCCGTTTCGCAGTAGGCGCGCCGCCGTTCAGCCGGCCAGTTTGCCGTTGTCGACCACGTAAACCGCCCCGTGCACCGCGGCAGCTTCGTCGCTGGCCAGGAATGCGATCACCGAGGACACGTCGCGCGGTTGCATCAACCCACGCGGGGCGGCGATGCGCATGATGAGCTTGTAGTCGGCCTGTTCCGGGGCGGTGAACTCGGTGACCTGCGGGGTCAGCATGCCACCCGGGCACACCACGTTGACCCGCAGGCGTTCTTTGCTGAACTCGACGGCCAGGGCCCTGGTCAGCCCCACCAGACCGTGCTTGGCGGCGCAATATCCGGCCGAGTACACCTCGCCCTCGACCCCGGCCACCGAGGCGACGTTGACGATGTTGCCGCCGGTTTCCAGCAGGTGCGGCAGCGCGGCCCGGCACAGGTAGAACGGGCCGTTGAGGTTGGCCGCGAGGTCATAGGCCCAGTCGTCGTCGGTGACCTCGGGCGTATGGCGCATCTGGTGAAAACCAGCAGCGTTGACCAGCACGTCGAGTCGGCCGAAGCGGTCCACGCACTGCGCCACCGCGTCGCGGCAGGCCATCGGGTCGGTGATATCCACCGAGGCGTGGGCGCCGCCGGGAACGGCCTCGAAGACAGTTGTCAGCCGGGCGGTGTCGCGGGCGATGCCGAACACCGTCGCGCCGCGTTCGGCGAACAATCGGACCACGTCGGCGCCCAGTCCGGACGACGCCCCGGTCACCAGGGCGACCTTGCCGTTCAGTTGTGTCATACCCGCAGCCTCTCACCCGAATTGCATTACGCGTAGGTGACCATGTGGGGTCCGGACGGGCGGCGAGCGGACTTGTCGTCTTGAATTGAGGGGTATGGCGGGACGAGGGGACCCGTGGAACAGGAGCATTCAGTGCGCGCGATCGACGTCACGTCGCCCGGCGGCGGGGCACACGCCGCGGGTTTGACGGTCGGGCAGCGGCCGGCGGAATCGAGCATCTGGCGCGCCGGAGTGCGGCGCACGGCACTCGAGCATGTGGCCGAGTTCGTCGAGTCCCATTGCGTGCCGCAACTCGAGCGCACCGGCGTCGAGATCAGCGCCGACGTCCTCAGGGGTTTCCTCGACGGCGGCAAGTGCCTGCGCTCGACCTTCATGTACCTGGGCTGGCTGTGCGGTGCGGGCACCGACTCCGACGCCGATGAGGCCGCGCTACGGGCCTCGGCGGGCCTGGAGATGCTGCACGCCTTCGCCCTGCTGCAGGACGACGTCATGGACGACTCGCCGCTGCGGCGCGGCCGGCCTGCCGCGCACCTGCAGTTCGGCCAGTGGCACCGCGAACGTGGCCTATCGGGATCGCCGGATCGGTTCGGCGCCTCGCTGGCGATCCTGCTGTCTGACCTGTGCCTGGTGTGGGCCGAGCAGATGATGCGGGACAGCGGTGTACGCCCCGACGCCTTGGCTCGGGCTTGGCCGCATTACGACGCCATGCGGATCGAACTGGCCGTCGGCCAGTGCGCCGACGTCGCCAACGACGCCGGAGCGCTGCCCGCCCTGGACGCGGTGCTCGACGTGGCACGGCGGAAGTCCGGCAACTACACCGTGCGCCGGCCGCTGGAGATCGGCGCGGCGATGGCCGGCCGCGAGGATCTCATCGAGGTCCTCGGCGGCTACGGCAGGGCGGTCGGGGAGGCCTTTCAGATGCGCGATGACATTCTTGGGGTGTTCGGCTCACCGGCGGTGACCGGAAAGCCCGCCGGCGGCGACCTTGCCGAGCGCAAGGCCACCAGCCTGGTGGTCGCAGCCCAGCGGATGGCCGACGCCCCGATCCGCCGGCAGTTCGGCGAGCTGATGACCGCCGAGGACCTTGACGATGCGGATATCGCCCGGTGGCGGTCCCTGATCGTGGCCACCGGTGCCCCCGATTGGATCGAGGAATTGATCGCTGAGCGGGTGGCGACCGCCAACCAGATGGTGTGTGACAACCGGATCGACGACTGGGTGCAGTCGGCGCTGACTGATATGGCCGCCGCCTGCACCCTGCGGATGACTTAGAGAAAGGCGTTTCATGCGAACCGTTCCAGGCAAAACCGACCACGTCGTGGTGGTGGGTGCCGGACTTTCCGGACTGTCGGCCGCGATGCAACTGGCCGGCCGGGGACGCCAGGTCACCGTCGTCGAGCGGTACACCTACCCCGGCGGGCGGGTCGGGCAGGCCGACATCCGCGGTTACCGCATCGACACTGGCGCCACCGTGCTGACCATGCCCGACATCATCGAGGAGGCCTTCGACGCCGTCGGGGCGTCGATGAGCGACTACCTCGACCTGATGCCGTCGGACCCCGCCTATCGAGCGTCCTTCGCCGACGGCAGCGTGCTGGACGTGCACAGCGATGCCGCTGCGATGTCGGCGGCCATCGAAGCATTCGCCGGCCCCGCGCAGGCCGCCGGATATCAGCGGCTGCGCCAGTGGCTCACCGAGCTCTACACGCTCGAGATCGACGGGTTCATCGGGTCAAACTTCTCCTCGCCGGTGTCCTTGCTGACCCCACAGCTGGCCAAACTGGCAGCCATCGGCGGTTTCCGCGGCTGGGAGAAGATGGTCAGCCGGTTTATCACCGACGAGCGGGTGCAGCGGATCTTCACCTTCCAGGCGCTGTATGCCGGCGTCCCGCCGCAGCAGGCACTAGCCGCCTACGCGGTGATCGCCTACATGGACACCATCGCAGGGGTGTACTTTCCCCGCGGCGGGATGCGGGCGGTTCCCGAGGGCCTTGCCGCCGCGGCGACCGCTGCCGGTGTGCAGTTCCGCTACGGATCCACCGTGACCAGGCTGGAGCGCTCCGGTTCCCGGGTGACGGCGGTGTGCACCGACTCCGGTGACCGGATCGCCTGCGATGCCGTGGTTCTGACCACCGAACTGCCGCTGACCTATCAGCTGCTCGGCCGCACCCCCCACCGGCCGTTCAAGTTCCGGCCTTCCCCGTCGTGCGTGGTCATGCATGTCGGGGTGCCCGCCGTCGGCGACGCCCTCTCGCACCACAACATCAGCTTCGGGGCGAAGTGGTCGCAGACCTTCGACGAGATCATCCGCGACGGTGTCCTGATGAGTGATCCGTCGCTGTTGGTCACCATGCCGACCGCCGGCGATCCCTCCCTGGCTCCGGAGGGCCGCGACTTGCTCTTCGTCCTGGCCCCGTGTCCGAACCTCGAGGCGGGCCCAGAGGCGACTCGAGTCAACTGGGCCGCCCACGGCGACAGCTACGCTCGGCAGGTGCTGGCTACCGCCGCTGAACGACTGTTGCCCGACACCAGCGCCTCCGTCCTGGCGGATGCCGACATCCTCGATGTCGTGACACCGGCGGACTGGGCCCGGCAGGGAATGACCGCGGGCAGCCCGTTCGCGCTGGCGCACACGTTCTCCCAGACAGGTCCATTCCGGCCGGCAAACCTGGTACGCGGTGTCGACAACGCGGTGCTGGCAGGTGGGTCGACGGTGCCCGGGGTGGGGGTGCCCACCGCATTGCTGTCCGGCCGGTTGGCCGCTGAGCGGGTCACCGGCCCGATCGGCGACTATTCGCGCCGACGGACGATCACTGGTTCGGCCAAGCGGGTGAGGACATGATCAACACCGAACTGCACGCCGCCGGGATCTCCGGCGAGCGGTTGCGGGAGTCCTACCGGTACTGCCGTCGGCTCAACGCCGAGCACGGCCGCACCTATTTTCTGGCGACCCGGCTGCTGACCCCGTCCCAGCGTCCGGCGGTGCACGCGCTGTACGGATTCGCCCGCTACGCCGATGACATCCTCGACGATCTGCAATCCGACGCCAGCGTCGCCGACCGGGAGGCCCGGTTGGAGCGGCTGGCGTCGAAGTTCTTCGACGGCGACGAGGTCAGCGAGCCGGTGTTGCCCGCCGTCCTGCACACCGCGCGTACCTACCGCATCCCGCTGACCCTCTTCGAGGAGTTCCTGGCCGCGATGCGGATGGACCTGACCGTGACCGACTATCCGGACCGGCCCGCACTCAACCGCTACATGCGCGGCTCGGCGGAGGTGATCGGCCTGCAGATGCTGCCGATCCTCGGAACGGTCGGACCGCTGAGCGACGCACAGCCCACCGCCGAGGCCCTCGGGCGGGCCTTCCAGCTGACCAACTTCCTGCGCGATATCAACGAGGATCTGCAGCGAAACCGGGTCTATCTGCCCGCCGACGAGTTGGCCGCGTTCGGGGTGGATCGCGAACTTCTGACCTGGTGTCAGCGGACCACCCGCACCGATCCGCGGGTCCGCCAGGCGCTGGCTGCCCAGCATGCGATCACCCGGTCCATCTACCGCGAGGCGCATAAGGGCATCGCACTGCTGGCGCCGCAGTCCCGGCCGTGCGTGTCGACGGCCTTCACGCTGTACTCGGAGATCCTCGACCGGATCGAGGACATCGACTTCGAGGTGTTCAGCCAGCGGGCCTCGGTCGGCAAGGGCCGGCGGTTGCAGGTGTTCACCGGAGGGTTGGTCCGCGCCCGGCGGGCCCGCCGCAGCACCGCAGCCTGAGGCGTGTTCTCATGGGGGCCTGATGGACGACACGTGGCAAAGCCTGCTGCCGCAGATGTCCTGTTCGGCTGGGCGCTGGTGACGGCGGTGCCGCTGCCGAGGGTGACGCCGGGGCGGGAGCGACGCCCCGCACAACAGGGAGGCATGCGATGACCGGACTGTCCAGGGCCGGCCTGCGCCGCGCCGAGGTGCCGGGCGCCTTTGATGTCGGCGCGGCCGCCTACGACCGTCTGGTCGGGGCCAATCCCGGTTACCACGACCATCTGCGGATCTCGGCTCGCCGGATGCGAATCCCGGACGGCGGCCGGGGACTGCGACTTCTCGACGCCGGCTGCGGAACGGGCGCCTCGACCGCGGCCCTGCTGGAAGCCGCCCCGCACGCGCAGATCGTTGCCGTCGACGCCTCGGCCGGCATGCTCGAGCAGGCCGCCGCCAAATCCTGGCCGGAGACGGTCCGTTTCGTGCACACCCCCATCGAGGCCTTGGAGCAGGCGGGCGTCAGCGGACCGTTCGACGGCATCCTGGCCGCCTACCTGCTGCGTAATCTGGCCGATCCGGACGCCCAGCTGAGGAGGTTCCGCGAGCTGCTCCGCCCGGGCGCGACGCTGGCCGTGCACGAGTACTCGGTACGCGATTCCAAAGCCGCCCAAGCGATCTGGAATGCGGTCTGCTGGGGCATCATCATCCCGGCAGGATGGCGCAAGACCGGTGACAGCACCCTTTACCGTCACCTGTGGCGCAGTGTGAACGACTTCGACGGTGCGGCAGACTTCCAGCGCCGTCTGGTCGCGGCGGGTTTCGCCGGCGTGCACAGCGAAACCATGCCGGGCTGGCAGAGCAATATCGTGCACACCTTCCTCGGAGACGCACCACTGTGAGGGGTCTGGGATGAAAGATCCACGCCGAGTCAGTCACCCCGGTCCAGCCGGGCTGCCGAGTGCCACCGCACTGGCCGAAGTCCCGCATGTCGTCGTGATCGGCGCCGGGATCGCCGGTCTGGCCGCGGCTGCCGGGCTTGCCGAACGCGGTGTCCGCGTGCAGGTTCTGGAGCGCGAACGCAATCTCGGTGGCCGGGTGGCCGGCTGGACCGAGCGCCTCGACGATGGGCCACTGGCGGGTACCGACGTGGCCAACAACCGGGGTTTCCACGCCTTCTTCCGGCAGTACTACAACCTGCGGGCGCTGCTCAAGCGCAGCGATCCCCAGTTGCAGCGGTTGCGTGCGGTCGAGGACTACCCGCTCGTGGACGGTGAGGGCCGGCGGGACACCTTCCGCGGCCTGCCGCAGAGCCCGCCGTGGAACGCGCTGGTGTTCGCGCTGCGCAGCCCGACATTCCGGTTCCGGGACCTGGTGCGCATCGATGCCAAAGCGGCAGCACCGCTGGCAGCGGTGTCGGTGCCGGATATCTACGAGCGTCTCGACGACCGCGACGCCGGCACCTTCCTCGACCAGATCAACTTCCCCAAGGCCGCCCGCCACCTGGCCTTCGAGGTGTTCGCCCGCAGCTTCTTCGCCCGGCCCGACCGGTTGTCGGCGGCCGAACTGGCGGCGATGTTCCACATGTACTTCCTGGGCTCCAGCGAAGGCCTGGTGTTCGACGTCGCGGAATCCAATTTCGACACCGCGCTGTGGAATCCGCTGGGGGAGTACCTCACCGGACAGGGGGTCGAGTTCCACACCTCGGTCTCGGTCGGAGTCGGTGTCCACTCGGCGGCTCAAAGCGATTCGCGGTGCACACCGACGACGGACGGGTGATCGACGCCGACGGTGTGGTGCTGGCGGTCGATATCGGCGGGTCTGCAGAAGATCGTGGCCGCATCACCGGAGATGGGCGACGAGTCCTGGCGCCAACGGGTGGCCGCGATGGAACTCGCCCCGCCGTTCGTCGTGCAGCGGCTGTGGCTGGACCGGCCGGTCGATGCCGGCCGCCCGGACTTCCTCGGCACCGGCGGTCTGGAGCCGATCGACAACATCAGCGTGGTCAGCAACTACGAACGCCAAGCCGCCGACTGGGCACGCGAGCACGGCGGTTCGGTGGTGGAGGTGCATTCCTACTCGGTGGTCGATCCGCCGCCGTTCGAGGGCCTGCGGGAGAAGATGCTGTCCAGGCTGCACCAGCTCTACCCGGAGACCGCCCGGGCCGGCATCGTGGCCGAGCGGATCCTGTTCAAACAGGACTGTCCGCTGTTCTCGCCGGGGTCGTTCGCCCGGCGCCCGACGGTCGACACCGGGGTTCCGGGGTTGAAGCTCGCCGGTGACGGAATCCGGATCGACCTGCCGGTGGCGTTGATGGAGCGGGCCGCCACCACCGGCTGGACGGCGGCGAACCAGTTGCTGGCCGGTTGGGGTGTCGGCGGGCACACGTTGTACACGGTGCCGGTGCAGGGTCGTTCACCCGTGCTGCGGCGGCTCGCGGAGAAAGGCATGGGCTGATGGACGTGTGGTCGCTGCTGGCGGATCGGATGCCGAAAGACATTCCGCTGGAAGTGCTGCCGAAGCTCGACTGGGCCCATCAGAAGCCGACCTTCCAGGATGCCCAGCCGGCCATCATCGACGCCGCCCTGCACCGTTCCCAGCGTCGGCCCAGCGGTAACTGGTTCGTCTTCGGCGCCAGCACCGATGTCCGGGCCGACCGCCCGTTCGGGACCGAGGTCGGCGGCACCGAGATCGTCGCATGGCGGGACCAGCAGGGCGGCCTGCATGTCGGCCCGGCCTCCTGCCCGCACCTCGGAGCCGACCTGTCCACCGGCAAGGTCGACTGCGGCGGGCTGATCTGCCCGTGGCACGGCCTGCGACTCGACGGTGGCCGCGAGTTCGGCTGGAAACCGTTGCCGGCCCACGACGACGGGGTGCTGGTCTGGGTGCGACTGGACAAGGTCGGCGGCGAGGAACCTCTGGATGCCCCGGTGCTGCCGGTGCGGCCTGAGGGACCGCGACTGGCGGCCGTCACCCGCCTCGAGGGCGTGTGCGAACCCCACGACGTGATCTCCAATCGGCTCGATCCCTGGCACGGTGCCTGGTTCCACCCGTACTCGTTCGCTCAACTTCAGGTGCTGAGTGCACCCGCGGTCGACGCCGACGACGATTCGGACCTCTTCCAGGTGGCCGTCACATTCCGGATGGGCCGACTGGGCGCGCCGGTGATCGCCGAATTCAGCTGCCCGGAACCGCGCACGATCGTGATGCACATCGTCGACGGGGAGGGTGCCGGCAGCGTCGTGGAGACCCACGCCACCCCGATCGGTACCGGGCCGGACGGACGACCCCGCACGGCGGTCATCGAAGCGGTCATCGCCGTATCCGACCTTTCCGGTTTCCGGTACGCGCTGCGGGCCGCCCCGGTCATCAAGCCGCTGATGAAGATCGCCGCCACCCGGCTGTGGCGCGACGACCTCGCGTACGCAGAACGGCGATATGCGCTGCGCGCCAAGGGAAAGCACTGAATTGACGAAACGCATCGTGGTGTTCGGGACCGGCTTCGTCGGGAAGATGGTCATCCCCGAGGTGATCAAACACCCCGAGTTCGACTTGGTCGGGGTGGGGGTCAGCAACCCGGACAAGGTCGGGCTGGACGCCGGGGAGATCTGCGGGCTGTCGCAACCGGTGGGGGTGACGGCCACCGACGATATCGACGCGCTGATCGCGCTGGCGCCCGACGCACTGGTGCACTACGGGCCGACCGCCGCGCACGCCGAGGCCAATATCGACCTGATCGGCCGTTTCCTGCGAGCCGGGATCGACGTCTGCTCGACGGCGATGACACCGTGGGTGTGGCCTTCGATGCACCTCAACCCGCCGAACTGGATCGAGCCGATCACCGCAGCCTGCGAGCAGGGCGGCTCGTCGTGCTTCACCACCGGCATCGACCCGGGTTTCGCCAACGACCTGTTCCCGATGACCCTGATGGGACTGTGCTCCGAGGTGCGTCGGGTGCGGGCCTCGGAACTGCTGGACTACACGAACTACGAAGGCGACTACGAGTTCGAGATGGGTATCGGCCGGGAGCCGGAATTCACCCCGCTGCTGCAGAACTCCGACATCCTGGTGTTCGCCTGGGGTGCCACCGTGCCGATGATTGCGCACGCCGCAGGTATCGAACTCGACGAGATCACCACCACCTGGGACAAGTGGGTGACTCCGACCGAACGCACAACCGTCAAAGGGGTGATCGCGGCCGGCCAGGTGGCGGCGGTGCGGTTCACCATCAACGGCGTCTACAACGGCGAGACCCGCATCCAGCTTGAGCATGTCAACCGCATCGGCCGCGACGCCGCCCCGGACTGGCCGTCGGGCGACCAGGACGACGTCTACCGGGTCGACATCGAGGGAACGCCCAGCATCTTCCAGGAGACCGCGTTCCGGTTCACCGACGGTTCCGGCCGCGATGCCGCCGCGGCCGGCTGCCTGGCCACCGGCCTGCGGGCGCTCAACGCCGTGCCGAGCGTCAACGACCTGCCGCCCGGCTGGGTCACCCCGCTCGACCTGCCCCTCATCGCGGGCCGCGGCACCATCCGTTGACCTCAGGCCGCCCCTGACCGTTTGACCAGTACCAGGGCGGCCAGCGGAATCGTCATCTGCTGCGGCGACCCGGACAGGTAGGCGGCAACCGCGGACTCCAGGGCGTCGATGAAGACCCCGGTTCGGGGGCCGTCCGGGCCGCCCTCCAGTGCGGTCGTCAGGGTGGGAAAGATCGCCGCACGCGCGAAGCCGGCCCAGGCTGCGCCCAGCGCAACGGCATTGCCGTCCGCGCGGTAACGGGCCCAGAACCGGTCCTCAGCATTGAACAATTCGAGATGCTCCACCGCCAGTCCCTCGAAGCGGCCTGACGGAGCGAATGGGGCGAGGAATTCCTTCTCGGTGCGGCCGACGGTCGGGATGGCCATCCGGTCCAGCTCGTCGGGGTGCAGAGTGCCGTCGTCCACCAGACTGTGCAGGGCGGCCAGGATCGCCTGCATCACTCCGGCAAACCCGGGCAGTCCGGCGTCGTCGAGTCCCAGCGTCAGCACGACGAGTTTGCCGCCCGGTGCCAGTTCGCGGCCCCGAAAGGCCACGAAGTCATGCCAATCCAGCGCCCCCTGACGGGTGTAGGCGCGGCGGGCGGTTTCGTCGGTGCTGTGCGCGATGTGGATGTGGTCACTGATCGGCGCGGGCACCCGGCTCAGCCAGTGGGTGGCCCACGAACTCCACCCCAGGGCGATGCTCTGCGAGGGCAGGATCTGCCGATAGAACGAACGTCCCACCGCGGAGGCGAAGGTGGCTAAGTCCTTCTTGAGGTAGCTGTCCGGATCCTCGGCGAGGGTGCTGAACAATGCGCTGAAGTCATTGCCCGGTAGGTCGGTGTGGGCGACGAGAATGGCGTGGTCCGGGCGGGTACGGGCCCGCAGTGCCAGCACCGCCGCACCCACCGGCAGCAGCGAGTTGTATCCGGTGGCCGCGCCGTAGTCGGCGATGGCGATGGGCTGGGGCGGCTCGGGCAGCGTTACCGTCCGGGCGGCCTGTTCGAAAAGCCTGATACCGGAATCCAACCCGGACGCCTGCAGTCTTGAGGACGCCGTGTAGGTGGCGCTCTCCATCGGCTGCGGGCGAACCACGATGCTGGACTCGCGGCTGGACTCGCGCACGGTGCTAGTTCCTTCGCCGGTGCAGCAGCAGTCCGACGATCACGCCGACGATCAGCATGGCCGCCAGCAGCAGCCACATCGGCGACTCCACCGTGATCCACAGCAGGCGCACGCTCTGACGGTCGCGATTCTGTCCGATGAAAACCGCGGCGAGGGCCACCAGGGCGATCGCCACCCAGTACCGCAGCGCGAAACGTGTCACGACGCCGCCCGGGGGCCGGCCTGATTCGTCTGCGGACACGTATCTGCCTCCTCGCTATCCGGTGGACCGGCTATCCACTGGACGGTAGTCGCTGGAGGCTGTCCCGCAACCCCGGACATGCCAGACTGCAGTCCCATGAACGGCGACAGGACGTCCCGGATCGTCAGCATCGTGGTCGGCATGCTGGCGGCGATGGCGGTCGGCGGCTTGATCGTCACCGCGGTGCTCGGTGTCACCGGTGAGAAGTACGGCAACTACGGCGAGGTGCCGATACCCGGTTCGGGCATCGTCAGGCTGCCCGCCGGTGAGGTCATCGTCAGCTTCCACGTCAAGGATCACGCCGGCAGTGGGATGCGGGTGCCGCCGCTGACGATGGATATCACCCCACCCGCCGGTGTCAGCGATCCGCTGGTGAACGAGGACCTCGGCGACATGGTCGCGGTCGGCGACGACGCCCACCGCCGGGTCTGGTTCATGAAGGTCGCCACCGAGGGCGACTACCGGGTGATCGCCGACGGGCCGGTAGCCGATTTCGTCGATCCCCACCTGTCATTCGGCCAGACCCGGTCCATCGGCGGACCACTGTGGTTCTTCGTCGCACTGTCGGTTATCAGTGTCGACCTGGCCATCGCGGTGTGGTGGTTCCGGTTCCGTAGGCGGGACCGGGTTCCCGGGAAACCTGCGGCGATCGCCGATCCGTACGTTCCGACCGATGAGGGGGTTCGGTTGGAACAGCTGAAGACGATTGCGGCGCTGCGGGATTCGGGAGCGTTGACCGAAGCTGAATTCAAGGCCGAGAAGCGTCGCATCCTCGGCGGCAGGTAGCGGCCTAGACTTGCCGGCGTGAAGGCTGTCAGTTGCTCCCATGGAACGTTGTCGGTGGTCGACTTGCCCGACCCGCGCCCCGGCGTGGGTCAGCTGATCCTGGATGTGCGGGCCTGCGGTATCTGCGGATCAGACCTGCACGCCAAAGATCACGCCGACGAACTCACCGATGTGATGGGCACCCTGGGCTATCCGGATTTCATGCGCCGCGAGACCCCGACCGTGATGGGCCACGAGTTCTGCGGGGTGATCACCGAGCGCGGGCGCAAGACTCCCAGGAAACTGCGGGAGGGGATGACGGTGGTCTCCTTCCCGCTGGTGCGCTCCCACGGCGGAGTCCAGTTGACCGGGCTGTCACCGTTGGCACCCGGCGGATACGCCGAGCGGGTACTGGTCGAGGCCTCGCTGACCTTCCCGGTGCCCAACGGACTGTCGGCGGACATCGCGGCGCTGACCGAGCCGATGGCGGTGGCCCTGCATGCCGTGCGACGTGCCGAAGTGAAAAAGGGCGACACCGCGATCGTGCTGGGTTGCGGGCCGGTCGGGCTGGGCGTGATCTGCCAGCTCAAGGCCGCCGGTGTGGGCACCGTCATCGCCAGCGACTTCTCCCCGGCCCGTCGCGACCTTGCCCGTCGCTGCGGCGCCGATATCGTCGTCGATCCGGCAGCGGACTCGCCCTACCAAAAGATCACCGCCAAAGGTGTGATCACCGACGCGCCCCAGCTGTACGAGCTTGCGCTGTCGTCGATGGGCAAGCTGCGCCGGCTGCCCGGCTGGTCGCATGTGTACCGGGCCGCGGATGCCGTCGGCGCGGCCGGACCGAAGCGCCCGGTGATCTTCGAATGCGTCGGCGTGCCGGGCATGATCGACGGGGTGATGGCGGATGCACCGCTGAACTCCCGGATCGTCGTCGTCGGGGTCTGCATGGGCGCCGACCAGATCAGGCCGACGATGGCGCTGGCCAAGGAACTCGACGTGCGGTTCGCGTTCGGCTACACCCCGCTGGACTTCTACGACAGCCTGCACATGCTGGCCGACGGAAAACTCGAGGCGACCCCGCTGATCACCGGCAAGGTGGGCCTCGACGGCGTGGCCGGGGCCTTCACCGCCCTGGGCGACCCGGAAAAGCACGCGAAGGTGATCATCGACCCGCGCAGCTCCGCCGAATTGTCTTAGCTGAGGTGCCTGAAGTTTCGCCGAGCGTGGGCCCAAACTAGTGGTGCGTCCGGGATTCAGCTGACTTTCCCGGACCTTCGACACCATCTGTCTGGTCTGCTTCAGCTACCGCCCGGGCTCTTCTACAGCTACCTGATCGCTATTGCAGAAGGATTTACCCGCGAGCCGGTCAACGCCTGAAGTCCTACCCCCTCGCGCCGTGTCTCTATTGTGGGGCTGATGACCCCTGATGCCCGCAGCCGTGTCGTCCTGCCGATCCCGGACCGTTCCCCGACGGTCGGATATAAATTCGATGCCACCGATCCGGGTCGGGGTTTTCCCCCGATTGAGCCGATACGCCCGCCGCCCGGCGCGCCGAACGTGATCATTGCCCTGATCGACGATGTCGGCTTCGGCGCTGCTACGGCCTTTGGTGGGCCGTGCGAGACGCCGACCGCCGAGCGACTGGCCGGTGCGGGCCTGAAATACAACCGATTTCACACCACGGCGCTGTGTTCGCCGACCCGCCAGGCGATCCTCACCGGACGCAATCACCACTCGGTGGGGATGGGTGCGATCGCCGAACTCGCGACGGCGGCGCCGGGCTACAACTCGATCCGGCCGAACACCGCGGCGCCGCTGGCTGAGGTCCTCAAGCTCAACGGCTATTCCACTGCCCAGTTCGGAAAGTGTCATGAGGTGCCGGTGTGGGAGACCAGCCCGATGGGGCCCTTCCGGCAGTGGCCTACCGGCAGTGGGTTCGAGCACTTCTACGGCTTCATCGGGGGTGAGACCAACCAGTACTATCCGGCGATCTACAACGACACCGTCCCGGTGGAGCCCGACCGCACCCCCGAGCAGGGCTACCACTTCACCGAGGACATGACCGACCACGCGATCGAGTGGGTCAGCCAGCAGAAGGCGCTGATGCCCGACAAGCCGTTCTTCGTCTACTGGGCGCCGGGCGCCACGCATGCGCCGCATCACGTCCCCGAGGAGTGGTCGGCAAAGTACAAGGGCCGGTTCGACGACGGCTGGGACGCCCAGCGGGAGCGAACGTTCGCCCGGCAGAAGGAGCTCGGGATCATCCCCGGTGACGCGGAGCTCACCGCCCGTCCCGCCGAGATCCCCGGCTGGGACGACATGCCCGACGATCTCAAGCCGGTGTTGTCCCGACAGATGGAGGTCTACGCCGGGTTCCTCGACCACACCGACCATCACCTCGGTCGGCTTATCGACGCCGTCGAGGACCTCGGTGTGCTCGACAACACGCTGATCTACTACATCATCGGCGACAACGGGGCCTCGGCCGAGGGCACACCGACCGGGACGTTCAACGAGCTGTTAACCCTCAACGGTGTGACCGACGTCGAGACCACCGAGTTCATGGCGGCGCGGATCGACGACTTCGGAACACCCAAGGCGTTCAACCATTACGCCGTCGGGTGGGCACACGCGATGGACACCCCCTATCAGTGGACCAAGCAGGTCGCATCGCACTGGGGTGGAACCCGCAACGGCACGATCGTGCACTGGCCGGCCGGAATCGCGGCCAAAGGCGAGGTACGCACGCACTTCCACCATGTCATCGACATCGCCACGACGGTGCTCGACGCGGCCGGCATCCCCGAGCCGCACCAGGTCAACGGTGTCACGCAGCAGCCGCTGCACGGTGTGAGCATGCGCTACTCGTTCGACGACGGCGCCGCCGAGGAGGGCCGCGAGACGCAGTATTTCGAGATGTTCGTCAACCGCGGCATCTACCACCAGGGCTGGACGGCAGTGACCCGGCACAGCATTCCGTGGCTGCTTGGTGAAACGCCCGCGATCGCCGAGGACGTGTGGGAGCTCTACGGCCCCGATGACTGGACCCAGGCCCGCGACCTCGCGGCCGAGAATCCCGCGAAGCTCGCGGAGTTGCAGCGGCTGTTCATGATCGAGGGGGCGAGGTACAACGTGTTCCCGCTCGACGACCGTCGGGTGGAGCGTTTCAACAGCGACATCGCCGGCCGGCCCGTGCTCGTCAAGGGTGATTCCCAGCTGATGTTCCGCGGCATGAAGCGGTTGTCGGAGGGCAGCGTGATCAACATCAAGAACAAGTCGCACGCGGTGACCGCTGAGATCGTGGTGCCCGACGATGGCGGATCCGGGACTCTCATCGCGCAGGGCGGCCAGTACGGCGGCTGGTCGTTGTACCTGCACGAGGGCAGGTTGGCCTACTGCTACAACCTGTTCGGCCTCGAGCAATTCAAAACCTATGCCGACGGCGAGGTCGCCCCGGGTGAACATCAGGTTCGGGTCGAGTTCAGCTACGACGGCGGCGGTTTGGGCAAGGGTGGAGATGTCACGCTCTTCGTCGACGGCCAGCAGGTGGGAACCGGTCGGGTGCAGGCCACGGTGCCGATGATCTTCTCCGCCGACGAGACCACCGACCTCGGCGAGGACACCGGCACCGCGGTCAGCGACGACTATGCGCCGGGCGACAGCTCGTTCAACGGCAAGGTGCAATGGGTGCAGATCGACATCGCAGAGGCCGCCGAGAATGCCGACCACCTCATCACACCTGAAGAGCGTCTCCGCATCGCCATGGCGCGCCAATGATGGTCAGCGTGTGGCGAGGCAGCCGATATCCTTAAGGAGTGTCGCGCTGAGTTGCGCACCGGCGCTGGGGAACCCCAAAAAAAGCCGCGCCACACCGGTCGATGTAGTTATATCTAGCTGAGATGAGGGACCCGAAGTTTTTCATCAGCACCCGACGGACGGGCCAGCGGAGCGCAAAAGGTCCGTAAAAGGTCAGGACGGTGGAAAAGGTGCATATCGACTGCGAGAACGACAGTCGAATTACGGCAGCGTCCGAGCCGCACGTCCCCGGTCAAGCCCGCGGAGTGGTGCCGCGTTCTGAAATCAGCCGAACCGTGGTCGGCCCATGAAACCGGGAATGCTTGGTAGCGCTAAGCGATGTGCGTTGTGCGGCTAGGGCGCCGCTCGGCGGGCGGTTCGCTCACAGGACTATTGCGAAAATCGCCGTTGGCCTGGGTAGTGCTCTTCGTGACGGTTATTGCGACAATTTTAGCTTGGTATCTTACCAGAACTTTCGTTAACAATAGCGCAGAAAAAACCTTTCAGGATATTGTCAAGGAATCCAACGACGATATTTCAATGCGCATGTTGGATTACCACATAGCCCTAGACAGCGCTGTCGGTCTCTTGCGTAGCAGCGACGTGCCGGTCACCAGGGTTGGGTGGAAAAAATTCGCAGACACCCTGCAGTTGCAGAATCAGTTCAGCGGAATCCAGGGCCTGGGCTACGCAGTTATTGTGCCGCCAGACGAGAAGGCGGACTTCGAAAAAGGCATTCGCGCCGAGGGTTTTCCGGATTTCGCTATTCGGCCACCCGGCGATCGAGATCCCTACTCTGCGAATGTTTTCCTCGAGCCGTTCGATTCTAGGAATCAGCGAGCATTCGGTTTCGACATGTATTCGGAGCCAACCCGTCGAGAAGCGATGGAGAGCGCGGCGCGTACGGGGTTGGCCACAGTTTCTGGTCCGGTGACGCTCGTTCAAGAAACCGATCAAGATATTCAACGCGGGTTTCTCATGTACGTTCCCCATTATCGAAACGGTGCTCCCATCGACACCGTCGAGCAGCGCGAAAATGCTTTAATTGGGTGGGTCTATGCGCCGTTCCGAACCGGCGATCTGATGGACGGCGTTCTCCCAGCCGAAGCGCGTGATTTTTTCGTAGAGATTTTCTACGGCAATGATACGTCGGCTGAAAACCTGTTATATGAAAGCGCCCGTTTCGATAACTTCGAACCAGGTCGAATAGCTCAGAGTTCTTTTACTACTGGTGATCGAATTTGGACCAGCCGGTTCACCTCAGACAAAACAACTAGCGCGGTACCGTTTCAGCCGTGGATTGTTGCCGGTGCCGGGTTTGTCATCGATGCACTGCTCTTCTTGGTCATCGCCTCGCTGGCTTTGCAACGACAGCGGGCAGAGGAAATGGCCTTTCAGATGACCGCCGATCTGCGCACCAGCAACAAATCACTATCGGGGTTCATGCAGATCGTCGAAACCACTCCAGACTTTGTGGCGATTTTCGATGCGCGTGGAGCCCTCCAGCACCTCAACCGATCTTGGCGTGTCCTGTTGGGTCTAGCCGATCACGATCCCCTGCCGAGCAATATCGAAACGCTGTTCGAAGGTGATTCTCTCAAACAGCTGCGGGAGGTGGCTGTGCCCGCCGCCCTGCGGGACGGAATGTGGTCCGGTGAATCGACACTCGCGGAAGCGGACGGCCATAAGCTTGAAGTGGGCCTCACCGTACTGCGGCACGAAGTGCCGTCCGGATCTGACGAAAGCTGGCTGTCCGTTATCGCCCACGACATAACTGCCTACAAGAATGCCGGGCGAATGGCGTTGCTGAGCGAGGAACTTCGGCGAAGCCTCACCGCCGGCGGCGATCCCATCGAATGCCTCCGAGCAATCGGCGCCGACATCCTAGCGGCGGTGCAAGCCGATGGGCTGGTGGTCCGGATGGGCGGGGAGGTGTTCCGCCTCGGCGAAGTGCCCGACCAAGACGCCATCGATCGGTGGGTGCGTGAGTTGATCGCGGACGGGACGACCCTCGTGCAGGTGACCGGCTGCCTTGCCGCCGATATGCCCGCACTCGCCACCTCTGATCGGTGCGCGGGAGCGATCGTGGCCCGGCTGCCCGGCGCCTCGGAGGCCTACCTGGCCTTGTTCCGCCGACCATTGGCCACCACCGCGTCCTCCGACGAGTTCGTCGAGAACGGCCACGACCGCAGCCGCCCATGGTCCGATCACGATCGAACCGCTGCTGACATGCTTTACCGTGCGGTGCAATCCGGCATGATCGAGTTTTCCTATCGTCAGCTCGCGTTCGAAGCGACCATCGATCCCCTCACCGGTCTGGGCAATCGCCGCGCGCTGGCGATCACGATCGACAAACGGACGGGATCAGCTGCCGACGCGCCCCACTTCAGCCTGCTGTTCATCGATCTCGATCGCTTCAAGCAGCTCAACGACGCGTTCGGACATGACCGGGGAGACCTGGTGCTGCGCAGGACCGCCAACCGACTCGAGGAGGTGACGTCGGACCTGGTCGGTCAATCCGGCAGCGTGTTCCGCCTGGGCGGCGACGAGTTCGTCGTGCTCGTCCGCGATGTCACGCCCGATAAAGTTGCCCGGCTCTCGGAGGGAATTGTGACGGCGTTCCGAGGCCCGTTGATTTTGGGCGGCTCCACGCACGTGGTGAACGTCAGCGTCGGCGCCGTCATCAGTGCCGATGGTGCCGGCGATCGACCCGTCGATGTTGTCGACGCCGACGAACTGCTCCGGCGCGGCGATCTGGCGATGTACTCGGCCAAACGTGCCGGTGGGTCTCGTGTTGCGGTCTATCAGGACAGCTTCTCAAACCAGGCGGTCCATCGGCTGAATCTCGAACAGAAGCTCTATCGGGCGCTGGGTAGCGATGAACTGATTCCGGCATTTCAGCCCGTCGTCTCGTTGCGAACCGGCCGGGTCGTCGGTGCCGAGGCGCTGGCCCGCTGGCGCCAACCGGACACTGGACTCCTCGCCCCTGGCGAGTTCATCCAGCTCGCCGAGGAGACGGGTCAGATCCGCGAGCTCGATCGGCAGATCGCCGATCGCGCTGTCGCGCGCTGCGTCGAGCTGTTGCGCGACCGTTCGCGGGAGTTCCACCTGGCGATCAACGTCAGTACAAAGACGTTCGACTCGCAGTACATTCGCTACCTCGCCGAGCTGATCGAGCGTTACAGGATCCCGCCCGAACGATTGACCATCGAGTTGACCGAGTCGGCGATGGTCGGGGAATCCCATCGTCTCCAGCAGCTGTTGATCGCACTTCGCTCACTCGGGGTGAAGGTGGCCATCGACGACTTCGGGACCGGCTACTCCTCGCTGGCCTACCTGCAGAGCCTGCCGGCCGACCTGGTCAAGTTGGATCGCACGTTCGTCGATCGGCTGCACGGCAATCCCGGTGAGGAGGTCGTCGCCCGCTGGGCAATCCAGCTGGTATCGGACCTCGGGATGGAGATCCTCGCCGAGGGGGTCGAGACCGCGGAGCAGGAAGAGGCGCTGCTGTCCCTCGGCTACGACCTGGCGCAGGGCTATCGCTACGGCAAGCCGGCACTCGAACCGCCAATACCCGGCGACCGCAGGGGCTTGGCCACCACACCGCCGGGGTGAACGCCCACTTGCCTGGAGTCAGCGTCGCTCCGGTCCCAGCAACCGTTTCAGCACCGATCGGTTGGGGTCGTTCTCCCGTTCGGCGAGTAGAAATTCCACACCGCCTTCGACGGCGTTCTTGGTCTTGTCCCGCACCGCGCGAATGACAGCGTCGTCCTGCTGTTGTCCCTGCACGCTCTTTGTCGATATCGGCTTCCCGAACCAGTAGTACTGCCGTTCGGGTCGCGGGACGGGCGTGAGGCCGATACCACGGGTGATCGGCATGGCGTCCTTGCTGCCCAGGACTTTCTCGGCGAACAGCCGGGTCGGGGCCAGCAACGGATTGTCCCCGTCGAGGACGATGTCGACGGCCTCCTCTGCACCCACCGCGGCGAACGGCACGATCCGGTAGCCATGCTCGATCGCCAAGCGGGCGAAGCCCATCCGCTCCTTCCAGATGAGCTTGTACCGCTCGCCCTTTCGCTTGGCCACCTCCCGGCCGCCGCCGGGGTACACCAGGATGACCTCACCGCGTCGCATCAGTTCCGAGGTGATCGCGCGCGTCCCGTCCACCACCCCGCAGGCGGTCAGCACGTCGCGCCACACCGGAATCTTGAAATGGGCGTGGTCGCCCAGGGAGCGGACGATGATCCCGTGCTCCCACAGTTCGGCGCACATCAACGGCGAGTCCAGCATGCCCATCACCGTGTGGTTCCCCACCAGCAGGGCACGGCGCCGCGGCACGTTCTCGATGCCGTACACCTTGGGATTGATGAGCTTGCGGATCGGCTCCATCAGACGAAGTGCCCGCCCGACCTCATCGGCAGACGGCGGCTCGGGCACCCGCGCCGCCGTCTTGGGATCCGGTGTCATGCGATCCGTCCGATGGCGGCGGCCACGACTTCGGGGTTGTCGAGCGAGACGAAGGTTCGGGCACCGGGAACCTCGGTGAGGACGGCGTCCGGGAAGATGGCCGCAAGCCGGCGGCCCAACTCGGGAGTGAAGCAGCGATCCCGCTGGCCCCACACCAGTGAGACCGGTTTGGCGAAGCGGTGCAACCGGGGCGCGGTCGAGGTGAGGTCGGTGTGGCCGATGCTGCGGGCCAGTGCCGCGAAGTCCCCGGCGATCCTCGGGTCGGTGCTCGCTGGCGCGATCCAGGATGCCGTGAGGGCCGCGTCGGGTTTGTTCATCAGCAGGCCGTAGGCCAGCGGTGAGTGCCGCAGTGGCCTCAGCCGCATCAGCGAACCCAACGCGCGGGTCGATGCTCCCGAACGCATCAGCGCGAAGACCGCGCTGAACGGAAACGGCGGGAAGACGTCGAAGGCGTCGCAGTTGGTGAGCACCAGTCTGCCGATCCGTTCGGGATGGGTGTCGATGAGGAACTGGCAGATGCCGCCACCGGTGTCACTGCCGACCAGGGTCACGTCGTCCAGATCAAGGGCGAGGATGAATTGGTGAATCAACTCGGCGACCCCCTGCGGGGACAGCGCCGCGCGGTCCGCGACGGGCGTGGTGTGCGAGCCGAGCGGCCACGTCGGCAGAATGCAGTGGAAACCCTGCTCCGCGAGACTGTTTGCAACGTCGGACCACAACCGGGCGTCGACGAGCGCACCATGGACGAACAGCACCGGCGGATGCGATGAGGCCGGCGGACCCAGCTCGACGTAACCGATGATTGCCTGCGGCAGCGTGCGATGCGGCATACCAGAACCCCTTTCAACCCACCGCGGCCCGGCCGGCTTCGAGTCGGGCCACCGGCAACCGGAACGGGGAGCAGGACACGTAATCCAGCCCGGTTCGGTGAAAGAAGTGGATGGATTCGGGGTCGCCACCGTGCTCCCCGCAGACCCCGAGTTTGATGCCGGGCTTGGTCTTGCGGCCCTCCCTGGCGGCGATCTCCACCAGTCGGCCCACGCCGTCGGCGTCGATGGTCTCGAACGGCGAGATGGTGAACACACCCTTCTCCAGGTAGGAGGCGAACACCGTGGATTCGACGTCGTCGCGGGAGAACCCCCACGTCGTCTGGGTCAGGTCGTTGGTGCCGAAGGAGAAGAAGTCCGCAGCATCGGCGATCCGGTGCGCGGTCAGCGCCGCACGCGGTAGTTCGATCATCGTGCCGATGGGGATCGTCAACGCGACACCCCTCTCGGCGGCGACGTCGGCGAGAATCCGCTCGGTCTCGTCCCGGACCAGGTGCAACTCCATCACCGAACCCACCAGTGGGACCATGATCTCGACTTTCGGATCCCCGCCCGCGGCGATCCGATCGCAGGCTGCCTCGCCGATAGCGCGGACCTGCAGCGCGAACAGGCCGGGGGTCAGCAGCCCGAGTCGCACCCCCCGCAGCCCCAGCATGGGGTTCGATTCGTGCAGCCGTTCCACCGCCGCCAGCAGCCTGCGGTCGGCATCCATCCGCTCACCGGTCTCACCCCGGGCGTCGGCGAGGGCGACCTTGACCGCGAGTTCGGTGCGATCCGGCAGGAACTCGTGCAGCGGCGGGTCCAGCAGCCGGATCGTCACCGGAAGCCCGTCCATCGCGTCGAGTAGCTCATGAAAATCATTGCGTTGCAACGGCAGTAGCGCCGCCAACGCGTCGTCGCGTTCTGCGGTGGTGCTGGCCAGCACGACCCGCTCGATCAGGACGCGGCGTTCTCCGAGGAACATATGCTCGGTGCGGCACAGGCCGATGCCCTGTGCACCTAGGTTTCGCGCGCGCACGGCGTCCTCGGCGGTATCGGCGTTGGCGCGGATCGCCAGGCGCCGCCGGGCGTCGGCATGGGTCAGAATCCGGTCGACCGCCTTGACCAGTGCCGCGGTCTCGTCGTCGGCCCCCTCAAGAGCGGCGGCGAGCCCGGACTCGATATAGGTCTCCACCGGAGAGGGCACCACCGGCATCGCCCCGACGAAGATCTCCCCGGTCGAGCCGTCGATGCTGATCTGATCCCCTTCGTTGATCGGCGCCGTGCCCACCTGCGCGGTACGGGCGGCGGCGTCGACGACGAGTTCCTCCGCGCCGCACACGCAGGTCTTGCCCATCCCGCGGGCCACGACGGCGGCGTGCGAGGTCTTCCCGCCGCGCGATGTCAGGATCCCGTCCGCGGCGATGATGCCCTCGAGGTCATCGGGGTTGGTCTCCTTGCGGATCAGGATCACCCGCTCGCCGCGGTCCGCCCACGCCTTGGCGGTCGCCGAATCGAACACCGCACGACCCACCGCGGCGCCCGGCGAGGCGGCCATCCCCAGCGTCAGCAAATCCCGGGGGGCCGACCGGTCGAACTGCGGGAACATCAGCAGCGCCAGTTGGGCACCGGACACCCGGGACAATGCCTCGTCCATCGTGATCAGGTTCTCGTCGACCAACTGCCCGGCGATCCGGAAGGCCGCTGCGGCGGTGCGCTTTCCGACCCGCGTCTGCAGCATCCACAACTTGCCGCGCTCGATGGTGAATTCGATATCGCACAGGTCCCGGTAGTGCGTCTCCAGCTGGCGCATCACCTTCATGAGCCGCTTATGCGAGGCCGGATCGAGGGCTTTGAGATCGTCCAGGGACAGAGTGTTCCGGATCCCGGCGACGACGTCCTCGCCCTGCGCCCTGGACAGGTAGTCGCCGTAGGCGCCGGGGCGCCCGGAGGCCGGATCGCGGGTGAACGCCACCCCGGTTCCGCTGGACTCGCCGAGGTTGCCGAACACCATCGTGCAGACGTTCACCGCCGTGCCCAGGTCCTGTGGGATCCGCTCGCGGCGCCGGTAGAGCCTTGCCCGGTCGGTGTTCCAGGAGTCGAAGACCGCGTTGATCGCCAGATCCAGCTGCTCGCGCGGGTGCTGCGGGAACTCCTGGCCGGAGTGGCTGCGCACCGCCTCCTTGAACGTGGTGACCAGCCCCTGCAGGTCGTCGACGTCGAGATCGACATCGCTGGCCACCCCCTTGGCCGCCTTGGCCTCATCGAGCGCATCGGAGAACACCTCGCCGGGAATCCCGAGCACGGTCTTGCCGAACATCTGCAACAGTCGCCGGTAGGAGTCCCACGCGAACCGCTCGTCGCCGGACTCCTCGGCCAGGCCCTTCACGCTGGCGTCATTGAGCCCGATGTTGAGCACCGTCTCCATCATCCCGGGCATCGAGAACGCCGCGCCCGAACGCACACTGACCAGCAGCGGATCGTGGCGATCGCCGAGCCTGCGGCCCAGGGTGTCCTCCAGCTGCCGCAGCGCCATCGTGACCTGCACCCGCAACTCGCCGGGCGCGCTGCCCTGCGACAGGTACTCCCGGCATGCCTCCGTGGTGATGGTGAACCCAGGCGGCACCGGCAACCCCAGCCGGGTCATTTCGGCCAGGTTCGCGCCCTTACCACCCAGCAGGGATTTCTGATCCCTGTCGCCCTCAGTGAAGTCGAACACGTACTTGGTCATCAAGATTCCCCTTGCTGCGGCCGTAGCCCACGGTAAGTGGCGACGGCACCCTGATCGGGGCAGTTCGGCGAATGTCGCTTCACCGGAGCGTCATTGATGAGCCGGTTGCTGCGTCGGTGACCCCTGAATGACGTGCGGCCGCCGAAACGATGCAGGAGTTTGCGGACATGATCGAACGTGAACGCCCGGAGAAGACAACGAGCCCAGCGTCGAGGGCGCGCAGGGCTGGCGAGAACTGTGCCCGCCGCACCGTGGCGCGACAGGCCTATATCGGCGATGCTGCCTCGATGGCCTTCGCATCGTCCGCCGCGTCGATCACGAGGACCTCGGAGTCGTCACCGACGATCCAGATGCTTTCGTCGCAAGCGCTCATCACAACACCACCACCGAGCGCAGCACCTCACCGGCGTGCATCTTTCCGAACGCCTCCTCGACCTGGTCCAGCCCGATGCGCTCGGAGACGAACTTCTCCAGCGGAAGCCGGCCCTGGCGGTACAGCGAGATCAGGGTGGGGAAGTCGCGCTCCGGCAGGCAGTCGCCGTACCAGGAGGACTTCAGCGAACCGCCGCGGGCGAAGAAGTCCACCAGCGGCATGTCCAGCTGCATATCGGGAGTCGGAACCCCTACCAGCACAACGGTACCGGCGAGATCGCGAGCGTAAAACGCCTGCTTCCAGGTCTCCGGCCGGCCGACCGCGTCGATCACCACGTCGGCGCCGAATCCGTCGGTGAGGTCTTGAATCGTCGCAACGACGTCGAGATCGCGGGCGTTGATGGTGTGGGTGGCGCCGAACTCCCGCGCCCACTGCAGCTTGGTGTTGTCGGTGTCGACGGCGATGATCGTCCGCGCCCCGACCAGTCGTGCTCCGGCGATGGCGGCATCGCCCACCCCGCCGCAGCCGATCACCGCCACGGTGTCGTCGTGGGTAACCGCACCGGTGTTGATCGCCGCGCCGATCCCGGCCATCACCCCGCAGCCCAGCAGTCCGGCCACGCCGGCGTCCGCCTGCGGATCGACCTTGGTGCACTGCAACTCGTGCACCAGTGTCTTGTCAGCGAAGGCGCCGATGCCCAGGGCCGGGGTCAACTCGGTGCCGTCGGCAAGCGTCATCACCTGTTCGGCGTTGAAGGTGGAGAAGCAGTACCAGGGCCGGCCGCGGTTGCAGGCCCGGCACTGTCCGCACACCGCCCGCCAGTTGAGAAT
The DNA here is from genome assembly GCA_963787055.1 of uncultured Actinomycetota bacterium. Classification (GTDB taxonomy): domain Bacteria; phylum Actinomycetota; class Actinomycetes; order Mycobacteriales; family Mycobacteriaceae; genus Mycobacterium. Next base: position 69,665 of record CAWBBP010000007.1, read on the forward strand.
GACGAAGTCTCCCGGCGCCACGTGGGTGACGCCGGCGCCGACGGTCTCCACCGTGCCGGCGGCCTCGTGGCCGAGTAGGAATGGGTAGGAGTCGTTGATGCCGCCCTCGCGATAGGTGAGGTCGGTGTGACACACACCGCAGGCCTGGACGGCGACCACTACCTCGCCCGGGCCCGGATCAGGGATGACGATGTCGACCAGTTCGACCGGTTGTCCCTTGCTCCGCGAGATCACGCCGCGCACCGTCTGGCTCATGGCCCCAGACCTTAGCGTGCAGGGGTGGGTCGATTCGCTGCTGCGGTCAGACGTTCCGGAACGTCGGGGTCATGTGACGGCAGGATGACCCCCGCGTATTGGAGGCGGGCCTGCAGCGCCCGGACTTGCGCCATATCGCTGTGGATACCCGCGGTGGGTGATGCCGGGTCCATACCGGCGGCGGTGAACGACGTGTCGCCGGTCAACCAGATATCGGTCTGATCGGTGCGTAGCCTGACGCTGACCGAGCCCGGGGTGTGGCCGGGGGTGTGGATGGCGGTGAGGGTCCCGTCCTTGGTCAGGGTGACGGCCGTCCCTGGGTCGCTCGCAGCGCCCTCGTCGTCGATGTAGCGGAAATGCGTATGGGCATCGCGCCAGCGCCAGTGCAGTGCGCCGATACGAGGCGCGGCGGTGTCCTCTGCCCGGGTGGTCCAGATGTCGACGCCGGCGAACGCGGGCACTGTGCCGGTGTGATCGACGTGCTGATGGGTCAGGATCAGGGCGCGGGCGTCCGTGGCCGCAAGACCGATCTGGCGCAGCCGGTCGGGCACCGTCCCCCCGCCTGCGACATCGAGTTTGATGAACGACCTGATCATCGAGTCCCGCCGAGGCGCGCCTCGCCAGGATTCCGGGTCGTTATAGCTCGCCGACGCGCCAGCGTCGATGACGAAGAGTCCCTCTGGATGCTCGATGGCGTAGCTCCAGATCGGCATCGGGTCCGCGAACCGACGATCGGCCAGGATGGCCAGCAGTCGCAGCGGGGTCGGCGAGCGCTCCGGCAGACAGCAATTGGCATGGCAACGCTTGACGGTCACGGTCCCCGCGTGAAGGGCGTGCACCGTGACGGGCCGGCCGTTGGCGGTGAAGGCCGCGCGTGCGTGGTGGCGCATGGATTGCCCCTCGGTCTCTGATTAGATGAACAGTGTTCACCTCGACCTTGACAAATGAGTTAAACGTTGTCAACCATGGCTCCCATGGCGCGCGGTGTAGGCCAGCACCACGGTGATCTCCGTCAGGCGCTGATATCGGCGGCCCTCGAACTGATCGAGGATTCTGATGCCGACGAGGTGACACTGCGGGCCGTGGCCAGGCGCGCGGGTGTGTCGTCCGCCGCGCCCTACCACCACTTCGCCGATAAGAACGCTCTGCTTGCGGCAGTTGCCCGCGACGGCTTCGAATCGCTCAGCGAGGTCCAACTGGAGGTCCTGGCCCGCCCCGGGTCCGCCCAGGATCGGCTGGAGCGACTGGTGACCGAGTACGTGTTGTTTGCGCTGCGCCACCCGACTCACTATCGGCTGATGTTCCGGATGCCGCCGTCCATGGTCGACGGTGCGGAGGCCGCGGCGCTTCGTGAGGTGGCGCTGGGGACGTTCGGTCGGCTGGTCGAGGCGGTAAACGCGGTCAACGTGCGGATCTCGGCGCAGGAGGCGGCCCGGCGGGCACTACTGGGGTGGGCCATGGCGCACGGTGCCATCGAGGTCAGTCAGTGGGCGCTGGGCCTCAGTCCAGGTCTGGATCCGGAATCGTTTGCGGTGGATGTGGGTCGCGCGGTCGGCAGGTTGGCCGGTGAGGATCAGGGCACGGAGACTTAGGCTCATCGGATGCCCACGGCTCTGGATGTGATCAATCACTGGCCGGTGGACTCGGCCGCCGCAGTGGTAGTCGGCCCGGCCGGGGTGCTCGCCGGTCACGGTGACCTCAGCCGGGCCTACCGGCTGGCCTCGGTGACCAAGCCTCTGGTGGCCCGCGCTGCCCAGGTCGCCGTCGAGGAGGGCGTGGTCGATCTCGACACCCCCGCCGGCCCGCCGGGTGCCACGGTGCGTCACCTGCTGGCGCATGCCTCGGGTCTGGCCGTGCACTCGGCCGAGACGCTCGCCCGGCCGGGTACCCGGCGGGTGTACTCCAACTACGGGTTCGCGGTGCTGGCCGATACCGTGCAGGCGCAGTCCGGCATCGAGTTCGGCCGCTACCTGGCCGAGGCGGTCTTCGAACCGCTGGGTATGACCGCGTCCCGATTGGACGGTGGTGCGGCGGAGGCGGGTTTCGGGGCGGTGTCGACGGTGGCCGACCTGGCCGCGTTCGCCGGGGATCTACTGCGGCCACGGACGGTGTCGGCGCAGATGCACGCCGAGGCCACCAGCGTGCAATTCCCGGGGCTGTCCGGGGTGCTGCCGGGGTTCGGGATGCAGCGGCCGAATGACTGGGGGCTGGGCTTCGAGATTCGGGACGGCAAGTCGCCGCACTGGACGGCTGCGGCGAACTCGTCGGGAACCTACGGGCACTTCGGGCAGACAGGCACCTTCATCTGGGTCGATCCGGCCCGGGAATTGGCGCTGGTAGTGCTCACCGACCGGGATTTCGGCGACTGGGCCAAACCCCTCTGGCCCGCGCTGTCTGGCGGAGTTCTAAGAGAGTTCACGCCGGACTAGCGCAACACTGGTATCAGAGGGCACAATAAACGCGTACGACACAACTGCATCTTCGGACACACCAGGTCGTTGGGGAAGACGTCCCTAGTGGAGCCGAAGGAGTATGTGATGCGTGCGTCGAATCAGTTCGCCGACGCGACGACAGGTGTGGTCTATGTCCACGCCTCGCCCGCGGCGGTGTGCCCACACGTGGAGTGGGCGTTGTCGTCGACCCTCGGTGCAGGGGCGAACCTGAAGTGGACCCCACAACCGGCGATGCCCGGGCAAATGCGGGCGGTTACCAACTGGGTCGGGCCCGTCGGCACCGGAGCACGGTTGGCCAATGCGCTGCGCTCGTGGACGGTCCTGCGGTTCGAGGTGACCGAGGATCCCAGTCCCGGTGTGGACGGTGAACGTTTCTGCCACACCCCGCAGTTGGGTCTGTGGAGCGGCGCGATGAGTGCCAACGGCGACATCATGGTCGGCGAGATGCGGCTGCGCACCCTGATGTCCGCCGGTGCGGACACCCTGGCGGCCGAGTTGGACACCGTGCTGGGCACCGCGTGGGACGAGGCTCTGGAGCCCTACCGCGACGGCGGCGACAGCGGCGAGGTGAGCTGGCTCAACCGGGGAGTCGGTTAACGCCGAAATCCCGCGGGCCCCGGCGCGCGCTGTCAGGGTTCTCCGACTGTGGGCCGGCTAGGGCAGTGCATGGTGGCGGCGCTGGCCGCTGCCTGTGTCGGCGGGGTGGACGGCGAGCGGGGGATGCAGTGGATCGCCGACCGTTTCAACGGTCTGCCGAGTACACCCAATTGCGGGCAGTTCTAGAACGGCGGAGGTCTGGTGCGCTCGGCGACGTGGGCGTCGTTGAGGGCGCGTTCACACGCGATCCGATAGGCGCGCTGAGCCTCCCGGGTTCGACGCCGGGTGGGAACCGCGAAGGCGAGGTGGGCTGGATCGGCCGGCGGGCAGGCCAGTCCGGGTAGTGCCGCGGTGGTGGTGTTCCAGCCGGGGAACAGGATTCGGCTGCCGGGGTGGGTGGTGTAGGTCCGGCCGGTCGGGGAGGTCCACACGATGGTCCCGTCCGCTAACTGGCGGTCGCTCCAGCCTCCGGCGCCGATCCAAAAAGTTTTGAGTAGATGGTGTTTTCGGCATTCGAGGCGGAGGTTGGAGGCGTGGGTCGGACCGAAGGGCCAGGGAACGGCGTGGTCGACATCGCAGTGTTCGGCGGGTTGATCGCAGTTGGGAAAGCGACAGGTCAGATCGCGCATGCGGATGAATTCGTCGAGTGCGGTCGACGGCCGGTACTGCGGTTCGGGGGCCTCCGCCGGTCTCCGCAGGTGCCTGACCTTCGCGCCGTCGCGAATGAGCGCGGCCAGCAAGGTGGTGGGAACAATGGACCCGCCCGCGATGGCCGCAGATCCGGGCTGTGCAACCGGTTCGGGTTCGGGGCCCTCGCCCGAGTTGTACGGATCCGGCTGGGCTGCAAGGGCATCGGCGTCGGCCAGCACGTGGATGACCACCGATCCCGCTCGTGGGTCGCGTCCGGCTGACGGGCATCGGGGACCGCCGCACTGGCAGCTCAACTGGTCCCCGCCGGCGGCGAGTGCGCCGAGTGCGTCGGCGCGGCGCTGGCCGATGGTTCGGGGATCGTCCTCGCACACAGCGTGGGCCATCTGGGCCAGGCGGCGCTCCAGGACGGTGGCGTCGGTGGCCAACAGCCGACCCCACAGCGAGGTGGTGCCGGTCTGCGGGTCCTGCCCGCCGATCGTCACATCACGGCTGCGGGTGCTGGCGCGGGTGCGCCGTACCGCTCCCGGGTCATGCCGGTCGACGAGGGCGTCGATGGCCTGATCGAGCTTGTACTGCGACAGCGCCTCCCAGGGGCCGGCCGACTCGGCGATGACCGCGTCGAGCAGGGTCAGGACGTCATCGTCGAGCACCAGATCGGTGCGCCAGGCGATGGCCGTGACGACCCGGACACCGAGGGTGCCCTCGAGTAGTGCTGCGGCCACCCGGGGCAGCCGGTGTCGCAGCGCTGCGGCGAGGTACATCTGACCGGAGGCGCGACTGTGGTTGATGCCCAGTGCCGCCGAGATCTCGGCGGCCGCGGAATCCCACTCGTCACAGGCCCAGTGCGCCCGCTCCTGATCCCCGCAGCGGCGGTGCACCAACTCCGCCACCGCCGCCAATCGACGGGCAGCAGCGGCGCTCTCGGCGGCCGTCCACTCTTCGATGGCGCTGATCAGACCGGCGTCGGAGGCATCCCGGAAACAGTTGTCGAACACATGTGCGATTATGCCAGGGGTGGGTGACGAGAATCTCCGACGAGAATCTTCAGTGCACCGGGCACCGCCGAGATCTCGGCCGGAAGCGGGCAGACGTAATCTCCGTCGGCGTAGGCATTGATCCCGGGGGACTCCACGGTGATGGTGCGGGCACGTTCGGTGGTGACCCCGTCGAGGTCGATATGGGTGCCCTTGAAGACAGTCGGGAACAGGCGGATCAGTCTGGTCCGGGATGCGGTGTGCACCATCGTGACGTCGAGGAGGCCATCGGAATGGTCGGCGTTGGGGCAGATCCGCATCCCCCCGCCGTAGCTGCGGGTGTTGCCGAACGCCGCCATTGTCAGCTCGGTGACTATTTCGCGTTCGCCGTCGAAGACCAGCCGGAACGGCAGCAGCCGTAACTTCGACAGCTCCGCCACGATCGCCAGGTTGTAGCGCATCCGCCCGTGCGGCCAGCGCATCCGGTTCACCCGGTCGCTGACCAAAGAATCGAAACCGGTGGCCGCGACGGTCCCGAACCAGTTGCTGGTGCCGTCCGTCCCAAGGATGTGTCCGAGATCGACGGTGCTGGTGTGGCCCGCGGCGATGATGTCGGCTGCCGCGGCCGGATGACCGGTCGGGATCCCGTACTCGCGGGCGTGGTCGTTGCCGGTGCCGGCCGGGACGAGACCGAGTGGAACTCCGCTGCGCGCCAGCACCTGCAGAGCCAGCCGGATGACACCGTCGCCGCCGACGACGACGACGGCATCGGTACCGTCCTGCACCGCCTGCTCGACGAGTTGCCGCGCATGGGAGGCATCGCGGCCGACGATCTCGACCACGTCGATGCCGAGTTCCTGAAAACGCGCGACGGCACGCTCCGCGGCGTGCGGCGCGTTGCCGTGCCCGGCCATCGGATTGGTCAGAACCGTGACACGCGAGATCTGGCTCACGGAATCAGTTTGCCCGGGTTCAGAATTCCGGCCGGGTCCAGGGTCTGCTTGACCGCGCGCAGCACCTGCACCCCGAGATCGCCGATCTCGGCCGCCATCCATGGCCGGTGATCCGCCCCGACCGCATGGTGGTGGGTGATGGTGCCGCCGTTGGCCACGATGGCATCGCAGGCCTCCACCTTGGCTGCATGCCACTGCCGGGCCACATCGCCGCGCTGGCCGGCGACCACGGTGAAGTACAGCGATGCGCCGGTCGGGTAGACGTGCGAGATGTGACACATCACCAGAGCGTTTGTGCCGCTTCGGGTCAGCGCCGATGTCAGGGCCGCTGTCACCGCGGCTTTCAGGGTGGGAACGTTCGACCATGTCGTCGCGGTCTCCAGCGTCTCGCACAGTGCACCGGCCGACAGCAGTGAGTCCCGCAGGTAGGGGGCGTCGAATCGGCCATGCTCCCAGGCTTTTGCCGGCTGCTCGCCCAGCGATGTCCCGCCGTTTTCCTCGATCAGTGCCCGGGTCTCGGCATGGCGGCTCTCGGTATGCGCCGCGGTGCCCTCGAAGACCGTGATCGCCAGGCAGCCACCGGTGACGCTCTGCTCCCCGATGCTGTGGGTGGTGGCCAGGTTGACCCCGGTCTCGACCTCGTCGGACAGTCGCAGCACGGTAGGTCCGGTGCCGGTCTGGACGACGGCGCGCAGTGCGGCCGCACCGGTGGCGAAATCCGGGAAGGACCAGGCCTCGTAGCGCACGCTGTCCGGGACCGGGTGGACCCGAACCCGCACCCGGGTGATCACGCCGAACACCCCCTCGGAACCGCAGAACAGTTCGCGCAGGTCGGGTCCGGCCGCGGAGGCGGGGGCGCGGCCCAGATCCAGGGTGCCGGCCGGGGTGATGACCCGCATCCCGCGCACCATCTCGTTGAAGCGGCCGTAGCCCGCGGAGTTCTGGCCGGAGGACCGCGTTGCGGCGAAACCGCCGATGCTGCCGTATCGGAAGCTCTGCGGAAAGTGGCCGAGGGAGAAGCCGCGTTCGCCGAGCAGTCGTTCGGCCTCGGGCCCGGAGACCCCGGCGCCGAGTTCGGCTTCGCCGGAGATCTCGTCGAGCCAGTGCAGGGCGTCGAAGCGACGCAGGTCGAGGGTGACGACGGCGTCGAACTCACCACGGATCGGGTCGAGGCCGCCGACCACGCTGGTACCGCCGCCGAACGGCACCAGCGCGATCCGGTGCGTCGAGCAGTAGTCCAGGATGGCCGCCACGTCGTCCTCGTTGCCCGGAATGATCACCGCGTCGGGGGCGTCCTGCCGTATCTGCTTGCGGCGCAGCAGGTCCGGTGTGGACTTTCCTCCCGCGTACGGCAGTCGGCCCCGGTCGTCGGTACGCAGGAACTCTTCGCCGACGATCCCGGCAAGGCCGTCCCGGTGCTCGGGCGTCAAACCGGACGGGGACAGGTGGACCTCGTCGGGCCGGGGTGCGGTGACCTCAGTGGCCGAGACTCCGAGGGCCTGCTCCAGCAGTGACCGGATACCGGCTGGCAGTGGTTTGGCCAGGGCCGGGTCGCCCCAGGCATCCCAGGCCATCGGAGGTATCAGGTTGTCCGCATTGGTCTCGGTCACGGGTTACAGTATTACAGATGATGTCAATCAGTAACGACGAGTCGGTGGATGTCGGTGACCGGATACTCGCCGCGGCGGCCAGTTGCGTGAGCGACTTCGGCGTCGAACGGGTCACACTCGCCGAGATCGCCCGCCGGGCCGGGGTGAGCCGGCCCACCGTGTACCGGCGCTGGCCCGACACCAGGGCGATACTGGCGTCGTTGCTGACCGACCGGATCACCGGTGCCTGGCGCGAGGCGCCGTCATCGGCGACCGGCCGGGCGGCACTGGTGGAACGTATTGTCGAGGTGGCCGGTCGGCTGCGCCGCGACGACCTGATCCGCACGGTTCTGCGGTCGGCGCCGGAATTGGCGATGGTCTATATCACCGGCAGGCTGGGCACCAGCCAGCAGATCGTGATCGACCTCGTCGCCGACGAACTGCGAAAAGCGCAGTTGGACAACACAGTCCGGGCGGGGGATCCTCGCCAGCTCGCCGCAATGGTCCTGCTCATCACCCAATCGGCGATCCAGTCCGCCCAGATCATCGAGCCGATCCTGGACCCTGACGCACTCACCACCGAACTCGACCACGCACTGAACGGATACCTGCGCAATGACTGATCTGACCGCCCTCAGCGCCGTCCGGCGCACCGCCGACCTGGCCGCCCTGGGCGACGGCCGCACCGTCGACATCGTCGTCATCGGCGGCGGGATCACCGGAGCGGGTATCGCACTCGATGCCGCGAGTAGAGGACTGTCGGTGGTACTGGTCGAGAAACATGACCTCGCCTTCGGGACCAGCCGCTGGAGTTCGAAACTGGTCCACGGCGGCCTGCGTTACCTCGCCAGCGGCAATATCGGTATCGCCCGTCGCAGTGCGGTCGAACGCGGAATCCTGATGTCGCGCAATGCCCCGCACCTGGTGAAGGCGATGCCGCAACTGGTCCCGCTGCTGCCCGCGATGAGCCGGCCCCAGCGTGCGCTGGTGCGAGTCGGGTTCCTGGCCGGTGACGGACTGCGCGCGCTGGCCGGAACCAGGTCATCGGTCTTGCCCAGGCCACGCCGGCTCACGGCCGCGCAGGCGGCTTCGATGGCCCCCACGGTGCGACGCGAGGGCCTCGACGGTGCACTGCTGGCCTATGACGGCCAATTGATCGACGACGCTCGCCTGGTGGTCGCGGTGGCCCGTACCGCCGCCCAGCACGGCGCGACGATCCTCACCCGGGTGGCCGCCTCGGCGGCCTCCGGTTCGTCGGTGCGGCTCACCGACACGCTCACGGGGGAGTCCCTCGACCTGACGGCGCGGGCGGTGATCAACGCCACCGGGGTGTGGGCCGCGGAGGTCGACTCGTCGATCACGTTGCGCCCAAGCCGCGGGACCCATCTGGTATTCGACGCCGCCACCTTCGGGAATCCGACTGCGGCGCTGACCATTCCGATCCCCGGTGAGACCAATCGGTTCGTTTTCGCCATGCCCGAGCAGTTGGGACGGGTGTATCTGGGCCTGACCGACGAGGAGTCGCCCGGCCCGATCCCGGATGTGCCGGAGCCGACGCAGGCGGAGGTGGCCTTCCTGCTCGACACCGTCAACACCGCGCTGCAGACGGCGCTGACGACCGCGGATGTGACCGGCGCCTATGCGGGACTCCGGCCGTTGATCGACGCAGGGGAGGGGAGAACGTCGGACTTATCCAGGGATCACGCTGTGCTGGAGTCCGATTCCGGGCTGTTCAGTGTGGTCGGCGGCAAGCTCACCGAGTATCGCTATATGGCGCAGGATGTACTGGATCGGGCCGTGGCAGCACGTGGACTGCGCGCGCAACCGTGCCGGACCCGTGACCTGCCATTGGTGGGCGCGCCCGGCAATCCGGTTGGAACACAGGGCATCGCCGGGGATATCCCGGCATCCCTGATCGCGCGCTACGGTGCGGAAGCGCCCGACGTGATCGCTTCTGCGCGCTGCGCGCAGCCCACCGCGCCGGTGGCCGAGGGTATCGATGTGACCCGGGCGGAGTTCGAGTTCGCCGTCACCCACGAGGCGGCCCTGGATACCGGCGACATCCTGGACCGGCGGACCCGCATCGGGTTGGTGGCGTCCGACCGGGAACTTGCCGTGGCCGCCGCGGAGGAGGTCCTCACCCTCACCCGCTGAGCAGACGGAAAAGTCCTCGACACGCCGTGGTTTCGGGGACTTTTCCGTCTGCTCGCGGGGAAAAGGGGACGGGCTACAGCGGGATGTTCTTGTGCCGGCCTCGGCGGTGCGGAGCCTCGGCGAGGGCCTGGGTGAGCTTGCTGCGGGTGTGCGAGGGATCGATCTTCTCGTCCACCACGCCGATCTCAATGGCGCTGTCCACCCCGCCGGCGATCCGCTCATGCTCGGCAGCCAGTTCCTCGTGCAATGCCTCCCGCTCACCCTCGGGAGCGGCGGCCAACTGCCTCTTGTGCAGGATTCCGACGGCGGCCTTGGCGCCCATCACCGCGACCTCGGCATCCGGCCAGGCGAACACCTTCGTCGCACCCAGCGACCGGGAGTTCATCGCGATGTAGGCCCCGCCGTAGATCTTGCGGGTGACCAGCGTGACGCGGGGAACCGACGATTCGCCGAAGGCGTGCAGCAGCTTCGCCCCTCGGCGGACCACGCCGCCCCACTCCTGGTCGACCCCGGGCAGGTAGCCCGGCACGTCGACGATCACCACCAGCGGGATGCCGAATGCGTTGCACAGCCGCACGAAACGTGCTGCCTTCTCAGCGCTCTCGGAGTTCAGGCAGCCGCCGAGACGGAGCGGGTTATTGGCCAGCACGCCGACGGTACGACCGGACAGCCGGCCCAGCCCGACCACCATCGACGGCGCCCACCTGGACTGGAACTCCTCGAACGGGGCGTCCGAGTCGAGCAGGGCCTCGACGAGGGGATGCACGTCATAGGCGCGACGCGGCGACTCCGGCAACAGGGCGTGCAGGTCGACATCACCGGCTTCCGCCTTGGTGCGATCGAAATGACCCTGCTGGCAGAAGTATTCGACCAACCGCCGGCCGCGCGCGTAGGCGTCGAGTTCGTCGTCGGCGACGATATGACACACCCCGGACTTCTTGTGGTGGGTCTCGGGCCCGCCGAGCGACTCCATGTCGACGTCCTCGCCGGTAACGCTGCGCACGATATCGGGACCTGTCACGAAGATCCGGGCCTCCGGCGCCATGATGACGACATCGGTCAGGGCCGGTCCGTAGGCCGCACCGCCCGCGGCGAAGCCGACGACGACGGAGATCTGCGGGATGTGGCCCGAGGCCCGGATCATGGCCTCGAAAACCAGGCCCACCGCGTGCAATGCCCGCACACCCTCAGCCAGCCGGGCGCCGCCGGAATGCCAGATACCCACGATCGGGCTCTGCTCGGAGATGGCGAGGTCATAGGCGTTGACGATGTGCTGGCATCCCTCGACACCCATCGCGCCGCCCATCACGGTGCCGTCGGTGCAGAACGCGATGGTGCGCACACCGTTGACGGTGCCCGCAGCGGCGAGGATGCCGGAACGGTCCCGCTCGTGCAGCAGTTCCACGCTGTCGTCGTCGAAGAACGTCCGTAGGCGCAGCAGCGGATCTCGAGGGTCCAGCGATTCACCGACTGCCTCAGGAGCCATGATCGTCATCCCAACCTCCTCGTCCTGCATCGTGCCCGTCTCCGGGCCGGGTTTAGTGCTTTCCGAATGCGATGGCCACGTTGTGGCCGCCGAATCCGAATGAGTTGTTCACCGCGTACCGGTAGTCGCCCTGCCGAGGTTCGCCTGCCACCACGTCCAGATCGATTTCCGGATCGAGGTTGTGCAGGTTCAGCGTCGGCGGGACCACCCCGTCGCGCAGGGCCATCACGGTGAGGATCGACTCCACCGCGCCCACTGCGCCCACCGAGTGGCCCAGCGCCGACTTGGGCGCGTAGACCGCGGGCCGGTGGCCGTGCATCGCGTTGTTGATGGCCTTGCCTTCGGCGACGTCCCCGACCTGGGTGCCGGTGGCATGGGCGTTGACGTGATCGATATCGCTGGGCTGGAGTCCGGCCAGTTGGACCGCGCGGGTGATGGCCTGACCGGCCTGTTCACCGTTGGGATCCGGCGCGACGATGTGGTAGCCGTCGGAGGTGACCGACGCCCCCATGATCCGGGCCAGAATGGTGGCCCCGCGGGCCTTGGCGTGCTCTTCGGTCTCGATCACCATCAATGCGGCGGCCTCGCCGAACACGAACCCGTTGCGGTCGCGGTCGAACGGCCGGCAGGCGCCGGCCGGGTCGTCGTTGGTCGTGGACAACACGATGCGCATCTGGGCGAAGCCGGCGATCGGCACCGCCTCGATCTTGGTCTCCACCCCGCCGCAAACCGCGATATCGGCCTCGCCGTAGACGATGTTGCGCCACGCGTTGGCGATCGCCTCCGACCCCGAGGCGCACGCTGAGATCGCGGTACAGACACCGGCTTTCGCGCCAAGCTCCAGACCGATGACCGCAGCGGCGCCGTTCGGCATGAACTTCTGCACCACCAACGGCGACACCGCACGCAGACCCTTGGCCCGCATGCCGTCGTAGGCGAACAGCAGTTCCTCTGACGAACCCATCCCGGTGCCCACCGACACCATCAGCCGACGGGTATCGACCTCCGGGGATCCGGCGTTCTGCCAGGCCCGCCTGCCGATGACGGTCGCCATTCTCTGCAGGTAGGACATCCGTCGCAGCTCGACCTTGTTGAGCTCGCTTTCGAAGTCCTCCAGCAGGTGCCCGCCGATCCGGACCGGCAGGTCGTACTCCTCGACGAACGGATCATCGAGGGTGCGGATTCCGGATTGGCCGTCGAGAAGCTTCTTCCAGGTGTTCTCGGCGTCGGTTGCGAGCGCGGTCGTCATGGCGATGCCCGTGACGACCACGTTCGGCAGACCGTTACCCGTTGTCAGCTGTGCCATCGGTGCAGTTGGGTCCTTCCGCCCGGATTAGTACTTTCCGAAGGCGAGCGCGACGTTGTGCCCGCCGAAGCCGAACGAATTGTTGATGGCGTACTTGTAGTCGCCGGAGCGCGGCTCGCCGGCGACGACGTCGAGGTCGATCTCCGGATCGGGTGTCTCGTAGTTCAGCGTGGGCGGGATGACCCCGTCGCGCAACGAGAGCACCGTCAGAATCGATTCCAAGGCACCCACCGCACCGATCGAGTGGCCGAGTGCGGACTTCGGTGCATACACCGGAGCATGTTCCACACCGGCGACCCGGATGGCGGCCGCCTCGGCGATATCGCCGATGGACGTCGACGTGGCGTGGGCGTTGACGTGGTCGATGTCCTTGGCGGACAGGCCCGCCAACTCCATCGCCCGCTTCATGGCGCCGCCGGCCCGCAGACCATCTGACGCCGGAGCCACCATGTGGAACGCGTCCGAGGTGATGCCCGCACCCAGCAACCGGGCCAACGGCTTGGCGCCACGGGCCTTGGCGTGCTCCTCGGTCTCGATGATCATCATCGCACCGGCTTCACCGAAGACGAACCCGTCGCGATCCTTGTCGAAGGGTCGGGAAGCCGCCGCCGGATCGTCATTGCGGGTGGACATCGCGCGCATCATCGAGAACGCCGCGATCGGCAGCGCCTCGATCATGCCCTCGACACCACCGCAGACGGCGATATCGGCGTCACCCATGACGATCTGCCGCCAGGCGTGGGCGATGGCCTCCGAACCGGAGGAACAGGCCGACACCGGGGTGATGACGCCGGCGCGGGCGCCGAGGTCGAGACCGACAACAGCCGCCGCACCGTTGGGCATGATCATCTGAACGGCCAGCGGCGACACCTTGCGGATGCCACCCTCGTTCATGGTGTCGTAGGTTTCGACGATCTTCTCGCCGCCACCCAGTCCGGTGCCGATGACGACGGTGAAGCGGTCCGGGTCGACCTGCGGGTCGCCGGCGGCGTCCCACATCTTGCGGCCGAGGTACTTCGACATCCGCTGGACATACGACATCCGCCGTAGGTCCAGTCGGCCCATGTGGTCGTCGATCGGGTCGACGAGATGCCCGCCGATCCGTACCGGCAGATCCCACTTGGTGACGAAGTCGTCCTCGAGGACCCGGATGCCGCTCTCCCCGGCGAGCAGGCCCTTCCACGTGCTGTCGATGTCAGCGCCCAGCGCCGTGGTCGCCTCAACGGCGGTCACCACGACGCTGGGGAAACCCCCGTTAGCAGTGGAAGGCCTGGTCACTGGCCGAACTTCTCGCGCAGTGCGGCGGCGGCTTCGGGGTTCTCCTCTTCCAGCTTCTGGATGTAGGCGACCACGTCACCGACCGTGCGCAGACCGGCCAGGTCCTCGTCCGGGATCTTCACGCCGTACTTGTCCTCGGTCTGCACCGCGATCTCCACCATCGACAGCGAGTCGATGTCCAGATCGTCGACGAACGACTTCTCCGGGGTGACCTCTGACGGCTCGATACCGGTGACCTCTTCGATGATCTCGGCGAGACCGGCGATGATTTCGTCCTGACTGGCGGCCACTGTGTGGCTCCCTTCCTCGGTGTGTTTCATGAAATGCGGTTGTGTTACCTGTGGTTGTTCTGGCGGCCGACCTCAGAGAGCGGTCAGGCCGTCCAGATCTGCGGGTGTCTTGACGGCATGCGTCGCGACGCCCCGAAGTTCACGTTTGGCGATCCCGGTCAGAGCCCCCGCGGGCGGGAACTCGACGATCGCCGTGGTGTTGCGCGCCCGGATGGTCTCGGTGCAGAGATCCCAGCGCACCGGGCGGGTCAGCTGGGCGACGAGCTTGGCCATCGCGTCGGCTCCCGAGGTCACCGGCTGACCGTCGGCATTGGACAGCAGCGTCGTGCGGGGATCGGCCGCGCTGACACTGGCGGCAACCGCGGCGTATCCGTCCAGGGCCGAGGCCATGTAATGGGTGTGGAACGCCCCCGCGGTGGCCAGTGCGCGCACCCGGGCCTTGGCCGGCGGGTCCTCGGCAAGTTTCTCCAGTGCGGTGACCGCGCCGGCGGCCACGATCTGGCCGGCCGCATTGCGATTGGCCGGGACCAGTTCCAGGGCCTCCAAGCGGGCCAGCACCTCGGCTTCGTCACCGCCGAGCACGGCCGACATACCGGTGGGCTCGGCCGCGCAGGCCTTGGCCATCTCCGCGCCCCGGACCGCGGCCAATCGGACCGCGTCATCGGCCGAGATGACGCCCGCGATCGCATAGGCGGCGATCTCACCGACCGAGTGACCGGCGACGATGGTCTCGGTGGCGGACAGCAGGCCGCGCCGGGCCAGTTCGTCGTGGGCGAGCAGGGTGGTGGCCACGACCAGGGGTTGGGTGACCGCGGTGTCGGTGATCTCATCGGCGGTGGCGGTGGTGCCCAACCGGCCCAGATCCAGGCCGCTGATCTGTGACCAGACGGCGAGACGATCGGCGGCCCCGGGCAGCGTCAGCCACTCGGCGAGCATGCCGGGAGTCTGCGAGCCCTGTCCGGGCGCGAGGAGCGCAATCACATCTCTAAGAGAACACTGTGAAAGCCGATTTGCGGGGTGTAAAGGATTATGAACCTTGTCTTAGGTTTTTGTGGAGACCCCACAAAAGTGCTTGGGAACGCGACGTCAGCGATACCTCCCCGCGACCTACTCTTCGCGGCCCAGCCCCACCAGCGGTGGTGTGAGCTGCGCCGCAGGGGCGTTTGCACTGGTCTGGGGGGTGCTGGTCGGTGATGCCGGATAGCCCAGGCGGCCAACCGTGGTGGCGACCCGCAGGACGTAGGCGTCACGCGGCACGGTGGGGTCGCGGCCGGTGAAGTCGGCGATCCGCTTGAGCCGGTAACGGACGGTATTTGGATGAACGAACAGTTTCCGGGCGCAGGCCTCGATCGCTCCGCCGCTGTCGAGGTAGGCGTCGAGGGTCTCCGACAGGGCGGGGCCGGCGTCGGCGAGCGGTCGGGTGACGTCAGTGTGCAAGGCCGCCACCGCCGAGGTGTCACCGAGCAGGGCCCGTTCGGGCAGGAGTTCGCGGGCCAGCACCGGCCGCGGGGCGCCACTCCAGCCCCCAACGGCGTTCATTCCGGAGATCGCCTCACCGGCGCTGTGGTACGCGGCGGTCAGCATGGGGGCGGTCGGCCCGATCACCACCGGGCCGTCGGAAAAGGCGGTGAGCAGGTCGTTGAAGAACCGGTCGGTCGGCGACAGCGGTCCGGAGATGATCGCGATCAGCCAGGTGCCGTGTACGTCGGCCAACGCCGCACGGCTGTGCCGCAGGGCGATATCGCGGACGTCCTCCCCGGCGAGATCCTCCCGGCCCGGCGGCGGCGTGCCCACCACCACGGTCGCCGGTGCGGTGGTGTCCCAGTTCAGCGCCGCCGCCCGGGACAGCAACTCCGGGCCGGTGTCCCCTCGGACCACCGCATCGACCACGCTGGCCTCCATCCGGCTGTCCCAGGATCCGCGCGCCTCGGCTGCGTCGGCGTAGATGGCGGCCGCCGCGAAGGCCAGGTCGCGGCTGTACCGCAGTATCCCGACCTTGAGCGCCGTCAGTTGCTCGGAGTTGCGGGCCGCCATCGGGACGACCTCTTCGAAGAACTCCATCGTCACCCGAACCATGTCGACGGTCTGCGCCAGGGCGATCCTGCGGGTCAGGTCCTGGGGCACCAGTTCGAAGGCCTGCGCGGTGTAGCCGACATTGCTGGTGGGATTGCGCACCCACTCGACGAAGTTGACCACCGCAGCCTGGACCACCAGTTGCACGCTGGCTCGCTGGGAGGCTTCCAGATCGGCGAAGAACGGCAGCCGGGTCTGCATCGCCTGTACGGCCTCGGTGGCCAGCCGGCCGGAGTAGCCCTTGAGCCGGCGCAGGGTGGAGTCCGGCACGTCAGCGAGCAGCTCCAGTGTTGAATGCGGTTGCTCGGCTGGCGGCTTGTCGGTCACATCTAAAACCTACGGCACATTTTGGCGGGATCCGCCAAAAAAATCGCTGTCGTGGCTTGGGCGCCCTCAAGCCACTCCGGGTCCTGATGTCGTGGCTACGCCACTCCGGGTCCTGATGTCGTGGCTACGCCACTCCGGGATCCGAGGTCTGCTCCGGGGCCGCCAGCACATCGTCGATGCGGTACTCCCGGGCTGCCGCGACCGGAACCGACGGATCGATCTCGCCGTCGCGGGCCAACGCCTCGAGCACCGCCACCACCACCGACTCGGCGTCGGTGTTGAAGTAGCGGCGCGCGGCCGGGCGGGTGTCGGAGAAGCCGAACCCGTCGGTCCCAAGGGTGACGTAGGTGTTCGGCACCCAGGGCCGGATCTGCTCGGGAACCGCCCGCATCCAGTCCGATACGGCGACCACCGGACCGGTCGTCCGGCTCAGCACCCGGGTGACGAACGCTGTCGGGGCCGGCTGGTCCGGGTGGCGCAGGATCTCCTTCTCCACGGCCAGGCCGTCACGGTGCAGTTCGTTCCAGCTCGTCACCGACCACACGTCGGCAGCCACGTCCCAGCGCTGCGCCAGCATGTCGGCGGCCCGCAGGGCGTCCGGCATCGCCACGCCGGAGGCCAGGATCTGGGCGGTGCTGGTGCGCGGCTGGCCGGCCGGCCGGTAGCGGTACATCCCGCGCAACAGGCTCTCGACGTCGAGGTTCTCCGGCTCGGCGGGCTGGTGGTAGGGCTCGTTGTAGATGGTGATGTAGAAGAACACGTTCTCCGGGTCCTTGCCGAACATCCGGTTCAGCCCGCTCTCGACGATATGGGCGAGTTCGTAGGCGAATGCCGGGTCGTAGGCCACCACCGCGGGGTTGGTCGACGCCAGCAGCATGGAGTGACCGTCGGCGTGCTGCAGACCCTCGCCGGTGAGCGTCGTGCGCCCCGCGGTGGCACCCAGCACGAAGCCGCGGGCCATCTGGTCGGCGGCGGCCCAGAAGCTGTCGCCGGTGCGCTGGAAGCCGAACATCGAGTAGAAGATGTAGACCGGGATCATCGGCTCGTTGTGTGTCGAGTACGACGAGCCGACCGCGGTGAACGATGCGGTGGACCCGGCCTCGTTGATGCCCTCGTGCAGGATCTGGCCCTTCTCGCTCTCCTTGTAGGCCAGCATGAGTTGGGCGTCGACGGCGGTGTAGAGCTGGCCGTTGCGGTTGTAGATCTTCAGCGTCGGGAACCACGAGTCCATCCCGAAGGTCCGCGCCTCGTCGGGAATGATCGGCACGATGCGCTGACCGACGGCGTTCTCGCCCGTTTCGCGCAGCAGTTCCTTGAAGATCCGGACGGTCGCCATGGTGGTGGCCACGGCCTGGTTTCCGGAGCCGGACTTCAACGGCTTGTAGACCTCGCTCGGCGGCAGGGCCAGAGCCTTGGACGTGGTGCGGCGCTCGGGCACGAACCCGCCGAGCGCGGTCCGCCGGTCGAGCAGGTACCGGATCTCCGGGGTGTCCGGACCCGGATGGTAGTACGGCGGGAGGTACGGGTTCTCCTCCAGTTGGGCGTCGCTGATCGGAATTCGCATGAAGTCCCGGAAATCCTTGAGGTCCTGCAGCGCAAGCTTTTTCATCTGGTGGGTGGCGTTGCGGCCCTGGAAGTGCGAGCCGAGCGTGTAACCCTTGATGGTCTTGGCCAGGATCACCGTCGGCTGACCCTTGTGGTCCATCGCGGCGCGGTAGGCGGCGTAAACCTTGCGGTAGTCGTGGCCCCCGCGCTTGAGGTTCCAGATCTCGGCGTCGGACATGTTCTGCACGAGCGCCTTGGTGCGGGGGTCGCGGCCGAAGAAGTGTTCCCGGACGTAGGTGCCGTCATTGGCCTTGTACGTCTGGAAATCGCCGTCCGGGGTGGTGTTCATCAGGTTCACCAGCGCCCCGTCCTTATCGGCCTGCAGCAGGGCGTCCCACTCGCGTCCCCACACCACCTTGATGACGTTCCAGCCGGCGCCCCGGAAGAAGGACTCCAGTTCCTGGATGATCTTGCCGTTGCCGCGAACCGGCCCGTCGAGGCGCTGAAGGTTGCAGTTGACCACGAAGGTGAGGTTGTCCAGCGCCTCGTTGGCGGCGACCTGGATCAGTCCGCGGCTCTCCGGCTCGTCCATCTCGCCGTCGCCGAGGAATGCCCAGACATGCTGGTCGGAGGTGTCCTTGATACCGCGGTCGTGCAGGTAGTGGTTGAACCGGGCCTGGTAGATGGCGTTCATCGGGCCCAGGCCCATCGACACCGTCGGGAACTCCCAGAAGTCCGGCATCAACCGGGGATGCGGGTACGACGGAAGTCCGCCACCGGGGTGGCTGTGCTCCTGACGGAACCCGTCGAGTCGATCGGCGGACAACCGGCCCTCGAGGAAGGCGCGGGCATAGATTCCGGGCGAGGCGTGGCCCTGGATGTAGACCTGGTCGCCGCCACCGGCGTGGGACTTGCCGCGGAAGAAGTGGTTGAAGCCCACCTCGTAGAGCGCTGCCGACGACGCGTAGGTGGAAATGTGCCCGCCGACGCCGACCCCGGGGCGCTGGGCGCGATGCACCATGATGGCGGCGTTCCATCGGATCCAGCGTCGGTAGCGGCGCTCGACGTCCTCGTCACCGGGGAACCACGGTTCCAATTCGGTGGGAATGGTGTTGACGTAGTCCGTCGAGGTCAACGCCGGCAGCGCCACCCGTTGTTCGCCGGCCCGCTCAAGCAGGCGCAGCATCAGATACCGGGCGCGCGCCGGGCCGGAACGCGACAGCAGGTAGTCGAACGACTCCAGCCACTCCGAGGTCTCCTCGGGGTCGATATCGGGCAGGTACGAGGCAACGCCGTCGCGAATCACCCGAACCCGATCGGATTCGGGTGAACCACCCGGGCCTTGACTCCGTTGATCGCGCGCGAACTGGGCCGTCACTTCCGCTCCTTGGTGGCTTGGGGGAGGGGTGGGATTGATTACCGCCCTATCGTGCCGCACCGAGGCCGCTCGCGACGCAGAGTTCGCGCCGCGCGCCGATCCGGGCGGTTACCCGGTAACGTCTGCACCCGTGCTGAGCGGAACCGCGCGGGGGGTGCGCATCGCCGGAGTGCTGGCCGCCGGTGCTGTAGTGCTGTCCATGGGGGCGGCGGGTTGTACCACCGTCACCGGGGGTGACGCCGCCGTGAATGCCGAGGAAGCCCCGGCCTACCGCACGTCGATGTCGCTGTCGTCCTCGCAGTCCGCGGCGAGTTCCAGCGCCCGGGAGTCCGAACGGCAGGCCTCGATGACCACGCAGGCCGCGTTGGCGACCTGCGAGATCCTGGCGACCACCAGTGCCGAGGCCATTGACGCGGTGAACGACTATGTCGACGCGTTCAACGAGGCGGGTGGCGATGTCGGGGCCACCGAGGTGCCGGCCGTCGATGCGTTGATCCAGAGCGCGGAAGCGGTGGAGAACAGCATCAGTGAGATGGTGCCTGACGAACTCGCGGAGGTGTTCCTGGGCTGGGTCGCCAGTGCCCTCAATACCGCCGAGGCGATCACCAACCAGGCGCCGCCGGCTGAGTTCAATACGGTCATCACAGAACTCAACGATGCCAGGGCGAATGCCCTGGATCTTTGTGACGTGATGTACCGATAACCGACCGCGACGAGAACGACCGGGGCCGGTCGTGCGACGATAGGCGCACGACAGGCGGTCGACGCAAGAGGAGGTCTGAGACGGTGGTCGCCTTGGGTGACGGCGGGCGAAGCTACGCACAGCGGCTGGACATCCACCCCGATCAGATCGTCCAGGAGTTGGGCTGGGACGACGATTCCGATGACGGCATCCGGTTCGATGTCGAGGAGGCCTGCGGCAGCGACCTTCTCGACGAGGATGCCGACGAGGTGATCGATGTGGTGCTGCTGTGGTGGCGAGACGGCGACGGGGACCTGGTGGATCGGCTGATGGACGCCATCACCCCGCTTGCCGAGGACGGGATCATCTGGGTTCTGACACCCAAGACCGGCAAACCCGGTCATGTGCTGCCGGCGGATATCGCCGAGGCGGCCCCCACTGCGGGCCTGATGCAGACATCGTCGGCGAATCTGGGCGACTGGATCGGCAGTCGGCTGGTGCAGCCCAAGTCCAAAGCGGCCGGAAGGCACTCATGACTCTTCCGGTCGGGGCGCAAGCCCCGGACTTCACCCTCAAGGACCAGAACGGTCAGCCGGTCAGCCTCAGTGACTTCAGGGGTCGCAAGAATGTGCTGCTGGTGTTCTTCCCGCTGGCCTTCACCGGCATCTGCCAGGGCGAACTCGATGAGGTCCGGGACAATCTGCCCACCTACGACAATGACGACACCGCCACCCTTGCGGTGTCGGTGGGGCCACCCCCGACGCATAAGATCTGGGCCACCGAAAGCGGATTCACCTTTCCGGTGCTCTCCGATTTCTGGCCGCACGGCGCGGTGGCGCAGGCGTACGGGGTGTTCAACGACGATGGCGGCTTCGCCAATCGCGGAACCTTCGTCATCGACCGAGCCGGGGTGATCCGGTTCGCCGAGTGCAACCAACCAGGCGAGGCCCGTGATCAGAAGGTGTGGACCGACGCGCTGGCGACGCTGAAGGCCTGACGCGCGATTTTCCAACCCGCACCGGCGGCGGGTAGCCTGCCCGGGCACGGGCGTGTAGCGCTGTCCGTGGCACGGGGCGTGTAGCTCAGTGGTAGAGCTCTGGTTTTACACACCAGCGGTCGGCGGTTCGATACCGTCCACGCCCACAATCATCGACAGGGGGCGTCCTCGCCGAGGGCGTCGGCCACTGCCGCCTGAAAGACGGCTTCCTCGGGTGAGACCCCCGTCCAGCGCTGGAATATCTCCATCGCCAACTGGACCAGCATCTCCACCCCGTCGACGATGCGGCAGCCCCGTTGGGCGGCGGTGGCCAGGAAGGGGGTGATCCGGGGATTGGTGATCACATCCACCACCACGCAGTCCTCTTCTACCGAATCCCAGTTCACCGGAACCGGTTCCAGCTCCGGCGCACAACCCAGGTGGGTGGCATTCATCAGCAGGGTGGTGTGCTCGGGCACGGCGATCGGTGCGTTCCAGGGCTGCCATCGGCAGGGCACCCCGGTGACCTCCTGCACCCGCCCGGCCACCTCGGACCCCTGGGCTTCCCGCCGGGTCACCAGGGTCAGATGCTCGGCACCTGCCCGGGCGATCTCCATCGCCATCGCCCGCCCGGCGCCCCCGGCGCCCAGCATCACGACTCGGTGGCCACCCAGGGGCGTCACCTTCTCGATGGCCCTGACGACCCCCTTGCCGTCATTGTTATGGCCGGTCAGCCGACCCTGCTCGATGGTGACGTAGTTGGCGGCACCGATGGCGCGCACGTCGTCATCGACAGAGTCGAGCCACTCGATCACCGCCACCTTGTAGGGAACTGTGATCCCCACGCCGCGATAACCCAGCGGTCGCAGGGCGGCGACGGCCAGTGCCAGGTCGCGTTCGTCTGCGATGTCGCTCTTCCAGAACTGCCAGGGCAGACCGTAGTGGGCGTAGACCGCGTCGAACATCCGGTCAATCGGGTTCTCGGCCACCGGGTGTCCCAGCATCCCGGTCATCTGTTTCTGGGGCGGAATCATCGCGGCCCAAGCTACGCGTGTCCCGCTGCCTGCGGGCTCAAACCGTGCCGGCCAGGCTTTCCAACCTGGTCAGCCGGCGTAGTACCTCGGCTCCGAGCAACTCACCGAGGACCTGTTCCAGCGAGACGCTCACCTCAACCGGATCGCCGACCTCGTCGGTGCCCAGATAGGCCGCCACCACCAGAGCCTCGACCGGGGAGCGGCCGAAGGCCCGGGCCACGCTGATCACCGTCTCGGCCTTGGGTTGCGTCTTTCCGTGCAACCAGTTGCAGACCGAGAGTCGGCCGATGCCGATGCGCTCGGCGATCTGGGCCTGAGTGGCCCCGCCGCTGATCCGGCGCAGATACTCCGGCCACGTTTCCGGTGGCCCACCCCGTCTGGTCCCGTCCGATGAACCCGCCATTTCGTCTACCCCCTGTATCGATCCGGCTATGCACCGCGAACTCTAGGTGGGGGGTACGACAGTGATGCTGTCGTGGCGGCCCCACCACGGCCCCGCCACGGCCTTCGGAGTCGATCGTCGGTGCCGCGGTGGCCGGTGCCATCGGCTATTGGCCCTCCGGGCGGCGATCGGATTCACCTCCACGGGGTGCGGCATCGTCGGCCACCTGATCGGCCAACTCCAGTCCAGCGCCCGCGTACACATTGAAGGCGATGCCGACGCCGTGGTCCTTGGCCCACTGCACCTCATCGTCATATCGGGCGACGGCGGCGACCTTGCCGCTGAAGCCAGACTCGCGCAGACATTCGAGCGCGGTGACATTGGCGCCATGACGTGGCATCGCCAAGATGGCGATGCGTACCGAGTCGGAACGTCGTAGCTGGTTCCAGAAGTACAGATCGGTGGCGTCACCTTCGATCACGCGCAACCCCGTGGCCGCAAGTCGCTCGATACGGGGCCCGTCGTAGTCGACACCGACTACTCGGAGCCCGTAGTGATCGGTGAGTCGTTGGTAGGCGGCGAACCCGACCCGGCCCATACCGATCACCACGACCTCGGCGTCGCCGGCGTCGCCGGGGCGTTCTTCCGGGTGCAGGGTGCGTTCGTTCTGGGCCGGCAGGCGAGCCGCGATCTTCTCCACCATCAAATGCCCGCGGCCGTTGAGCAGGGCCGATACCACGAAGCTCATGGCCACAGCGATCGACATCTCCACCAGCCAGGCTTGTTCCAATAAGCCGGCCGAAACCCCGACCGATACCACGATCAAGCCGAACTCGGAAAAGTTCATCAGCCCCAGCCCGGCAAGCAGTGCGGTGCGATACCGCAGTTTGAGCCGCGACAGCAGTACCACGTACCAGACCGCCTTGAATGGCAGGAGTAGCAGCATCAGCAGCGCAACGCCGATAGTCGGCATATCCGGCAGCCCCGTCAGGCCAATCGATACGAAGAAACCCACGAGCAGCAGTTCCTTGATGTGGAACAGCGAGCGTGCCAGTTCCGAGGACGCCGGGTGCGAGGCCAGGAGGACCCCCATCACCAGAGCGCCAAGGTCACCTTTGAGCCCCAGCGCGGAGAACAACGCGTACCCGGGGACAAGCGCCATCACGATGCCGAACAGCGATTGCATCTCGCCGTGGCCCAGCCGGCCCCAGATCTTGCGCAGGATGCGGGACAGTGGCCACAGGCCCACCAACGCCAGCGCCCACGGGCTAGGCAGGTGGCCGCTGCTGGCCGTCAGGAAGACCACGGCGATGATGTCCTGCATCACCAGGATGCCGATGGCGACGCGGCCATAGAGTGCATGGGATTCCCCCCGCTCCTCGAGGACCTTGACCACGAACACCGTGCTGGAGAACGACAAGGCGAAGGCAAGCAGAGCGATCGTCTGAATGCTCTGCCCTGCCAGCATGGCGACCCCGAGCACGGCGGCCAGCCAAAGCATGGCGCTTCCCAGGACAACGCTGATCACCATGTGCGCTGATGTGGTCAACCACACCTCGCGGCGTAGCAGGATGCGGACGTCGAGCTTGAGGCCGATCGCGAAAAGCAACAGGGTCACGCCAAGATCCGCCAGTACTTCCAGCTGCGGCAGTTCCCTGATGTTGAGTGCGTTGATGACGAATCCGGCTGCCAGGAAACCCACCAAGGGGGGCAGGCGCATTGCCAGGGCGATCCCGCCCAAACCGAAAGTGATCACAAGGTAAATGGCGACAGTTGTCATGCGGTCCCCTTGCTCGTCGGGCCTGAGCATTACCCAGTTGGTCGTCGTTTCCGATGCCTGGCCTAGATCCGAAGGCGAGACAGGAACGGTTCGGTCGGGGGACTAGGTCTGGCTGGGCCCATTGCTGACGTCCCACTCGACAGCGACAGGAGCGCATCAAGTCCGGGTCAGCAACAACCGCGCCGGGTAGCGTGCCCCGCCAGATGTCCGTGGGGGGCGGCATCGGTACCCCGTACCGCGCCGAGGAAGGCGTCGAGGTCGACGCGCCGGCCGCTGACCCAGGTCCCCAGCACCGCGGCCTGCTCCGCAAGCGCGATGGGGTCGACGGTGTAGGGATCGGCCGCGAGTTCGGTGAAGTCGGCCAGTTTGCCGGGGGCGATCGAGCCGACGAGCGCCTCCCGGTGCAGAGTTCGCGCGGCGTCGATGGTGTGCGCCCGCAACGCCTGTTCCAGTGGCATGGTCTGATCGGGTGCGTGCACGGCTCCGGAACGGGTCCGACGGGTCACCGCGGTCGCAATGTTGAGGATCGGCGACGGCGGGGACACCGAACCGTCGTTGTGGAACGAGACCACCGCACCGGAGCCGGCGGCATCACCGAAGGACTGCCAGCGGGCACCGTGCTCGGGGTCGAACATCTGCCCGTCCAGCAGATCGCCCCAGTAGTAGTACTGGAACGGCGCCATCGAGGTGTAGACGCCGAGCTTGGCGGCCCGGTCGAAGTGGCGGCGGGTGCCTGCGCCGAGGTGCTCGATACGCCAGCGGTGATCGGTGCCGATCAGGTTGTGCCGCTTCAGCGCCGCCTCGTAGGCATCCAGCGCGAGGTCGATCGCCAGATCTCCGTTGGCGTGCAGCGCCATCTGCCAGCCGGCCGGTCCCGCCTTATCGAGAATGGCGTCCAGTTGGGCGCGGGTGTAGTTCATCGACTGCGGTCCGCCTGCCTTGGCCGGGTCGATACCGGCCAGCCGGGTGGCCTCGCTGTCCAGATAGGGGAACGAGATGCCGATGTTGCCCACCCAGGGCGAACCGTCGGTCCACAGTTTGACGCCCTGCTTGATCAGCCACTCGTCGCCCGCAGCGAAGGATGTGGGCTCGGTGAAGGTATCGCTGGTGGAGACCTCCCACATGCTGACCCGCAACGGGCAGGACTCGGCTGCCGCCAACGCCTCGTACCCGGCCTTGAGATTGAGGTCGAAGGTCATATCCGAGGTGGACGTCAGCCCGGCCCGGGCCATCGTCGCGTAGTACTCGGCCCCGGCCACCAATGGGTTGCCGAGTTTGGCGAGGATGTCGCCGACCACGGCGAACAACACCCCGGTCTCGAAGCCCTGGCCGTTGAGGCTGCCATCGGGATTGCGGCCGAAATGCGCCCCGACCGGGTCGGCCGGCGGGGTGACGTCCCAACCCTTGGACTTCATCAGCGCGGTGTTGAAATACACGCCATGGCCGGAGTTGTCGACGATGACCGCGATCCGGTCCCCGAAAATCCTGTCTAGTTCGGGTGCCTCCGGTGCGGGCCGCTGGTGAAGCAGTGCGTCAAAGCCGGAGAACAACAGCGGTGTGCTCGGGTCGGTCTCGGCGATGGCGGCCGTGAAAACCTTCTGCACGTCCGACCAATGCGGATCGTTGAACGGGGTGATGTTGCGGGCCGGCGGGTTCAGGGCGACACCGCTCATCAGCGGGTGACTGTGCGGCTCCACCAGGCCGGGCAGCAGGGCAGCCGCGCCGGTGTCGACCACCTCGGCGCCCGGGGCGGCGGCGCGGCACTCGTCGAGGGATCCGACCGCGGTGATGCGGCCGTTGGACACGGCAACCGCCTCAGCCCGGGGCCGACTCGGATCCATGGTGATGATGGTTCCGGCCTTGAGAATTCGATCTGGCATTGCTCCGCTTCCGTTGGACTCGCTCTGCAGTAGATCATGTGTGAGAAGCTGCTGGGGTGAGGTTGCGAGACCGGTGGCGAGCCGCCGGGATCGCGGCGGGATTCGTTGCCGACGCGCTGTTCAGCGACCCGCGACGTGGCCATCCGGTGGCGGGGTTCGGTTGGTGTGCAACGATTCTTGAGAGGTTCAGCTACCGCGATAGCCGGGCCGCCGGAGTGCTGCACACCGCGGTTCTGGTGGGAGGGCTGGCCGGCGCCGGAGCGCTGCTGCAACGCCGGGCCGGACGCGGGCCGGCGGCCGGTGCGCTGACGGCCGCGGCGACCTGGACGGCTTTGGGCGGAACCACGCTGGCCCGAACCGGATCGGCGATGGCCGACCGGCTCGAGGCCGGGGACCTCGACGGTGCCCGGGAATTACTGCCGTCGCTGTGCGGTCGCGACCCCTCGGTTCTCGACGGCCCGGGGCTGGCCCGCGCGGCCTGCGAATCGGTGGCGGAGAACACCTCCGATGCGCAGGTTGCGCCGTTGCTGTGGGTGGCGGTAGCCGGGGTTCCGGGGGTGCTGGCGTACCGCGGGATCAACACGCTGGACGCGATGATCGGCAACCGGTCGCCGCGTTATGCCCGATTCGGTTGGGCTGCTGCCCGATCCGATGACGCCGCCAACTACCTGCCGGCCCGGGTGACCGGGGTGCTGGTGGTGGCATGCGCGGCTCTGGTTCGCGGATCGCCGGCCGGTGCGGCGCGGGCCTGGCGGCGTGACGCCGCCCGTCACCCGAGTCCCAACGCCGGCATACCGGAGGCGGCGTTCGCCGGTGCACTCGGCATCCGGCTGGGCGGCCCCACCCAGTACCGCCACCAGTTGGAGATCCGGCCCACGCTGGGCGACGGTCCCGCCCCGGGGCCGCGGGATCTGCGCCGGGCGGTGCGGTTGTCCCGGTTGGTTCAGGGTGCCGCGGTGGTCGTGGCGGTGACCCTCGGCTGCACCACATTGCCTACCAGTGGGAGGTGCGCGCCTGATGGCAGTCACGGCGAGTGAAGCTGGCAAGAACCTGATCCCGTTGATTCAGCAGTTCAACGATGATCGGGTGCCCTCGGCCGACGAGCGGGAAGCTTGGCACGAGGCCGCCGACCTGTTTCGGTCTCCGGCCAACGCCCGTCGACTGCTGGACGCTGGTCGGCTGACGGCTCGCTGGTCGCCGCCCTGGGCTGTTCGTCGGTGTTCACTCGATTGCCAACTGAATCAGTGAGCAGTCGTCCTCGAAGACTCCGGCGGGTGCCAGAGCGCGTAACTGCTCGATGAAGTCGTCAAGAGACCAGTTCGGCGATCCGGCCAACCGGCCGTAGAGTTCCCTGAGGCCTCGCAGCCCCAGTTGTTCGCCGCTGGCGAGGACCATCTCACTGGCACCGTCACTGAAGATGAGGATTCGACACCCGGGCGGTACGGAGAAGGTGGCAGCCGTGAATTCGGTATCGGTGAAGACCCCGACCGGGGTGCAGTTGGTGGTCAATTCGGTTGGGGTGGGCGATTTTCCGGTCGTGGCACTGATCGCATAGGCGGGTGGTGCACCAGCGCTGGCGTAGCGCAGCGTGCGGCTTGATAGTTGGTAGACCCCGTACCAGATGGTGAAGTAGTGCTCGCTCTGCTGGTCCATCTGGAACAGCCGGTTCAACTCGGTCAGCACGGACTCGGGATCAATCATGGTTTGTGTGGTGAAGGTTCCGGAACGCATCAGGTTCTGCAGCGAGACCGCCAGCAGTGCGGGTTCGATACCGTGTCCGGAGACGTCGATGAGATAGACGATCAGGTGATCGTCGTCAATCCAGGTGTAGTCGAAGCAGTCACCGCCGAGTGCGCGAGACGGTAAGTAAAGCGACGACACTGCGACCGGACCACCAAGTCCCCGCGGCATGATCGAGGCCATATAGCCTGCGGCACTGTCCAATTCTGCCTTGACGAGTTCGCTCTGCTGCTGAAGCTGTCGAGCGAGCGTTCGATTACGTTCGTCGGCTTCTGTCTTGGCGGTGATGTCGACGATCTGGGAGATGACGCGCTCGACCTTCCCGTGCTCATCCGTGATGCAACTCACCGAAAGGTCGCCCCAGATCAGGTGGCCTTTTGCGTGAACGTACTGCTTGGTCATCCGGTAGGACTGCAGTCGACCTGCCAGCACATCGTTGAACCGGCTCAGATCGGCCTGCAAATGGTCCGGTGCGGTCAGTTCCTGCCAGGTCTTGCGCTTCAAGGTCTCGGCGTCATAGCCGAAGAATGCACATAAGGCGTCATTGACGTCGATGAAGCCGCCTTCGGTGTCGATCAGGCACATCCCCACCGCCGCGCTCTCCATCGAACGGCGGTAGAGCGCGTCGGCTCGGACCTGTTGCCGGCGTGCCTCCTCGGCGGCCCGCTCTGCGGCCACCTCGTCATCGGCGAGGCGCAGTGCGGCGCTGAAGCCGTCCTGGCGGCCGTCGTCGTCGTAAAAGGGTCGGGCGTGCAGGTCAACCCAGTGCGTGACGCCGTCCACTGAGACCACCTGGACGCGCTCCTTAACCTTGCCGCCTTGCGCGAGAGTCGCCAGCCTGGCGGCCGAAGCGGACAGGGCCTCGGGCGGAAAAATTTCTTGTAATTGCCGGCCGACCCAATACGGGGCCGGGGCGCCGAGGATCTCCTCGGCCGCCGGTGAGGTCCAGACGAACCTGCCATCGCGCACGTGGGTGACCAGGTCGCTGGAGTTCGCGGCCAGCAGCCGGTAGCGCCGTTCGGACGCGGCCAGTCGTTCGCGGTAGCGGTGGCGTTCGGTGACATCCCGGAAGGTCATGCTCAAACACCCGTCGTCGGTACGGGCTCCGCGGATGTCGTAGTGCCGAGACTGGCCGAGGACTGCGTTGAAGAACTCGAAGTCGTCTAAGGCCACGGGCTCGCCGGTCTCCGAGCAGTGTATGTATTGCCCCAGCAGTCCGGATTCGGCAATGTTGGGGAAGTTCTGGGCGAGGGACTGTCCCAGCATGTCCCGGGTGATCACACCAAGGGCAGTGGCGGCGCGGTTGACTTCCCGGTAGGTGAAATCGGTGATACGCCCGCCGCTGTCGCGAACGGGTTGGAACAAAATCTGCGGATCAAGCATCGCGTCAATGACATTGCGCAGCAGGTCCTTGCTCGATTGGGCGCCAGACAATGCCGCATCACGCTCACGGTTGGTGCGAGCGACGTAGGCCGCCAACCCGATCGCGATGATCCCGGCTGTCACCAGGAGCAGCGATCGAACAGCAATTTGGGTGGCTGGGTAGTCCAGCCACAATTGCGCGGGTAGCGCGAGCGCGAGCGACATCAGTGACAGAACGGCGGTCAGCGCAGGCCTGCCGAGCAGAGCCGACGCGACCACGGGTACCAGCAGGAACGATGACAGCGGGGTTTTCGGTATCAGCAACTCCACCGCAAGACCCGCCAGCAGGCTTGCGAACAGCACCCAGAACGGCCGGCCAGCCGAGAGCCGAGTTGCGCTCACAATTGACCCCTCAACATCCGGTGCCTGCCTGGAACGGATCCCAATGGTGTGGCGGGCTCACCCGGACTGACAGCACCATCACCGTACTGTTCGCCGTAAGGTTCCACTAGGGGACCTTTATATCGGGGCTCAGCGTATGTGGAGGCTCAGCGTCGGCGTCCGTACCGGTCGGCCAGTTTCTCCTCGACGGTGACCGGCTGGGCGGGAATGCCCGCGGCGGAATCGGACTCGGCGCCGGCCCGGGCCGCGGCCTCCCGGCGGCGTATCCGGATTTCGCTGTAGAGGAAGTAACCGAGGCCGATCGGGGCGAGGATGCCGAAGGCAATCCACTGGATCCCGTAGGACAGGAACGGTCCGGCATCGAGTTGGGGGAGCGGCAGAGCTTTGAGCACCCCCGGTTGGTTGTCCGTCAACTGTAGGTAGGAGCCGGTCAACGGGGTCTTGACGAGTTCGGCGATCTGGCTGGTGTCGATGCCGTACACCTGCAGGAAGCCTGACTCGGTGAATGGTTGCCTGCGCTCGGCCGCGGTGGTCTCCGAATCGCGCAGCCGTGCGGTGATGGTCACCGTTCCGGTCGGTGGCGCTGGGATCGGCGGCACCGCGGTGCCTTGTTCGGGGGCGATGTAGCCGCGGTTGACCAGCACGGTGGGTCCGCCGTCGACCGCGAACGCGGAGAGCGCCTCGTAGGCCGGGGCCGCGCCGACCACCCGGAGCCGCACCAGTACCTGGGTGCCGGGCAGGTACCGGCCGGTTGCGGTGACCCGGCGCCACTGCGCATTGGGTGCCGACGAATCCTGTTGCGGCAGAAAGTCTGTCACCGGCACCGGATCGGCCGTCAGGGACGCCTCGATCTGCCGGTTTTCCCGGGAGGTGGCGGTGTTCTTGCCCAGCTGCCACGGTGCCAGCACCGTGAAGGCCAGATAGGTGAAGGCCGCCACCACCAGTGCCAGGGCGATCCATCCTGGCCGAAACAGGAAAGCCAACCGGCGCATCAGCGCGATACCTCGCGGGCGGTGGAATCCCGGGCGGCCAGCTGCTCGTCGACCCAGCTGTGCAGACCCGGCAGGGCCGCTTCGATGACGGTGAACACATCTTCGAAATCGGTGTGGTCGCCGTAGTAGGGGTCTTCGACGTCGAGTGCATGGGCACTGGACCGGGGTTCGAACGACCGCAGCATTCGCAGCCGCTCGGGTGGTACTCCGTAGTCGGCGAGCAGCCGGAGATGGTTGCGCCCGAGCGCCACCACCATATCGGCGGCCAGGTGGTCCGCGCCGACCTGGGCGGCCCGGTGCTCGGCGGGGTAGCCCCGGTCCCGCAGCACCCGTACCGCGCGGTCATCGGCACCGCCGCCGGCATGCCAGTCCCCGGTACCCGCGCTGGTCACCCGGACCGCATCGGCCAGCCCGCGCTGGAGAATCTGTTGGGCGAACATCTTCTCCGCCATCGGTGACCGGCAGATGTTGCCCGTGCAGACGAAGGTGACATGCAGCGGGATGCGGGGCTCAGACACCGAGGGCCTCCCGCAGGTCGTCGACCGTGGTGACGTGGGTCGCCCGCCCCGCAACGTGCGGATCCGGGAAATCGGACCCGCCGTAGCCCCAGCCCACCACCACGGTGGCGATCCCGTGCTCGGCGGCGCCCTCCACGTCATGGGCGCGGTCGCCCACCATCAATACCCGCTCGGGCAGCGGTTCCAGCTGTGCCAACGCGTGAGCCAGCACCTCGGCCTTGTCGGCCCGCGTCCCGTCCAAGCTCGCGCCGGCGATCACCTCGAAGTGCGCCGCCATCTCGAAGTGCTCGAGGATGCGGCGCGCGGTCGGTTCGGCCTTGGAGGTGGCCACCGCCAGTCGCACCCCGGCGTCGCGCAGATCGGTCAGCAGTTCGGTGACACCGTCGAACACCGTGTTCATCGCCCACCCGCGACTGGTGTAGTCGGCCCGGTAGGCGGCGACCGCCTCGTCGACCCGGTCACCGAGACCTAATTCCGCCAGGGTGGTGTGCATCGGCGGGCCGACGATGCGGCCGGCGAGATCGCCGTCGGGCACCTCGGCGCCGATCTCGGCCAGGGCGTGCCGGAAACTGGCCACGATGCCCTCCGCCGAATCCGTCAGCGTGCCGTCGAGATCGAAGATCACCAACTGTGGACGGGCGCCGGCGGCTATGGGACTCACCGCTCCATTGTGGCTGACCGGTCCCCGGCCGTATCGTCGGCTCGGCCGACAGGCCCGGCGACTACTGTGCATCTGGTGAGTGATCGGGCTGCGCGGGGGCAGGTGCGCCCGGGATCGCGCTACCACGGTGACCGGGCGGCGTTGCCCGGTGAACTCGACTTCGCCGTCAACGTCCGCCACGGCGCCCCGCCGGACTGGCTGCTGCGGCGGCTGGCCGGCCGGCTGCCCGATCTCGCCGGGTATCCCAGCGCCGCCGATCACGCCGCGGCGACCACGGCGGTGGCCCGCCGTCACGGTGTGCCGGAGGACCGGGTCCTGCTGCTGGCCGGCGGATCGGAGGGCTTCGCCCTGCTGCCGGCACTGCAACCGCGGTCGGCCGCGCTGATCGCCCCGTCGTTCACCGAGCCCGAGGCGGTGCTGTCCGCCGCCGGAATTCCGCTGCGGCAGGTGGTCCTGCCGCCGCCGTTCCGGCTTTCCGACGCGGTCGTCCCGGCGGCCGCCGACCTGGTGGTGCTCGGAAACCCGACCAACCCGACCGGGGTGCTGCACCCCCGGGAGGCGGTGCTGGGCCTGCGCCGACCGGGACGGCTGCTGGTGGTGGACGAGGCGTTCGCCGACGCGATCCCGGATGAGCCGGAGTCTCTTGCCGAGATGCAGCTGCCCGATCTGTTGGTGCTGCGCAGCCTGACCAAGACCTGGTCGCTGGCCGGACTCCGGGTCGGCTACGCGCTGGGCGCACCCGAGGTGCTGGCCCGACTGGCGGCGCGACGGCCGCACTGGCCGCTCGGGACGCTGCAGTTGGAGGCGATCGCCGCCTGCTGCACACCCGCCGCGGTGGCCCAGGCGCGGGCCGGCGCACAGGTGCTTGCGGTGCTGCGGGCCGAGATGGCGGCGGCCCTGGGTGGACTGGGACTGCACGTTGTCGAGGGTCGTGCACCGTTCGTCGCGTTCGCCGTGCCGGATGCCACGCTGATGCGAAAGCACCTGAAGGCCAACGGGATTGCGGTGCGCCGCTGCGACAGCTTCGTCGGGCTGCCGGCGGACTATCTCCGGGCCGCGGTACGTCCGGAATGGCCGGTGCTGGTGGCCGCCGTCGCGGAGGGGTTGCGATGAGTGTGCGGCTGGCCGAGGTGACGGCCGTGCTCGACGATGCCTATCCGCCGGGTCTGGCGCACGACTGGGACTCGGTGGGGCTGGTCTGCGGCGACCCGGATGACCTGATCGACACGGTGACCGTGGCCGTGGATGCCACCGCCGCGGTGGTGGACGGTATCGGGCCCCGCGGTCTGCTGCTGGCGCACCATCCGCTGCTGCTCCGCGGGGTGGACACCGTGGCCGCGAGCACGCCCAAGGGTGCGCTGATCCACCGGCTGATCCGCGGCGACGCCGCGTTGTTCACCGCCCATACCAACGCCGATGCCGCCTCCCCGGGCGTGTCTGACGCGCTGGCCGAGGTGCTGGGTCTGACGGTGGAGTCGGTGCTGGATCCCGCCGCCGGCGCTGCGAAGCTGGACAAGTGGGGGGTCTTCGTCCCGGCCGGCGCCGCCGACGCGGTCCGGGCGGCGCTGTTCGCCGCGGGCGCAGGACAGATCGGCGACTACTCACAGTGCAGTTGGAGCGTGGCGGGCACCGGCCAGTTCCTGCCCGGGACGGGCGCCGCGCCGGCGATCGGCAGGTCCGGAAAGGTCGAACGGGTGCCCGAGGAGCGAATCGAGGTGATCGCCCCGGCCGGTGTCCGGGCGGCGGTTCTCGCCGCGATACGGGCCGCGCATCCCTACGAGGAGCCGGCCTTCGACGTCGTCAGCCTCGCGGCATTGCCGAGCGGCACCGGTATCGGCCGCATTGGTGTCCTGCCCCGACCGCTTCGGTTCGCCGATTTCGTCGCAATGGCGGGTTCGGTTCTGCCGCAGACGAACTGGGGTGTGCGCGCGGCGGGGGATCCCGATGCGGTGGTCACCCGGGTCGCCGTCTGCGGCGGCTCCGGCGACTCGTTACTGGCCGCCGCCGCGGCCGCCGGGGTGCAGGCCTACCTCACCGCCGACCTGCGGCATCACCCTGCCGATGAGCATCGTCGGCGTAGCGATGTCGGCCTGGTCGACGTCGCGCACTGGGCCAGCGAGTACCCCTGGTGCACCCAGGCCGCCGAACTGCTGCGGTCACATTTCGGCGACGCACTCGGCGTCGCGGTGTGCCCGATTCGCACCGACCCGTGGAATATCGACTACACCGAGAGGCGATCATGAAAGCTGATGCCTGGCAGCAACATTCCCTGCTGGAGCTGGTTGGCGTCGATGCCGAGCTGGGCCGCCTGGCGCACCGCGCCACGCACCTGCCCGAGCAGCAGCGCTACGAGGAGGTCCAAGCCGAGCATCAGGCGGTTGCTGACCGCCTCGCGGTGCTCGGCATCGCCTGCGAGGACCTCGACGGCCAAGTGGCGAAGCTGGAGTCGGAGGTCGACACCGTCCGGCAGCGGGAGGACCGCGACCGCGGCCTGCTGAACTCCGGGTCGGTGAGCGACTCCAAGCAGCTCGCGGACCTGCAGCACGAACTGGGGACCCTGGAGCGCCGGCAGGCCAACCTCGAGGACACGTTGCTGGAGGTGATGGAACGCCGCGAGCAACTGGCCGCCGAGCAGACCGCCGAACAAGCCACCCTCGACCGTTTGGACACCGAGTTATCCGCTGCCCGGCAGGCCCGCGACGAGGTGCTCGCCGAGGTCGAGCAGGCGCGTGCCGAGCGGACCGCCCGGCGCGCGGAGGTGGCTGCCGGTCTGGACGGCGATCTAGTGAAGCTCTACGAGCGGCAACGAAGTACATCGGGCATAGGCGCAGGCCGGCTGCTCGGCGGGCGATGCGGGGCGTGCCGCATCGAACTCGACCGCGGCGAACTGTCCCGAATCGCGGCGGCGGCCGAGGACGAGGTGCTGCGCTGCTCGGAGTGCGGGGCGATCCTGTTGCGGATCAATGTGTCCGGAGGCCGGGCGGAGTAGTGAAAGTCATCATCGAGGCCGACGGCGGTTCTCGCGGCAATCCCGGCCCGGCCGGATTCGGCTGCGTGGTGTGGGCCGATGACCACGCGACCGTCCTGGCCGAGCACAAGCAGGCGATCGGGGTGACCACCAACAATGTCGCCGAGTACCGCGGTCTGATCGCAGGTTTGGAGGAGGCCCGCCGGTTGGGCGCCGACGAGGTGTCCGTGCGGATGGATTCCAAACTCGTCGTCGAGCAGATGGCCGGCCGGTGGAAGGTCAAGCACCCGGCGATGGCCGAGCTGCATCAGCAGGCCCGGGCGCTGGCGTCGACCTTCGACGCGGTCAGCTACACCTGGATTCCACGGGAACGGAACTCCCACGCCGACCGGCTCGCCAACGAGGCAATGGACGGGGCGGGCGCGGGATCCGGTGCCGCGCACTCCGGAGAGGGCGCAGAGGTCCGGCGTGCCGCCGACCCACCGCCCAGTGCGGTCGCGGTGCCGCCGTCGACGTGGACCGGCAATACCGGCGGACCCACCCGTCTGTTGTTGCTCCGCCACGGCCAGACCGCGCTGTCCCGACAGCGCCGGTACTCCGGGCGCGGGAACCCCGAACTCACCGACGTCGGCCGTCGCCAGGCCGCGGACGCCGCCCGGTACCTGTCCGGCAAGGGCGGCATCTCGGCGGTCGTCACCTCGCCGCTGCAGCGGGCCTATGACACCGCCGCGGCCGCGGCCGGCGCGCTCGGGCTTGCGGTGAAGGTCGACGACGACCTCATCGAGACCGACTTCGGGGAGTGGGAGGGACTGACCTTTCTCGAGGCGTCCCAACGTCAACCAGACCTGCACGGCCGGTGGCTCCGCGACACCAGCCTGCCCGCCCCGGGTGGGGAGAGCTTCGACGAGGTGGCCCACCGGGTTCAGCGTGCGCGGGACCGGATCCTCACCGAGCACGGCGGGTCCACCGTGCTGGTGGTCTCCCACGTGACCCCGATCAAGACGCTGCTGCGCCTCGCCCTCGGTGCCGGAATGTCGATACTGCACCGCCTGCACCTGGACCTGGCCTCGCTGAGCATCGCCGAGTTCTACCCCGATGACGGTGCGT
The DNA here is from genome assembly GCA_963787055.1 of uncultured Actinomycetota bacterium. Lineage (GTDB taxonomy): Bacteria > Actinomycetota > Actinomycetes > Mycobacteriales > Mycobacteriaceae > Mycobacterium. Next base: position 105,458 of record CAWBBP010000007.1, read on the forward strand.
CGGTCCGGCTGGTCAACGACACGTCATATCTGACCGGGTGACGCGGATGAACAGGAGTGCCCGATGACAGAACCCGCTGGTGACCACCACAGCACCTGGGAGGAGCACTACACGGCCAAGCCGCAGGTCTGGAGCGGCCGGGTGAACACCCGGCTGGCCGAGGTGGTCCCGCAGATCTCCGGTAACCGTGCGCTGGACCTCGGGTGCGGCGAAGGAGCCGACGCGATGTGGCTGGCCGAGCACGGCTGGACGGTCACCGCCGTCGACGTCTCGGACACCGCGTTGAGCCGGGCGCGGGCGGCCGCCGTCGAGCGCGGGGTTGCCGACCGGATCGACTTCGAGCAGCACGAACTGACCGGCAGCTTCCCGGACGGATCCTTCGATCTGGTTTCGGCGCAGTTCCTGCACAGCACACTGGAGATGGATCGGCCGGCCATCCTGCGCCGGGCCGCCGCCGCGGTCGCGCCCGGGGGCACGCTGCTGATCGTCGACCACGCCGCTGCACCGCCCTGGGCCTCGAAATTGCATCATCACGAGTTTCCGGGCGCGGAGTCCGTCGTCGCCGGCCTAGCGCTGGATCCTGGGCAGTGGGAGCGGGTCCGGGTGGGCAGCGCCGACCGTGCGGCGCGCGGGCCCGACGGCGAGGAGGTCACCCTCGTCGACAACGTGATCGTGCTGCGCCGCAGCCCGGGGTCCGGTAAATGAGTGGGATGGAGAAAATGTTCCCTGAATCAGCGCTTCGCCCGTCGATGACCCGGCGCCTGATGCGCCGCGCGGTCGGTCGGGGTGAGATCACCCTTCCGGCGGTCCCCGGCATGCTGGAGGACTACGTCCAGATGTGCGACGACACCTTCGCGGCGATGGGGGTGCAGTTCAGTGCCGAGGACCTTGCGCACCTCCGGGGTGTGCTGGCCGGCCAGCTGGCACGCGCCTACGAAGCCTCGCCGCGGTCCAATATCGTGATCAGCTACGAATCACCCGTTGGTCTGACCGCGAGTTATAACGTCAGGGCGCAATGGTTCACCGTGGGCGAGGCCTACGACAACTGGGTCGGAACCCGCGAGCCCCCGCTGTTCGGGACCGAACCAGACGCCCGGGTGTGGGATTTGGCCCTCGGGGCGGCCGATCCGGCCCGATTCCCGGTGCTCGACATCGGAGCCGGAACCGGCCGCAACAGCCTGGCGCTGGCCCGCCGGGGCCATCCGGTGGACGCCGTGGAGATGACCGTCAAATTCGCCGAGATCCTGACCGACGAGGCCCGTCGGGAGGGCCTGGACGTCCGGGTCCTGCAGCGCGACGTCTTCGAGACCGTCGAGGATCTGCGAACCGACTACCAGCTCATCCTGTTGTCCGAGGTGGTGTCGGACTTCCGGACCACCGATCAGGTTCGGCGGATGTTCGAGCTGGCGGCGGCATGTCTGGCGCCGGGCGCTCAGTTGTTGTTCAACGTGTTCCTGGCCCGCGACGGGTATCAGCCCGATGACGCGGCGCGGGAACTGGGTCAGCAGACCTATACGTCGATCTTCACCCACCCCGAACTCGCTGAGGCGGCAGCCGGTCTGCCGCTGGAACTGGTCGCCGACGACTCGGTCCACGACTACGAGAAGGCCCATCTGCCCGCGGAGAAGTGGCCTCCGACCAGTTGGTATGTGAACTGGGTCTGCGGGTTGGACGTGTTCGACGTCCCGCGTGAGCAGTGCCCGATCGAACTGCGCTGGCTGGTCTACCGCAAGAACGGCTGAGGCCGTATTCGCGGAAGATCACCACCGCGCAGTACGTTATTGGATGCGGACGAGTTGGCCGGGCGGCCGCGGCTCATTTCGGTGGGTCGAGGAAAGTCCGGACTTCACAGAGCAGGGTGATTGCTAACGGCAATCCGGGGTGACCCGCGGGACAGTGCCACAGAGAACAGACCGCCACCGCGCCCTGAATTTCAGGGCCGGCGGTAAGGGTGAAACGGTGCGGTAAGAGCGCACCAGCATCCCGGGTGACCGGGATGGCTAGGTAAACCCCACCCGAAGCAAGGCCAAGAGGCCGCATCCGTGCGGCTGCGCAGGCGCTTGAGGGCTGCTCGCCCGAGCCTGCGGGTAGGCCGCTTGAGGTACCCGGTGACGGTGTGCCCAGATGGATGGTCGCCGCCGCTGCGCCTGGCGTAGTGGAACAGGATCCGGCTTACAGGCCAACTCGTCCGCGCCTACGAGGACCTGCGCACGCTGCGGCGCAGATCCTTGAGAGCGCCGTCGAGTTGCTCGCCGCAGCGCTGCGCCAGGTCGGTCTCCTGCTGGTACAGCACCCCGTAGGTGAAGGTGTCCTCGCTGGCGGCATGCGCGGCGGCGGACTCCCGCAGCAGATGGCTTCGACTGACCACGCTGTCCTGGTGGTCGCCGAGCAGACCCTGAATGACCTTCGCCCGCGCGGACACTTCCGAAGCGCCGGTGGCGGCCGCCAGGTAACGAAGTCGCTTGGCGGCCTTGCGAACTCGATGCAGGGCCTCATCATGATCGTGATCCTGGCCGGCAACTGTCTCGGCCGCGGCGGCCCGGCGCCGGACGCGCTTGTAGCCGGTCGCGACGGTGGCCGGCGGGTGGTCGTCGTCGGGAGCTGCGGGAGGGTTGTACACCACGGCATCAAGGGCGTCGAGCAGGCGGAAGTACCGCGCCGAGCTCATCGCTTTCACCGATCGGCTCAGGCCGGTCCGGTAGCGCCGCCACGCCCCGTTGACCAGCCGGTCGCGCACCGGCCCGCGGACCAGTTCCGGCGCCAGCGCGTCCAGGGCCTCCTGATAGCGCGCGGCGAGGACCTCAGCATCCCGGGCGACCCCCAACACCCCGGCCAACTCGCGAAGTTCGGTGAGGATCGTCGCGTCGTCGGTGATTCCGAAGGCCTCCTCCGAGGCCTGCAGCAGACTACGGATCTGGCGGATCGTCACCCGCATCTGATGCACCGCATCTTCGACGTCGGCGCGGACATCGCGGTCGGTCGCCAGCAGCTTGGCGACCTGCTCGGCCACCGCGCGATGGACCGGATCCGAGGGCGGTTCGGGGCGCTGCGGCACCGCTTCGCCGAGAATCTTCGCCAGTTTGGACCCGTGTCCGGCGGGTACCGCGCCGGCATCGAGCAGCCGGTTGGCAAGACGGCCGAGCGCTTCGTTGCCGTCGTCGACCCCGGCGCCGACGAATTCGAGTTCCCACTCCCGCCACCGCCCGTCGGCAGCGGTGCTGCCGTCGACAGGATCGATCCGTCGGGCATCGACCCGGTCGTCGCAGAACTCGGCCAGCGTCGCGCCGCCCGCGTCGTAGAGCATCGTGACATCGCGGGTGGTGGCCAGCCGCGCCACCGGAACCAGCGGGCGGTCACGCACGATCGCCAGTATCACCTCGAAAAGCTCGGCCGGCACCGGACCGGTCTCGGGGCCGAGTGGAACCCGGATTTCGGTCCGAGCTTCGCCGGCCGGCAGTTTGAGATGCCAGCCGGCATCGCCCCCGCCGGTGCGTCGGCGCAGCGTGATCCGGTTGACGGCCAGGTCGAACCCTGGGGTGTCGTAGTACAGCGCCTCCAGATGCTGCGTGGGCAGCTTCTCGGACCGCGAGACCGCCGCCAGACCGTCGAATGAGGGTGAGACGGTGTCCTCGACGACGTCGAACTTCGTCTCCAACTCGACGTGATGCTCGGCCTGCTTCTGGGCACCCCGGGATCTGGCCATGGGCTCAGGTTCGCATACCCAGGTGAACAAGGGTTAGAAGCTGTGCTCCTCGGCGGGGAAGGCACCGGTGGCGACCTCGTCGGCGTACTGGGTCACCGCGCGGCGCAACTCAGCACCGACGGCACCGAACCGCTTGACGAACTTGGCGGTCTTTCCGCTGGTGAGCCCCGCCATGTCCTGCCAGACCAGCACCTGGGCGTCGCAGTTGGGTCCGGCACCGATACCGACGGTGGGGATGGTCAGCTTGCCGGTGATCTGGGTGGCCAACTCGGCGGGAACCATCTCCATCACCACCGCGAACGCCCCGGCCTCGGCCACGGCGATGGCGTCGGCGATGGTCTGCTCGGCGGCGTCGCCGCGGCCCTGGACCCGGAAGCCGCCCAGGCCGTTGACGCTCTGCGGGGTGAAACCGATATGGGCCATCACCGGGATGCCGGCCGCGCTCAGCGTGGCGATCTGCTCGGCCACCCGCTCGCCGCCCTCCAGCTTGACCGCGTGGGCCCCGGCCTCCTTGAAGAACCGGGTGGCCGTCGACAGGGCTTGGGCAGCGCCGCCCTCATAACTGCCGAATGGCAGGTCGGCCACCACCAGGGCGTGCTGGGCGCCGCGGACCACGCCGCGGACCAGTGGGATCAGCTCGTCGACCGTGACCGGCACGGTGGTGTCGTAGCCGTACACCACATTGGCCGCGGAGTCGCCGACCAGCAGCACCGGGATACCGGCCTCATCGAACAGTCGGGCAGTGGTGAAGTCGTAGGCGGTGAGCATGGCCCACTTGTGGCCCTCGGACTTCATCTGCTGGAGGTGGTGGGTGCGGATCTTGGTCGGGGGCGGGGTGCGTGCGGGCTCGGCGGAACCGCCGTAGAGCGTCTGCTCTGACATGGTTATTCCCAGCGTTGGTCGGGTCGATCCTCGTGGCCCATCCGGGTCCCCGGGTTCGCGTGACAACCTCAGTCTGCCACCGCCGGGGCCGCGGAGGAATCAACCCGGGAGTGCACTTGCTCACACCGGCACGCCTACCATCGGGATCATGCAGCACCTGCAGCGGCTCAGCGGGCTCGATGCCAGCTTCCTGTACCTGGAAACCTCGACCCAGCCCCTGCACGTGTGCTCGGTTCTGGAACTGGACACCGCCACCATCCCGGGTGGCTACAGTTTCGAGCGCCTGCGCGACGAACTGGCAGTGCGGATCACGGCCATCCCGGCCTTCCGGGAGCGACTGGCCAACAGTTTCCTCAACCTCGACCACCCGGTGTGGGTGGAGGACGAGGAATTCGACGTCGACCGCCACCTGCACCGGATCGGACTGCCCGCGCCCGGCGGACGGGTGGAGCTCGCCGAGATCTGTGGCCACCTGGCCGCCCTGCCGCTGGACCGGCGTCATCCGCTGTGGGAGATGTGGGCCATCGAGGGGCTCGACGGAACCGACGCCCGCAAGGGCGGCCGGATGGCGGTGATGACGAAGGTGCACCACGCCGCCGTCGACGGTGTCACCGGCGCCAACCTGATGTCGCAGCTGTGCAGTGTGGAGCCGGACGCACCGCCACCGGACCCGGTCGCGGCCAGCGGTGACGTCAACCCGCTGCGGATCGCCCTGGGCGGGCTGGGCCGTTTCGCCAGCCGGCCGATCAACCTGGCCACCAGCGTGCTGCCGGCGACCGTGTCCACGGTGTTCGACACCGTGCGCCGCGCGGCGGGCGGACGGGCCATGGCCAATCCGTTCGCCGCGCCGCAGACCCCGTTCAACGGCACGATCACCGCGCACCGCAACGTCGCCTTCGCACAGTTGGACCTCGAAGACATCAAGACGGTCAAGAACCACTTCGGGGTGAAGGTCAACGATGTGGTGATGGCGCTGGTATCCGGCGTGTTGCGGAAGTTCCTGCTCGACCGCGGTGAGCTTCCGGAGTCCTCGCTGGTGGCGATGGTCCCGGTGTCAGTGCACGACCGCTCGGACCGGCCGGGTCGCAACCAGGTCTCCGGTATGTTCTCCACCCTGCAGACCGGGATCGAGGACCCGGCCGAGCGGCTGACGGCGATTGCCGCGGCCAACGATGTGGCCAAGGAGCACAGCTCGGCAATCGGCGCCACCCTGCTCCAGGACTGGAGCCAATTCGCCGGTCCGGCGGTGTTCGGGGTGGCGATGCGGGTCTACGCCCGCAGTCGGCTGACCGAGTCGCGGCCGGTCCACAACCTGGTGATCTCCAATGTGCCCGGGCCGCAGATCCCGCTGTACTTCCTGGGGGCGGAGGTGCAGGGGATGTACCCGCTCGGGCCGATCTTCCACGGCGCCGCTCTGAACATCACCGTGATGTCGCTCAACGGCAGGCTCAATGTCGGCCTGATCTCCTGTCCCGAACTGATACCGGACCTGTGGGATATGGCCGACGGGTTCGCCGACGTGATGGGCGAGTTGCTGGCGGCCGCTGCGAGCCCGCGCCGTTGATCCGGTGAAACGCCCCGGGGGGCCGCACTACCAGGCACATCGGCGCTCCATGGCAGCATATTGGTCATGAGGCTGCATCACCGCCCCCGTTCCACGCGCACCGCACTGGTGCTCCCCGCCGGCATCGCGATGACGGCGGTCATGCTCGCTGCCGGTACCGGCTGCAGCAGCACCGTTCCCGGTCGGGCGGTGCTGGCCGAGCCGCGGATCGGTCAGCCGGTCGAGTGGGGGCCGTGCCGCACGGGTGGCGGCGGCGGTGCTGGCGGCGGCAATGCACTGCCCATCCCGGCGGGGGCCCAGTGCGGCAAGATCGCGGTCCCGGTGAGCTACGACGATCCGGACGGCGCTGAAGCGACGCTTGCGCTGATCCGCTTCCCGGCCACCGGCGAGAAAATAGGATCGCTGATCATCAACCCCGGTGGGCCCGGCGAATCGGGAATCGAAGCGGCCGCCAGCCTGCTGGAGGGCATGCCGACCCCGGTTCGTGAGCGGTTCGATTTGGTCGGTTTCGATCCCCGTGGCGTCGGCTCGTCCACGCCGGCGCTGTGGTGCAACTCCGATGCCGACAACGACAGACTGCGGGCCGACCCACAGGTGGACTACAGCCCCGAGGGCGTGGAGCGCATCGAGAACGAGACCAAGGAGTTCGTCCAGCGCTGCATCGACAAGATGGGCACCGAATTCCTGGCCAACATCGGCACCGCCAGCGTGGCCCAGGACCTCGACGCACTGAGGGCGGCGGTCGGCGACGAGAAGATCAACTACCTCGGCTACTCCTACGGCACCCGGATCGGGGCGGCCTACGCCGAGGCCTACCCGGACCGGGTCCGGACGATGGTCCTCGACGGCGCCGTCGACCCCAACGCCGATCCGATCCAGGCCGATATCGACCAGGCGGAGGCCTTCCAGGAGGCGTTCAACGACTACGCCGCCGACTGCGCCGACGATGCGGACTGCCCGCTGGGCACCGATCCCGCCAAGTCGGTCGACGTCTACCGCAGCCTGGTCGACCCGTTGGTGGACAAGCCCCTGCCCACCAAGGATCCGCGTGGGCTGAGCTACAACGACGCCATCGTCGGCACCATCATGGCGCTGTACTCGCCAAACCTCTGGCGCCACCTCACCCAGGGTTTGACCGAGATGACCGAAGGTCGCGGCGACACCATGCTCGCGTTGGCCGATATGTACATGCGTCGGGATCCACAGGGGCGCTACACCAACGCCACGGACGCGCGGGTGGCGGTCAACTGCGTCGACGAGCCCCCGATCACCGACCGGGCCAAGGCCGTCGAGGAGGACCGCCGACTGCGGGAGGTGGCCCCGTTCATGAGTTACGGCGACTTCACCGGGAACGCCCCGCTGAGCACCTGCGCGTTCTGGCCGGTGCCGCCGACCAGCGCCCCGCACACCGCATCCGCTCCCGGCCTGCCACCGGTACTGGTGATCTCCTCGACCGGTGACCCGGCGACACCGTTCCAGGCCGGGGTCGATCTGGCCGAGCAACTCGGCGGAGCGTTGTTGACCTTCAACGGGACTCAGCACACGGTGGCCTTCCAAGGTGAGCAGTGCGTGGACGATTACGTCGCCGCCTACCTGGTGGACCTCGAACTCCCCGCCCCCGGCGCAACCTGCTAGAACCGCTGCGCTTCTGATACCGAGGCGTGACCGTGCGGCGCTGCCGTGACGGCTCGTCCCGTGCCACGATGGCGGCCATGAAACGTGCGGGTCGGACCGGCTCGGCGATGCTCACCGCGGTCCTGTGCACTCTGATGATGACGGCGGCGATGATGACGGCGGTGCCGGCCGTCGCCGCCCCCGGTGCCGGTCAGACGGCGACGTCACCGAACTGGGGGAGTTGCGACCGGTTCGTCGCCGACGTATATCTGCCGGCCGCCCAGTGCACCACCGTCCCGGTGCCCATCGACGATGCCGATCCGACTGGACCGCAGGCGCAATTGGCCGTCGTCAAGATCCCGGCCAGCGGGGAGCGGATCGGCGTGCTGCTGATGAACCCGGGCGGTCCGGGTGCGTCGGCGGTCGATGCGGTGGTGAACCTCTCCGATGCGCTGTCCGGTACTGCCATCGCCGAACATTTCGACCTGATCGGCTTCGACCCGCGCGGCGTGGGCCACTCAACGCCCGAATTGCGGTGCCGCACCAACGCCGAGCGCGATGCCTGGCGTCGCGAGCCGATGGTGGATTACAGCCAGGCCGGGGTGGCGCAGATCGAGCAACTGAACAAGACGCTGGCCCAGCTGTGCTTGGACCGGATGGGCAAGCCGTTCCTGGCGGGCGTCGGAACCGCATCGGCCGCAAAGGATATGGATGCCGTCCGGATCGCGCTCGGCGAGGAGCAGATCAACTATCTGGGCTACAGCTACGGAACCGAGTTGGGCACCGTATACCTGCAGCGGTTTCCCGACCGAGTCCGCACCATGGTGCTCGACGGAGCGATCGACCCGACCCAGGACCCGCTGGAGTCGTTGGTGGAACAGATGGCCGGGTTCCAGGTGGCGTTCGATGACTACGCCGCCGACTGCGCCCGATCCCGGGCCTGTCCGCTGGGCACCGACCCGGCGCAGTTCGTCGACCGCTACCAGCAATTGGTGGATCCGCTGGTCGCCGCACCCGGCCGGACATCCGACCCGCGCGGACTGAGTTACTCCGATGCGATCACCGGCACCGTCAACGCGCTGTACACCCCGCAGTACTGGAAATACCTCACCAGCGGACTGCTCGGTCTGCAACGCGGTACCGGCGCCGACGATCTGCTGCTGCTCGCCGACGATTACGAGTCCCGTGACGACGACGGTAACTACGGCAACGGCCAGGATGCCTTCAACGCCATCCGGTGCGTCGACGCCCCGACTCCGGAGGATCCGGCGCTGTGGGCCGAGGCCGACCAGCAGATCCGGGCGCGGGCCCCGTTCCTGTCTTACGGCCAGTTCACCGGATTCGCCCCCCGCGATCTCTGCGCGTTCTGGCCGGTGCCCGCCACGTCGTCGCCGAATACGGCCTCGCCCGCGCCGCGCGGCAGCGTCGTTGTGGTCTCGACAACCCGTGACCCGGCCACCCCCTACCAGGCCGGTGTGGACCTGGCCCGCCAGTTGAAGGCTCCGTTGATCACCTATGACGGCACCCAGCACACGGTCGTCTTCGACGGCGACTCCTGTGTGGACGACGAGGTGGTGCGGTACTTCGTCGACCGCGTGCTGCCGGGTGATCTGAACTGCTGAAGTCGAAGCGGGAACGTCGATGAATATCTGACAGTCCAGCTGTCACTCAGACGCTGACGACTGCGTTGCCGCCCTGCTGTTTGGCCTGGTACATGGCTGTGTCGGCCCGAGCCGTGGCGTCGGTTGCTGATTCGCCGGGGATGGCGAGGGTGGCACCGATGCTCAGGGTCGTGCGGAAGGTGCTGCCGTTGTGGTGGATGGGCTCGGCGGCGCGGGCCAGGATTTTCTCCCCGATCCGGGTGGCTTCGTCGAGGCTGTGCAGGCCTGGCAGCAGGACCATCATTTCGTCACCTCCGGTGCGCCCGACGGTGTCGCCGTGGCGTACGCACTGGGAGATCCGCTCCGCCACGGTCTGGAGCAGGGCGTCACCGGCGGTGTGTCCAAGGGTGTCATTGACGGCTTTGAATTTATCGACATCGCAGAACAGCAGGCCCATTTCTGTTCCCGGAACCCGGGAGCAGGTGAGTCCGGATTCGAGACGGGCGAACGTTTCTGCCCGGTTGGTCAGCCCGGTCAGGGAGTCGAAATGCGCCATGCGTTCGAGTTGCCGCTGCGTCTCGACCTGATCGTCGACGACGCGAATCGACCAGATCACCCCATCAGAGTTGCCCGCATGCCCGGCGTAGAGCTTCCCGTGACCGTCCACCCAGTGATAAGCCCCATTGGCGGCGCGCAGCCGGAACCGTACGATGACCGCTTTCTGGGCGGCGATCTCCTGCAAGGCGGTTGTCACGATGTCAGCGTCGTCCGGGTGGAGGCGGGCGAGGAAGTCCGAGCCGATCCAACACCGGGGCGGGTCTCCGAACGCTGCCTGCACCGACGGCGAGATCCACCCGACCCGGACACCACGCGTGTGGATGACCACATCTACCGCGTTATCGGCCAGGATCCGATAGTGCGCGTCGGCGTCAGCGCGTTGCCGCTCGCGCTCGGCGGATTGCCGCGCGAGTGATTCCTTCTCGATGAGCAGTCGCTGTTCGCGCTGGCTCACAAACAACGCGGCCACCCCCACAACGACGCTGCCCACAAGTATCGACAGGATCCACACCGAATCCCCGCGTAAACCGACGGCCAGGAAGGCCAGCCGTGCCAGCCCCATCACGAGCGGGAGTCCCGCAAAGATCCCCACCATTCGGACCAGCCCCCAGCGGTCCGGACGAGCAAGCAGCCAGGCCAGCGGCCACCGGTCCGGGCGAGTCGCCGTCACCGCGGTGATCAACAGCAACAGGCTTGCGATCGCTCCGATCGACTGACCAGTGGACCGGGTGACATCCATCAGGAGCAAAGCCTCGAACGCGTACCTCAGGACCGTGATCGTCGGCAGCACTGCCGCAGCCACCAGACACACGGGCCAGGCGACGCGGGCCCACCGGCGATCCAATCGTGTGAGTGCAATGACGACCGCCAGAAGCACGGCCGACACCGCCGTCGAGGCGCTCGGGCGACCAGGCCAAGTCGCTTGCATCGCAGCCAACTGGTCGGAGAAGAAAGCCTGATCCAGACCGAACGACGTACCGCTCGCATACTCCGCGCCGAACACTGCCGCAATGCCCCCGGCCGCTGCGGCCAGGGCACGTCCGGCCCACACCAGAACAGATGACGGGTGCCCCAGCTGCGCCAGGATCGACACCCCCAACACAGCCGTAATCAGCGCAGACCACGGCCAGTTGTACGGCAACGACGGAGAGATTCGCGTGAGATCCTCGTTACCCGTCGCCCAGCCCACCCAGGCCAACGCGGAGATGCTGAGCGCCATGCCGGCAGCGGTACGCGCGTACCAGACCGGCACCCTCTCGGGTCCCGCAGCGCCGAGCGGAGCAGCGTCGAGCACTTGCGAATCCTCCCAGGCTCCCAGGCTCCCTGGCCAGGAACTGCGATTTCGCGCCGGAGAGCTTCGGCATCAGGCGTGCCGTCAGAGGATCGCCGCCGAACAGTCCCGCGAGGCTGACCAGCCATCTCTGCACTTTTTCAACATCGAGAAAATGCTGTCGCGGGCCAAGGAGCTCGGTATCAGTCAACGCGCGCTGGCCAAGAAGCTCGGCGTGGACAAGGGCACGGTGATCCGGTGGAGACAAGGTTCCGCTGAGCCCTCCCCCCGATTGCTCCTAGGTATCGCGGTGGCCTTGGATCTCGCTCCGGATGCGTTGTACGTTCCCGGCGCCCAGGGCGAGGATCTGGCCTACTACCGGGTGTTGGCGGGCTATTCAATGAACGCACTTTCTCCCTGGTTGGGCGTGAGTAATGCGCTGCTGCGGGCGGTGGAGCGCGGCGAGCGCGAGCCATCCAAGCGCATGTACGAGACGCTGCGCGAGCTCCTCGGCATCGACGACGCGACCCTGCAAGTTGCGCTGGGCCGGTGCCGGCCCCGACCGCGCCGGCCGCGGCGCCGGCAGGCGAATCGGGCTCCGGTCCGACTGGAGCGGGATACCACCCAGGCCGCCGGCGACCAGTTCAACCCGCCGTCGCGGGTGTTCTTCCTGCCGTTGAAATCCGATGCAGCCGCGAACGCGCCACCGGCCACCCACCGCGTTCAGCCTATCCATCGACGATCCACGATTCCCGTGATGGAGTGGTTGTCATGAAGTGGTCGGAATCCCTGCCCTACCTGCTCGCCGATGCGATGCGATCAGCCCATTCCGACCCGCAGCGGTTGGCCCGCCTGCAACGCAGCCGGCTACGCACCCTCGTGCGCCACGCGAGAACGGCGTCGCCGTTCTATCGGGATCGCTATCGCGACCTGCCGTCCGACGTCGACGACGTCAGCGCACTGCCTGCGCTGGACAAGCCGACCCTGATGTCCCGATTCGACGACTGGGTCACCGATCCGGACGTGACACTCGCCGACCTGCGGAACAACTTCCTGAACCGCCAGGAGTGCGTGGGCCAGTTGTATCTGGGCCGCTACCTCGTGATGACGACCTCCGGAACCACCGGGGAACCGGCGATCCTGCTGCACGACAAGCTGTCCTGGCGGGTGTACAACGTCGTGGGCCGCACCCGGCCCCAGCCTCTGGTGGGCAGGATCGACCTCGGCGCACTCGCCCGACGAGGTATCAGGACGGCCGCGCTGTTCGCGACCGGAGGCCACTTCGGGGCGGTGACATTGGCTGAGCGGGCCCGCCGGCTCAGTCCCTTATTGGCCGACCGAACGAGGGTCCTCTCGGTTCTGCGGCCGGTCGAGGAGCTGGTCGCGGAGTTGAACGCGTTCCAGCCGACATTGCTCAGCGGCTACCCCAGCGTGTTCGTGCTGCTCGCCGCCGAACAACTCGCCGGGCGGCTCCGGATCGAACCGGTGCACATCCTCTGCGCCGGTGAGTTGTTCACTCCCGCCATGCGGGAGGCCGTGGCAGGCGCCTTCGGATGTCCGGTGACGGAGGGCTACGCCGCCACCGAGGTGCCCGGACTCGCCATCGAGTGCACCCACGGATTCCTGCACGTCAACTCGGACTGGTACATCCTGGAACCAGTGGACTCCGATCGCCGGGCGGTGCCGCCCGGTGTGCAGTCCGACAGCGTGCTCGTGACGAACCTGGCCAACCGCATTCAGCCGATCATCCGTTATGACCTCGGCGATCGGGTCATGCTGCAACCACATTCGTGTACCTGCGGGAGCCCGTTGCCGGTGGTAGCGGTCGAGGGCCGCACCAATGACGTCCTCACCTTCGAGGACGCCGGCCATCAGCCGGTCCCGATTCTGCCGCTGGCCCTCGGGTCGGTCATCGAGGAGATTCCCGGGGTCCACCGCTTTCAGGCCATCGGCGCCGGGCCTCATAACCTCACCATCCGCCTGGACGTGGACAACGAAGAGACCAGGAATGCGGTGGAGCGCGAGGTTCAAGCCCGGGTTCGCGAATTCCTGGCGAGGCATTCGGTGCGCGAGGTGAGCATCACCTGTGCGGCCGAGACGCCGAGACAAGAGCCGCGCAGCGGCAAGCTCCGCCAGGTCCTGCGGTCCTGAAACCGTCCCGTTGGTGCGGGATGGCTCGATGCGGACTACGGCGCGGGAGCGGGATCCGGGGTCGGCTCAGGTGTCGGGTCCGGGGTGGGCTCCGGTGTCGGTTTCGGCTTGGTCAACTGCGGAATGGCGTTCTGCAGGCCCTTGTTCTCCGGCTTGCGGGCCAGCAGCGCATTGAGGATGGCCAGCGGCCGGAAGTCCTCAGAAGCAGTTTTGCGTCTCCGCCGGGTGCGCGCCAGCCACGGCTCGCCCCGGCGAGCCCGGCTGCCCAGCCGCTACGGAGCGATCGGCAGGGGACCGACCAGTCCGTAATTCAGGCTATCCGCCGACGTCAGCCAAAGTCCGAGGCGAGCACCGGGGTGATCGCGTCGTGCTCGGCCTGCGTCCCCCACAGTCCGTGCATGGTTTTAGTCAGTACGTTGTTTCGGCGTCCACGATGCGTGAGGCATAGGCGCGTCGGTGGGCTGAATTCCGTCGTGATCGCAGCCGCCTCGTAACACGGATTTAACAGCCGCTGCCTACGCTCGCGGGATGGACCGGCAGAAGGAATTCGTGCTTCGTACGCTGGAAGAACGAGATATCCGTTTCGTCCGGTTGTGGTTCACCGACGTGCTCGGCTACCTGAAATCCGTCGCGATCGCGCCCGCCGAACTCGAGGGCGCGTTCGAGGAGGGGATCGGCTTCGACGGTTCTTCCATCGAGGGTTTCGCGCGGGTCTTCGAATCCGACACCGTGGCCCGGCCCGATCCGTCCACCTTTCAGGTGCTGCCGTGGACCACCAGTTCCGGTCAGCACCACTCGGCGCGGATGTTCTGCGACATCACCATGCCGGACGGGTCGCCGTCCTGGGCAGACAGTCGGCACGTGCTGCGCCGCCAACTGGCCAGGGCCAGCGATCTGGGCTTCTCCTGCTATGTGCATCCGGAGATCGAATTCTTCCTGCTCGAACCTGGTCCGTATGACGGATCGGTGCCGGTGCCGGCCGATAACGGCGGCTATTTCGACCAGGCCGTGCACGATTCGGCGCCCAATTTCCGTCGCCATGCCATCGACGCGCTCGAGCAGATGGGTATCTCGGTGGAGTTCAGCCATCACGAGGGCGCCCCGGGCCAGCAGGAGATCGACCTGCGCTACGCCGACGCGCTGTCGATGGCCGACAACGTGATGACATTCCGCTATGTGGTGAAAGAGGTTGCCCTTGCCGAGGGGGTGCGGGCCTCCTTCATGCCCAAACCGTTCGCTCAGTACCCGGGTTCGGCGATGCACACCCATATGAGCCTGTTCGAGGGCGAGACCAACGCCTTCCACAGCCCCGAGGACCCGCTGCAACTGTCCGACGTCGCCAAGTCGTTCATCGCAGGCATCCTCGCGCACGCCAGCGAGATCAGCGCCGTCACCAATCAGTGGGTGAACTCCTACAAGCGGCTGGTGCACGGCGGCGAGGCGCCGACCGCGGCGTCCTGGGGTGCGGCCAACCGGTCGGCCCTGGTCCGGGTGCCGATGTACACCCCGCGCAAGGCGGCCTCCCGGCGCATCGAGGTGCGCAGCCCCGACTCGGCCTGCAACCCGTATCTGACCTTCGCGGTGCTGCTGGCCGCGGGCCTGCGCGGTATCGAGAAGAATTACGACCTGGGCCCGCAGGCCGAGGACAACGTCTGGACGCTGACCCGGGAGGAGCGTCGCGCGATGGGGTACCGCGAGTTGCCGTCAAGTCTCGGGGTGGCGCTCGGGGAGATGGAGAACTCCGAACTGGTCGCCGAGGCGCTCGGCGAACACGTCTTCGACTACTTCCTGCGCAACAAGCGTGCGGAGTGGGAGGAGTACCGCAGCAACGTCACCCCGTTCGAGCTGAAGAACTATCTGTCGCTGTAGTCTCGCCGCCGGTGAATCGCCGTCAGCGCCCTGCGATAGCGTCATGTCGTGGCTAAACCCGCGACCCAGCGACCCCGTCTGCCCAGCACGGGCCGACTGGGGCTGGTCGAGAAGGCGGCACCGGCCCACCTGGCCCGATTGGGCTGGGACAATGACGCTCACGTGGAACTGCTGTGGTCGCTGTCCCGGGCCCCGGACGCCGATGTGGCCCTGCACACCGTGGTGCGACTGTCCGAGGCAATGGGCGCGGATTGGCCGCATCTGAACGATGCCCTGCTGGCGGATCGGTCGCTGCGTGGCCGGTTGTTCTCGGTGCTCGGCTCATCGCTGGCCTTCGGCGATCACCTGGTGGCCAATCCGCAGGCCTGGCATCTGCTCGAGGGCGAGCTGCAGCTGCCGGACACTGCTGGCCTGGCCCGAGGATTCTCCGCCTGCATCGCCGAATTCGGTTGTGTACCAACGACTGTCTTACCGAAGCTGCGCGCCCACTATCGCGATCGGCTGATGGTGCTGGCGGCCTTGGACCTGGCGCCGACGGTGGAGAACGAGCCGGTGTTGCAGTTCTCCACGGTGGGTGCGCACCTGTCCGATCTGGCCGACGCGGCGCTGGGCGCCGCGTTGGAGGTCGCTGTCGCGACGGTGTGCGGTGACGATGTCCCGGCTCCGCGGCTGGCCGTCATCGCGATGGGTAAGTGCGGTGCCCGCGAACTGAATTACGTCAGCGATGTCGACGTGATCTTCGTCGGCGAGGATGCCGACCCGGTCACCACCCGGGTGGCGGGGGAGATGATGCGGCTGGCCTCGGAGGCGTTCTTCGAAGTCGACGCCGCCCTGCGGCCAGAGGGAAAGGCGGGTGCGCTGGTCCGCACCCTCGATTCGCATATTGCCTACTACCAGCGCTGGGCCAAGACCTGGGAGTTCCAGGCCCTGCTGAAGGCCCGACCGGCGGTCGGCGACGCCGATCTGGGCCAAAGCTACGTCGACGCGCTGATGCCGATGGTCTGGACCGCCTGCGAGCGTGAGGATTTCGTCGTGGAGGTCCAAGCCATGCGGCGCCGGGTGGAGTCGCTGGTCCCGGCCGGCATGCGTGGCAGGGAGATCAAACTTGGTGCCGGCGGCCTGCGCGACGTGGAGTTCGCCGTCCAGTTGCTCCAGTTGGTGCACGGGCGCACCGACGAATCCCTGCACGTCGCCTCGACCGTGGACGCGCTGGCGGCGCTCGGTTCCGGTGGTTACGTGGGCCGGGACGACGCCGCGAATCTGACCGCCTCCTATGAGTTTCTGCGCCTGCTGGAACACCGGTTGCAACTGCAGCGACTCAAGCGGACCCACCTGCTGCCCCCGCCCGACGACGATGAGGGGCTGCGGTGGCTGGCGAGGGCCGCGCATGTCCGCCCAGACGGTACCCACGACGCGCTCGGGGTGTTGCGCGATGAACTCAAACGGCAGAACGTGCGGGTGTCCAAACTGCACGCCAAGTTGTTCTACCAGCCGCTGTTGGAATCGGTCGGCCCGTCGCTGGGGTTCGCGACCGGAATGTCGCCGAAGGCCGCCGAACGGCAGCTCGCGGCGTTGGGGTACGAGGGGCCGCAGAGCGCCTTGACCCATCTGGCGGCCCTGGTCAACGCACAAGGCCGACGCGGCCGCGTGCAGGCGGTGCTGCTGCCCCGGCTGCTGGACTGGCTCTCCGACACTCCTGACCCGGACAGCGGCCTGCTGGCCTATCGGCGGATCAGCGAGGCGCTGACCGAACATCGTTGGTACCTGGCCACGTTGCGCGATGAAAGCGCCGTCGCCAAACGGCTCATGCGAGTGCTGGGGACGTCGGCGTTCGTGCCGGACCTGTTGATACACGCACCGGAGGTGATCCAGCAGTACGCGGACGGGCCGACCGGCCCCAAGCTGCTCGATGTCGACCATGACGCGGTCGCGCGGGCACTGGTCGCGTCGGCCGGCCGTCACGGCGACCCGGCCCGGGCGATCGCGGCCGCACGGAGCCTGCGCCGCCGGGAGCTGGCCCGGCTCGCCTCGGCGGATCTACTCGGCCTGCTCGACGTGGAGCGGGTGTGCGTGGCGTTGTCCTCGGTGTGGGTGGCGGTGCTGCAGTGCGCACTGGACGCGGTGATCCGGGCGGCCACCCCGGATGGCGGGGTCGCCCCGGCGGCGATTGCGGTGATCGGGATGGGCCGACTCGGTGGTGGTGAACTCGGATACGGATCCGACGCCGATGTGATGTTCGTCTGCGAGCCCGCCGACGGCGTCGACGAGACCCGGGCGGTGAAGTGGTCGACGGGGGTCGCCGAGCAGTTGCGCACGCTGCTCGGCTCGCCCAGCGACGACCCCCCGCTCGAGGTGGACGCCAACTTGCGCCCGGAGGGCCGCAGCGGGCCACTGGTACGCACGCTGGGGTCCTACGCCGCCTACTACGCGCAGTGGGCCCAGCCGTGGGAGGTGCAGGCGTTGCTGCGGGCGCGACCGGTGGCCGGCGACGTCGACCTCGGTGTGCGATTCCTGGCGATGGCGGACCGGACCCGCTATCCCGACGGCGGGGTTTCTCCGGAGGCGGTGCTCGAGATCCGCCGGATCAAGGCCAGGGTCGACGCCGAGCGACTGCCTCGCGGCGCCGATCCGAACACCCACACCAAACTGGGCCGCGGTGGTCTGGCCGATGTGGAGTGGACCGTGCAGCTGCTGCAGTTGAGGCACGCGCACGAGGTGCCCGGGTTGCACAACCCCTCGACGCTGACGGCATTGGATGCCGCCACCGAGGCCGGGCTGATCCCGGAGGCCGACGCCGCCCAGCTCCGGGAGGCCTGGCTGACCGCGACGCGGGCCCGCAATGCGCTGGTGCTGGTACGCGGGAAACCGACCGATCAGTTACCCGGTCCGGGCCGCCAGCTCAATGCGGTGGCAGTGGCCGCCGGCTGGCCCGGCGGTGACGGCGGGGAGTTCCTGGACAATTACCTGCGCGTCACGCGGCGGGCGAAGGCAGTGGTCAGCAAGGTGTTCGGGGGCTGACGTGAGCGAGGGCAACCGATGAGGTTCTATGTCAGTACGGCCTTCCTGTCCGCTGATGAGATCGTCGAGATCGCCAGGGCTGCCGACGATCTCGGCTACGAAGGCATCGCGATCCCGGACCATGTGGTCAACCTGGAGACACTGTCCACCCCATATCCCTACACCGAGGACGGTCAGCGCCGCTGGCAACCGTTCACCGACTGGCTCGACCCCTGGGTGCTCGTCGGCGCCTTGTCGCAGGCCACCCGGCGGCTGAAGTTCGTCACCACCGTGTACATCCCGGCCATGCGGGATCCGTATTCGGCGGCCAAGGCCATCGGTACCGCGGCCTGTCTGTCCGGCGGCCGGGTGGAACTCGGCGTGGGGGTGGGTTGGTGTGCGGAGGAGTTCGACCTGCTCGGTCAGTCCTTCGCCCGCCGCGGCAAGCGCACCGACGAGATGCTCGACCTGATGAAGGCACTGTGGCAG
This sequence comes from uncultured Actinomycetota bacterium, assembly GCA_963787055.1. Taxonomy (GTDB): domain Bacteria; phylum Actinomycetota; class Actinomycetes; order Mycobacteriales; family Mycobacteriaceae; genus Mycobacterium. Next base: position 124,156 of record CAWBBP010000007.1, read on the forward strand.
CCGGGGTGGACCGAGTTCGACGGCGAGTTCTACCGCACCCCGCGACTCGAGATGACGCCGACTCCACCGCCGATCCCGATTTACGCTGGCGGACTCTCCGACGTCGCGCTGCGCCGGGCCGCCCGCAACGACGGGTGGATCGGCGACCTGATCGGGCTCGATCAGGCGATCGCCTCGGTCGACCGGATCCGGGAGGTGCGGGCTGCGGCGGGGCTGGGCATGGACGGTTTCACGGTGATCACCCCACTCACGGACGCATTCACCCCGGCGCATTTCGAGCGGGCCGGTGCCGCGGGTATCGACGCCGTGCTGACCATGCCCTGGATGTTCTACGCCGGGCCCACTGCATCCCTGGCGGAGAAGATCGACGGTTTGCGGCGCTACCAGGAGGATTTCGGGCCTGAGCGCTGAGCGGGATGCTCAGGCGGGGGTGGGGGCGGGCGCTGTACCCGTGTCGTGGAGGCCCGTGTCGTGGAGCACCTCGAGGATCTCGCCGATGTGGTGTCCATGCTCGACCGGGTGGCGCAGCGGCCGGTCGCTGCGAACCCGGTAGGAGTTGCGGCGGCCTTCGCGCAGCCGATCCAGATAACCGGCCTCGACGAGATCGCTCACGATGCGTTGCGCTGCCCGCTCGGTGACACCCACCCGCTCGGCGACATCGCGCAGCCGCAGTCCGGGATCGCGGGCGATGCACACCAGGGTGTGGGCGTGGTTGGTCAGGAACGTCCACTCGGCCATGGCCGGAACTCTACTTACGGAGACCGGCCGGGCCGGTATCGCCACGCTGGTATGCGGTACGTAACAAGAATTAACAATCGCGAAGCTTGACAAACGAACTAAAACAAACGTAATTTGAATCGCATGTTCTGGATGACCGATAGCGCAGTGCTGGCGGCCACGGTGTCGGCGCCGGCGATGACCGCCCTGCTGGCATTTCTGTTCGGGAAACAAGCGCCGCGGACCCTCGCTCGACTCGGTGCGGTAACGGCCGGTGCCGGATTCGCCGGTGCCGCGTTCCTCGCCGTCGGCGCGAGCCGGGGTCAACCCGCCTCGGTGACCCTCGGGATCGCGGAGTTCGGGGTTGACCGGCTGTCGGTGATCCTGCTGCTGCTGGTGTTCGGGGTGAGCGGGATCGTGCAGGCCTTCGCCGTTCGATACCTCGCCGGAGATCCGCGTTCCGCCTGGTTTACCGGGGGAGCGGGAATGCTCACCACCGCCTCCGCCGGGTTGGCCACCGCCAGCACGCTGATCACCCTCGCACTGTGCTGGACCCTCGCCGGCGCGGCACTGGTCCTGCTGCTGGCCACCTACTGGCACCTGCCCGCCGCGCGTGACGGCGTGCGCCGCACCGTCATCGCGTTCGTCATCGGCGACTTGGCGCTGTGGGCCGCGGTGGCGGTGGCCACTGCCACATGGGGCCGAATCGACCTGCGGGCAGGTGGAGAATTCAGCGGGCCCGTCGTTGCGGTGCTGGGTGTCCTGGTCGTGCTGGCGGCACTGTCCCGGTCTTCTCAGATTCCTTTCCACCAGTGGCTTCCGGCCACCCTGGCCGCACCGACCCCGGTCTCCGCGCTGCTGCACGCAGGCGTGGTCAACGCCGGCGGCATTCTGTTGATCCGACTGGCGCCGCTGAGCGCCGACGGCCTGGCGCAGGCACTGACCATCCTGGCCGGCGCCGCGACCATGGTGTACGGCACCACCGTCATGCTGGTGAAACCCGATATCAAGGGTGCGCTGGCGCACTCCACCACCGCCCAGATGGGTTTCATGATCCTGACCTGCGGACTGGGGTTGTGGGCCGCGGCCGTGATCCATCTGGTGGCTCACGGTTTCTACAAGGCCACCCTGTTCCTGTCCTCGGGATCGGCGATATCGCGGCACCGCCGACACGAGTCCCTCCCGTCGGCGCCGACGGCATCGGGGCGGCAACGGCTGGCCCGGGCTGCGGCCGCGGTTTTCCTGCCGGGACTGGCACTGGGCGCCGCCGTCGCCGTGGTGCCGACGACCGGCGGCAACCATGCCGCCGAGCAGGCGCTGCTGATCTTCGCCTGGGCCACCGGAGCGGCTGTGATGTGGGGCTGGCTGCAGCGCTGCACCGGTGCGGCGGGTGCGCTCAGCGGGGCCGCGCTGCTGATCCCGGCCGCGGTGGGATATGTGGCGATCGTGCACACCCTGAGCGGATACCTGGCACCGGCGCTACCTCCGGCTGGCCTGTCGGCAACGAGCGTGTGGCTGCTGGCGGCCGCCGCGCTGGCAGTCCTCGGAGGCCTGACCCTGCTGCGTCGCAGTCCCGGCGCGGTCAGCATCCAGCAGACCCTCTACACCGGCGCGCTGGGCGCCGGCCATATCTCGCCCGCACTGACTACAGGAGGACGGTCATGACCACCGATCTGAACACCCGGCGCGCCCGGCTGCGCAGCGATGTGACACTCGCCGGCCGGGTGCTGCCCACCCACTACCCGCTGGAGACGTTCATCGCCGTCAATCCGCTGGCCGGACTGGAGTCGATGCCTTTCGAACAGGCAGCTCGCCGGGCAGCCGACCTCTACGGGATGTCGGCAACACTGAGCGAGCAGGCGTTCCGCGACCTGCACCGCAACGGCCGCATCACCGACGAGGACCTGGACCGGGCGCTGGCCCGGCGCTTCCCGAACCTGGTCGACGGACCGGACCTGCACCTGGGCGGACGCACCGCGAGCCCACTGGATCTGCTGCGCGCCGATCTGCTGCACGGCACCGGGGCGCCACAGGCGTTGCGTCGCTACCGATTCCGGGCCGAGGATCGCTCCCCGGCGGTCGCCGCCGCGGTCGACGCCCAGACGGCGAAGTGGTGCGCGGCGTTCTTCGGCGGCGCGGCCTGGCCGATGCCGGGTCGGGCGAACGGTTTCTACGCCGCGTGGCGGGCGCTGGCACCCGCCGATCGCACCGTCAACCGCGCGGCCCGCAAGGACCTGCGGCAGGTCGCCGAACGTGCCGACGACGCGATCCTGGCAGCCCTGTCGGCACTCGGAGTCGATGAGGACGCCCGGACCGGCTACCTGCAGGCCCACCTCACCCGGATGCCCGGGTGGGCAGCCCATGTGCACTGGTGCACCGGCCGTGACCGGGGTATCGACCTGATCGACTACCTGGCGATTCGGCTGACCTACGAGGCGGTGTTGCTGGCGCACCACCGCGGTGGCACCACCACGGCCGATACCCCACAGCCCGCCGCCGCTCCGTCCGCCCGCCAGCGCGCGGCCCGACTGGTGCAGGTGTGGGGACTGGCCGGGGTCAGCGACACCGAGATCGCCGCCGCCGCCCGGGTGCTCACCGCAATGCCGGTGACAGCGCGGGAAATGCTGTGGCAGAACGCATATGAAGCGCACTACCGCGAGGATCTGCTCAACTCGCTGGAGGCCGGGGATGCACCCGGGCGGCCGGATCCGGTGCACACCCACCTGGTCAGCTGCATCGACACCCGTTCGGAGGGTCTGCGGCGCCACCTGGAGTCCATCGGTGGCTATGAGACGTTGGGGTTCGCCGGCTTCTTCGCCGTCGCGATCCGATTCACCGGACTGCTCGGCGGTGCTCCCAGCGACCTGTGCCCCGTGCTGATCGCGCCGAATCACGATATCGCCGAGACCCCGGCCCCGGAGGCGGACGCCACAGCCGACCGGCAAATCGCCGGGGTCACCCGGTTGGCCGGGGCCGAGGCGGCGTTCCACGCGGCCAAGGAGGGGATGGCCGCGCCCTTCACGCTGGCGGAGGCGGCGGGATGGGCCGCCGCGCCGTTGTCGGCCGCCAAGACCCTGGCACCGGCGCTGACCGGGTCGATTCGGCGGCGACTGCGCGATGCGGTGGCTCCGCAGGCGCCGACCGTCATCGATTTGGACGCGATGCCGCAGAACGAGCAGGTGCTGTTCGCGCAGGTCGCGCTGACCACGATGGGCCTCACCGCTGGATTCGGCAGGCTGGTGGTGCTGTGCGCCCACGGCAGCGGTACCGAGAACAACCCCTACCAGGCGTCTCTGGACTGCGGAGCCTGCGGTGGGCAGGCCGGCGCCCCCAACGCCCGTACGGCGACCGCGATCCTGAACCGTCCGCAGGTGCGGGCCGGGCTGCGAAGCCTCGGTATCGACATCGGTGAGCACACCTGGTTCATCGCCGCCCAGCACGACACCGCCACCGACCGGGTCACCCTGCTGGACACCCACCTGGTACCCGACACCCACCGCGTCGATATCGAACGCCTTGATGCCGATCTCGACGAGGCCGGTGCCGCGCTGGCCGCGGAGCGCTGCGCGACCCTGCCCGGGGCCGCCCGCGCATACCCGCCCCGGCGGGCGGCCCGCCATGTGGCAGGCCGTTCGCTGGACTGGGCGCAGGTCTACCCGGAATGGGGGCTGGCCGGCAATGCGGCCTTCGTCGTCGCCCCGAGGGAGATCTCCCGCGGAGTGGACCTGGGGCGCCGGGTCTTCCTGCACTCCTACGACGCCGACGTCGACACCGACGGGTCGGCACTGGAGACCATCCTGACCGCACCGCTGGTGGTGGCCCAATGGATCAACTGCCAGTACTACTTCTCGACGGTCTGCCCGCAGGTTTTCGGGGCCGGGACCAAAACCATTCACAACGTCGTCGGGACGGTGGGAGTGATCGCCGGCCACACCGGCGATCTGCAACTGGGGCTGCCCTGGCAGTCGGTGTCCGACGGTGACACCTTGCTGCATGAGCCGATGCGGCTGCTGGCGGCGGTCCAGGCCCCGCTCTCGCGGATCGACACCATCGTCGAACGAAACCCGATCCTGCAGCAGCTGTTCGGCAACGACTGGGTGGCACTGGCCGCCCGGGAGAGCCCCGATATGCCCTGGCGGCGATGGACCCGCGCAGGCTGGCGGCCCTGGGCCGAATCACCAAGTACCCAAACAGTTCTAGACGAGGAGATGGTTCCATGACCGCACCAGCACTGACCAAGATGATCAAGATCGAGGTCGTCGTCTCGGGAAGCGACGCGTCCGCCGTGCGCGAGCTCATCCAGAGCGTCGGCGCCACCGGTTACACGTCGCTGTCCGGGGTGTCCGGGCTCGGCCACAACGGCTATCGCCAGGGCCGGCTGCTGTTCAACCAGCAGGCCACCCTCGAACTGATCATCACGGTGGTTCCCGAGCCCAAGGTCGAGGCCCTGCTGGCCGGACTGCGACCACTGCTCGACGCAGCCTCCGGCGTCATGTTCGTGACCGAGACGTTCGTCAGCCGACCCGACTACTTCAGTTGAGCAGCCGTACCCAACCAGAAAGGAAATTTATTATGTCCACCCAACCCTCGTCGGGCCCACTGATCGCCTGGCAGCGACTGCGTACCGGCAACGAGCGGCTCTTCATGCCTGTCCGCGGGCACCGGGGCGGATTGGCCGACGACCGGCCGGTCGCTGCGGTGTTCCGCTGCGCCGACGCCGGTCTGTCGAGCGAAATGGTTTTCGGCCAGAACTGGGGGTCGCTGATCGACGTCAGCACCTGGGGTCATGTCATCGACAGCGGGGTGATGGCAACACTGGAGTACGCGGTGACGACCCTGGAGGTGCCGTTGATCGTCGTGGTGGGCCACCAGGAGTGCCAGGCGATGCGGACCGCCATGCGAGCCTGGACCGATGCCGTGTTGCCGGACGGGGCCACCCGCTGCATGGTCGAGCACGCGATCGGCTCGATCGTGCGCCGCGGCGTCGATGCCGACTCTATCGAGGAGGTGACAGCGGCCCACGTCGTCGATACCGGACTAGCGCTGTTGGAGCGCTCCCCGGCGATCGCCCGCCGCGTCGATGCCGGACGATGCGCGATCGTCTGCGCCACAACGACATCGACCGACGGGAGGATCCAGACCCACGCGACCGTCGGTGCGGTCGGCGAAGTCGACGGAACCCTGATGGAGTGCGTCTGACTACCGGTTGAACCCCGGCTCGGCGACCTCGGCCTCGGTCAGCGGCTCGCTGGTGTTGGGGATGACTTCAGGTGTTGCCTTCAAGGCGGGGTCGGTCTCCACCGGCGTCTGCACGGCCGGCGCCTCGGCCGCACCCGGCACATAGGGCTCCGGAATGTCCACCACATAGGGTTCGGTCTGCACCGGGGCGGTCGGGTACTGCACCGGGCCGCCCCCCGTCCTGGTCAGAGCGAACGGGATGGCCAGATTCTCCGGCGCGGTGCCGCAACCGCTGGCATCGGTGATGCTGGCGTAACCGGTGAGGCTCTCGCCGTCCCAGGAGTAGTTGTTGATTCCCGGTGCCGTCCCGCCGTCCCCGCACAGAACCGCATCCGGCTGGCCGACGAAGATGATCCAGTAGCCCACCGACCGGTAGGCGTTGGCATCCCAAGGCGCACGCGACGAACTCCCGGTCTCTGCGACGTGAACGCAGTTGTCGGTGTCATCGGCGCACGGGGTGACCGTCCAGGTGGCGCTCTCGCCGTCCTCGGCCTCGAAGGTGTAGGTGCCGAGGACATTCGCGTCGGCCGCTCTCGCGGGGGCGGCTGCCGCGGCGGCGGCAGCGCCGAAGATCAGGGCGCACGACAGTGCGACCGGGCTGAATTTCATGACGCTCCTCGCTGACGAACCTCTGCGGTTCTCGATACTGGTCGGGAGTATTTGATCACGGTGTCGACGTTGCGGCAGCACGTGGCGGTGGTGTCCGGGATCGTCAAACCGGCGTGAAGTCTGATATGGATCTATCCCTGGGTTATCCTCCGATTGTCGGCAGTGGCAAGACGAGGGGTCCAGATTACGGTCAGGCAGCCTTGGGCAGCGCTCGCACGAGGTCCGCGGATGCCCACGACCGCCCGTGCCGGCGTGGCCGCGGCGGTCATCTTGGTGGTGTTCAGCCTGTGGCTGCTGGCGGTCCCGCAGACGGCCGAACTGGTCGGAAATCTCTTCCCCATCGCGCTGGGGCTGGTGGCTGTGCTGCTTGCCGCGGTGACGGCGCGGTCGGCACATGGCGGGCAGCGAGCCGCCTGGGCCGTGATGGCAATCGGGTTGGCGTGCTGGTTGCTGGGCGACGTGCTTTGGGCCTATTACGAATTGGCCTCCGACCGAGCGCCGTTTCCGTCACGGGCAGATGCCGCCTACCTGATTTATGCCCCGACCGTCTGCGTGGCGCTGGTGATGTTTACCGGCGAGGTCAGCTGGTCGGGCCTCAACCGAGTGGCGTTCCTGGACGGCGTCATCGTGGCGTGTTCGTTCTTCCTGATCTCCTGGGTAGCGGTGATGCGCACCGTGTGGCGCAGCGGTGCGGAGAGCCCGATGGAATTCGCCGTATCGATGGCGTATCCCGTCGCGGACTTCCTGGTGGTGACGGTGGGAGTCCTGGTTCTGATCAGGTCACCGACTCGGCTGCGGACGACGCTGAGCCTCCTGGTCGCTGGTTTGGCCTGTTCTGCGGTGGCCGACAGCGGTTGGACCTTCCTGCAGAATTCGACCGGATATTCGACGGGCAATCCCATCGACATCCTCTGGGTGGCCAGTTCGTTATTGATCGGCGTGGCGGCGGTGGCGGGTTACCACGCCGAACCCGGCACCGGTGTCTCGGCGGCTTCTCCCGGGTGGCTGTCGCTGTGGCTGCCCTATCTGCCGTTCGCGGTAGCTGTGATCGTGGTGGGGAGGACGCCCGTCGAAATCGTCACGGAAACCCCGGTGGTCCTCACCGGCCTGGTACTTGTCGGGGCGATGCTGGTGCGCCAGTCGCTGGTGGCTACCGACGCCGTGCGCAAGGAGCGAGAAATCAGACGGCTCGCCGACCGCATGGCCGCGGACATGGACAGTGCGGCGAAGTACGCCGCATCAATCCTGCCTGGCGATCTAGGCGGGCCGGTCCAGGTGAGTTCGTACTACCGGCCGTCGGCCGCGCTGGGCGGTGACTCCTTCGATTACACGTGGGTCGACGAGGACCATCTGATCGTCTACATGATCGACGTATCCGGACACGGGTTGGCGCCGGCATTGTTGTCGACATCGGTCCACAATCTGCTGCGATCGGGTTCGGTTCGGACGGAGACACTGCTGGCGCCGGATCGGCTGCTGACCGAACTCAATCGTCGCTTCGGAATGGAGCGCCACGACGACCACTACTTCACGATGTGGATCGGGATCTACCAGAGTTCGACCAGCATCCTGCGCTATGCCTCCGCGGGACACCCGTCGGCCTTTGCCCTGACAGTGCAGGACGGTGCAGTCACGGTGACACCGCTTGCCGGAGGTTCGATGCCGGTGGGGATGTTCGCCGACGCCGAGTTCACCGCGGAAAGCTACCTCGTTGCCCCGGGGACCCGAATCCTGCTGTTCAGCGACGGCGTGTTCGGGGATCGGTCGTCGCTGGCGGATTTCGCCGCGCTATGTGCGGAGTTGGCGGCGGAACCGAACTGGTCGTTGGATCTGCTCGCCGACCACCTTCCGGGCTTGGCCGCCGACGGACAGCTGGATGACGATTGTGCGCTGGTCGCGCTCACGTTCGCCGACGTGGCGACCCAGCCGCGTGAAACCGCGGACGCACCGGCACGATCGGAGCCGTAAACCGAAAGAGCCCATCCGCGGCGCGGATGGGCTCTTTCAGCGCGTTAGCCGACTCACACGTCGTAGTAGAGCGCGAACTCGTACGGGTGCGGCCGGATCTGGATCGGCATGATCTCGTTCTCCCGCTTGTAGGAGATGTAGGTCTCGATCAGATCGGAGGTGAACACACCACCCTCGGTGAGGTAGTCGTGATCGGACTCCAACCGATCGATCACCGCGGACAGCGAGGTCGGGGCCTGCGGGATGTTGGCGGCCTCGTCCGGCGGCAGCTCGTAGAGGTCCTTGTCGACCGGCGCCAGCGGCTCCATCTTCTTCTTGATGCCGTCGATACCGGCCATCAGCATGGCCGCGAACGCCAGGTAGGGGTTACCGGAGCTGTCCGGGCAACGGAACTCCAGGCGCTTGGCCTTGGGGTTGTTGCCGGTGATCGGAATGCGCACGCACGCCGAGCGGTTCCGCTGGCTGTACACCAGGTTGATCGGGGCCTCGTAACCCGGAACCAGGCGCTTGTAGGAGTTCACCGTCGGGTTGGTGAAGGCCAGCAGGGACGGGGCGTGGTGCAGGATGCCGCCGATGTAGTGCCGCGCGATATCCGACAGACCCGCATAGCCCGACTCGTCGTGGAACAGCGGCTTGCCGTCCTTCCACAGCGACTGGTGGGCGTGCATCCCGGAACCGTTGTCGCCGAACAGCGGCTTGGGCATGAAGGTGACGGTCTTGCCGGCCTGCCACGCGGTGTTCTTGATGATGTACTTGAACAGCAGGACATCGTCGGCCGCGTGCAGCAGGGTGTTGAACTTGTAGTTGATCTCGGCCTGGCCGGCGGTGCCCACCTCGTGGTGGCCCCGTTCGAGGGTGAAACCGGCGTTGATCAGGTTGGTCGACATGTCGTCACGGAGATCGACATAGTGGTCATAGGGCGCGACCGGGAAGTAGCCGCCCTTGGGCCGCACCTTGTAGCCGAGGTTGGGGGAGCCGTCGGCTTCGAATGGCTCGCCGGTGTTCCACCAGCCCGACTCGGAGTCGACCTCGTAGAAGGTGCCGTTCATCTTGGAATCGAAGGCCACCGAGTCGAAGATGTAGAACTCGGCCTCGGCGCCGAAGTAGCAGGTGTCGGCGATGCCGGTGCTGGCCAGGTAGTTCTCCGCCTTGCGAGCGACATTGCGCGGGTCGCGCGAATAGGGCTCGCGGGTGAACGGGTCGTGGACGAAGAAGTTCATGTTCAGGGTCTTGGCTGCCCGGAACGGGTCGATGCGCGCCGTCGCGGGATCGGGCAGCAGCATCATGTCCGACTCGTGGATCGACTGGAAGCCGCGCACCGAGGAACCGTCGAATGCGAGGCCGTCCTCGAAAACGCTCTTGTCGAACGCGCTCGCGGGAATCGAGAAGTGCTGGACCACGCCCGGCAGATCGCAGAACCGGATGTCGACGTACTCGACCTTCTCGTCCTTGATCAGCTTGAAGATGTCGTCGGCGTTCTTTTCTGCCACGTAGATGCTCCTGTTCGAGTTTTGTGAGGCTCGGGCTGACCGTAGGGAGCCGATGTTGCACGTCCGTCAACCGAATGTTGCGTGGACGTTACGCATCAGGTGAGGCCTTATCCTGACTTCATGGCGCGTGAGATCGGATCCTGGCTCTCCGGGCCGCAGTCGGTGGGCCCCGGCGATGGAGCTGCGGGTCGGCGGTTGGGCCTGCCGGAATCCGGCCCCGGGTCGCTGGCGAAGATGGGGCGGCGGATCGCGGCTCTGCTGGTGGACTGGCTGATCGCGTACGGGCTCGCGGGCCTGGGGATGGCCGTCGGGTTATTCGACTCGACGTTCCTGGCGACGGCGGTGCTGTTGATCTGGTTCGTCCTCGGCGTGGTGTCGGTCCGGCTGTTCGGCTTCACCCCCGGTCAATACGCGCTGGGTTTGCGGGTGGCCTCGGTGGACAACCGCCTGAATGTGGGCAGCGGGCGCGCCGCCGCGCGCGGTCTGTTGATCGCACTGGTCCTCCCGGCACTGTTCACCGACAGTGACGGCCGGGGCATTCAGGACCGGATCACCGCGACGGCGGTCGTCCGGCGCTGAGGCAGCCTTTCGCTGACCAGTCCGGCGCTGAGTGAGGAATCCTGCAGGGACCTACTCGCACTTCGTCTGCGTGGTTCCTCACTCGGCGGGCTGTGGATGGTGGGAGGGCCGATCGCTGCCGAGGTGGCACCGTCGCGGCGGTGGGAGTGTTCATCGCCAGCGAGGCCCTGGCGGCTGGCCTGATCAGCCGTTATGAGTTGGCGGCCGACTACCGTCGTCTATTGCCCGGCGTCTACGCACCGAAGCGTTCGGCGCTGTCTACCGATGACCGCATTACCGCCGCGTGGCTGTGGTCGCGGCGCCGGGGAGTCGTCACGGGGTGGGCGGCCTCGGCCATGCACGGCGCGAGATGGTTCGACCCTGGCGCTGCCATCGAGGTCAACCTCGACCACAACAAGTCGCCGGCCGGGGTGATCACCCGCCGGGACACCCTGCTCGACGGCGAGGTCATGCGCGTTCGGGGCGTACCCGTCACGAGTGTCGAGCGGACCGCATTCGATCTGGCCAGGGGGCCTTCGGCAGGTATCGCGATCCAGCGCCTCGATGCGCTGGCCCGCGCAACCGGCTTCACGGCCGAGCAGGTGACGGGCGTGCTCGACGCGCATCCCCGAGTCCGAGGCCGTCGGCGGGTTGCCGGACGTCTCGATCTCGTCGACGCCGGAGCACAGTCGCCGAAGGAAACCTGGTTGCGGCTGCTGCTGATCGAAGCGGGTTTCCCGCGGCCGCAGACCCAGATCCCGGTCTACGCCCCGGACGGCTATCCGCGATACTTCCTCGACATGGGGTGGGAACGGTTCATGGTGGCGGTCGAGTACGACGGTGAGCAGCACCGGACCGACGTGGTGCAGTTCCGCAATGACATCACGCGCTCCGAATACGTCGACGGCCTCGGATGGCGCCGGATCAGGGTGCTCGCCGGCGATCGCCGAGACGAGATCGTGCGACGGGTGGAGTCCGCCGGTGTGCCACGCTGCCGACGTTGAGTAAGGAACCCTGCAGGGACCCACTCGCACTTCGTCTGCGTGGTTCCTCACTCACGGCATGCAGGTGTGCCGATCAGCGCCGCCGGACGGTGCGCTGCATGCCGCGGACCTTGGCCTGCGGCGGCAGCGGGCCTTTAGGCATCGCCGCCGGGCCGACGCGGCTGCCCAACGCGGTCAGCTTGGACTCCAGGATGTCCATCTGCTTCACGGTGATGTTGGCCGGCAGCCGGCTCAGGTGTCGCTCCAACTTCGCCAGCGGAACCTCACCCTCGTCGTTGCCGATGATGACGTCGTAGATCGGCACCTCGCCGACCAGTCGCGCGGTCCGCTTCTTCTCCTGGGCAAGCAACGGTTTGACCCGGGACGGCGCCCCTTCGCCGACGAAGATCACCCCGGGGCGGCCGATCACCCGGTGCACGGCGTCGAGGTGGCCGGTGGCCGACACCCCGGGGGTCACCCGCCACTTGCCGCGCAGATTGTCCAGCGCCCAGGCGGCGGCCCCGGCCTGGCCCTCGGCTTTGCGGTAGACGTTCTTCTGGGCGCGGCGGCCGAAGATGATGAACGCGATGAGGATTCCGAGGGTCACCCCGAACATGATCATCAGGTACTTGGTGAACCCGCCGATCAACAGGCCGAGGGCCACCGATGCGGCGACGATGGCCACGAAGGCGCCGATCATGTAGGGGAGCAGTCGCTTGTCCTCTTTGCGCTGCATCTTGAAGGCCTGCCACAGCTGGGAACGGCGCTGCTTGGAGGCCGCCTTGCGGGCCGCTTTGGCTTCGGCTTTGGCCGCCTTGGTCTGGGCGGGCTTGCGGGTTTTCGCCATAGCTGACAAGGATACGTAGCCCCGGGTCAGCCGCGGGGCTGAGTGGCGGTGGGGAGTCGATCCGCGTCGGCGGCCTGCCGGTAGAGCCTGCCGGCCCGGTAGGACGAGCGCACCAGCGGCCCGGCCAGCACCCCGGCGAACCCCAGCCCCTCGGCGTAGCCGGCAAGGTCGACGAACTCCTCGGGCCGCACCCACCGCTCGACTGGGTGGTGGCGCGGCGACGGCCGCAGGTACTGGGTGATGGTGACGATGTCGCAGCCGGCGTTGTGCAGGTCGGCCAGTGCGGTGTGGACCTCGTCGATGGTCTCGCCCATCCCGAGGATGAGATTGCTCTTGGTCACCAGGCCGAACTCCCGCGCCGCGGTGAGCACGTCGAGGCTGCGCTGGTAGCGGAAGGCCGGGCGGATGCGCTTGAAGATCCGCGGCACCGTTTCCAGGTTGTGCGCGAACACCTCCGGGCGCGACTCGAAGACCTCCCGCAGCAGGGCCGGCTCGCCGTTGAAGTCGGGGGCGAGAAGCTCCACGCCGGTCGAAGGGTTGAGTGCCTTGATGGCTCGGACCGTCTCGGCGTAGAGCCAGGCGCCGCCGTCGGGCAGGTCGTCTCGTGCCACACCGGTGACGGTGGCGTACTTCAGCCCCATCGCGGCGACGCTCTCGGCTACCCGGCGGGGCTCGTCGCGGTCGAGCTCGGCCGGCTTACCGGTGTCGATCTGGCAGAAGTCACACCGACGGGTGCACTGCTCGCCGCCGATCAGGAAGGTGGCCTCGCGGTCCTCCCAGCACTCGAAGATATTGGGGCAGCCGGCTTCCTCGCAGACGGTGTGCAGGCCCTCGCGACGGACCAGACTCTTCAGTGCCGTGTACTCCGGGCCCATCCGGGCGCGGGTCTTGATCCACGGGGGTTTGCGCTCGATCGGGGTCTGCGCGTTGCGCGCCTCCAGACGCAGCAACTTGCGGCCTTCCGGAGCCGCAGGGCCGGCGACATTCGGCTCCGGAGCGACGCTCATGGTGGTGATGCTACGGCAGGAGACACCGGCAGTCGGCCGTCCAGTGCGTCACAGACCGCCTCGGCGACCCGGGCCCGGACGTCGGCGACACCGAGGCGCCTGCCCAGTTCGGTACTCAGTGACGTCACCCCGGCGTCGGCGATTCCGCACGGCACGATCGCTGAGAACGCCGACAGGTCGCAGTCGCAGTTCAGGGCGAATCCGTGCAGCGCGATACCGCGGGCGACCCGGATGCCGATCGCGGCGACCTTGCGGTCCGGCCGGCCGGCTGCCGCGGGCAGCCACACCCCGGAGCGGCCCTGAACCCGGCCGGCCTCCAGCCCGAAGTCGGCGCAGACGCTGATCAGCGATTGCTCAAGGCGCCGAACGTAATTGAGCACGTCCATGGGTTCGGCGAGCCCGATGACGGGGTAGCCGACCAGCTGCCCGGGGCCGTGCCAGGTGATCTTGCCGCCTCGATCGCTGTCGATGACCGGAGTCCCGTCCGCCGGGCGCTCGTGGGCCTCGGTGCGTTTGCCTGCGGTGTAGACGGCGGAGTGTTCGAGCAGCAGCAGGCTGTCGGGTCCTCCGGATAGCCGGGCATCGGCGGTGTCGCGCTGCAGTTGCCAGGCGTCGGCGTAGTCCAGCATCCCCAACTGCCGGATCTGCACCGGGCGGTCGCTGGAGCGGATGGACTGCCGCATCTGTTCGACGGTACTACCTGCGGGTCGACCCCGTCGCGTAGCTGAGCGCCTCCCCGATGGTGCTGTGGTGGAATGCGAAACCGGCCCGCTCCAACGCGGCGGGGATGGCACGCTGACCACCCAGCAGACCTTCCTCGGCGAATTCCCCGAGGAGGGCCTTCAGCGCGAAGCCGGGTACCGGCCACGGCGTCGGGCGGTTCAGCGCCCGGCCGAGGGCGGCGGTGAACTCGGCGTTGGTGACCGGGGCGGGACCGGTCAGATTCACCGGGCCGGACAACTCCGGCGTGTTGATGGCGAACAGCAACGCGCGGATCTCGTCTTCGAGGCTGATCCACGGCATGTACTGCCGCCCGCCCGCCAGGCGCCCGCCCAAGCCGACGGAGAACAGCGGTTTGAGCTTGCCCAGGATTCCCCCGGTGGGCGACAGCACCAGCCCGGTGCGGGCCAGCACCACCCGCACCCCGGCGTCGCGGGCAGGTGCGGTGGCCGCCTCCCAGTCCACACACAGCCGGGCCAGGAAACCCGATCCGGGTGGCGCGGTCTCGTCGACGATGTCGGCCCCGGTGTCGCCGTAGTAGCCCACCGCGCTGGCGTTGACGAGGACGGGGACGCCGGCCTCCACGACCGCCGCCGAGATGACCTCGGTGGGGTCGATCCGGCTGTCGCGCAGGACTTGTTTGACGGCGCCGGACCAGCGCTTGTCGCCCACGCCGACGCCGCACAGGTTGACCACGGCGTCTACCCCCTCGATGCCGGCCGAGTCGAACTGGCCGCTATCGGGGTTCCAATACAGCTCGTCACGCCCGCCGGGGGCGCGCCGGACGATCCGGATCACCCGATGATCGGCCAACCGCAGGGCGGCGACCAGGGCGTTGCCGATCACTCCGGACGAACCGGCGATGGCGATGGTGTGCGTGTCGGTCTCTGCGCTCACCTCAAAGCTCACCTCACAGGCCGAGTTCGGCTTCGAAGGAGCCTTCCTCCAGCCGCTTTCGGACCGTGGTGAGGAACCGTCCGGCATCGGCGCCGTCGATCAGCCGGTGGTCGTAGGTCAGGGGTAGGTAGCACACCGACCGGACGCCGATCGACTCGTTGCCGGACTCGTCGACGATCACCCGGGGTCGCTTGACGATCGCGCCGGTACCCAGCATCGCCGCTTGCGGCGGCACCAGGATCGGGGTGTCGAACAGAGCGCCCTGGCTACCGATATTGGTGATCGTGAAGGTTCCGCCCGACAGTTCGTCGGGTTTGAGTCCGCCGGAGCGGGCCCGGGCGGCGATATCGCTGATGGCTCGGGCCAGCCCCGCCAGCGACAGGTCGCCGGCGTTGTGGATCACCGGGGACAGCAGGCCCTGCTCGGTGTCGACGGCGAAGCCCAGGTGCTCGGCGTCGTAGTAGGTGATCTCGCCGGCGTCCTCGTTGTAGCTCGCGTTGATGTTCGGGTGCGCCTTGAGGGCGTCGATGACGGCGCGGGCGAAGAACGGCAGGAAGGTCAGGTTGACACCCTCGCGCTCGGCGAACTCCTTCTTGGCCCGGGCCCGCAGCGCCACGATCTTGGTCATGTCGACTTCGTGGGTCTGCGTGAGCTGGGCGCTGGCCTGCAGCGACTCACGAGTCTTGCGCGCGGTGAGTTTGCGAACCCGGTTGGCTTTCTGGGTGGTGCCGCGCAGATGGGCCAGCGGGGACGGGGCCCCGGGGGAGGCCGGGGCGGAGGCCGGGGCGGCGGCCGCGGGTGCCGCGGCTGCAGGCGCGGCCGGCGGTGCCTTCTTGGCTTCGGCCGCGGCCAGCACGTCCTGCTTGCGGATGCGTCCGCCGACACCGGTTCCCTTGACCGCCGTCAGGTCGATCCCGTTCTCGGTGGCAAGTTTTCGCACCAGCGGGGTGACGTACGGTGCGCCGTCCCCGGCGGCCGGGGCGGGCGCTGCAGGCGGTGTGGGTGCCGCCGGGGCAGGTGTGGGTGCCGGTGCAGGGGCAGGGGGCGGCGTCGGCGCCGGGGGCGGTGGCGGTGGCGGTGGCGGCGGTGCGGATTGAGGGGCAGGGGCCGGGGCGGGTGCTGCCTGAGGTGCGGCACCGGCCGCACCGATCCTGCCCAGTTCGCCGCCGACCGGCACGGTGACGTCCTCCTCGGCGGTGATGCTGAGCAGGGTGCCGGCCGCCGGTGACGGGATCTCGGTATCGACCTTGTCGGTGGACACCTCCACAAGTGGCTCGTCGACGGCGACGGCGTCACCGACCTTCTTCAGCCACCGGGTCACGGTGCCCTCGGTGACCGACTCGCCGAGTTCGGGCATCAGCACCGGGGTCGCGGGACCGGCATCGGCAGCCGGTGGCGGCGGTGCGGCGGGTGCGCTGACCTGCGCGGCGGGTGCCGGTGCGGCGGGCGGCGGGGGTGCGGCGGCCGGTTCGGGGGACGCCTGGGGTGTTGGTGCGGGCTGTTCGACCGGGGCCGGGGCGGCCGGGGCGGCCTCACCCGCCTCGGAGATGACGGCCAGTTCGCCGCCGACGGCGACGATGTCGTCCTCATGCGCGACGATCTTGCTCAGCACGCCGGAGACCGGTGCCGGGATCTCGGTGTCGACCTTGTCCGTCGACACCTCCAGAAGTGGTTCGTCCATCGCAACGGTGTCACCCTCCTGCTTGAGCCAGCGGGTGACGGTGCCCTCGGTGACGCTCTCGCCGAGTGCGGGCATCTGGACGGAGACGGCCATGTGTATTGACTCCTATAGTCGGTCGACCTTTGGCTTACCACAGCAGCGTGCAATGCAGCGTGTGCCAATCCTGTCATTACCGGTGGCGTACCGGTGGCGAAGGCGCGGGGAAATTCTCTGGCACCATCGAACCGTGGGCTTCTTCGACAGGTTCCGGCGAGACTCAGGTGCCTCCGGCGACCTGCGTTACCTGCGGCAGTGGGCGGCGCAGCGCAGCGGGGTGGAGGCTTACGTCGAGCCGCAGACCCCGGTGACACCGCTGACCGTCGTCCTGGTGGCAGCCGACGGCGAGTGGACGCGTCGTGCGGCCGGCGGGCCTGCCGGCGCGAGACGGGTGGGGCAGCTGTTGCGGATCCCGGTCTACGACGTGCAGAAGGTCGGCTATCCGCAGCGGATGCGCGACTTCGACGCCCGCCGCCGGATCGAGCGACAGCGCGCCCTTCGCGCCGAGTTGGACGGGCAATAATCATCCGATGCCGACCCGTTTTGTTCAGGCCAATGACGGAACCCGCATCGCGGTCTACGAGGAGGGCGATCCGGATGGGCCCGCCGTCGTCATGGTGCACGGCTGGCCGGATTCCCACGTGCTGTGGGACGGCGTGGTCGCCGAACTGCCGGCGAACTATCGGATAATCCGCTACGACGCCCGGGGTGCCGGTGCCTCGGAGGTGCCCGCCGCGGCGTCGGCCTACACCGTCGAGCAACTCGCCGACGACTTCGCCACAGTGACCGCCGCGGTCTGTCCGCAGAACCCGGTGCACGTCGTGGCCCACGACTGGGGCGCGGCCACCGTATGGGAGTACGTCAACCGTCCGGAGGCGACGGACCGCGTCGCGTCCTACACCTCGATATCGGGTCCCGACACCGGCCACCTGAGTCGCTACCTGCGCGACGGTCTTTCCCGGCCCTACCGGCCCAGGCGGTTCGCCCGGGCGTTCGCCCAGGGTCTGCACTTCAGCTACATGCTGTTCTTCCGGACCACGCTGGCGCCGCTCGCCATGCGGGCCTTCATGGCCGAGGCGGGCAGGCGGTTCGTCATCAATGCGGGCGTGCCCCCGCAGCGCCGTCATCAGGGGCCGACGTTCGTCGCCGACGCCGCCAACGGGATGCGGATCTACCGGGCGAACTTCCCGCGGGTGCTGGGCCGTGCTCCCCGTGACCGACCGGTGGACGTTCCGGTGCAACTGCTGGTCAACACCCGCGACAACTTCGTTCGTCCCTACGTCTACGACGACACCCCGCGGTGGGTCTCGCGGCTGTGGCGCCGCGATATCCGTGCCGGTCACTGGTTGCCACTGTCACACCCGCAGGTGGTGGCCGCCGCGGTGGCCGAGCTGGTCGAGCACCTGGCCGGCGCCCCCGCCGCTCGCGCGCTGCTACGTGCTGAAGTGGGCCGTCCGCGAAAGCCGTTCGGCGACACCCTGGTCGTGGTGACCGGGGCGGGCAGCGGTATCGGGCGGGAGACGGCGAAAGCTTTCGCCGCCGACGGTGCCGAAGTGGTGGTCTGCGATATCGACGGCACCGCGGCCGAGGACGCCGCCGCACAGATCAGCGGTACCGGCGGGATTGCGCACCCCTATGTCCTCGATGTGGCCGACGCCGAAGCGGTCGAACGGTTCGCCGAGCAGGTGTGCGCGCAGCACGGGGTTCCCGACATCGTCGTCAACAACGCCGGCATCGGGCTGGCGGGTTCCTTCCTCGACACGCCCGCCGACCAGTTCGACCGGGTGCTCGACGTCAACCTCGGCGGCGTGGTCAACGGCTGCCGTGCCTTCGCCCGCCGTATGGTCGAACGCGGCACCGGCGGCCATATCGTCAATGTCGCGTCGATGGCGGCCTACGCGCCGATGAGTTCGCTCAACGCCTACTGCACGTCGAAGGCCGCGGTGTACATGTTCTCCGACTGCCTGCGGGCCGAACTCGACGCCGCCGGAATCGGATTGACCACCATCTGCCCCGGCGTGATCAATACCAACATCGTGCACGCCACCGGGTTCCACGTGCCTGCGGAAAAACAACCGGCGGTGGACAGACGCCGTGCCGCACTGGAGCGGATGTTCGAAATCCGCGGGTACGGCCCGGAGAAGGTAGCCGCAGCGATCGTGTCATCGGTGCGCGGGGACGCCGCGATCCGCCCGGTGACTCCGGAGGCCTACCTGCTCTATGGCACCTCCCGGTTGCTGCCGCAGGCACTGCGTAGCACCGCCCGCGGCAAAGTGGTCTAGTAGGGCTTCCGCGCTCGTCGCATCGGTGAACCGCAAAACAGCCGCACCAACAGCCGCAAGGTGGTCTGATACCGAATGTGCACTGGTTCGCCGACAGCCCACTGCTGACCCTGTTCACCTGTATCGGACTCGGCAGCCTCTTCGGCCGAATCCGGTTCGGCCCGGTGTCTTTCGGGCCGGCCGGTGCGCTGTTCGTCGCGCTGGCTCTCTCCGCCCTGGAACCGAAGGCGGCGCTGCCACCGATCATCACAAACCTGTCGCTGTGCGTGTTCTGCTACATGGTGGGGATCGCGGCCGGGCCGGCGTTCATTGGCGCGATCCGGACCGGGTGGCGTCCCGTGGTCGTCTCGCTGGCGGCCATTGCCGCGATGGCCGGATCGGGTCTGTTCGTCGGTAGGGCACTGGGTTTTGACACCGGCACCATCGCCGGCGCCTTCTCCGGTGCCGGTACCGCCACCGCCGCCCTCGGTGCGGTCCAACAGCAACTCGCCGCCGGCGGGGACATCCCGCCCCAACCGGCGATCGGCTACGCGGTCGCGTACCCGATCACGGTGCTGCTGTGCATCCTGGCCTGCACGTACCTGATCAGCGCCGGCAAACGGAAGCCGACCGCCGAGGACCGGGAGGAGGTCTCGCCGATCGTGATTCGCACCGTCGAACTGGTCGGCGAGCCGGGGCTGACCGTCCACGGATTTCAGGAGCGTTATGGCGCCGTGGTGTCCCGGCTGACCCGGGGCGGCAGGACGGTGGTGGCCCACGCCGCGGAGGAACTCGCCGAGGGCGATTTGATCACCGTCACCGCCCGCGCGGACGTGAGCGACACACTCACCGCCGAACTCGGCCGGCAGGCGCCGCAGGAACCCTGGCTGGATCGTTCCAGCATCGACTTTCGGCGCATCTCCCTGTCCAATCCCAGCTACGTCGGCCACCAGTTGCACGACCTGCGTATGGAAGAGCGGTTCGACGCCGTCGTGAGCCGGGTGCGCCGCGGCGACGTGGACATCATCGCCACCCCCGACCTCGTGCTGTGCAGCGGCGACCGGCTACGGGTGACCGCCCCGCGTGAGCGACTCGCCGAAATCAGTAAGGAATTGGGCGATTCCGAGCGCGCGGCCGGCGACATCAACGCAATCGGCCTGGGCCTGGGCCTGGCGATCGGGCTGGTGCTGGCCTTCGTGAAGATTCCGCTGCCGGGCGGGGGTGCGCTGGTGCTGGGCACCGCGACCGCGCCCCTGGTGATGGGGGTGATCCTCGGCGCGATCGGGCGCACCGGACCGGTGGTCTGGACGCTACCGGGCAACGTCAACAACATCCTCAACCAGTTCTCGCTGCTGGTCTTCCTGGCCGCCGTCGGCAGCGGGGCCGGTCCCGGTCTGGTCAAAGCGCTGCAAAGCGAAGGCCTGCAACTGGTGCTGCTCGGATTCAGCATCGCCGCCGCCCACGCGCTGGTCTGCGTGATCGGTCTGCGTTTCGTCCTCAAGTACGGCACGGCGCGCGCGCTGGGGGGGTTGACCGGATCTCAGCTCAACCCGGCGCCGTATGCGTTTGCGATGTCGAAAGTTCCCGATCAGCGGGTCGCCGTGGGTTACGCGGTGCTGTTCCCGGTGGCGATGATCGCGAAGGTGTTCCTGGCGCAGTTGATGGTGGTGTTCTTCTGAGCGGCCGCTCACCCGTTCGCGGCTGGGCCTGATTCGTCGCTCACCCGTTCGCGGCTGGGCCCGATTCGTCGCTCACCCGTTCGCGGCGATGTCCTCCAAGACCGCGAACAGGGTGCGGGTCGGGACGCCGGTCCCGCCCTTGGGGGTGTAGCCCCACGGCGCGGAGGTGTTGTACGCCGGCCCGGCGATGTCGAGGTGGACCCACTGCACACCCTCGGCGACGAACTCGCGGAGGAACACCCCGGCCACCAGCATCCCGGCAAAACGCTGTGAGCTGATATTGGCCAGATCGGCCACCGTCGACTTGAGGTCGTCCTTGAGTTCGTCGGGAAGCGGCATGGGCCAGCCGTTCTCGCCCTCCCGTTGGGATACGGCGGCCACCCGATCGCGGAATTCGTCGCTTCCCATCACGCCCGGAATCCGGGCACCCAGGGCCACGGTCTGAGCGCCGGTCAGCGTTGACGTCTCGATGAGGTAGTCGGGTTCGTCCTCGCAGGCCCGCACGATCGCGTCGGCCAGGATCAGCCGGCCCTCGGCGTCGGTGTTGAGCACCTCCACGGTGGTTCCGCCGTATTGGGTCAGCACGTCACCGGGCCGCTGCGCGGTCGCCGACGGCATGTTCTCGGCCATCGGCACGGTGGCGATCACGTCGATGGGCAGTTTCTGGCCGGCCACCAGCAGCATGGTGGCGATCACCGAGGCCGCACCGGCCATATCGGAGGTCATATGGTGCATCTGCGCGGCCGGCTTGATCGAGATACCGCCGGTGTCGAAGGTGATGCCCTTGCCGATCAGGGCAACTTTCGTCCCCCTGCCCTTTCCGCCCCGGTGGGTCAGCCGCACCAATCGTGGCGGGTTGACCGAACCCTTGCCCACCCCGACGATCCCGCCGTAGCCGGCTTTGGCCAGCGCCTTCTCATCGAGGACCTCGACGGTCAAGCCGGCTGCCGTCCCCAAAGTCTTTGCCCGCTTGGCGAATTCGTCGGGATGCAAATGGCTGGGCGGGGTGTTGACCAGATCCCGGGCGGTGGCCACCGCCGCGGCGACGGCTGCCGCCCGCGCGGCCTGGCCCTTGGCGCCGGGCGCGGTGCTCAATGCGGTGATCTTCGACAGGCCTGCTTCCTTCGGTGCAGTCTTGACACTGCGGAATTCGTGCATTTGGTAGGCGCCCAGGATCAGACCCTCCACGGCGGCCGGCAGGTGGAGTTCGCTCAGGGTGGTGATCACGGCGTCCACTCCGGTCAGCGAACGGGCCGCGACTCCGGAGGCGCGACGGATCAACTCCGCCGGCCACTCGTCGCGCGCTTCGCCCAAGCCCACCGCGAGCACGCTGGCCACCGCAAGTGAGGGGACGTGCAGACGGGTGAGGTGGTCGGGACTGGCTTTGGCGCCCAGCGCCCGCAGGGCGACCTCGATCTCGCCGATCGCCTCGGCGTCCAGGAACGGTCCGCCGACCACGGCGGGGGAGCCGTCGTCGCCGGCGACGACTGGCACGATCAGCACCGCCCCGCCCGCCCCGCGCTTGGGCGCCCCACGATTGGGCGCCCCACGCTTGGGCATAGCGCTGGCGACGGTGACGATGGGGGCCTGATATCCGGTTTCGCTGCTCACCAGCGACACCTTAATCGGGTCGGGGATTAGGGTTGGGCACCGTGACTGATGATGTGACTGACACATCCGATCTGCTGCACGGACCGCTCGAAGTCCGCCACCGGGATCACGGGGCCACGTTCGCCCCATTCGGAGGCTGGTTGATGCCGGTGTCCTACGCGGGCACGGTCGGGGAGCACACCGCAACCCGGGAGGCGGTCGGACTGTTCGACGTCAGCCATCTCGGCAAGGCGTTGGTGGCCGGTCCGGGCGCGGCCGAGTTCGTCAACTCCGCCCTGACCAACGACCTGCGCCGGATCGGACCCGGCAAGGCGCAGTACACGTTGTGCTGCGCGGCCGACGGCGGGGTGATCGATGACCTGATCGCCTACTACGTCAGCGATGACGAGATCTTCCTGGTGCCCAATGCGGCCAATACCGCCGCTGTGGTCGAACAGCTGCAAGCGGTTGCGCCACAGGGCATTTCGGTGTCCGATCAACATCGTTCCTACGCGGTTCTGGCGGTGCAGGGGCCGAAATCGGCCGACGTGCTGGGGGCTCTCGGCCTGCCGAACGATATGGACTACATGGGTTACGCCGACACGGAATATGCCGGCGTACCGGTGCGGGTATGCCGGACCGGCTACACCGGTGAGCATGGCTACGAACTTCTCCCCGCCTGGAACTCCGCGTCGGTGGTGTTCGACGCCCTGGCGGCGGAGGTCGCCGCCCGCGGTGGTCAACTTGCCGGCCTCGGAGCCCGCGACACCCTGCGTACCGAGATGGGCTATCCGCTGCACGGCCACGAACTGTCCCGGGAGATCTCTCCGCTGCAGGCCCGCTGCGGATGGGCGGTCGGCTGGTCCAAGGACGCCTTCTGGGGTCGTGCGGCGCTACTGGCCGAGAAGCAGGCCGGCCCGCGCCGGCTGTTGCGCGGCCTTCGGGCGCTCGGCCGCGGGGTGCCGCGCGCGGATATGACCGTCCTGCGCGACGCGGCGCCGGTGGGAATCACCACCTCGGGGACCTTCTCGCCCACGCTGAACGCCGGGATCGCACTGGCACTCATCGACACCGACTCCGACCTGCCCGACGGTGCGACGGTCAGTGTCGACGTGCGCGGCCGGCCGCTGGAATGCGAGCTTGTCAAGCCGCCGTTCGTCGACGTCAAGACGCGCTAGCGCCGGTTATAGAATCCCTCCATGTCCACGTTCCCGCCGCAGTTCAGCGTCGAGCGTTCCGCGCATCCGGCGAGCGAGGCCAGCCGCGCGGCGATCCTGGCTGATCCCGGCTTCGGGCAGTACTACACCGATCACCTGGTGTCGGTTCTCTACACCCATGAACGCGGCTGGTACGACGCCCGGGTGCTGCCCTACGGCCCGATCCAACTGGACCCGTCGGCGATAGTTCTGCACTACGCCCAGGAAATCTTCGAGGGCCTCAAGGCCTACCGCTGGGCGGACGGGTCGATCGTCTCGTTCCGGCCCGACGCGAACTCCGCCCGGCTGCGTTCATCGGCCCGGCGGCTGGCGATTCCGGAACTGCCCGACGAAATTTTCCTGGAATCACTGCGCCAATTGATCGCGGTGGACCACGAGTGGGTTCCGCCGGCCGGTGGCGAGCAGTCGCTGTACCTGCGGCCGTTCATCATCGCCACCGAGCCCGGACTCGGGGTGCGGCCCTCGGCGGAGTACCGCTACCTGGTGATCGCCTCGCCGGCCGGCGCGTACTTCAAGGGCGGTATCAAACCGGTCAGCGTCTGGCTGTCCACCGAGTATGTCCGCGCCAGCCCGGGCGGCACCGGTGCGGCGAAGTTCGGCGGCAACTATGCCGCCTCGCTGCTGGCCCAGGCCGAGGCCGCCGCGCACGGCTGCGATCAGGTGGTCTGGCTGGACGCCATTGAGCGCCGCTATATCGAGGAGATGGGCGGGATGAACCTGTTCTTCGTCTTCGGCAGTGGCGGTACCGCGCGCCTGGTCACGCCGGAACTGAGCGGTTCGCTGCTGCCCGGTATCACCCGCGACTCGCTGCTGCAGTTGGCCGGGGACGCCGGATACGCGGTGGAGGAGCGCAAGATCGACGTCGAGGAGTGGCGCAAGGGGGTGGCCACCGGAGAGATCACCGAGGTGTTCGCCTGCGGCACCGCGGCCGTCATCACTCCGGTCTCGCAGGTCAAGTACGGCGAGGGCGAGTTCACCGTCGGCGACGGTGAACCGGGCGAGGTCACCATGGCGTTGCGCGACACCCTCACCGGAATCCAGCGCGGCACCTTCGCCGATACGCACGGCTGGATGACGCGGCTGGGCTAACTTCGCCGGGCGAAGCGCCTCAGGCTGGGCTTGAGCGGACCCTGTTGCGGCCGGCTCTTTTCGCTTCGTAGAGAGCGCTGTCGGCCCGCGACAGCCAGGAACTCAGTCCTTCGTCCGCCCGAAGTTCCGCGACTCCGATACTCGCGGTGACCACGCTCACCTGGCCGACCGGGCTGCTGGAAATCCGGGCGCGGATCGCCTCCGCGGCGATGATGGCTTCCCCGAGGGCACAGTTGCGCAGCAAGATCGCGAATTCCTCGCCACCCCATCGCGCGACGACATCGCTGCCGCGAACGCTCTCCGCCAGACGGCGGGCCACATGTTGCAGAACGTCATCACCGGTCTGGTGGCCGTAGGTGTCGTTGACGGCCTTGAAGTGGTCGAGATCGAGCATGAGAACGGACAATGCGACGTCCTCGGGGGAGGACTTCGCCAGATCGGCGGCCATCAACGCCTCGCCGTGTCTCCGGTTCCACACCCCGGTCAGCGCGTCGGTGATGGCCAGGCGGGTCAATTCCGCTTCGAAAACCTTCCGTTCGCTGATGTCCCGGCTGACGCCGATGAGCTCCGTCACCTGGCCCTCGGCATCCAGATACGGGATGACCTGCACCTCGGCGTCCATGGTCGAGCCGTCCTTGCAGAAGAACTCGACTTCGCCCTGGAATGCCGGCGGGGTGGTCCCCTCCTGAATCGCCTCGAACAACCGCCGGAAGTACTCCAGGGTAATGACCACCGAGTCCGGTGTGAGAGCCTCATGGAGCGGTTGGCGCATCGCCTCCTCGGGGCTGAAGCCGCGAACGCGCTCGACCGCCGGGCTGACATAGGTGATCGTGGTGTCCAAATCCATCCGCCAGATGACATCCCAGGCGTTCTCGGCCATCAGCCGGTACCGGTCTTCGGACAGCTTCAGGTTGACTTCGGCCTCATGTAGTTGGCTGATGTCGCGGGCGGTGCCCTCGACCACCACCGAGCGATCCGGACGGCGTCGCGACCGCATCCAGAATCGGCTGTACACCGGCCGCCCATCGCGGTGTCGCCAGGACAGTTCGAATACCGCGTCGTTCCCCGGTGGCAGCGTTAGCACTTCGGCCAGCTGCTCTGCGTTACTGGGTTCGATCCGGCCCAACACCGCCGCGGCATCGGCGAGGCCGTCCGCCGCCGGACAACCCAGCTGAGTTTCTATCGCATCGTTGAGGAACTCGAACGCCAGATCCGGCTGCACCCGCAGTACGAAGAACACCAAACTGCTGCCGTCGGCCATCCGGCGGAACCACTCGGCATCGACTGGCCCATCGTCGTCAGCCACCGCGGACCTCCTCGAAGCGACCGGTCTTGGTCGTCAACTTAATCCGGTAGACGGAGCCGCGGCGCAGCATCGACAGATCCGGCGGTGGATGATGCGGCGGGAATTTCAGCAGCGGCATGATGCGCTCGACCAGCAGCGCCAGCCCGGTATCCCAGTCGTTACCCTGGCATTCCTCGAACTCTCCCCACGCGATGACGCTGCGCCAGTTGGACATATCGTCGACCTGTTCGACCTCCACGCAGACCTCCGGGTGCGCGCGCATGGCCCGCAGCTTCGCACCGTCCATCCCATGGCCCCAGACGTAGGTGCCGTCATAGACGTAGCTGACCGGAACCACGTACACCCGCCCCTCGCTGATGCACCCGATCCGTGCGATCACCTCGGTGCGCAGCAGGTTCTCGATCTGTGATCCGGACAGTTCGCCGAGCATGGTTCCCTTTCAGGGTCGGATGGCTACGCCGATCAACATCAGCGTGGTGGTCAGTTCGATGGCCGCCCCCATGACATCGCCGGTGATCCCCCCGAAGCGACGCACGCAGTGGTGGATCAGGACAGCGGCGGCCAACAATGCGACGACCACCACGATCGGCCCCTGCCACGGCCGCGGTGTCGCCAGCGAGGCGCAGCCGGCCACCAGGACGGCCCATCCGACCACGGTCCACGGCGACTGGCTCCCGCCAACCCAGGAGCCCAGGCTGCTGCCCTCTGCGACGGGAACTCCTCGCCGGGCCGCGAGCACTGCGGCCACCCGGCCCGCCGCGACGGCACTCACCGCCGCAGCTATCGCCGTCGTCCCCGTCGGCAGGGCGGCGAACGCAGCCGCCTGGGTCAGGATCGCCACCGCGACCACGACCACCCCGAACGCTCCGGTGGACCCCTCCCGCATGATCTCCAGTGCCCGCTGTGGTGGGCCGTAGCAGCCCAGACCATCGGCGGTGTCGGCCAGCCCGTCGATGTGCAAGCCACGGGTCAGCGCCAGCAGGGCTCCCACGGTCAGCGCCCCGGTCAGCAGGTTGTGCGGGCCGAATGCCCACGTGCCCATCCAGTGCACGCCGGCCGCGATCAGACCCAGGGTCGCCCCGACCGCGGGCAGCGCGGCGAGGGTGCGGCCGCCGGTGGCGCGGTCGTCACGGCCGACCGGCAGCACCGTGCCGAACGCGAAAGCGCTTGCCAGGCTGGAGATCACGGCGCTCCGAGGGGGGCGGGGCCAGAAACCCCGGCGTCGCTGAAGGTGGCCATCGAGCACAACGTCGCCACGGCCGCCCGGAGGATCGGCAGCGCCACCGCGGCGCCGGTGCCCTCGCCAAGTCGCAATCCCAGGTCCACGATCGGGCTCAGATTCAATTGGCTCAGGGCGAGGGCGTGCGCCGGTTCGGGGGAGCGGTGCCCCGCCTGCCACCACATCCGCGCCCCGGGG
The DNA here is from genome assembly GCA_963787055.1 of uncultured Actinomycetota bacterium. GTDB lineage: Bacteria > Actinomycetota > Actinomycetes > Mycobacteriales > Mycobacteriaceae > Mycobacterium. Next base: position 151,466 of record CAWBBP010000007.1, read on the forward strand.
GCCAGCCGCTCGGCCACCAGGGCGGCGGCGGTGACGACCAGGCCGTCCAGCAGCAGTGGGGTTCTCCGGACGGCGGCCTGGGCGCAGAAGCCGGCCATGGCGGCCAGATCCGCACCGCCGGATGCCGCCAGGAGCGCGACGGGGTTGGTCCGCAGTTCCCGGGATCGGTACAGGGCGTCGCGCACTGCCGCGGTCTTGCGCGACCAGCCCGCATCGTCGATCCCGGTGCCGCGGCCCACTGCCAGCACCGGCTCGGTCCCGGTCAGCGCCGCCACCAATACCGTTGCCGCCGTGGTGTTCCCGATACCCATGTCGCCTGCGATCAGCAGATCCGCTCCGGCATCGACCTCCTCGTCGGCCACCCGCCGGCCGAGATTCAGCGCGGCCTCGGCTTCGTCGACGGTCATGGCGTCCTCGGTTGCGATATTGCCACTCGAGCGACGGACCCGGTCAGACCCGCCGTCGGTATCGCGGTCAACCGCGACGTCGACCGCGCGCACCGTCGCACCGGCGAGTTCGGCGAGCACATTGATGGCCGCGCCGCCGGCCTCGATGTTGTCCAGCATCTGCCCGGTGACCTCGGGCGGGTAGGCCGAAACACCGTGGCGCGCGACGCCGTGGTCCCCGGCGAAGACGACGACCCGGGCCCGTTCGAATTGTCTCGGGGGGCACAGCCCCTGGCAGGAGGACACCCACACCGAAAGCTCCTCGAGGCGGCCGAGTGCACCCCGCGGCTTGGTCAGCAGATCCTGGCGCCGGCGGGCGGCCGCTGCCGCGCGCCCATCCGGGGCGGCGACCTCACCGAACATCAGCGCGACTCCTTCGCGGGCTTCAGCCAGAGCGGTTGTCCGGCCACGACCAGCACCACCCGCTCGCAGCAGTCCGCCAGTCGCTGGTTGAGCGTGCCGAGTTCGTCGGCGAACCGGCGGCCCGCCGCCGTGGCCGGCACCACCGTCAGGCCGACCTCTGGGCTTACCAGAGCCAGCGGTGACGGGAAAGTCCGCACCGCCGCCACCAGATCCGACACGTCGGCATCGACCGCACCGCCGTCCCAGCCGCGGCGGTCAAGGGCGGCGGTGAGCCAGTTGCCGAGGTCGTCGACCAACGCCGGAGTCTGTGGATCGGCACGCAATTGCGCAGCCACATCGGCGGTTTCGACCGTGCGCCAAGAAAGCGGACGGCGTCCACGGTGGGTGGCGATGCGCCGTTCCCAGGCCGGGTCTTCGCCTGTCACCGAGGCCGTCGCGATATAGCTGACAGTGTCACTCGCCGCGAGCTCGCCCGCGACCAGCACCTCGGTCCACCTCGACTTGCCCGACCGGATGCCGCCCAGTACCAGGGTGCGCACCCGGCGCTCAGAGGACTTTGGCGCCGCGTGAGACCTGCGGCCGCGGCGCCCGCATCCGCCGCAACTGTGAGGCCCGGCCCACCGCGTACAAACCCAACTTGAAACGGGTCTCGGCGTGGTCCGGGAACTTCGCATCGACGGCTCTGTTCACCTTGCGGGCCAACAGGATTGCGTCCGCGCCCATCACCAGCATCAGCATCAGCATCGCCGGTGAGGTGTAGTACTGCAGCTGGGGCATCGCCATCACGATGAACAGAATGAACAGGGCCGCCGGCATGAACAGGCCGAGCACGTTGCGCCGCGAGTCGACGATATCCCGCGCGTAGCGACGCACCGGCCCTTGATCGCGCGGCAGCAGGAAGGCCTCCTCGCCGGCCATCATCTTCTCCCGGCGGGTGGCCAGGGCGGCGCGGCGTTTGGCCTTCTCGGCCTGCCGCTCCTCCTTGGTCATGGTGGCGCGCATCTCCTTGCGCCGCTTGCGTGCCTCAGCGGTGGTCTGCGGCGCCGGCGCAACCGGGCCGCGACGCTTGTCATTGCGTTTGGGGGTGGGACGGCCCTTGGGGGCGGTGGTCCCGGCCGGCGCGGCCGGCTCCGGGGTGATCGCGGCCTCGGTCGCGCCGTCGGCGTCGTCGGCCTCATCGTTGCGTCGGCCCAGCAGTTTCACATCTGCCAGGTTACTGCGCCGGTCGCCCCGCGTGGCATGCGCCCGCGAACCCGGCACCGTAGCCTGCTGTCAATGACGGGCCTGCGCGTGCTCATCGCCCCGGACTGCTTCGGGGACAGCCTCACCGCGGTCGGCGCCGCCCGCGCCATCGAGTCGGGTTGGCGGCAGGCCCGACCCGCCGACACCCTGGTGGCGGTGCCGCAGTCCGACGGCGGCCCGGGGTTCGTCGACGTGCTGGCCAGCCGGCATCCGCACATGCAGGTGCACCGCACTTCCGTCGACGGGCCGCTGGCCGCCGAGGTGGACGCGGCCTGGGTCTTCGACGAGGTGACTCGGACGGCCTACATCGAGTGTGCGCAAGCCTGCGGGCTGGCACTGCTGGGCGGCCCGCCCACGGCCTCCACCGCGGTGGCGGCCCACAGCGCAGGGGTGGGTCAACTGATCGACGCCGCCCTCGGCGCCGGAGCCCGCACCGTCGTCGTCGGACTGGGCGGCAGCGGCAGCACCGATGGCGGCCGTGGCATGGTGCAGGCCCTTGGTGGTATCGACGCGGCCCGCCGAAGGCTGGCCGGGGTGGATGTGATCGCCGCCACCGATGTGGAGCACCCGCTGCTCGGACCGGCCGGTGCGGCCCGGGTTTTCGGCCCGCAGAAGGGTGCCGACCCCGGGACGGTCGAGTTGTTGGAGGCCCGGCTGACCGACTGGGCGGCGCAACTTGAGGCGGCCTGCGGCCGAGCGGTCACCGGGCTGCCCGGCGCAGGTGCAGCCGGCGGGCTGGGTGCGGCCCTGCTGGCGCTGGGCGGGCACCGGGAATCGGGGGCGGCCCTGATCGCCGGTCATACCGGCACGGCCGCGGAACTCGCCGCCGCGGACCTGGTGGTGACCGGCGAGGGACGCCTCGACGATCAGTCGCTGCACGGGAAAGTCGTCGGTGCGCTGGCTGCCGCGGCCCGGTCGCACGGTGTTCCGGTGCTGGTGCTCGCCGGTCAGGTCGCCCTCGGGCGGCAGGCGCTGCGGGCCGCCGGAATCACCGCGGCGTATTCGCTGTCCGAGTACGCGGGTTCGGTCGAGCGGGCGATCGGGGATGCCGCCGGACAGCTGGCGGGGCTGGCCCGGCGGACGGCGACCGGACTGGCGCGGGAATAGTCCGGACACCGGGTACGGTTGTCCGAAAGGGCTTCAATCTGCACATCCCATGGCCCAGGACATTCCCGCGAGGAGACATCTATGAGCGACGAGTCGGCTACCGCGACCGATCCGGGTACGGCTGAGCTGGGCACCCACGGCGCAGCCCTGACCGAAGGTGCCGCCGCCAAGGCCAAAGCCCTGCTCGATCAGGAGGGCCGCGACGATCTCGCGCTGCGGATCGCCGTGCAACCCGGCGGATGCGCCGGGCTGAAGTACAACCTGTTCTTCGATGACCGCGTGCTCGACGGCGACCTGACGGCCGAGTTCGGCGGAGTCACCCTGACTGTCGACCGGATGAGCGCGCCGTATATCCAGGGCGCCACGATCGACTTCGTCGACACCATCGAGAAGCAGGGTTTCACCATCGACAACCCGAACGCCACCGGCTCGTGCGCCTGCGGCGACTCCTTCAACTGACCGGGTAAGCCCGGTCCCGAGTTTCAGTACTGGGCAGTGGTGCGCAGCAGGTAGGAGCAGACCAGCAACCGGTTGTCCTGGCGCAGCAACTGCGCGACGCCCTGTTCTTCCTCGCGGCCCTTGCGTGACATCGATCCCGGCGTCACCTTCATCGTGAACAGCACCTGCGCCTGATAGGGCGAGCTCAGCACAATCTTGTCGATCGAGACGACCTCGGCGCGGCTGAACTGCTTACGGAACGCATCGCTGGCCAGTCTGGCCAGCGCCAGGTCGGACTTGCGGTCCTTGATGGCATCGAACATGCCGCACAGATTGTTCTGCGCGACGGCTTCGGTATCGCTTTCGGAGAGCGCGGTCAGATAATTCTGGATCGCCGTCTGGGCCGCAGCATCGGTGAACCCGGAACCTGCGGTGCGGGCGGCCCGTCCGCCGCCGATGGCGAGGGCCGCGACGACGAGGGCGGTGACCAGGCCCACGCCCAGCAGCGTCCACAGCAGCGCCCGCCCGCGCCGGGGCGGTGCCGGAAACCCGACCGGCGGAGGCAGCGGGCCCGGGTAGCCACCGGGGTACGGATAAGGCTCAGCGGGGTACCCGGGTGCACCGGGGAACGGTTGACCCTCGGCGCCGCCCGGCGGGTGCGGCGGATACGGGCCAGCCATCGATACGTCTCCTGGGGTGTCGTCGGTCGGCTACGCAAACGGCGGTCGAGCCACTCCGGCCACAGCCAAGGCGCGGCCGGGTCATATAGTCGGCTCCTGTACGCAGGCTAGCGCACCGGCGGGCCTGCCCAACGACCGAAGGGCGGACGCTTCGTGACCATCGCGGTGACCGGATCCATTGCCACCGACCACCTGATGCGGTTTCCGGGCAGGTTCTCCGAACAACTGCTGGCGGAGCATCTGCAGAAGGTTTCACTGAGTTTCCTGGTCGACGACCTCGTCGTGCACCGGGGCGGAGTGGCGGGCAACATGGCGTATGCCATCGGTGTGCTCGGCGGCGAGGCGGCGCTCGTCGGAGCGGCCGGGGTCGATTTCACCGACTACCGGGAATGGCTGGAATCGGTCGGGGTGGACTGCGACAACGTTCTGATCTCCGACACCCAGCACACCGCCCGGTTCGTCTGCACCACTGACCTCGAGATGGCCCAGATCGCGTCCTTCTACCCGGGGGCGATGTCGCTCGCGCGCAATATCAGGCTTGCCGACGTAGTGGCCGCCGTCGGCGAACCGGACCTGGTGATCGTCGGGGCGAATGACCCCGACGCCATGTTCGCCCACACCGAGGAGTGCCGCGCGCTGGGACTGGCGTTCGCCGCCGATCCGTCCCAGCAGCTGGCGCGGTTGTCCGGCGAGGAGATCCGCCGTCTGGTCGACGGCGCCACCTACCTGTTCAGCAACGACTACGAGTGGGATCTGATGCTGTCCAAGACGGGCTGGACAGAAGCCGACGTGCTCGCCCAGGTCGGGTTGCGGGTCACCACACTGGGCGCCAAGGGCGTCGACCTGATCAGTGCCGACGGCAGCACCCTCCACGTCGGGGTGGTGCCGGAGACCGAACAGGTTGACCCGACCGGTGTCGGTGACGCGTTCCGGGCCGGCTTCCTCACCGGCCGCGGGGCAGGCCTGGATCTGGAACGCTCGGCCCAGCTGGGCTCGCTGGTCGCGGTGCTGGTGCTGGAGACCACCGGAACCCAGAACTGGACCTGGGACCTGGCCGTGGCCCAAGATCGCCTCAGCGAGGCCTACGGGTCCGATGCGGCCGCGGAGATCGTCACCGCGCTGCGCTGATCGCATTCAGCGGGGAGGGTCGCCCTGCCAGCTGAAGCTGTCGACGTACTTGCCCATGTCCTGGGCGATCTGAAGGTTGGCCGGCGACGGGGGCCCGGGCCCGACGCCCGGTCGGAACTGCCGGAACGGCCCTTCGGCGGCGGCCACGAGTGCCAGGTCGTTCTTCACCGCCGCGATGACGATGACCCTCAGCGGGTCGGCCCGACCGGCCGGCACGAAGTCGGCGGCCACACCGTATCCGAGTTGGTAACCCACCGTGGCGTTGGGCAACTCGTAGGCAACAACGGCATCGGGGAACGTATCGGCGATCAGATCGTCCACCACCTGGCGGGCGTCCCGGCCCGACGCTGGTGTTCCGAACAGCCGAAGGGTGCCGCCGTCCCCGGCCGTCCACGTCGCGGTGACCCCGTTGGGTTCGGTGGTGACGGTGTAGGCGGCCCCGGGAGCCGGATAGGCCACCGAGAACTCCCCGCCGGGGGCGGTGAAACGGGGGTTGCTCGACACCGGCAGGCCCGTCGGCGGCCCCCCGCAGTCCGGCGGGCAGAGGTAGACGGGCGCTTTGTCGACGGTGTTGTTGACGAGGCTGATGACCAGCATCGCGGCCACCAGGCCGACGGTCCACAGCCCGAGGACGGCATAGTACTTCGGGCCACGCGCCAGCATCTTCCGGAGCTGGGCCGTCGCGGTCATCCGGACGCCGATCTGGCCAGCAGGATGTTCTTGGCCAGGTTCTCGACATTCGGAGTACCCAGTCCGGTCACCATGTCGTATCCGGGGCGCCCGCCCGGTGTGATCGCGTTGCCGCCGAGTCGGATATCGCGAAAACTCGGTGCGATCGCGCCCCGGGCCAGTTGGTAGAGCACCGGATTCAACTCGCCCAGCGGCGCTGCGCCGAGGTCCGCGTACATCTGGTTGATGATCGCGGCGAACCCGGCCCAGATCGGCGCCGACTGTGATGTGCCCCCGCCGACGAGCACCTGCTGACCGAAGACGAACTTCACCCCGGTGAACGGGTCTGCGACCGCGGCGATATCGGGGACGAGCCTGCTATCGGGGGGACCGGCGTCGGGGTCCACGGTTTGCCAGGCCGGACGGCGGTACAGCACCGACGCTCCGCCCGCCGATCCCTGGGTGAGCGGCACGTCGTACCAGGACTGCTCGGAGAGCCATTCGCCCTGCGCGTCTGTCGATAGCCGGGTGCCGCCGACGGCCGTCACCTCGGGGAATGAGGCGAAGGCGTCGACACCGACATCGTCCGGGCTCGGTGGATCCGACCAGTCGTGACCGCCCTTGCACTCCAGCCCGGCGAGGTCGCCGGTAGCGACGAACGGTGTAGTCCCGCTGTTCAGCGCCTTTCGCAGGGCAGCGCGCACCGGGGCCAGATCGGCGGCGGTGAACATGCGGTCGCAGCCCCAGCCGATTGAGAAGCTCCAGATCGCACCGGGAAATTCGGCGTCCACCGACTCCAGCAGCCGGCCCAGCTTCTCGAAGCCGCCATCGCCCTCGACACTGGGGCGGGCGTTGACCAGGACGAGTTTGGCGTCCGGTGCGACGGCATGGATCACCTGCAGGTCCATCGTGGCCTCACCGCTGCGTTGTTCGGCCATACCTCCGACGACCTGGGGAGCGAACGCGGGGAGTTCGAACAAGTCGGTAAAGCTGTCCATATCCGGCTGGTCGAAGCCGTCGAAGGCGAACACGACGACGGTGATTCCCTTGCCGGTGTAGCCGGCGTCGGTCAGGGGGGTGGCGTTGTAGGCGGTCAGCAACTGGTGGGGCAGCAGGCCACCGTCGGGAACGTCACGTGGCGGCGTCGGGGGGCGGGACTCACGGTAGGGCAGATAGTTCAGGATCCGCCCGAGGCCGGCCACTTCGGACCGGACCGGGAGGGGGACGGCGGGCTGCTGGGCAGAGGCGTAGAACACCCGGCCCGGACTCGGGCCGTCGCCGATCCGGTAGTCATGTACCGCCACCCCCAGAGCCCTGCCGAGGTCGGCCGGGCCGCCCTCGACGATTGCCCAACCGTCACCGTCGCGCCAGCGGACCGACAAACCATGAGTACGCGCCCAGCTTTCGAGCCGGGTAGGCGAATCCTGCCGATGGAGCAACGCTGTCACCTGCACCCGCTGTGCCCGGGCCGGGCCCAGATCGGATGAGGCGGCCAACAGCCGCGCCAACGGCCCCGCGATGACGTCGCCGGGCCGGGGCAGCGCCGGCCGGTCGGCGCCGAGCAAGGCAAGAGTGCCGACCAGCACCATCGTGCCGGTCACGTGCAAGAGCGTGCGAAGGGGGCGGTTCACGGTCAGACGTTCTCCCTGCTGGCCGTCGGGGCCTGCCGTCGCGCCTGGCGCGCGGACCGCGACATCGCACGTGTGGCGGCCCCGCATTGCGGGCAGAAGGGCATGTCCGGAACCAACGCTTCGCAGTGGTCGCAACACACCGGAACGAGGCTGGCGGGGTCGGGGGTCTCGTAGAGCAGCGACGCCTGAACGCCCACCCGCGCCGTCACGATGGACAGGGCGGTGATCACGACGTCGATCCCCATTTCCCAGTCCCGTGGCAGCTCAGCGGCATCCACGATGTAGACGCTCAGATAAAGCATGGTGCAGGCGGCGGCCACCAGCCACAGCAGGATGCGCACATGCCCAGGTTGCCGCCCGTCCCGGCGGGCCGGACGGAACCACAGTGCCAGCCCGACTGCTCCGCCTGCCACCGCCCCGGTCAGTGGATCGACGAGCCCATACAGACTCGCCTCCTCCAGCAGCCGCCAGGAGCTGTAATTGTCCAACTGGCCCGCGACGAATTGGGGCGTCAGCCAGACGACGTTCCCGGCCGCCGAGTGGGACAGCGCACCCAGGGCGCCGATCAGGAAGCCGTCCAGGGATTCCGGCGTGTTCAACCGCAGCAGCCGCACCGCCGGAGCGGGCAGCAGCATGAGCATGGTTCCGGCCAGCGCGATCGCCAGACCGAACCCGATGACTTCGGTGAGTTGGGCGGCAGCTCCTAATGGGATGTCATAGGCGGCCGCGACGGCATGACCGGTCCACAGCCACCACGCGGCGCCGGACACGGCGCCGACACCCATCGAGATCGTCAGGGCGATGGTGGAGATGTCCTTGAAGGCGTCCGACCGCCACACGTAAAGCCCGAACAGCAGCGGCATACCGAGCGCGACGACGATCACCAACGGTCCCAGCAGCCGCAGCATCGAGAACGCCACCAGCATCGTCACCAACAGAAACAGCCCATGACGGAACGGGGTGCGGTATTTCTCGGCCAGCTGGGGGAACACGGAACTGGTGATCAGCGGCACTGCGACGCGTTCGTCGGGGGCGACGGCGAAGGTTGCGGACCGAAGTCCGGTCCGGAGTGCCCTGGCCGGGGCGCCGCAGTTCCCGCAGAAAGACCCCGGTGGGACCGTCGATTGGCAAACCTGGCATGTGAAGGCCCGATTTGGGCCGCCTTCGGCTTCGGCGCTCATCGTGGATGAACCGTAGCGCAGCCCGTGATGGGCTGCGCGCTCACAGCTGAACCGGATACTGCGGTTCGCTGATCTGCGGCACGATGCTGCGTTCGACGAAGATCGCGTACCAGAGCAGGAAGATCAGCACCGTCCACAACCGTCTGCTGTGGTCGGCGGCACCGGCCCGGTGTTCGTCGAGCATGCTCCTTACCGCGGTCAGATCCACCAGGTGGCCGGCCTGTGAGACGTCGATCATCCGGTAGGCCCAGTCCATCAGTTCCCCGGCACGCAGCCAGTGCCGGATCGGAACGGGGAAGCCCAGCTTGGCCCGGTGCAGCACATGGGCCGGCACGATCGGCTCCAGCGCCCGGCGCAGCGCGTACTTGGTGGTGGTGCGGGTGATCTTCTGGTCGAACGGCAATCGGGAGGCCACCGCGAAAACCTCCGGGTCCAGGAAGGGAACCCGCAACTCCAGTGAGTTGGCCATCGTCATCTTGTCGGCCTTGACCAGGATGTCGCCGCGCAGCCAGGTGAACAGGTCGGTGTGCTGCATCCGGGCCACCGGGTCCCAGCCCTGCGACTCGGCGTAGATGCCGGCGGTGATATCGGTGTGGGTCCACTCCGGGGAGAAACGGGGGAGCACGGCCCGCAGTTGCTCGTCGGAGAAACTCCGCGCGTTCCCGTAGTAGCGCTCCTCGAGGGTCAGCGAGCCGCGGTGCAGCAGGCTCTTTCCGCGCATTCCCGCCGGCAACGGTCGCGACGCCTTGCCGAGGGATTTGCGCACCTTCTTCGGTAGGTAGTCGAATCCCTTCAACGACAGAGGTTCCCGGTAGATGGTGTAGCCGCCGAAGAGTTCGTCGGCGCCCTCCCCGGACAGCACCACCTTGACGTGCTTGCGGGCTTCGCGGGCGATGAAGAACAGCGGGACCAGGGCGGGGTCGGCCACCGGCTCGTCGAGATACCAGACGATCTCGGGCAGGGCGGCGACAAATTCCGCCTGGCTGACCACCTTGGTGACGTGCCGGGCACCGATGGCCTCGGCCGAGGCGACGGCGACGTCCACCTCGGAGAAGCCTTCCCGCTCGAATCCGGTGGTGAAGGTGATCAGCCGGGGATTGTGGCGGATGGCCAGCGCGGCGATGGCGGTGGAGTCGATGCCGCCGGACAGGAACGCGCCCACGGTCACGTCGGCCCGCATGTGCTTGGCCACCGAGTCCTCCAGGACGGCGGTGATCTCCTCGTAGCGGGCCTGCTCCGCGCCACTGCGGAACGCGACAGCGTCAAACCGCGGCCGGAAGTACCGGGTGACCTTCGGGGTGTGACCGGGGCGGATCACCGCGTAGCAGCCGGACTCCAGCCGGCGGACCCCGCGGTGCAGGGTCTCCGGTTCGGGCACGTACTGCAGAACCGTGTAGTGCTGCAGGGCCCGGGTGTCGATGCCGGTGTCCAGGCCGAGGATGTCGGCGAGGTCGAGTAGGCATTTCTTCTCGCTGCCGACCGCGGTGCCGCCCGGTCCGGAGGCCATGAACAACGGCTTGATGCCGAACGGGTCGCGCGCACAGAACAGTTCGCCGCGCACGGTGTCCCACAGCGCGAACGCGAACATGCCGCGCAGCCGGGTCAGCGCCCCGGTACCCCAGAAGTGGTAGGCGGCGAGGATCGCCTCGCCGTCGCCGTCGGTGGCGAACCGTGCCCCGTGCCGCTCGGCCAGTTCGGCGCGCAATTCCAGGTAGTTGTAGATCTCGCCGTTGAACACCAGGACGTATCGGTCGGGTTCGTCGGGCGGTCCCCAGCGCAGTGGCTGGTGAGAATGGGCGATATCGATGATGGAGAGCCGGTTGAAACCCAGGACCACCTGGTTGTCGGCCCAGGTGCCGGGCTCGTCGGGGCCGCGGTGGCGCATGAGGTGCGACGAACCGGCGACGGCCTCGACGGTGCCGCTGTCGATGGTGCCGGCCGCATGTCCTACCAGGGCAATCAGTCCGCACACGCGGCTCAGTATGCCCGACTGCCGAAACCGGGCGGGAATCCGCCGGAGAACTGATTCGCCGGGTGTCTCAGCCTGCTGGTGATTGGTGGTCTACGCTGCGTAGTATTCGATGTGGCGATGAGCGTTCGGCCGACACCTTCCTGGTGCCGGCGAAGGTCATCGGCCCAGCTTGTGACACAGGAGGCGCCACAGTGACACCACGCGGGCTTGGCCATTCCACCACCAGCCCGGGCTTCCGGTCCCGTCGGCGGACCGTGGCCCTGACCGCCACGTTCGCGGCGCTGGCGCTGACCCTCAGCGGGTGCAGCTGGCGGGAAGCGCTCGCACTGGGATGGCCCAAAGGCATCACCCCGGAGGCGCACTCCAGCCACGCGTTGTGGCTCGGTTCGGTGATCGCGGCGTTGGTGATCGGCGTGATCGTCTGGGCGCTGATGTTCTGGACGGCGGCATTCCACCGCAAGAAGAAGGGTGACGACGAGCTTCCCCGCCAATTCGGCTACAACATGCCGCTGGAGCTCGTTCTGACCGTCATCCCCTTCCTGATCGTCTCGGTGCTCTTCTACTTCACCGTGATGACCCAGAACAAGTTCACCGACATGAAGAAACCTGAGGTCATCGTCGACGTCACCGCGTTCCAGTGGAACTGGAAGTTCGGGTACCAGAAGGTCAACTTCGCCGACGGCAGCTTCGACTACGACGGTGCGGATCCGGCCCGCAGTGCCGCGTTGGCCTCGGTGCCTGAGGGCGGGGACGCCCACGGCGGCGAGCACATCGGGGCGATCACCGGCAAGAATCCCGAGGACAAGTCATACCTGAAATTCGACAAGGTCGAGACCCTCGGTACCAGCGACGAGATCCCGGTCCTGGTGCTGCCCGCGGGCAAGCGTATCGAGTTCGAGCAGGCCTCCGCCGATGTCATCCACTCGTTCTGGGTTCCGGAATTCCTATTCAAACGCGATGTGTTCCCCAACCCCAAGGAGAACCACTCCGAGAACATCTGGCAGGTCGCCGAGATCACCGAGACCGGAGCGTTCGTCGGTCGCTGCGCCGAGATGTGCGGGACCTACCACGCGATGATGAACTTCGAGGTCCGGGTGGTTGAGCCGGCCGCCTTCAAGAGCTACCTGGAGGCCCGCATCGCCGGCAAGACCAACGCCGAGGCACTCAAGTCGATCAACGAGGCGCCGTTCGCGATCAGCACCAAGCCCTTCGACACCCGTCGAGGTGAACAGGTGGTCCCGAAGCCCGAGACTGCCGCCGCGCAGGCCACGAAGTAGGGGAGTGCGATATGCGCATCGAAGCCCGACTGTTCGAGATCCTCACCGGATTCTTCGTCCTCGCCGCCGTCGCCTACGGGACGCTGACGGCGGTTTTCGAGAAGCCGGGCGGATTTGAGTGGGCCGGTACCACGGCTCTGTTGCTCACCGCCGGCCTGACGTTGATCATCGGCACATTCTTCCGGTTCGTGGCGCGTCGTCTCGACACCCGCCCGGAGGACTATGAGGACGCCGACATCGCGGACGGCGCCGGCGAGCTGGGCTTCTTCCCCCCGCACAGCTGGTGGCCGATCATGATCGCGCTGGCTTTCTCCATCACCGCAGTCGGGGCGGCGCTGTGGCTGCCCTGGCTGATCGCGGCCGGTATCGTCCTGGTTCTGGGCGCGGTCTCGGGTCTGGTCTTCGAGTACTACGTGGGTCCCGAGAAGCACTGACCGTCACGGTCACGTTCCGGGGCCATTCGGTCGCCACACGGTGTGCTGTGCCCCTCCCGGCGCTCCGGTTGGGTAGTGTTCTCACCCGGGTGAGGGCGGACCCGGCGCCGGGTACGACGTATGGGGAGTCGAAAGAGGAACTGGGCGAGGATGAGCGGGCCGAATCCGCCGGACGGGGTTCCCGGCGATCAGCCGTTGGACCTCCCGGTCGACGACCGGGAGGAACTGACCGATACCGGCTTCTCCCGCGCCTACTCCGCCCCGGAGTCCGAGCAGTACACCTCCGCGCCGTATCTCCCCGCTGAGCTGGATCTCTTCGACTACGACAGCTATGAACGGGGCAGTGAGACCTCCGAGGGTCTTCCGCCGCCGAAGTGGCCGTGGGTTGTCGGCGTCACCGCCATCGTCGCCGCCATCGCGTTGGTGGTCTCGGTCTCTCTGCTGGTCACCACGACCGACACCGACAATCTGGCCACCCCCGTCACCACCACCGTCGCGCCGCCCCCGGTTCAGGACGAGATCAGCACGCCTCCGCCGCCTCCGCCGCTGACGACCGAGCCTCCGCCGCCACCGCCTCCGCCGCCGCCACCCGAGACCGTCACGGTGACTCCCGAACCCGCGCCGCCGCCCCCGCCGCCCCCGGTGGTCCCGGAGGCTCCGCCGCCGCCACCGGAGACCGCCGAGCCTCCGCCGCCGCCTCCGCCAACGACTCCAGCCGGCCCGCGACAGGTGACGTACTCCGTGACCGGTACCAAAGCCCCCGGCGACATCATCTCGGTGACCTATGTCGACGCCTCGGGCCGACGACGCACCCAGCGCAATGTCTACATCCCATGGTCGCTGACGGTGACCCCGATTTCACAGTCTGATGTGGGCTCGGTACAGGCTTCCAGTCTGTTCCTGGTCAGCAGGCTGAACTGCTCCATCACCACTAATGACGGGACGGTGCTCTCATCGAATCAGAACAACGCCGCGCAGACGAGTTGCTGATGGGCTCGGAAGCGGCAGACGTCGAGTCGGGAGGTTCGCCGGAGACGGTGGACCGGATTCTGGTCGGGGTGTGCGGGGCGATCTGGCTGGTCCTGCTGGCCGCAACCGTGATCGCCACGGTGGCGCTGGTCCGGCTCGGCAGCGGACAGGCCGGCGAGGCAGGCGGCCAATCCTCGTGGTTGCTGTATAGCATCATCGCGGTCTCCGCGATCGTCATCGTGGGGGCGATCCCGTTGCTGGTCCGGGCTCGACGGACCGCTCAGACGGAGCCCCAGTCCCAGACGCCCGCCGCGGAGGCCCCGGTTCGTGCCGCCGATGCGCCGACGGAGAAGCTTCGGGTGTTCGGCGTCGATCCCTCCGCCCGCCGCGAAACCGACGCGGCCGACGATGTCGCGCGGATCTCGGCCGCACTCCTGGACCGGGTGTGGCTGCGCGGTACCACCTCATTGCTCGCGGCCATGGGTCTGGCCCTGACGGCAGTCGCCGTGGCGACCTATCTGCTCGCGGTGGCCAGCGATACCGCCGCGTGGGCGGCTCTCGGAGTCGCCGGAGTCATCACCGTCGCCATGCCGGCAATCCTGGTGACATTCCAGCGGCAGTTGGGTGAGGCGGCCGAGCAGGCCTGAGCGCCGACCGGGGCAGTTGCATTGTGGGCTAATCTCGCGATTGGACCCCACCGTGGGTGAGCCGGCCGTTCATCATCGTCATCTCCACCCGTGTCGCGGCGATCCGGTGCGGCTCGACATCGAACAGGTTGTTTCCCAGCACAACAAGGTCAGCGCGTTTACCGGGCTCGATGGAGCCGACCAGGTGGTCGAGGCGCAGCTGCATCGCTGCGCCCAGCGTCGCGGCATGCAGCGCCTGGCCCAGATCCAACCTTTCGCGCAATGGTTCCAGAACGGGCATGTCAGGCTCCCCGACGGACTGGCGGGTGACCGCGGTCTCGATCGCGTCCAGCGGCTTGTAGGTGGAGAACCAGCCCGATGCCGGCCAATCGCTGCCGAACGCGATCGTCGCGCCGCAATCCAACAGGGCGCGCGGCCGATAGATTGTCGCGAATCGTTCGGCCCCGCAGCGCTGCTGGACGGTGACCGTGTTGCTGGGGTCAGCGGCCATCCAGTTGGCGGAGAACTGCCCGATGACGCCCAACTGGCCGAACCGTGGAAGGTCGGCGTCATCGACCAACTCCAGATGCGCGATGGCGTGCCGGCGGTCCCGTGGCCCGTTGGCCGCGATCGCCTCCTCGATGGCGTCCAGCGCGATCCGGGTGGTTCGGTCGCCGATGGCGTGCACGTGCACGTCTAGTCCGGCGGCGTCGGCCTCGACGATCATCCGGCGCCACTGCTCCTCGGAGAATGGGGTCTGCCCGACGGTGTCGGGCCGGTCGGCGTAGGGCTCGAACAGGTGGCCGGTGTGGCCCTCCAACACGCCGTCACCGATGATCTTCATCACCGCACCGCCGACCAACTCGGTGCCCACCCGGTCGCCAAGCCGCAACGTCGCGGCAACCGCGTCGTCGATCGGCGCGTCCTTCACCATGTGCGAGACAACCACCCGGAACGGCAGCGCGCCGCGGGCCTCTGCATCGAGGTAGATGTCGGCCAGCCCGTCGGGGTCCCCTGCGAGCGGCGGCATTCCGGCGTCGAACACAGCGGTGATCCCGGCGGCGGCGGCCTGGACCGCCCACTCGGCGAACAGCGCGGCCAGCCGGTCGGGCGTCGGCGGGTCGATTCCCCCGAGGACGGCGAGCAGGGCCGGCGCCTCCAGCACGTAGCCGGTCGGTTCGCCGTCGGCATCGCGGGCGTAGTAGCTGAAGCCCGGCACCGGATCTGGGGTGTCCCTGGTGATGCCGGCAGCCCGCAGGGCCGCGCTGTTCGCCCATGCGCTGTGAGCGTCGATCGCGAACAGCAGCGCCGGTCGGTCCGGCAGGATCGCGTCCAAGACGTGGCGGTGTGGACCCCCTGGGCCGAACATGTCCATCCGCCAGCCGAATCCGCGCACCAGGCCGTCGGGGTTGGCCCGGGCGTAGTCGGCCACCGCCGACAGCGCGGCCTCGCGATCGGTGACCTGCAAGTCGACCCCGGAGGTGAGTAGTCCGCCCAGCAACGGATGGATGTGGGCCTCGACAAAGCCCGGCAGAAGCATCCGGCCGTCGAGGTCGATCACCCGCGGACCGGCGCCCGCGGCCGCCGCCACCTCCACCTCGGTACCCACCGCGAGGATGTCCCGGCCGCGTACCGCCACTGCCTGCGCCCAGGGCCGGGCGGGATCGAGGGTGTAGACGGCCCCGCCGCGAAAGACGGTGGCCCGCTGTTCATCGGGATCCATCCGGCTATCGTCATACA
This sequence comes from uncultured Actinomycetota bacterium, assembly GCA_963787055.1. Lineage (GTDB taxonomy): Bacteria > Actinomycetota > Actinomycetes > Mycobacteriales > Mycobacteriaceae > Mycobacterium. The sequence goes on from CAWBBP010000007.1 coordinate 167,369, forward strand.
CCTCACATCGCGGTGAGGTCGTTTCTGATTCCAGAGTGGCGTTTCTCGGACGCGACCGCAGGACCAGCCTCGCGGGAGTCCTCACCCGTCGGTGGCGTTGGCAACAACGCCACTTCGCTCCATCGGTACGGCAAATTGGCAAATTCAGCTGGGACGCAGACAGGCGCACAACGAGAAGAGCCCCAGCCATCGGCTGGGGCCCTTCTCGTTGTGTGGGTTTCAGTGCCCGTGGGAACCGTTCCCGTTTCCACTACCGTTGCCACTCCCGTTTCCGCGGGAGCCGTTTCCGTTGCCATGCGGCTCGTCGTCCTGGTACTCCTTCAACGCGGTGAGAGCCCGCACCTCGGAGGCGTGTGCCGCTTCGTTCAGCGCGGCATCCTCAGATGCTGGATCGGCGGTCAGGAAACTGCCCCTACCCGGTTTACCGGCGGATCCGAGCTTGTTCATCCGTTTGGGCAATGCCGCACCCTGGTACTCAAGCGGGATCGGGTGGCCGTGATCGTCCACCGGTCCCAGCGGCTGGTGCAGTTCGATGTAGGCACCGTGCGGCAGCCGCTTGAGGATGCCCGTCTCGACACCATGCTCGAGAACCTCTCGGTCACTGCGCTGCAGAGCAACCGCCCACCGGTAGGCGATGAAGAACACCAGGGGAGGGAGCACCAGCATCCCGATCCGGCCGATCCACGTCATCGCGTTCAGCGAGATGTGGAACTTGAACGCCAGGATGTCGTTCATCGCGCTGTAGGTCAGCACCATGTAGAAGGCGATCGCCATCGCTCCGATCCCGGTTCGGACCGGGACGTCGCGGGGCCGCTGCAGCAGGTTGTGGTGGGCGTCGTCACCGGTGAACCGCTGTTCCAGGAACGGGTAGATGATCAGCAGCAGGAACACGATGCCCATGATCACCGCCACCCAGACGGCGGCCGGGATGGTGTGGTTGCCGATGTAAATCTCCCACGGCGGGAACAGCCGGATCAGGCCGTCGGTCCACATCATGTAGAAGTCGGGCTGCGAGCCGGCCGACACCTGGGACGGTTTGTAGGGCCCGAGCTGCCAGATCGGATTGATCTGCAGCAGGCCACCCATCAGACCCAGGATTCCGACGATCATGGCGAAGAACGCGCCGGACTTCACCGCGAACACCGGCATCACGCGCACGCCGACGACGTTGGTCTCGGTGCGCCCCGGGCCGGGGAACTGGGTGTGCTTCTGGAACCACACCAGCGCCAGGTGAATGCCGATCAGTGCCAGCATGATCCCGGGTAGAACCAGGATGTGAAGGGCGTAGAGGCGCGGGATGATGATGTCGCCGGGGAAGTCCCCGCCGAACAGTGCCCAGTGCATCCAGGTGCCGATCAGGGGCAGGCCCAGGGTGATCGAGGAGAGCGCGGCGCGGACGCCGGTGCCCGACAGCAGGTCGTCGGGAAGCGAGTAGCCGAAGAAACCCTCGAACATCGCCAGGATGAGCAGCAGCGCGCCGATCATCCAGTTGGCCTCGCGGGGTCTGCGGAACGCCCCGGTGAAGAAGACGCGGGCCAGGTGCACCATGATCGACGCGGCGAACAGCAGCGCCGCCCAGTGGTGGACCTGACGGACGAACAGACCGCCGCGAACCTCGAAGCTGATATCCAGGGCTGTCTCGTAGGCCCGCGACATCTGGATCCCGCGCAAGGGCTGGTACACGCCCTCGTAGGTGACGTGCGCCATCGACGGGTCGAAGAACAGGGTCAGGTAGACGCCGGTGAGCAGCAGGATGATGAAGCTGTACAGCGCGACCTCACCCAGCAGGAACGACCAGTGGGTGGGGAAGACCTTGTTGAGCTGGCGGCGCAACGCCGCCGACGGGTGGTATCGCGAGTCGATATTGTCGGCAGCCTTGTCGAGGCGGTCGGCGACGCTATTGCTCATGATCTGCGCTCCCAGAATGCCGGTCCTACGGGTTCGATGAAGTCGCCGTTGGCGACCAGATAGCCGTCCTGGTCGATAGTAATCGGAAGTTGGGCCAAGGCGCGGGCTGCCGGTCCGAAGATCGGCCGCGCGAAGTGCAGGGCGTCGAACTGCGACTGGTGGCAGGGGCACAGAATGCGATAGGTCTGCTGTTCGTACAGCGAGGACGGGCATCCCAGGTGCGAGCACACCTTGGTGTAGGCGAACAGCTCACCGAAGTTGAAGCTCTCCTGACCCTGGCGCTTGACGACGCGGGCCATGTCGACCGGCTTGATGCGGATCAGCATGACCGGGTTGCGGACACCGAAAGAGATGTGGGTGAGTCGTTCATGGGACTCCACCGTGGTGCCGTCGCCGTCCTCCTCGCGCCAGGGGAACACCGTCTCCATACCGCCGGCATCGATATCCTCCGGGCGCATCTTGATGAACGGCGATTCGCCGGGCCGTCCGGTTGCCCGGCCGAGGTAGATGGTCTCGCCGTTGTACCGGGGCGTCCAGTCCGACGTCCACAGCACTGCTTTCGGGCCATTGGCGGTGGGCACCACCGGCTTCCACGGGTTCTTGATGATGCCGCCGAGTGCGGCGACCAGGGTTCCGACACCGAACGCGCCGAGACCGATGCCGGCCGCCATCCCGATCATCTTGCGGCGCTTGATCGTCGAACTGTCAAATGCATCGACCAGGGTTGCGGCCGAGGTCTTGCGATCAATCTCCGGGGAACGCCCGTCATGGCGGTCCTGGATCGAGATCTCCTCGGGGATGAACCGCTTCTGGTAGAGAACCGCGCCGACACCGATGGCCAGGATGGACAGACCGAAAGTGATCCCGTACATCGGGGTCGCCCAGGAGTACAGCAGGTTGCCCTTGACGCCGTAGGGCTTGTACTCCCACGGCCAGAACAGGAAAACCAGGAGCAGCAGTAGGCCCATCACGCCGCCGAACAGCAGCCAGAACGCCACCAGGCGTTCGGACCGCTTCTCGGCGCGGGTGCCGGGAACCGGCCAGCGGTCTTCCTTGAAGACCGTCTCGACACCGTCCATCCGACCGCCCAGGGCGGCGAGTTCGGCCTCCGACATCGCGGAGAGGTTTTCGCCCTGCGGATTACTCGACTCACTCATGACCGTGCCCCGATCCACATCGCGACCCCGATGGCGGCCACGATTCCGATGATGAAGATTGCCATGCCCTCAGGTGCCGGACCGAAACCGCCGAGGCCGTAGCCGCCCGGATTCATCGTCTCCGCTGATGACCGCACGTAGGCGATGATGTCTTTCTTCTCCTCCGGACCGAGCTGGCGGTCGGAGAATTTGGGCATGTTCTGCGGACCGGACAACATCGCGGTGTAGATCTGCGCGGGGGTGGCCGGATCCAGGCCGGGCGCGTACTTACCGGATGACAGCGCACCGCCGCGGCCAGTGAAGTTGTGGCATGACGCGCAGTTGAGTCGGAACAGGTCGCCGCCGCGGGCGACGTCGTTGCCGATCAGCGACGTGTCGGCGATCTGGCCGTTGGCGTCGCGGGGGACCAGCGGCCCGCCGCCAATGCTCTGCACATAGGCGCCCAGCGCATCGGTCTGCGCCAAATCGAAGTTCGGCGGTTTGCGCATGGCTTGTGCCTCGTTGCGCATCATCGGCATCCGACCGGTGTTTACCTGGAAGAACACCGCTGCCTCACCCACCCCGACCAGGCTGGGGCCGCGGCCGGTCACGCCCTGCAGGTTCGCTCCGTGGCAGGTTATGCACGCCGTCTCGTAGAGCTGCTGCCCGGTCCGAAGCAGCGCGGACTGTGACTCGTCGGCGACGGCCACCTGCGGCTTCGGCGTCAGGGTGGCGGCCGTGACGCCGGCCAGCATCAGACCGAACAGCAGTAGCACGGCCCCGGTCAGCCGTCGGTGTAACCGTCGGCGCGACTTGTCGGTCATCCCGGACCCCTTCTTGAACACCGAACCGCTGAACATCGAACCCCTTCTCATCAACGGATGAAGTAGATCGTCGCGAACAGGGCGATCCAGACGATGTCGACGAAGTGCCAGTAGTACGACACCACGATCGCCGCGGTTGCCTGGGCCGGGGTGAACTTGCTCATCCGGGTGCGTATCAGCAGCAGCACGAAGGCGATCAGGCCGCCGACGACGTGCAGGCCGTGGAAACCCGTTGTCATGTAGAAGACGCTGCCGTAGGCGCTGGAGGCGATCGTCGTCCCGTGCGTCACCAGGTGGAAGTACTCGTAGCCCTGGCCGAGGACGAAGAACAGGCCCATCAGCAGGGTGATCGTGTACCACCGGCGCAGCCCGAACACGTCGCCGCGTTCAGCGGCGAACACGCCCATCTGGCAGGTGAACGAGGACGCGATCAGCACCAGAGTGACCGGCACGGCCTGATAGAGGTTCAACTCGGTGGGCGGCGGCGGCCATGCTCCTCCCGAGTGGGAGCGCGCGGTGAAATACATCGCGAACAGTCCAGCAAAGAACATCAACTCACTGGAAAGCCACACGATGGTGCCGACACTGACCATGTTGGGTCGGTTCAGCGAATGCACCCGCGACGTTATGGCGGTTCCGGAGGTACCTGCAGCACTCGTCACAGGAAGAAGTATGACGCTTTGTAGTTGTTGAGGTACAGCCAGGGGCCGAATTGGTCACAACAAGTTTTTCCCGGGCCGCTTTCCGGCCTTGGTGGACGGTGCCCGACATGCGACGATCTGGCGGTGGAATCACCCGTCGCCGGGCCCGTCGCAGGCCTCCCGAATTCGTCATGGCCGCAGGTCTTGGGCCGATTGACCACCGGATCAGAGCTCGTCCGGGGGGAGGCGGCCTGGGCGATGGACCAGATCATGACCGGGGCCGCAACGCCGGCTCAGATCGCCGCCTTCGGCGTGTCGATGAAGATGAAGCGGCCGACCGCCGCGGAAGTGCGTGAACTGGCCGACACCATGCTGGCCCATGCGCGGCGGGTGCCGACCGATGTGATCGGCACCGACACCGTCGATGTCGTCGGGACCGGCGGCGATCGGGCCAATACGGTGAACCTGTCCACCATGGCCGCGATCGTGGTGGCGGCGGCCGGGGTGCCGGTGGTCAAACACGGCAATCGGGCGGCGTCGTCGCGAAGTGGCGGCGCCGACATGCTCGAAGCACTGGGGGTTCGGATCGACCTCGGCCCCGAGCAGGTGGCGCGCTGCGTGGCCGAGGTGGGAATCGGTTTCTGCTTCGCCCCGGTGTTCCATCCGTCCCTTAAGTACGCGGGCCCGCCGCGCCGGGAGATCGGTGTTCCGACGGTATTCAACATCCTGGGGCCGCTCACCAATCCGGCGGGACCGCGGGCGGGGTTGATCGGTTGCGCTTTCGGCGACCTGGCTGAAGTGATGGCGGGGGTTTTCGCGGCCAGGGGGGCCAGTGTGCTGGTGGTGCACGGTGACGATGGTCTCGATGAGCTGACCACGACCACCACCAGCACCATCTGGCGGGTCCAGGCCGGCACCATCGACACGCTCACCTTCGACCCGCTGGGCTTCGGCTTCCCGCGCGCCCAGGTCGCCGAACTCGTGGGCGGGGATGCCGATACCAACGCCGAGGAGGCCCGGGCGGTGTTCGCCGGGTCGACTGGAGCGGTGCGCGACGCCGTGGTGCTCAACGCGGCCGGGGCGATGGTCGCCCACGCCGGGTTATCCAGTCATGCCGAATGGTTGCCGTCCTGGGAGGACGGGTTGGGCCGCGCCGCCGAGGCGATCGATTCCGGCGCGGCGCAGCGACTCCTCGACCGGTGGACCAGGTTCACCCGGGATCTCTGACCCCAGCATCGCAGCGGCGGCGTGCCGGGCCGATCGCGCGGCGGCGGCCCAGCCGAGCCAGGGGCCCGCCGAGTGCACCGGTGATGAGAAACCGGTCGTGCTACCGACGATGCGAACGCCGGGTTGGTTCAGCCAGCGGGCGATGAGGGAAGTTTCTTCGACCAGCGCACCGCCCAGCGGGGCCGGTCGCGGCAGCACCACCTGGGCCGCACTGCACAGGGCTTCGACCACCGGTAGCGGTGGCACGCCGCGCCGGGCGCAGCCGGCGGCGGCCAGTTGCCCGTGTCGAATCACAGCCAACTGCCAGCCCTCGGCGCCGTCGGGGGCGGCGGCGACGAGTTCTTCGACCGACGCGAGCGTGCGCAGGCGCTGGCCGCGCCAGAGCACTTCGACGGCGGTCGAGGTGAGATCACGCAACCGGGCCGCGTTTTCGTAGCGGGCCCGCCCGGCCAGGTCGCCGATCCGCTGGATCGCCGATTCCAATGCGGTGTTGTCAAGTCCGTCGATGAGGTCAGCGGCCCGGCGCGGGGCGCCCGCGTACTGCGCGGCGGTCAGCCCGGGCCCCGCAGGGCACGGCGAGACCTCCCGCGGTGGACATGACGGACCGTGCTCACCGCCCTGGGCGATCCGTCGGGTGCAGGTCCGCACGCCGGTGAACCGCGCGATCAGCCCGGCGGTTTCGGCTGCGTCGGCCCGGGAGCGGAATGGTCCGACCGCCCGGTGCTGGGCGGGTGCGCGCACCACCGACAGGCGGGGGAAGGGCTCGTCGGTCAGCACCACCCACCACCACCGGTGCGGAAATCGGGAACGGCGGTTATAGGGCGGAGCGTGGGCCGCCAGCAATCGTAGTTCGCGGACACCGGCTTCCAGTGCGTGGGCGCACTCGACGTGGTCCACCGCGGTGGCCAGACCGACCATCTCCTTGATCCGGACTCGCGGGTCCGCTCCGGTGAAGTACTGGCCGACCCGGCGCCGCAGATCGGTTGCGGTTCCCACATAGAGGACCTCGTCGGAGGGGCCTCGGAACAGATAGACCCCCGGACGGTGAGGCAGCGCCCGGGCCAGGATCCGCTTACCGCGCTGGGCGGTGCCCGCCGTCGGCAGATACGAGCGCAACTCGGCGTAGGTCGACACTCCCTGGTTGCCGACCCGGCCGATCAGGGCGTGCAGCACATCCACGGTGGCGCGGGCGTCGTCGAGGGCGCGGTGGGTGGGCTCGGTGGCCGCCCCGACCAGCCGCGCCAACGCCGACAGTCGCACGCTGGGCGCCTCCTCGCGGGTGAGCACCCGGCGCGCCAACCGGACGGTGCACAGGACCGGAGGCCGGGGCCAGGTGATCCCGCATTGCTCCGCGGCGGCTCGCAGAAAGCCGATATCGAAGCCGGCGTTGTGGGCGACCAGCACCGCGCCGCGGGCGAATTCCAGAAACATCGGCAACACCGCCGAGATGGCCGGTGCATCGCGCACCATCGCCGTGGTGATGCCGGTGAGCTCGACGATCTTGGGAGGGATGGCGCGCCCGGGGTCGACGAGGGTGGCGAACTCGCCGATCACCTCCCCGGCGCGGACCTTCACCGCCCCGATCTCGGTGATCGCGTCCGCCGTTCCGCCGGCGGCGGCCCGGGCCCGACCACCGGTGGTCTCCAGGTCGACCACGACAAACGTGGTCTCCCGCAGCCCGGTGTCCTCCTCGGCCCGACGCCCGGCGCGGGTGTCGGCAGCGCCACCGATGAGGGCATCGACGAGGCCGAAGCTCAGCTGCGGGTCTGCGGAGGAGCCGGCCATGGTCAACGACGGTAGGGACCGCCACCGACAACCGGCTCGCGCCACACCGAAAGTTGTCGGTACGGCCGCCTACCTTCGGTTCGAACATCCACAGTCAGTACCGCGACCGGTACTGCGGCGTACTTAGGAGACCGATATGGGACACCTCGGCGGAGAGCCGGACGAGCCGGTTGTCATCGATTGCGATGAGTGCGCGGTACGCGGTCCGGGCTGTCGTGATTGCGTGGTCAGCGTGTTGTTGGGAGTTCCTGAAACTTTGCTGCAGGACGAACGCGCGGCGCTTGAGGTGCTAGCGGACGTGGGGCTTGCGCCCCGGTTGCGGCTTGTCCCGATCCGCCGCGAGGACCATTCCGGCCTGGCCGGCTGAGGTCGGCGGCTGCGGTACGCTGGGGCTGGTGTGACTAATGTGGTGCAAGTTTCTGCCACTTTCCGGCTCCACCGTTGGACAAAGCCGATGCCGTTTCGTAACCTGTTCGAGACCTAAGGCATAGTGACCTGCAGTTCGACGGGTTGAGTCCGCAGCAGTCAAAGGATGTAAATCTTGAGGTTTGACCGCACGTCTCTGGCGAAATTCGTTGCTCGTAAGCCCCTGGCAAGTGTCATCGTCGGAATCATGGCGATCACAAGTGTCTGGACCACGGCGGCCTTCGCCGATCCGGCCGAGGACGCGCTGGCCAAACTCACCGAACTCTCCCGCCAGGCCGAGCAGCTCACCGAGACCATGCATTCCGCACAACTGGACCTGGACAAGAAGGTTCAGATTCAGGTCGAGGCGGACCGGAAACACGCCGACGACCTCGCCGCACTCGAGGCGACCAGGGCCCAGCTGGCCGGTTACCAGGGTGCCGTCAACAAGTTAGCTGCGTCGGTTTATATGGGTGGCCGTACCGATGGTTTCAACGCGATCCTGACGGCCGCCTCGCCCCAGGGCCTGATCGACAAGATGTCGGTACAGCGGGTGATGGCCATCGAGATGGCCGCCCAGATGCACAGTTTCCGCCAGGCCAGCGCCCAAGCCGTGACGATCGAAGCCGCCTCGGCCAGCTCGGCGGCCCAGGCCAAGGCGGCTGCCGACGAGGCCGCGGCAATACGGGCCGATCTGCAGCGCCAGCAGTCCGAACTGCAGGTCCAGATCGCGGCGGTGAAGGCGCGCTACGCGATGCTGACCCCCACCCAGCGGGCCGTTTTGGCCGCGCCCGCAGCCCCGCCCGCAGCGGTGCCGGGCGCTCCGGAGCCGGAAGCGGGCCCGGCCGGCGATATCGCCACGCTGGCCGCGCTGCCAACCCCGGGCGGCGGCGGCAGTGGGGCCGGCGCCATTGCGGTGCAGGCGGCGTTGAGCCGGTTGGGAGATCCCTATGTGTGGGGTGGCGGCGCGCCCGGCGGCTTCGACTGCTCCGGCCTGGTGATGTGGTCCTTCCAGCGAGCCGGGATTTTCCTGCCGCATTCGAGTTACGCGCTGGCCGCCGGTGGGCAGCCGGTGTCGGTGGACCAGATGCAGCCCGGTGACGTGGTCGCGCAGTACTCGGACGCCTCGCACGTCGGCATCTACATCGGCGACGGGATGATGGTCCACGCGTCCACCTACGGCATCCCGGTCCGCGTCGAGTCCGTTCACAGCGCACCGATCTACAACGTTCGCCGGTACTGAGACGTCCGCCGGTATTGAGACGTCCGCCGGTATTGAGACGTCCGCCGGTACTGAGACGTCCGCCGGTACTGAGACGTCCGCTCGGCGCACCATCTCGGCACGGCGCCTGCTGGCCGCTCTGCTGATCGTCCAACTGGCCGCGGCCTGTGGCTTCCTCGCCGTCGCACGGCCTGAATCCGGTCCCCGATCCGGTCCCGGATCAACCTCGTCGACGATGGTCGATGGCCGAAGCGTTCGTCTGATGAGCGTGGGTGGGGCCCGCACCGACGACCTGCTGAACCGGGTCGGTGCGGATATGAGTGCCGCGATCGGCGCGGTGGAGCGGTTCTGGGGCACCGACTGGACACCCGAGATCGTGGTCGTCGCCACCGGCTCGGCCGCCCAGTTCGCCGCTGAGGCCGGCCTGGACCCGCAGCGGGAGTGGGTCGACATCGCCGCGGTGTCGGCGGCCGACGAGGTGGACTTCGACCGGCGGCAGGCCTCGGGACAGCGCATCGTCCTGGCACCCGGCGCATCGGATATGACGGACTCCGCGTTGCGAATCGTCCTGACGCACGAGCTGTTTCATGTCGCCGCCCGGACCGAGACGGCACTGGACGCTCCGCGCTGGCTGGCCGAGGGGGTCGCCGATTTCGTCGCCCGCCCTTCCGCCCCGCTGCCACCCGGCGCCGCCGCCAGTGCGGCGCTTCCCTCGGACGCCGATCTGGATGCGCCCGGCCCGGATCGTTCCGCCGGCTATGACCGCGCGTGGTGGTTCGCCCGCTTCGTCGCCGACACCTATGGCGTCGACGGCCTGCGCCGCCTGTATGCCCAGGCCTGCGGTCCCGGCCACGGTGACCTCGCCGCGGCGGTCCGCAACGCGCTCGGCACCGACCTCGCCGATCTGCAGGCTCAGTGGGCCGGGTGGCTGACTCGGTAGGCAACGACCGATAGCCTCGAGGAACGATGACGCGGATCCTGCTGGTCACCAATGACTTTCCGCCGCGTCGCGGTGGTATCCAGTCCTACCTCGAGCAGTTCGTCAATCGGTTGACTGCCACCGGTGAGCACCACATCACCGTCTACGCCCCCCGGTGGAAGGGGTCCGACGGCTATGACCACGACGCGTCGTTCCGGGTCGTTCGGCACTCGGGGACGTTGATGCTTCCTGAGCCGGGCGTCGACCGCGGGATGCGCCGGCTGATTCACGAGCACGGTATCGAGACCGTCTGGTTCGGAGCGGCCGCCCCACTGGCCCTGCTGGCACCCAGGGCCCGCAGCGCCGGGGCGCAGCGTGTGCTGGCCAGCACCCACGGCCATGAGGTCGGCTGGTCGATGCTGCCCGGCGCCCGCTCGGCGCTGCGGCGTATCGGCGAGGACGCCGATGTCATCACCTATGTCAGCCGCTACACCAGGGGCCGGTTCGCCTCGGCCTTCGGCCCGACGGCCCGCCTGGAGCACCTACCCCCGGGCGTCGATACCGACCGGTTCGAACCCGACCTGGTGGCCCGTGCCCAACTGCGGGCCCGGTACCAGTTGGGTCAACGGCCAGTGGTGGTGTGTATCTCGCGACTGGTACCGCGCAAAGGCCAGGACATGCTGATTCAGGCGCTCCCCGACATCCGGGCCAGGGTGGCCGACGCCGCACTGGTCATCGTCGGTGGCGGACCGCACGCCGAAACCCTGCACCGACTCGCCCGTGACCGCGGTGTCGGCCCGCACGTCGTTTTCACCGGCGGGGTTCCCAACGCCGAACTTCCCGGGCACTACGCGATGGCCGACGTGTTCGCCATGCCGTGCCGGACCCGGGGTGCGGGCCTTGATGTCGAGGGCCTGGGAATAGTGTTCCTGGAGGCCTCGGCGACCGCAGTGCCGGTGGTGGCGGGCGACTCGGGAGGGGCGCCGGAAGCCGTCCGGGACGGCGAGACCGGCCGGATTGTCGATGGCCGCAGCCACGAGGAGATCGTCGAGGCGGTCAGCGCTCTGCTGGCCGATCCCGCGACGGCCCGGCGGATGGGCGAGGCCGGGCGCCGGTGGATCGGCCGGGACTGGAATTGGGACACCCACACAGCGCGTCTGGGCGGCCTGTTGCGGGTCGGTCCGGGCGGTATGTGAGGCTGATGACGTGAGCAGCGTTCAGGTTGCCGACGAGACTTTCGTCGCCGCGAGTCCGGCGGCGGTGGGCCGGGCGGTGGGGGACCGGGCCGGTTGGCGGCGGTGGTTTCCGGATCTGCTGCTCGAGGTCGTCGAGGACCGCGCCGACAAGGGTGTCCGCTGGACGGTCACGGGTTCGTTGATCGGCACCATGGAGATCTGGCTGGAACCCGTGCTCGACGGCGTGGTTCTGCACTATTTCCTGCACGCCGAACCCGCGGGGGCGGCGGCCTGGCAGTTGGCGAAGATGGACTTGCCCGGTATGACACACCGCCGACGGGTGGCGGGCAAGCGGATGGCATTCGAGGTCAAGAACACCCTTGAGGCCTCCCGACCGGTGGGTGTCGCGCCTACGGTTTGATACCCGGTGTCCCGCCGCGGCGGGAGGGTACGGTTTGGATCCGAAGGAGCGCGGGCAGCTAAGCGATGGGCAAGCGGTAGACAGTGGCGGACAAGACGGCGCAAACCATTTTCATCGATGCGGATCCCCGCACCGTGATGGCTGTCATCGCCGATATCGGCTCCTACCCGCAATGGGTGTCGGAGTACACCGAAACCGAGGTCCTGGAGACCGACGTCGAGGGCTATCCCACGATCGCCCGACTGGTGCTGGAGGCCGCAGTGCTTCGGGACACCATGGTGCTCGCCTATGACTGGCCGCCCGACCATCGATCGGTGCGCTGGTCACTGGTGTCCAGTACCTTGCTCAAGGCGCTGGACGGCGCGTACACGCTGACCCCTAATGGCCCCGGAACCGATGTCACCTACGAACTCGCGGTGGATCTGACGGTGCCCATGATCGGTCTGCTCAAACGCAAGGCGGAGCGCCGTTTGACCGAGACCGCGCTCAAGGACCTCAAGAGACGCGTCGAGGACGTCCGTGGCGACGGGTGAGGCTGCCGAAGCGGGCCCGTCCCGCGGGGCCCGCATCGGTTTCTTCGTCGGCAAGGGCGGGGTGGGAAAGTCGACGCTGGCGGCCGCGACCGGGGTCCAGGCGGCGCTGAACGGCGAGCGGGTGCTGGTGGTCTCGACCGACCAGGCCCACTCCCTCGGTGAGGTCCTCGGTGTCCCAGTCGAGCCCGGCGGCGGCATCGAACCGGTTCGCATCCTCACTGAGGAACGGGGTGGCGATACCGGTGGCGGGCACCTCGACGCCATGGCTTTGGACACCCTCGTGCTGCTCGAGTCGACCTGGCGTGCGGCCGCTCCGGTACTGGCCGCCCGATTCCCGGCTTCGGATCTGGACGCCATTGCACCCGAAGAGCTTTCGGCGGTACCGGGGATACAGGAGGTACTCGGCCTGCGTTCGGTCGCCGACCTCGCGGAGTCCGGCCGGTGGGACTACGTCATCGTCGATTGCGCATCGACCGCGGACGCCCTGCGGATGCTCACACTGCCTGCGGCATTCGCGACCTACCTCGAGCGCTGCTGGCCCCGGCACCGCCGGCTGTCCGCAGGTGCCGAGGATCTGCGCGGTGCGGTCACGGTGGCGATGGTCGAGGCCGTTCACACCGGCCTGGAAGGGCTGTCGGAACTGGTCTCCGGTCAGCGGGCGAGTGCCCACCTGGTCCTGACTCCGGAGCGGGTGGTTGCCGCCGAAGCGGTCCGGGCTCTCGGGTCGCTGGCCGTGATGGGCGTCGCGGTGAGCGAATTGATCGTCAATCAGGTTCTGTTCCAGGACGATTCCTACGAGTACCGCAATCTGCCGGACCACCCGGCTTTCGAGTGGTACGCGGCGCGGATTTCCGAGCAGAAGTCGGTCCTCGATGAACTCGCAGACGCCGTCGGCGATCTGCGACTGGTGCTGACTCCGCACCTGGCCGGCGAACCGATCGGGCCCAAGGCGCTGGCCCAGTTGCTCGACGAGGCCCGTCGGCGCGACGGTGCGGCCCCGCCCGGGCCGCTTCGACCGGTCGTCGATCGCGAGTCCGGGTCCGGCCTGGACGCGATCTACCGGCTGCGACTAGAGATGCCCCCGCTCGATGCCGGTTCGCTGAACCTCGGCCGGGCCGGCGACGACCTGATCATCGGCGTCGGCGGCCTGCGGCGTCGGGTGCGGTTGGCTCCGGTGCTGCGTCGCTGCATAGTGGCCGGGGCGTCGCTGCGGGGCCGCGAGCTCACGGTGCGATTCCGGCCCGATCCGGAGGTGTGGCCCAGGTGAGCAGCCACTCCGACCTCGGACCCGAGTTACGCCAACTGGCGCAGCTGATCCTCGACAGGCTCGACCCCGCGGTGCGGGCGGCCGCGACGATGGCGACTGATGCGCTGCGCGGCCCGGGCCGCTGTCAGCAGGTGTGGTGTCCGGTGTGCGCGCTGGCCGCCCTGGTCAGCGGTGAACAGCACCCGCTGCTGACCGTGATCGCCGAACACAGTGTGGCGCTGATGGCGGTGGTCCGGGCGATGGCCGCGGATCCGCCGCCGGGGCGGGAGTCCGGCGAACCCCCGGTCGATACCGATACCGACACCGGGTCGCCCGGGGACGACGTGGCTGCGACGATCACCGACCCGGGGCCGCCGCCGACCACAAACGGGCGCTATCACCGCATCGACATCGTCATCGAGCCGGAGGTCATCGAGTCCGATGCCGGTGAACAGCACCCGACGCCTGAGGATTGACCGTGAACCGGCTCGCCGCGTGGTTCGGCGCAGCGGCCGCTGGGTACAGTGACCGGGAAGCGAACGCCCACGCGTGAGCCGGCGAGGGAGGGTCTATGTGGTACTGGCTGTTCAAGTACATCTTCATGGGCCCGCTGCTGAGCTTCCTGGGTCGTCCGAAAGTTGAAGGCCTGGAACACGTTCCGCAGTCCGGACCGGCTATTCTGGCCAGTAACCACCTAGCGGTGGCCGACAGCTTCTTCCTCCCGCTGGTTGTGCGCCGCCGCATCACTTTCCTGGCCAAGGCCGAGTACTTCACCGGGAAGGGCCTGAAGGGCGCCTTCAACCGTTGGTTCTACACCGTCGCCGGCCAGGTGCCGATCGACCGCACCAACGCCGATGCGGCCCAGGCCGCGTTGGAGACCGCGGAACGCATTCTGGGCGCAGGCAAACTGCTCGGCATGTACCCGGAGGGCACCCGTTCCCCGGACGGCCGGTTGTACAAGGGCAAGAGCGGGCTGGCCCGGCTGGCCCTCGAGACCGGGGTTCCGGTGATTCCGGTCGCCATGATCGGAACCGATGTCGTCAACCCGCCGGGGTCGAAGATGTGGCGGTTCGGCCGGGTGACGGTCCGGTTCGGCAAACCGATGGACTTCTCCCGCTTCGACGGCATGTCGGGCAACCGATTCATCGAACGGGCCGTCATCGACGAGGTGATGTACGAACTGATGGAACTCTCCGGTCAGGAGTACGTCGACATCTACGCCGCGACCGTGAAAACCACAGGTCCGGATGCCGCAGGCGTCACACCGGGCGGAGCAGGTCAGCCCTCGGCGCGGATTCCGGAGAGCGCGGCGGGCTAGCGGTCCGGGAGGTCGCGGTCAGCCCCGCCACCGTGATGATCGCCAGCGCCCACCACACGTAGGACATTCCGATCAGCTGACGCCACCATGCGGCGTCGGCCTCCTGGTGTTCGGGGAGCAGTGCGATGGGCGGCCACAGCATCAACGCCAGCCCGGCGGCGCTGACGGCCGCCAAGGCGCCCGCTCGGCGCTGATAGGCCACGATGGCGGTGACCAGGATCGCCGGTAGCGCCCACACCCAGTGGTGCGACCACGACACCGGCGAGACCACCAGGCCGAACAATGCCACGCAGATCAGTGCCAGCGTCGGCTCATCCGCCGCCAGTGCCCGGCGCACCGCCCATACCGTCAGCGCCAGCGTGGCCAGGCAGGCCGCGGTCCACAACACGAAATGGGCGCTTTCGCCCAGCCCCAGTCGGGCCAGCGCGCCTGCGGCGTTCTGGTTGGTATTGAGGCTGGCGCTGCCGATCCGGTCGGTATTGCGCACCGTTGTCGTCCAGTACTCCCGGGAATCCTGTCGGGCCAGCGCAAATCCGAGCGCGGTGGCCATCGCGAAGGACACCGCCGCGGTCAGCACCGCGCGGCCGTCGCGGCGCAGCGTGAAATACAGCAGGAACACCGCCGGGGTCAGTTTGAGGGCGATCGCCAGTCCCACCAGCATTCCGCGCGGCCACGGAGTGCGGCGTGGCACGCAGTCGGCGATCACCAGGGTCATCAGGATGACGTTGACCTGGCCGAAGGAGAAGTTGGCCCGAATCGGCTCGAGCCAGGTCACCGACAGAGCGACCATCCCGGCCGCCAGCCAGCAGCGCCGGAGCCAGGCCGGTTCGGCGCCGGTGCGCCAGTCGTCGGTGACTCCGAGTCGGGTCAGGACGATCCAGACCGACACCATCAGCAGCACCCAGGTGAGGGCGGTGATCGCCACCGAGGCGGCCGGCAGCGACATCAGCGCAAGCGGACTGAACGCGATCGCCGCCAGTGGCGGGTAGGTGAACGGTAGCTCCAGCCCGGCCTGGGTGGCGAATACCGCACCGTCGGCGTAGAGCGGTCGGCCCTGCAGCCAGGCCTGCCCGCCCATCCGATAGACATCGGCGTCGATGCGATAAGGGATGTGGCCGAACAGCCGCCAGCAGGCGTGGCCGACGGCGGCGACGACGACTACCTGGGCTAGCCGCCACAGGAGCAACGGCGGACGGCCGGATCGGCTCAGCCCGACGAGACTGCCCCACCCGGGCCACCGCAACCTGCTCATCGCGCCATCCAGCGTATCCGGCAGCAACGCCGGAACCAGGATGGGCGTAAGTTTTCTACCCGTGCCGTCAGCCGCGTACCCCGTTGTCTACGGGGACCTTCGCCTCGATGTCGTCGCGCCGGGGCGCGAACCGCTGATGTGGTGCCTGATCGCCTTCTGCCTGACGTTCTTCGTCACCCGTTCGATTACCCGCTACATCCGGGCGACGGCCGACCGGTCCGGGCCGCGCAAGTGGTGGCAGCCGCACAACATCTCGGTCTCGTCCAAAGGTGACGGCAGTGGCGGCGGCCTGCACATCCACCACGCCGTGTTCGGAGTGGTCCTAGTGCTGATCTCCGGTGTCGCGATGGTGACCATGGCGTCGGACGGCAGTCTGCACCAGTTCACCGCGGCTGCGATCTTCTTCGGAATCGGCGCAGCCCTGGTGCTCGACGAGTTCGCGCTGATCCTGCACCTGGAGGACGTGTACTGGTCGGCGGACGGGCGCACCTCAGTCGACGCGGTGTTCGTCGCCGTGGCGGTGGCCGGTCTTCTGGTGATGGGATTCAACCCGCTGTCGTTCTTCGATATCGGCATCTGGCGCGACGACGACTCAGTGCCCGCCAGGGTGAGTGTGATCGCGCTGGCACTGCTCACCCTCGCCCTGGCGGTGGTGGTGTTGCTCAAAGGCAAGCTGTGGACCGGACTGCTGGGCATGTTCATCACGCCATTGCTGTTCGTCGGCGCCATCCGGCTGTCGCGCCCGCATGCGCCCTGGGCCCGCTGGCACTACCAGGACAAACCCCGAAAAATGCATCGTTCGATGGAGCGGGAACGCTATCTGCGCCGACCCTTCGTCCAGGCCACCCTATGGCTGCAGCATGTCATCGCCGGCGAACCGCGTTTCCCCAGCGACACCGAGGTCGACGCCGAACTGGATCGCGAGGTGCATGCCGCGCCAGCACCGGGGCAGTCGCCACCGGCCGGCCCGACTCCGGCGAAGGTCGGGGGGTAGCGGCGCGATGCGGTACTTCTACGACACCGAGTTCATCGACAACGGCCGGATCATCGACCTCATCTCGATCGGCGTGGTTGCCGACGACGGCCGGGAGTTCTATGCGGTGTCCACCGAGTTCGACCCGGAGTCGGCCGGCCGCTGGGTGCGTACCCACGTCCTGCCCAAGCTGCCGCCGCCCGCCTCGCAGCTGTGGCGCTCGCGCCGGGAGATCCGGGAAAGCCTGGAGGACTTCCTCGACATCGACGGCGACGAACCGATCGAACTGTGGGCCTGGGTGGGCGCCTACGACCATGTGGCGCTGTGCCAGCTGTGGGGGCCGATGACGGCCCTGCCCCCGCAGATTCCCCGGTTCACCCGGGAGTTGCGTCAACTCTGGGAGGACCACGGCAGTCCGCGGATGCCGCCCCGGCCCCAGGACACCCACGACGCCCTGGTGGATGCCCGGCACAACCGGCGGCGCTACGAGCTGATGATGGCGGGCCGGGATCTCGGCCCCGGCGCTTCGGTGCAGGTAGGCCACCTCTGGGGTGGTCATCCCACCGGTTAGGCCCGGTTACGATGGTCGCGTGAACTGGACCGTTGACGTACCGATCGACCAGCTGCCGGCGTTGCCGCCGCTGCCGACCGACCTGCGGGACCGGCTGGACGCGGCGCTGGCCAAGCCGGCGGCCCAGCAGCCGAGCTGGGATCCCGCGCAGGCCAAGGCGATGCGCAAGGTGCTCGAAAGCGTGCCGCCGGTCACCGTCGCCTCGGAGATCGAGCGGCTCTCCGGCCAGCTCGCCGCAGTGGCGCGGGGCGAGGCCTTCCTGCTCCAGGGCGGGGACTGCGCCGAGACGTTCGCCGACAACACCGAGCCGCACATCCGGGCCAATATCCGCACGCTGCTCCAGATGGCGGTGGTGCTGACCTACGGGGCCAGTATGCCGGTGGTGAAGGTGGCCCGGATCGCCGGGCAGTACGCCAAGCCGCGATCATCGGATACCGATGCCCTGGGCCTGAGGTCCTACCGCGGCGATATGGTCAACGGGTTCGCCCCGGAAGCCGCGGTGCGCGATCATGACCCGTCGCGTCTGGTCCGCGCCTATGCGAACGCCAGCGCGGCGATGAATCTGGTGCGGGCGCTGACCTCGTCGGGGCTGGCTTCGCTGCACCTGGTGCATGACTGGAACCGTGAGTTCGTCCGCACCTCGCCGGCCGGGGCCCGCTACGAGGCGCTGGCATCCGAGATCGACCGAGGGATGCGCTTCATGGAGGCCTGCGGCGTCAACGACCGCAACCTCGACACCGCCGAGATCTACGCCAGCCACGAGGCGCTGGTCCTGGACTACGAACGAGCCATGCTGCGGCTGTCCAATGAGTTCGGCGAACCCCGGTTGTACGACCTGTCCGCCCACTACGTGTGGATCGGCGAGCGGACCCGACAGCTCGACGGCGCGCATATCGGGTTCGCCGAGGTCATCGCCAACCCGATCGGGGTCAAGATCGGGCCGACGATGACCCCGGAGTTGGCCGTGGAGTACGTCGAACGACTCGACCCGCACAACAAGCCGGGACGGCTGACCCTGGTCAGCCGGCTGGGTAATCACAAGGTTCGTGACCTGCTACCGCCCATTATCGAGAAGGTGCAGGCGACCGGGCATCAGGTGATCTGGCAGTGCGACCCGATGCACGGCAACACCCACGAATCCTCCACCGGATACAAGACCCGGCACTTCGACCGGATCGTTGACGAGGTGCAGGGTTTCTTCGAGGTGCATCGCGCGCTGGGCACCCATCCAGGCGGCATTCATGTCGAGATCACCGGGGAGAACGTGACCGAGTGTCTCGGTGGGGCACAGGACATCTCCGACACCGATCTGGCCGGCCGATACGAGACCGCCTGCGATCCGCGGATGAACACCCAGCAGAGCCTTGAGTTGGCTTTCCTGGTTGCCGAAATGCTGCGCGACTGACTCGTCCGCAGGAGCGGGTCAGCGGCCGATCAGGTCGTTGACGTTCAGGCCCAGCGTCCATGCGCCGCCGGCCACCAGTGCGGTGACAACCAGCACGGCGAGCACCCAGAGCACCACGGCCCGGCGGCCACGCTGGCGCGCCCAGGCGAACTCTTCGAGGTCTATCCCGGCGAATTGCCTTGTCGGCACGGGCTGCTCATCCAAGGCCGATTCGGTTTCAACCGGGTCGGCGGTCTCATCGGCGGCCGGGGGTGCGGGTCGCCGATGCTGCGGCGGCGGGGTGAACTGCCGGGTTCCGCCGTCCTGCGGGTGATGGTGAGCGGTGGTGGCGGCGTGCCGGGCCGCATGCTGGGCTGAGGTCCGGGGCGCCGGAACTCGGAATTGCGGCAGCCCCAACTCCGAGGCGACCGACTCGAGGGCATCGTCCATCTCCGTCGCGTCGGCGAACCGGGCCCCCGGATCGCGGGCGGTTGCTCGCGCGATGAACGTGTCCAACTCCGGCGGAACCCCGTCTATCAGCGAACTGGGCGGCGGTACGTCCCGGTCCAGTCGCTGGTTGGCAACCGCAAGCGGGCTGTCCCCGGTGAACGGCGTTGCGCCGGTGAGGAGTTCGAAGGCCATCACGCCCGCTGCGTAGACGTCGCTGCGCGGCCCTGTCGGCTGGCCGAGAACCTGCTCCGGCGACAGGTAGCCCGCGGTGCCGAGGATGACACTGGTGGAGGTTATCCCGGCTTCGGCGCTGGCCCGGACCAGCCCGAAATCCACCAGTTTGACCTCACCGTCGTCGGATATCAGCACGTTTTCCGGCTTGATATCGCGGTGCACCAGGCCGGCGCGATGCGCCACGGCCAATCCGCCCAGCACCGGGCGAAGCACCGCCACCACCGCGTGCGGCGGCATCGGTCCGCGCTCGGCCAGCAACTCGCGCAGCGTCCCGCCCTCGACGAGTTCCATCACCAGGAAGGGGTGGGTGGGATCGTTGCCCTGGTCGTAGATGCCGACGAGCCCCGGGTGTTTCAGCCGGGCGATGGCGCGGGCCTCGCGCTGAAAGCGGGTGATGAACTGGTGATCCCGGGCGTAGCGGGCGTCCATCACCTTCAGGGCGACCGGGCGGTCGAGTCGGATGTCGAGGCCGCGGTACACCGTTGACATGCCACCGGTGGCGATTGCGGCATCGACGCGGTACCGGCCGTCGAGCACTGTGCCCACGAGGGGGTCAGACCTCACCGGCTCATCCTAGATCCGCGACCGCGCCCGACCCGTCGCGCGCGATTCGGCGACGATGGCGGCGTGTCCCGGCCCGGCTTATCTACACTGTGCCGGTGAGCAGCATTCCGGCCGGTGACGACGTCCTTGACGCGGAAGAACCGGTCTATGACCTGCCGACGGTGGCCGAACTGATGCGGATTCCGGTGACGAGGGTCCATCAGCATCTGCGGGAGGGTCATCTCGTGGCGGTGCGCCGCAACGGCATTCCGATGGTTCCGAGGGCCTTCCTCACCGAGTCGGGTCAGGTGGTCAAGGCGTTGCCGGGTTTGCTGGCGGTGCTGCGGGACGGCGGCTACAGCGATAACGAGATTCTGCGCTGGTTGTTCACCTCCGATCCGTCGCTCACCGTGACCCGCGACGGGTCGCGGGACTCGGTGCCCAACGCGCGGCCGGTCGACGCCCTGCAGGCACATCAGTCTCGGGAAATCCTGCGGCGGGCTCAGGCGATGGCGTACTGACTGCGACCGCCGTCAGCCGGTCCGCCACGACTCGGCACGCCGCAGCGAGTGCCAGGCTGCCAGCGCGCAGGCGGTGGCCAGCAGCACATGCAGCCAGGAGTACATACCGTGCGAGCCGTCCGGCTTGAAGATCACCATGATCCAGGTTGAGAAGCCGGCGATCAGGGCGATCGCCGCTCGCGACTGCGCCAGCGCCGACACCACGGCAAGTGGCCAGGTGTAGTACCAGGGCAGCGCTGCCGGCACAAACAGCACGACCACCACCATGGCCCACACGATGCCCTGCAGGGCTTCGCGGTCGTCGTGCCGGAATCGCCACCACAGCAACGGAAGTGACACCAGGATGATCGCGATGCCGGCCAGTCTGGTGACCTCCAGCACGGCGTAGAAATTTACCGCCATGAAGCTGCCACCGATCGTGCTGGTGAGATTGGCCAGCGCCGTCGGAATGGTCAGCCAGTTGATGATTCGTACCGAACCGGCTAGCGCCGTCAGCCAGCCGAGGCCGACCCCGGCCAGTCCGGACAGTATCGCGAACACCGCGACGAAGGTGGCCAGTGATGCCGCCGAGGCGATGACGAACGCTCTGAACCGGTTTCCGGTGAGGTGTCTCATCCACACCCACACCATGAACGGCAGCGCGAGTATCGCGGTGGCCTTGACGGCGACGGCGACGGCGATCAGGGCGGCACCGGCGACGTGCCGGCGGGCGAAGGTCAGCGCGATGCCGGCCATCATCAGCCCGACCATCAGCATCTCGTTGTGCACTCCGCCCATCAGGTGAACGATCACCAGGGGGTTGAGCACACAGATCCACAGCGCCACCGCGCCGTCGGCGCCGACATGGCGCGCCACCCGCGGTGCGGCCCAGATCAATAGCGCCAGGCCGGGCAGCATGCACAGCCGAAGCAGCATGGTTCCCGCGACGACGTCATCGCCGACGATCCGCGTCACGAACCTCGCGACCAGAATGAAGGCCGGTCCATATGGCGCGGTGGTGGTCGTCCAGATCGGACTGACGTTGTCCAGCAGGGAATTCGGATTCTCGATCGGACCCACGACGTACGGGTCGAAACCGTCACGCAGCAGCGCGCCCTGCGCCAGATACGAGTAGGTGTCGCGGCTGAACAGCGGAACACTCAGCAGAAGCGGAGCCAGCCAGAATCCGGTGGTGGCGATCATGGTGTACTCGCTGACCGGCCGGCCGTCGACGATGCGACGCCCCAACCACAGCCAGGCCGCCAGCATGAGGGCGACGCCGCCCCACAGCACGAGCGTGGACACCACCACGCCATGGCCGAAGCGCAGCCACGACAGGTGCAGCGACTCCAGCAGTGGGTCGTGTTGGCGGGTGCTGCCCGCACCCAGACCCCCCAACGCGATCAGGGCCGCGCCCAGCAGGCCCAACAGCGCGGGCCGGCCGTCGTAGCCTCGGGCGAATTCGCCGAGGCGGCGCAAGGCGGGAATCGCTGATCCGGAGGCGGTCGGTGCGGTCATCTGCCTACGCCGACCGGTTGGCGGCCAATCCGGCGAGCTCGGTCAACCCGGCTCTGGCCGGCGCATTGATCGGCGCGTGCTGCAGTACCTCCAGCGCGCGGCGGGTCAGCATGCTGATGTGCTCCTCGACCGCGGCCAGGGCGCCCACCGATTCGATGACCGAACACAATTGGCGAACCTGCGCCTCGCTGAGGTCGGTGCCGACCGAGGATCGCAATAGTTCGGCGCCCGCCGGGTCGGCCTGGTCGGCCCTCTCGACGGCTTCGGCCAGCAGCACGGTGCGCTTGCCGGCCCGGAGGTCGTCACCGGACGGCTTTCCGGTGACGGCGGGGTCGCCGAACACGCCCAGCACGTCATCGCGTAACTGAAACGCCACCCCGAGATCGGTGCCGAGGGCGTCGAAGAGCGCCTGGACGTCGGGTCGGTCTGCGGCGGCTGCCGCACCCAGCTGCAACGGTCGGGTGACGGTATAGGACGCCGTCTTGTAGGTATTGACGTTCATCGCGGTGGCGATCGAGTGCTCGCCGCTGGATTCGGCGACGATGTCGAGGTACTGGCCGCCGAGGACCTCGGTGCGGATATCCGACCAGACCCGCTGCACCCGTCGCCGCGCTTCGTCCGGAAGGTCTGCGGTGGCGACGATATCGTCGGCCCACACCAGGGACAGGTCGCCGAGCAGAATTGCCGCGGATAGGCCGAACTGGTCGGCGGACCCGCGCCAGCCCCGGCCGCGGTGCAGATCGGCGAAATGCACATGCGCGGTCGGCATTCCACGGCGGGTGGCGGAGTCGTCGATGACATCGTCGTGCACCAGCGCGCAGGCGTGCAGCAGCTCCAACGCCGAGAACAGCCGTAGCGCCTCGTCGTCGACGCCGTCCTCGGGCCCCGCGGTCACCGCCCGATAGCCCCAGTAGGCGAAGGCCGGGCGCAGCCGCTTGCCGCCCCGCAACACGAAGTCCTCCAGCGAGGCGATGAGTCCGTCGTAGTCGTCGCCGAGATAGGCCGCACCGGCGCGCCGGTGGGCCAGATAGACGCGAAGTTGATCAGTGACGGCGCCGGCCAATTCGGCGGCCGACGGAGCTGCTGTGTGCACGCTCAGCGCGGCACCCCTCTCTTGCTGCGGATCCACCGGTCCGGGTTGTCCCTAGCCTAGAGCTCTTCGGCCGCCTCGGCAGCGGCGAACCGCGGCGAGGACTGGTCGCGGTCGCGCCATGCCAGGGTGCCGATGATGCCGGTCGTCAGCAGTGCGGCCAGCGCCAGCCACAGGGCGGCGGTGGTGAAGGAGCGGGTGCTGGGGTCGGTGAAGCGCGACTGGGCGGTCATCATCGTGACCGCGCCGGGGGGGAGGTCCCATTCGACGTAGCCGGAGTCGACGCGGTCGCCGTTGGCCGACGTCACCTCGCCAGGAAAGACGGCGCTGAAGGTCACGTCGGATTCCGGGTCGGTGACGTTGGTCAGGTCGACCCGGCCCTCCAGGATCACCAGGTTGCCGGCCCGGCGCAGTGAGATGTCCACGCCGGTGGCGTCACTGCTGAGATTGGCCAGCTGCGGCAGTTCGGCGAAGGTCACATCGGTGAAGGTGGCCCGCGAACCCACGTAACCGTCCGCCTCGTACGGCGAGACCGAGATCTTGTTGCTGAAGCCCACGTTCTGGTCGAACTGCGGACCCTTGTCCTTGTCGTTGCGGGGTTTGACGGCGGCAACGATTTGGCCTGATACCAGGTCGTCGGGGGATACCGTGATCGAGGCGTTCACCCGCAGGCACCCGGACATCAGCGGCACCGCGAACAGGAGCAGCATCACCAGCAGCCGCAGGCGGGTGCGGTGGGAACGGTGCAGTGGTGACACGAGGGGTATCGTGCCAGACTCCCGGGCCTACAGCGGCAACGTCCGACCCAGGATCGCGAATGCCCGGGGGTCGCCGGCGAAATGGTAGCCCCGGATGACATCGGTGAAGCCGAGTCGGCGGTACAACCGCCAGGCCCGGTTGGCCTCCCCGTTCATCTCCGGGGTGGACAGCAGAACGTTGTTTTCGTCGCGGCCGCTGAGCAGTCGCCGGGCGAGCGCCTCGCCCAGTCCTCGGCCCTGGGCACCCGGGCGGATGTGTAGCTCGGTCAGCTCGAAATAGTCGCTCATCAACCGGCTGATCTCGTCGCGCGGGAGGCCGACGTGGTGCAGGCCCCTGAGCACCTGCTGCTGCCACCACTGGTCCGGCGCGCCCCGATATCCGTAGGCCACGCCCAGCAGTGGGGCGCCGGACAGGTGTTCCGGGTCCGGTAGCGCGGCGCCGATGGTGTCCGCCTCGACCGCGGCGACCGCCCGCCATCCGAGTCGACGGGTGTGCTCCAGCCACATCGACGCCCGTTGGTTCTCGGTGCCGCGCGGGTAGCGCATCGCATCGACGTAGACCGTGAGCGCTTCGCCGAGTCGCAGCGCCATATCGGCGGGCGACAGATCGATCAGGAAGGCCGCCACGCCTCGCCCCCTTCGCCGTCGGTCCGCGCCGTTGTCGATTGCACCGAACTGCCACCAGATATCACCGTTGGCCACCCGGTGACTCGCCTCATGGCCATTATGGCGGCGGGGCGCTACCGTCCGGCGCAGTCGTGACGGACGCCTTACGTCATCGCGACAAGTGTCGACCCGCTTCGGGGCGGGGCTACACTTTCGACAACCGGTGATGGACAATCAGGTGTTCAAACCGGGTGGTACGGGGGATCTTCACCTCGTATCATGTGGTTAGCCGCCGGGGTCGGGTCTTCGGCGGGAACTCGACATCCATCGGCGTCGGCAAGGAGGGACGAATGCCACTCTCCGATCATGAGCAGCGGATGCTCGATCAAATCGAGAGCGCTCTCTACGCTGAGGACCCCAAATTCGCCTCGAGCGTGCGTGGCGGGACCTTACGGACTCCCTCGACCCGGCGGCGGCTGCAGGGTGTGGGTCTCTTCGTCCTCGGTCTGGCGATGCTGATCGCCGGGGTGGCCATCAAGGCCACCATGATCGGCGGGTTCCCAGCGCTCTCGGTCCTCGGGTTCATCGTCATGTTCGGCGGTGTGGTGTTCGCCGTGACGGGGCCGCAGGTTCCGGGCGCGCGGGAGAACGGCGCCGCGCAGGCCCAGGAACGTCCGCGTCGGGGCAAGAGCGCAGGCGGATCGTTCACCAGTCGGATGGAGGACCGGTTCCGTCGCCGGTTCGACGAGTAGACGGTCCGAAACAAGCACTGAGGGGCAGCCGAATCGGCTGCCCCTTTTTTGTGTTCCCCCACGCCGCCCCACTGCGGCTCTAGCTGGCCTTTTAGGGGTCATCGTGGTCCTGAAAGCGGTCCCTGCGGGTCAATTGGGGGGTGAAGTGGGCGACATCGGCGACTTTTGGACCACTAGGTGGAGCAAAGTGGGGGAATGTGGGGTATCGTGGCGGCAGCGGGGCGATAGCGCCCCGGGGTCGTAGGGGCAAGGAGATGTGCACAGCATGTTTCTCGGCACCTATACGCCCAAATTGGATGACAAGGGCCGGCTGACGCTGCCCGCGAAGTTCCGGGACGCGCTGGCAGGAGGGCTGATGGTCACCAAGAGCCAAGACCACAGTCTCGCCGTCTACCCCCGGGCGCAGTTCGAGGAACTGGCCCGACGCGCAGCGGCGACCTCGCGCAGCAACCCCGAAGCCCGGGCCTTCCTGCGGAACCTGGCGGCCGGTACCGACGAGCAGCACCCGGACTCCCAGGGCCGGATCACGCTGTCGGCCGACCACCGCCGCTACGCGCAGCTCACCAAGGACTGCGTGGTGATCGGTGCTGTGGACTTCCTGGAGATCTGGGACTCCCGAGCCTGGCACGACTATCAGCAGACCCATGAAGAGAATTTCTCCGCGGCCAGCGATGACGCACTCAGCGGCATTATCTGAGCCTGCGGTGAGACCGCGGCACGCCCGTGCAGCGTGGCCTCTGCCCGAACCGACCCTGGCGTACTTCCCCGACGCCAGGTCCGAGACGGACAGGGACCTCGATGCACGGGCGTCCACCCGAGCCGGAGGTGGTCTGGTGGCCGGACAGGACGCTGAGGGCCGGCCGGCGGCTCCGCACATTCCGGTGCTGCTGGATCGCTGTGTCGAGCTGCTCGCCCCGGCCTTGACTCGTACCGCACCGGATGGATCCGGCGCGGTGCTCGTCGATGCCACGCTGGGTGCCGGCGGCCACTCCGAGCGGTTCCTCGACGAGTTCAGCGGCCTACGCCTGATCGGTCTGGATCGCGATCCCGAAGCGCTGGGCATTGCCGGGCGCCGGCTGGCCCGATTCGGCGACCGCGTCCGCCTGGTCCGAACCCGCTATGACGGCATCGCCGGGGCGCTGCGCGAAAGTGGTCTTCCAGCAACGGGTTCGGTGGACGGGGTGCTGTTCGACCTCGGGGTGTCATCGATGCAACTGGACCGTCCTGAGCGGGGCTTCTCCTACGCCAAGGACGCACCGCTGGATATGCGGATGGACCCGGACGCCGAACTCACCGCCGCCGAGATCCTCAACACCTACGACCGTCGACGGCTCACCGAGATCCTGCGCCGCTTCGGTGAGGAGAAATTCGCCTCCCGGATTGCCGGCTTCATCGTCGAACGTCGCGTGGACAGGCCGTTCACCCGCACCGGCGAACTCGTCGAGACGCTCTATGACGCGATTCCGGTGCCGGCCCGGCGCACTGGCGGCCATCCGGCCAAGCGCACCTTTCAGGCGTTGCGGATAGCGGTCAACGCCGAACTCGAATCGCTGACGGCGGCGCTGCCGACGGCACTGGAGGCGCTTCGTCCCGGCGGGCGCATCGTCGTGATGGCTTATCAGTCGCTCGAGGACCGGATCGTCAAGACGGCCTTCGCCACGGCGACGGCGTCGCGGACGCCGGCAGGGTTGCCGGTGGAGTTGCCCGGCTATGGGCCGGAGTTCGGCGCGCTCACCCGCGGCGCCGAGCGCCCGGACGCCGGTGAGATCGGCCGCAACCCGCGTAGCGCCCCGGTTCGGCTGCGGGCAATCGAACGTGCGCACGGAGAGGACATCGGATGAAGGTCACCCGAAAGCCAGCCAGTCGCGCGGGGGATTCCCGGAAGGAGGCCGCAAAGGACGCCGCCGCGCCGGTCCGCCGACGCGGTTCGGACGCCCCGGCGCGCAAACGTCGCACCGGTGACGGCCCTGCACGCGACAGCCGCCCGCGGGCCGGCACCCGGACCCGACGCCCCCACGAGCCTCGGGGTCCCCGTCCGGGCCCGCAGACGGCACCGACTCCTCGGCCTGCCGATCGCCCCGCCCGCGCCAAGACCACCAGCCAGGCAAAGGCGCGAGCCAAGGCGCGTAAGGCCAAGGCGCCCAAAGTAGTCCGGCCGCCCCTGCGGGAGCGGCTGCTGGCCAGGCTCGCGACCCTCGAACTGAGCCCCCGGGCGCTGCTGGCGAGGATTCCGTTTGTGGTGCTGGTCATCGGGTCCCTGGCGATCGGACTGGCGATAACGCTGTGGCTGTCCACCGATGCCGCCCAACGGTCCTATCAACTCGGCAACGCCCGTGAACTCAATGATGCGCTCGCCCAGCAGAAGGAAGCCCTCGAGCGCGACGTTCTCGAGGCCCAGTCGGCACCCGCGCTGGCCGACGCGGCCCGTGAACTCGGCATGATCCCGTCGAAGGACACCGCCCACCTGGTCCAGGATCCGGGCGGCAACTGGGTGGTCGTCGGTCAGCCCAAGCCCGCCGAGGGGGTTCCACCGCCGCCGCTGAATACGAAGCTGCCCGACGTGTTGCCGCCCGGCCCCAAGCCCGCGGCCCCCCAACCCCCGCCGGCCCCGTCCTTGCTCGCTCCGGGCGTCACCGGGGAGGTGCCGGTGCGGCTGCCCCCATCGCTGGCAGGCAGGCTTCCGGATTCCGGTCTGGAGGTCCCGGCATTGGTTCCGTTGGCCACCGACACCACCCAGCACGCCCCGCTCGGCGGCCCGGCGCCACTTCCGGGTGCGGCACTGCCCGGGTCGGCACCGCTGCCCGGAGCACCGCTGCCCGGAGCACCGCTGTCCGGAGCACCGCTGTCCGGAGCACCGCTGCCCGGGTCGGGACCGCTGCCCGGGTCGGGACCGCTGCCCGGAGCACCGCTGCCCGGGTCGGGACCGCTTCCGGGTGCGGCACTGCCCGGTCCGCAGACCCTGCCACTGCTACCGCCGCCGCTCGGCGACACGCTGGTGATTCCGCCTGCCACAGCTGTGGGATCCCCGGTACCTACAGTTGCTCTTGTGCCTCCCGTGACTGATGTTGCTTCTGAGGTCGCTCCCGTGGGAGTGGCCCATTGAGCCGCGCCGGTAAACCGGGGTCGGGGCCAAACTCCGGCCGGCAGCGCCGGGCCGCCAGGACCCCGGCCGCCACGTCCGGGGTCGCGGCGGGCCCGGTCCCGCCAGTACCGGCCGGTCACGGTCGGGCCGCCAATGCCCGCCGCGTCCGGACGGTCACCGAGACCGGGCCGGACCGTTCGTCCTTCGTCTACCGCTACCGGGTCGGCAATGCGGTGATCGTGCTGGCACTGCTGGTCGCCGCGGCGCAGTTGTTCAACCTGCAGGTGCCCAGTGCGGCCGGACTGCGTGCGCAGGCGGCCGGCCAGTTGAAGGTCACTGATGTCGAGAAAGCGGTGCGAGGGGCCATCGTCGACCGCAACTTCGACAAGCTGGCTTTCACCACCGAGGCCCGAGCCCTCACCTTCCAGCCGGCAAAGATCCGTAAGGAACTGGCCGAGGCCAAGCAGAAGTCGCCGAGCGCCCCGGATCCAGACCAGCGGCTGGTCGATATCGCCAGGGAAGTCGCGGCCAAGCTCGACAACAAGCCGGACTACGCCACGGTGCTCAAGAAGCTGCGCGGCAACGAGACCTTC
Source organism: uncultured Actinomycetota bacterium (assembly GCA_963787055.1). Classification (GTDB taxonomy): domain Bacteria; phylum Actinomycetota; class Actinomycetes; order Mycobacteriales; family Mycobacteriaceae; genus Mycobacterium. The sequence continues at coordinate 196,435 of CAWBBP010000007.1, forward strand.
GTCTACCTGGCCCGTGCCGTGGATCCCGGTATCGCCCACGCGATCACCAAGAAGTTCCCTGAGGTGGGTGCCGAGCGTCAGGATCTGCGGCAGTACCCCGGCGGATCGCTGGCCGCCAATGTGGTCGGCGGGATCGACTGGGACGGTCACGGGCTACTCGGCCTGGAGGATTCGATGGACTCGGTGCTGGCGGGCTCCGACGGGTCGATCACCTACGATCGCGGCTCCGATGGGGTGGTGATCCCGGGTAGCTATCGCAACCGGCACCGGGCGGTCAACGGATCCACAGTGCAACTGACCCTCGATGACGACATCCAGTTCTACGTCCAGCAGCAGGTCCAGCTGGCCAAGAACGCCTCCGGCGCTCGCGACGTCTCGGCGGTGGTGCTCGACGCCAAGACCGGTGAAGTCCTCGCGATGTCGAACGACGACACCTTCGATCCCAGCCAGGACATCGGCCGTCAGTCCGACCGGCAGATCGGCAACCTGTCGGTGACCTCGCCTTTCGAACCCGGGTCGGTGAACAAGCTCGTCATCGCCTCGGCGGCGATCGAGGACGGGTTGTCCAACCCCGATGAGGTACTGGCGGTTCCTGGCTCGATCAACATGGGTGGCGTCAACATCAAGGACGCCTGGAGCCACGGCGTGATGCCGTACACCACCACCGGGGTATTCGGGAAGTCCTCCAACGTCGGCACGTTGATGCTCGCCCAACGGGTGGGCCCGCAGCGGTTCTATGAGATGCTCGGAAAATTCGGGTTGGGTCAGCGCACGAACGTCGGACTGCCGGGGGAGAGCGCCGGCATCGTCCCGCCCATCGACCAGTGGTCCGGTAGCACGTTCTCCAATCTGCCCATCGGACAGGGTCTTTCGATGACTCTGCTGCAGATGACGGGTATGTACCAGGCCATCGCCAATGATGGCGTACGAATTCCGCCGCGAATCGTGAAGGCGACCATCGCCCCTGATGGATCGCGCACCGACGAGCAACGGCCGGCCGGGATTCAGGTGGTCTCGCCGGAGACCGCGCGCACCGTTCGCAATATGTTCCGGGCCGTCGTGCAACGCGATCCGATGGGCGCGCAGCAGGGCACCGGTCCGGCCGCGGCGGTCGAGGGATATCAGGTCGCCGGCAAGACCGGCACCGCCCAGCAGATCAATCCGGCCTGCGGGTGCTACTACGACGACGTGTACTGGATCACCTTCGCCGGGATGGCGCCGGTCGACGACCCGCGCTACGTGATCGGGATCATGATGAACGCACCGGTGCGCAATGCCGACGGCTCGCCCGGACACTCGGCGGCGCCGTTGTTCCACAACATCGCCGCCTGGCTGATGCAGCGCGAGAACGTGCCCCTCTCGCCCGATCCGGGACCGCCGCTGACGCTGCAGGCGACCTGACGCCTGAAGTTCTCGGTAGGGTGACTACCCGATCGGGCGGCCGATGTGATCTGGACTGCGGCCGGCAGCGGAGGAGGTGACCGGCGGTGACCAGTGTCCTTCGGCCACGCAACACCCCCGGTATGTCGCTCCGGTCGCTGGCCACGCGGACGCACGCCGTTGCGGTGGATGGCGCCGAGGTCCCCGATGTCCGCATCAGCGGGGTCACCCTGCGGGCTCAGGAGGCGGCACCGGGTGACCTGTTCGCCGCGCTGCCCGGTGGTTCGACGCACGGAGCCCAGTTCGCCACCGAGGCGATCGAGCGCGGCGCGGTGGCGGTACTCACCGACACCGAGGGTGCCGCGGCCATCCACCGACTGCTCGGCGACCCGGCCCCGGTTCCGGTCCTGGTGCATCCCGCTCCCCGATCGGTGCTCGGTGCGCTGGCCGCCGACGTCTACGGCCACCCGTCGGATCGGGTGGTGGTGCTGGGCGTCACCGGCACCTCGGGCAAGACCACCGTCGCGCACCTGATCGAGGCCGGGCTGCGGGCGGCGGGACGTGTCGCCGGGATGATCGGCACCGTCGGGGTCCGGATCGCCGGGGTCGAGGTCCCCAGCGCGTTGACCACGCCGGAGGCGCCGGCCCTACAGGCACTGCTTGCGGTAATGGCGGAACGTGGTGTGGACACCGTGGTGATGGAGGTGTCCAGTCACGCTCTCGAACTCGGCAGGGTGGACGGAATCCGTTTCTCGATAGGCGGTTTCACCAACCTGTCTCGTGACCACCTGGACTTCCATCCCACCATGGAGGCCTACTTCGAGGCCAAGGCGCGGTTGTTCGACCCCGCCTCGCCGCTGCACGCGCAGGCCGCGGTGGTCTGCGTCGACGATGACGCCGGCCGGCAGATGTCCCACCGGGCCGCCGACGCGGTGACGGTCAGTGCGCAGGGCGACCGGGCGGACTGGGGGGTGCAGGACATCGTCGTCCTGGACAGCGGACTGCAGGAGTTCACCGCAGTCGACCCCGCGGGCGTGCACCACCGGCTGCGGATCGGACTGCCCGGCCGCTACAACATCGCCAATGCGCTGCTGGCGCTGGCCATGCTGGACGGTATCGGGGTCTCCCCGGAGCAGGCCTCGCCGGGGTTGCGCACCGCCACCGTGCCCGGCCGCCTCGAACTGATCGACCGGGGCCAGGACTTCCTCGCCGTCGTCGACTACGCGCACAAACCCGGTGCGCTACGTGCCGTGCTGGAGACCCTGCGGCGGCCGGATGGCCGGCTGGCCGTGGTGTTCGGCGCCGGTGGCAACCGCGATCCGGGCAAGCGGGAGCCGATGGGCCGGGTCGCCGCCGAATTGGCCGATCTGGTGGTCGTCACCGACGACAATCCACGCGACGAGGGCCCGGCGACGATCCGGGCGGCCATCCTCGCCGGTGCGGCCCGGTCCGGCGGAGATCGCCCTGCCGTTGAGGTCGTCGAGATCAGTGACCGTCGGGCGGCGATCGAGTACGCGGTCGGTTGGGCACGCCGCGGTGACGTGGTGGTGATCGCCGGCAAGGGGCACGAGACCGGTCAGACCGGAGCCGGGCAGACCCGGCCGTTCGACGACCGCGATGAACTGGCGCACGCGCTGGAGAGGATGGCCCGGTGATCGACCTGACGGTGGCACGGATCGCCGAGATCGTCGGCGGCCGACTGTCCGGCATCAGTGCCGAAGAGGCGGATTCGACGCACGTCACCGCAACGGTGGAGTTCGACTCCCGGGCGGTCACGCCCGGCGGGCTGTTCCTGGCGCTGCCCGGTGCCCGTTCCGACGGCCACGACTTCGCCCCCGCCGCGGTGGCGGCCGGGGCGGTGGCGGTGTTGGCTGCCCGTCCGGTCGGGGTGCCGGCCATCATCGTCCCGCCGGCGGCCGCGGCCGACGCGCACGCCGGGGTGCTCGAGCACGACGCCGACGGATCCGGCGCGGCAGTGCTGGCCGCTCTGGCAAAGCTGGCCGCGGTGGTGGCCGCCGAGCTGGTGGCCGGCGGCCTGCGGATCGTCGGCATCACCGGATCCTCGGGTAAGACCTCCACCAAGGACCTTGTCGCCGCCGTGCTGCGGCCGCTTGGTGAGGTGGTGGCCCCGCCGGGGTCGTTCAACAATGAGCTCGGCCATCCCTGGACGGTGCTGCGGGCCACCAGGGACACCGACTTCCTGGTGTTGGAGATGTCGGCACGGCACCGCGGCAATATCGCGGCACTGGCGGCGATCGCGCGGCCGTCGATCGCCGTCGTGCTCAACGTCGGTACCGCTCACCTTGGTGAGTTCGGTTCGCGGGAGATGATCGCCCTGACCAAAGGTGAACTGGTCGAAGCAGTTCCGGCCTCCGGTGTGGCGATCCTCAATGCCGACGATGCGCTGGTGGCCGCCATGGCGTCGAGGACGGCCGCACGAGTGGTTACGGTGGGATGCAACCCGGCGGCCGATATCAGGGCGGAGAACGTCGTTCTGGACGAGCTTGCCCGACCCGGATTCAGGCTGTGTGCACCGGTGGGCGAGGTGGACGTCGCCCTGGCCGTCCACGGCGAGCACCAGGTGGGCAACGCCTTGTCGGCGGCTGCGGTGGCGCTGGAATGCGGCGGGAGCCTGCCGCAGCTGGCGGCTGCGTTGGCGACGGCGGCGCCGGCCTCCCGGCGCCGGATGGAGGTGCGGACCCGGCCCGACGGGGTGACGATCATCAACGACGCCTACAACGCCAACCCCGACTCGATGCGGGCCGGCTTGCAGGCGCTGGCGGTGATGGCACGATCCGGGTCCGGGAGTCGCAGTTGGGCGGTCCTCGGCGAGATGGGGGAGTTGGGCGAGGATTCGATAACCGAGCACGACCGCGTCGGCCGCCTCGCGGTGCGCTTAGATATCAGTCGGCTCGTCGTCGTCGGAACCGGGAGGCCTATGAGCGCCATGCACCACGGTGCGGTGATGGAGGGATCCTGGGGGTCGGAGTCGACCATGGTGCCCGATGTCGACGCCGCGCTCGCGCTGCTGCGTTCTGAACTCGCCGTCGGCGACGTGGTGCTGGTCAAGGCGTCCAAGGCCGCCGGCTTGGGGGCGCTCGCCGACGCGTTGGCCGAAGGCGCGGAGCCGGCGTGAGACAGATTCTCATCGCGGTCGGTATCGCGCTGGCGGTGTCGATCCTGCTGACGCCGTCGCTGATCCGGTTGTTCACCCGGCAGGGTTTCGGTCATGAGATCCGCGAGGACGGCCCGCCCAGCCACCAGACCAAACGCGGCACCCCGTCGATGGGTGGGGTGGCGATTTTGGCCGGTATCTGGGCCGGTTACTTCGGTGCCCACCTGGTCGGCCTGACCCTGGACGGAGTGGGCCCGTCGGCGTCCGGACTGTTGGTGCTCGGCTTGGCCACCGTACTGGGCGGGGTGGGTTTCCTCGACGACCTGATCAAGATCCGTCGCTCGCGCAACCTCGGTCTGAACAAGACCGCCAAGACCGTCGGCCAGATATCGGCCGCGCTGCTGTTCGGGGTCCTGGTGCTGCAGTTCGCCAATGCCGACGGACTCACCCCGGGCAGCAACCAACTGTCCTATGTGCGTGAGATCTCCACGGTGGCGCTGCCCCCGCTGGTGTTCGTGCTGTTCGTCGTCGTGGTGGTCAGCGCCTGGTCGAATGCGGTGAACTTCACCGACGGTCTTGACGGCCTGGCGGCGGGCAGTATGGCCATGGTCAGTGCCGCCTACGTGCTGATCACCTTCTGGCAGTACCGCAACGCCTGCGCCACGGCCCCCGGGATCGGCTGTTACAACGTCCGCGACCCGCTGGATCTGGCGCTCATCGCGGCGGCAACGGCCGGAGCCTGCATCGGGTTCCTGTGGTGGAATGCCGCCCCGGCGAAGATCTTCATGGGCGACACCGGATCGTTGGCGTTGGGCGGGATCATCGCGGGGCTGTCGATCACAAGTCGCACCGAGGTGCTCGCGGTGGTGCTCGGCGCGCTGTTCGTCGCCGAGGTGACCTCGGTGGTGGTCCAGATCATCGCCTTCCGCTCCACCGGGCGCCGGGTGTTCAGGATGGCCCCGTTCCACCACCACTTCGAACTCGTCGGCTGGGCCGAGACCACGGTGATCATCCGGTTCTGGCTGCTGACCGCGATCGCCTGCGGGTTAGGGGTGTCGCTGTTCTACGGCGAGTGGCTCGGTGCGATCGGGGCCTGACGGAGACCATCGGGGACCGATGGCCGCTGACCTCTCGCTGCTGGCTCCGGGCGCCCGCGTGCTGGTGACGGGCGCCCGCGTCACCGGCCGGGCGGTGGTGGCCGCGCTGGCATCCTGGGACGTCCGGCTCGCGGTGTGCGACGACAACGCCGACGCGGCGCGAGCCCTCGGTGATGTCCAGGTCGTCGGCCCCGCCGAGGCGGCCGCGAGGGCAGGTGACTTCGACCTCGTTGTCACCAGTCCGGGCTTCCCGCCGACCGCGCCGGTGCCGGCGGCCGCCGCGGCCGCCGGGGTGCCGATCTGGGGTGACGTCGAATTGGCCTGGCGACTGGATGCCGCCGGCCACTATGGCACCCCGCGGCGCTGGTTGGTGGTGACCGGCACCAACGGCAAGACCACCACGACGTCGATGCTGCACGAGATGCTGCTCGCCGACCGGCGCCGGGCGGTGCTGTGCGGAAATATCGGTGAACCGGTGCTCGACGTGCTGTCCCGGCCGTCCGACCTGCTGGCGGTGGAGGTCTCGAGTTTCCAGCTGTTCTGGGCGCCGTCGTTGCGCCCGGAGGCCGGTGTGGTGCTCAACGTGGCCGAGGACCATCTCGACTGGCACGGCAGCTTCGCGGCCTACGCTGCGGCCAAGGCCCGGGCACTGGCCGGCCGAGTGGCGGTGGTGGGCCTCGACGACCCCGCCGCCAGTGCACTGCTCCCCGGCGCCGCGGCGCCGATGAAGACCGGCTTCCGGCTGGGCGAACCGGCGCCGGGGGAATTCGGTGTGCGTAACGGCGTTCTGGTCGACCGCGCGTTCGCCGGTGCGGTCGACGGGGGCCTGGTGCTGGCTCCGGCCGCCTCGATCCCGGTCGCCGGTCCGGTCGGTGTGCTTGACGCGCTGGCCGCCGCCGCGCTGGCCCGTTCGGTGGATGTGCCACCGGAGGCGATCGCCGCCGCGCTGGCCGGGTTCCAGGTCGGCAGGCACCGCGGGGAGGAGGTGGGCGTGGCGGACGGTGTGCACTACCTCGACGATTCCAAGGCGACCAACCCGCACGCGGCCGAGGCGTCGATCCTGGCCCACCCGCGGGTCGTGTGGGTGGCCGGCGGGATGCTCAAGGGCGCCTCGGTCACCGATACCGTCGCCAGGGTGGCCGATCGGCTGGCGGGCGCGGTGCTGATCGGCCGCGACGGTCCGGTCTTGGCCGAGGCGTTATCGCGACACGCACCCGATGTCCCCGTCATCCGCATTGTGACGCGGGAGGATGCTGAGGTGGATGAGACCAATGAGCCAGGTGTGACTACTGGGACTCGGGTGATCGACGGCGGCGGCCCCGGCGTCGGTCGGCGGGTGATGGCTGAGGCCGTCGCCGCCGCTGCCGGTCTGGCCCGCCCGGGCGACACGGTTCTGCTCGCGCCGGCCGGTGCTTCGTTCGACCAGTTCAGCGGTTATGCCGACCGTGGTGACGCGTTCGCCGAGGTGGTTCGGGCGCGGGTTGGCCGCAGGTCCCGGTAAGGCTGTGGGTGCGGTGTGGTCCCGGCTGATGCGCCGGGACGGGGGCGCGGTGGACGGTGCTCTCGCTGGTGTGGGAGACGGCACCGCGGAGGTGCAGACACCGGCAGCGAAGAAACCGCGATTCGGCCCGCCGAAGCAGTTCGGCGCTTGGCTGGCGCGCCCGATGACGTCCTTCCATCTGGTGGTCTCGGTCGCCGCGCTGCTCACCTCGCTGGGGCTCATCATGGTGCTGTCCGCCTCCGGGGTGCGTTCCTACGACGCGGACGGCTCCCCCTGGACGATCTTCGCCCGTCAGGTGATGTGGGCGGGGGTGGGGCTGTTCGCCTGCTGGTTCGCCCTGCGGCTACCGGTCCGTTTCATTCGCCGAATGGCGTTTCCGGCCTTCGCGGTGACCATCGTCATGCTGGTGCTGGTGCTGATCCCCGGAATCGGCCAGGTCGCCAACGGCACCCGCGGCTGGTTCGTGGTGGGCGGTCTGTCCATGCAGCCCTCCGAATTGACCAAGATCGCCTTCGTGATCTGGGGAGCGCACCTGCTGGCCGCTCGGCGAATGGAACGAGCCAGTCTGCGGGAGATGCTGATCCCGCTGATCCCGGCGGCGGTCATCGCACTGGCGCTCATCGTCTCGCAACCAGACCTCGGCCAGACCGTGTCACTGGGCATCATCCTGCTGGCCCTGCTGTGGTTCGCCGGCCTTCCGCTGAAGGTTTTCGTCAGTTCGCTGCTGGCCACGGTCTCCGCGGCCGCCGTCCTCGCGGTCTCCGCCGGCTACCGCTCCAGCCGGGTGCAGTCCTGGCTTGACCCCAGCGCCGATGCCCAGGGAGCCGGCTACCAGGCTCGCCAGGCCAAGTTCGCGTTGGCCAACGGGGGTGTGTTCGGGGACGGTCTCGGCCAGGGAACGGCGAAGTACAACTACCTGCCCAACGCCCACAATGACTTCATCTTCGCCATCATCGGTGAGGAACTCGGGTTCATCGGGGCGTTCGGACTGCTTTGCCTGTTCGGATTGTTCGCCTACACCGGGATGCGCATCGCCAAGCGGTCGGCCGATCCGTTTCTCCGGTTGCTGACCGCCACCGCCACCGCGTGGGTGATCGGACAGGTATTCATCAATGTCGGCTATGTGATCGGTCTGCTGCCGGTCACCGGAATTCAGCTTCCCCTGATATCTGCCGGCGGAACATCAACGGCCACAACGCTGTTCATGATCGGACTGATGGCCAATGCGGCCCGGCACGAACCCGACGCGGTGGCCGCGCTGCGCGCCGGGCGCGAGGACCGGATGAACCGGCTGTTGCGGCTGCCGCTGCCGGAGCCCTATCTGCCGAGTCGGGTGGAAGCGCTGCGCGACCGACTGCGCACCCGTCCGGGCGCTCCGAAGCCGGCCAGGGCAGCCGGCCCGGGCCGGGCCGCCAAATCAGGTAGCGCCAAACCCGCCAAGCCCGCGAGGAAACCCGCCAAACCCGTCCCGAAGGCCACAGCCGCCAAGCGGCCGACGCGCACTGCCGATCAACCACGAGGGCGTGGGGCCAAGGCCAAAGCGGGGACGGTGCATGCCCCGGCCCAACGCTCAGGGCATCATGGAGGCGCCTCCCAGCAGAGGCGTGCCGCCGCGGCACAGGGCGGCGAGCGGCACGGGAACGGCCGAGCACGGCGATCCCGCGCAATGGAAGGTCAGCGTCACGGGTGAGTGTCTTCGGGGTTGACGGCGGTCCGGGCCGCAGCGACCCACGCACCAGTGACGCCGCCGTGTCGGTCGTGCTGGCAGGTGGTGGCACCGCGGGGCATATCGAACCGGCGATGGCCGTCGCCGATGCGCTCAGTGAGTTGCAGCCCGGAATCCGCATCACCGCGTTGGGCACCGCCCGCGGGCTCGACACCCAGCTGGTGCCCGGCCGCGGTTACGCCCTGGAACTGGTGACCCCGGTCCCGCTTCCGCGCAAGCCCAACGCCGATCTGCTGCGGCTGCCCCGGCGGGTACGCCGCTCGGTCGGTGAGGCCCGGGCGGTGCTCGACACCGTCGCGGCCGACGTGGTGGTGGGCTTCGGCGGCTACGTGGCGGTGCCTGCCTACCTAGCGGCTCGGTCGTCCCGGGTTCCGGTTGTGGTGCACGAGGCAAACGCCCGCGCCGGCCTGGCCAACCGCCTCGGCGCCCGCCTCGCCGCGCGGGTGCTGGCGGCCGTGCCGGGTTCGGGCCTGCACAGTGCGGAGGTGGTCGGCATGCCACTACGGGCCTCGATCACCGGCCTGGACCGGTCCGCGCTGCGCGCCGAGGCCCGCGCTCATTTCGGCCTTTCCGATGACGCCCGGGTCCTGCTGGTGTTCGGCGGATCGCAGGGAGCCGCCTCGATCAACCGCGCGGTCTCGGCTGCGGCCGGCGAGCTTGCCGCCGCAGGGATCTCGGTGCTGCACGCGCACGGACCCAAGAACTCCCTGGACCTGCCGGTCGCGCGCCCCGGGGATCCGCCCTATATCGCGGTGCCGTACCTCAGTCGGATGGATCTCGCCTACGCCGCGGCCGATCTCGCGATCTGCCGGTCCGGCGCGATGACGGTCGCCGAAGTGTCCGCGGTCGGTTTGCCCGCCGTTTATGTGCCGCTGCCGATCGGCAACGGCGAACAGCGGCTCAATGCGCTGCCGGTGGTCGAGGCCGGGGGAGGTCTGCTGGTGTCCGACGCCGATCTGTCCCCGGCCTACGTCGGTACCGAGGTGGTGCGGTTGCTGCGCGACGGCCCGCGACTGGCCGGGATGACCGCCGCGGCGGCCGGCGTTGGCCACCGTGACGCCGCCCGCCGAGTCGCCGAGGTGGTCCTGCAGGTCGCCGGCGCCGCCCGGAGTGCACGCCGGTGAGCGGGCACGGGGTGCCGCCGGAACTCGAGCGGGTGCACATGGTCGGCATCGGCGGGGCCGGGATGTCGGGTATCGCGCGGATCCTGCTGGACCGCGGGGCGCTGGTGTCCGGATCGGACGCCAAGGAATCCCGCGGTGTCGTCGCGCTGCGGGCCCGCGGCGCGCAGATCAGCATCGGCCACGATGCGGCCAACCTGGACCTGCTGCCGGGTGGGCCGACCGCGGTGATCACCACCCATGCGGCCATTCCCAAGACCAACCCGGAACTGGTGGAAGCCCGCCGCCGCGCGGTGCCGGTGATCTTGCGCCCCGCGGTGCTGGCCAAGCTGATGTCCGGTCATCGGACCCTGCTGGTGACCGGCACGCACGGCAAGACGACCACCACGTCCATGCTGATTGTCGCCTTGCAGCACAGCGGATACGACCCCTCCTTCGCGGTCGGCGGCGATCTCGGCGAGGCCGGCACCAACGCTCATCACGGCAGTGGGGACGTTTTCGTCGCCGAGGCCGACGAGAGCGACGGATCGCTGCTGCAGTACCGGCCGGACGTGGCTGTGGTCACCAATATCGAGGCCGACCACCTCGATTTCTTCGGCAGCCCGGAGGCCTATACCGCGGTATTCGATGATTTCGTCGAGCGATTGGCGCCGGGTGGGGCGTTGGTGGTGTGTGTCGACGATCCGGGCGCTGCGGCGCTGGCCGAACGCAGCGCCGCCCTGGGGGTGCGGGTGCTGCGGTACGGCAGCGACCGGTCCGGCGGGCTGGCCGCTGCACTGCTGGACTGGCAGCAGCGGGGGACCGGCGCGGTCGCCGAGATCCAGTTGGCCGGCGAGGGTCATCGACGGGCCATGCGACTCGCGGTGCCCGGCCGGCATATGGCGCTCAATGCGGTGGGTGCGGTACTGGCCGCAGCGGAGGCGGGTGCGCCGGTCCAGGAGGTTCTCGACGCACTGGCCGGCTTCGAGGGTGTGCGCCGCCGATTCGAACTAGTCGGGACCGTCGCCGGGGTGCGGGTTTTCGACGACTACGCCCACCATCCGACCGAGGTGCGTGCCGCATTGACGGCGCTGCGCGCCGTTGCCCGGCAGGACGGCGCCGGGCACCCGGCGCAGGGTCGAAGCATCGTTGTCTTCCAGCCACATTTGTATTCCCGCACAAGGGCTTTCGCGCGGGAGTTCGCCGACGCCCTGAACACCGCGGACGAGGTTTTCGTGCTCGACGTGTACGCGGCCCGCGAACAGCCGCTGACCGGTATCAGCGGAGCCACCATCGCCGAGCAGGTCAGTGCACCGGTGCGGTACCTGCCCGACCTCTCGGCGGTCGCCGAGCAGGTCGCTGCGGTCGCACGGCCCGGTGATGTCGTGGTCACCATGGGTGCCGGTGATGTGACCCTGCTCGGTCCGGAGATCATCGCGGCGATCGACGCGAAGGCCGCCGGGTCGCGGGGCGCCCGGTGACCGACGGCAGCCCCGAACCGGAACCGGAGAGCGAACCCGCAACCGGGGGAGCCGAGCAGGCCGATCCCGATGCGGGCGGTCCCGAACAGCCCGGGGGCGCGGTTCCCGGGGAGTCGCCGGATGGCGAAACGCAGCCGGATCCGGAGGGCCCGCGACGGAGGGCCCGACGGGAACGTGCCGAACGGCGAGCCCTCCAGCAGCGGGCGACGGCGATCGAGCAGGCCCGCCGGGAGGCCAAGCGCAAGATCAGCGGCCAGCTCGTCGATGAGCCCAGGCGGTTGGCCCCCCGGACCGTCAAGGGCCTGCGACTGGTCGTTTGGCTGATCCTGCTGACGGTGGTCAGCGTCATCCTGGGTCTGGTGCTGTATTTCACCCCGGTGATGTCGGCCCGGTCGGTGGTCGTCACCGGAACCGGGGCGGTGACCCGGGAGGAGGTCATCGACGTCGCGCAGGTCCGCCCGGGCACCCCGCTGCTGCAGATCGACACCGACGAGGTGGCCGACCGGGTGGCCGGCATCCGCCGGGTCGCCAGTGCCCGGGTTCAGCGCGAGTACCCGTCGGCCCTGCGGATCACGATCGTCGAGCGGATCCCGGTCGTGGTCAAGGACTATCCGGACGGCCCGCACCTGTTTGACCGGGACGGGGTGGACTTCGCGACCGGCCCGCCGCCGCCGGGGCTGCCCTATATCGACGTCGACAACCCCGGCCCCGCAGATCCGGCCACCCGGGCCGCACTGCAGGTGATGACCGCCCTGCGGCCCGAGGTGGTGGCCCAGGTTGGCCGGATCGCCGCGCCGTCGGTCGCCTCGATCACCCTGACTCTCGCCGACGGACGCACGGTGGTGTGGGGCACGACCGATCGCACCGACGAGAAGGCCGAGAAACTTGCCGCGCTGCTGACCCAGCCCGGGCGCGTCTACGACGTATCCAGCCCCGATCTGCCGACGGTCAAGTAAATCCGGTCGCGAGGCCTGCCCGCGGGACGCCGGCCGGATTCCCGGGCACCGAGCGGGTGCCGGCGGGCAGGCGCTGACGCCGGTCGTCGAATTTCTCGAGCGACACGCCCGCGCGCCTCCCCAATCCGGCGCGCGCCGGTCATACGGTTCCCAGTACGCGAACAACTTGACATAACTCTAAGCCTCTGGTTGAGGTTGAGGGTTTTGATCAGGGAAGTCGCGGCAGGCCCCAGGCTCCGCTTCACCGAAGTCCCCACACGGAGGAACCACAGCGATGACCCCCCCGCATAACTATCTCGCCGTCATCAAGGTCGTTGGTATCGGCGGCGGCGGCGTCAACGCCGTCAACCGGATGATCGAACAGGGACTCAAGGGCGTGGAGTTCATCGCGATCAACACCGACGCCCAGGCGCTGTTGATGAGCGATGCCGACGTCAAACTCGACGTCGGGCGCGACTCCACCCGGGGCCTCGGCGCCGGCGCGGATCCGGAGGTGGGCCGCAAGGCCGCCGAGGACGCCAAGGACGAGATCGAGGAATTGCTGCGCGGGGCCGACATGGTGTTCGTGACCGCCGGCGAGGGCGGCGGCACCGGAACCGGCGGCGCCCCGGTGGTGGCCAATATCGCCCGCAAACTCGGAGCGCTGACGGTGGGCGTGGTGACCCGGCCATTCTCTTTCGAGGGCAAGCGGCGGTCCAACCAGGCCGAGAACGGCATCTCCTCGCTCCGGGAGAGCTGCGACACCCTGATCGTGATCCCGAACGACAGGTTGCTGCAAATGGGCGATGCCGGCGTCTCGCTGATGGACGCGTTCCGCAGTGCCGACGAGGTGCTGCTCAACGGTGTTCAGGGCATCACCGACCTGATCACCACCCCGGGCCTTATCAACGTCGACTTCGCCGACGTGAAGGGCATCATGAGCGGCGCGGGCACCGCACTGATGGGTATCGGGTCGGCCCGCGGCGACGGCCGTGCGCTCAAGGCCGCCGAGGTCGCCATCAACTCACCGCTGCTGGAGGCCTCGATGGAGGGCGCCCAGGGCGTTCTGATGTCGATCGCCGGCGGCAGTGACCTCGGACTGTTCGAGATCAATGAGGCCGCTTCGCTGGTGCAGGATGCCGCCCACCCGGAAGCCAACATCATCTTCGGCACCGTGATCGACGATTCGCTAGGCGACGAGGTGCGGGTGACGGTGATCGCCGCCGGCTTCGACGCCACCAGCCCGAGTCGGATGCCGGTGATCGGCGCCGCTGCCGCCGGCAAGGCCGCGACCCCGGGGGCGCCGTCGGCTCCGGCCGGTATCGCGCCGGGGGCCGCGGGCCAGCTCAGCTCGTCGCTGTTCGAGCCGATCGAGACGATCCAGCCGCTGGAACCGGCCAAGGTGTCGGCGCACACCAACGGCTCCTCCCGCTTCGGCGACGATGACGACGACGTCGACGTGCCGCCGTTCATGCGGCACTGACGCTCAGAAACACGGGATCCGAGGACGTCGTGAGCGTTCGCGTCCGTCGTATCACCACCACCCGGGCCGGTGGGGTCTCGCGGCCGCCGTTCGACAGCTTCAATCTCGGTGACCATGTCGGCGACGACCCGGCTGCGGTGGCGATCAACCGCGGCCGGCTGGCCGCGGCGATCGGCCTGCCTGCCGACCATGTGGTGTGGATGAACCAGGTCCACGGTGACCATGTCGAGATCGTCGACGCGCCGCGTGCCGAACCCGTCGACGCCACCGATGCCCTGGTGACCGGCACCCCGGGACTGGCGCTGGCCGTGATCACCGCCGATTGTGTTCCGGTGCTGATGGCCGACGCCCGCGCCGGTGTGGTCGGCGCGGCGCACGCGGGCCGGGTCGGCGCCGCCGAGGGTGTGGTGCTGCGCACGCTCGATGCGATGCTGGCCGCCGGCGCCCACGTTGCGGACATCACTGTGCTGCTCGGTCCGGCGGTCAGTGGAGAGAACTACGAGGTGCCCGAGGGGATGGCCGCCGAAGTCGAGACCAGGCTGCCCGGCAGTCGAACCACGACCCCCCGCGGCACCCCGGCGTTGGATCTGCGGGCCGGTATCGCCCGCCAACTCATCGACGCCGGGGTGACCTCCATCGATATCGACCCGCGCTGCACGGCCGCCGATCCGGCATTGTTCAGCCACCGTCGGGGCGCCCCGACTGGGCGGCTGGCGTCGTTGGTGTGGATGGAATGACGGATCCGGCCAGCGGTCACCGGGTGGCGGATCTGACCCGCGGACTTGCCGCGGTCCGATCCCGACTGGCCCGTGCCGCCGAAGCAGCGGGCCGTCCGGTGGAGCAGGTCCAACTGCTGCCGATCACCAAGTACTTTCCCGCCAGCGATGCCGCGATTCTGTGGCGGCTGGGGTGCCGCGCCTTCGGCGAGTCCCGTGAGCAGGAGGCGTCGGCGAAGATCGCCGAGTTCAACCGGCTCGTCGGGGGAGCCGATGCTGGGCCGGAGCCCGGACCGGCTCGCTGGCACATGGTCGGTCAGATTCAGCGCAATAAGGCCAAACACATTGCGGGATGGGCCGATACCGTGCATTCGGTCTGCACCGACAAGGTGGTCGCGGCGTTGGCCGGCGCCGCCGCCCAGGCGTTGGACGACCACCGCCGTGACCGCCCGTTACGGGTGTTCGTGCAGATCAGCCTCGATGGCGACACCAGCCGCGGCGGGGTCGATATCGGCGATGCGCAGGCGGTGGACCGACTCTGTGCGCAGGTCGCCGACGCTGCGGCGCTGGAACTGGTGGGTCTGATGGCAGTACCGCCCCGGGGTGCCGATCCCGACGCGGCGTTCGCGACCCTGGCGGCCGAGCATCGCCGCGTCCTGGCCCGTCATCCGGATGCCACCGAGCTGTCCGCGGGCATGTCCGGTGACCTGGAAGCCGCTGTCCGACACGGTTCGACATGTGTGCGTGTCGGTACGGCGTTAATGGGCCAACGTCCTCTAACGTCTCCCTGAGCAGTCACTCCAGTCACAGCTTCATCACAAACATCAGCTTTATCGACACCGAAGTTCTGCAGAAGGGTCACGCGGATGAGCACTCTCCATAAGGTCAAGGCCTACTTCGGTATGGCGCCGATGGACGACTACGAGGACGAGTACTACGACGACGAGCGGGAGACCGGCGGCGGGCGCGGGCGCGGCTACGCGCGGCGCGGCGACCGGTTCGCCGACGAAGACGGGTACGACGGCGGCCGGGACGGCAGCCGGTACGAGGGGGTCCGTGATATCGGGCGGTACGACGACCGTGATCCGCGACTTGCCCACGATTACGACGACCGCGAACCCGACTACCCGCCGACCGGTGGATTCCGGCCGGGCTATGCCGATGAGCCGCGGTTCCGGCCGCGCGAGTTCGACCGCCCGCACGCCGCATCCCGGTTCGGTGCCCTGCGTGGATCGACCCGCGGGGCCCTGGCGATGGATCCGCGGCGAATGGCCATGTTGTTCGAAGAGGGCAGCCCGTTGTCGAAGATCACCACCCTGCGCCCGAAGGATTACAACGAGGCCCGCACCATCGGCGAGCGTTTCCGGGACGGCCAGCCGGTGATCATGGATCTGGTGTCGATGGATAACGCCGACGCCAAGCGACTGGTCGACTTCGCCGCAGGGCTGGCCTTCGCGCTGCGCGGATCCTTCGACAAGGTTGCCACCAAGGTGTTCCTGCTGGCGCCGGCGGACGTCGACGTGAGCGCGGAGGAGCGTCGCCGGATCGCCGAGGCCGGTTTCTACAGCTACCAGTAGTCAGCTAACAGGAGTCGTGGCGGCGGCCGCCGAGCCCGCCGGCGGCATCGGTAGGCTTGCGAGAGCCGCGCTGGGTCGCGTCGGTGACCGTCTCATCCGCTGTCAGGTAAGGACCGCCGTCAGGTGAAGCTGTTCTTCGAAATCCTCGGCTTCGCGCTGTTTCTGTTCTGGCTCCTGCTGATCGCCCGGATCGTCGTCGAGTTCATCCGCTCCTTCAGCCGGGACTGGCGTCCGCGCGGTGCCACCGTGGTGATCCTCGAACTCATCATGACCGTCACCGATCCTCCGGTGAAGCTGCTACGGCGCATCATTCCGCAGCTCACGATAGGTGCGGTGCGGCTGGATTTCTCCATCATGGTGCTGCTGCTGCTGGCGTTCATCGGCATGCAACTGGCGTTCGGTGCGGCCGTCTGAGTTCGATCGTCAATTCCCAGAGCCGATTGGCGATTCTCTGAATTTCGGTCTTAATTCCGAGTGCCCCTGTAACCGGCGGGTCTGGTGTGACAGGATGTGCGCCAGTTACAGTTCGCAGCGGACGTCGTTCTACACTCCAGAACGATTTCCCATCCACCGTCCCATCGGAAGGGGCAGATATGCCACTGACACCGGCCGACGTGCACAATGTGGCGTTCAGCAAGCCGCCCATCGGCAAGCGTGGCTACAACGAGGATGAGGTCGACGCCTTCCTCGATCTGGTGGAGACCGAACTCTCCCGGCTGATCGAGGAGAACGCCGACCTGCGCCAACGGGTCAGCGAGCTCGATCAGGAACTAACGGCGGCGCGGGCCGGCGGCCCGCCCACCCAGGCGATCCCGCTCTATCAGCCCGAGCAGGAGCCAGTGGCCCAGCCGGTCGTGCAGGCGGTGCCCGAGAGCGTCTCGCCTTCGACCGAGGACGAGGGGCTTAAGGCCGCCCGGGTGCTCACCCTCGCGCAGGACACCGCCGACCGTCTGACCAGCACGGCGCGGGCCGACGCCGACAAGATGGTCGCCGATGCCCAGGCCAGCGCCGAGCAGATCGTCTCGGAAGCCCGTTTCATCGCGGACACGACGCTCAACGATTCTCGGCAGCGGGCCGATGCCATGCTGGCCGACGCCCAGTCCCGTTCGGAGGCTCAACTACGCCAGGCGCACGAGAAGGCCGACCTGTTGCAGGCCGACGCCGAGCGCAAGCACTCCGATCTGATGAACACCATCAACCAGCAGCGCACCGTGCTGGAGGGACGCCTCGAGCAGTTGCGCACCTTCGAGCGCGAATACCGCACCCGGTTGAAGACCTATCTGGAGTCCCAGCTTGAGGAGTTGGGCCAGCGGGGGTCGGCCGCGCCGGTCGATTCGGGCGACGGCGGATACCAGCAGTACCAATAGGAGTGCGCATTAGCTCCGTGTCGCGGGAGGCCTACCGATGCTGATCGTGGCGCTGGTGTTGGCCGTGATCGGCTTGGCGGCTCTGGTGACCGCCGTCGTGACCAGCAACGAACTGGTGGCATGGGTCTGCATCGGCGCCAGCGGGCTCGGCGTGCTGCTGCTCATCGTCGATGCGATCCGGGAGCGGGCCCAGCGCCGGGTACCGAGTGCACTCCCATCGTCGGCATCCGACCAGTTGGGCGCTGCGCTTGCGGTCGCCGACACCGAGATCATCGCACCCGCGGAAGCGCCGGTGGCGGAACCTGTCGAGACGACCACGGTGATCGAGCCTCTCGGGGGCGAGTACCGATACCGATACCGATACCGATACCGAGGTCGAAGTCGAGGACGAAGCCGACGCCGACATCGCGATCGACGCCGACATCGCGATCGAGGACCATCCCGAAGAAGTGGTTCACGATGAACCGGAGTACGACCTTCCCACCGAGGACGAGCAGGACTATCCGGTGCCGGCCGAGGAGGCCGCAGTCCACGTCATCGACGAGGGTTCCCTCGACGATGACTACACCGACGAGAGTTCGATCGACGAGGAGTTCGGATCGGGGCTCGATGACGAGCGGACCCCCACCGATTTCGAACGCGACCAGCAGTGATCCGCACGTCCTGAGGGGACCGCCATGGGTATCGAGTACGCCAGCGTCGTCAACCATCCCCTTGATGAGGTGTGGGCTTGGCACACCCGTCCGGGAGCGATGCACCGGCTGGTGCCGCCGTGGCAGCCGATGCGGGTGGTGAGGGAGACCGAATCGCTGGCCGACGGCCGGGCGATCCTGGGACTGCCGGGGGGGCTGCGCTGGGTCGCCCAGCACGATCCGGCCGGCTACGATCCGCCGAACCAGTTCGTCGACGTGCTCTCCTCGGATGGCCTGATGACGTTGCCGCCGAGAGTGATCGGCTGGTGGCGGCACACCCACCGTTACACCGACGCCGGCGAAGGCAGGACCCGGGTGCACGACATCGTCGATACCACGGTGCCGGGTGCCGCGTTGCGGTCGACCTTCGCCTACCGGCACCGCCAGCTCGCCGAGGACCTCGCCGCCCATGCGGATGCCGCGGGCGCCGGTGCAGGATCGCTGGTGGTCGCGGTGACCGGATCCTCCGGACTGG
Source organism: uncultured Actinomycetota bacterium (assembly GCA_963787055.1). Classification (GTDB taxonomy): domain Bacteria; phylum Actinomycetota; class Actinomycetes; order Mycobacteriales; family Mycobacteriaceae; genus Mycobacterium. Next base: position 215,080 of record CAWBBP010000007.1, read on the forward strand.
TCGGTACGGCACTGTCGGCATTTCTGAGCACCGGCGGACACCGGGTGATCCGACTGGTGCGCGGTGCACCTGCCGACGCCGGCGAAAGACAGTGGGATCCACGTCGACCCGCGGCCGACCTGCTCGAAGGGGTGGACGCCGTCGTCCATCTGGCCGGGGAATCGATCGCCGGTCGGTTCACCGAACAACACCGCCGCGCGATCCGCGACTCGCGCATCGAGCCGACCCGCCGGCTGGCCGAAACCGCCGCTGGAACTCCCGGCGTGAAGGCGTTCGTCTGCGCTTCGGCGATCGGCTTCTACGGCCACGACTGCGGCGACCGTCTGCTCGATGAGGACAGTCCCCGCGGGCAGGGCTTCCTTGCCGATGTGGTCGCCGACTGGGAGGCGGCAGCAGCGCCGGCGGCCGACGCCGGGCTTCGGTTGGTCACCGTGCGCACCGGTATCGTCCAGGCCGCCGCCGGTGGCACGCTGCGACTGCTGCGTCCACTGTTCGGCGCCGGACTTGGTGGGCGGCTGGGCAGTGGACGGCAATGGTTGTCCTGGATCGGCATCGATGACCTGCTCGACATCTACTACCGGGCGCTCTATGACACCCGGCTCGCGGGCCCGGTCAACGCCGTGGCGCCCAACCCGGTGCGAAACACCGACTACACCCGCGCACTGGCGCAGACACTGCACCGCCCGGCGCTGCTTCCGGTGCCGTCGATCGGGCCCCGGTTGCTGCTCGGAAAGCAGGGCGCCGTGGAACTCGCCGAAGCTGATCAGCGGGTGGCCCCGGTCAAACTCCAATCCCTCGGCCACCGGTTCCGCCAGCCGACCGTCGCGGATGCGCTGGGACATCAGCTCGGCCACGACCCCGCGCCCGGAGTGCTGTAGTTCTCGCCGGGTGGTGACTCAACTAAGCCAGGGCGGGGAATTGGGAAACGACGCGGAGGGTGCTGTCGGGTGATACCTTCTCCCGCCGAAAATCAAGAATCGAGCGCCGATCCAGGTCTTGGCGATGCCCAAAGCTTACTCGACGCGGTTACCGATCGAGCGGTCGTGAAACTCAATCCGCTTGGCGAGGTTGTTCACTGGAGCGCGGGAGCCCAAGCCGTGCTGGGGTACTCGGCCGCTGAAGTTCTGGGGCGGTCTGCGTCGATGTTTCACACCGATGAGGACCGGGATGCCGGGACGGCAGAGCGCGAGTTGGCTGCCGCACGGGAGTCTGGCAGCTACGAGTTCGACGGCTGGCGAGTGCGGAAGGGGGGATGTCGTTTCAGCGCCGGAGTGACGATCAGCGCGATACGGGATTCCACAGGGGCGCTTACGGGCTTGGTCGAAGTCATCCGGGATCTGGCCGTCGATCAGCAGCGCGTCGACTCCATGTTTTATGACCTACTGGAAGCGGCCCCTGATGCCATGATCATCGTGGGCCCCGATGGACTTATCAGGTTTGCCAACGCCCAGACCGATCGGATGTTCGGACACCCACGCGAGGATCTGATCGGCAGTGAAGTCGAGGTGCTTCTTCCACCGCGGTTCCGCGGTATGCACGCCCGGCACCGCGGGGGCTTCCTCGCCGAACCTGAACTGCGGCAGATGGGCCGGGATTTAGATTTGTGGGGTGTGCGTCGCGATGGGACAGAGTTCCCGGTCGACATCAGTCTGAGCCCGCTGCGCATCGACTACTGCGAGTACGTTTCTGCAGCGATTCGAGACGTGACTGAGCGCCGCGCGCGTGAAGAACAGTTGCGCAAAGCGCAAGAAGAACTGGAGCGACTTTCCCGCACGGATCTTCTCACCGGTCTGGTGAACCATGGCGAGATGACCGCTCGTCTCGAGGCCGCAATTCGCGACCGGCGTTTTTCCGGAGAGCACCTGGGTGTGCTGTTCTGCGATGCCGACCATTTCAAGGTCATCAACGACACGTGGGGACACCCGGTAGGCGACTTTGTGCTCTCCACCGTGGCCGAGCGCATCCGCGGCTGCGTTCGCGCTGATGACACTGTGGGCCGGATAGGAGGTGACGAAATGCTGGTGCTGTTACCCGATGTGCACAGTATCGATGAGGTGGTCGCGATAGCCGAGAAAATCCGGCATTGCGTCTCCCAACCGATCGACCACTTCGGACGGAGAATCCAAGTAACGATGAGCATCGGCGCCACGCTGGCTGCACCGGACGAGTCGGTATCGGCGATGACCGCCCGTGCAGATTCGGCGATGTACAAGTCGAAACGGGCCGGGCGCAACGTGGTCACGACGATCTGACGCACGGGTGTGTGGGTCGCGAGGTTAGGCGAATGGCGCCCCGGGCGCTCGGCTCGACGATCATGGCGGCCCTCGATGCGATCGCCGACTGGCCGGTGGCCGCGGCCGCTGCAGCGCCGGCACACATGCCCGCTATCACCGTGGCCAGCTTCGGCACCGGGTTGGCCGACCCGGAGGCGATCCCCGGCTCGGCGATGTGAATCTTGCTGTCCAGCAACGTGATCAGCCCGGCCTGGGCGGCAAGCGTCATCAGAACTCAAATCATCGCAGCTCAGAGGGCACTTTCTTTACTTCCACACCCGCCCTGAACCACGTTCATCGGTGGATCAAGACCTAAGGCTCGCGCGCGCGTCCCGACTCGGGCACCATGGGCACATGGCATTCGGCGATCCGGTGATGATCGACACCGCGGGGCTGAGCCTGATGATCGACGGTCTGCGCCAGCGCGGATACCGGGTAATCGGGCCCACCGTGGGCGATAACGCGATCGTGCTCGCCGAGATCAGCAGTGCCGACGATCTACCTGCGGGCTGGGGCGTCGACGTGGCTCCGGGAACCTACCGGCTGCGGGCCCGCGGCGACCGTGCGGCTTTCGGGCACTCAGCCGGCCCGCAGTCGTGGAAGCAGTTCCTCCACCCGCCACGCCAGCGGCTGTTCGCGACGGGTCACGATGGCGCCGACGAGGACACCGGGCCTGATCCCCGCTACGCCTTTCTCGGCGTCCGCGGCTGTGACCTGGCCGCTGTCGGAGTCCTCGACCGTGTCCTAGTCGGCGGTGAGCATCCGGACGGCAGCTACGCCGGCCGACGCAGTGGTGCGTTCATCGTTGCGGTCAACTGCACCGAACCCGGCGGCCTGTGCTTCTGCGCCTCGATGGGCACCGGTCCGGCCTGCTCGCCGAACTATGACCTGGCACTGACCGAACGAACCGACGGCGAGGCGGTCGATTACCTCGTCGAGGTGGGCAGCGAGGCCGGCGCCGAGCTGCTGGCCGAACTCCCGCGCCGGGCGGCCCGACCTGAGGAGTGCGCGGCCGCCGCCGACGAGATCGCCTCAGCGGCAACGAAGATGGGCCGCCAGATGCCCGACACCGACCTGCGCCGGCTGCTCGCCGACTCCCGTGAATCCGCGCACTGGTCCGACGTTGCCAGCCGCTGCCTGACCTGCGGCAACTGCACCATGGTCTGCCCGACCTGCTTCTGCACCTCCACCGCCGACGTCACCGATCTGGCCGGCGAGCACGCCGAACGCTGGTCGGAGTGGGCCTCCTGTTTCGAACTGGACTTCACCTTCATCCACGATGGCCCGGTCCGGCAATCGGGGGCATCCCGCTACCGGCACTGGCTCACCCACAAGCTGAGCACCTGGCATGACCAGTTCGGCACATCTGGGTGCGTGGGCTGCGGACGCTGTATCGCGTGGTGCCCCACCGGGATCGATATCACCGAGGAAGTCGCTACATTCGCCCGGGAGCAGGTCGCCGGCCTTCCGGCTCCGGGTGAGAAGGTCGCCGGCCTTCCGGCTCCGGGTGAGAAGGTCGCCGGCCTTCCGGCTCCGGGGGAGCGTGACGATGACTGAGGTGGCGGTGCGATCGTCGGCCGACGTCATGACCCCGGTGCCCTATCGGGTTCGCTCGACGGTGGCCGAGAACGCGGACTCGGTGACGTTGTGCCTGGAACCGATCGACACCGCACTCCCATCGCCGGCCCCCGGTGAGTTCATGATGCTCTACGCCTTCGGGGTGGGGGAGATCGCGATCTCGGTCAGCGGCGATCCGTCCATCACCGACGGCAGCATCACCCACACCATCCGCTCGGTGGGAGCGGTCAGCGCCGCGTTATGCGCTGCCGGGACCGGGTCCACCATCGGGATGCGCGGGCCGTTCGGCACCACCTGGGGTTTGGACGGGTCCGCCGGGCGCGATCTGATCATCGTCGCCGGCGGCGTGGGACTGGCCCCCCTTCGGCCGGTGGTGCTCGGCGCACTGGCCGATCGCGACCGGTACGGGCGGGTGGTGGTGATCGCCGGTGCGCGTTCGCGGCGTGACTTTCTGTATGCCGAGCAGCTTGAGGCCTGGCGGGCAGATCCGCGACTGGAGACCCACGTGACCGTCGATGTCCCGATCCAGGGCTGGCCCGGCGAGATCGGTTTCGTCACCGAACCTTTGCACGCGCTGTCGCTGCAACCGGCACGCACCACGGCGTTCCTGTGCGGACCGGAACCGATGATGCGGTCCAGTGCCGAGGTCCTGGTTGCCAAAGGGCTTGCGCTGCCGGATATCCGGGTGTCGCTGGAGCGCAACATGCAATGCGGGATCGGGTTGTGCGGGCATTGTCAGCTCGGCCCGCTGCTGTTGTGCCGCGACGGCCCGGTGGTCGGTTATGACGTGGCACGGTCCCTGCTGGAAGTCGAGGAACTGTAGATGGTCCGGTGGGAAGGAGCCGAACGACAGGGGAATGGTCCGAGTTTGGCGGTATGGAAGTTCGCCTCCTGTGACGGTTGCCAACTGACTCTGCTCGACTGTGAGGACGAACTGCTGACGCTGGCCGAGCAGGTGCAGATCGCGGCTTTCGCCGAGGCATCGAGCGCGGTGATGGGCGGTCCCTATGACGTGTCACTGGTGGAGGGGTCGATCACCACCCCGGCCGACGAGCGCCGGATCCGCGAGATCCGCGAACAGTCCGGGGTGCTGGTGACGATCGGGGCCTGCGCAACTGCCGGCGGTATTCAGGCGCTGCGCAATTTCGCCGACGTCGCCGAGTTCGCCTCGGTGGTCTACGCCCGGCCCGACTACATCCAGACCCTGGCCACCTCCACCCCGGCCTCGGCGCATGTGGCGGTCGACTACGAATTGCGCGGCTGCCCCATCGACCGCGGCCAACTGCTGGACACGCTGGCCGCGCTGCTGGTAGGTCGCAAACCGCGGTTGCCGGCCGCGACGGTCTGCACCGAATGCAAACGCGCCGGGGTCAGCTGCGTCAGCGTCACCGAGGGTCTGGCCTGTCTCGGCCCGGTCACCCACGCGGGCTGCGGGGCGCTTTGTCCCCGGCACCACCGCGGCTGTTACGGCTGCTTCGGCCCGACGGCCACCCCCAATATGCCCGCCATGATCCCGCTGCTGCGCCGCGACGGCATGTCCTCAGGCGATGTCGACCGGGTATTCGGCACGTTCAATGTGACGCAGTTCCACGCAGCTCGAGATGATGCCTCGGACGCTGAGCGGAATTCCGAATGACCGAGTCCCGCCGCACGTTGCGAGTGGCCGCCCTGACCCGGGTCGAGGGCGAGGGTGCCCTGCATGTGGAACTGCGCAACGGGGTACCCGAGCGCGTCGAACTCAACATCTACGAACCACCACGGTTCTTCGAGGCGTTCCTGCGCGGCCGGTCCTACACCGAGCCGCCGGACCTGACCGCCCGCATCTGCGGAATCTGCCCGGTTGCCTACCAGGTCAGTGCCTGCAACGCGATTGAGGACGCCTGCGGGGCGACGCTGGATCCGGAGCTGACCGCGCTGCGCCGGCTGCTGTACTGCGGGGAGTGGATCCACAGCCACGCCCTGCACATCTACCTGCTGCACGCCCCGGATTTCCTTGGCGCGCCGGACATCATCTCGGTGGCCCGTGAGCATCGCGAGGCGGTGGAACGGGGACTGGCGCTGAAGAAGGCCGGCAACCGGCTGATGGAACTCGTCGGTGGCCGTTCGATCCACCCGATCAACGTGCGCCTCGGCGGCTTCTACTCGGTTCCGTCCCGCGCCGACATGCGGGCGATGGGCGAGGTGCTGCGCGGGGCGTTGGATGACGCGCTGGCAACGGTGGCCTGGGTCGCCGGGTTCGACTTCCCCGATCTGGAGATCGAACACGAACTGCTGGCGCTGACCGGTGACCGATACGCGATCGAGGACGGCGTGATCGCCCGCAGCGCGGGGCCGACCTTCGACATCGCACGATTCAGCGACCATGTCCGCGAGACTCAGGTGCCGCACTCCACCGCCCTGCACGCCACCCTCGACGGCCGCCGCCACCTGACCGGACCGCTGGCCCGCTACTCGCTGAACCACCGGCAGCTCTCCCCACTTGCCCGGGAGGCCGCGACGGCGGCGGGGTTGGGCCCACAGTGCCGGAACCCTTTCCGCAGCATCGTGGTTCGGGCGGTCGAGGTGGTCTACGCAGTCGAGGAGGCGTTGCGGATCATCGACGACTATCAGGCTCCAGGGCGGCCGTTCGTCGAGGTCGAGGCCCGCCCTGGTGTCGGTCACGGGGTGAGCGAGGCCCCACGCGGACTGCTCTACCACCGCTACGAGATCGACGAGGCCGGCCTGGTGAAGGCCGCCCTGATCGTCCCGCCCACCTCGCAGAACCAGGCCGCCATCGAAGACGATCTGGTGCGGGTCGTGGTGGCTGACGGCGGACTTGACGACGCCGCGTTGACCGCGATGTGCGAACGCACGATCCGCAACTACGACCCCTGCATCTCGTGCGCGACGCACTTCCTGACGGTGCGCGTCACCCGACGATGACGACGGTCGTCATCGGGATCGGCAACGCGTTCCGGCGCGATGACGGTATCGGGCCCGCGGTGGCGACGCACCTGGCCGCCCACCCCGTTCCCGGTGTTCGGGCACTGGTCTGTCCGGCTGAGCCGGCCGCGATCCTGGACGCCTGGGCGGGGTCGGCGCTGGCGGTCGTGGTCGACGCCGCCTGCGGCGCTGTCCCCGGCCGGGTCCGGCGGTGCACGGTCGACGATCTGGCCGACTCCGCGCCGGTCAGTTCCCACGATCTGGGTCTGCGGCAGACCTATGAGCTGGGACTCGTACTCGGCCGGGTTCCGGGGGAGTTGGTGGTCGTCACCGTCGATGTCGCCGACACCGGGCACGGTGTGGGCCTGAGCCCCGCGGTGTCCGCCGCGCTACCGCTGGCGGTTCGACTGGTGCGGGGTCTCCTGGGTCAGCAGGCCGAGGAATCCGTGGACCAGAAGTCCTAGCCGCCGGGCGGCGTCCCCGGCCCTGGCCGCGGTCTCGGCCCGCAGCCCATCCGGGGTCAGACCGAGTCGGGCGATATCACCGTCGGTGTCCTCGGCGATCCAGCGCTCCACCAGGTCGGCATCCACCTCCGGGTGAAACTGCAGTCCCATCGCCCGGCCCTGAATGAAAGCCTGTGTGGCGCAGTCGTTCCGGGCGATCTCGACGGCACCGGGCGGAGGGGTGAGCCGGTCGAAATGCCACTGGAACCACCGGCCGCCCGGGACCAGGTCGGTTCTGCTGCTGTGCACCTCATGCCAGCCGATCTCCGGGTGCGGTGATCGGGCGACGGTGCCGCCGAGCGCGTGGGCCAGCAGTTGTCCGCCGAAGCACACCCCCAGCACCCCGACGCCCTCGGTCAGCGCGCTGCGCACCATGGCGACCTCGCCGGCCACCCAGTGCCGCGTCAGCCGGTCGTCGTGCACCGCCCACCGCGAGCCGAGCGGCACGATGACGTCATAGTCCAGCGGGTCGGGGAAGTCGACATCGAGAACCGGATCGTCGACCCGGCCGGCCGGAACCACCTCGAAGGTGCTGACGTCGAAGCCCGAGTCGGCGAAGGCCTCGCCCAGCAGCGCCTCCGGCGCCGACGGGTCGTTGTAGAGGAACAGCACCTGACGGGGCACCCGTTCACGGTACGTGCCGCCGGGATCCCGTCGGTAGAATCCGGGCCATGCGGCCGATCTACGTCGCGCTGGTGTGGCTGGTGGCCGCGGCCCACTTCGCCTTCCTGATCTACCTGCCCAGCGGCGGTTTCCTCGCCTGGAGATGGCGGCGCGGCGTCTGGCTGCACCCGCCGGCGGTGCTGTGGGGTCTCGCCAGTGTGGCAGTCGGACTCCGGTGCCCGCTGACCGATCTCGAGCAGTGGGCCCGGACTCGGGCCGACATGGCGCCGCTGGGCTCCACCGGCTTCATCGACCACTACCTGACCGGCGTGCTCTACCCGGGATGGGCGACGGGGTACATCCAGGCCGCGGTGGTGCTGGCAGTACTGGTGTCCTGGCTGGGCTACGGGCTGATGGTGCGGCGCGGAATCGGTCATCGCGGCACTGTGCCGAGCACAGTTTGACGCACGAACCATATTTCCCGAATACTCGCGGCTATGAGCGTGTCAACCCAGGTCTGGGTCATCACCTGCGTCGCCATCCTGGGGCTGTTCGTCTTCGACTTTTACGCCCACGTTCGGGTGCCGCACGATCCGACCTTTCGCGAATCGGCGATCTGGTCGACGGTGTACGTCACCTTGGCGGTGTTGTTCGGGTTCCTGATCTGGTGGCAGTGGGGTGGGCAGTACGGCGGGGAGTACTTCGCCGGCTATGTCACCGAGAAGGCGCTGTCGGTCGACAACCTGTTCGTCTTCACCGTCATCATGGCGTCATTCAAAGTGCCCCGGATCTACCAGCAGAAGCTGCTGCTGATCGGCATCGTGATGGCGCTGGTCATGCGGGCCGGCTTCATCGCCCTCGGTGCGGCGGCGATCAACGCCTTCAGTTGGGTGTTCTACATCTTCGGGATCTTTCTCATCCTCACCGCCCTGAAACTGGCCCGCGAGACCGGGCATGAGCGCGAGGCCGAGGTGGAACGGGAGAACCGCCTCGTCACCCTGGTGCGACGCTTCGTACCGACCACCGACGACTACCACGGCGACAAGTTCCTCACCCGGATCGACGGCAGGAGGGTCATCACCCCGCTGGCGTTGGCTCTGGTCGCGATCGGCTTCACCGACCTGCTCTTCGCGCTGGACTCAATCCCGGCCATCTACGGGCTGACCGAGGAGCCGTACATCGTGTTCGCCGCCAACGCCTTCGCCCTGATGGGTCTGCGGCAGCTGTACTTCCTGATCGGCGGTCTGCTGGACCGATTGGTCTACCTGTCCGCCGGGCTGTCGATCATCCTCGGCTTCATCGGCATCAAGTTGATGCTGCACGCGCTGAAGAAAAATACGCTGCCGTTCATCAATGATGGCAACTATGTCGACGTGCCGGAGATTTCCACGGGGATGTCGATGGGCGTCATCGGTGTGGTGCTACTGATCACCACCGTCGCAAGCCTGCTGAAGACGCGGGGCCGCAACAAGGTGTGATCGGCGGCGAGGTGGACGGCGCGGTCGTTCGTCAAAGAGTGTCCGAGGGGGGACTTGAACCCCCACGCCCGTTAATAGGGCACTAGCACCTCAAGCTAGCGCGTCTGCCATTCCGCCACTCGGACCCGAGAAGCCCACCGCGGTGGGCGCCTAAGGCTAGCGGATCGGCAGTCTCCGGCTCAAACTCACATCTCGCCGTGAGGGCTTAGGAGGTGGGCAGCCGGTCGGCGATGGCGCCGGCGATGGCCGTCGCGGCCGCCGTCGGGCCGTCGAGGCTGCACGCCTCCACATCGACCGCCACAGTGCCGTGCACCGTCAGCGCCCGCTGGCAGGACCACGATTGCGGACTGCGCTGGACCCGGGAGACCGACAGGATGTCGCGCTCGAGGCCGACCGGGCCGATCGACCAGAGTTGCTCGGGCCCCAGGGGCTGTGGGTAGCCGAGGTCACGGTTGGAGCATCCCGCCCAGCTGTCGCGGGAGCGGGTGAAGAACTCACCGGCCGCTGCCGCGGTGGGGAACAACACGACCGCTTGAGTGGCGAAATGTGACCACTGGGCCGTCGGCGGCTCCCGGAGCACCTGACCGTGCATGGCGGTCCAGCCGGAGTCGGCGTACACGCCGCGCTGGGCCGCGCCGGCAACCGCCAGGCAGCCGGGTCCTTCGGTGAGGCGGGCGCTGTCGTCCCAGGGCTCGGCGACGTCGCGGGTGACGACCATATCGGTGCCCGACAGCGCCGAGCCGACCCCGGATGCCGACAGCAGCAGCGAAGGCAGAGTCTCGGCGGTGGTCAACGGCGCATCGGCGGCCGGCGTCGCGGTACCCGCGGTGGTGGTGGCGCAGCCGCTGACCGTCAGGCACAGCAGTGCGGTGATCGCTGGCGCCCGGTTCTTCATCGGACTAACTAGACCACGATGGTGCGCGTGTTGTAAATGAGGATTCAGTTAAAGATGTGCTAAGGGACTCCGGCTCCGGTGTGGACCGCGCCCAATGGTAGGAAAGGACGGTGACACGGGCAGGGCTTGACGATCCGGCGGAGCGGGCGGCCGACGAGGTGGTCGGAATCGTCAGTGCCCTGATCCAGTTCGACACCTCCAACACCGGCGATCCGGCGACCACCCGGGGGGAGGCGGAGTGCGCCCGGTGGGTGGCCGAGCAGTTGCGTGAGGTCGGCTATCAACCGGAGTATCTGGAGTCGGGGGCGCCCGGGCGCGGCAATGTCTTCGTCCGTCTGCCCGGGGCAGACCCGGCGCGTGGGGCACTGCTCATCCACGGCCACCTCGACGTGGTGCCCGCCGAGGCCGCGGACTGGAGTGTGCACCCGTTCTCCGGGGCGGTGTCGGACGGCTACGTGTGGGGCCGCGGTGCGGTCGATATGAAGGACATGTGCGGGATGATGCTGGCCGTCGCCCGGCACTTCAAGCGCGCCGGCATCACCCCGCCGCGGGACTTGGTGTTCGCCTTCGTCGCCGATGAGGAGGCCGGCGGCCAGTACGGGGCGCACTGGCTGGTGGAGCATCGGCCGGACCTGTTCGCCGGTGTCACCGAGGCGATCGGTGAGGTGGGCGGCTTCTCCATCACCCTGCCGCGCCGTGACGGTGGCGAGCGCAGGCTGTATCTGATCGAAACCGCCGAGAAGGGCCTGCTGTGGATGCGGTTGACCGCCCGCGGCCGGGCCGGGCACGGATCGTTCGTGCACGACGACAATGCGGTCACCGCGATCGCCGAGGCGGTCGCCAGACTGGGCCGACATGAGTTTCCGCTGATCATGACCGACGCTGTCGCACAGTTCCTTTCGGCCATCAGTGCGGAGACCGGCCACACCTTCGATCCGGACTCGCCGGATCTCGAGGGCGCGGTGGCCAAACTCGGGCCGATCGCCCGGGTCATCGGGGCCACCCTGCGCGATACCGCGAACCCGACGATGCTGCGGGCCGGCTACAAGGCCAACGTCATTCCCGCGACTGCCGAGGCGGTCATCGACTGCCGGGTGCTGCCCGGCCGTCAGGCCGCCTTCGAACGCGAGGTCGATGACATCATCGGCCCCGATGTGGCGCGCGAGTGGATCTCCGAACTGCAGTCCTATGAGACCACCTTCGACGGTGACCTGGTCGACGCGATGAACGCCGCACTGCTGGCACTGGACCCCGAGGCGCGAATCGTGCCGTACATGCTCTCCGGCGGAACGGACGCGAAAGCCTTCGCCAAACTGGGCATTCGATGCTTCGGGTTCAGCCCGCTGCGACTGCCGCCGGAGCTGGATTTCGCGGCGTTGTTCCACGGCGTCGACGAACGGGTGCCGGTTGACGCGCTGCGCTTCGGAACCCGGGTGCTCGACCACTTCCTGAAGAATTGCTGATCCACCGAGACTGAAAGGGATTGCCCACCATGGCATTTTCTTACAACCCGTACGACTTCCTGCCTGACCTGCCCGGCTTCACCCTGACCAGCTCCGATATCGCCGAGGGTAAACCGCTGAAGATGGCCCAGGTCAGCGGCATCATGGGCGCCGGTGGCGAAGATGTCTCGCCGCAGCTGAGCTGGTCGGGTTTCCCGGAGCAGACCCGCAGCTTCGCGGTGACGGTATTCGACCCCGACGCCCCGACCGCGTCGGGCTTCTGGCACTGGGCGGTTGCCGATCTGCCCGCAACCGTCACCGAACTGCCGGCCGGGGCGGGGGACGGCTCGGAGCTACCCGGTGACGCGCTGACCCTTCGCAATGACGCCGGACTGCGCCGTTACATCGGTGCCGCACCGCCCGCCGGTCACGGCTACCACCGGTACTTCGTTGCGGTACATGCGGTGAGCGTGGAGAAGCTCGACCTTCCCGCGGACGCCAGCCCGGCCTATCTGGGCTTCAATCTGTTCATGAAGTCCATCGCGCGCGCGGTCATCCACGGGACCTACGAACAGAAGTAGCGGGCGAGCGAGTAGCGTTCATTGCCATTGTCAGAGCAGTCCGGTAGTCCGGTAGTCCGGGTCGGAGGGGCGTGGTGACGTTGACGCCGGGGTATCGCATGTCGCCCGACGAAGCCCGCCGGTTGCGGCTGCTCATCGACAGTATTCCGGCGATGGTCGGCTACTGGGATCACGATCTGCGCACCGTGGTCGCCAACGTCGCTTTCGCGGAGTTCGTCGGGATGGCGCCGGCCGAGATCCAGGGCCGCCACTTCGGCGAGGTCATCGGCGAGAACCGTGCTCGACTCGACCCGGGTGACCTCGATGCCGTGCTTGCGGGTGAGCGGCGGTTGTCCGAGTGCGCGCTGATCGACCGGCACGGCGCGACCCGCCACTTCCAGACGGTCTACGTTCCTGACGTCGTCGACGGCGAGGTGGCCGGCTTCTACCTACAGGCCACCGATCTGACGTCGCACGTCGAGGAGGAGCGGTCCCGCGAAGAGGCATTGCGGATGTTCCAGACCTGTGTCGAGAACGCGCCCATCGGTCAGGCGATCACGGATACGTCCCTGCGCTGCCTGTACGTCAACCCGTCGTTCTGCTCGATGTTCCACTGCACCGCCGATGAGGCGATCAACGCCAATGTCCGCGAGTTCGTCAGCCCCGATGATCTCGAGGTCGCCGAGGCGGATTTCGACGCATTGACGAACGCTCCGAACTCCCACGTAGCCACCGAACTGCGGATCGTCCGGCGCGACGGATCGGCGATCTGGGTGCAACGCAACGCGGTGATGGTGCCGGGGGAACACGGCGGCGACGACATCCTCATCGGCCAATTCCAGGACATCACGGCACGCAGGCTGGCCGAATCCGAACTGGCTCGACTGGCGGTGACGGACCCGCTGACCGGATTGTTCAACCGGAAGGCGTTGGCCGACTCCATTCGTCGACACAGCGACACCGAACCATCGGCGTCGGTCGGGATCGTCTTTCTCGACCTCGACGGGTTCAAACAGGTCAACGACGACCACGGACACGCCGTCGGCGATACCCTCCTCGCTCAAGTCGCCGCGCGCATCGCGCAGAACGTGGCTGCGCCGGACTCGGTGTACCGACTCGGTGGCGACGAGTTCGTCGTCCTGTCCACGACGGCCGCGTCCGAAGCGGATGTCACCGAACTCACCGACCGGCTGTGCAATGCCGTGCGCGGGAGCTACGACGGTGGGGGGACGCCGCTCACCCTCGGTGTCTCGGCGGGCTCGACGTGGGGTCCGGTCGATGATCTCGACGAGTTGCTGCGCCACGCCGACGCGCAGATGTACCGCCACAAGAAGCACCGTCGTGGCCGCGATCCCGCTGCGGATTCACCGGATTCAGTCCCGGGCGCCCGAGCCGACCGCATCGGCCAGCGAGGCGAAGCCACCGGAATGTAGCCGCGCGGCGATCCCGTCGTGAATGTGCTTGGCCCACAGGCCGCCTCCGTAGACGAAGCCGGTGTAGCCCTGCAGCAATGACGCCCCCGCGGTGATGCGTTCCCAGGCGTCATCGGCGGTCTCGATACCGCCCACGCCGATCAGCACCAGCCGGTCGCCGGCCCGGGTGTGAAGTCGGCTCAGCACCTCCAGCGCCCGACGTGCCACCGGCGGCCCGGAGATACCGCCCGGCCCGAGATCGGCGACGTGGGGGGTGTGCAGGCCCGCGCGGGACACCGTCGTATTCGTCGCCACGATGCCGGCCAGATTCAGCTCAATGGCCAGGTCGGCGACGGCATCGACATCCTCGTCGGACAGATCGGGGGCGATCTTGACCAGCACCGGCGCGGTGGTCTCGGCCAGAACGGCCGTCAGGATCGGACGCAGCGACTCGATGGCCTGCAGGTCGCGTAGCCCGGGGGTGTTGGGGGAACTGACGTTGACCACCAGATAGGCGGCCAGCGGGCCGAGCAACCTGGCGCTGGCTGCGTAGTCCTCGGCGGCCCGCTCGGGCGGGGTGGTCTTGGATTTGCCGATATTGACGCCGATCGGCACATCCGGGTGGTGGCGGGCCAGTCGCAAGGCCAGCTGACCGGCACCGTGGTTGTTGAAACCCATCCGGTTGAGCAGTGCCCGATCGTCGGGGAGTCGGAAGAGCCGCGGTTCGGGATTTCCTGGCTGAGGTTGCGCGGTGACCGTGCCGACCTCGGCGTAGCCGAATCCGAGTGCGCCCCAGCCGGTCAGGCCCAGGCCGTCCTTGTCGAACCCGGCGGCCAGGCCGAGCGGCCCGGGGAAGTGGATGCCGAAGACGGTGCTCGCCAGGATCGGGTCGTGCGGTGCCAGCGCCGCGCGAAGCGGTGCGCGGGTGGCGCCGGTGGCGGTGGCAGCGCGCAGCGCGGCGAAGACCAGGGTGTGGATGCGTTCGGGCGGAGCCAGGAACAGGGCACGACGCACCGCGTCGTAGATCACAGGCCCGGCTGATCTGTCGGGTCCGCTCGGCCGGAGCGATCCTCGGATCGGGATTTCTTGCGCCGCAACAAGACCCGTCTGCTGCCGTCGGTGTACAGGCGGACCCGGGTCAGTTCCCAGCCGCGGTATTCGGCCTCGATCGACAGCCTGGTCGACGCGCTGATCCGGGTCACCTCCGGCGGCAGTCTCAGCGGGATCCATTCGTAGTCCCCGGCGGCATCCCGGGAGAGTTCGACCTCCCAGGATGGCGGCATCCGGCCGCGGTGCGCCGTGCTCACCGCGCCAGTCCCGCGTCGCGGATCACCTGGACGCCGGCGCCGGACCCCGACACCACGTAAAGGGTGTTGTTCGGGGCGTCGAATGCCAGGACGTCGGGTTGCTGCACGGTCGGATAACGCACCTTCTCCACGGGGATGCCGGTGGACAGATCGTAGCCAATCACGGTGTTGTCGGCGGTCGTCGAAACCCAGACCAGGGTCGGCGACCCGGCGACCCCGTAGGGCGACCCGTCCACCGGGTAGGCCTGGCGTTCGATCAGCGGATCGACGCCGAAGACCAGCAACTGCCCGCCGCGGGTGTCGGCGACCAGGACCCGGCCCGCCGGATCGGCGGTGATGGTGGTCGCGCCAAGGCCTGCCCGTAACGCCTGGCCGGGGGAACCGTCGGGATTGAGGGCGGTGACCGAGGTCTGGCCGCGGTCGAGGACGACGACGGTGTCGCCCTCGGTGACGATCGCATCGACCCGCGCGAAGATATCGGCCTCGTGGGCGACGGTGAGGTCCTCGGTCAGCGTGTACGCCACCCCGTCGGCGCTGCCGAGCACCATTCGGCCGTCGGCACGGCGGGCGATAGCGGTGAAATCGGTATCGGCCTGTCCGCTGATGTCGGTCCGCGCCACGTCACCGCGGCCGACGTCGACGGTGTAAAACCCGCCCCGCGTCGAGGCGTAGACCGTGCCGCGGCCGTCACCGGCGACCGCGGTCGCGGGGCCGGGCAAGGTCACGGTGCGCGCCGCACCCGCCCGGCCGATGAGTGTCACCGTCGCCGCCGCCGGGCCCGCGCCCGGTGTGAACACCGCCAGCGACCCGGTGGCCGCATCGACGACCGCCGCCTCGGGACCCGCACCCAGCGGGATGATCTCGCCGGCCGGAGCCGTCGCGGGCCTCGGTGAAAGTGCCGCGCGGGCCGGTTCGATGGTCGCCGGGGCCACATCGGTCAGCTTTGAGCAGCCGCTGGCAAGGACTGAGACCGTGAGCAATCCAGCCACCGCGGCGCGTAGTGCGACGCGGTGTCGGGTCTGTGGCAACGGGTCGTCCTTCGGTACATCGGTGCAGCGATCGAGTCAGGAGTGGTCGGTGTCGAAACACCAGTAGTCGGAGTCTAGGTGCAGGAAACGGCGTACGGACTTTCCGGTTCGCGCCCGCCGGTCCGTAAGTCGCATTATGGTGGCGTCATGAGGCTGTCCGCCGCGTCGGAGTCCCCGCGGACGGATTTCGTATTCGAAGACGTGACCACCGGGCCTTCCGCCAGTGGATTCGGCCGCCTCGGTGACGGCCGCAGTTTCGCGTTCCACGCCCATCGCGGCGAGTTGGTCGTGGAGATCTACCGGCCCCGGATGGCCGGCCCGGTTCCACTGCCGGAGGACGTCGTCGCAATCGGCCGTCGCGGTCTGAGCGATCTCGATGTCCACGACGCGCGCAGCCTGGCCGCCGCGGTCCGCGACACCGTCGCGGCCGCAGTGCCGGTGCGCTGACCGCGCTCCGCTACCACGGCGCAGGTACGGTCATCGGCGTGGATGTGACATCGATGTCGTGGCTGCAGGTGGTGGTCCTGTCGATCGTCCAGGGACTGACCGAGTTTCTGCCCGTCTCATCCTCGGGCCACCTGGCGATCGTGTCCCGGCTGTTCTTCGACGGGGATGCCGGAGCATCGTTCACCGCGGTCTCCCAACTGGGCACCGAGGCCGCGGTCCTGGTCTACTTCGGCAAGGACATCATCCGGATCCTGAAGGCCTGGTTCGGCGGACTTTTCGTGCCGGACCGCCGCGATAACGTCGACTACCGGATGGGCTGGTACGTCATCATCGGATCCATCCCGATCGGGGTGATCGGATTCGCGTTCAAAGACGTCATCCGCACCGAGGTGCGCAACCTCTGGGTGGTCGCCACCGCCATGCTGGTGTTCTCCGCAGTCATCGCCGCTGCCGAGTACTTCGGTCGGCAGCAGCGCCACGCCGGCCAGTTGACCTGGCGCGACGGCTTGCTGGTCGGTCTGGCGCAATGCCTGGCCCTGGTGCCCGGCGTGTCCCGCTCGGGTGCCACCATCAGCGCCGGCCTGGCCTTGGGTCTGGACCGTCCGCTGGCGGCGAGATTCGGCTTCCTGCTTGCCATCCCGGCGGTGTTCGCCTCCGGGTTGTTCTCGCTTCCCGACGCGTTCCACCCGGTCAGCGAGGGGATGAGTGCCACCGGCCTGCAGCTGGCGGTGTCGGTGGTGATCACCTTCGTGGTGGGATTCGCCGCAGTGGCCTGGCTGCTGCGTTTCCTGGCCAACCACGCCATGTACTGGTTCGTCGGCTACCGGGTGATCCTGTCGCTGACCGTGATGGTTCTGTTGGCCACCGGTGTGGTGGCCGCGTCATGAGGACGATCCGGTGACCGTCATCCTGCTTCGCCACGGCAGGTCGCTGTCCAACACCGCCCACACGCTGGCCGGCCGCTCCGCAGGGGTGGAACTCGACGAGAAGGGCGCCGCCCAGGCCGCCGCGTTGGTCGAGCGGCTCGACGGTATGCCGATCAGGGCGTTGATCCGCTCACCGCTGCTGCGCTGCCGGCGCACCCTCGAGCCGCTGGCCGCCGCGCTGGACCTCGAGCCGGTGGTCGACGAGCGGCTCTCCGAGGTCGACTACGGCCAGTGGACCGGCCGTCAGCTCGGCGAGTTGGTCAAGGAGCCGCTGTGGTCGGTCGTCCAGCAGCAGCCCAGTGCGGCGGTGTTCCCGGACGGGGAGGGCCTGGCCCAGGTTCAGGCCCGGGCGGTGGCCGCGGTGCGCGAGCACGACCGGCGGCTGCGCGCGGAGCACGGGGGCGATGCGCTGTGGGTGGCCTGCACCCACGGTGACGTGATCAAGGCGGTGGTGGCCGACGCCCTGGGAACCCACCTGGACAGCTTCCAGCGGATCACCGCCGACCCGGCATCGATGAGTGTGATCCGCTACACGAAACTTCGCCCGTTCGTCCTGCACGTCAACCATACCGGCGCTCAACTGGCCTCGATCCTGACCGCACCGCCGGCCGACGACGGCGGCGCGGGCGGGGACGCCCCAGTGGGCGGCTCGACGGATTGAATCGGCGGCCGGGTGCGGTTCGGCCGGTATTTTGGGAGTGACCATGACCCGCGCAATCCACGTATTCCGCACACCCGACCGATTCGTGGCCGGGACCGTCGGGCAGCCCGGAAACCGGACCTTCTACCTGCAGGCCGCGCACGAGAACCGGGTGGTCTCGGTGATGCTGGAGAAGCAGCAGGTGGCTGTGCTGGCCGAGCGGATCGGCGCGCTACTGGTGGAGATCAACCGTCGGTTCGGCATGCCGCTGCCGGCGGAGGCCGATGTCGAGGATCTCAAACCGCTGATCACCCCGGTGGACGCCGAGTTCCGGGTGGGCACCATGGGGCTGGGCTGGGACGCCGAGGCCAACAGCGTCGTGGTGGAGTTATTGGCGGTCAGTGACACCGAGTTCGACGCATCGGTGATCCTCGACGACTCCGAAGAGGGACCCGACGCGGTTCGGGTGTTCTTGTCTCCGGAATCGGCGCAGCAGTTCGCGGCCCGCTCCAACCGAATCATCTCGGCCGGCCGACCGCCCTGCCCGCTCTGCGACGAGCCGCTGGATCCGGAGGGGCACCTGTGCGTTCGAACCAACGGCTACCGGCGGGGCTCGGGGTCCGACGCCGGGGACGACTCCGAGTCGTGAACGGCTCCGACGGCCGCCACGAAGCGCTGGCCCGCGGCGATCTGACCATCCTCGGCCGCATCCGCTCCGCGAGCAACGCCACCTTCCTCTGCGAAGCCGGCCGCGACGGCGATGCGGTTCGATGTGTCTACAAACCTGTCGCCGGCGAGCAGCCGCTGTGGGATTTCCCGGACGGCACCCTTGCCGGCCGCGAGGTGGCCGCATACCTCATCTCGGAGGCGCTGGACTGGGGCATCGTGCCGCACACCATCGTTCGCGAAGGTCCTGCCGGGCCGGGCATGCTTCAGCTGTGGGTGGAGTCGCCAGGTGACTCCGGTGCGGCCGCTGGCCCCGATCTGGTGGATCTGTGCCCGGTCGATGACGTTCCGGCCGGCTATCTCCCGGTCCTGCGTGCCTATGACCACACCGGTGGCGAAGTGGCGTTGGTGCACGCCGACAACCCGCGACTGCGCCGGATGGCGGTATTCGACGTGATCATCAATAACGCGGACCGCAAGGGCGGCCACATTCTGTCCGGCTCTGACGGGCAGGTGTACGGCGTCGATCACGGTGTCTGCCTGCACGTCCACGACAAACTGCGCACAGTGCTGTGGGGCTGGGCCGGCACGCCGATCGACGGCGAGACACTTTCCGCGCTGGCGACATTTCAGCAGCGGCTGGCCGGTCCGCTGGGAGAACGCCTGCGCGAGAACATCACTGCCGCGGAAATGGATGCGCTGTTCGGCAGGGTCCGGACACTGCTTGACGAACCGCTGATGCCCAAACCCGATCGGCGCCAGCCGCTTCCCTGGCCGGCGTTCTGAGCCCGGCCGCCGGTCACCGTCGGCGGGCGGGCGTCCGGACTACTGCTGCGGTTCCCAGTGCATGATGCCGCTGTCGGCCAGCATCGAGAGGTGCAGTCGGCCGTCGGACAGCAGGTAGCTGCGGACGTAGCCGAGTGCGGCTGCGACCTTGGTGTCCTGCGACGGCTGCGGGCACATCATCCGGGTCAGCGCGATCGGGCCGAAGGTGAGTGTGCCCGAGTCCGGGGCCGCCGGGCTGGCCTGCCAGCTGGAGTTGCCGCGGTTGCAGTCGACCTGGAAGGCCGCGCGACCGTCCTCGCCGAAGGTCACCGTGTACTTCGACGGATCGTCGATGACCGTGCTGGGCTGTTCCTCGGGAGCCATCGACTCGATATTCACCAGCCGCCAGGTGGTGCCGGTCAGCGGGTCCGCCGCGGCGGCCGATCCGCAGCCGATCGCGCTCATCGCAGCCATGGCGGCAACAATCCCGCCGGTCAGCACCTCTCGCATGGCGGCGAATCTACCCGCATGACGTGGGGCACCGAGCGGCGTCGACGCCGATTCGGCGATACTGGCGTGATGACTTCCACCGACGCCGGGCTGGCGGCCGATCTGGCTGAGGAGGCCGGACGACTCCTGCTCGCGGTGCGGGACGAAGTCGGACACGACTTCCCACCCGCGCTGGGCGACGCCGGAGACCTCCGGGCCAACGCACTGCTGGTGCGTCGGCTGCGTGCCGAGCGGCCGACGGACGCCGTGCTGTCCGAAGAGGCCCACGACGATCTCAAGCGGCTGCACGCAGACCGGGTGTGGATCATCGACCCGCTCGACGGCACCCGTGAGTTCTCCATGCCGCGGCGCGAGGACTGGGCGGTGCACGTGGCGCTTTGGCAGCGCACCTCCGGCTCCGAGGGCGTCATTACCGACGCCGCGGTGGCGCTGCCCGCCCTCGGTGAGGTGCATCGCAGCGACACGGTGAGCGCTCCGCCGCCCGGGCCGGGCGGACCGATCCGCATCACGGCCAGTTCCAACCGGCCGCCCGCGGTGTTGTGGTTGCTGCGTGACCGGCTCGACATCGAGTTCATCCGGATCGGGTCGGCCGGTGCCAAGGCGATGGCGGTCGTCCGCGGCGATGCCGACGCCTATATCCACGCCGGCGGGCAGTGGGAGTGGGACTCGGCCGCGCCGGCCGGTGTCCTGCAGGCCGCGGGGCTGCACGCCACCCGTTTGGACGGCTCCCCGCTGCGCTACAACCAACCCGATCCCTACCTGCCGGACCTGCTGATGTGCCGCCCCGAGATCGCCGAACTGCTGCTCGACGCCATGCGGTTGGCCGGCTGACGTGCAGGCCTGGCGCGGCGTCGACATTCCCGAGTTGCCCGGACGCGGGCCGCAGCTGCGGCTCTATGACACCGCCGACCGGCAGGTGCGGCCGACCGCGCCGGCCCAGACGGCCACCATGTACGTCTGCGGAATCACCCCCTACGACGCCACCCACCTGGGGCATGCCGCCACCTATCTGGCCTTCGACCTGGTTCACCGGGTGTGGCGGGACAACGGACATCGGGTGCACTACGTGCAGAATGTCACCGACGTTGACGACCCGCTGTTCGAGCGGGCCGCCCGCGACGGTGTGGACTGGCGCGATCTGGGCGCCCGGGAGACCCAGCTCTTCCGCGAGGATATGTCCGCGCTGCGGGTCTTGCCCCCGCAGGACTACATCGGCGCAACCGAGTCCATCGACGAGGTGATCGAACTCGTCGAGAAGCTGCTGGCCACCGGCGCGGCCTACACCGTCGAAGATCAGGAGCACCCCGACATCTACTTCCGGGCCGATGCGACAACCCAATTCGGCTACGAGTCCAACTACGACCACGACACCATGATGCGGCTGTTCGCCGAACGCGGCGGAGACCCGGAGCGGACCGGCAAGGCCGATGCGCTGGATGCACTGCTGTGGCGCGCGGAACGACCGGACGAACCCAGCTGGCCTTCGCCCTTCGGACCCGGCCGGCCGGGCTGGCACGTCGAATGTGCCGCAATCGCGTTGAGCCGCCTCGGCTTCGGATTCGACGTCCAGGGTGGCGGCAGCGATCTGATCTTCCCGCACCACGAGTTCTCCGCCGCACACGCGGAATGCGCCACCGGCGAGCGACGATTCGCCAGGCATTATGCCCACGCCGGGATGATCGGCTGGGACGGGCACAAGATGTCGAAGAGTCGCGGCAATCTGGTCCTGGTCTCACACTTGCGGGCCGCCGGCACGGATCCGGCAGCCATCCGCCTGGGGTTGCTCGCCGGGCACTACCGCAGCGACCGGTTCTGGAGCGACGCGGTGCTTGCCGAGGCGAACGAACGACTGCGGCGGTGGCGTGCCGCAACCAGCCTGGCCACCGGGCCCGACGCCGGTGACCTGATCGGACGTGTCCGGCGCTACCTCGCTGACGACCTCGACACTCCGAAAGTCCTTGCTGCCATTGATGGCTGGGTAACCGATGCGCTGGAGTACGGCGGTCGTGACAGTGCGGCCCCCGAGACGGTGGCGACCGCGGCCGATGCGCTGCTGGGAATCAGGTAGTCGATGAATGGGAGCGTCATGAAGATCTGGATCGGACTCATCGTCGCGGTGCTTGTCGCGGCACTGGCCGGTTGCGGCAGCGGGCAGCGGGCCACGAAGACCGAAACCGAGTCGGCCGCGCCGGCGCCGGACGGTCCCGTCACCCCGGATCAGACCCGGGCCATCGCCAAGGAGGCCTACATCTACGGGTTCCCGATGGTTGACAGCTACCGGATCCAGTACTCCTATTTCATCGACCCGAGCAGCCCCGAGTATAAGGGTCCGTGGAATGAAGTCCACAGCGCAGCAAGGGTTTTCACGCCTGAAGACACCACGATCCAGACGCCGAACTCCGATACGCCGTACTCGATGCTCGGCGCGGATCTGCGGGCCGAGCCGCTGGTGCTGTTCGTGCCGCCGGTCGACGGGGACCGTTACTACTCGCTGCAGTTCATCGACGGCTACACCGCCAACTTCGCCTATGTGGGCAGCCGTACGACCGGCAATGACGGCGGTGTATTCCTGCTGGCAGGTCCGGACTGGACGGGGGAGAAGCCGTCGGGCATCACCGAGGTGATCAAGGCCGACACCGACTTCGTGCTCGTCGCCTACCGTACCCAGTTGTTCGGGCCGGACGATCTGCAGAACGTGGAGAGGATCCAAGCCGGCTTTCAGGCCGAGCCACTGTCGAGCTTCGACAAGACCGATGCCCCGCCTGCGGCTCCCGCGATCGATTGGCCGATGCCGCTGACGGCGGAGGACCAGAAGACCTCGCTGCGGTTCTTCGATCTGCTCGATTTCCAGTTGAGGTTCGCCCCCACGTTGGAGTCCGAGAGAGACATCCGTGCCCGGTTCAGCTCGATCGGGCTGACCGGTGACGGCACCTTCAACTCCGAGGCCCTCAGCCCGGAGATGCAGGAGGCCTTCAAAGCCGGGATGGCGGATGCCTGGGCGGAGTTCACCGCCTTCAAGAAGGATCAGATCGACACCGGTCGGGTCACATCGGGCCGGCTTTTCGGGACGAAAGAAGAGCTCGACGGCAATTACCTGTACCGGATGGCCGGAGCGGTGATCGGCATCTATGCGAACTCCAACGCCGAGGCCATGTATCCGGTGCTGTCCACCGACTCCGACGGCGCGCCGCTGACCGGCACCGACAAGTACACCTTGACCTTCGGTCCCGGTCAGCTCCCGCCGGTCGACGCGTTCTGGTCGGTGACGATGTACAAACTGCCGGAGTCACTGCTGGTGGACAATCCGATCGACCGGTATGTCATCAATTCGCCGATGCTGCCCGATCTGGTCACCAACCCCGACGGCAGCCTCACCATCTACGTGCAGAACAGCCCGCCGGAATCCGATAAGACGTCGAACTGGCTGCCCGCTCCGCCCGGACCGTTCACCGTCTTCATGCGGCTGTACTGGCCCCGGGCGGAGGCACTCGACGGGACCTGGCAGCCGCCGAAGCTGGTCAGGGTCAGCTGAACCGGAGCCGCCGTTGATCGGAGCGGCTAGAGCGCGGCTACCCCATATTGGCCGACCTGTCCGGTCAGGTAGCGCAGGTGGTCGGTCGTCGAGCCGAAGCTCTGCTCGATGGCGGTCAGCCGGGCCGCATAGTGCGCGATCGGGTACTCGGCGGTCACCCCGATGCCGCCGTGCAACTGGATTGACTCCTGCGCGATATGGCGGCCGGACCGCCCGATCTGCAGTTTGGACCGGGCCGCGACCATCGGGTCGAACCGACCGTCGGCGACGCACACCGCGGCGTAGAGGCTCATGCTCCGGGCCAACTCCAGCGAGACGTACATATCGGCTGCGCGCTGGGTGAGGGTCTGGAACGTTTTCAGCGGCACACCGAACTGCTTGCGAGACTTCAGGTAATCCGTGGTCAGCCGCAGCGACTCATCCATCGCTCCGACCGCTTCGGCGCACAGCGCCGATTGGAAGCGGATCACCGCCGCCTCGATACCGGCGCTCGCATCACCGCCCGCGCCGAGCGGTTGAGCGGGGGCGCTCTTGAGGTCGACATCGGCGCCGCGCTGGCCGTCGAAGGTCCGGAACGGGTGCCGGGCCGTCGCCTCGCCGTCGACCAGGAAAAGTCCGGACCCACCGCCTGGCAGGGCGGCGGTGACGACGAGCACGTCGGCGCTGTCGCCGGCCAGTACCGGATGTTTGCGCCCGGTCAGCGTCCAGGAGTCACCCTCCCGGGTGGCGCGGGTGGACAGTTCGGTCGCACCGCGGCGACCCGGTTCGGTGTGGGCGAAGGCCAGCAGCCGTTCGCCGGCGGCGACATCATCGAGCAGTGCGCGCTGTTCGGCGGAACCGTGCGCGGCGATCACGGCACCCGGGACCAGTGCGGCAGCCGCGACCGGTTCGGGAGCCAGTCGCCGGCCGATCTCGGTCATCACCACCATCACCTCGGTCGGACCGGACTCCTCGGGGTCGAAACCCAGGCCGAGAATCCCGATCTCGGCAAGCTGGGACCACACCTCGCGGCTCCAGCCGAGGTCGGACTCGATCGCTTTGTTCCGGCTCTCGGTGTCATAGCTACGCGACAACACCTCCCGGGTGGTGTCGGCAAGCAGTTGCTGTTCTTCGGTCAGGTCAAAGTTCATGGCTTCGTCACAGTCCCAGGATCGTCGAGGAGATGATGGTGCGCTGTACCTCATTGCTGCCGCCGTAGATCGAGGTCTTGCGGTAGTTCAGGTATTTCGGTGCCGCGTGCTGCGCCCAGGCGGGGGAATCGACCGCATCGGGCGCGTCGAACGGTAGGCCGTCCGGCCCGGCCACCTCCACCAGCAACTCGGTGACGGCCTGTTGCAACTGGCTGCCGCGAAGTTTCAGGATCGACGAGGCCGGGTTCGGCTTGCCGGTGCCCTCATCGCCGCTGACCCGGAGCTGGGTGAGCTCGAGAGCCAGTAGCTCGCTTTCGATCTCGGCCACCCGGGCGGCGAACAGCGGATCCTCCAGCAGGGTTCCGTCACCGACCGGGGTCTTGGCCGCGCGGTCCTTGACATCGGCCAGCCACACCTTCGAAGTGCCGACCCGGGCGATGCCGGTGCGTTCGTTGGACAGCAGGAACTTGGCGTAGCTCCAGCCGGCGTTCTCCTCCCCGACGAGCTGGTTGACCGGCACCCGGACATCCTCGAAGAACACCTCGTTGACCTCGTAGCTGCCGTCGATCAGCTTGATCGGCCGCAGGGTGATGCCCGGGGTGGACATCTCCAGCAGGATGAACGAGATGCCCGCCTGCTTCTTGGGGGCGCCCGGATCGGTGCGGGCCAGCACGAAGATCCAGTCGGCGTACTGGCCCAATGTCGTCCAGGTCTTCTGGCCGTTGATCACATAGTGATCGCCGTCGCGCACCGCGGTGGTACGCAGCGACGCCAGGTCCGAGCCGGCCTCCGGCTCGGAAAAGCCCTGGCACCACCAGATGTCGAGATTCGCGGTGGCCGGCAGGAAGCGTTCCTTGAGTTCCTGGGACCCGAACTGGGCGATCACCGGTCCCACCATGCTGGCATTGAAGGCCAGCGGTTCCGGCACACTGGCCAGTCGCATCTCGTCGGACCAGATCTGGTGCTGAAGTGGCGTCCAGTCCTTACCGCCCCACTCCACCGGCCAGTTCGGTACCGCCAGCCCGGCCGCATTGAGGATCCGCTGGGTGGTGACCATATCCTCGGGATATCTGAGCTCGTCGTTGCGGGCTCGATCAAGGATCTCCGCGGGAATCTGGGTGGTGAAGAACACCCGCAATTCATCCCGGAAGGCGGCGTCGGCGTCGCTCAGTGCCAGTCTCATAGGAGCACGGTAGCGCAGGCCGACCAACCGGTCGGCGGGATGTGCAGGCTAGCGCCCCCGGCGACGCAGATAGCGCTCGAACTCCGCAGCCAGAGTGTCGCCGTCCACCTTCGACAGCGCTTCATTGACGTCGACCTCGGCGTCGCCGCGTGCCTCCAGACTGGCGACGTAGTCGGCGATCTCCTCATCGTCGGCGGTCATCTCGGTGACTGCCTGCTCCCATTCCTCGGCCTGGGTCGGAAGGTCGGCCAACGGGACCTCGATGTCGAGCACATCCTCGACGCGACGCAGTAACGCCACGGTGGCCTTGGGGTTGGGGGGCTGGGACACGTAATGCGGTACCGCCGCCCAGAACGTCACCGCCGGGATGCCGGCGGCCACGCAGGCGTCCTGGAACACACCGGCGATACCGGTCGGACCCTCATAGCGGGATTCCTGCAGCCCGAAGAAGGCGGCCGACTCGGGGGAGTAGGCCGCGCCGGACACCGGCACCGGGCGGGTATGCGGGGTGTCGGCCAGCAGGGCGCCGAGGATCACGACGGTTTCGACATTGAGTTTGTCGGCGATGGACAGCAGTTCTGCGCAGAAACTGCGCCACCGCATATTGGGTTCCACCCCGTGCATCAAGACGATGTCGCGATTGCAACCGGGCGGTCGGCAGTGTGAGATCTGCATCGATGGCCAGACCAGTTCCCGGGTGACGCCGTCGACCTGCCGGATCACCGGCCGGTTCACCTGGTAGTCGTAGTACGACTCGTCGTCGATCTCGATGATCGGGCGGGCCTCCCAGATCGCGTCGAGGTGTTCCAGGGCATCGCTGGCGGCGTCGCCGGCATCGTTCCAGCCCTCAAAGGCCGCAACGATGATGGCGTTGTGGAGATCGGGCAGTTCAGAGCCCACCGCGCCACTGCCGCCGGCGGCGGTGCCATCGGCCCAGTTCCAGGAGGTCACCATTTCAGCCTAAGCCCTGCTCGGCTGCGATGAGCCGGATAGGACGGGCAGGCCGCCGTCGATGTCGCTCCGTCGCCTGCGCGACCGGCGAACGGGTCACAACGTCGCTCAATGAATGCCGCTCACAACGGAGGGGGAGACGTCGACCTTTGGGACGGGTAGAGGTGACGGGTAGACTTTCCGCGTCGAGAGGCGTTGCAACGGCTATCGGGGCGGTCATGACCCCTCGGTATCCGCCACGCTCGGCGGAGTTAAGGACGCCTTCCGCTGAGGAAGGATCCAGATGAGTGCCCGAGCAGATAACCGCCCTGAGGCAGACATCCGCCCTGACTGCACGGACGAACTGACCGACACTCTGCGCCGGCGGATCATGGTGATCGACGGCGCTATGGGCACGGCCATCCAGCGGGACCGGCCGGACGAGGCCGGCTATCGCGGCGAGCGCTTCATCGAGTGGCCGACGGCCCTGCAGGGCAACAACGACCTGCTCACGCTGACGCAGCCGCAGATCATCGAAGGAATCCACCGGGAGTACCTCGAGGCGGGTGCGGACATCCTCGAGACGAACACGTTCAACTCGAACTCGGTGTCGCTCGCCGACTACGACATGCACGAGTTGGCCTACGAGCTGAACTATGCCGGCGCCGCCCTGGCCCGGAAGGTGTGCGACGAGTTCAGCACCCCGGAAAAGCCCCGCTATGTCGCCGGCGCCATCGGGCCGACGACGCGGACCGCGTCGATCTCGCCGGACGTCAACGACCCCGGCGCCCGGAACGTCTCCTACGACCAGCTGGTCACCGCATACCTCGAAGCTGCGAACGGTCTGGTCGACGGTGGTTCGGACTTGCTCCTCGTCGAGACCATCTTCGATTCGCTGAACGCCAAAGCGGCAGTGTTCGCCCTCGAGACGCTGTTCGAGGAGCGCGGCCGCCGGTGGCCGGTCATCATCTCGGGCACCATCACCGACGCTTCCGGTCGCACGCTGTCCGGACAGGTCACCGAAGCCTTCTGGAATTCGATCAGGCACGCGAAGCCGATCGCGGTCGGCCTCAACTGCGCCCTGGGTGCGCCGGAGATGAGGCCGTATATCGCCGAGATGTCGCGGATCGCCGACACTTTCGTCTCCTGCTACCCGAATGCCGGCCTGCCCAACGCCTTCGGTGAGTACGACGAGTCCCCGGAGCGTCAGGCCGGCTACCTCGCTGAGTTCGCCGAAGCCGGTCTGGTCAACCTCGTCGGTGGTTGCTGCGGAACAGCGCCGCCGCACATCGCCCAGATCGCCACGGTCGTCGAGGGCGTCCCGCCGCGGCAGGTGCCGCAGATCGAGGTGGCGACCAGGCTCGCGGGCTTGGAGCCACTCAACATCACCGCCGATTCGCTGTTCGTGAACATCGGTGAGCGCACCAATATCACCGGCTCCGCCCGATTCCGCAACCTGATCAAGTCGCAGGACTACGACACCGCGCTGTCGGTGGCCCTGCAGCAGGTCGAGGTCGGTGCGCAGGTGATCGACATCAACATGGACGAGGGCATGATCGACGGCGTCGCCGCGATGGACCGGTTCACCAAGCTGATCGCGGCCGAACCGGATATCAGCCGGGTGCCGGTGATGATCGACTCCTCCAAATGGGAGGTCATCGCGGCGGGCCTGAAGAACGTGCAGGGCAAGCCGATCGTCAACTCGATCTCCCTGAAGGAGGGCGAGGAGAAGTTCGTCCGGGAGGCACGGCTGTGCCGCAAGTTCGGCGCCGCCGTCGTCGTGATGGCCTTCGACGAGCAGGGGCAGGCGGACAACCTGGAGCGGCGCAAGGAGATCTGCGGGCGGGCTTACCGGATCCTGACCGAGGAGGTCGGCTTCCCCGCCGAGGACATCGTCTTCGACCCGAACTGCTTCGCGTTGGCGACCGGCATCGAGGAGCACGCGACGTACGGGATCGACTTCATCGAGGCCTGCGCCTGGATCAAGGAGAACCTTCCGGGCGTGCACATATCCGGCGGTATCTCCAACGTGTCGTTCTCGTTCCGCGGCAACAACCCGGTCCGCGAGGCGATCCACGCGGTGTTCTTGTTCCACGCCATCAAGGCCGGCCTGGACATGGGTATCGTCAACGCTGGCGCGCTGGTGCCCTATGACTCGATCGACCCGGAACTGCGGGACCGAATCGAGGACGTGGTCCTGAACCGTCGCGGGGACGCGGCGGAGCGGCTGCTGGAGATCGCCGAGCGGTTCAACAGTTCCGAAAAGGCAGAAGATCCCGTTGCGGCGCAATGGCGCAGCCTTCCGGTCCGGGAGCGGATCACCCACGCCCTGGTCAAGGGTATCGACGCCGATGTCGATGACGACACCGAGGAGTTGCGGGCCGAGATAGCCGCCGCGGGAGGCCGGCCGATCGAGGTGATCGAGGGTCCGCTGATGGACGGTATGAACGTTGTCGGTGACCTTTTCGGCGCCGGCAAGATGTTCCTGCCCCAGGTGGTGAAGTCGGCCCGGGTGATGAAGAAGGCCGTTGCGTATCTGCTGCCCTATATCGAGGCGGAGAAAGAGGAGTCCGGGGCCGGAGCCGCGGGAAAGGACACCAACGGCACGATCATCATGGCGACCGTGAAGGGCGACGTCCATGACATCGGCAAGAACATCGTCGGGGTCGTCCTGCAGTGCAATAACTACGAGGTGATCGACCTCGGAGTGATGGTGCCCGCGAGCAAGATTCTGGACGCGGCCAGGGAGCACAACGCCGACATCATCGGGCTGTCCGGGCTGATCACCCCGTCTCTGGACGAGATGGTCAACGTCGCCGTCGAAATGGAACGCGCGGGTTTGCAGATTCCGCTGCTGATCGGCGGCGCGACCACCTCGCGCGCGCACACGGCGGTGAAGATATCGCCGCGCCGTTCCGGCCCGGTGGTCTGGGTTAAGGACGCGTCCCGTTCGGTGCCGGTTGCTGCCGCACTGCTCGACGACAAACAGCGGCCCGCCCTGTTGGAGGCCACCGAGGCCGACTATGCCTCCCTGCGGGAACGGCACGCCCAGAAGAACGAGCGGCCAGTGCTGACGCTGCAGAAGGCCCGTGCGAACCGGACGCCGATCGAGTGGGACGACTATCGGCCGCCGGTGCCTGCCCAGGGCCTCGGGGTCCGGGAATTCCTCGACTACGAACTCGCCGAACTGCGCGAATACATCGACTGGCAACCGTTTTTCAACGCCTGGGAGATGAAGGGCCGCTTCCCCGACATCCTCAACAACCCGGTATCGGGCGATACGGCGCGGAAGTTGTATGACGACGCTCAGACGATGCTCGACACCCTGATCAAGGAGAAGTGGCTGACCGCCAACGGGGTGATCGGGTTCTTCCCGGCGAACGCGGTCGGTGACGATATCGAGGTCTACACCGATGACACCCGAACCCAGGTGCTGACCACATTGCACAACCTGCGCCAGCAGGGCGAGCACCGGGACGGCATCCCGAACCGGAGCCTCGGCGACTACATCGCCCCAAAAGAAACGGGTCTCCGGGACTACGTCGGCGCCTTCGCCGTCACCACGGGACTCGGCAGCCACACCAAGATCGACGAGTTCAAGGCAGCCAATGACGATTACAGCGCGATCCTGCTGGAGTCGCTGGCCGACCGGCTGGCAGAGGCGTTCGCCGAACGGATGCACCAACGGGTACGTCAGGAGTTCTGGGGATTCCAGCCCGACGAGCAGTTGGACAACCAGGCTCTCATCGAGGAGAAGTACGTCGGAATCCGCCCCGCCCCCGGCTATCCGGCCTGCCCGGAACACACCGAGAAGGTGACGCTGTGGGCGTTGATGGATGTGCAGGAGCGGACCGGTATCGAGTTGACCGAGTCGATGGCGATGTGGCCCGGCGCGGCGGTCAGCGGCTGGTATTTCTCGCACCCGCAGTCGCAGTATTTCGTGGTCGGCCGTCTGGCCCAGGATCAGGTCGCCGATTACGCGCGGCGCAAGGGCTGGACGTTGCAGGAGGCCGAGCGTTGGCTGGGCCCCAACCTCGGCTACAACCCGGAGGACTGAAACTGTCATACCCCGCTGCGACGATGTGAACATGTCCACCGTCGCAGCGCCCGTACAGCGCCTCGACGTGCTGTTCGAGGAGTTGGCGGAGTTGGCCGGTCAGCGCAACGCCATCGATGGACGCATCGTGGAGATCGTCGCAGAGATGGATCGCGACGAGCTCTGCGGCGCCACCGGCGCACGCTCGGTGGCTGCGCTGGTCGCCTGGAAGCTCGGCGCGTCATCGGCAAATGCCCACGCGATCTCCGCGGTCGCGCGCAGGCTCGAGGAGTTCCCCCGCTGCGCGCAGGGCATGCGGGAGGGCCGATTGTCGCTGGATCAGGTCGGCGTCATCGCGGCGGGAGCCGGCAAGGGCTCTGATGAGCACTACGCCCAGCTGGCCTCGGTGGCGACGGTCAACCAGCTGCGCACCGCGGTCAACCTCGAGCCCCGCCCCGAACCCGAACCTCCGCTGCCGCCGCGGCGCTCGGTAACCAAGACCTCCGGCGAACATGCCACCAGCTGGCGGATCACCCTCGGACACGACGAGGCGGCGACGTTCGACGCGGCACTGCAGTCTCATCTCGACGCGCTGATCACCGAGTGGAAGCACGAGCACGACCCCGGCGAGGCTGAATCGGATCAGCGGCGGCCGCTACCGGCCACCGCCGACGCTTTCATGAGCCTGATCGAGGCCGGCTGGGATGCCGAGGCCACCCGCCGCCCGCATGCGCAACACACCACGGTGGTGGTCCACGTCGATGTCGAAAAGCGCACCGCCGCATTGCATCTCGGACCGCTACTCACTGAAGCCGACCATCGTTACCTCACCTGTGACGCCACCTGTGAGGTCTGGTTCGAGCGTGCCGGCCGGGTTATCGGTGCCGGCCGGACAACCCGTACGGTCAATCGGCGACTTCGCCGCGCCCTCGAGCACCGTCACCACACCTGCGCGGTTCCCGGTTGCGGAGCCACCCGCGGACTGCACGCCCACCACATCCGGCACTGGGAAGACGGCGGACCCACCGACCTAAACAACCTGGTGCTTGTATGTCCCCATCACCACCGCCTGCACCATCGCGGTGTCATCGCCATCACCGGACGAGCCGATGAGCTGGTCATCGTCGACAGCACCGGCCGTGGGCTGAGCTCAGGATCACTGGCACGTCCGCCCACTCAGCCCCCGCCGGTCGTCCCGCCGTGCCCCGGACCAACCGGCGAACGCGCCGATTGGTGGTGGTATGACCCGTTCCAGCCGCCGCGGCCGCCGACGAATGACCCGGACGCGAAGCGGCTCGACACCTGACTTGCCGCCGTCAGCCGTCACGCAGTGCGCTGCCCGAGCTGCCCGATAGTGTTCTCCGCATGAAAGCAGTGCTGTTCGACATGGACGGCACGCTGGTGGACTCCGAGAAGCTCTGGGATGTCGCCATGCAGCAGCTCTACACACGATTCGACGCGGTGATGACCCCGCAGGTCCGGGAGTCCACCGTCGGCGGATCGGCCGAGACCGTGATCCGCATCGTCTACACCGATCTGGGATTGCCGCACGACCCGGTCAAGATGGCCGCCACCGCGGACTGGCTGCACGACATCACCGGTGAGCTCTTCGACGCCGGGCTGCCGTGGTGCGACGGCGCCCGTGAACTGCTCGACACCCTGGCCGAGGCCGGCGTCCCGATGGCTCTGGTGACCAATACCCGGCGGGTGCTGACCGAGCGGGCGCTCAACAGCATCGGACGGGACTATTTCGCGGTCAGCGTGTGCGGCGACGAGGTGCCGCGTGGCAAGCCGGCTCCGGACCCTTACCGGCAGGCTGCCGAGTTGCTGGGATTGGATCCGGGGCACTGTCTGGCCGTCGAAGACTCGGTCGCCGGCGCGGCCTCGGCCGAGGGCGCCGGCTGTCCGGTCCTGGTGGTGCCGAACGATGTGGCGGTGCCGT
Organism: uncultured Actinomycetota bacterium; assembly: GCA_963787055.1. GTDB lineage: Bacteria > Actinomycetota > Actinomycetes > Mycobacteriales > Mycobacteriaceae > Mycobacterium. The sequence continues at coordinate 247,788 of CAWBBP010000007.1, forward strand.
TCAGTCCACGTCGGCGGCATATTCCGTCACTGGTGGAGGTGGACCTGCGCCGGCTGCACGACATCTATGCCGAGCTGCAGCCAGAACCCGGTCCGATGACCTGACCGGGCGTTGCCCCGGCGGGTGCCGGAGGTTGCCGATACGGCTGTCCGGCGCGGGGTGGGTGTGCCATGGTTGAGCCCGGTACCTCAGACGAACGCAGGCGAAGGGACGCCAGATGGCCGGACAGGGCCCTACGAGCAACACTCCGTCGGTATTCGACGATGAGGATTTCTCCGGTCGCGGAGCGGTCCGGATCGCGTCGGTCGCCGCTTTGGGAGGGCTGCTTTTCGGCTATGACAGCGCGGTGATCAACGGTGCGGTGGCGTCGATCCAGGGCCACTTCGACATCAACAACGCCTCGCTCGGGTTCGCGGTCGCCTCCGCATTGCTGGGGGCCGCCGCCGGCGCGATGACGGCCGGCCGGCTGGCCGACCGGATCGGCCGCATCTCAGTGATGAAGATCGCCGCCGTATTGTTCTTCATCAGCGCCATCGGAACCGGCCTCGCGACCAACGTCGGGATGATCGTGGTGTTCCGGGTGGTCGGCGGCATCGGAGTCGGCGTCGCGTCGGTCATCGCGCCCGCCTACATCGCCGAGACCTCACCGGCCCGCATCCGTGGCCGGCTCGGCTCGCTGCAGCAGCTGGCGATCGTCACCGGCATTTTCGTATCGCTGGCCATCGACTACCTGCTGGCGCACCTGGCCGGCGGAGCGAGCAAGGAACTCTGGCTGGGACTGGAGGCGTGGCGCTGGATGTTCCTGATGATGGCGGTTCCCGCCGTCATCTACGGCATGCTGACCTACACCATCCCGGAATCGCCGCGGTATCTGGTTGCGCGCCATCGGATTCCGGAGGCTCGCAAGGTGCTCGGCATGCTGCTGGGGGAAAAGAATCTCGAGATCACCATCGACCGGATCCAGAGCACGCTGGCCGGTGAGCAGAAGCCGTCCTGGCGCGATCTGCGCAAGCCGACCGGCGGGATCCACGGCATCGTGTGGGTGGGTCTGGGCCTGTCGATCTTCCAGCAGTTCGTCGGGATCAACGTCATTTTCTACTACTCCAACGTGCTGTGGGAGGCCGTCGGGTTCGATGAGAGTCAATCCTTCCTGATCACCGTGATCACCTCCGTCGTCAACATCGCGACGACCTTGATTGCCATCTCGCTGATCGACAAGATCGGCCGAAAGCCGCTCCTGCTGATCGGATCGTCTGGGATGGCCGTCACTTTGGCGACGATGGCGTTCATCTTCGGAACCGCCCCGCAGGTAGACGGCGCCCCGCAACTCAGCGGCGCGCAGGGACCCATCGCCCTTGTTGCCGCAAATCTGTTTGTCGTGGCCTTCGGCATGTCCTGGGGTCCGGTGGTGTGGGTGCTGCTCGGTGAGATGTTCCCGAACCGCATCCGCGCCGCCGCGTTGGGTCTGGCGGCCGCAGGCCAATGGGCGGCCAACTGGCTCATCACCGTCAGCTTCCCGGAATTGCGCAACCATCTCGGCCTGGCCTACGGGTTCTACGCTCTGTGCGCTGTCCTGTCGTTCATGTTCGTCTGGACATGGGTCCGGGAGACCAAGGGCGTGGCCTTGGAGGATATGCACGCCGATCAGATGGCGTAGCCCCCGACGGGCATGTTTGGCCCGGAGTCCGATCGGGAAGTCCTAGGCGGCACGGTCTGTTTCAGATTGACGATTGGCCGGGAGACGCCTGATGACGGACATCCTGTGGGCATCGACGCGGCGTCGCGGACGCCCACCGGCCAGTGCTGCCGCCGTCACCCGGGAGCGGATTCTGCGGTCCGCCCGGGAGGTCTTCGCCGAATCCGGCTACGAGTCCGCCACCTTCCAGGCCATCGCGGCGCAGATCGGTCTGACCAGGCCCGCGATCAACAATTACTTCAACAGCAAGTCGGCGCTCTACGAGGAAGTGGCGGATCGGGTGGGCGATGCGCTGCTCGACGCCGTCCACGTCGCCACTAAGGAGTCCACCCTTGCCGGGCAGATCGTGACGTTCATCCGGACGGCGCTGCACGGTGAGGAGGCCGATCCGTCGATCGCCGGGTTCCTGGTCCAGTCGGTGATGAACGTCGGCCACACCCCGGTCGGCGGGCACCGGGCTGCCGGGGTGATCGAGCGTTTCGTCCGGACCGCTGTGGGTTCGGCGGTGCAGCGCGGGGAGACCACCGCCGACCCGGACGGATTGACGGACCTTTTGATGGGGTTGGTCTGGGGGATGGCCTTCCAACTCGGCCGCGGCGATACCGCGCGCGCGGAGCGCATGCTCGCCCAGCTGTGCGGCGTCCTGGACCAAGGACTGGCACACTAGCCCGCCCTAGCCGAAACCGCCGTGACGACGGTGCGGCCGACATGGGACAATCCCTGGCCGTGAAGACCTTCGAGGATCTGTTCGCCGAATTGGGCGAGCGGGCCCGCACCCGTCCGTCGGGCAGCGCAACCGTGGCCGCGCTGGATGCCGGGGTGCACGGGCTCGGCAAGAAGATCCTCGAGGAGGCCGGTGAGGTGTGGCTGGCCGCCGAGCACGAGTCCGACGAGGCCCTCGCCGGAGAGATCAGCCAGCTGCTGTACTGGACTCAGGTATTGATGATCGCCCGCGGTCTGGAACTCGACGACGTCTACCGGAAGCTGTAGGGCCGCCATGCTGCGTGTTGCGGTACCCAACAAGGGCGCGCTGTCGGAGTCGGCGGCCGAGATCCTGTCCGAAGCCGGATACCGGCGGCGCACCGACCCCAAGGATCTCACCGTCATCGACCGGGTCAACGGTGTCGAGTTCTTCTTCCTGCGCCCCAAGGACATCGCGATCTACGTCGGTTCGGGGGACCTCGATTTCGGGATCACCGGACGGGACCTGGCAGCCGAGTCCGGCGCCCCGGTGCGCGAGCGCCTGGCTCTGGGATTCGGGTCCTCCAGCTTCCGTTACGCCGCCCCGGCGGACCGGTCCTGGACGGTGGCCGATCTGGCCGGCCGGCGGATCGCCACGGCATATCCGAATCTGGTTCGAAAGGACCTCGCGGCCAGGGGAATCGACGCGACCGTGATCCGTCTCGACGGGGCGGTCGAGATATCGGTCCAACTCGGCGTCGCCGACGCCATCGCCGATGTCGTCGGCTCCGGCCGCACTCTGAGCCTGCACGATCTGGCCGCCTTCGGTGAGCCGCTGTGCGACTCCGAGGCCGTGCTGATCGAACGTGACGGCGGAGCCGGCCGCGATGATCGACCCGACGACGGGGCCGCGCGCGACCAACTGGCCGGACGGGTCCAGGGCGTGGTGTTCGGGCAGCAGTACCTGATGCTGGATTACGACTGCCCGCGTGCGGTGCTGGACCGTGCCACCGCGATCACCCCGGGTCTGGAATCGCCGACCATCGCGCCACTGGCCGATCCGGACTGGGTCGCGGTGCGCGCGCTGGTGCCGCGCCGTCAGGTCAATGCCATCATGGACGAGATCGCCGCGATCGGCGCCAAGGCGATTCTGGCCTCCGACGTTCGGTTCTGTCGGTTCTGAGCGTGCTAGCGTGCCCGGCATGACGCATGCGCTCGTCCTGGTATTAGCCCTGCTGATCGGCATTGTCGCCGGTCTGCGAACCTTCACCGCACCGGCTGTCATAGCGTGGGCGGCGCTGCTGCAGTGGATCAACGTGGACGGCACCTGGGCGTCGTGGATGGGGCACTGGATCACCGTGGCGATCCTGACCGTGCTGGCGGTGGCCGAACTGATCAGCGATCAGATGCCCGCCATGCCGAGCCGCAAAAGTGCGCCCCAGTTCCTGGCCCGGCTGGTCACCGGCGCATTCTCCGGTGCGGTGCTGGGGACCGCGTGGGGGTATCGCTGGGGCAGCCTTGGCGCCGGCATGATCGGCGCGGTGATCGGCACGATCGGTGGGTACGAAGCCCGCACCCGCCTGGTCGCGGCGAACGGGGGGCGGGACCGGCCTATCGCCGTTGCCGAGGACGTATTCGCCGCTGCGGCCGGCGTGGCGGTCGCCTACGCGACCAGCGTGGTCTGATTTGCCTGATTCGCCACCGCCGACCGCGGCGACCCGCCGATAATCGTCTGATGATGCCGCACCGTACAAGGGCCCTTCGCCGGATAGGCACCGCAATCGCATGCGTTGCGATCGGCGCCGCGGCAACCCTGCCGGCCACCGCCCATGCCGACGACGGGATGCCCTCACTGCCGGTCTTCGTCCCGTACCCGTCGGATTGGGCACCGAACTACACGGTGTTCCCATACAACCTCTGGCAGACCAGGGTGACCCCCGAGCAGATCATCGCCCAACGCGACGCGTGCCAGTGGTTCAACGCCCAGTACGACACCCTGAGCACACAGGCCTTCGGCTTCCAGCGCTATCTCGGCGACCAAGGTGACGTCTGGGATTCGCCGGGGGTGCAGGCCGCGGCCGGTGTGGTCCGGGCCAATCTCGACCAGTCCGCCGCGTTCCTGGATCCGCGGGTGCACACGCTGTACATCGTCAATTACCCGGACCGGAGCGAGTATTCGCCGCTCTACAACGGCGACTCGTTCTATCGACTGTGGTTTCAGCTGACCCAGATCAGCGACAAGATGGCCCGACAGGTGCCCTCCGGGCAGATCAACGCCAACACTGCGACGATGAACGTGTACGGGACGGTGATCCGGGATTCCGGGGTGTGCAACGGAGCGTGATCCCGGGCGGCACCGAACGACCGCTTGAGGAACACTGATGGATCGGACTCATCGGATCCGGCACTATCGGATCCGGCGCCGTCTTGCGATGTCGGTCGTGCTGCTGTCGGCGTTCGTCGCGGTGTGGCAGCTCGCCGCCCCCGGCCCGTCGGCGGCCGAGCCGCCGGAGCGGGTGGTGCTCTACTTCTTCTGGGCCCAGGGCTGCCCGCACTGCGCGGCGGCCAAGCCGACGCTTGCCGAGCTTGAGCGACGCCATCCGCAACTGGAGGTCCGGTCCTTCGAGGTGTCGGCGAGTGCGGAGAACCAGCGCCGATTCACCGCCATGGCGACGAAGTTCGGCATCGAACCGACCGGCGTTCCGATGTTCTTTCTGGGCTCCCGGCATTTCGTGGGCTACTCCAGTGCGGTCACACCGCGTCTGCTGGAAGCCGCGGTATCGCGGTGTGTCTCAACCGGGTGCCCGGATGCCGGGGCAGATATCGCACCCGCTCCGGCGGCCGACGGTGGTGCGCCGGGGCCCCCGGGCGAGGTGATCACCCTGCCGTTCTTCGGTGAGATCGACCCGGGTGCCCGGTCGCTGGTGCTCACCACCCTGCTGATCGCGGCGGTCGACGGGGTCAACCCCTGTTCGCTGTGGGTGCTGTCGATCCTGCTGGCGCTGACTCTTCGTACCGGGTCCCGGCGCACCACCGCACTGACCGGCCTGGTCTTCATTTTCGTGACGGGGCTGGTCTACGCCTTCTTCATCGGCGGGCTCTTTACGGTGTTCGCGGTGCTGAGTTTCGCGCCGGTCGTCCGGGTCATCGTCGCACTGCTGGCCGCGGCATTCGGAGCCATCAACATCAAGGACTTTTTCTGGTACAAATCGGTGGTCTCGCTGAGTATCCCGGAATCGAGCAAACCAGGTATCTATGACCGCATGCGCCGGGTCCTGGCCTCGGCGCAGTCGCTGCCCGCGCTGGTCACCTCAACCGTGATACTGGCGGCGGGGGTGTCCTTCGTCGAACTGGCCTGCACCGCCGGTTTCCCGGTGCTGTGGACCAATATCGTTGCCGCACGGGATATCTCCGCCGTCGAGTTCGGTCTGCTGCTCGGCCTGTACATGCTGGTCTACCAGCTCGACGAGCTGATCATCTTCGCGGTGGCCGTTGCGACGATGCGGGTCACGAAGCTACAGGAGCGACAGGGCCGGATACTCAAACTGCTCAGCGGCATGCTGATGTTCAGCCTCGCCGTCGTGATGCTCGTGCAGCCGTCCCTGCTGAACGACGTCCGGACATCGCTGGGTGTCTTCGCCGCGGCCGGTGCGGCCACGGCGCTGATCCTGGCAATCGACCGCGCTGTCAGGTCACGGCGGCGAGCGGTCCCAGCAACCCAAGACCGGCGGTGAAGCTGAGGGTGTGGATCACCGTCTGCCGCTTATCCGTCGTGGCGGTGGTTTCGGGCAGGAGATCCAACACGGACACCAGAACCAAGAGTAGGGGCCGCAGATGGTGACCTATGGCACCAGCACCGGGCATTCCCGGCCGATACCATCAGCTCAAGGTGAACAAACGGATGGAGGGGTCCGGATGACAAACCTTGGAATCGTGGTCGGCGTCGATGGTTCGGCCGCGTCGGCCTCGGCAGTTCGCTGGGCCGCACGAGAAGCCGAGATGCGCAACCTGCCACTGGCGGTGGTCAGTGTGCTCGCGCCGGTCGTGCAGGCCGGCGGGCCGTGGCCCGAAGTCCCGGTTCCCGAAGAGTACCTGCGGCTACAGCGGGCCGAGGCGACGGACGTCGTCGACAAGGCCGTTCGGTCGGCGGCCGACGGTACCGCGGCAGCCCTGCAGATCACCGGTGAGGTGGTGCTCGGCCCGATCGTGGCGACGCTGGTGGAGATGTCCACGCGGGCCGACCTGATGGTGGTCGGCTGCCGGGGAGAGGACGCGGTCTCCCGCGCCTTACTCGGCTCGGTCAGCTCCGGCCTGGCGCATCACGCGCACTGTCCGGTCGCGATCATCCACGCCGAGGAACTCCCCTCGGAGGGGGCGCCGGTCGTGGTGGGGATCGACGGGTCCCCGACCTCGGAGTTGGCCACCGCCATCGCCTTCGATGAGGCATCCCGGCGCGGAGTCGACCTGGTGGCTCTGCACGCCTGGAGCGATATGGGTCCGATCGAATTCGCCAGCGCCAACTGGGCTCCGATCGAGTGGCGCAATATCAGGGTGGCGGAGGAGGAAGTGCTCAGCGAGCGGCTCTCCGGTTGGAACGATCAGTACCCGGACGTCACCGTGCACCGGGTCGTGGTGTGCGATCGGCCGGGGCCCCGGCTGTTGGAGAGGGCGGGGGAGGCGCAGTTGCTCGTCCTCGGGAGCCACGGCCGTGGCGGTTTCCCCGGCATGTTGCTCGGCTCGGTCTGTAACGCCGTCGTCAACTCCGCGCAGATCCCGGTGATCATCGCCCGGTCGGCTGCCGAGACCTGACCCGCGCGGCGCCTATCCGTGGGTGTGGCAGGCTGGGCGGCTGTGACCGAACAGGCGCCTGTCCGATGAGTATCGGCGACGAGGATGGATTCGCGCAGGCCCCGCTGAGAACGGGACCCTTCGCCGTCGGTGATCGGGTGCAGCTGACCGACGCCAAAGGCCGGCATTACACGATGATCCTGAAGGCCGGCGGCGAGTTCCACACCCACCGCGGGATTGTGGGCCACGACAGTGTCATCGGCTCGCCGGAGGGCAGCGTGGTCAAGGCCTCCAGCGGCGATGCGTTCCTGGTGCTGCGCCCGCTGCTCATCGACTACGTCATGTCGATGCCCCGTGGTGCTCAGGTGATCTATCCCAAGGACGCCGCGCAGATCGTGCACGAGGGTGACATGTTCCCAGGGGCCCGGGTGCTGGAAGCCGGTGCCGGCTCCGGTGCGCTTACCTGCTCGCTGCTGCGCGCGGTCGGTCCGGGGGGTCGGGTCATCTCCTACGAACTCCGCCACGACCACGCCGAGCACGCCAAGCGCAACGTGGCGACCTTCTTCGGCCAGGAGCCCGGTAACTGGGATCTGATCATCGGCGATGTGAACGACGCCGCTACCGACTCCGGCCTCGGCGAGGCATCGGTCGACCGGGTGGTGCTCGACATGCTGGCGCCCTGGGACGTGCTGGACGCGGTGGCCCGGGTGCTGATTCCGGGTGGGGTGCTGATCATCTACGTGGCCACCGTCACCCAGTTGTCCAGGGCGGTCGAGGCGTTACGCGAACAACAATGCTGGACCGAGCCCCGTTCCTGGGAGACGCTGCAGCGGGAGTGGAACGTCGTCGGGCTGGCGGTGCGCCCGCAGCACAATATGCGCGGTCACACCGCATTCCTGATCTCGGCGCGACGGCTGGCGCCGGGAACCCTCACCCCCGTCCCCTTCCGCAGGAAGGGCCGGACCGGCTAGTCGTCGCTGCGGCGCAGATCTCGACGGACCGACAGCAGCTCGATCTCAGGCCGTCCGGCGACCATCCGCTCGGCAGCGTCGAGCACCTCCACCACATGCGCCCGGTCGGCGGCCACCACGGCTACCCCGATACCGGCCCGGCGGTGCAGATCCAGCCATCCGGTCTCGGCCGCCGACGCATTGAACCGGCGCTGCAACTCCGCGACGATGGGACGCACCGCCGAGCGCTTCTCCTTGCGCGAATGCACGTCGCCCAGCAGGACGTCGAACTCGAGCCAGCCGATCCACATTCCGGTCAGCCGCCCGGCGCGGGATCCGGCGGTCCTGGGAGAACGCTGACAACCGGGTCGGCGCGGGCGTTGCCGAAGGCCAGCAGCATATCGGCGGTCTCCCGGGTCAGTTGCCAGCCGCCGGCACTGGGCCGGAACTCCATCGGAAAGGCAAATTCGCCGGCATCGTCGGGGTCGGCACCCGTGATGGTGATGGTGGCCAGGACGTGGCCGCGATGGGGCTCGGACCATCTGATGTCGGAAGCGGAGACGGTGACCGGCGTGAACCCGCCGTCCCGCAGTGCGGTTCCGAAGGCGTCCAGAGCGGCGGTATCCGCCGGCGTCGTGGTCTGAATCAGTGCCAGCTTGTCCGGCCCCGGAATACCGGCGTCGGCCAGCTGGTACAGCACGGCCGCGAGGGCCTCCGGCGCCGGCAGCGGCCCGAGGTCGGCCGGCTGCGCAGCCACCGTCGGCGCGGCCGGGGCGGGGGCCGCCGGTGGCGTCGCCGCATCACCGGCGCACCCGGAAACGCCGAGCGCCGCCACCATGGTGACAGCACTCAGGACGGCGCGCGGGATCCGTCGCATCCGGGGTCGGTTCGGGTGGACGCTAGCCGTTGAAGATCGCCAGCACCGCGGTGGCGGAATTCCTGGACAGTTTCCAGCCGCCCTGGTCGACAAAGGTGATCGCCTGGGTGGTCGCCGGCATTCCCGGCCCCGTTGCCGTCACGTTCGCGGTCGCGATCCCCGGGCCGGCCGGCACGATATCGGCGATCGAGAAACTCAACGGCACCTGACCGTTGGCCACTGCCTTGCGCATCAGCGCGTCGGCGGTGCGGGCCTCCAGCCGGCCGAGGCCGCCCTCGACTAGGTAGGACTTGCTGGCGAACGGGACGTTGGGATCGGCCAGCCCGTAGAGCACGCTGTTGAGCTGGTCGGCCGAGGGCATATCGGCCACCGGATTCAGCGGCATCGGGGTGCCGAACACCACCGGCTGAACGGCCGGAGCCTCGGTCGGCGTGATCGAGACCACGGCCGTCACGCCCGCCGCGGCCCCACCTGCGATCGCGCCGGCTGCCACGCACGTGGCGAGGAGTTTCTGGATCACGGCTGTCCTTTCGATCGGACCGACTCTCGGAAAAGGTTAACAGTGACGTAAGGGTGTCGACACCGCCTGAGAGCCCATGATGGTGCAATGGCCGGTAGCGTTGAGGAGTCCACCGCACCAGGCTCGGCGCGGGGAAGGAGCCGTTATGACAGAGTCACATCGTTCTGCAGCCTCCGGCGCCCATGATGACGACGCCGCCGAATTGGAGGAACTGCGCCGCGAGGCGGCAATTCTGCGCGAGCAGTTGCAGCATGCCGCCGGCGGCCAGCGCTCACCTCGCGAGGTGCAGCAGTTGGAAGCCCGGATCGATTCCCTGGCGGCTCGAAATGCGAAGTTGATGGACACCCTCAAGGAGGCCCGCCAGCAATTGCTGGCGCTGCGCGAGGAGGTGGACCGGCTGGGTCAGCCGCCCAGCGGCTACGGGGTGCTGCTGGACTCCCATGACGACGACACCGTGGACGTGTTCACCTCCGGGCGCCGGATGCGGCTGACCTGTTCGCCCAATATCGAGGTCAAGGAGCTCAGGAAGGGGCAGACCGTCCGATTGAACGAGGCGCTGACGGTGGTCGAGGCCGGCACGTTCGAGGCGGTCGGTGAGATCAGCACCCTGCGCGAGGTGCTTGCCGACGGGCACCGCGCGCTGGTGGTCGGGCACGCCGACGAGGAGCGGATCGTCTGGCTGGCTGAGCCGCTGGTGGCCGCCGAGGCGCTCCCTCCCGAGGTGGCCGCTGAGCTGGCAGGGGAGCTCGACGACGATCTGCGGCCGCGCAAGCTGCGCCCAGGCGATTCGCTGTTGGTCGACAGCAAGGCCGGGTACGCCTTCGAACGCATCCCCAAGGCCGAGGTCGAGGATCTGGTGCTGGAGGAGGTGCCGGATGTCTCCTACGGCGATATCGGTGGCCTGACCAGGCAGATCGAGCAAATCCGCGACGCGGTCGAACTGCCGTTCCTGCATAAGGAGCTGTACCGCGAGTATTCGTTGCGCCCGCCCAAGGGTGTGCTGCTGTACGGCCCCCCCGGTTGCGGCAAGACGTTGATCGCCAAAGCGGTGGCCAACTCGCTGGCAAAGAAGATGGCGGAGGTCCGCGGCGACGATGCCCGCGAGGCCAAGTCCTATTTCCTCAACATCAAGGGCCCGGAACTTCTCAACAAGTTCGTCGGCGAGACCGAGCGTCACATCCGGCTGATCTTCCAGCGGGCCAGGGAAAAGGCCTCCGAGGGTACCCCGGTGATCGTGTTCTTCGATGAGATGGACTCGATCTTCCGGACCCGCGGCACCGGTGTCAGTTCGGATGTCGAGACCACCGTGGTGCCCCAACTGCTCAGCGAGATCGACGGCGTTGAGGGTCTGGAGAACGTCATCGTGATCGGCGCTTCCAACCGGGAGGACATGATCGATCCGGCCATTCTGCGGCCGGGGCGACTCGACGTGAAAATCAAGATCGAACGTCCGGACGCCGAAGCCGCGCAGGACATCTTCAGCAAGTACCTCACCGAGAACCTTCCGGTGAACGCCGACGACCTCGCCGAGTTCGGCGGGGACCGGGGCGCATGCATCAAGGCGATGATCGAAAAGGTCGTCGACCGGATGTACGCCGAGATCGATGACAACAGGTTCCTTGAGGTGACCTACGCCAACGGCGACAAAGAGGTGATGTACTTCAAGGACTTCAACTCCGGTGCGATGATTCAGAATGTCGTCGACCGGTCCAAGAAGTATGCGATCAAATCGGTGCTGGAGAGCGGCCAGCACGGACTGCGCATCCAGCACCTGCTGGATTCGATCGTCGACGAGTTCGCCGAGAACGAGGACCTGCCCAACACCACCAACCCCGACGACTGGGCCCGGATCTCCGGTAAGAAGGGCGAACGGATCGTCTACATCCGCACCCTGGTCACCGGCAAGAGTTCGTCGGCCAGCAGGGCTATTGACACCGAGTCGAACCTGGGGCAGTACCTGTAGCGCCCGGGGGCGGCCGAAACCTCAGAACTGCAGCGAATAGCTGTTGGTCAGCTCGTCCTGGGTGACATGTGCGTCGCGGGTGGTGGTGTCCACAGTCAGAGGGGTTGTCAGCGTTCGGGTTTCGTAACGCCAGCCGGCGGGCAGGTTCAGCCGTGATCCGAGTCCTGGCAGGTCCTCAAGGCCCAGGTTCTTGTCCACGACCTGGCTCCAGGTCTGCATGACCCAGCGCTGTCCCTGATCGTCGACCAGCTCGAACACCGGCCGACCGGCCCCGAAGGTGAACACCGCCCGCCGATCCACCTGATTGACGGTGTAGGGGGCCGGGCTCATCGACGAGAGTTTCACGGTCGCCTGCCGGATCATGTCGATGCCGCCGAAGCTCATCGTCTGCTGCGGGCCTTGGGCATTCTTGGTGATATCGCTCATCAGCCAGTAACGCGGACCGTTGAGCAGCGCTGCGACCGCGCCGTTCTGCTCGGCAAGTGCCTCGGGGTCCAGTGCGTTCCACAATTCGGCGGGGCAATCGTTGAGCGGGAAGGTGTTGTAGACCTCCGCCTCTGGACCGGACTCGGTCATCCGGACCAGCAGTACCTCGCCGTAGCGTTTCCCGAACACATCCGTCCCTGCCGCCATGGCGATCACCCTATGCTTTCAGGTCCCGGGCCGCGGTTGAGGAAGCACCGCGCGGCGGTGGCCCGTTCGGCCGACATGCGCCGCACCCGAGCCTGCGGGGACACGCGCGCCCGGGCGTGGGGGAATCCCCGGCTAGTCTTAGCCGCATGCAGCGGATCATCGGCACCGAGGTGGAATACGGCATTTCATCGCCGTCCGATCCGACGGCGAACCCGATTCTCACCTCGACCCAGGCCGTCCTGGCCTATGCGGCGGCGGCCGGCATCCAGCGCGCAAAGCGCACCCGGTGGGACTACGAGGTGGAGTCACCGCTGCGGGATGCCCGCGGTTTCGACCTGAGCCGTCCGTCGGGGCCGCCGCCGGTGGTGGACGCCGACGAGGTCGGTGCGGCAAACATGATCCTTACCAACGGCGCCCGGCTCTATGTCGACCACGCCCATCCGGAGTATTCCGCGCCCGAGGTCACCGACCCGATGGACGCGGTGATCTGGGACAAGGCGGGCGAACGGGTGATGGAGGCCGCCGCGCGCCATGTTGCCAGCGTCCCCGGCGCGGCCAAACTGCAGTTGTACAAGAACAACGTGGACGGCAAGGGCGCCTCGTACGGCACCCATGAGAACTACCTGATGAGCCGCCAGACCCCGTTCTCTGCCGTGATCGCGGGTCTGACCCCGTTCATGGTGTCCCGCCAGGTGGTGACCGGTTCCGGTCGCGTCGGCATCGGCCCGTCCGGTGACGAGCCCGGCTTTCAGTTGTCCCAGCGCGCCGACTACATCGAGGTCGAGGTCGGACTGGAGACCACGCTGAAGCGGGGCATCATCAACACCCGGGACGAGCCGCACGCCGATGCCGACAAGTACCGCCGTTTGCACGTGATCATCGGCGATGCCAACCTGGCCGAGACGTCGACGTATCTGAAGGTGGGAACGACCTCGCTGGTCCTCGACCTGATCGAGGCGGGGGTCGATCTCAGCGACCTGATGCTGGCCCGGCCCGTCCACGCGGTGCACGTCATCAGCCGAGACCCCTCGCTGCGGGCCACTGTGGCGCTGGCCGACGGCCGCGAGCTCACCGCCCTGGCGTTGCAGCGCATCTACCTCGACCGGGTGGCCCGGCTACGTGACACCCTGGACCCTGATCCGCGGGCGGCCGATGTCATCCAGACCTGGGCCCATGTCCTGGATTTGCTGGAGCGCGACCCGATGGAGTGCGCGGAGTTGCTGGATTGGCCGGCCAAGCTGAGGCTGCTCGACGGCTTCCGGCACCGGGAGAACCTGGGTTGGTCGGCGCCGCGGCTGCAACTGGTCGACCTGCAGTACTCCGACGTCCGGCTGGACAAGGGGCTGTACAACCGGCTGGTCGCCCGCGGGTCGATGAAGCGGCTGGTGACCGAGCAGCAGGTCCTCGACGCGGTGGACAATCCGCCGACCGACACCCGGGCCTACTTCCGGGGGGAGTGTCTCCGGCGGTTCGGCGCCGATATCGCCGCGGCGAGTTGGGACTCGGTCATCTTCGACCTGGGCGGGGACTCGCTGGTCCGGATCCCCACCCTGGAGCCGCTGCGCGGCAGTAAGGCACACGTGGGCGCGCTGCTGGACTCGGTCGACAGCGCCGCGGAACTGGTGGAACAACTCACGACCTGACGGGCGTTCAGGCGAACAGGTTGATGGCGGACAGTATGGCGGACGGTACTGTGGAGTCCGGCGGCTTGGCTGGACTTTCGGGGCCGCTGATGAGAGCAGGAGGCAGCGGTGGCTCAGGAACAGACCAAGCGCGGCGGCGGTGGCGGCGAGGACGACGATCCCGCCGGCGACGGGGCTGGCGGGCAAGAGCGTCGCGAGAAGCTTGCCGCAGAGACCGATGACCTGCTGGATGAGATCGACGACGTGCTCGAGGAGAATGCCGAGGACTTCGTGCGGGCATACGTCCAAAAGGGCGGACAGTGACCTGGCCGTCCTCTGATCGCCCCGGCTCCAACCCGTATCTGACCAGTCCCGCGCACGGCGTCTTCCCGACCAACGCCGTCGACCTCTCCTCCTTCTCTGAGTTCCTCCGTCGGCAGGCTCCGGAACTGCTGCCGACCGGAGCGCTGGCCGGATCCCGGACCGCGGCCGGAACGGCGCAGAGCGACGCATTGCCGCACGGCACCACGATCGTCGCGCTGCGGTATCCGGGTGGTGTGCTGATAGCCGGGGACCGTCGTTCCACCCAGGGCAACATGATCGCCGGTCGCGACGTTCAGAAGGTCTACATCACCGATGACTACACGGCCACCGGCATCGCCGGCACCGCCGCGCTGGCTGTCGAATTCGCCCGGCTCTACGCAGTCGAACTCGAGCATTACGAGAAACTCGAGGGTGTGCCGATGACGTTCGCCGGCAAGGTGAATCGTCTGGCGATCATGGTTCGCGGCAATCTCGGTGCCGCGCTTCAGGGTTTCGTCGCGTTGCCCCTGCTGGTGGGCTATGACCTCGACGATTCCGACCGCAACGCCGCAGGCCGCATCGTGTCCTTCGACGCCGCCGGCGGCTGGCACATCGAGGACGAGGGTTATCAGGCGGTGGGTTCCGGTTCGCTGTTTGCCAAGGCTTCGATGAAGAAGTTGTATCCGGCCGTCACTGATGCGGATTCGGCGCTCAAGGTGGCGGTCGAGGCCCTCTACGATGCCGCCGACGATGATTCCGCCACCGGCGGACCGGACCTGGTGCGGGGGATCTACCCGACCGCTGTCACCATCGGGGCCGACGGCGCCCAGGAGGTGTCCGAGGAGCGCATTGCGCGACTATCCCGTGAGGTGATCGAAATCCGTTCGCACACAGACGAGTTCGGGCCCGGTAGGGGGCCGAGCAATCAGGCGCCCCGGGCGGATGCATGATGGGGGCTGACACGTGAGTTTCCCGTACTTCATCTCGCCCGAGCAGGCGATGCGCGAGCGGTCCGAGCTGGCGCGAAAAGGTATCGCCCGGGGTCGCAGCGTGGTGGTGATGGCCTATGCCGGCGGGGTGCTGTTCGTTGCGGAGAACCCGTCCCGGTCGCTGCAGAAGGTCAGTGAGATCTATGACCGGGTCGGGTTCGCGGCCGTCGGCCGGTTCAACGAGTTCGACAGTCTCCGCCGCGGCGGCATCCAGTACGCGGACACCCGCGGGTACGCCTACGACCGGCGCGACGTGACCGGACGGCAGCTGGCCAATGTCTACGCGCAGACACTGGGCACCATCTTCACCGAGCAGGCCAAGCCCTATGAGGTCGAACTCTGCGTCGCAGAGGTGGCCCACTACGGGGAGACAAAAGCCCCGGAGCTCTATCGGATCACCTACGACGGGTCGATCGCCGACGAACCTCATTTCGTGGTGATGGGTGGGACCACCGAGCCAATCATCAAGGCGCTCAAGGAGTCCTACTCTGAGAACGCCGAACTGGGGGATGCGGTGCGTATCGCCGTGGATGCGTTGCGGACCGGTATCGCCAGCGCCGCCGGCAATGCCACCCCGGCTGCTGAGCCGAGGGTGCTCGGGCCATCGACCCTGGAGGTGGCGATTCTCGACGCCAACCGGCCGCGGCGCGCCTTCCGGCGTATCACCGGCCCGGCGTTGGAGGCGGTGCTGCCCATGGTGTCGGAGTCCGGCACCGGACCGAGTGATGCCGAGTCCGCGGCGACCGAGTCTGCGGGGACCGGCGATCTGAAGGCCTGACCGCGGTCAGCGGACGCAGTTGCTCAAGGACCGGGCGCCGTAGCTGGGCGGTGCCACCTCGGCGGCCGCGCACTGCATATAGGAGATATTCGAGATCCGCTGGGCCGGGGTGCGTTGCGACTCAGGTTCCGGGACGCTCCAGCTGAGGGCGACGACGACGACGGCCGCCAGCGCGGTCAGCGCAATCCACACTGCGCGGCCGAGGGTCATCGGAGTCACACGCGCCAGCCTAATGCTCAATTTGCCCAGCGGAGAGCCCAATCACGCCGGATGGGGTTTCTTTGCTCAAATCGTGATCCTGGTGGCGGCTCGGGCTTGCTGCCGTAATCCTCCGCGGCGATCGCCGGTATGTCGTCGGGGACGCCCGCCCGGCGGCTCCGGCCGGGCATTTGCCGAGCGCGCCACCGGCCAACTTGCCCCACGCCCACCCGGGACACCCAGTACGCTCAAGTGCGTGCAGCGCAGAATCATGGGCATCGAAACGGAGTTCGGTGTCACCTGCACGTTCCACGGACACCGTCGGCTCAGCCCGGACGAGGTGGCCCGCTACCTGTTCCGCCGGGTGGTCTCCTGGGGCCGCAGCTCCAACGTGTTCCTGCGCAACGGTGCTCGGCTGTACCTCGACGTCGGCAGCCATCCTGAGTACGCCACTGCCGAATGCGACAACCTGATCCAGTTGGTAACCCACGATCGGGCCGGTGAACGGGTCCTCGAGGACCTGCTCATCGACGCCGAGCAGCGGCTCGCCGACGAGGGTATCGGCGGCGACATCTACCTGTTCAAGAACAACACCGACTCGGCGGGCAACTCCTACGGCTGCCACGAGAACTATCTGATCGTCCGCGCCGGCGAGTTCTCCCGGATCTCTGATGTCCTGCTGCCGTTCCTGGTCACCCGGCAGCTGATTTGCGGTGCGGGCAAGGTGCTGCAGACCCCGAAGGCCGCGACGTTCTGTCTGTCCCAACGGGCCGAACACATCTGGGAGGGGGTGTCCAGCGCCACCACCCGATCCCGCCCGATCATCAACACCCGCGACGAGCCACACGCCGACGCCGAGAAATACCGCAGGCTGCATGTGATCGTCGGAGACTCCAATATGAGCGAGACGACGACCATGCTCAAGGTCGGTACCGCCGGGCTGGTCCTGGAGATGATCGAGGCGGGCGTGCCGTTCCGCGACTTCTCGCTCGACAACCCGATCCGGGCCATTCGCGAGGTCAGTCACGATCTGACCGGACGCCGTCCGGTGCGGCTGGCCGGCGGTCGCCAGGCCAGCGCTCTGGACATCCAGCGCGAGTACTACTCCCGCGCGGTTGACTACATGCAGTCCCGCGAACCGAATACCCAGCTTGAGCAGGTGATCGACCTGTGGGGGCGGCAACTCGACGCCGTCGAGAGCCAGGACTTCGCCAAGGTCGACACCGAGATCGACTGGGTGATCAAGCGCAAGCTGTTCAGCCGCTACCAGGACCGCTACAACATGGAGCTGTCCCACCCCAAGATCAGCCAGCTCGACCTGGCCTACCACGACATCAAACGCGGCCGGGGCGTGTTTGATCTGCTTCAGCGCAAAGGCCTGGCCGCCCGGGTCACCACCGATGAGGAGATCGACGCGGCCGTCGACACCCCGCCCCAGACCACCCGGGCCAAGCTGCGCGGTGAGTTCATCAGCGCAGCCCAGGAGGCCGGTCGAGATTTCACCGTCGACTGGGTCCACCTCAAGCTCAATGACCAGGCGCAGCGCACGGTGCTGTGCAAGGACCCGTTCCGCTCCACCGACGAGCGGGTCAAGCGGCTCATCGCCAGCATGTGACTGCACTGCGGAGGCGCTGACTGCGGCTAAGGTTGGCCATCGTGGCGCCAACCAAGATCTCCAAGGTCGAGCGGCTGATGAACCTTGTCATCGCGCTGCTGTCCACGCACGGCTACCTCACCGCGGACCGCATCCGGGCCAGCGTGATCGGCTACGCCGAATGTCCTACCGACGAGGCGTTTTCCCGGATGTTCGAACGCGACAAGAGTGAACTGCGGGATCTGGGAATCCCGCTGGAGACCGGCCGGGTGTCGTCGGTTGACCCGGCCGAGGGCTACCGGATCAAGCGCGGCGCCTATGCGCTTCCCGATATCGACCTCACCCCCGACGAGGCCGCCGCGGTTGCGGTGGCCACCAAGCTGTGGGAGTCCCCGGAGCGGATCAGGGCCGCCCAGACGGCGGTGCTGAAGTTGCGGGCCGCCGGGGTGGATGTCGATGCGGCCGATGAGGTGATGATCAGCACCGGGGCCGGACCGACCGGTCTGCGCGGATCGGAGGAAGTCCTGGAACGGCTGTTATCGGCTATCGACGCGCGCCGGGTGGTGCAGTTCCGGCATCGCCCGACACCGGTGGGTGCCTACACCACCCGGACCGTGGAGCCGTGGGGTGTGGTCACCGCTCGCGGCCGCTGGTACCTGGTGGGCCATGACCGGGACCGCGACGCCACCCGGGTCTTCCGGCTGTCGCGGATCACCGATGTGAATGCCGTTGGCGCCCAGGGCGATGTCACTCACCCCGACGGGGTGGATCTGAGGGTCATCGTCGATCAGGCCATCGGCGAGGCAGCCAACGGTGGACGGGCCACGGTGTGGGTGGCCGACGGGCGGGCGACAGCGCTGCGGCGGGTTGGACGGTCGACAGGTCGCCGCGCCATCGGAGGCCGCGACGGTGAGGTGTTGGATATCGATGCGGGCGCGCTGGATTGGCTGGCCCGCGAGGTGACCGGCCACGGGGCCGACGCGTTGGTGCTCGAGCCGCAGTCGCTGCGTCAGGACGTGCTGGCCCGGTTGGCCGCACAGGCAGGTCACCGTTCATGACGCCGGTATCCAACCGTCTGGTGCGGTTGCTGAACATGGTTCCCTACTTCCAGGCCAACCCTCGGGTGACCTATGCCAAGGCCGCCGCCGACCTGGGCGTGTCGGTCAAACAATTGGAACAGGATCTCAATCAGCTGTGGTTGTGCGGGCTGCCCGGCTACGGCCCCGGCGACCTGATCGACTTCGAGTTCTCCGGCCGGACGATCAAAGTGACATTCTCGGCCGGCATGGACCAGCCGCTGCGGCTGACCTCGCCGGAAGCCACCGCGCTGCTGGTTGCTCTGCGCGCGCTCTCGGACATCCCCGGCGTGGTCAACCCGGCCGCGGCGCGCAGTGCGATCGCCAAGATCGAGGCCGCCGCCGGAACGGTCGTCGACGACGACGCGGTGGCGGCCGAGGACGAGCCTGCACCGGTGGAGGCCGAGGCGGCCGCCGCAGTTCGGGAAGCCGTCCGGGACGGCCGGGCGGTCTCGATCGAGTACTACTCAGCCTCGCGCGATGCACTGTCGGCGCGGGTGGTCGACCCGATCCGCGTCGTTCTGGTCGGCGACCACAGCTATCTGGAGGCCTGGTGCCGGGAGGCCGAGGGGGTGCGACTGTTCCGCTTCGACCGCATCGTCGAAGCCCATGTGCTCGACGAACCATCGGCCCCGCCCGGGCCGGTGGCCGACGGGCCGCCGCACACCGCGATCTTCGACTCCGACCCGTCCCTGCCGTCGGCCACCCTGCGGATCGCGCCGGCCGCGGCCTGGATGCTCGAGTACTTCCCGATGCGGGTGACCAGGGAGCTGGCTGGCGGATCCTGCGAAGCGACGATGACCTACGCGGCCGAGGATTGGATGGCCCGGCAGCTGCTGGGCTTCGGTGCCGACGTCGAGGTGCTCTCACCCGAATCGCTGGTCGGCCGCGTCCGCCGGGCCGCATCCGACGCGCTGGCGGCCTACGCAGCCGCCGGGAGTGGAGCCGACGGCTGAGTCTCGGCCCCGCCGGCCTTCGGGCCGGGTAGCATCGTGTCAACTTCTGGAGGTGAGCGAATGGGTGCTCTGCAACCGTGGCACTGGATAATTCTGCTGCTCGTGGTGGTGGTGCTGTTCGGATCCAAGCGGCTGCCGGATGCCGCCCGATCCCTCGGCAAGTCGATGCGGATCTTCAAGACGGAGGTCAAGGAGCTGCAGGCCGATAACAAGGCCGACGCGCCGATAACGCCTGTCCAGCCCGCCCAGGCCGCTCCCGCCCAGCCCGCCCAGCCCGCCCAGGCGCCCCCCACCCCGGTGTACTCGGAGCGGGTCGAGGCGCCGGCACCGAACCCGACCGACAACCGCCCGGCCTGAGCCGGCGAGTAGAACCGGCGCCCAGGCGCCGCTAGGTGACTGTCGTGCGCACGCCTAAATTCCTGTCCCGTCTTGACCCGCGGCAGCGCCGCAGCCGCGTGAACCCGGACGGCACCATGCCGTTGGTCGAGCATGTCCGGGAACTGCGGACCCGGCTGCTGATCTCGGTGGGTGCGGTGGCGCTGACCACGATCATCGGCTTTCTCTGGTACAGCCACTCGTTCTTCGGGATGGACAGTCTCGGCGAGTTGCTACGTCACCCGTACTGCTCGCTGCCGGCCTCGGCGCGTGCCGAGATCAGCCCCGACGGCGGATGCCGGTTGCTGGCCACGGCCCCCTTCGATCAGTTCATGCTGCGCCTCAAGGTCGGGCTGACCGCCGGGATCGTGCTGGCCTGCCCGATCTGGCTGCACCAACTCTGGTCCTTCATCACCCCGGGCCTCTACCGAAACGAACGCCGCTTCGCCTTCGTCTTCGTCGCCTCGGCCGCCACACTGTTCGTGGCCGGCGCGGTTCTGGCCTATGTGGTGCTGGCCAAGGCCTTGCACTTCCTGCTCACCGTCGGCAGCGACGTCCAGGTCACGGCGTTGTCCGGTGACCGCTATTTCGGCTTCCTGATCAACCTGCTGCTGGTTTTCGGGGTCGGGTTCGAGTTCCCGCTGCTGATCGTGATGCTCAACGTGATCGGCGTACTGAGTTACGAGAAGCTCAAGGCGTGGCGGCGTGGCCTGATCTTCGGAGTCTTCGCCTTCGCCGCGGTCGCCACGCCCGGATCGGACCCGTTCTCGATGCTGGCGCTCGGACTGGCATTGACGGTCCTGCTGGAGTTCGCCATCCAGATCGCGCGCCTGCACGATCGGCGCAAGGCCAAACGGGAAGCCAGGATCGAGATCCCCGACGACCAGCCTGCGCCGGTCGAGCCGGCCGCCCCGGTGGCCGCACCGGCCCGAATCGGCCTCGAGCATGACGACGTCACCTGACCCGGGACCTGACCCGGGCTCGCAACTGGCCGACTTCGCCGGACAACTCGCGTTCCGGCTCGACCCCTTCCAGGTTCGCGCCTGCCGTGCTCTCGAACGGGGGCACGGGGTGCTGGTCTGCGCTCCGACCGGTGCCGGCAAGACCGTGGTGGGGGAGTTCGCCGTGCATCTGGCGCTCGCCGCAGGTCAGAAATGCTTCTACACCACGCCGATCAAGGCGCTGAGCAACCAGAAGTACAGCGATCTGGTCCGCCGGTACGGACCCGAACGGATCGGACTGCTGACCGGCGACCAGTCGATCAACGGTGACGCACCGGTGGTGGTGATGACCACCGAAGTGCTGCGAAACATGCTCTACGCCGGGTCTGAAACGTTGCGGGCGCTGGCCTATGTCGTCATGGACGAGGTGCACTTCCTCGCCGACCGGATGCGCGGCGCGGTGTGGGAGGAGGTCATCCTGCATCTGGCCGAGGATGTTCGGCTGGTCAGCCTCTCGGCGACGGTCAGCAATGCCGAGGAGTTCGGCGGCTGGATCAAGACCGTACGCGGCGACACCACGGTGGTGGTCGACGAGCACCGCCCGGTGCCGCTGTGGCAGCACATGCTAGTGGGCAAGCGGCTGTTCGACCTGTTCGATTACGACAGCCATACCGACGGCCCTGGCCGGCAGCACCGCGTCGACCCCGAACTGACCCGGCATATCGCCAACCGGCGCGAAGCCGACCGGCTGACCGACTGGCAACCCCGCCGGCACGGACGTCGGGACGGTTCGCGGGGCGGCGGAGCGAGTTTGAACCGCCCCACGTCGCGGCCGGATGTCATCGCCACGCTGGACCGCGAGGGACTGCTGCCGGCGATCACGTTCATCTTCTCCCGGGCCGGCTGCGACGCTGCGGTGAAGCAGTGCCTGCGCAGCTCGCTGCGGCTGACCGGTGAGGCCGACCGGGCCCGTATCGCCGAGGTGATCGACCGCCGGTGCGGGGATCTGGCCGATGCGGATCTCGCGGTGCTGGAGTACTACGAATGGCGGGAAGGTCTGCTGCGCGGGTTGGCCGCCCACCACGCCGGAATGCTTCCGGTGTTCCGGCACACCGTGGAGGAACTGTTCACCGCCGGACTGATCAAGGCGGTGTTCGCCACCGAGACGCTGGCGCTGGGCATCAACATGCCGGCCCGCACGGTGGTGCTGGAGAAGTTGGTCAAGTTCAACGGTGAGCAGCACCTGCCGCTGACGCCGGGGGAGTACACCCAGCTGACAGGTCGGGCCGGGCGTCGCGGTATCGACGTCGAGGGTCATGCGGTGGTGATCTGGAATCCGCAGGATTCCACCGCCGAGCCCGCCGAGATCGCCGGTCTGGCCTCCACCCGCACCTTCCCGCTGCGCAGTTCGTTCGCCCCCTCCTACAACATGACCATCAACCTGGTCAGTCAGCTGACCCCAGCGGCCGCACGCGCCCTGCTGGAGCGCTCGTTCGCGCAGTATCAGGCCGACCGTTCGGTGGTCGGACTGGTCCGCGGTGTCGAACGTGGCGAGAAGATGCTCGACGAGATCGCCGCCGAACTGGGCTGGAACCGGCGCACCGGCATGGTTGAACCGGCCATCCTCGACTATGCGCGGCTGCGGGCGAGAATCGCCGAGCGCGAGCGGGCCCAGTCGCGGGTCTCGCGGCTGGCCCGGCGGCAGGTGGCCTCCGACGCGTTGGCCGCGCTGCGGCGAGGGGACATCATCACCATCACCCAGGGCCGCCGGGGCGGACTGGCGGTGGTACTTGAGGCCGCTAACGACCCGCAGGATCCGCGTCCGCTGGTGCTGACCGAAAATCGTTGGGCGGGAAGGATTTCCTCGACGGACTATCCGGGCGGCGCCGGGCCGCTCGGCGCGATGACGCTCCCGAAGCGAGTCGAGCACCGCCAGCCCCGGGTGCGTCGGGACCTTGCGTCGGCTCTGCGGTCGGCAGCGGAGGGTCTGACCGTGCAGTCGACGCGCAGGCGCCGCGGCGCCGATGAGCCGGCCGATGTCGACCCCGAACTGTTGGCCCTGCGGGAGCAGATGCGCCGCCATCCCGCCCACCGCGCGGCCGACCGGGAGGCCGTGGTTCGGGTCGCCGAGCGCTACCTGCGGGTCGAGCGGGACAACGAGCAGATCCGCGGCAAGGTCAATGCCGCCACCAACTCGTTGGCCCGGACGTTTGACCGGATCCTCGGGCTGTTGACCGAGCGCGGTTATATCGCCGCGGTGGGCTCGGCCGACGATGAGACTCGGGTGACCGATGACGGCCGGTTGCTGGCCCGCATCTACAGCGAGAGTGATCTGCTGGTGGCCGAATGCCTCCGGACCGGGGTCTGGAAGGGACTGCAGGCCGCCGAACTGGCCGCGGTGCTCTCGGCGATGGTCTTCGAGTCCCGCGGCAGCGACGGGCCGGCCCCGGTACACGTCATCGAGATGCCCACCGCCGGTGTCCGGCGCGCGCTGGCCGAGACCCGGCGGCTGTCCGATGAGTTGCGCGGCGACGAGAACCGGCACCGGCTCGCCCCCTCGCGGGAGCCCGATGCGGGATTCGTTCCGGCGGTATACCGGTGGGCGACCACCGGAAACCTGGCCGCCGCGCTGGCGGCTTCGGACGTCACCGGCAACGGATCGTCACTGTCGGCCGGCGACTTCGTCCGATGGTGTCGGCAAGTGCTCGACCTGCTCGATCAGGTGCGAAACGCGTCGCCCGATGCGGGTATACGCAAGGCCGCGAAACGCGCCATCGACGATGTCCGGCGCGGCGTCGTGGCTGTTGACAGCGGGTAGGGTGATGCATTCGATACGGTTAGAGACGTTCTGTTCGGGGCGAGAGCTCCTGGCATCCAAGGAGAGACGATGAGCGGACCGCAGGGATCTGACGCCAACCCATGGCAGGGATCGGGCCCCGATCAGCCTGTCACCGGCGCAGACCAGCCTTCCGCCCCGGAAGCTCCGGCCTGGCAGCCGCCGGGTAGCGAGGCCCCGGCCTGGCAGCCGCCCGCCTACCCACAGCAGTACCCGCAGTACGGCCAGCCGCCGGTGCCGCCGGGCTATCCGGCGCCGCCCGCATACGGTGCCGCGCCGGAGTACAACCCGGCCGCCTACGGGCCGCCGCCGCAGTACGGCCAGCCGGGCCCCTACGGGCCGCCGCCGCAGTACGGGCAGTACCCGCCCCCTCCCGGGCAACCGGGTCAGTACCCCCCTGGGCAACCCGGTCAGTACCCGCCTGGGCAACCGGGTCAATACCCGCCCGGGCAATACCCCCAGTACCCCCAGCCGGGGGCCGAGGACGCGTCGCAGAAGTCGATGCGAGCGGCAGGCACCGTGCTCGGTGTGCTGGCTGCGCTGGTGCTCGCCATCGTGCTGGTGATGGGTTTCTGGAAGCCCGGCTTCTTCGTGACCACCAAACTGGACGTCAACAAGGCCCAGCAGGGCGTGACGCAGATTCTCACCGACGAGTCGAACGGCTACGGCGCCAAGAACGTCAAGGACGTCAGGTGCAATAACGGTGAGGACCCGACGGTGAAGAAGGGTGACACCTTCAACTGTGAAGTCAGCATCGACGGCACCAAGCGCCAGGTGACGGTGACCTTCCAGGACGACAATGGCACCTACGAGGTCGGCCGGCCCAAGTAGCGGCCAGCAACGTCGGTCGGTCCCCGTTGAGAAACGGGCTTGCGTTCTCCGGGCTTGGCCTGCGGCTGATCACTGGGCTTGGCACAGGACTCACTGGTGATGTGGACGTTGAGCGGCTGCACGAGGTCGTCGTGGATCGTTGCGCCCCCTGGGGTCAGGGTAGGATTACCTTACTTGCGGTTGGGCAGGGTAGCCTAAGCTACATAGCATTGGCCGCGCGCCACTCGGTGCCCGCCGCCCCACTGGAAGGCAGCCGTCCATGGTTGAGTCCGCATCCGTAGATGCCCAGGTAATCCCGCTGTGCGATCTCCGGCCGGGTCAGGTCGGATGCGTCGCCGGTATCGTCGGGTATCCCGCGTTGCCGCAGAGCCGTCGACTCCGCGACCTCGGCTTCCTGCCGGGCACCAGCGTGTGTCTGTTGCGGCGGGCACCGCTGCAGGACCCTGCGGTATTCGGACTCCGCGGCTATCAGATGGCGTTACGTCGCTGCGAAGCAGAATGCGTGCTGGTTCGGGTCGAAGCGTCGAACGGCCCCGACACGCAGGCGGGCTGATGCCACCTCGTGCGTCCGCATCACTGCACCGGGTTGCCCTGGTGGGAAGCCCAAACGCGGGTAAGACCACCTTGTTCAATGCGCTGACCGGCCTTCGGGCCAAGACCGCGAACTATCCGGGCGTGACGGTGACAAGGCGGGTCGGGACGGTCCGGCTGGGCGATCGTAAGGTTGCTCTGGAGGACCTGCCCGGCACCTACAGCCTGGAACCCGTCAGCCCCGACGAGCAGGTGGTCAGCGACCTTCTGGAAGGCAAGAATCCCGATGCGCCGCCGCCGGATGCGCTGCTGCTGGTGGTGGACGCCACCACCTTGCAACGTTCGCTGGTGCTGGTCGGTCAGGCGCTGCGGCTGGGCCTGCCCACAGCTCTCGTGCTGACGATGATCGACGAGGTGGAGGCCGGCGGCGGCAGTATCAACATCCCGGCGCTGTCCAACGCCCTGGGCATCGAGGTGATCGGCGCCGTCGGCACCTCGGGCCGGGGCGTGGAATCCGTCCGCGGCCTGCTGGAGAACCCGGGCGGCTGGCCGCGGCCGGTTCTGGAGCCTCCGAGTGACCCCGAGGGCCTGGCCGGGTGGATCGACTCCGTGACGGCCCAGGCGGTGCACGTCGCCGGTGAACGCAATCCGTGGACCGAGCGGGTCGATCGGATTCTGCTCCACCCCGGTGTCGGCACCGCGATCTTCGCCCTGGTCATGGTCACCTTCTTCCAGGTGATCTTCGCCTGGGCGGCACCGTTGACCGACGCCATCAACACCTTCTTCGAGTGGCTGGGCGCACTGGCAACGTCGCGCATTCCCAGCGAGTTGCTCGCCGGGTTCGTCTCCGACGGGCTGATCGGCGGCGTCGGCTCCGTCCTCGGCTTCGTGCCGCAGATCATCCTTCTCTTCGTGATGATCTCGTTCCTGGAGAACATCGGCTACATGTCCCGAGTCGCCCTGGTGATGGACCGGGTGATGGGAGCGGTGGGTCTGGAGGGCCGCAGTTTCGTCGCACTGCTGAGTTCCTACGCGTGTGCCGTCCCGGGCATCATGGCGACCCGGACCATTCCCTCCTCGCGGGACCGGATCGCCACGATCCTGGTCTCGCCGCTGATGACCTGCTCGGCCCGGCTGCCGGTGTACACCCTGCTGATCGCCGCCTTCGTCCCCAACACCCCGGTTCTCGGCCCGTTGCGGGCGCAAGGTCTGGTGCTGTTGGGCCTGTACCTGCTCGGCGCCGTTTCGGCCATGGTGCTCGCCGCACTGCTCAAGCGCAGTGTGCTGCGTTCCGACAGCCTGCCGTTCTACCTCGAACTACCGCCCTACCGGGTGCCGGGTGCCAAGCAGGTCGTCATCCAGGCCTGGGATTCGGCCAAGATGTTCATCCGCAAGGCGGGCACCATCATCCTGGCCACCACGGCGGTGCTGTGGGTCCTGCTCAATGTTCCCCGCGTCGAGGCCCCGGCGGACCTGACGCCGCCGCAGGCGGCGGCCTACCAGATGGAGAACAGCGTCGCCGGCAGGATCGGCACCGCCATGGTCCCGGCCTTCGCCCCGCTCGGCTTCAACTGGGAGATCAATGTGGCGGTGCTGTCGTCGTTGTCGGCCCGCGAGGTCTTCGTGTCCACCCTCGGGCAGATCAGCGCCGCTGAGAGCGAGGAGGAGCAGAGCATCTCAGATGCCCTGAAGTCCAAGACCCGCTCGGACGGCACTCCGCTCTACTCGGCCGGCACGGTGGCCGCGATCCTGCTGTTCTTCGCTTTCGCGCTGCAGTGCATGTCCACCGTCGCGGTGATGCGCCGTGAGACGAATTCCTGGAAGTGGCCGCTGACGGCCTTCTTCGGGCTGCTTGCCATCGCCTATGCCGCGGCGTTCATCGGCAACCGCGTCTTCACGATGATCGGCGGGTAGAGCTGTGTCCCGGCACCTGCGCCTGCACGCGGAGCGGACGGCTGATCCCGACACCATCCGCTTCGTGATCGGGGCGCTCGGGTGGTCGGCGGACGGCTTCTGGGCGGCGGATTCGTTGGCCGGCTGTCCCGGCGCACTCGCCCCGATGGTCGAACAGGGCCGGCTGGCCCGTGTCGAGGTCCGCGGTGAACAGACCTTGCTCACCCGGTGCCCTAGGGCCGAGGAGTGGGCGACGCTCGCGCCGGCCTGCCGGACGGCCATCCTCGAGGAGATCGAGGGCGTCGATGAGCTGACCCGGGCGCGCAATATCATTGCCCGCGGCACCGGTGAGGTCGCGTTGTCCCACGGCGGCGGGCTGCGCATCGTGTCGCTCACCGACGATGCCGTGCAGGTCGCGATGGACGGCGCCTGCCGGGGATGCCCCGCCTCGGAACGGACGCTGCGCGACGGAGTTCTCAACGACCTTCGCCGCGCGGGCATCGACGTCAGTGTCCTGGGCGTTGCGGAGTGATCCTCAGTCGGCCAAGCCGTCCAGCGCCTTCTGCAGCCGTGCGATCGACGAGCTGATCCCGAACTCCCGGGACAGCTGGGCCACCCGGTCCGGATTCGCAGCGACCAACGGCAGACGGTCATCCGTACCCGACAGTTGCACCGGCGCGTCGCGGGCCACCCGGACCACCGGCCCAGCGGCGGCGATGTAGTCCACCGCCGCCAGGATCTTGGCCCGAAACGCCTTGGGCAGGGCCGATTTCGGATCGTGGGCGGCCGCCATGATGCTGTCCAGCGAGCCGTACTGCGACAGCATGGTCGCCGCGGTCTTCTCGCCGACACCGGGAACACCTGGCAGACCGTCGGACGGGTCCCCGCGCAGCAGTGCGAGTTCGGCGTATGTCGCACCGGCCCGATCCGCCGGAACCCCGTAGCGTTCGGCAACCTCGGCCGGGCCGAACATGGTTGCCTTCGACAAACCGCGGCCGATGTACAGCACCCGTACCGGCACGGGGTCATCGGCGACGACTTGCAGCAGATCGCGATCGCCGCTGACCACGACAACCTCATCCTGGGATTCCGTGGCAGCCAGCGTCCCCAGCACATCGTCGGCCTCGAAACCCACCGCACCGGCGGTCGCGATACCGAACGCGTCGAGCACCGCCAGGATCATCTCGACCTGCGGGCTGAGATCGTCGGGCACCTCCTCGACGTCAGCATCCCCGTCGATATCGTCCACCTCGGCTGCCACCCGGTGGGTTTTGTAGGACGGGATGAGGTCGACTCGGAACTGCGGGCGCCAGTCCAGGTCGAGGCACACGACCAGTCGGTCCGGGCGTTCCCGGGTGATCAGGGTGGCGACGCTGTCGATGAATCCTCGCAGCGCGTTGACGGGTCGCCCATCGGGTGCGGTGATCGACGACGGCACGCCGAAGTAGGACCGGAACCACATACTGGCGCCGTCGAGGAGCAACACGGACATGGCCACACGCTAACGTGACGGCGTGAACGCCGGACGATTCAGCAGTGAGGTCTACGCCCGCCGGCTTGCGGCCGCGGCGAACGGAGCGCGCGCGGCAGGACTGGCCGGGCTGGTCATCACTCCGGGTTACGACCTGCGTTACCTCACCGGTTCGAGGGCCCAGACATTCGAGAGGCTGACTGCCCTGGTGATCGCCTCCAGCGGAGAGTCCACCGTGGTGCTGCCGCGGATGGAGTTGGCGGCGCTGCGGGAGTCGGCGGTCGCCGACCTGGGCCTGGTGGTCCGGGACTGGGTGGACGGCGAGAACCCCTACCGGCTGGTGGGACAGGCGCTGGGGGGTACCCCGGCCGCCTTCGCGGTCACCGACGCGATGCCGGCCCTGCACCTGTTGCCGCTCGCCGAACTGCTCGGCGTGGTGCCGGTACTGGCCACCGGCGTGCTAGCCGCGCTGCGGATGGTCAAGGACGCCCACGAGATCGAGGCGCTGCGCACCGCCGGTGCGGCCATCGATCGGGTGCACGCTCGGGTGCCGCAATTCCTGCGGCCAGGTCGCACCGAGGCCGAGATCGCCGCCGATATCACCAATGCCATTGTCGCCGAAGGGCATTCGGAGGCCGCCTTCGTCATTGTCGGGTCCGGGCCGCACGGCGCGGATCCGCACCACGAATGCTCCGACCGGGAATTGCGGCCCGGCGACATCGTCGTCGTCGACATCGGCGGACCGGTCGAGCCGGGCTATAACTCCGACTGCACCCGCACCTACAGCCTCGGCGAACCGGCTCCCGACGTGGCCGGGCAGTACGCGGTGCTGCAGCGTGCGCAGGCCGCCGCGGTGGCGGCGGTGCGTCCGGGGGTGCGCGCCGAGTCGGTCGACGCGGCGGCCCGAGATGTGCTGGCGCAGGCCGGGTTGGCGGAGTATTTCGTGCACCGCACCGGCCATGGGATCGGCCTGTCGGTGCACGAGGAGCCCTATATCGTCGCCGGTAACGACCAGCCGCTGGCCGAGGGGATGGCGTTCAGCGTCGAGCCCGGCATCTACCTGCCCGGCCGGTGGGGTGCGCGGATCGAGGACATCGTGATCGTCACTGCCGACGGAGCGCTGCCGGTCAACAGCCGGCCGCACGACCTGACGGTGGTGCCGCTGCCCTGAGCAGGCTCAGTGCTCGGTGCTGCGGTCGAGCAAGGTGGAGGATCCGAGCACCCGCTTGACCAGAACCTCGATCACCACGCGCTTCGGGTTCGGCCTGGGCGTCCGGTAGCGCTGGGCGTAGCGCAGTTCGGCGTCGCGGATGGCCTCCGGAACACGGTTGACGCTCGCCACGCCTTCCAGCGACAGCCAGCGCGCACCGTCCACCTGGGACAGCACCCCGATATTGCTGCGGTCGGCGTTGACCGCCTTCTGCGAGCCGTCGCTGGTGATCACCCGGGCGATATGGGTCTTGGGATCGAAGGTGAACCCGACGGCCACCACATGGGGGGAGCCATCGGCGCGAAGAGTCGTCAGCATCGCCAGGTGTCGCTCGGTGAGGAACTCCAGGGCATCGCTGGTCAGGCGGGTCGTGGTGTTGGGCATCGGTGATCACGCTAGCGCAGTGAATAATCGCAACCGTGGAGGACACAGCGGACACGGCCGCCGATTCCGGCCCGGTCGTGGTGATCTTCGGCGGCCGCAGCGAAATCGGTGTCGAGGTGGCGATCCGGCTGGCCCCGGCCGCGACGGTGGTGTTGGCCGCCCGGGGCGCCGACGGCCTCGATGAGCAGGTCTCGGCGGTGCGCGCGGCCGGTGCCCGTGAGGTCCGCACGATGGAGTTCGACGCCGACGTTCTGAGTTCGCACGGCTCGCTGGTGGAGAACCTGCTCGCCGAGTTCGGGCGGATCGACACGGCGGTGCTGGCCTTCGGGATCCTGGGCGAGCAGTCGCGTGCCGAGGTCGACCCGGCCCACGCCGTGGCCATCGTGCACACCGACTATGTCGCCCAGATCAGCCTGCTGACCGTGCTGGCTTCGGCGATGCGGGCCGCCGGGCGAGGCACACTGGTGGTGTTCTCCTCGGTGGCCGGCGTCCGGGTGCGGCGGGCCAACTACGTGTACGGATCGGCCAAGGCGGGGCTGGACGGATTCGCCAGCGGTCTGGCCGATGCGTTGCACGGCAGCGGGGTGCGGATGCTGATCGTGCGGCCGGGGTTCGTGATCGGCCGGATGACGGCGGGGATGGACCCGGCTCCTCTGTCCAGCACGCCGGCGCAGGTGGCGGAGGCGACCGCACGGGCACTGGCGAGTGGGCGCCGCACGGTGTGGGTGCCGTGGGCGCTGCGGCCGCTGTTCGCCGGCATGCGGATGTTGCCGCAGCCGCTGTGGCGGAGGTTGCCCCGGTGATGAACGAAGTGAAGAGCCGAATTGCCCCGGTGATGAACGAAGTGAAGAGCCGAATTGCCCCGGTGATGAACGAAGTGAAGAGCCGAATTGCCCCGGTGATGAACGAAGTGAAGAGCCGAAAATGGGCCCGGTGATGAACGAAGTGAAGAGCCGAAAATGGGCCCGGTGATGAACGAAGTGAAGAGCCGAAAATGGGCCCGGTGAGTCAGATCGTGGTGGTCGGTATCGGCGCCGACGGCATGGCTGGGCTGTCCGAGAATGCGCGACGCGAACTCCGCGGCGCCACCGTGATTTACGGCTCCCCGCGTCAGCTCGATCTGCTCGACGACACCGTCGCAGCCCCTCGGCACCGCTGGCCCAGTCCGATGCTGCCCGCGCTGGAGCGTCTGTTCGACGATGCACCTTCGGGGGATATCCATGTGGTCGCCAGCGGAGATCCGCTGTTGCACGGCATCGGCACCACCCTGATCCGGCTACACGGCGCTGAGCGGGTGCGGGTGCTACCGCAGGTCTCCTCGGTGAGCCTGGCCTGTGCCCGGATGGGCTGGGCCGCCCACGACACCGAGGTCATCAGCCTCGTCACCGCGCCGGTCCATACCGCCGTCCGGCGCGGTGGCCGGGCGGTGGTGCTGTGCCGTGACGCGGGCACCCCCCGAGCACTGGCCGCTGCGCTGACCGAAACCGGCCGCGGCGCTTCGGAGTTCACCGTCCTCGAGCAACTCGGCGGGGCGCGGGAGCGCATTCGTTCCGGCCCGGCCGACGCGTGGGCGGCCGCACCACCCACCGACATCGACGACCTCAACGTCATCGCGGTGCGTTACCGGCCCGAGGAGAACGACGGCCGCACCCTGCCCGACGAGGTTTTCAGCCATGACGGCCAGATCACCAAGGCGACGGTCCGCGCGGTGACACTGGCTGCGCTGTCGCCTCGACCGGGCGAGCTGCTGTGGGACGTCGGATCCGGTTCGGGCAGCATCGCCGTTGAATGGTGCCGAAGCGCGCCGGGGTGTCACGCGGTGGCGTTCGAGAGCAACGCGGCACGCCGCGACCGGGTCAGCGTCAATGCGCGGTCATTCGGCGCCGACGTGGAGATCCGCGGCGCGGCACCGCAGGATTTCGACGGCGCCGGGCAGCCCGACGTCATCTTCATCGGTGGCGGCCTGACCCGCGGCGACCTTGTGGAGGCGTGCATCGACCGGCTGGACGCCGGCGGTCGGCTGGTGGCCAACGCGGTCACCGCGGAGTCCGAAGCACTTCTGGTGGAGTGGCATTCACGCCTCGGCGGCGAGCTGCGTCGCTTTCAGCACTATCGTGGCGAGCCGCTCGGCGGGTTCACCGGGTGGCGCCCGCTGATGCCGATCACCCAGTGGACGGTGACGACGTTATGAGCCCGGTGTGACGGTCTTCTTCATCGGTGCCGGCCCAGGCGCGGCGGACCTGATCACCGTGCGCGGCCAACGGTTGCTGCAGCGCTGCACGGTGTGTCTGTATGCCGGCTCGATCATGCCCGCCGATCTGCTCGCATGGTGTCCGCCGCAGGCCCGCATCGTCGACACCGGCCCGCTGACCCTCGAGCAGATCATCGACGAACTCGCCGCCGCGCACGCCGCAGGTCACGACGTCGCACGGCTGCACTCTGGCGATCCGTCGATCTACAGTGCGGTCGCCGAACAGCGCCGGCGCCTCGACGCGCTCGGCATCGAATCGGAGATCGTGCCGGGTGTGCCTGCGTTCGCCGCCGCGGCCGCTGCACTGGGCCGGGAGCTCACCGTGCCCGGGGTATCCCAGACGGTCACGCTGACCCGGGTAGCCACCCTGTCGACCGCCATGCCGGACGGTGAGAGCCTGGCCGCGCTTGCGGGATCCGGGGGCACCCTGGTGATCCACCTGGCCGCCCACCGCATCGACGCCATCGTTGCGGACCTGCGTTCCGGCGGCTACCGGGCCGACACTGCGGTCGCGGTGGTGGCATTCGCCTCCTGGCCACAGCAGGTGGTGCTGCGCGGCACCCTGGCCGATATCGCCGAGCAGATGCACCAGTCTTCGGTCACCCGGACGGCGGTGATCATCGTCGGGGATGTGCTCACCGCCGAGGGGTTCACCGACAGCTACCTGTACTCGTCCGGACGCGTCCGCGGAACCCGGCACTGATGCGGCTGCTGCTCCTGGGTGGCACCGGCGAGGCTCGCGCGCTGGCCGCCCGGCTACACCCGGAGATCGACATCGTCAGTTCACTGGCGGGCCGCGTGCCCGATCCGGCTCTGCCGGTCGGGCCGGTGCGTATCGGTGGATTCGGGGGAGTGGCCGGAATGCGGAACTGGTTGGTAGACAACGGCATCACCGCCGTCGTCGACGCGACCCACCCGTTCGCCGCCACCATCACCGATCACACCGCGGCTGCCTGTCGAGAGCTCGGGGTGGCGCACCTTGTGCTGCACCGACCGCCGTGGGAATCCGGCGGTTCGTTGCAGGTGAGATCCGACAACGAGGCCGCCGAAATCGTTGCAGCCAAAGAATATTCGCGGGTTTTTCTGAGCACCGGACGATCCGGCGCGGCGGCGTTCGGCGCTAGCGGCGCCTGGTTCCTGATCCGGGTGGTCACCGCGCCGGACGCGGTGGCGCTCCCGTGCAACCACCACCTGCTGCTGTCCCGGGGGCCGTACCGCTATGACGACGAACTCGCGTTACTGAACCGGTACGGCATCGAGGCGCTGGTGACCAAGAACAGCGGCGGGGAGATGACCCGGGCCAAAATCGACGCCGCCAAGGATCTCGGCGTCGACGTGGTAATGATCCAGCGGCCGGCGCTTCCGCCCGGGCTGGCGGTGGTGGAGTCGGTGGCGGATGCCGCTGAATGGGTGATGGGTCAGCCCGGGTAGCGGCGCGGGGTGAACACCGTGTCGCCGTACCACTGGGTCTGTGACGAACCCACGATCAGCAGGCAGCGCATATCGACATCGGCCGGATCAAGATCCGCCAATCGTACGATCCGCACCGACTCGTTCGGCCCGGAGACGTCGCGGCCGATCACCACCGGGGTGCCGGCATCGCGATGCTCCAACAGCAGATCCCGCATCGCCGCCACCTGCCAGGTCCGACTCTTCGAGGCCGGGTTGTAGACCGCCAGCACCAGATCTGCCGCGGCTGCGGCCGACAACCGCGCGGCGATGACATCCCAGGGTTTGAGCCGGTCCGAGAGCGACACCACCGCGTAGTCGTGACCCAACGGCGCGCCCACCCGGCTGGCCACGGCCTGGGCGGCGGTCATTGCCGGGATCACCCGAACATCCACGCCCGGCCACTGTTTGGCCTCCTCGAGGACCGCGGTGGCCATCGCGAAAACGCCGGGGTCACCGGAGGACACCACCGCCACCGCGCGGCCCTGCTCGGCCAGTTCGCAGGCCAGCCGGGCCCGCGCGGGTTCGTCGGTGTTGTCGCTGGGGTGGCGGCGCTGCCCAGGAGCGGGCGGCACCCGGTCCAGGTACGGCGCGTACCCGATCAGGTCGGTGGCCGCCGCCAGCTCCTCGCGGCTTTGCGGTGTCATCCATCCGGCGCCGCCGGGGCCGAGACCGACCACCGCGACGGTTCCGTTGCGCGATGGACGCGGCGTGCGCCGGCCGTCGCCGGGAAGGATTGCCAGTGAGAAGTACGGGACATCGGTCGCATCCACCGCGGCGGCCGGCAGCACCCGCTGTCCCTCGGTGCTGGCCCGCTCCACGTACAGCGCGTCATCGAGCCGCCCGGTCAGTGAAAGCGCCTCACGCACTTGGGGATAGGTGCGCCCGAGCTTCATGATGACCGCGGCGTCGCTATCGGCCAGCCGGCGGGCCAGTTCGGCCACCGGTAGCGTGCCGGGAAGGATGGACAGCACCTCGTCGCCGGTGACCAACGGGATGCCGGTCGCCGCGGCGGCGGCGCTGACCGACGTCACCCCGGGCACGATCACCGCATCGAATCGCCGGGTGAGTCTGGTGTGCATGTGCATGTAGGAGCTGTAGAACAGCGGGTCGCCCTCGGCCAGCAGTGCGACGTCACGACCCTGCTCCAGGTGTGCGGCGATCCGGTCGGCGGCGTGGGCGTAGAAATCCTGCATGGCGCCGTCGTAGCCGCCGGGGTGGTCGGTGGTCTCGGTCGTCACCGGATAGATCAGGTGTTCCTCGATCTGGCCGGGGCGCAGGTACGGTTCGGCGATGCGGCGCGCGATGCTGCGGCCGTGGCGGGCGCTGTGATAGGCCACCACGTCGGCCTCGCCGATCACCCGCGCGGCCTTGACCGTCACCAGTTCCGGATCGCCGGGGCCCAGGCCGACGCCGTAAAGCGTGCCGCGCGCCGTCATTCGCTTCCCATGCTCATTCGGCGAGCCTCATTCGGTGCCCATGGCTCATTCGGCGAGCCTCATTCGGTGCCCATGGCTCATTCGGCGAGCCTCATTCGCGCGCACTCGCGATCCCGTTGACGGCGGCCGCGGCCATCGCGCTGCCGCCGCGGCGTCCCAGCACCACCAGGTACTCCATGCCGCGCGGGTTGTCGACGAGTGCGGTCTTGGACTGCGCGGACCCGACGAACCCGACTGGGCCGCCGAGCACCGCAACGGGCGGGGGCGCCCCCTCGTCGATGAGTTCCAGTAAACGGAACAACGCGGTCGGGGCATTGCCGATGGCCATCACCGAGCCGGCCAGCCGGTCGGCCCACAGTTCCACCCCGGCCGCGGATCGGGTGGTCTCCCGGCGTTGCGCCAGATCGGCGGCGCCCGGGTCGGCCACCAGGGAGACCACCTGGTTGCGGGCCGGCAGTCGGGCGGCGGTGATCCCGGCGGCGACCATCGACGAGTCGCACAGGATCGCAGCACCGTCGGTCAACGCGGCGTGGGCGGCGGCCACCACGCCGGGGGTGAAGGCGATGTGCTCGGTCAGGTCGACCTGCCCGCAGGTGTGGATCAGCCGAACCACCACCCGGGCGATGTCCTCGGGGAACGGGCTCAGGTCGGACTCGGCCCGGATCGTCGCGAAGGACTGCCGGTAGATCTCGCCGGCGTCGCGGATGTAGTCGAGCACGGTGATCACCCTACGGTCGGGGGGTTGAGTGGGATCGGTCGGTTGAGAGCGACGTAGCTGTCTCCGGTGGCGACCAGCACAGGACCGGAGGGCGGACTGCCGCAGGCGCGTTCGCAGCCCACATAGTGCACGGTGCCGGTCACCGATCCGGACTCCGCCGCCCGGGTCGCCTCGGCCCGCACATCGGCCATCGACCGCTCGCACCCCGGACTGCCCACGCAGGCGGAGATATCCAGCCAGCGCGAGGCCGCGTCGAATACCAGTCCCAGTGGAGCCAGCACCCGCAGAGCGGTGTCGGCCACCTGCTCCGTCAGATCGCAGACCAGCAGTGAGCGACGCGGGGTGATGACCACCGGTGCCCCGATGGCGGCGACGAACTGCGCCTGCCGGGCCGAGAGCACGCCAAGTGGCACCGCCGCGCCCAGCGCCACGGCCCCGTCATCCTGCTCGATCCAGCCGACCCGGGCTCGCGGCGGGGCGAATCCGCCGGCTGCCGGCGCAGCGGGCTCGTACCCGGTCAAGAGAATGCTCGGATCATCCAATTCGGCTATCCGCCAGGCATTTCCGCGTACCAGCGCGAACCGGCGGGCAACCTCGAGCAGGCCCTCTACCGAACCCTCCGGGGTCAGTCGAATACCGGTGTCGCGGCCGGCCAGCAACAGCGCGACAGCATCGGCAAGAACGTGCACACCGACGTCGGCGGCCAGCCCGGAGACGTCGGCGGTGCCGTCGTCGATGCTGAACAGGAACCGGCCCGGCAGCCCGGCCAGCGCCGGGTCGGACTGAATGCCGCAGTCCAGTTCGGCCACCCACGGCCGGATGTCCTCGTGTCCGCCGAGGCGTCCGGACAACGGTGAGGCGACGATATTGCGCACCCGCTCATGGGTCGTCGACGGCAGCAGTCCGGCGGCACTCATCGCGGCCGCGACCTCCTCGGCATCGCTGACGCCGCGCAACTGCACATTGCCGCGGGCGGTCAGTTCCAGGGTGCCGGCCCCGAACCGGTCGGCGGCGTCGGCGAGGGCCTCAAGCTGGTCGGGGCCGATCATCCCGCCCGGTAGCCGAATCCGGGCCAGCAGACCGTCGGCGGCCCGGTGCACCTGAAGGGCGCCGGGGCAGGCATCCTCGTCGCGCGTCCTGATCACGCTCTCACGTTACGGCCCGCGGCATGTCACGATGGGGAGCAGGGATCGGAGTTCAGGTATCCGAAACCCATCAGACCAGGGGGTTGCGCCACGACGGCTCGCTTCGCCGGTGAAACCAGGCCCGCGGGACGGGTGGCGGTCCTGCTCGGGCTGGTCATTGTTGCCGGGGTGCTGCTGGGTGGCCGGATACCGGACGTCCGGACCGGTCCGGAGGAGCAACCCCAGAACAGCGCCGCGTCGCTCGCCGGTGTGATCACGCTGCTGGCGGCCTCGGTGTTGATCATGGCGATCGCCCTGGCCGCGTCGTTCCGCAGAACGGTGCCGGACACTCCTGCCGACCGCCGGGAACTGCCCCGCGAGGTATCCGGACCGCGGGCCCGGCCGAGTCGGCGGATGCTGCTGCTGATCGCTGCCGCTCTGGCCGCCGCATGGCTGTTCGCACTCCTGCTGGGTGGTCTGTTGAGCACCGCGCCGACCGAACTCGGGTATCAGCCGCCCGCGGATCGCACCCCCGTTCAGCCGGCCGCCGGTCCGCCGGCGCCTCCCGCTGCGCCGCAACCACGGCAACAGGAGTCCGACGGCCGGGTACTGCGCTACCTCGAGGTGACGACCGTGGCGCTGGTGGTGATGACCCTCGTCGGCACGGTGGTGACTGCCGTCCGACGCCAGCGCGGGAGGCGGCCCGCGGCGCCGCTGCCGCCGGCGGCCGAGCCGGCGCCCTCGGTGCCCGGGCCCGAACCTCTCGCGGTGGCGGCCGAGCGGGGACTGGCCGAGGTCGGCGATCTCAGCCGCGGTCCCCGCGAGGCCATCATCGCCTGTTACGCGGCCATGGAGCAGGCCCTCGCCAGTTCCCCGGGGGCGGCCCCGCAGGTTTCCGACACCCCCTCGGAGGTGCTGGCCCGGGCGGTGGGACACCGTGCGGTCCGGGCCGGCAGCGCCACAACCCTGGTGGAGGTGTTCGCCGAAGCACGGTTCAGCCGACACGTGATGACCGAAGACCACCGGCAGGTGGCCGAACGGGCGCTGCGGGCGGTTCTCGACGAGCTGCGGCAGCCATCCTCATGACCACGGCGATGACCCGGGCCGTGGTGGTCGGCGGGTTCCTCCTGGTCATGCTGATCGAGGTGACGGTCTTCACCATCGACCGGCGCTGGGCGCTGCCGGTTGCGGCGGCGGCGGTGGCGGTGTTCGCGATCGTCCTGCGCGACAGCTTCGTCGGGGTACGGCCGGAGCGTTCCACCGAACCGGTGGCCGATGCCGCTCTGGACTCCCTGCTCGGCTGGCAGTCCCGCACCGAGGCGATGATCGGGTGGGCCGACGCCAGTCGTGCGAGCTGGGACCGGTATCTGCGACCCCGGCTGGCCCGGGAATTCATGTTGGCGACCCGGATCAAGGATCCGGCGGCATTGGCCGCCACCGGCGCGATGGTGTTCGGTGCGGAACTCTGGCCGTGGGTCGATCCCAACAACGCACCGGCGGGCGGCCGCGACGAGCCCGGACCCGGACGGGCGGCCCTCGAGGAAATCCTGCGACGACTGGAAGAGCTATGACGACTGAAGCCACGTCGGGGGCCGGTTCGGGAGCCGCTACCACCACCGCGCTCTGCGAAGCCGTCCTCGACGAGGTCGAACGGGCGGTTGTCGGCAAGCGGGCGGCGCTGACGTTGATCCTGACCTCGGTGCTGGCCGGCGGTCACGTGCTGATCGAGGATCTGCCCGGGATGGGCAAGACGCTGATCGCGCGGTCGATGGCGCTGGCCCTGGGGCTGCGGTTCACCCGCGTGCAGTTCACCCCGGATCTGCTGCCCGCAGACCTGCTCGGCTCGACCATCTACGACATGCGCTCAGGTCATTTCGAGTTCCGTCGCGGCCCGATCTTCACCAACCTGCTGATGGCCGATGAGATCAACCGGACCCCGCCCAAGACGCAGGCCGCACTGCTGGAGGCGATGGCCGAACACCAGGTCAGCATCGACGGCGAAACCCACCGGCTGCCGTCGCCGTTCGTCGTCATCGCCACCGACAACCCGATTGAGTTCGAGGGCACCTACCCGTTACCGGAGGCCCAACTGGACCGGTTCGCGGTGAAGGTCACGCTGGACTACCTCTCGGAGAGCGACGAGACCGCGATGTTGCGCCGCCGCCTGGAGCGCGGATCGGCGGAGGTCGAGATCGCCGAGGTGGTGGACGCCGATCAACTGGTGGCGATGCGGGAGTCGGTCGAGGGGGTCTCGGTGCACGAGGATGTGCTGAGGTACGTGGTCTCGCTGGCCACGGCCACCCGCAACCATCCGCAGCTGGTCGT
The DNA here is from genome assembly GCA_963787055.1 of uncultured Actinomycetota bacterium. Classification (GTDB taxonomy): domain Bacteria; phylum Actinomycetota; class Actinomycetes; order Mycobacteriales; family Mycobacteriaceae; genus Mycobacterium. The sequence goes on from CAWBBP010000007.1 coordinate 287,190, forward strand.
TGGGGCCAGCCCCCGCGCGGAACTGGATCTGGTTCAGCTGGCTCGGGCCCGAGCCCTGCTCAGCGGTCGGGACTTCGTCCTGCCCGAGGATGTCAAGGCACTGGCGGTTCCGGCGCTGGGCCATCGGATCACCCTGCGGCCGGAGATGTGGGTGCGCAGCCTGCACGGCACCGATGTGGTGGAGCAGTTGCTGCGCCGGCTGCCCGTTCCGCGGGCGCCCGAGCGGGCCTAGCCGATGGAGGACTCCGCTCGCCAGGTCGATGCCCACCTGGTCTGGCGCACATCGGTTCTGGCACAGTCGCTGTTCCTCTGCGCGGCGGTGGCGCTGGCGGCGGCGATGCTGCCCGGGCGGTGGCAACTGATCGCCTTCGCCGCTCCGATGCTGGGCGTGCTGGCCTCGCTCGGCTGGCAGCGGCTTCCGGCAACGCTGGGGGTGGTGGCCCACCCGGCGGCACAGCGCTGTTTCGAGGGGGAGCCGGTCCAGCTGACGACCGAAGTGTGCAGATATCCGGACGGGGCCACCGTCGACCTGACGGTGACCGCGTTGCCCGGCATGCAGATCGACGACGCGGGGGAGGGCGGCCCGGAGCGCCGGACCGTGTCGGTCAGCGCTCCGAGATGGGGCCGCTACCCGCTGACGGCGCAGGTGGAGGTCATCGCGGCCGGCGGGTTGCGCATCGCCACCGGAACGGCGGAGGTCGCCGATGTCTTCGTTTTTCCGGTGGCGCAGCCCACCTCCACCGCGACTCCCAGGGCCGAGGTTCCCCAACGGCTCGGCACCCACCTGACCCGTCACACCGGCCCCGGTGTGGAATACGCCGACATCCGTCCCTACGTCCCGGGTGACCAGTTGCGGACGGTCAACTGGTCGGTCAGCGCGCGGCGCGGCAGCCTGCACGTCACCGAACGGCTCACCGATCGGTCCGTCGACGTGGTGGTTCTGGTGGACTCCAGCGCGCAGCCGGCCGGCCCGGCGACGGCCGACACCGCCCGGGTGGTCGAGGGCGCCGTTCAGGTGGTGCAGTCCGCGCTGCGCAACGGAGACCGCGCCGGAGTGGTCGCACTGGGCGGCCAGCGTCCGAGATGGCTGGGTCCCGACATCGGCCAACGGCAGTTCTACCGGGTACTCGATGCGGTGCTCGGGGTCAGCGGACGCCAGGTGACCGGGACGCTGGCCCCGCAGGCCGCCGTCCCGCCGGGGGCGGTGGTGGTGGCGTTCTCCACACTGCTGGACACCGCGTTCGGAATGGCGCTGATCGACCTGCGCCGCCGCGGTCACGTCGTGGTCGTGGTCGACGTGTTGCAGGGCTACCCGCTCGGCGGTGACGCCGACCCGCTGCTGCAGCGGATGTGGGCGCTGGAGCGCTCGGTGATGTGCCGGGATATGCGGGTGATGGGCGTCGAGGTGGTCTCCTGGCCGGCCGATATCCCGTTGGACCATGCCATGCGACTGCTCCCCGACAGCGGCCGGCGCGGCGGACGGCGACGACGTCGATGACGGCGATGACCCGGCCGTTCTCGGGGGTCTTCGCGGCGCTGATGGTCCTCGTGGCGGCGTGGTCGGCTGGACCGGCCGGTTTCGCCGCGGTGGCCCCGGCGACCGCGGCGGCGCTGGCCGGGGTGTTCTTCCGGCCGGCGGCAACGGTGTCGGTGCTGCTGACCGTGGCGGCGGTGGCATTTCTCGACACACCACCGCTGTTCGCCGCCGCTTCCGGCCTGTCGGCGGCGGCCTATCTGATCACCCGGCACGCCGCGGACCGCGGCGGGATCGCGATCACCGTCCCGGCTGCGATCGGCCTGGTCGGCTTCACCGCGGCGGGGTTGATCGCCACTGCCATACCGCTGCGGATCACCTGGGCTCCGTTGCTGGCACCGGCCGTCGTGGTCGCCATCCTGGTCGCGGCCGCGGCACCGCTACTGCGTCAGGTGCGCTCCGAACCCGTCCCCGACCCAGGCCCGGCACCCGTGGCCGATCCCGATCCGGCTGCCTAGGGTACGAATAGCGGGTGCCCCGGCCCACCGTTCTGCTGCTCTCCACCTCGGATACCGACCTGATGACCGCCCGTGCCAGCGGCGCGCGGTACCGGCTGTCCAATCCGTCCCGGCTGATCGAGGGTGAACTCCCGGACCTGCTTGCCGATGCCGACGTGGTGGTGGTGCGGGTCCTGGGTGGCTATCGGGCCTGGCCGGACGGTATCGACACCGTCGTCGCGAGTGGGCTGCCGGTGCTGATCGTCAGCGGGGAGCAGGCCCCGGACGCCGATCTGATGGAGCGCTCGACCGTCCCCGCGGGCATCGCCGTGCAGGCCCACACCTACCTGGCCGAAGGCGGGGTCGAGAACCTCCGCCAACTGCATGCTTTTCTGTCCGACACCGTGCTGATGACCGGGTTCGGGTTCGCCCCCCCGGCGGCCACCCCTACCTGGGGGGTGCTGGAGCGCTCATGTCCGTCCGCGGCGGGCTGCCCGTCTCGAACCCCGTGCCTTCCGGCAGCGTCATCGCGGGCCCAGTCGGTGACGGCCGCACGGGCGAACCCCGACGGCCCGAGGGTCGCGATCCTGTACTACCGCGCCCAGCAACTGGCGGGCAATACCGCATATATCGAGGCGTTGTGCTGTGCCGTCGAACGCGCGGGTGGGCGGCCGCTGCCGGTGTATTGCACCTCGCTGCGCAATCCGGAGCCGGAACTGCTGACACTGCTCGGCGGCGCCGACGCCATGGTGGTCACCGTGCTGGCGGCCGGCGGTGCGCGGCCGGCATCGGTCGGCGCCGGCGGGGACGATGAAGCCTGGGACGTCAAACACCTTGCCGCCCTGGATGTCCCGATTCTCCAAGGGCTGTGTCTGACCGGTTCTCGATCGCGCTGGAGCGATAACGACGACGGGATGAGCCCACTGGACGTGGCGACCCAGGTGGCGGTGCCGGAATTCGACGGCCGGATCATCACGGTGCCGTTCTCCTTCAAGGAGATCGACGATGACGGCCTGATCTCCTATGTGCCCGACCCGGAGCGGTGTGCGCGGGTGGCCGGCCTGGCCGTCAACCATGCGAGGCTGCGGCGGGTACCGGCGGCGGACAAGCGGTTGGCGCTGATGTTCTCGGCCTACCCCACGAAGCATTCCCGGATCGGCAACGCGGTCGGACTGGACACCCCGGCCAGCACCATCGCGCTGCTGAAAGCCCTGCGCGATAGGGGTTACGACATCGGCGAGGTGCCCGGTGTGGAGGCCGGCGATGGCGACGCGCTGATGCACGCACTCATTGAACGCGGCGGACAGGATCCGGACTGGCTCACCGAAGGGCAGTTGGCCGGAAACCCCATCCGCATCCCCGCGGCCCGCTACCGCCAGTGGTTCGCCGAACTGCCCGCCGGACTGGCCGATGCCGTCGTCGGCCATTGGGGGCCGCCGCCGGGCGATCTGTACGTCGACCGCAGCCAGCACCCCGATGGCGAGATCGTCGTCGCCGCAATGGCATCCGGCAACACCGTGATCCTGGTGCAGCCGCCGCGCGGATTCGGCGCCAATCCGGTGGCGATCTACCACGACCCTGATCTTCCGCCCAGCCACCACTACCTGGCCACCTACCTCTGGCTGCGGCACGACTTCGGTGCGCACGCGCTCGTGCACCTTGGCAAGCATGGAAACCTGGAGTGGCTTCCCGGCAAGACCCTGGGACTGTCCGCGGACTGCGCGCCCGACGCAGCCCTGGGCGACCTGCCTCTGGTCTACCCGTTCCTGGTCAATGACCCCGGCGAGGGCACCCAGGCCAAACGTCGGGCGCATGCCACCCTGATCGACCATCTCATTCCACCGATGGCGCGGGCGGAGACCTATGGCGATATCGCCCGCCTCGAGCAACTTCTCGACGAGCATGCCGGGGTCGCCGCCCTGGACCCGGCCAAGCTTCCGGCCATCCGCCAGCAGATCTGGACCCTGATGCGATCGGCGAAGATGGACCACGACCTGGGGCTGGCCGAACGCCCCGAGGACGATCACTTCGACGACATGCTGCTACACGTCGACGGTTGGCTCTGTGAGATCAAGGACGTGCAGATCCGCGACGGTCTGCACATCCTCGGCGCGGCGCCGGCGGGGGAGGCCGAACTGGATCTGGTGCTGTCGATCCTGCGCGCCCGGCAACTGTTCGCCGGCGAGCAGCACCTGCCTGGACTGCGCCAGGCACTCGGACTGGCCGAGGACGGCACCGACGACCGCACCCGGGTGGACGAGGCGGAGCGCCGGGCCCGCGACTTGCTGGCCGATCTGCAATCCGGCGGGTGGGACGCCGACCGGGTGGGGCAGATCACCGACGACCCCGCGCTGGCCCGCATTCTGACGTTCGCAGCCACCGAGGTGGTGCCCCGGCTGGCCGGTACGGCCGGTGAGATCGACCAGGTGCTGCGGGCGCTGGACGGCCGCTATATCGCCGCCGGACCCTCCGGATCGCCGCTGCGCGGTCTGATCAACGTGTTGCCCACCGGCCGGAACTTCTATTCCGTGGACCCCAAGGCAATGCCGTCGCGACTGGCCTGGGAAACCGGTGTGGCGATGGCCGATTCGCTGCTTGCGCGCTACCGCGCCGATTACGGGCAGTGGCCGCGCTCGGTCGGACTGTCGGCGTGGGGCACCTCGGCGATGCGCACCTCCGGCGACGATATCGCCGAAATCCTGGCACTGCTCGGAGTGCGTCCGGTCTGGGATGACGCATCCCGGCGGGTGATCGACCTCGGGGCGATCCCGCTCGCCGAACTGGGGCGGCCCCGCATCGATGTGACGGTGCGGATCTCCGGCTTCTTCCGGGATGCCTTCCCGCATGTCGTGACAATGCTCGATGATGCGGTCACTCTGGTGGCCGGCCTCGATGAGCCGGCCGAGATGAACTATGTGCGCGCCCACGTTCAGGCCGACCTCGCCGATCACGGCGACGAACGGCGATCCACCACAAGGATTTTCGGATCAAAACCCGGAACTTACGGTGCCGGTCTGCTGCAGCTGATCGACAGCCGGAACTGGCGCGACGACGCCGACCTGGCCGAGGTCTACACCGCCTGGGGCGGATTCGCCTACGGCCGCGGGCTTGACGGCCGCCAGGCCGGCGAGGATATGCGGCAGCAGTACCGCCGCATCATGGTCGCTGCCAAGAACACCGACTGCCGCGAACACGATATTGCCGATTCCGATGACTACTTCCAGTACCACGGCGGGATGGTGGCCACCGTTCGGGCGCTGACCGGTCAGGCGCCGGCGGCCTATATCGGCGACAACACCCGCCCGGACGCGGTGCGCACCCGGACGCTGTCCGAGGAGACCACCCGGGTGTTCCGGTCCCGGGTGGTCAACCCGCGCTGGATGGCCGCGATGCGCCGGCACGGCTACAAGGGCGCCTTCGAGATGGCCGCCACGGTGGACTACCTGTTCGGCTACGACGCGACGGCTCGGGTGATGGCCGACTGGATGTATGAGGAACTGACGGCGCAATACGTTCTGGATCCGCAGAATCGCAAGTTCCTGTCCGAGTCCAACCCGTGGGCGTTGCACGGCATGTCCGAGCGCCTGCTGGAGGCGGCGGGCCGCGGGATGTGGGAGAAACCGGACCCGGCCACCCTGGCGCAGCTGCGGCAGGTGCTGCTGGACGCCGAGGGTGACGTGGAAGGCCGGTGCGCCCGGTAGGTTAGGGACATGGCTGTCACTTTCGACGACGTCTCCAAGGCCCAGTACGTGCTGCTGACCACCTTCACCAAGGACGGCCGGCCCAAGCCGACTCCGATCTGGATCGCCCGCGACGGCGACCGGGCCTTGGTGATCACCGAGAAGAACTCCTGGAAGGTCAAGCGGATCCGCAACACCCCGCGGGTCACGCTGGCGATCTGCGATATGAAGGGCAAGGTCAAGAGCGACACCGTGGAAGCCGTCGCCACCGTCCTCGACGAGTCGCAGACCGAAACCGTCTACCAGGCGATCAACCAGCGCTACGGGATCGTCGGGCGGATCTTCAACTTCTTCTCCAAGCTGCGCGGCGGGGCCAAGCGCACCGTCGGCCTGGAGATCCGCCCAGCCTGAGCGGGTGTTGCCGGGATGGTGTTGACCGGCGCTGAGGGTGCAGACGATGCCGTCATTGTCGATGCGGACGTGATTTCGGTTGTTGGTCTGCATGGTGACGGTCTGGTCGTCGCGATGACGTGATGGTCGTCGTGGTGACGGCCACTCGCAGGCACGCCGACGGAACCCCCGGCGGTGTGGGGGGGTGTCGATAGGGTCAGCCCGGCGGGGCCAGCAGGCGGCCGCGGGTGTACATCCCGGTCAGGGTCCAGGGTGGATGCTGCGCGGCGTATCGGTGGCGCTCCCAGTAGGCGGCCGCCGACAGGATCGACAGGGCGTGGGCCAGTATGTTGCCGCGGTAGCGCAGTGCGGTGAATGTCCCGGGGTCCAGTGCCAGCAGATGCTTGGTGCCGTCGCGGTATATCCGTTCCAGGTGTTCAGGGGGCAGGCGCCGTAGCCAGCGGCGCACGGTGGAGACCGGGCGGTCGATCACGGCCGCGATCCGGCGGTATCCGAGTCCTTTCGCTTTGTGCAGCAGCGCGGTTCCGATCACGGCGGTGGTGTCGGCATGGCGTGGTTGCAGTGCGGCGGGGATCACGATGTGCGTCGAAAGGCAGGACCGGCATCGGGTGCGGCGCGGCTGGACGGTGATCGTGGCGCCGTCGCCGGTCGCGCACTGTGCGCCACCGGCCGTAGCCCCAGGCGGCCAACTGGCCAATGCTGCAGCGTGGTCCTGGCTGACTCTCCCGGGCTTCGGGCAGCCCGCGAATACCTCTCTTCCGCTCTTCCGCAACGATTCTCCAGCACCTTGGCCGCGATCCGCGGTCGCTACGACAACGCAGACCAAACTTTGTGGCCGCGGTCGTTGTTGATGCCGCCACTGCGCCTGGACCTCAGGGAAGTCGAATACCAGCAACTCATGAATGAAATCGTGAGCCCGTCCACGGAATGGAGCCGCCGGCAGGAAATCCAAGAACGCCTCGATCAGATCAGAGAAGAGAAAGACGAGGAGTGTAAGGACTGGGAGCTTGCCAACGGGATCAGCGAGGACTCCGCTCAAAACGTCGGCGACAACGATGACGAGGCCCACATCGACGAACACACCGAGACCGCTGCGGCTCCACCGACCCGCGGCGGATCAGTGGAATTCAACCTGCGGGCCCCTGGCCCGATCTGCTGCAGGAACCTGTCATTGACTCGCCCGCATCCGGCTGATCACGGTAGGTTTTTCCGGGGAACGAAAAGGGGACGGCTGTGGGACACCTAACTGCGGCTCGATGGATGACCTCGGCGACCGCGGTGCTGGGACTGATTTTCGCAGCCGCCGTGGCCACGGCACCCGGCGCGGCCGCCGAACCCGACACCTGCGATCCGCAGACCGGCGTCGAGAACTCCTGCGCCGGCCAGCCCCCGGAAACCTGGCCGATCGCGCAGGGGAACTTCACCAGTCCCGACGATCCCGGCTGGATCTTCTTCAAGCCCTTCCACCTCCCGGCTGGCTTTGGCGGGCCCAAGGCCGACGCCCAGCGTGCGGTGCAGTATGGATGTGGGATCGGGCCGGACGGCACCATCGGATGCGACCACGTTCCCGGGAATCCGTTCGAAAATTCAGACGCCTATAGATGCGGCGACCTGCGTTGTCCCCTGCCCCCGCCCGGCACCAACCAAACCGTCGCGGGCCCGCAGCAGCCGGCCGAATACGTCTACTCCGAGACTCCGACCTTCACCCGCGACGGTGCCGGCGACCTGCCCGAGGCGCACCGCCTGGTCAACGGCGACGCTTGGTGCTCCGTGGGTTATCAGGGCTCGGTGAGCTGCGTCAGCGGGGACAACGGGTTCACGCTGGCCTGGTGGGGAGGCGTGCTCGAGCCGTAGCCCGGCAGCTACGACAGTTGTCGGTGTCTTCCCCTACATTGCTGATACGTGGGGGGCTTTGACGATCTCGCGGCGCAGTTCGATCCAGCTGACACCAAGCGCAAGGGCGACTAGTTCGAGGCCGTCTGCAAGTGGTGTCTTGAGAACGATCCGACGTATCGGCCGCTGCTGCGGCGGGTGTGGCTGTGGGACGACTGGCCGGGTCGGAAGGGCATTGATGCCGGGATTGACCTGGTGGCCGACTAACCGGGTTGATCAGTGAACTGACCGAACACCGCGACAGCTTGGACGGCAGGGTGCGCGCGGTCGCTAGAAAGGTTCAACCATGGCGTTGACCACCACATCGAAGATCGCGCTCGCCGGCGCCGCCATGATCACCGCCATCGCCATCGCCATCGCCATCGCCGCCAACCCCGGCCCCGACGCAGCGACGGCGTTGGTGGGGGCGGCGAACTCGAACCTGTGCCCCCAAACGGCGATGCCGTTGACGGCGCCCAGCGTGGACGTGCCGCGGGTGAACGCACCGAATGTGCCGAACCCGCCGCGGGTGTCTAGCGGAGGCGGCGGCAGCAAGGGCGGCGAGTCGCGGTTCTGCCGCAAACGCTGGTGGTGCTGATGCAAAGCGTCAATCTCCTGGCATTGCGGCACGCGCTGGCATTGGAGGCGACTGCCATCGCAGCGTTGACCTCGCGGCCGGTCATGCCGTCACCATCGGTATCGCCGCCTCCTGCCGCTCCGGCGCCAGGCATGATTCAGGCGTGAAGTCCAAGAAGGCACGAAGCCCGGCGGTACAGGCTGCGAACACCCTGACCGCACGGTGGTGCAGTCGCATGGGTGCCGAGGACTTTGTTCTCTCTGGTGCAGGGTTGTGGCCGTTGCTGGCGCTGCTTGCCGCGGGGGCCGACGACCTGGCTGGTGCCGAGTTGGCTGCGGCACTCGACCGGCCCACCGATAACGCCCAACGGGATGCCCTGGAGATCATCGACATCCTCCGGGGCGGCCAGTCCACGACTGCGGCGTTGGGCCTCTGGGCTCGCGAAGGCGTGCCGCTGGATTCCGGTTGGGCTGCCCCGCTGCCCGAGGAGGTGGTGGGAGCTCTCACTGATCAGGCGGCGCTGGACCGGTGGGCAGCCGAGCAGACCGGCGGGCTCATCGACACGTTTCCAATCGAGATCACCGAAGAGACCGTGCTCGTGTTGGCCTCGGCGCTCACCGCAAAGGTGCGCTGGCGTATCCCGTTCGAGGGCTACCCCCGCGGCCGGGGCGACACGGGGCGGCCTGACGATCCGGGCCCCGCTGATCAACAGTCACTGCATCGCACCACCTCGAATCTGTCCATCGCGGCGGTCCTCGATGATGTCGTCACCCGCGTCATCGTCGAAGGCGACGGTGACGTCGATGTTCACCTGCTGCTCGGCACCGACCAGTCGCCCGGCGAGATCCTCGGTGCCGGCCTGCGTGAACTCTCGGGCCAGGCCCAGGTCCGCCTGGCCGCTGATACCGGAGACCGCGGTGGCCCCGGTTTGGCTGTGGAGCGGCTGAAATCAGTCCGCCCCAAAGACATGCTGGAACTGTCGCTGCCCTCCTTCGAGATCCGGACCAAGCATGATCTGCTGGCCAACCGGGACCTGTTCGGACTCGGCCTGTTGAGCACCTCGACATCGCACCTGCCGAGGCTGAGCCCCATCCCGTTGGCCATCTCCGGCGGCGCCCAGGACGTGCTGGCCCGCTTCTTCGCCGAAGGCTTCGAAGCCGCCGCCGTCACCGCGGCCGGCATGATGACCGGCGTACGACCTGAGCTGCCCTACGACATCACCTACGTCAGCGTGGACTTCGACCGTCCCTTCGGCTTCCTCGCCGTACATCGACCGAGCCGCCTCGCCGTCGTCGCCGGCTGGGTGAAAAGCCCCTTCCAGTCGAACTGAAGCCGGGACCGCTCTTATCCGCTTTGGCTCTGGTTCGATCCCGCGGACCTCGGTGAGGTCTAGCGTGGGGCGGATGGGTTTATTCAGCCACGAGGAGTTCAGTGGCCAAGTCGACAGTGCGGGCGCCGGCGGTGGCGTTGTTGAGCGGGCGCGGCGCGCTGAGCTGGACGAGTACGGGGTGGATGGTCCCGTCGTAGTCGGCCCGGGGTCGCCGCCCGAGGATGGTTCGTGCGGTCAGTTCGCCGTGCAGTTCCACGTGACGACGTCGATGCTGGTCGGGTTGAAACGTATTGCGGACATGCGCGGGGTGAGTGTGCCGGAGGTGTGCCGGCAGGTAATTGGCGTGTTTGTTGCCCAGCAGGAGGGCGAGTTGGAGGCGCTGCTGGCCGCTGAGTCCGAGGCGGCTGAGTACCGGCCGAGCCTGGGTGGGCTGTAGCCCCGCCGCGGGCTCGCCCCACCTAGGGGCCGCATCGGCGCGGTCTGCGAGTGGCCAATCCGTAACCAGGGGCGTGGAACCGGGTGGGTCCTCGGGACGTTTCCAGATCATGGTGAAGCGCCCGTTTCTGCGATCTTCGGCCCGCTATCTGGGTCTCTACGCATTCGTTGAAGTCGCCGTCCTGGCTCTGTTGGTCTGGGCGCTCGGTCTGGGCTGGACACTGGTAGTGCTGGCGGCAACCTTCATGGCCGGCGTCTTGCTGGCCGCGTCGCAGGTCAAGGGGCAAATCGTCGCTGTTCGCCGGGCCCGGTCGAACCCGGAGGCCGCGGTGGCCGACGGTGTGCTGGTCGGGGTGGGCTCATTCCTGGTTTTTCTGCCAGGGGTGGTCACCACGGCCGCCGGTGTGTTGATGTTGGCCCCGCCGACCCGTGGGGCGATGCGTCCATTGGCTGCCGCCATGCTGACTCGCGGTGTCGTCCGCCGAATGGAATCGCTTGACATCAACCTCACCCCGAGCGGCGCCCGGGCCGGATACGGGGACTACATCGACGGGGAAGTGATCGGCGAAGTCGTCGACCAACTGCCCGCCCGCCGCTGAACCAGTCGCGCGCACCGGCACACTGTCACCCGTGACAACACTGTTGCTCAACGGGAGGGTGTACAGCCCGTCGCACCCTGACGCCACCGCCATCGCCGTTCGGGACGGGGTGGTCGCCTGGCTGGGCAGCGATGCCGTCGGCCGCGACCAGTTCCCCGCAGCCGAGCAGATCGACCTGTCCGGTGCCCTGCTGGCCCCGGCCTTCGTCGACAGCCACGTACACCTGACCGCCACCGGCTTGATGCTCACCGGGTTGGACCTCTGCCCGGCCACTAGCCGACAGGACTGCCTGCGACTGCTCGCCGAGCACGTCGCGGCGCATCGGGGGCAACCGGTGTGGGGACATGGCTGGGATGACACCGACTGGGACCGACCGCCGAGTACGGCCGATCTTGACGCTGTCGTCGGCTCTGTGCCCGCCTACCTCACAAGGGTCGATGCGCACTCCGCCGTGGCATCGTCGGCTCTGCGGGACCTGGTTCCGGGACTGTCTGCCGCCCGGGGTTTCGATCCGCACCGACCGCTCACCTCGGTAGCCCATCATCTGGTTCGCGCCGAAGCCCGCCGCCTACTCACCTGGCGGCAGTGCGACGAGGCCCGCCGCGCCGCACTGGACGCCGCTGCCGCGAACGGCATTGTGGCCGTGCACGAATGCGCCGGACCGGAGATCGGCGGTGCGGAGGACTGGGCCGAATTGCGGGCCGTCGAGCACGGGGTCGAGGTGATCGGCTACTGGGGTGAGGCGGTGTCCACCGCGGCGCAGGCCCGCGCGCTGATCGACGCCACCGGTGCCCGCGGTCTGGCCGGCGACCTCTTCGTCGACGGCGCGCTGGGCTCCCGGACGGCCTGGTTATCCGAACCGTACGCCGATGCCACCGACTGCACCGGCAGCTGCCACCTGGACCCGGACACCGTCGGCGAGCATCTGCTGGCCTGTACCGAGGCCGGGATCGCCGCGGGGTTCCACGTCATCGGTGATGCGGCCGTGACCGCGGTGCTCGACGCGCTGGGAAGGACGGTGCAGCGCTTCGGTGCGCCGGCGGTGGCCCGCTGCGGGCACCGGTTGGAGCATGTCGAGATGGTGACCGCCGAACAGGCCGCCGCCCTTGGCGGGTGGGGGATCACGGCCAGCGTGCAGCCGGGGTTCGATGCACTGTGGGGCGGGCCCGACGGTATGTACGTCCGGCGCCTCGGGCCCGGCCGCGCCGCCGCGCTGAACCCGCTGGCGCTGTTAGCATCGGCAGGCGTGCCCCTCGCCTTCGGTTCGGATTCCCCTGTGACCAGCATGAATCCCTGGTCCTGGGTGCGTGCGGCGAGTCGGCATCAGACCCCGGGCAGCGCAATATCGCCGCGGGCGGCCTTCATCGCGGCGACCCGCGGGGCCTGGCGGGCCGGTGGGGTGCGTGACGGTATCACCGGCACCCTGGTGCCCGGAGCACCCGCCAGCTACGCGGTGTGGGACACCGATGACCTCGATGTCACCGCTCCAGCCGACAGCGTCCAACGCTGGTCCACCGACCCCCGCTCACGGGTGCCGGCCCTGCCGAGACTGGAGGCCGGGGACGTGCTGCCGCACTGCCGGCAGACCGTGCACCGGGGTGTCGTACTGCATGGCTGAGGCCGCCGCGGGGGTGGGCCCCAGCCTGGTGCCGCGGGTGGTGCGACTGGCGGCGAGCCTGTTGGCCGGCCTGCTGCTGTGCGTGAGCTTCCCGCCAACGGGATGGTGGTGGTCGGCGGTACCGGCGCTCGCGCTGCTGACCTGGGTGCTGGTGCACCCGCAGACAACGCCGGCCGGTGGCTTCGGATACGGGTTCCTGTTCGGGCTGGCTTTCTACCTGCCACTGCTGCCGTGGGTCAGCGGGCTGGTCGGTGTGCCGCCGTGGCTGGCGCTGGCGGTTTTGCAGGCGCTGTTCCCGGCGGTGTTCGGCATGTTCGCGGTGCTGGTGGCCCGGCTGCCCGGCTGGCCGCTGTGGCTGGCCTTCTTGTGGTCGATGCAGGAGTGGCTGAAGTCCAGTATCCCGTTCGGTGGATTTCCCTGGGGGGTAGTGGCTTTCGGCCAGACGAACGGGCCCTTCCTGGCGCTGGCCCAGCTGGCGGGCGCGCCGTTGGTATCGTTCGCCATCGCACTGCTCGGCACCTCGCTGTGCGCCCTGGCGATGGAGATCGCCCACCGGGTCAATCGGCCGGTCGAACGGCATCGTGGACCCGGTGCCCTGGTGCTGTCCGCGGGGTGTGTCTGTGCGGTGCTGCTGACCACCGCGGTCGCGGCGCCCGGCGTGCGCCGCGCGGGTACGGCGGTCGGCGACGAACCGGCGGTCACCATCGCCGCGGTGCAGGGCAACGTCCCCCGGCTGGGACTTGACTTCAACGCCCAGCGCCGCGCGGTGCTGGACAACCATGTCCGGCAGACCCTCCAACTCGCCGAGGATGTCCGCGCCGGCGAGGCTCCGCAGCCGCAGTTCGTGATCTGGCCGGAGAACTCCTCCGATATCGATCCGCTGACCAACGCCGACGCCGCCCAGCAGATCGACCTCGCCGCCCGGGCGATCGGCGTTCCGATCCTGGTAGGTGCGGTGGTCGCCCACCCGGATGCGACATCGGCCAATCCCGCGGCCTCCAACACCGTCATCGTGTGGGATCCGGCCCGCGGTCCGGGCGAGCGTCACGACAAGCAGATCGTTCAGCCGTTCGGGGAGTACCTACCCTGGCGTGCGTTCTTCACCCGACTGTCGTCATACGCCGAACGGGCCGGCTATTTCGTGCCCGGCAGCGGCACCGGGGTGGTGAGCCCCGCCGGGGTACCCGTCGGAGTGGCCACCTGCTGGGAGGTCATCTTCGACCGCGCCCTGCGCCAGTCGGTCCGCAACGGCGCCCAGGTGCTGGCGGTTCCCACCAACAACGCCACCTTCGACGAGGCGATGAGCAAACAACAATTGGCGTTCGCCACGCTGCGGGCGGTCGAACACGGCCGTTATGTCATCGTCGCAGGCACCACCGGTATCAGCGCCGCGATCGCCCCGGACGGCCGGGAAATCGTCCGGACCGCTTTCTTCAGCCCCGCCTACCTGGATGTGACGGTGCGGTTGCGGACCGATGTGACCCCGGCCACCCGCTGGACCGTCGCCGTGCAGTGGTTGCTGGTGGCCGTCGCAGTCGCCGCTATCGGTGCGGCGATACTGCAGAATGGTGGGTTCGTGCGGCTTGGCAGCCGCCGCAGGACCGTTGAAGAACCCGATGTCCGCCAGGACACCGCCACTGAGGGAGTCGGATGAGCACCTCCGGGAGCAGGCCTCGCCGGGCCGAGGCCAAGAAGGCCGCCCGTAAGACCCCTGAGCTTCCCAGCCGGCGGACCCTGGTCATCATCCCGACCTACAACGAGTCCGAGAACCTCCCACTGATCATGGGACGGGTGCGCAAGGCCCAACCCGAGGTGCACGTTCTGGTGGTCGACGACGGCAGCCCGGACGGTACCGGCGCACTGGCCGACGAGTTCGCGGCGGCCGACCCGGGCCGGGTGCACGTCATGCACCGGACCGCCAAGGACGGTCTGGGCGCGGCCTATCTGGCCGCGTTCGACTGGGGACTGGAACGCGGCTACACCGTGGTGGTGGAGATGGATGCCGACGGCAGCCACGCTCCCGAACAGCTCTACCGACTGCTTGACGCCATCGACCACGGTGCTGACCTGGCGATCGGCTCCCGATACGTCGACGGCGGAACGGTGCGGAACTGGCCCTGGCGGCGGCTGGTGCTCTCCAAGAGCGCGAACACCTACGCCCGGGTGCTGCTGGGTGTCGGCATCCACGACATCACCGCCGGTTACCGGGCTTACCGTCGCGAGGTGCTCGAGAAACTCGACCTCGAAACCGTCGAATCCAAGGGTTACTGCTTCCAGATCGACCTGACCTGGCGCGCGATCAACAACGGGTTCACCGTCGCCGAGGTTCCGATCACCTTCACCGAACGCGAACTGGGCGTATCGAAGATGAGCGGTTCCAACATCCGCGAGGCGATGGCGAAGGTCGCCCAGTGGGGGATCAGCGGACGCCTGAACGGCTCCGGCCGCAGTTAGGCCCGGCGGGGCGCCGTCAGCTTCCGCGGCGCTTGGACTTGATCAGGTCGAGGCGCTCCTTGAGCAACTCGTCGAGTTCCTCGATCGAGCGGCGCTCCAGCAGCATGTCCCAGTGCGTCCTCGGCGGTTTGACCTTCTTCGGCTCGGGGATGTCGCCCTCGATGAGCGTTCCCTCTAGCCCGTTGCGGCACAGCCACGAACCCGGGATCTCGGCGTCGTCGGCGAACGGGACCTCGAACTCCTCACCGTTCTCGGTGCGATACCGCGCCATCTGCCGCGGCGCAAGGTCGTGATTACGGTCGGTCTCGTAGCTCACGGCGCCGAGTCGGCTGCCCCTCAACACACGATCAGCCATTGTTGTTCTCCTTGCTTCCGTCCGGGGAAACGCGAAACCAGGGTGGTGCGGTTCCCGACGCAACTTCCCATGATACCGGGGGCGGCGACCCGCCCGGTTACCCTCGATACGTGACGCGTCGCACCCGACCACAGCCCTGCCGCTGGTGCGGCCGGGAGGTCGCCGACGCCGGCATGGGCCGGCGGCGGCAGTACTGCCGCCAGTCCTGCCGACAGCGGGCCTACGAGCAGCGGGCCCTGGTCAAGGGCACCGCGGTGCCGGCGGACGCGGTGGTCCTCTCAGCCGAGGAGGCCGCCGAGCTTTCCGACCGGGTCTATCAGGTGCGCTGCGCCGCCGAAGACGTCGCCACCGCGGTCGAGGAGGGCGCGTCGGCCGAGGAACTGCGCCAACTGTGCGAGACCCTGCTCAGTGCGGCCAAGGCCGCCGACGGGTGGCGCTGAGAACGCCGACAGCCGGGCACGTCAACAGGTGTATTGCACGCCGATCCCCGCTGGTGGCGGGATCTCACGGGTGCAGCCGTAGGCGTCGATACCCTCATCGCTGTAGCGCACGCCGGTCTGCCGGGCGAAGTTGACGCAGACCAAGGCCATGGCGTCGCTGCGGCAGCGGAAGTCGCCGAAGGACAGTGACCCGCCCACCGGAAGCGGCGGTCCCTGGCCGACGCTGAACCGGCCGGGGTCACCGTGGGCGGACCCGACCTGCACGCTCGCCCCGTCGAAGTCCACCCAGCCGCCCTTCCAGACGCCGTAGATGTCCGGGGGCTGCGGTGGCGGGTCGGCGAGGTCCACCAGGCAGGCCAACGCCGCCGAGCCGCGGCGGGTGTCGGTCATACAACTGGTCCCCGACGATGTGGTGAACGCGACATCGTCGCCCAGAGAAGTGCTGGTGCCGTTGCGCAGCGCCACCCGGAAGTCCGCCCCGTCGACCGGCGGCGCCGACTCCACCCAGGCGATTGCCTCGGCTACCGGCGCCGACGGGTCCGGAGCGGCCGTCGAGGTGACCGAAGAACGGGTGCTGGACGTGCCGGTGTCCGGTGCCGCCGACGTCGCCGTCCGGGACGGCGAAATCGGCGTGAGCTGGGTCGGCCGGGACTGGCTGCTTTGCTGGTCGACACAACCCGCCACCAGCACCGACGCGGCGAACAAGAGGGCAATCCGCATTCGGCAAGGCTAACCGCCGCCACAGTGGTGGGAGGCCAGGCGCGGCGGGTGGGGTTTCTTTCGCTACCGTCGGTGCAATGCATGAGCACACCGTCCGCGTGACCACCGCCAGCGGCGTGGTGGAAGGGTTCACCCGCGACGGGGTGAACCGGTGGCGTTCGATCCCGTATGCGGCCCCGCCGGTGGGTCCGCTGCGGTTCCGCGCGCCCCAGCCGCCGCACCCCTGGACCGGGGTGCGGTCCGGGCACAGCTTCGGTAACTGCGCCCCCCAGCAGCGGATGTACACCATGACGGGCCTCGGCAAGTACCAGCCGATGGGCGAGGACTGCCTGACTCTCAACGTGGTCAGCCCACGCTGGGATGGCCCCACGCCCGACGGTGAGCCGCTGCCGGTGATGTTTTTCATCCACGGCGGCGGCTACATCCTGGGCAGTTCGGCCACCCCGCTCTACGATGGCGCCGCGCTGGCGAGGCGCGGCTGCGTCTACGTATCGGTCAACTACCGGCTCGGCCCGCTGGGCTGCCTGGACCTCTCATCGCTGTCCACACCGGATATCACCATCGAGAGCAATCTCTTCCTGCGGGATCTGGTCGCCGCACTGCGTTGGGTGCGGGAGAACATCGGCGGGTTCGGCGGGGATCCGGAGAACGTGACGATCTTCGGGGAGAGCGCCGGCGCGCATGCGGTAGCCACCCTGCTCGCCGTTCCGGATTCGAAAGGGCTTTTCGCTCAGGCGATCTCAGAGAGTCCGGCATCGGGAATGGTCAGTTCCCCAGAGGTTGCCGCCGAGTTCGCCGGTCGGTTCATCGACGTTCTCGGCATCGACCGAAGCGCCGCGGCGTGGGCCCTGCTGGCAGCCCGTCCGGCCGACATGGTGCGCGCGATGACCACTGTGATGACCAGGAGCCTGGACAGCATGATGGGTGCCGCCGCCGTCGGGCCCACCCACAGCGACGACTATCTGCCGCTGGATCCGTTCGACGCGATGAGAAAAGGCACCGCGCACAAGGTTCCGCTGATCGTCGGCACCAACGCCGACGAGGGCAGGCTGTTCACCCGATTCCTCAAACTGCTTCCGACCACCGAGCACGCCATCGAACGGATCCTTGCGCACAGTCCCCCCGAGGTGCGGGAACGCGTGCTGGCCGCCTATCCGCACTACCCGCACCCGAAGGCATGCGTCGAGTTCGGCGGCGACATGATCTTCAACACGGCGGCCTGGCAGATCGCCGAGGCGCACGCAAAGCTGGCCCCCACCTATGTGTACCGGTATGACTTCGCGCCACGCACGCTGCACTGGGCCGGCTTCGGCGCCACCCACGCCACCGAGTTGCTGGCGGTATTCGGCATCTACCGCTCCCGGGTCGGGGCGGTGCTGACCGCGGGGGTGGACCAACGTGCCGCGGTCAAGGTCAGCCATCAGGTGCAGACTCGCTGGAACGAGTTCGCCCACAACGGGGTACCCGGCGATGACTGGCCGGTCTACAACCACGATGAGCGCCCGGTGCTGGTATTCGACCGGCACACCCACGTCGAGTACGACCCGCATCCGCACCGTCGCACGGCGTGGGCGGGGTTCTCGCTCGCGGACCGACCGGGCTAGATGGGCGGCGATTCGCGAGCACCTTTCGTGATGCCTGGCGCAACCTTTCGAGACGTGGATGACTTGGGTAAACTTGCAGGGTTCACGCAGGGTGAACAATCGAAACTGAGAGCCTGCGATCCTTCGGGTTCCGCGGAGAACATCATGGTTTCGGCAAGAAAATCCGGAGTGGGACGGCCAAGACTCGAGGCTGAGGCCCGTTGGGTGAGCGTCGTCGGGCGGATCGGTCCGCTGGCCTTCGCCTTGGGGGTAGGGGCGGCCCTGGCCACCGGGCACGGCGTGGCGTCAGCTGAGCCGTCGAGCACTTCCGGCTCGGCTGCGGGTTCTTCGTCACGGTCCACCGCCGAATCTTCGCGTTCCGACCCCAGGGCGCGGACGTTGGCAGCGAGCGGCTCCGTGCGGAGCCCGCGGTCCGGTTCCACCTCCGGTGCAGACACGCCATCGCGACCGCCGACCGCAGCCCGCGCATCCGCGGCGACCGGGGAGACTGCGCCAGTGACAGCCCGGAACCGCGACCGCGACGCGGTGGCCCGGGCAACCGCACAGCTCATGTCGCAATCGGCGGCAGCGGCACCGGCGTCGATGCAGAGTTACCGGACGTCGACCGCCGATGCCCTCGGTGCGGGGGCACCGGCGCTCCCAGCGCTTTTCACCCCGCAGGTGACCGGTCCCACGGCGGCGTCCGTTATCGCCGTCAGCCGGCCGTTGGTTGCTGCCACTGATCCGCGGGCGCCCGCCGCACCACTGACGCTGGTGGGTGTTCTGGAATTGATGCGTCGCGAGATCGACCGGACGTTCTTCAACAAGACCCCGACTCTGGCCCACAACTGGTTAGAGAACAGCCTCGTCGACGGCCGCATCGTGGGCAATCTGAACCCGGCCGATCGCGACGGCGACATCCTGACCTACAGCACGACCGACCCGTCCTACGGCGCCGTCGAAGTGCTCGCCGACGGGAGTTTCACTTACACCCCGGCCCCGGACTACCCGGGGTACGACACGTTCAACGTCACCGTCAGCGATGCCGGCAACGGATTCCACATCCACGGCCTGCCCGGCCTTCTTCACCTCGTCACTTTCGGGATACTCGGCAACGACGGGCACACCGACAGCGCAGCAATCACCGTCGGATATCCCTCGCTGAACCCGACACCGCAAGTGTCTGGGCGCAATGGCTGGAAGGCCTTCGAAGTCATCTCTGCGGGCGACAACCCCGGCCGAGACGGGTTCGACTGGGCGATGCCCCAGACATTCGACGGTTTGGGAGCCCACCTGCTGGACAGCGCGACACTGCGTCTTTATGTGAACCACGAGGTGTCCGACGCCACGATCAGCGAGGTCGATCTCGACCTTGCCAGCTTCAAGACTGCGATCGACAACACGATCAACACGGGAAACACCGGGCCCGTCTCCTTCGTGAGATCAGCACGGCAGGCCTATCAACGCTGGACCAGCGACGGCGGATCGAGCTGGACCTCCACGTCGGACCCGTCGAATACCAGTTTCAGCCGTTTTTGTTCCGGGCAGTCGTATCTGCCCAACACATTTGGCGACGATCGCGGATTTGTGGATGCCGTATTCATGACGGGGGAAGAAGTCGGCGGTGGGCGCCTCGTCGCCATCGACTTGGCCAACCGAGATCTTTATCAGATCAGCGGGGTGGCGGGAAGCGCCGACGGCGGCATCGGTGGAATGCCGTTCGACTCGTGGGAAAACGCCGCGTTGGTGGACACCGGAGAAACTGCGCACGTGGCGATCTTGCTCTCGCCCGACGGCGGGACGCGCAACCTGACGATGTATGTCGGCCAAAAGGGGATCAACGCCAGCGGCGCCGAGGCCTCGGATTTTCTGTCGCGAAATGGGTTGGCCTTCGGCAGCTACTACTACCTCAACGCCACGTTGCCTGCGGGCGGCGCGATCGCGGAGGGCACTTTCGACACCACGGTCGCCGGGGCACTGAATGCGGCGAAACTCGAAGATGTCGACACCAGCCCCGGTGACCCGACCCGAGTTGTTCTCGCCGTGCAGGAAACCGGCCTGTTCACGTTCCGTTTCCAGCCGGACTTCAGCAGCGGAAATTTTGATGCTGCCGCATCGAGCTTCACGATCACCAAGATCCAGAACCACACCAACGACACCGACGGCTTGTTCGGTGATGCCGACAACGTGGACTGGACAGCTCCCACCGCTTTCGGAGGCGAATCGTTTCCCGACGGGCTGATTTTCGTCAACGAGGATTCCGGGACGGGCAACGGGGAGACCTGGATGATGACGCCCGACGGTAGCGGCTTGATCAAGATTGCCGACACCATCGGGATCAGTACCGCGAGTGAAACCTCAGGGGTCCTTGATGTTTCTACCCTCGTCGGTTACCAGCCCGGCAGCGTTCTACTGACCAGCAACCAGGGAAGCAAGAGCTCATTGACCGTGCTGATCAACCCCGAGGGCGTACGGCTCTGAAGTGCCGATGAACAAACCGGTGAACGGGGCGATCAACGGCACGGCCGTGACCCAAGGGCTGGAAATGGCGCGGTATCAATGGCCAGGTCGGCATGCTGCCCTCCGCCAGCCTGTGCGCGGTTGACACCCGTCATACGTTTAACGGGTGAGTCACACCGCCGCCTCAGTCGAACGCCCCGAGGATCTGACTGCCGACTGGCTGACGGCCAATCTCGGCACCGGCCGGATCGGCGACTTCACCGTCGAACGGATCGGCACCGGCCAGATGAGCGAGTGCTACCGGGTCGCGCTGACCTATGCAGAGGGGGACGGACCGGCGTCGGTGGTGCTCAAGGTCGCCGCCAGTGACCCGGTGAGCCGGCAGACCGGCCATGCGCTCGGTCTCTACGAGCGCGAGGTGCGCTTCTACTCCGAGCTGGCACCCCGCCTCGGCGGCCCGGTCGCACAGTGCTACCACGCCTCCTACCACCCTGAGTCGGGCGCCTTCGCCCTGCTGATCGACGATGCGGCCCCCGCCGAGGTCGGCAATGAGTTGCAGGGTGCCTCCATCGCCGACGCCACCCTCGCCTTGACGGAACTGGGACGGCTGCACGCCCCGCTGATCGGTACCGAGGACCCACCCCACGCCCGGTGGCTGCGTCGGGAGACACCGGTGACTCAGGCGCTGATCAGCCAGTTGTTCGCCGGTTTCGCCGACCGCTACGGCGAGTCCATGACGGGTGAACAGCGGGTGGTCTGCCAGCGGCTGGTGGACACCTTCGACGCCTATCTCGCCGAGGAGTCGG
Organism: uncultured Actinomycetota bacterium; assembly: GCA_963787055.1. GTDB lineage: Bacteria > Actinomycetota > Actinomycetes > Mycobacteriales > Mycobacteriaceae > Mycobacterium. The sequence goes on from CAWBBP010000007.1 coordinate 308,501, forward strand.
CCCCGGATCGGGTCAAGGGGTTGGTGCACGGCGACTACCGGCTGGACAACATGCTGTTCGGCCGGCCAGGTTCGTTGCGCGACCTGACGGTGGTGGACTGGCAGACCGTCACCTGGGGTCCACCGATGACCGATGTCGCCTACTTCCTGGGCTGCGCGCTGACGGTGGCGGACCGCCGTGCGCACTATCAGGACCTGCTGGCCGCCTACCACCGCGGGCTCGGCGAGAACCCACCCCTGACTCTGGACGACGTCCGTGACGGTGTGCGCCGGCAGAGCTTTTTCGGCGTGATGATGGCGATTGTGTCCTCGATGCTGGTGGAGCGCACCGAACGCGGCGACCAGATGTTCCTGACCATGCTGGACCGGCACAGCAGCCATGTGCTCGACACCGGGGCGCTGGAGGTTCTTCCGCTGCCGTCGATAAGCGTGGCGCTGCAACCGGACCCGGCCGAGGAGGTGGCCCATACCCCGGGTGATGAGCCACTGTGGAACGAGAGCTGGTACTGGGATTTCGCCGACCCGGAGCAGGGGATAGGCGGCTGGATCCGGCTGGGGCTGATGCCGAACCAGAACGTGGCCTGGATCAACGCCCTGGTGTGCGGACCCGATATCGCGACCGTCGCGCTGCTGGACTTCCGCGCGCCGCTGCCGGAGAACCCGAACGATATCCGCAGCAACGGTATCGACATGGTGCACGGCGCAACGGTGCCGCTGCGGGAATACCGGGTGGCGGTGGCTGGGCCGGCCCGCTCCTACGACTACCCGGCCGGACTGCTCCACGAGGATGCCGGCGAGCCCGGTGAGCTGGCGATGGATCTCACCTGGACCACGGCCGGAACCCCGTTCTCATACCGAATCGCGACCCGCTACGAGATCCCGTGCACGGTCACCGGAACGGTCGCCATCGACGGTCAGACCTACTCCTTGAACGCGGTTGCCGGTCAGCGCGACCACTCGCACGGGGTTCGGGACTGGTGGACGATGGACTGGGTATGGAGCGCGCTGCACCTCGACGACGGCACCCACCTGCACGGGGTCGATCTGCGCATCCCGGGCATGGCACCGGTCAGCGTCGGTTACATCGAACCGCCCGGCGGGCCGCTGATCGAGACGACATCGGTGCTCGCGGACGCGGAGTTCTCCGACGACGGACTGCCGGTGTCGACGACGCTGACCATGAACCCCGGCCCGATCATCGCGACGATTGACATCCGTGGTCACGCACCCGTCCGCCTGGTCGCACCCGACGGCCGGGTCAGCTTCTTTCCGCGGGCCTGGGCCGTCGTGCACACCGAGGACGGCCGCGACGGTGTGGGCTGGCTGGAGTGGAACCGCAACCAGCCCACTGCCGAGTAGCGGCGTCTAGCCCTTGACCACCTGGGTTCCGCCGGCCAGTTCGTCGTGTTTGCCCTGTTTGGTGGGGCTGGAGTTGATCGTGACCGCGATCACGATGTAGGCGATGAACGCCAGCAGTCCGCCCAGGTAGGGAATGACGGTCAACAGCGTGAAGGCGTTGCGGATGGCGGACTGCTTGACGTCCGGTTTGGGTGCCCCACCCGGGCCGTGCACGCTCAGTCCGAGCGCCATCTTGCCCACCGTCCGGCCCTGGGTCACCTCCATGGCCACGAAATAGGCGAACATCAGCACACCGGAGAACAGGCCGGTGACCATGATGTTGCTGGAGGCGCCGAACGCCATCGCCAACACACCGGCCACGATGCCGACCAGCAGGCCGTCGATGATGCGGGCGCCGAAACGCGCGCCCAATCCGCCCGGCCGCATGCCGTATCCGGGCGGCGGCACCGGCGGGTAACTGCCCGGGGCGCCGTACGGCGGGGGCGGCGGGAGGTATCCGGCCGGGGGTGGCGGCGGATATCCCGGCGGCGGGGGCGGCGGGTAACCCGCGGCGGAGGGTTGTCCGTAGGGATTGGGCGGGGGTGGGAAGCCCGATGGCTGCCCGTAGGCGTTCGGATCCTGGTCACCCGTTGTCATCACACGCTCCTCAACAGTTGGTGATTCCAACCTACCGTCCGGCGCGTCCGACCGTGCGATGCCGCGGCCCCGGTGCCGGGACTACGGTCAACGGGTGACCGATCTGGACGCGCTGACCGCTCGCCTGTTCGACCTGGCCGAGACGGTGACCGGTTTCATGCCCGCCGACGAGGGCCGGGCCTTATTCGATGCGGCGGTCCGCTATCTCGACGGCGGGGTGGCGGTGGAGATCGGCACCTATTGCGGCCGATCCACCGTGTTGCTGGCAGCGGCCGCCGCCGAGACCGGGGCGGTGTTGTACACGGTCGACCACCATCACGGTTCCGAGGAGCACCAACCGGGCTGGGAGTTCCACGACACATCGCTGGTGGATCCGGTCAGCGGGCGCTTCGACACCCTTCCGGTGTTCCGGCGGACGATGGATGCCGCAGACCTCGAGGACACGATCGTGGCGGTGGTGGGTAAGTCCACGGTGGTGGCCCGCACCTGGCGGACGCCGGTACAACTGCTGTTCATCGACGGTGGCCACAGCGAGCAGGCCGCGAATGCGGACTTCGACGGCTGGGCCCGATGGGTGCAGCCCGGCGGCGCACTGATCATCCACGACGTGTTCCCCGACCCCCGGGACGGCGGCCGCCCGCCGTACCTCATCTATTGCCGCGCAGTGGATTCCGGCGACTTCGTCGAAGTCGGATGTACCGGTTCGCTGCGCGTGTTGGAGCGGGTCGGCGGTGCGCCGGGCGATCAGCTCCGGACGCACTCGCAGTCGTAGTCGCCCTGCAGGCCCCGGGGCAGCTCGGCGCCGCGGAAGATCCCGGACCCCGCCGTGGCCCCGGATAGTGCGTCGGCAGCCAGGATCACCGCCGCCGCGGTCCAGGTGGTGCGCTCCACCGGCCAACGCTTGCCGTCGGCGTAGACCAGCCCGGTCCAGTACGACCCGTCGCCCTCGCGCAGATGTTGCATGGCGCCGAACTGCCGCAGCGCCCTGCCGTGGTCGCCGATGGCCTCCAGTGCCATCACCAACTCGCAGGTCTCCGCTCCCGTCACCCACGGCCGGTCGTTGACGCAGCGGATACCCAGGCCATCGACCACGAACTCATGCCAGCGGCCCGCGATTCTCTCGTGCGCCGCCGGACCTCGGACCGCCCCGCCGAGAATCGGGTAGTACCAGTCCATCGAATGCAGCGGCTTGTCGGTGAACGCATCCGGGTGCTCGGTGATGGCGTGACCAAGCCGGCCAAGTGCGACCTCCCATTCGGGTTGCGGCCGTCGGAGATGCTCAGCCAGCGCCAGCGCGCACCGGATGCTGTGGTAGATGCTGGAGCACCCGGTCAGCAGCGCCTCGGTCAGCGCCCCGCCCCGTCCCTGGGCCCAGTAGATCTCGCCGGTTCCGGCCTGCAGGTTGAGCACGAAGTCGATGGCCGCCTGCACCGTGGGCCACATCCGTTCGGCGAACCCGCGGTCGCCAGTCGCCAGCACGTGGTGCCAGACGCCGGTGGCGACGTAAGCGCAGAAATTGCTGTCGCTGCCGTGGTCCTCGACGACCCCGCGGCGGTACTGGATCGCCCACGACCCGTCTGGGCGCTGTTCGCGGCGGCACCACTCGAAGGCGGCGCGGGCAGGCTCGAGCAGCCCCGCCGCGGTCAGCGCCATCGCGCACTCGACGTGATCCCAGGGGTCGGTGTGCCCGGCCTCCGACCAGGGGATCTCACCCGACGGAAGTTGAACGGCAGCAATGGATTCCGCGGTCTGTCGGCACTGGCCGGGGGTGAACGCGCCCGGGATGCCCGGCAGCCCGTTCAGGTCAGACTCGCGACGCATCGGATTCTGACTACGTGACATGGCCCGGCTTCTCGAAATACAACGCGACGCTCTTGCCCACCAGTGGATTCAGCGCGGACTCGGCCGCCCGGGTCAGGATGGGCTTGGACATCATGTCCCAGACCAGCAACCGGTGATAGGACCTCACCAGAAAGTTGTCGTTCTTCTCAACGCCGACAGCGCATTTCAGCCACCAGTACGGTGAGTGCAGCGCGTGTTCATGCTGGGAATGGGTGAAGCGCATCCCGCGGCCCTCCACCTTGGCACGTAACTGCGCGGCGCGGTAGATCCGGATGTGGCCGCCATCATTGGCGTGGTACTCGTCGGACAGCAGCCAGCAGATCCGCTCGGGCAGCCAGCGTGGCACCGTAACCGCCAGCGAGCCGCCCGGTTTGAGCACCCGGATCAGCTCGGCGATGACGGACTCGTCGTCGGGAATGTGTTCAAGGATCTCCGAGGCGATCACGCTGTCGAAGGTTCCGTCCGGGTACGGCAGTGCTAGGGCGTCGCCCACCACGACCTGGGCCTTGGCCGACGCAGGTGCCTCACCGGCCTGGCCCATCGCCTGCAGCATGGTGTCCACCTCGGCCAGCTCTGTGGCGTTCTGGTCGAAGGCGATCACGTCGGCGCCGCGACGGTAGGCCTCGAAACTGTGCCGGCCGGCCCCGCAGCCGACATCGATCACCGACGTGCCCGGCCCGATGCCCAGGCGGTCGTAGTCCACCGTCAACACGGCTCGTCGACCGCCTCGACACCTCGGCGCAACGCCGGGCGACGGGCCATTGCCTGCTGATAGACCCGCACGGTCTGAGCGGCCACCGACTCCCAGCTGAAGACGTCCAGCGCCCGCCGTCGCCCGGCCGCACCCAGCCATCGCCGCCGTTCGGGAGAGTCCAGCAGCCGGCCCAGTGCCGCGGTCAGCTCACCGACGTCGCCGGGGGTGACCAGGTCGGCGCACTCGCCGTCGGCACCCAGGACCTCGGGCAGCGCACCGGTCCGGCTGGCCACGATCGGGGTCCCGCTGGCCATCGCCTCGACGGCGGGCAGCGAGAAGCCCTCGTAGAGCGAGGGGATACAGGCGATGTCGGCGGATGCGAACAATGCGGCCAGCGTCTCATCGGACAGGCCGTTGGAGACGCGGACGAGATCGGCAATGCCGAGGTCGGCGATCAGCTTCTCGGTGGGGCCGTTGGGTTCAAGTCGTGCCACCAGTTGCAGTTCCACGTCGTGATCGGTGCGCAGCCGGGCAACTGCCTGCAACAGGGTGGAGATTCCTTTCAGCGGCCGGTCGGCCGACGAGACGGCGACGATCCGTCCGCCGACCCGTGGCCGTTGCGGCGGGGCGAACAGGTCGGTGTCCACCCCCAGCGGGACGACGTGCAACTGACCGGGGTTCACGCGAAAGTCCTCGGCGATGTGGTCGGCCGATGACGAGGACACTGTCACCAGGTCCGGAATCCTGCGGGCGACCCGCTTCTGCATGCCGAGGAATCCGTACCACCTGTGCACCAGGGGTCTGCGCCACCATGTCGCCGCCGCGAGGTCCACGGTGCGGTCGCGGGTGATCGGGTGGTGCACCGTGGCCACCACGGGCAGCCGCCCGGCGATGTCCAGCAGTCCGGTGCCCAGGCACTGGTTGTCGTGGACCACATCGAACTCCCCGTGTCGCTGCGCCAGCAGGCGTGCAACCCGAAGGCTGAACGTCCGCGGCTCCGGGAATCCGGCAGTCCACATGGTGGCCACCTCGAGCGCATCGATGCGATCCCGGATCTCACGCGGGTGCGGGGTACGGAACGGGTCGGGATCGCGGTACAGGTCCAGGCTGGGTACCTCGGTGAGCCGGACCCGGGGATCAAGCTGTTCGGGGTAGGGCTGTCCGGAGAACACCTCGACGTGATGGCCCAGTTCAACCAGGCCCCGGCTGAGATGGCGAACGTAGACACCCTGGCCGCCGCAATGGGTCTTACTGCGGTACGACAGCAGGGCGATACGCATGCTCACGCTTCGCGGCAGACCGTTCTGGACATGTGTCCAGTCTATATCGTGGTCTGCGTGCACCACGACTGGGAGGAGCTGGCCAACGGCGTACACCGATGTCGGCTGCCGTTTCTGGACGTCACCGTCGGACTCGTCCACGGCCGGCATGGGTCGTTGTTGATCGACTGTGGGACCACTCTGGCGGATGCCGCGGCGGTCGCCGAGGACGTTCGCGAGTTGACCGGCGGCAGGATCACCGACCTGGTGATGACGCACCATCACTTCGACCACATCCTCGGCTCGGCCGGTTTCCCGGACGCCCGCGCCTACGCAGCGCCGCCGGTAGCGGTGGCCCTGACCGCCGATCTCGACGCGACGTGCGAGGCTGCGCTGAAGCACGGCGCCGAGCCCGGTGCGGTGGCCCGCGCCGGCAGCGCCGCCCGCCCACCTGCCCGACTCGTCTGGCAGGCCGTCATCGACCTCGGCGACCGCATCGTCGCGGTTGAGCATCCGGGCCGCGGCCACACCGACCATGACCTGATCGTGGTGGTTGGGCCGCTGCGCCCGGCAGATCGTCCGGTGGTGTTCTGCGGGGACCTTGTCGAGGAGTCCGCGGACCCGGCGGTCGACGGCGGCTCGGATCTGCCGGCCTGGCCGTCGACCCTGGACCGGGTTCTGCGGGCTGGCGGCGAGCAGGCGGTCTACGTTCCCGGGCACGGGGCCGCAGTGGACGCGGCGTTCGTGCGTGCCCAGCGGGACTGGCTGGCGCGCCAGGCCTGAAACGCGCACGGCCTACCAGCCGGTGCGCAACACCCGTTCGAGCGTGTCGAGGAAGAAGTCCGCGGATTCCCGGGTGATGCACATCGGCGGCTTCATCTTGAGCACGTTCTGCCGATCGCCGGTGGGCTGCACGATCACCCCGAGTTCGCGCATCCGCTCGCAGATCGCGGCGGCCTCCTGGGCCGCGGGCTCCAGCGTCGCCCGATCCCGCACCAACTCGACCCCCATGTACAGACCGCTGCCGTGCACCGTGCCGATCAGCGGATGCTGGTCGGCGAGGGCGTTGATCCGCGCCTTGAGATGATCGCCGACGGTCAGCGCATTCTCCTGCAGACCGTCGCGCTCCAGGACCTCCAGCACGGTCAGCCCGACCACACAGGACACCGGGCTGCCGCCGGCCGAGGAGAAGAAGTACCCCTGGGTGCGATAGGCATCGGCGATCTCCTTGGTGGTGATCACCGCGCCCAGGGGCTGACCGTTGCCCATCGCCTTGGCGACGCACACGATGTCGGGCACCACATCCTGTTGCTCGAAGGCCCAGAACCAGCGGCCGGTCCGGCCGTAGCCCACCTGGACCTCGTCGGCGATGGCCAGCCCGCCCGCGGCGCGCACCGCCGCATACACCGCCTTGAGGTACCCGTCCGGCAGGGCCATCCCGCCGGCATTGCCATAGAACGGCTCGCAGATGAACGCCGCCGGTGGATTCCCCTCGGCGACACAGCGGTCGATGGTCGCAACCGCTTCGGCGGCATACTTCGACGCCTCGGTCCCGCGGTACTCGCCCCGGTAGGCGTTGGGGGAGGGCACCGTGTGCACCCACGGCGGCCGGGTGGTCAGGGCGTTCGGGTTGTCGGCGACCGAGGTGGAGATGGCGTCGGTGGCATAGGTCCAGCCGTGGTAGGCCTCCGCCACCGCGACGATGTCGTGGCGGCCGGTGGTGGCCATGGCCAGCCGCAGCGCCAGATCGTCGGCCTCGGAGCCGGAGTTGACCAGGAACACGGTGTCCAGCGGGCCGGGCAGGGTGGCGGCCAGTCGCTCCGACAACGCCACCACGCTGGCGTAGTTGAAGCGCGAGTTGGTGTTGAGTCGCCGCCACTGCCGGGCCACCGCGTCGGCGAGTTCGGGATGGCCGTGGCCCAGGATCGCGACGTTGTTGACCATGTCGAGGTAGCTGCGGCCGTCGGTGCCGATGAGATGTTCGCGCCACCCGCGCTCGATACGCGGCGGATGGTCGTAGTAGTGCTCCTGGACTTCGGCGAACGCCCGCGACCGGCGCTGCCGCAGCGCCGCGGCGTCCTCCGTAGGCCCGGCGGCGGCCGGCAGGCCGAGCAGGATGGCGGGGTCGCCGACCAGGTCCAGCCAGCCGCCGGCGTATTCCGGCCGCACGAAGTGCGGGATCTCGGTGTGTCCACCGGCGCCGGGCTCGCCACGGCGACGGACCTGGATCCATACCGGGCCGTCGATGGCGGCCAGTTCGGCACCCGCGTCGACGCTGCGGCGGGCCGCGCCCGCGGGTCGGACCGCACCGTGCACCTCGACGATGGCAGCGGTCCCGGTCAGCGTCAGGATCCCTGGCTCGGTGGTGTCGACGGTTCCCGACCATGGCGCCGTCACCGTCAGCGCTGTCGCGGGCCACACCTGGATGCCGGTGGCGACGGTGGCCGGCGACTGCGGACTCAACGTCGCCGAACGGCTCAGCCGTGGCTGCCCGAACAGGGTGACCGCGGCTGCGGCACCGGCTTCGATCGCCGCCCGGGCGACCCGGTCCTCGCAATCCGGCACCAGCCATGCCCCGCCGTCCATATCGTCGGACTCGGCGGACAGATCAAGACGTGCGATATCGCCCGGATCCAGGCCACCGATCAGCGGCACCGCACCGGTGATCTGCCCTCGCGGGTGGGCTGTGCCCAGCACATGGCGAATCTGGGCCGTCATGACCTCCAGGGGAATAGCGTTGGCCCGCTCGAAGATTCGCCACTCGTGGTCCAGTGCTGCGCTGGCGTAGTCATTGGCGGCGTCGATGGCGGACTGGTGGATGCCGCTGACCACGAGGACGGCGGAGCGCAGCACCACCAGCGGCCACAGTGCTTCGATCTCGGCGGGGCCGAGCGGACGCACGGCGTGGAAGGCCTGGATGGCCGCCAGGGTGGAGGCCGGCTCGCAGCCGTCGTGGCGCAGTGCGGTGGCCACGGTAACGGCCAACTCGGCGATGGTCCAGGAGCGCATCAGATCGCCGAAATCGATGATCCCGTCCGGTATCGCGTGCGGGCCGCAGACCACGTTGTCGCCGGTGACATCGCCGTGGATCACCTGGACCGGCAGGTCCTCTGCGAGGCCGGCGATCACCTGCCAGGCCGCGGCGGCCCCGGCCCGGACCGTCTCGCGCCGGTGTGCGTCGTCGATATGGGTGGCCAGCAGCTCGACGGTGCGCATCCCGTGCCGCAGATCCCACTGCAGCACCCGGTCGACTCCGGGATGGTCGAACCCCGCCAGGGCGCGGCAGGTCCGGCCGGCCAGATCGCCCAGCGCCGCGACCTGGGCGGGACGCAGATAGCCGTCACCGCTCAGCGTGCCGCCGGACAGGTAGCTAATGACGCGGGCGAGCAGCGATCCGGTGCCGCCGGTGTCCAGCTCGGCGATCTGGGCGGTACCGGGCAGCCCCACATTGGTGGCCGTCCTGATGCCCTCCGCGGCGGTGATGAAGGCCGCGGCAGCGTCCTGGGCTTCGAGTTCGACCCGGCTGAACGCCGGGTTGGCGATCTTGAGCACCCCGACCGGCTCGCCGGCCGGGTTGCTCAGTAGGAAGTTCGCGTCCTGCTGGCTACCGAGAGCGTCGACTCGGGCGTCCAATCGGAAATGCTCGGCGGCGATGGCACGCGCCTGGTCGAGCGTAATCGCCGGGACCGGCAACCCGGCGGCATCGAAGAAGTCGAATCCAGTCATCAGTTCCCCAATCGGCGGTCTCACTGTACGGGCACGGTGGCGTTCCGGTTACGGTTGAGAGATGAGGGCGCTGCTCATCATCGACGTACAGAACGACTTCTGTGAGGGCGGGTCGCTGGCCGTCAACGGCGCGACCGGAGTGGTCGGGGAAATCAACACCCTGCTTGCCGGCGATCACGGTTATGACCATGTAGTGGCGACCAAGGACTACCACGTCGACCCGGGAAGCCACTTCGCCGAGGAACCGGACTTCGTCTCGTCCTGGCCGGTGCACTGCGTGGCGCACACCTCCGGTGCCGACTTCCACCCAGAACTGAACACCGCCGCGGTCGAGGCGGTGTTTCACAAGGGTGCCTACGCGGCCGCCTACAGCGGATTCGAGGGCAGGCTGAACGGTGTCAGCCTGGCCGACTGGCTGCGCTCACGGGAGGTGGATGAGGTCGACGTGGTCGGAATCGCCACCGACTACTGCGTTCGGGCGACCGCCGACGACGCCGTCCGGTCCGGTTTACGTACCCGGGTCTTGCTGGACCTGACCGCTGGGGTCGCTGCCGACACCACAGCGGTGGCGCTGGAGGAGTTGCGCCGCGCCGGGGTGGAACTCGTGCCGGCGTCCTGAACTCGCTCGAGAGGGGCGGGCACCCACCGCGCCAAAACCTGCGACCAAAGGCGCCCCCGGCACAGCCCCGGGCGATTCAACCCCAACCTTGGCGTCCCGCTTGTTAGGTTTCCGCATGCTCCTGTCACGGTTAGTCATGTTGGGGATGGTCGCGGTCGCTATCGCGCCTGGGTGCAGCACGGAGGGCTCACCGACGGCCGCTTCTTCGCTGTCGGCGTCGTCGAGCGCACAGAGTCCGGCTGCCGCAGCCGTCCCGGCGGCGGTGACCGTAAGCCAGTTCGATCCGCAGTGGATGACCCTCGAGACACCTCAGTCATGGAATGAGGTTGACCGCCAAATCACGGGCGCATTCCAACAGTTCGGACTCCGACCGGTCGACGAAACTGAAATGCCGCGCAAATGCAACGGCTGCGGAGTAGAGCCGCCGACCGCGTTCCTGACCGCCTATGCCCCCGGCGAGTTCGATCCAGCCGAGGCACGCACCGGCGAACCGATGGCGGTGAACGCCGACGGCGACGGATTCTTCCGCGCTTCCAGGGATTCCGATGATGCGGTGCTCGCCTGGGAGTATGCCGACGGTGCATGGGCGACGGTGCGCGGCCGGACCACCATCACCAGCGAACCCGGCCGCATGACGGAACTGGCCCGTGCGCTGCGTCCCGACGCTCGCAGCGCGATTCGCCTTCAGCTGAGCATTCCGGGCCTGCCCGAGTCGTTGCCCTTAGCCGAGATCTCCGTCTATCGCGGTGTCTACGGCACCACGCTCCACTTCGCCGCATGCGGCAGCACTGACATCGGGGGCATCCCCAGCTGCTACGGCGAGGCCGACAACATGAGCGTGCAGATCTGGCGCGCCGATGGCTACGACGGGCATCTCCAGGAGAAGCGTTCGGTACCGGTGCAGATTGGCGGCCGCGATGGGCTTTACGATCCGGTTTCAAACCGGGCTGCCGTGCAAGTTCAACCCGGCATGCTCGTCGTTCTCGAGCTGAGCGGCCCCTGGAAGCCGGTGCGGACGAAACCGCAGGCTGATCTGAAGGACATTCTCGCGACGGTCGTATGGGCATCGGACCCGGGAAACGAGCAGACTTGGCTTCCGGTCGCCGACTGGGTCACATGGAACTGACGATTGAGGTGTCATCGCCACTCGCATTCCGGGTTAGCTGCTAGCTTGCGCCGTCTGCACAAAGCGTGCCCTGCACAATCCAGGCAAGATTTTCGGCCGGACTGAGGATGGAGACCGCCGCGTCTACTCTGACCCCATGGCTGCCGTCGAGACCCAGCGACCGACGATCAGCCCTCTGGAGTTGTTCCCGCCGGGTTCGGATCTGGACGCCGACGGCACGTTGCGGGTCGCCGGTTGCCGGCTCGACGATCTGGCGGTCCGGTTCGGAACGCCGGTCATGGTGGTGGCCGAGGAGGCACTGCGCCGGCGGGCGCGGGAGTACCTGTCCGCGTTCAGAGATCGCTGGCCGAATTCCGACGTCGCCTTTGCCTCCAAGGCTTTTCCGTGCACGGCGGTGCAACGGGTGATGATCGAGGAAGGACTCCACCTCGACGTTGCCGGCGGCGGCGAAATCGTCACAGCGATCGCGGCCGGGGCCGATCCGGCACGGATGCTGCTGCATGGCAACGCCAAGACCGACGAGGAGATCGCGATGGCTGTGCATCACGGCATCGGACTGGTCGTCGTCGACAACGAAGACGACATCGACCGTCTCGAGCGCATCGTCGAGCCGGGCCAACGGCAGGCCTGCCTGGTTCGGGTCAACCCGGCACTTCGAGCCGACACGCACGACGCCGTCCTCACCGGGCACGCTGAGTCGAAGTTCGGTTTGCTGCCACAGGCCGCCCGCAACGCGATCGCGCGAATCCGACGTAGTCCGCGATTGCGTTGCGACGGCCTCCACACCCACGTCGGGTCCCAGATCCTGGCGGCCGAACAACTGGCCGCCGCGGTAGAACCACTCGCCGAGCTGGGCGACTTCGACGTCTACGACCTCGGCGGCGGCCTCGGCGTCCGCTACACCTACTCGGACGATCCACCGAGCATTGGGCAGTACGCGACCGCGCTGGTGAACCGGGCGCGACAGTTTCTGCCCACCGATTCGCGGATCATCGTCGAGCCTGGGCGCTCAATGACAGCGACACTGGCTTGCACCATCTATCGAGTCACGACCGTGAAGCGAGGGGTGGTGACGCACGTGGCTGTCGACGGCGGAATGGGCGACAATCTCGAGGTCGCCCTGTATGGACAGCGGTTCGAAGCAACCATCGCCGACCGCGTCGGTGGCGGAGAGACGGTGACGGTCGTGGGCCGGCACTGTGAGTCCGGCGATCAGCTGATTGACGGGGTTGCCCTGCAGCGACCGGCGGTCGGCGATCTGCTGGCCGTTCCAGTCACCGGCGCTTACTGCTACACGATGTCAAACCAGTACAACGGCGCCCGCCGAATTCCGGTCGCGTTCGTCGCCGGCGGACAGGCGCGGTTGGTCGTGCGCCGGGACTCATGGAGCGATCTCCTGGCCCGCGATGTTGCAGACTGAGGGTTGACCGGGTTGGCGACCCTGTGCACCCACTGTTGCCCCTGGGCCCCGCTGGAATGGACAACCCGCGCAGTCGTTGAACCAGCCCAGGATCTGTGGCTCGGGCCGGTATGTGCCTGGTCCGCAGCTGCGATTGGCCAGTTCGCGCGGAAGCTGCCCTGAGACGCCCGCGGGCATCAGCATGCCTCTAGATGGGGGCCTTCTTGCGTCGGTAGAGCGTCCCGACCACGAGCAGGGCAAGGCTGATCAACAGGATCGCGGTGGCCAGCACGTTGATCTGCGGCGGGACCGCCGCTTTGGTGGCCGCGTTGACGTACAGCGGGTAGGTGACCGTCGAGCCGCTGACGAAGTAGGTGATGATGAAATCGTCCAGCGATAACGCAAAGGACAGCATGGCGGCCGCAACGATGCCGGGCACGACCAACGGCAGCGTCACCTTGAAGAACGTTCGGGTGGAACTGGCGCCCAGATCCAGCGACGCGTCCTCCAAAGTCCAGTCGAATCCCCTGATCCGCGCCCGCACCGTCATCGCGATGAAGCTGATCTCGAAGGCGACGTGGGCGATGATGATGGTCACGTAACCGGTCGGCCAGTTCATGCTGAGGAACAGGGTCAGCAGCGAGGCGCCCATCACCACCTCGGGTGAGGTCAGCGGCAGCACCAGGAAGGTGTCCACCGCCTTGCTGCCCCGGAATCGCTGCCGCACCAACGCGATCGCAACCAGGGTGCCCAGCACCAGGGCGATCGCGGTCGACACCGCGGCGACGTTGAGGCTCAGTTGCAGCGCCTTGGCCAACGCCGGGTACTTGAAGGGGTCGGCCCAGTTCTCCCAGGTGAATCCCTGCCAGGTGTAGTTGAACTTGCCCTTGGGCTTGTTGAACGAGAACACGATGATGACCAGGATCGGCACGAACAGGTACACCAGTACCAGTCCGGCCACCACCCGCAGTGTGACGTCGCCCAGCTTGAAGCTGCCCCGGAAACTACGGCCCGGGGTGGCCAGATCGGTGACGGCCGCCGTCGTCATACCAAATCCTCGGTGCCCAAGGCCCTGGTGTAGAGCAGAACACCGACCAGGATGAACGCCATCAGCACGAAGCTCATCGCGGCGGCCACCGGGTAGTCCTTGATCACCAGGAACTGTTTCTGTATGACGTTGCCGATCATGGTCGTCTTGGTGCTGCCGAGATAGTCGGCGTTGATGAAATCACCTACCGCCGGGATGAACACCAGCAGGCTGCCGGCCAGCACACCGGGCATGGCCAGCGGCAGGATCACCTTGCCGAACATCCTGCGGTTGGTGCCGTAGAGATCCCGCGAAGCCTCCAGCAGTCGGGGATCGATCTTCTCCAGGGCGACATACAGCGGCAGGATCATGAAGATGATCCAGTTGTAGGTCAGCCCGCCGATCACCCCCCAACTGGTCGACAGCAGCCGTCCTTCACTGGGCAGCAACCCGATGGTGCCGAGCACGCCGACCACCACGCCGTCGTCGGCCAGGATGGTCTTCCAGGCGATGGTGCGGATCAGGAAGGTGACGAAGAACGGCAGGATCACCAGGCCCAGCAGGAGATTCTTGTACCGCCCTGCCTTGAACGCGATCACGTAGGCCAACGGGAAGGCCAGCAGCGCGCACAGCACGGTGGCGGTCAGCGCGTAGCCGAAGGATCGCAGGATCTGTTCCCGGTATTCGGTCAGCGCCTGACCGTAGTTGCCGAAATCCCACGCGAAGGTGAGCGTCGGCAGGTAGATCGAGCCGCCCATGGTCGACAGCGAGGTGCGCAGCAACGAGAAGAACGGCACCACATAAAACACCGCGAGGTACGCCAGCGCGGGCAGGATCATCAGGTACGGGGCGATCCTGCTGCGCTGCCGGGAGCTGCTGGCTACGCCTGCCATTAGAGAGCTGCCACCGGACTCAGCCGCCGGTGACGGTGGCGTAGGCCTTGTTGAATTCCTGGGTCTGCTCGTCGGTCAGCGGAGCCCAGGCCTTCAGCTTGCTCAGCGTCTCCTTCGACGGGTTGATCAGCGGGTTGGCGCCCAGCTTCGGGTCGATCTTGTCGAGTTCGGCGGTCATATCGCTGAGCACCGGGACGTATTGGGTGAACGCGACCAGTTTGGCGTAGTTGGCCCGGTCGTAGACGTAGTTGATCCACTCTTCGGCGGCCTTCTGGTTCTGCGTGGTGTACGGGATCACCATGGTGTCCAGGAAGGTGGTACTGCCGGACTCCGGCACCACGAACTGCAGGTCCGGATTGTCGGCCTGCAGTTGCACCACGTCACCGGAGTAAGCCTGGGCGATGACGGTATTCCCGGCGGCCAGGTCATCGGCGTAGTCGTTGCCGGTGAAGCGTCGGATCTGGCCCTTGTCCTTCTGTTCGTTGACCAGGTCGACGGCTTTCTGCACGGTCTCGACTCGTCGGTTCCTCCGGGGAATGGCCCTGGGACATCATCAGCATTCCCAGACCGTCCTGGAAGTCGCTGAACAGGCTCACCTTGCCCTTGAACGCGGGATCCCACAGATCGTCCATGGTCTTGATGTCGCGACCGGTGGCGGCGCGGTTGTAGGCCAGGCCCACCATGCCCGACATGTACGGCGCGCTGAACTCCCGGCCCGGGTCGGACTTGTTGTCCATCAGGTCGGTGCGCAGGTTCTTCTTATTGGTCCAGCGCGCGTCGCTGATCGGGTTGAGCCAGCCGAGGCCGGCCAGTCGAGCCGCCATGAACTGGGTGGGGACCACCAGGTCGGCACCGATGTCCTGCCTGCGAGACAGCGGCTCCTTGTTCTTGGCGAACCACTCCTCGTTGTCGTTGAAGTCCTCTTTGTAGTCGACGACCAGCCCGGTGGCGGTCTGGAACGCCGCGACGAAGCCATCGGCCATGTAGAGCGGCCAGTTGGAGATCCGCAGCTTGCCCGATGCCGGGCTGCCGTCATCGGAGGGGGCCGGCGGGGCTTCCGACGCGCCGGACGAGGACTTCTGGTCCGAGCTGCACGCGGCCAGGAAGGACGGACCGAGGATGAGGGCGGCCGCGGCGGCGGCGCCACCACCGATGAAGCGCCGACGTGAATTCATCCGGGCCAGGACCCGGGGGTCGATTTCTGCCATGGCGTTGCCTTTCGTCAAGAGGATTCGGGGGATCAGAGGGGCTTCAGGTCATGCGGATTGGGGATGTCGGCGGCCGGCAGCACCAAGGAGGCGTCCGGCGCCCATCCGACATAGACGTCATCGCCCGGGCGCAACATCGGCAGATCCTGCTCGGGCCCGATATGGGCGACAACCGGCGAGCCGTCGGCCGCGGTCAGCGACAGCCTCAGCACCGGACCCTGGAAGGTGAGGTCGACGACCTTGGCGGGGACCGCCGCAACCTCGCCGGCCGGCCGTTCCATCGTGACGCGGACCCGTTCCGGTCGCACCATCAGGGTGGCCTGGCCGCCGGTCTCGATAAGGGTGTCTCCGGGCCGCGCCTTGAGCGTGGTGCCGAGGATGTCCACCTCGACGTAGTCGCGGTTCGCCCGGCCGGTCTGGCGGCCGTGCCAGAGGTTGGCCTGCCCGATGAAACCGGCGACGAAGACCGTCGCGGGCCGGTCGTAGATCTCGGTGGGCGTGCCGATCTGCTCGACGTAGCCGGCGTTCATGACCGCGATGCGGTCACTCATCGTCAGCGCTTCCTCCTGGTCGTGGGTCACGTAGACGAAGGTGATGCCCAGCTCGCGCTGGATCCGCTTGAGCTCGAACTGCATGACGTGACGCAACTTGAGGTCGAGCGCACCCAGCGGCTCGTCGAGCAGTAGCGCGCTGGGGTAGTTGACCAACGCTCTGGCCAACGCCACCCGCTGTTGCTGGCCACCGGAGAGCTGAGCGGGCTTCCGCAACGCGAAATCGGTCAGCTGCACCACGCCGATCATCTCGTCGACGTCCTTTTTGACCTGCTCCTTGTCCTTCTTACGGCTCCGCGGACCGTAGGCCACGTTGTCCCACACCGTCATATGCGGGAACAGCGCATAGTGCTGGAACACCGTGTTGACATTGCGCTTGTTCGGCGGAACCCGGGAGACGTCTACGCCCTCAAGCCGGATGGCGCCCTCGGTCGGGGTGTCGAACCCGGCGATCATCCTCAGCGTGGTCGTCTTGCCGCAGCCCGACGGGCCGAGCATGGAGAAGAATTCGCCTGCTCCGATGGAGAAGTTGGCGTCCGACACGGCGATGTAGTCATCGAAGCGTTTGGTGACGTGGTCGATCTCGATCACCGGTGAGCCGTCATTGATGTGCTCGCGGCTCGACTCGGTGGTCCGTCGGATGGCGGCGGCGCTGGTTTCGGTCAGGACCGTCCTCCTCAAGTATCCCGGTGATCCGGTGAACGTTCGCTAAACCTTTGCCCATTTCGGCACCATGCGCAACACAACCTACAACCGATTCCGCAAGTCGTCGGGAATTTTTCAATGGATACGTTTCCGGCAGGTCTCTCGGGCGGCGGCTTTGCGTTGGGGCCTCCGATCCACTCTGCGCCGCGATCGCCGACTCTGCGCCCAGAACGCCCCTGGGCGTGCAATCACGATCTGAGTGCGGAGTCGATGGGCGGCTCCGCGTCCTACATGTGGGCGCCGCCGTCGATCCGGACCTCGGTGCCGGTGACGAAGAAGGCATCCGGACTGCCGAGCATCGCTACCACCGAGGCCACCGCGCCGGGGTCGGCGAAGATGGCGCCGTCCGGCAGCGGCAGCCCGGGTGCGACCCGCGCGAAGAGTCTGTAGTCCGCATCCTTCGGTAGGCCCGGGCCCACGCTCTGCCTGGACTCCCCGGTCCCGTCGGTCATCCCCGACGAGATGGAACCCGGCTGCACCGAGTTGAACCGGATACCCTCCTTGGCGAACTCCGCAGCGAGCGCATGCGTCATCGCCAGGATCCCGCCCTTGGACGCCGCATAGGCCGACATGTAGGGATGGGCGAAGGTTGCCGAGGTGGAACTGAAGTTCACCACCGCCGGTGCGTTGCCGTGGCGCAGCGCCGGCAGGGCCGCCCGGATCACCAGGAAGGTGCCCACCAGGTTCACCTGGAGCACCTGTTCGAAGTCGGCCAGCGTGGTGTCCAGGAAATGCGCCGAGCGCAGAATCCCGGCTACGTTGACCAGGGTGTCCAGGCCGCCGAGCAGTTCGACGGCCCGGCCTACACCGGCGATCGCCGAGCCTTCGTCGCCGACATCCATCAGCACGGTGTGAAGCCGATCGCCATCCGCACCGGCTTTGCTCATGGTGTCCTCGAGTCCGGGCGCGCTGATGTCGGCCGCCGCCACCCGGCCCCCTTCGCCGAGGATCCGCAGCACGCAGGCCTGGCCGATGCCGGATCCGCCGCCGGTGATCAGAACCCGACGATCGGTGTAGCGCTGCACGGTCATACCCGGTGGCTCCTGTCTGCCCGGCGCGTCCGGTACCCGAATCGGCGACACCGGGACGGTTTTTCGCCTAGGTTGCGAGACGACATTGGAACACGTTTCAGTAGAGATAAGCACCGGTACCATATGGCGAACAAGGCCGCGGATCGTTGGTCTCCGGGCATCGCGCTGGGCAAGGGTGTTTCCGGTCCGATGGAAGCCATCGGCGGATTGTTCGCGATGTCCGCCGACGCGGTCCGTTTTCTGTTTCAGCGGCCGTTCCAGTGGCGGGAGTTCCTCGAGCAGTCCTGGTTCGTCGCCCGGGTGTCGCTGGCACCCACCCTGCTGGTGGCGATCCCGTTCACGGTGCTGGTCAGTTTCACCCTCAACATCCTGCTGCGCGAACTCGGCGCCGCCGATCTGTCCGGTGCGGGTGCTGCGTTCGGGGCGGTGACCCAGGTGGGCCCGTTGGTGACGGTGCTGATCGTGGCCGGGGCGGGGGCGACGGCAATGTGTGCCGATCTCGGGTCGCGGACCATCCGCGAGGAAATCGACGCGATGGAGGTGCTGGGAATCAACCCGGTGCAGCGACTGGTGACTCCACGGATGCTGGCCTCGGGCCTGGTGGCCCTGCTGCTGAATTCGCTGGTGGTCATCATCGGCATCGTGGGCGGCTACGTGTTCTCGGTGTTCGTCCAGAACGTCAACCCGGGTGCATTCGCGGCCGGCATCACCCTGCTCACCGGGGTGCCCGAGGTCATCATCTCGTGTGTGAAGGCGGCGTTGTTCGGGTTGATCGCCGGGTTGGTGGCCTGCTATCGCGGGCTGATGATCAGCGGAGGCGGGGCCAAGGCGGTCGGCAATGCGGTCAACGAGACGGTGGTCTACGCGTTCATGGCGCTGTTCGTCGTCAACGTGGTGGTCACTGCGATCGGCATCCAGATGACCACGGGATGATGTCGTGAGCACCATGACCGTCCTGCGGGCCAACTACCCCCGGCTGTTTCGCGAGTTGCGCCGTCCGATCGGCTTTTTCGGTCGCGTCGGCGATCGGACACTGTTCTACGCCAAGGGGATCGCGGGGATGCCGCATGCCGCGATCCGCTACCGCACCGAGGTCATCCGGCTGATCGCCGAGATCAGCATGGGCGCCGGTACCCTGGCGATGATCGGCGGCACGGTGGCCATCGTCGGGTTCCTCACCCTGGCCGCCGGCGGTACGCTCGCCGTCCAGGGCTATTCGTCGCTGGGAAATATCGGCATTGAGGCCCTCACCGGGTTCCTGGCCGCGTTCATCAACGTCCGGATCTCGGCGCCGGTGGTGGCCGGTATCGGGCTTGCCGCCACCTTCGGCGCCGGGGTGACCGCCCAGTTGGGCGCGATGCGGATCAACGAGGAGATCGACGCGCTGGAGTCGATGGGCATCCGGCCGGTGGAATACCTGGTGTCGACCCGGTTGGTGGCCGGCATGGTCGCGATCGCCCCGCTGTACTCGATCGCGGTCATTCTTTCGTTCCTGGCCAGCCAGTTCGTGACGGTGGCGCTGTTCGGCCAGTCGGCCGGGTTGTACGACCACTACTTCAACACCTTCCTGAACCCGATGGACCTGCTGTGGTCGTTCGTGCAGGCGGTGCTGATGGCGATCACCATCCTGCTGATCCACACCTACTACGGGTATTTCGCCTCCGGCGGCCCGTCCGGTGTCGGCGTCGCGGTGGGCAACGCGGTGCGGACCTCGCTGATCGTGGTGGTGTCGGTGACTCTGCTGGTGTCGCTGGCGATCTACGGTTCCGACGGCAACTTCAACCTCTCCGGATAGCCGCGATGACCGCCAAGCGCAGACCCGCCGACCGACGCCCACTCGCTGGTGCCCTGACCGTGCTCGCCCTGGTCGTCGTGGTCGTCGTGGCGGTGGGTCTGTTCCAGGACAGTTTCACCAAGACGGTGCCGGTGACCGTCATCGCCGACCGTGCGGGCCTGGTGATGTATCCCAACGCGAAGGTCAAGATCAACGGCGCCCAGGTCGGCAAAGTCGCCTCGATCGAACCGCTGCCCGATGGTGGGGCTGCCCTGCACCTGGCCCTGGACCCGGGTTCGCTGGACGTCATCCCGGCCAATGTCGGTGCGGAGATCACCTCCTCGACGGTGTTCGGCTCCAAGTTCGTGGAGTTGGTGGCGCCGAGCCAACCGTCGCCGGCCGCACTGCGGGCCGGGACGGTGATCCAGGGCAGCGACAACGTCACCGTCGAACTCAACACGGTGTTCGAGAAATTGGTGTCGGTGCTGTCCGCGGTCGAGCCCGCCAAGCTCAACCAGACCCTCGGCGCACTGGCGAAGTCGCTCGACGGTCGCGGGGACGCGTTCGGGCAGACCCTGGTCGACCTGGACAGTGCGCTGTCCACCCTCAACCCGGCATTGGACAGCCTCAACCGGGCGCTGGAGATATCGCCGAGGGTGTTCGGTGCGTTCGCCGACGCCTCCCCGGACCTGCTGAGCACCATCGACAACACCACCCGGATCAGCGACACCGTCATCGAGGCGCAGGACAGCCTGGACGCCCTGCTGGTCAGCGCGATCGGTCTGGCCGACATCGGCACCGACGTGCTCACCGAGAACCGGGGGCCGCTCACCGATGTGGTGCACCTGCTGGTACCCACCACCGACCTGACCAACCAGTACAACCCGGCGCTGACCTGCGGGATCGCCGGCCTGCTCCCGCTGGCCAAGGGGCCCGGGCTTCCGGTCCCGGGTGCGGTTCTGTTGCAGGGGTTCTTCCTGGGCCGGGAGCGTTACCGGTATCCGGGCAACCTGCCGAAGGTCGCCGCCAAGGGCGGGCCGCAGTGCACCGACCTGCCCAACGTGGGTTACGAGCAGCGACCGCCGTACGTCGTCACCGATATCGGCGCAAACCAGGCCCAGTACGGAAACCAGGGCATCCTGCTGAACTCGGACGGTCTCAAACAGGCCCTGTTCGGCCCACTGGACGGGCCGCCGCGCAACTCCGCCCAGGTGGGGATGCCGGGATGATCAACCTGCGCACGACGGGCCTCAAGATCGGCATTTTCATGGTGGTGATGCTGATGCTCACCGCCGCCCTGTTCGCGATCTTCGGCCAATACCGGGGCGGCGCGGAGAACAAGTACACCGCGGTCTTCGACGATGTGTCGAGCCTGAAGAACGGGGACTCCGTCCGGGTGGCGGGGGTGCGGGTCGGAACGGTCGACGCGGTCGAGCTGCAACCGGACAACACGGTGCGCGTCGGGTTCGCCGCCGACCGCGATATCGTGCTCACCGCCGGCACCAAGGCGGCGGTGCGCTACCTCAACCTCGTCGGTGACCGCTATCTAGAACTGCTCGACAGCCCCGGGTCGGCCACGATCCAGCCGCCGGGGTCGGTGATACCGGCCGACCGCACCGAACCGGCATTGGACCTCGACCTGCTGCTCGGCGGGCTCAAACCCGTTGTGCAGGGCCTCAATCCGCAGGCCGTCAATGCCCTGACCACTTCGCTGATCCAGATCCTGCAGGGCCAGGAGGGCAACGTCGAGTCGCTCTTCGCCAAGACGTCGGCGTTTTCCAACGCACTGGCCGACAACAGCCAGACCGTGCAGCAGTTGATCGACAACCTCAATACGGTGTTGGCGACCATCAGCAAAGACGGCGATAAGTTCTCCGGCGCGGTGGACCGGCTGGAGAGGCTCGTCACCGGCCTGGCCGCCGATCGGGACCCGATCGGCACCGCGATCACCGCGCTGGACAACGGCAGTGCCTCGCTGACCGATCTGCTCACCGAGGCCCGGGAACCACTTGCCGGGACCGTCGACGAACTCGCCAGGCTGGCGCCGATCCTCGACGCGGACAAGGAGACCCTGGACCTCGCCCTACAGAAGGCGCCGAAGAACTACCGCAAACTGGTCCGGCTCGGGTCCTATGGAAGCTGGATCAACCAGTACCTGTGCGGGATGTCGGTGCGGGTCACCGACCTGCAGGGCCGGACCGCCTACTTCCCGTGGATCATGCAGCACACCGGAAGGTGCGCCGAGCCGTGATGAAACGACGTGAGCCATGCTGAAATACCGCGGCTCGACACTCATCCGCTCCGGCTTCATCGGCCTGGTGCTGATCGTGCTCGTCATCACCGTCGGCCTCCAGCCGCAGCGGTTGTGGACACTGGCCACGTCGGTGCACCATCAGGCGCTGTTCACCGAGGCGGGCGGTTTGGCGCCCGGCAACGACGTCAAGGTCTCCGGTGTCAAGGTGGGCACCGTGTCCGATGTGTCGCTTGGCCGTGGCCCGGATATGGGCAAGGCGGTGGTGAGGTTCGCCGTCAACGGCAAGGTCCGGCTCGGTTCGGCCACCACCGCGCATATCCGCACCGGAACACTTCTCGGTCAGCGGGTGCTGACGCTGGAATCCGCCGGCGACGGCCGACTCGAGCCCGGGGATGTCATCCCGGTGTCGCGGACCGGTTCGCCCTACTCACTGACCGACGCCCTCGGTGAGTTCGCGGCCAACACCGCCGACACCGACACCGCCGCGCTCAACCAGTCGCTGGATACGCTCGCCACCACCATCGACCGGGTCGCACCGCAACTGGGGCCGACCTTCGACGGCATCAGCCGGATCTCCAGGGCGCTCAACGAGCGCAACGGCTCGCTGTCGGATCTGCTCAAGAGCGCATCGGAGGTCACCGGCATCCTCTCGGCGCGCAGCCAGCAGGTGAACACCCTGATCCTCAACGCCAACGAGTTGCTGGGCGTGCTGGAGGATCGGCGCTACGCCATCGTCAACCTGCTCGCCAACACCTCGGCGCTATCGCAGCAACTCTCCGGTCTGGTCGCCGACAACGAGCAGGAGTTGGCGCCGGCGCTGGAGAAGCTGAACTCGGTGACCGAGATGTTGCAGCGCAACAACGACAATGTCGGCAAGGCGATGGCCGGTCTGGCGAAGTTTCAGCTGACCCAGGCCGAGGCGGTCAACGGCGGTTTCTACTACAACGCGTTCGTCGCCAACCTCAGCCCCGCGCAAACGCTTCAGCCGTTCTTCGACTACGCATTGGGCTTCCGGCGCGGAGTCGATGCCGGTCAGCCGCCCGACAACGCCGGGCCGCGGGCGGAGTTCCCGTTCCCCTACAACGGCATTCCCCAGCCGAATGAGACCTGGGGCCCACCACCGGGGCCGCCATGATGCGCAATCGGCGCACCGCGTTCCTCGCCGCACTGCTGGCCCTGCTGATCGCCGGGGGAGCGGCCCTGGTGGTGCGCAACACCGTACTCAAGCCGACGACGATCACCGCCTACTTCACCAGTGCGACCGCGATCTACCCGGGCGACCAGGTCCGGGTGGCCGGAGTGAAAGTGGGCACCATCAAGGCCATCGAACCGCAGGGCACCAAGGCGAAGATGACCCTCGCCATCGACCGCACGGTGCCGATCCCGGCCGACGCCAAAGCGGTCATGATCGCCCAGAACCTGGTCGGCGCCCGCTACATCCAACTCGCGCCCGCCTACGGGGCCGACGGGAAACCGGGCGGGCCCACCATGCGCGACGGCGCCGTCATCGACACCGACCGCACCGCGGTGCCCGTCGAATGGGATCAGGTCAAAGAGCAGTTGACCCGGCTGGCAACCGATCTCGGACCCACCCTCGACCAGTCCACATCGTCGGTCGGCCGGTTCATCGACAGCGCCGCCGGCGCCATGGACGGCAACGGCGAGAAACTCCGCGAAACCATCGCCCAACTGTCCGGACTGAGCCGCGTCCTGGCCGACGGCAGTGGCAATATCGTCGACATCGTCAAGAACCTGCAGACCTTCGTCACCGCACTGCGGGACAGCAACACCCAGATCGTCTCGTTCCAGAACCGTCTCGCGACCGTGTCCGGGGTCCTCGACGGCAGCCGATCGGACCTCGACGCGGCCCTGACCAACCTGTCCAGCGCGGTGGTGGACGTCAAGCGGTTCGTCGCCGGCAGCCGGAACCAGACGGCCGAACAGATCGGCCGACTCGGCGACGTGGTGCGCAACCTCAGCGAGAACCAGACCGCGCTGAAGAATCTGCTGCACGTTGCGCCCAATGCGATCGGCAACAGCTACAACATCTACAACCCCGATATCCAAAGCGCCCTGGGCGGTTTCGCGCTGGCCAACTTCTCCAACCCGCTTCAGGTGGTTTGTGCGGCGATCGGAGCCATCGAGAACGCGACGGCAAGCACCACAGGCAAGCTGTGCTCGCAGTATCTCGGCCCGGCGCTGCGACTGCTCAACTTCAACTATCTGCCGATGCCGTTCAACGCCTATCTCGGCAAGTCGCCGAGTCCGTGGAACCTCATCTACTCCGAGCCGAAGCTGGCACCCGGCGGCGAAGGCAGCGACCGACCGGTGGAACTGCCGCCCTCGATTTCGGCCTACACCGGCCTCGACGGGGATGTGCCCCCGCCTCCCGGTTGGGCTGGGCCCCCGGACCTGCGGCAGGGTTCCTACACACCTGACGGACTGCCCGCCGATCCGCAACCCGCGCTGTTCCCCGGTGCGCCGGTGCCGGCGGGTGTCGCGCACGGCCCGGCCGTGCCGCCGGCCAACCCGTCGAACCTCGACGACATGCTGCTGCCCGCCGAGTCGGGGCCGGTGTTGCCACCCCCGATGCCGCCGCCGGTGCCGTTACCGGCCGGAGTGGGGGAGGCGACGCCATGATGTTCTCCGGGTCGGTTCGGGCGGCATTGGCCGCCGGTTGCGTCGCCATGGCCGTGACGCTGAGTGGTTGCGGTTTCGGCGGCCTGAACTCGCTGCCGTTGCCCGGTGCGGTGGGGCGGGGCCCCGATGCCACCAGATATCACGTCGAACTCGCCAATGTCAGCACCCTGGAACCGAATTCGCCGGTCCTAGTCGGTGATGTGGTGGTCGGCAGCGTCAACCGGATGACCGTGCGGGACTGGCATGCCGATGTCGAGATCTCGGTCAAGCCGGAGGTGACCATCCCCGCCAATGCGGTGGCCACGGTGGGACAGACCAGCCTGCTGGGATCGATGCACCTCGCGCTCAACCCACCGCTGGGCCAGTCGCCCAGCGGACGACTGACCCCCGGCTCAACCCTTGGTCTGAACAAATCCTCCACCTACCCGTCCACCGAACAGACCCTCTCGGCGCTGTCGGTGGTCATCAACGGCGGCGGGGTCGGCCAGATCGGCGATATCGTGGCCGAACTCAACGCCGCACTGGGCGGCCGGGAACCACAGATCCGGGATCTGCTGACCCAACTGAACGATTTCGTCGGCGTGCTGGCCGACCAGCGTGACAGCATCAACGCGACGGTGGACTCGCTGAACCGGGTCGCCGGCACCTTCGCCGGTCAGCGTGAGGTGCTGACCCGGGCGCTGGACCGGATTCCACCGGCGCTGGACGTCCTGGTTGCCGAACGGCCCCGTCTGACAGCGGCATTGGAAAAGCTCGGCAGCTTCAGCACCCTGGCCGGCGAGTTGGTCAACGACACCCAGGCCGATCTGGTCCGAAATCTGCGCAATCTGGAACCCACCCTGCGCTCGCTGGCCGATGTCGGTCCGGAACTGGACCAGGCGCTGTCCTACTTCACCGCCTTCCCGTACGGCCAGTCGACCATCGACCGGGCGATCCGCGGGGACTATCTCAACCAGTACATCATTTTCGACTTCACCGTTCCGCGGCTCAAGAAGACCCTCTTCCTAGGCACCCGCTGGGGTCAGGAAGGCGCGAAACTCGTTCCCGCGCCGGGTGATCCGTGGTATGCCACCTACACCTACGACCCGCTGAACGCGCCGTTCAGTGCACCTCCGGCGGCGGTGGCCGATGTCTCCGGCCCGATCGACCCGGACCCGGCAGCCCCGGATGCCCCGGTGGCGTCTCCGGCCGGTGCCGCCGGACAGCCGCAGCCCGATCCGGTATCGCCGGAGTTGCAGCTCGCCCCGCTGGACGGAGGAGGCAACTGATGCTGACCCGATTCGTGCGCATCCAGCTGGTGATCTTCGCGATCGCCTCGATCGTCGGCATCTCCGCGATGCTGGTGGTCTACATGCAGGTGCCGACGTTGCTCGGTATCGGCAGGATCACGGTCAAACTCGAGCTGCCCAGAACCGGTGGGCTGTATGAGTTCTCCAACGTCACCTACCGCGGTGTGCAGATCGGGAAGGTGACCGATGTGCGGGCGGTCCGGGGCGGCGCCGAGGCCACCCTGTCGCTGGCCACCTCGCCACGGATTCCGGCCGATCTGCAGGCCAGTGTGCTGAGCGTGTCCGCCGTCGGTGAGCAGTACGTGGACCTGCTGCCGCGGACGGATTCGGGGCCGTACCTGAAGGACGGTTCGGTGATCCCGGTCACCGACACCACCGTCCCGCAGCAGGTGGGTCCGATGCTCGACCAGGTCAGCGCCCTGCTGCAGAGCATCCCCAAGGATCAGCTGAGCAAGCTGCTGGACGAATCGTTCAAGGGGCTCAACGGTGCCGGCGACGACCTGGCGGCTCTGCTGGAGTCCTCATCGACGGTGGTCGCGGACTTCGACGGCGTCGCCGACCGGGCCCGCGCCCTCGTCGATGACGGCCGACCGCTGCTGGAGGGTCTCGCCGAGTCCGCGGACGCGCTGGGTAACTGGACGCGCAGTCTGGCCGGTGTCACCGGTCAGCTGAGTGCCAACGACCCGCAGATCCGCGGGCTGCTGGCCGACGGGCCGGGAGCCCTGAACGAGGCATCCCAGTTGCTGAACCAGGTCAAGCCCACGCTGCCGGTGTTGCTGGCCAATCTCACGACGGTGGGCCAGATCGCAGTGACCTATCACGCGTCCGTGGAGCAACTGCTGGTGCTGCTGCCGCCCTATATCGCCTCGGTGCAGGCCGTGGGCCTGCCTCGAAACAACCCGACCGGATTCACCCAGGGCGATTTCACCCTGACCATCGGCGATCCACCGGCCTGCACGGTGGGATTCCTGCCGCCCTCGTCGTGGCGTTCGCCGACGGATCTATCCGACGTCGACACCCCGGATGGCCTGTACTGCAAACTGCCTCAGGACTCGCCAATCGCCGTGCGCGGCGCCCGCAATTACCCGTGCATGGGCCAGCCCGGGAAGCGGGCCCCCACCGCGGAGATGTGTGAGAGCGAGGGGGCCTACCAGCCGCTGGCCATGCGCCAGCATGCGCTGGGCCCGTATCCCTTCGACCCGAACCTGATCGCCCAGGGCATCCCCCCGGATGATCGGATCACCTTCCAGGACCACATCTACGGGCCTCTCGAAGGCACCCCGATGCCGCCACCGGGCCCGGCCGCGGCAGATACCGGTCCGCCGGACGGGGCCGTCCCGCCGCCGCCGGTGACCCCGGCTGGCGGGGCATCGGTGGCCCCGAGTGCTTTCGCCCCGGACGCGGGCGGCCCATCGGTGGCGATCGCGACCTATGACCCGAAGACCGGACAGTTCGCCACCCCGGACGGCACCGTCGCCCGCCAGACCGACGTCATCGCGCGTGACGGCGAGCAGAGTTGGACCGACCTGCTGCCGACCGGCTGAATCAGCCGATCCGGGCCAGTTTGAACGGCATGGCGATGAAGATCGCGAGGCTGCGGCCGCAGGCGCCGCTGGGTCCGGTGGTCGCATCCTCGCCGACCAGGACGTCCGATGTCGGGTCGGTGTAGTCGCCGCCTGGGGTCATGGCTTTGAATCGGAAAACCTGATAGCCGTCCGCTGTCGAGCCGTCGGGGCATGGCATCCATTTGGGCACAACGTGTTTGACGTACCACTCGCCGCCGGTCTGGTAGATCGGCGCGGTCCAGCCCTGGTCGCTGGTCACCGTTCCGGTGCACTCGGTGGGGTAGCTGCACTGCGAGGAGACGGTCCAGATCGCCCGGACGCTGCGCTGTTTGCGGAAGATGTCGTTGCTGCGGGCCCACTCGCCGTTGGAGGTGGCGGTGAACGTCCCGTTCAGTGCCCACTTGTCGGCCCCATGAGCCGGCGCGGCGACCGCGACACCGGCCAGCAGTGCGGCGGCGAACAGTCCGGTCAGCGCGCGGTGCATGGGGGGATTATCGCGGTCGCGCCATGTCCAGCGCAGCGAGATGGCTGAACAGCATCGAGGCCCCGATCGGGTTCCCGCCGCCGGGATAGGTGGCCCCGCTGACGGCGGCCATGGTGTTGCCCGCGGCGTACAGGCCGGGAATCGGCTCTCCGGCCTCGTCGAGCACCCGGGCGTGGCCGTCGGTGCGCAGTCCGCCTTTGGTCCCCAGATCCGACAGGCCGAAGGCGGCGGCGTGAAACGGCGGGGTGTCGATCGGGACCAGCGGCGGCTTGCCCCGGGAGAAGGCCCGGTCATAGGCCTCCTCACCGCGGCCGAAGTCGGTGTCGGCGCCGGCGGCGACCATCGCGTTATAACGGTGCACGGTCGCGGTGAGGGCGGGTCCGGGCACACCGATGCGCGAGGCGAGGTCATCCAGGGTTGCGGCGGTGCGCCACAGCCCGGCGGCACGGTAGTCCGCGGGCTCCACCATCGAGACGTTGGTCGCCTTGACCGGTGGCGTTGCGCCCCGGCGGTCGTCATAGACCATCCAGAACGGACATGTCAGCCGACCGGCGTTCATCTCGTCGATGATCACCCGACCGATCCGGTCATACGGCCCCGATTCATTGACGAAGCGGAGTCCCGCCTGGTTGACGAAGATCCCACCGGTGAACCACAGCGCGAAGACCGCGCGGCCATCGGGATGGATCAGGCCGGGGGACCACCAGGCCTGCTCCATCAGGTCGGTGGACGCGCCGGCCCGGATCGCGGCCCGGTGCGCCGATCCGGTGTTGCCGGGGGCGCCCACGCTGTCCTGTGTCCGGCCGGGCACCCCGTACCGGGTGCGCATCCCGGCGTTGTGCTCGAAACCGCCGGCGGCGAGCAGCACACCGCGGCGGGCCCGGATGCGCACCGTGTCACCGTCCCGCATCGCCACCGCCCCCACTACCCGGTCGTCGGCGACGATCAGGTCCACCAGTTCGGTATCGCGCTGCAGTGTGACGTTGCCGAACCGGCTCATCGCGGCCAGGAACCGTCCGATCAGGGCCCGCCCACCGACCAGAAGGTCCGGTGCGGGGGCGCCGAGGCGGTCGTTGTCCAGCGGGCCGCGCACCAGTCCGGGGTCGAAGCCCAGCGCATCTGCGGGCAGCGGGGCGGCGACGATATGCCGCAGTCCGTCCAGACGCGCCTCCGGCGCGGAGCCGAAGTAGTCCGGCCAAGGCAGCACGGTGAACTCGAAGTTCTCGTCGGCCTCGAGGTAGTCGATCAGTGCGGTACCGCCGAGGACGTAGGCGTCCTGAAGTTCCCGCGGGGTGCGGTCTCCGACGACGGCATGGAAGTAGGTCAGCGCTCTCTCCAGGGTGTCGTCGCTGCCGGCTCGGCGGAGAACGGCGTTGCACGGGAACCACATTCCGCCGCCGCCGGAGTAGGCAGTGGTGCCGCCGAATTTGTCGGTCGCCTCCAGCAGTGCCACCGACAGACCCTCCCGGGCCGCTGTGTACGCGCCGGCGATGCCGCCGCCGGAGCCGGCGACGATGACGTCGACCGTCTCGTCGAAGTCATCTGGTCCGGGGCCATCGGTTGCGAAGTCGTCCGCCGGGGTGTTCACGGGATCCATGGTGGCTCAGGCCGGCCGGCCGGGGACAGCGGATTCCGAGAAGTAGCCGGTAAGAACCCGTCGCGCCGGCCGGGGATGACGACGACGTCAGCCCCACTCGTGGTTCATCGCCCGCACGTCACTGATCTCGTCGACCGATGCGATCGGACGCAGACGCGGCCTGCTCGCGGCGATCAGCAGTAGCGCGATCAGCGCCATCACCGCGCCCAGTCCGAAGATGACGGTATAGCTGCTCTCCGGCGGGAAGCCGGTGCCGTTGCGGCTCAACAACACTGCGACAAGTGCCGCGGCCATGGCAGCACCGACGGTCCGGGCGATCGCGTTAACGCTGGTCGCCACCCCGGTTTCGCCGGGCTCGACCTCGCGGACGACCAGTGCGGGTAGCGCGCCGTAGGACAGGCTGATGTAGGCGTTGATCAGGATGCCCGCGGCGATCACCTGCCAGGGCGCGGAATGAACGATTGCCAGCATGGCGAAGCCGACGACGCCGATCGCGGCCCCGACCATGAGCACCCGGCGGCCGCCGAAGCGGTCGATATAACGACCGCTTGCCAGCGCGGTGAGGAACCCGGCCATCGCGCCGGGCAGCAGGAACACCACACTGGCCTGCAGCACGGAGGCGCCGAACCCGTACCCGCTGGCGGTGGGCGCCTGAACGAATGTAGTCAGTCCGAGGAACCCGAAGTACAGGCCCATCCCGACCGCGACGGTGGCGATATTGGTCATCAGGATCGGCCGTCGGGTCAGCATGACCGTCGACACCAGGGGCTGCCGGCAACGCCGCTCCCACCACCACCACACACCCAGGGCGGCCACACCGGCCAGGCCCACGGCCGGGGTGCGGGCCGAGGCCCACCCCCAGGTGTCGCCCTGGGTGATCGCCAACAGCAGCAGCGACAGCCCGATGGCCAGGCCGGCCGCACCCGCCCAGTCCACCGACCCCGTCGTCGACCGTGGACGCCGCGGAACCACGGCAGCCACCGCGACGATCACCAGCACCGAGAACGCGGCGGTGAACCAGAACATCCGCTGGTAGCCGGCGTCGCCGCGCATGAGCAGTCCGGTGATCACCAGACCCATCCCGCCGCCGAACCCGAGCACACCGGACAGCACCGCCATGGCGCCCATCAGACGCCCGGGCGCCAACTCCTCCCGCAGAATCGACACCCCGATCGGATAGAGCGAGAACGAGGCGCCCTGCAGCGCCCGGGCGACGATCAGCATCGGTAACGATGTCGTCAGAGCTGCCAGCAGTGAGCCCGCCAGCACGATACCCAGCACGATCAGTAGGACCCGTTTCTTGACGTGCAGGTCGGCCAGCCGGCCGATCAGGGGAGTGGTGGCTGCCGCCGCGAGCAGATTGGCGGTGACCGTCCAGCTGACGTCGAGCAGTGACGCGTCCAGTTGGCGGGCCATCACCGCCAGAATCGGGACGACACCGGTCTGCAGCACCGCCACTGTCAGCGCCACCACGCTCATCGTGGCGATCAGCAGGGCGGGCCGGGGGGCGCCACGGTCCTGGGAGGTCGAAGGGATCGCACCGCTACCCGGCACAGCGCACCCCTTCTCGTGGCCTGACCACGTTGATTATGGTGTCTAAGGATTGTGCGAGGATGCCGGGGTGGTGATGGCTCACGCTCCATGGGTCCGCGGCGGTGACGGCTTGTTCCATCCGACCGCGTACGCGCGCAGTGGGTGGTCCGACGATATGGTCAACGGCCCGGCACTGGTGGGACTGGCGGCGTTGAGCATGGAGCACGACGACGCGGATGGGACAGTCACCGGCGGGTT
This sequence comes from uncultured Actinomycetota bacterium, assembly GCA_963787055.1. Lineage (GTDB taxonomy): Bacteria > Actinomycetota > Actinomycetes > Mycobacteriales > Mycobacteriaceae > Mycobacterium. The sequence goes on from CAWBBP010000007.1 coordinate 339,969, forward strand.
CATGCCGGCCCGGTTCACCGCGGACCTGTTCAGGCCCGCGCACCGGGTGCCGACCTCGGTCCGGACCAGGCTCGTGCGGGACGGACGCCGGATCCGAATCACCGAATGCGACATCCTGCAGGACGGCAGCGTGGTGGCCCGGGCCACCACGTTGCAGTACCGCAGATCCGAGCCGCCACCGGGCCGGGAGTGGGTCGTCTCGGACAACGCCTTCACCCCGCCGGCGGGCGTGGTCGCTACGGGCGCGGCGTATTTCGTGGGCAGCGACGATGCCGGGTGGGGCGGCTCGGTGGGGATGGGCGATGGGGTCGATGCCCACCAGAACCCCTCCCGCAAGCGCGTCTATCACCGCGCCGCGGAGCTGGTGGCCGGTGCGGCGGCCAGTCCGTTCGTCCGTGCCGTCGTCGCGGCCGAGGCCGCCAGCCTGGTCACCAACCTCGGCACCGCGGGTATCGGTTATATCAACGGCGACCTGACCGTCGCGCTGTCACGGCTTCCGGTCGGCGATTACATTGGCGTGCAGGCAGACTCGCACTGGTGCGCCGACGGGGTTTCGGTTGGCAGCGCGACACTCTTCGACGATCGCGGACCGTTCGGAATCGGGATGGTCACCGCTATCGCCAATCCGGCCGCCCAGATCGACTTCGGTCGGCTGAAATCCGGACCTACACTGCAAGTCTGAGACTTTGCGGGGGTAGCCATGGGTGAAAGTACCTTTCTGCGCGACGACGAAATCCTGGTGCGGGCTGCCGGTGCGACCGTCGCCGGGCGGCTCACCATCCCGCAGCGGCCACGCGGGGTCGTGGTGTTCGCGCACGGCAGTGGCAGCAGCAGGCACAGCCCGCGAAACCGCTACGTCGCGGAGGTACTGCACTCGGCCGGACTGGCCACCCTGCTGTTCGACCTGCTCACCCCCGAAGAGGAACGCGACCGCGCCAACGTCTTCGATATCGCACTGCTGGCCGAACGCCTGATCGACGTGACGGCGTGGCTGGGATCGGCGCGCGACGCGGCCGGTCTGCCGGTGGGTTATTTCGGGGCCAGCACCGGCGCAGGGGCGGCGTTGCGGGCCGCGGCCGACCCCGGAGCAGATATCTTCGCGGTCGTGTCGCGCGGCGGCCGGCCGGATCTGGCGGGAGCCTCGCTGGCCGATGTCACCGCCCCAACACTGCTGATCGTCGGCAGCCGCGACGAGGTCGTCCTGGACCTCAACCGGCAGGCTGCCGCCGCCATCCCGGCCGAATGCCGGATCGCCGTCGTGCCCGGCGCCACCCACCTGTTCGAGGAGCCGGGGGCCCTCGAGCAGGTCGCGGTGCTGGCCCGGGACTTCTTCGGCGACCACCTGACACCGATTCCGTTGCAGCCGTGAGCAACCGGGCCGCCGTCCTGGTGGGCGCCGGGGAGTTGATGTCCCGGATCGCAGCCGGCCGGCCGCTTGCGATCCTCGACGTCCGGTGGCATCTGGACCAGCCCGACGGTCATCCCGACTACCTGGCCGGTCACATTCCTGGTGCGGTGTACGTGTCGCTGGAGGACGAGCTGAGCGACCACACCCGCAGCGGCCTCGGCCGGCATCCGCTGCCGACCGGACGTGCGCTCCAGGCGGCCGCCCGCCGGTGGGGGATCCGGCAGAACCAGCCGGTCGTCATCTACGACGACTGGAACCGCGCGGGGTCCGCGCGGGCCTGGTGGGTGCTCACCGCGGCCGGACTGCGCGATGTGCGCATCCTGGACGGTGGGCTGCCGGCCTGGACGGCGGTCGGCGGAACGCTGGCGGCCGGTCCGGTCGATCCAGTCCCCGGTGATGTCACCGTCGCGTACGACAACCTCTATGCGGGCGGGCGTCCAGTGCTCACCGCCGAGCAGGTCGCCGCGCGCGCGGGGGGCATCCTGCTCGACGCCCGCGCCCCGGAGCGGTTTCGCGGTGAGGTCGAACCGGTCGACCCGGTCGCCGGCCACATACCGGGTGCCCGGAACCGGCCGAGTGCATCGGTCCTGGGCGCCGACGGCGAATTCTTGACCGATGCCCGGTTGGCGGCGATCTTCGCCGAATCAGGCGGATGCCCCGAAAGCCGGGTCGGGGTCTATTGCGGTTCCGGCGTCACCGCGTCGGTGGTGCTGGCCGCGCTGAGCGCCACCGGGCTGAATGCCGCGCTGTTTCCCGGCTCGTGGTCCCAGTGGAGCAACGAGGATCGCCCGGTCGCGACCGGGCCGTCCTGACGGGTCAGTCCCGGGACCAGACCGAGATATAGCCCAGCGGGATTCCGGTACGGGCCGCGATGCACTCCCGGGCGGCCAGTTCGACCCTGGCCCGGGTGTGAGCCTCCGTGACGCCGTCGATCTCTGGGATCCCGATGATGTAGCGGTTGGCATCCTGGCGGATCTCGATCTCGAAACACTGGCCGGCTACCGGACGCAGCACCCGGTGCGGAGAAAGAGCGCGGTGGGAGCGTCTTGAGAGGCTGCGGAGCCGGTGGGCAGTGCGCATGATCCACTCTCTGAAGGCTGGTTCGGGCGCGCTCGAAACTACCGCCGCGCCGTACGGATGCCAAATCCGGCAACCGCACGGGTAGCCAATCACCGGTGGTAGCCGGATATGATCCGTGTGGTGTCGGCTGCGGCGTTCGTGGGATGTACGGGCGCTTTGGCGGCTGCTCTCGGGGCGGGTGTCGTCATCAGCCTTGGCACCGCCGCACCGGCCTCGGCCGACCCGGCGGACACGTCATCGTCATCCTCAGCGCCGTCATCCGGGTCGCGCTCCGCAACCTCGGCGGACGTCCCGTCCTCAACCCGCCGTTCCGGGGCCGGCGTCGCCCGCCCCGCGTCTGCGGGTCCAGCGCGGACAGCAGCGGTTGCGGCGCGGGGGATCGGCAGGCCCGGTGCTCGACCGGCGGCGGCCATCCCGGTCCGCGCCGAACAGCCGCCACGCACGATCCCGCCGATTGCCAGCGGTTTGGCCGCCGCCGTGCCGCCGGTCGCCCCGGTAGCGGCTCGCGCCTTGGAGTGGCAGGCTCCGGCATCCCCCCAGCCGGTGTCCGAGGCAGCCGCCCCCGCCACCCGGCGCGCGAGCCGGGGCGCGGTGAACAGGGCGACGGCGACCACCGCTCCGGTTGCCGAAGCCACCACGGCCCCCTCGGCGGGGGGCCCCGGCCCCATCGCCCGGGCCCTGAGTGCACTGTTCAACTGCGATCCGCGCGGTCGGCTGATCACCATCTACAAGGGAACGCATTTCGCCATCCCCAATAACTTCGGCGGTTTCTTCGTCCAGAAGGTCCAGGGCACCGGAACCTTCACCAGTGACTCGGTCTATGACCTCAACGATGAAGACCAGTACGACTGGAGCAAGTTCACCGGGATCGCCTTCACCCCGTTGGAACCGGACCGCGACTCGGTGATGGTCGGGTGGCGGTACAACCTGACCACCCAGGAATTCGAGATCGCCCCGTTCTACAACGTCGACAAGGTGCGGATCCTGCCGGTGCGGGCGGACATCATCTCGGTACCGGTCGACCAGACCTTCGATTACCTCGTCGACTACACCGGTGTCACCCTCAGCTACGGCGACAAGACGGTGTTCAAGCCGTTCCCGGAGGGGTTGACTCCCAATCTCTGGACCGCTGTTCGGGTGAGTGGCTGGTTCGGCGGCAATGAGGTGGCGCCCAGGACGCTTTCGTACTACATCACATTCGGATGACCCGGGCGCCGCGCACGATCTCCTGCTGTGAGCACCTGTGAGACGGGACGCGATATGAAGAAGCCGATGCTGATCGGGCTCATCGCGGCCATTGCCGCCCTGGGGCTGCTGTTCGCGACAATCCGCTCGGCGCAGGACGTGCAGAAGAACACCCAGCCGGATCTGTCTGCGCTGCTGAACCTCCCGATCACCATCGACGGCGAGAATTTCATCCTGTCCAACGGTGCGGCGGAAAAGGTGTCCGCCCCCGATTCGGCAGTGAAGAACACCGTTGCGCTGGTCGGCGAACCCGTCACCGGAGACGTCACCGGAGACGGCAAACCCGATGCGGCACTTCTGATCCGTAACGATCCGGGTGGCAGCGGCACCTTCTACTACGCGGTTGTCGCGCTCAGCGAGGCCGGCTCCTACCGGGCGACGAATGCGCTACTGCTCGGCGATCGGATCACGCCGCGGGCGATCGACTTCACCGAGGGTCGCTTCATCTACCGGTTCGTGGAGCGCGGGGCCGAGGAGCCGATGGCCGATACCCCGACGCTCGAAAGATCCGTGCCGGTGATCTTCGATCCGGAATCGCGCAGCATCGCTGCCGTCGGCTACTTCCCCGGTGCCGACTGGCTGTGGAAGCCGATCGGAACGAACCCCGCCCTGGCCGCCGATAGCGCGACGTGGGTCCGATATCTGTCGGAGGCCGACTCCGAGCACGTCGCCGAGCTCTACCGCGAGGGTACGACGCTGGTCCCGTCCACCGCCGTGATCGGGTCCACGCCGCGCTACGACATCACCTTCACCCAACCGTGGGGGAGCGACCCGTTCGGGGACCACCGGGTGCCGATTCCACGGCGAACCCATGTGCCGCAGTACGAGGGCGGGGACGGCCATCTGGCGATCCAGGATCCCGACACCGGTCAGGTGTTCGGGCTGTGGCAGGCGAACTACGATGCCGTGGCCAACAACTGGACGGCGGCCTGGGGCGGGATGACCCCGATCGACGGCGACGGTGTCGACACCTCCGGGTCGGCTACGGCGACGAACCTGTCGCGGTACGCCGGGGTGGTCACCGCGGCGGAGATGACGGCGGCCATCAGCCGCCGACAGCGGGCTGAACCACGCACTGGTCTTCGCCACCGATATCGCCGGTCCGGATTTCGTGGGTCCGGCCACCAAGTCCGACGGCACCAATGCCGCGGGGGTCGCGAACCCGATCCCGGAGGGCTACCGCGTGCAACTCGACCCGACGATCGACATCGACACCATCCCGGATATCACCGCGGGGGAGAAGGTCATCGCCAAAACCCTGCAGATCCACGGCGCCTATGTGATCGACAAGGGTTCGGCCCGAATGGCATTCGCCTTCGAGGCCGTCCCCGGTTCCAGCGATTCCAACCCGGGCACGGTGTGGACCGATGCCGGGCTCGAGTGGGACTACTACGACATGGACCGGATTCCCTGGGCCCAGCTGCGGGTGCTGGCGGGCTGACTCAGCCGAGTTGCGCGGCGAAGAACTGACCGGTGGCGCCCGAGGCGTCGACTGCGAAACTGGTTGGCCCGACGATCGCGGCCGGCAACGAGAACCGTCCCGCAGGCCAGGTGTGTCCGCCGCCGTTGATCCGGACCAGAACCACCTCGGTACCGCCTGCGCAACCGGCGGCGGTCATCTCATCGATTTCACCGGTGGTCGCCGGGTCGTCGATCAGTGGGCCCGGGCAGCGGTTCATCTCCCGCCACCGTTCGGCCAGGGCGGGTGCGGACAGGATGTCGCTGGCACCGCCGCGGCCGACCATCGGCCCGCCTTCGAAGGGCACCACCGGATCGGCCGTGCCGTGTACCGCCATCATCGACACTGGCCGGGACGGAGCGCAGGCCAGTCCCGCACCGAGTGTTCCGGCCACCGGCGCGGCGGCCGATACCAGGTCGGCGCGGTCGCACACCAGGCGATTGGCCATGAAGGCGCCCGCCGACATGCCGGTGACGAAGGCCCGGCCCGGGGCAATGCCGAAGTCCCGGGACAGTCGCTCGATCAGCGCGGAGAGGAACCCGACGTCGTCGATGCCTTCACGGTCGGGAATCGAGGCGCCCCGGCCGTCGGCCCAACTCGCGTCGATGCCGTCCGGATAGGCCACGACGAATCCGTACCGGTCGGCGACGGCGTTGTAGCCGGTCAGGCCGGCCTGCTGCGGACCGTTCATGCCGGCGCCGTGCAGGTTGATCACCAGCCCCGCCGGCTGCTGCAGTCCGGGGGGCACGTGCAGCAGATAGGTGCGCTGCAGGCCGCCGAAGGTCAGCGTTCCGGGTGGGTCGACGGGATTGGCGGATGCGGGTGCACCCGCCAGTCCGCCGATGACGAGGAGGGTTGTCAGAACAGCGGTCAAGCGCGGCATCACGCTAGCCAGTTTGCCAGGTTGCGTTCGGCGTATCCGAGGGCCTCGGTGTTCAGGGAGGGTGATCAGCGAGCGACGAGGCCGGTGATCACGCGAGTTCTTTGCGCATCATGACCGCGCCGACGATCTCCAGCAGACCGATGACCACCAGCCAGATGCCGACCACGAGAGCCAGGATGGCGATCGAATCGAATGGCCACGCCAGCACGATGAGGCCGCCCAGGACCGTGATCAGCCCGGCGAAGATCGCCCATCCTCGGCCGGGGTAGCCGTGATCGCCGACCGCCGCGGCGGTGGTGGCCACTCCCCGGAAAACGAACCCGATGCCGATCCAGATGGCCAGCAGCAGCAGTGCATAGCCCTCACCGAAGTGCCGGAAGGCCAGCACGGCCAGGATCACCGATGCCGCCCCGCTGATGAACAGCAGAAACCGCCCACCCGCCGAGACGTGCAGGGCGAACGCGAAGACCACCTGTGCGATACCGCTGACCAGCAGATAAGCGCCGAACAGGGCGGCGGCGACCATGAGCGACTTGCCCGGCCACGCCAAGACAAGGACACCCAGGATCGCGGTCACCGCCCCCGACAGCAACGTCGCGGTTGATAGGCGTGAGGCAAGTGTCGCCGGAGTGTGGTCGTGATTCGCGTATGTCGCTGTCATGACGTGTCCTGTTCTGCTGACTGTGAAATGGCTACGGTGTTGTCGGTATTTTGCAAACACTGTTGCCGTTACTGGATGCGATGTCAAGCCGCGATACTGAGAAGGTGGCCGGAACGCTTCACGGGGACAGTCAGCGGGATACCGGGGATCGGCGTGGCGTAGGCCGGCCGCCCATTCCGGCCGGGCGCATCATCGACTCGGCGCTGACGATCGTCGATGACGAGGGTGCTGCGGCGCTGTCGATGCGCACCCTCGCGCAGCGACTGAATTCCAGCACGGCCACTCTGTACCGGCACTTCCCGAACCGGTCGGCGTTGATCATCGACGTCATCGACCGTGTGCTCGGCGAGGTCGACCTCGATCCCGTGGACATGGACAGCAGCTGGCGGCAGGCCTGCCATCGCCTTGCCCATGCGACTTTCGGCGCGCTGAGCCGCCACCGCAACGTCGCGCCGCTTCTGGCCGAGCACCCGCCGATCGGCCCGAATGCGATGGCCCTGCGTGAACACTGGTTCTCGGTGATGCTGCGCCACGGGTTCCCGTCGAAACCAGCGGCCCACGGCACGGTGATGCTCGCCCGCTACGTCTTGGGCTTCGCCACCCAATTGGTCGCCCCGCCGGCCACGACCGCGCAGATCTTCGCCGCGCTGCGCGGCGCGGACGTGGCCAGCTTCCCGGCCACCGCCACGGTGGCCCACCTGCTACCCGTGCAGTTGGAGGACTCGTTCGACTTGGGCTTGGAGATGATCCTCGACGGGCTCAGCCAACTGCGGGAGCCTGGAGGACCCTAAGTCGAGTCCTGAGATGATTCGGACTGATCGATGAAGTCGATGAGCACCCGGGCGACCTCCGGCGAATAGAGCAGGGACAGATGACCCAGCCCGTTGATGGCCACGTCGCTGCCGCCGCGGGAGGCCAGTTCGCTGGTCGACGGCGGGTGCACGATGTTGTCGTGGGTTGAGTAGACGCTCAGCGTCGGTGTGATGACGGCCCGCTCTCGGCGCTCGACGGTGAACTCGCCGCCCTCGCGGAGTTCCTTGGCGACCCTTCCGATGATCGGGCCGCGCCACTTCACCCCGGCGTGTGGTGTGCCGATGGTGATGCAATGCGCCACCCGGCGCTCGCCGGCAGGGGAGTGTGCGTATTCCAGCGACACCAGGCCGCCGAGGGAATGGGCGACCAGTGTCACCCGCTGGGCTCCGGTTTCCGCGCAGACGCGTTCGACGAATCGGGCCAGCCGGGGGACGTTGCGATCGACGGAGTCGAACCAGGGATAATTGAATCCGTAGGACGGGCCTTTGGATGCTTTTCGGAATTGCCGTGCCAGCCAAACGAAGTCAGCCCGGTTCTGGAAATACCCGTGGATGAAGATCACCGGGATGCCGTCACCGGGACCCAGTCGGCGTCCGATGAAAAAGTACAGCGGGATCAACGGCTGGGTGATGAGCACGTAGTACAACTCGCGCCACATCGCCGCGAGGTGATGCTGTCCCGGGCGCGGGGAGACGTGTCTGGCCATCAGCACGAAAGACCCGACAAGGTAGATCAGTGCCGCACCGAGAAGGACGACGAGTACCCCGATTGCCAGCAGTTCGGCGGCCCTGAGAGTCACGGCGAGATCGTAACGCGTCACGGGCGCGGGGACCCGCGAGGTGGATTGCCCTTCGCCGACCCAGTCGTGCAGTGGACCGGGCTGATCTTAAAACGTCACAGTGACGATTTGCGGGGCTCCACCTTGGAAAGGGGGCGACATTGAGTCCGGGCGGGGCGGGTGAAGGAATACCGACTCGGGGGCCATGTGTCCGACAGTCTTGAGTCCGACAGTCTTGAGTCCGACAGTCTTGAGTCCGACCCTGTGGTTCCGGATTTCGCCGGGCCCCGTTCGGCAGTCCAGGGGTAGTCGGATCAGTCCCTGGGCCCGTCCGCCGGCGCCGGACGTCGCGGCGTCCGAACCTGCGAGGCCGGCCGGAAGCGTGGCACTCGGAAACGCAAAGCGCATGGTCACGCGACTGGCCAGGTAGTCGCACCATCGTAATTGTGCCGATAAGCCACATTATGTCAATTAAACCAAGCCCACCGCGATCTGGCCCCCACCGCCGGTGAACAGCTATTTCGATCAACCTCTGGAAGAATCGGCGCATGCGAAATCTGTTACGCCGCCCGGTCATCGCAATTCTCGCGGCTGCTCCCATTGCTGCTGTGTCGCTGTTCGGCGCCGGAATCGGTTCGGCGGATCCGTTGAATTGCGTCAACGGACAATTTTGGGATCCGATTACCAACACCTGCCAGACGCCTCAGCCGGCCCAAGACTGTGGGCCCGGTCAGTACTGGAACGCCTTGTCCAATGTGTGCAGGCCGTTGGGTCAGCTCTGATCAATCAACGCGCGAGAGCAACGCCACGCCGATGCGCCTCGTTCTCAAGGGTGGCATCGAACGTTGCCAGCATCGCCCGGTGATGGATCGCCACGTCGAGGACGCAGCAGTCTGGCAGTTTCAGTCGTGTGCTCACCCGAAGTTCGGCGAGCCGCAACGGCTCGTCGACATCAGACGGCGCGACCGCGATGCCGGCGGAACGGAGATCGTCTCGCATCGACGCGCCCTGCCCTATCCGCACGCCGCCGACGAGCACTTCGGCGAGCGTCATGGAGTGGACAAGCATTCGCCCGGGTGTGCCGCGCAGCAGAATTTCAGTTGCCGCCTCATGATGTGGATCGGCCCGGTTCAAATAGGCGATGATGACGCTCGCGTCAAGCGCGATCACTCGGGCCAATCCCCTCGCAATTCGGTCAGATAGTCCGGCCCGAAGGCATTGTCGTAGCGACCGGCGCTGGCTAGAACGGCGGACCGGTGCCGCTCGGAAGCGACCTGTTCGTCATGCTCGAGGGTGTGCGCTCCCGCCTCGAGTAGGCGGATGAGCAACTTCGACCGGGGCTCGCCGGGCCACCGCATGGCGGCGCGGTCCAAAGCCCGCGCTACCGCTGTGGTTTCGGTCACCTGATAACGAGGGCGCGTGGTCGGCACAAAATAAGTGTACCACCATGTCGCTTGGTGGCACACCCCACCGTTGGCGCGATCCATCCGGTCGTAAGTCAACCCGGCGGGACACCGCCGGGCCCACTGGCGTGTCCAGGGTCACGGCGTCATAGATCAAGTACGAAGCGCAGCGCCCGATCAATGACTTGTAGCCGTTCCGGGCCGATGAATCCCTGGCGAGATAACAGTCGTTCGACGGAGACCGCTCGCACTTGGTCGCAGCGGGCAAAAGAGATACGGTCCAGCCCGCTGTGCTCTGGCTCAAGTTCGACATGACTTCGCAAGCCATAGCCGGTGGTCGTGATCGGAACAATGACGACTAGTCCCCCCGGTCCGTTATTGAGGATGTCGACCGATACCACCAGGGCCGGGCGGCGAAATGCCGGCTCGTGTCCGATCGGCTGGCCCAGGTCGGTGTAGTAGACCTCCCCGCGCCAGATCAAGCCAGCGCGTCCCACTCGCGACGCTCGGCCAGGTACTGCTCCCACATCGCGGGGTCGTTTCGCAACTGTTGGTAATCCGCGTTGAGGCCTCGCAGGAACTCCTGGCGTTCGAGGGCGTCAATGGCCGCGTGAACAACGTCGACGACGGCGATTTGCCGGGCCTTTGCCAGGGATTGGAGCCGCTCGGAATCGGGTCGGCGTACTCGGACGGTGGTGGTTTCCGCTGCCATGAATCGATTGTAGACGAAATGTAGACACTGGTCCCGCCCGTCAGGATCCCGGTCGAAACCCGCATCGGTGAACTCATGCGCCGAGGTGGCTGAAGCAAATATCGTCAGGAGCCAACTGATGGAAATGAGGCCCGACTGATGAATCTGCGCCATCCACTTCTGGTGTTGATCGCCGTCCTCGGCATCCTCATCCCGGCGTGCGGTGGCCGCGGCACTGTCGACTCCGGTGGTCTCGGAGGGGCCGACTCCCCCACGGGTCTGACCCTCAACGTCTATAGCGCCGGCGGCCTCGGCGCCTGGTACCGGGCCCGGTTCGAGAAGTTCACCGAGGAGACCGGCATCAAGGTCAATCTGGTCGAGGCGGGCTCCGGTGAAATCGTGACGCGCGCACAGGACGAGAAGTCCGAGGCCGACCTGCTCGTCGTCCTCCCCCCCTTCATCCAGAAGGCTGCGCAATCCGGCATGCTGCAACCCTCCGACGTGGACGTCAGCGGAATCACCTCCCAGGTGGTCGGTCCCGCAGCCATATACGTCCCGATCGTCAACAACGCGCTGGGATTCATCGCCAACCCCGACGCCAACCCCCGGCCGGTCACCTGGGCGGACCTGCTGAATCCTGCGTTCAAGGGCAAACTCCAGTATTCGACTCCGGGAGAGGCCGGCGACGGCACCGCGATGCTGTTGCTGCTGCAGCATTTGATGGGCCAGCAGGCCGCGTTGGACTTCTTGGTGAAATTGCAGGCCAACAACGTCGGGCCGTCATCATCGACCAGCGCGCTGCAGCCGAAGGTCAGCAGCGGCGAGCTGATGGTCGCCAACGGTGACGTCCAGATGAACCTGGCATCGATCAACAACGATGGATCGAATTTTTCGATCTTCTTCCCCGCGATGCCCGATGGCAGTCGCACCACCATCTCCATCCCCTACGTCGCGGGCGTCACGGTGGCCTCCCCCCATCCTGTCGAGGCCAAAAGGCTGTTGGCCTATCTGCTCTCCGAAGACGTGCAGAAGACCGTGGCCACCGAGGCGTTCGGTATCCCGGTGCTTGATTCGGTAGCCCGTGAGGCCGCCGGCGAGACCGGCGCCCAGACACCGACCGGTCTGCTCAGGGATGTCCGGGTGTGGGTTCCGGAATGGACTGCGGTGTTGGCCGGCATCGACGCCGACGTCGCCGCCTACCGGGAGACGGTCGGCAACTGACGGCATTCTCGCGGAGAGGACGGTAGCGGTGAGCGTGATCCATAGTGTCGCCGACGGTGTCGGAGAGAGCCCGGTCTGGGACGACGGGGTGCTGCGATGGGTCGATATCACCGGACGCGCGGTCCACGCCCTGGCAGCTGACGGCACGGTCTCCAGCCACGCAACCGGCGACTTTCCCTGTTTCCTGGTGTTACGGCGGGGCGGCGGTGCGGTGGTCGGACTGCGCAATCGGCTCGCCTACCTCGACCTGGAAACCGGGTCACTGGAGCCGTTTCTCGAGCCGGAGCCGGAGCGCGCGGAGAACCGTTTCAACGAGGCCGGGGTCGACCCGGTCGGGCGGCTGTGGTTCAGCACCATGCAGAACAACATCACCGCCGCCGGCGATCCCAAAGCCATGACGGCTGCCACCGGTGCGCTCTACCGGCTCAACCCGGACGGCGCCTGCACACGAGTCCTCGACGATATCGGCCTGCCCAACACCCTGGCTTGGTCGCCGGACGCTGCGACGATGTACTTCGGGGACACCTCGACCAACCGGATCCGTCGCTACCAACTCGATCCCGACGGCGAGATCATCGCCGCCGCGGATCTGCACGGAACGCCGCCGGCGGGCCGCTGCGACGGCTCAGCCCTGGATGCCGAGGGCTACCTGTGGAATGCCCGGTTCGGTGCGGGCTGCCTGATCCGCTTCGCCCCGGACGGGGTGGTGGCCAGCCGGGTCGACCTGCCGGTCACCAATCCCACCTCCTGTTGTTTCGGCGGCGACGACCTTCAAACGCTTTATGTCACCTCGGCGCGATTCGGCTTGAGCGACGCCGAACTGGCCGCCAACCCGCACGAGGGCGCCGTGCTCGCCCTCGACGTCGGGATCGGGGGGCGCCCGGCCAACCGGTTCGCCGGGTGAAGGGTCGAGTGAAATCCGGTCCGAGTGGCTGGGCCGGTGTTAGCGTCGGGTCAGCGCTGTCGTCGAGGAGGGAAGTCGCATGAGTACGGCCGCTGAACGGGAGAAGCAGCTCGCATTGGTCTCACGCCTCAAGACGACCTACCCGGAGATCCCGGAATGGCCGACGCCGGACATGATCACCTCCGAGCACTACTGGGCCTACCTGAAGACCAATCACGATCAGGGCGCCCAGCTCAGTGCGGCGGAACCTTTCCTCGAGAAAGAGGAAGAGCAGTGGGAATTGATGACCTACGTGCTCTGCGAGGTCCTCGGCTGGGGCGGCATCTGGGTTTCCGAGGAGCGACGTCGGCTGGGCAATGTCGATGTGGGTCTGCCGATCTACCTCGGCCTCCCCTATTACGCACGTTGGCTCTGGTCGGTGGGCAAGCTGCTCCTCGAGAAGGAATACATCACCTGGGCCGAGTTGACCGACCGACTGGCGGAGGTCCAGGAACGCTACGCCGGTGGTCTGGACGGTCGGCTCCCGCAGGCCCAACCCAGGTTCGAGGGCGACGGATCGTCGGTCAACCGCAATCGTTTCCATATCGAGGCGGTCGGCAAGGGCGACCCAGTGATGTATTCCGGGCAGGCCGGCCCGGCCAAGTTCACGGCCGGAGACCGGGTGAAGGTGCGCGAACTGCCCGCCATGTTCTACACCCGCACCCCTGAATACGTGCGCGGCGCTGAAGGGGTGATCGCCGAAGTCAGCTACGAGAGCCCGGCGCCGGAGGACGAGACCTGGGGCCGGGAGGACGTCAAGCCCGAGTGGTTCTACATCGTCCGGTTCAAACAGTCCGACCTCTGGGACTGCTACGCCGGCCACAAGAACGACGCCCTGCAGACCGAGATCCCTGAACGCTGGCTACAAAGGGTTGATTGAGTCTTTGTCCGTTCTGCCCTGTTCGTTCTGCCCTGTCTGTTCTCCCCTTTCCGTTCTGCCCGAGAGGAATTCACACGACCGATGTCTGACCACGGACACGATCACGGACATGATCACGCACGCACCGTTAAGCCGATGGTCGATGAGATCACCGACTTCGAGGTCCTCGAAATCGCCCTGCGCGAATTGTGCATCGAGAAGGGCCTGTTCACCGCTGAACAGCATCGCGTCCTGACTGAGTACGCCGAGCAGATCGGCCCCACACCGGCGGCCCGACTGGTGGCCCGGGCTTGGCTGGATCCGGAGTTCAAACAACTCGCACTGGCCGACCCGATGGCCGCCAGCAAGGAGGTCGGGGTCGACTGGCTGGACCCCACCGGCTTCGGCACTCCCAGTGACTTCGCCGCATTCAAGATCCTCGAAGACTCCCCCACCGTGCACCACGTGATCGTGTGTGCACTGTGTTCCTGCTACCCGCGCCCCATCCTCGGCAACTCCCCTGAGTGGTACCGAACCCCCAACTACCGGCGCCGGATCGTCCGGTGGCCGCGACCGGTGCTCGCCGAGTTCGGCCTGGAGTTGCCAGACCACGTTGAGGTCCGGGTGCAGGATTCCAACCAGAAGCACCGCTTCATGGTGATGCCGATGCGCCCGGAGGGCACCGAGGGCTGGACTGAGGACCAACTCGCTGAGATCATCACCCGCGACAGCCTGATCGGGGTCGCCCTGCCCAAGCCCGGAGTGACCGCCAACGTCACCACGAAGACCATCCCAGCTGTTCGGCCGATCGTCGGGTGAGCGCTGTGGAGGACGCACTGACGAGCGGGGACGAGGAATTCGTCATCCTCGAGGAGATCGCCGAGCGCAACCAGACCTGGCCGGTCATGGCAGCCAAATACGGGGTCGAGAACCCGTTGCCGCCATGGAAGACCAGCCTCGACGGACTATGCGATGTCCTGGACCGGTCCTGCGCCACCGATGATCGGCTCGACTTCACTTTCAAGGAGCGCCGCGACGAGGAGGACGAGTTGTCGGCGACTCGCTATCGGAGCCTCCCCTACCCGGAGAACCAACTGGTGGCGTTAGCGCACTCGCTGCTGGCCCGTGGCGTCATCGACGAAGAGGAACTTCGGCGGCGTCTGGACAGCGTCCGGGTCCGGCTGGAATCCTGAAACCGACACTCCCGGGCCAACGGCCGGGTTCGCGTCCGGCGGCTGTAGCGTGGCGGCCGTGAACTTTTCCCGGGTGCCATCCTCCTTCGTTCTGCTGGCCTGCGCTGCGTCGCTGTCCATGACACTTTCCGCGTGCGGCTCCAAGACCGACACCTCGGCGGACGCGCCGTCCGTCGCGTCGTCGGTCGTCAAATCGGCCGACAATGGCTGCCCGACGGCCGCTCCGGCGAGTGGCGGCACTCCCGAGTGGACGTTGCCCGGTGCCACCGGCAGTGTCTCGGTGACCGGATCGACCGATACGGACGCACCGGTCGTGACGGTGGAGGCTCCGTTCACCGTGACTGAGACGCAGGTGAAGACGTTGACCGCCGGTGACGGCCCAGTCGTCGCTCCGACGGCGACGGTGTCGGTCTGCTACATGGGTGTCAACGGACGCGACGGGAACGTCTTCGACAGCAGCTACCAGCGGGGCGAGCCGGTCGACTTCCCCCTCGACGGTGTGGTGCCCGGCTTCCAGAAGGCCATTGCGGGCCAGACGGTCGGGTCCACGGTGGCCGTCGCGATGGTCTCCGCCGACGGGTACCCCAAGGGTCAGCCCCGAGCCGGCATCGAGCCCGGTGATTCGCTGGTCTTCGCGATTAAAATTCTCGGCGCCTCGTAATAGATCTGGTTCCGGTTCAGGCCGACGCGGCCGGTGAGAAGCTGCCGTGGAACCCCTGCGGTATGTGCTGGGTCAGTTGAGCCGTCGCGATCGGTCCGCGCTCGGGGTCCTTCGCGTCCAGAATCACCAATCGTGAGGTGTGCTGGTCGGCCTGGTATTCGACGGACAGCAGCCAGCCGTCATCCTCATCGGTCGCGCCCGGCCTGGGTGTGAATACCGGTTCGCAGAAGCTGTTCCCGGGAGTCTGTGCCACGTAACCGGTTTCGCTGTTGTCGGCGAGATCGAGCTTGGTGATCCCGTCGTAGAGCGTGCCGAGGTTCTGCTTGGTGTTGACATAGGCGTACCGGTGCGGTCGGCCCTCCCGGTCGGGATGGTGGCGGGGGAACTCACAGGTGCGGTCGCTGAGCTGTTCGCGAATGATCCGCCCGCCGGCGGTGATGCGGAATCTGGTGAACTCCGAGGACACCGCGTCCATCGGGCTGGTCCGGAACCGCGCGATGCACTGCAGCAATGCGTCACCGTGGTAGGTGATGACGTCGACGATGACGTCACCGCGTTCGTCGTAAGCGTTGCTGAGGTGGAACTGCAGGATCGCATCATGCTCGATCCGGCGGATCTCGCCGCCGTCCCTGGGAATCAGGATGAACGAACTGCCGCGATCCGGCCGGTACCGCATTCCGTCGCCGAATGACCTGAGCCCCAGCGCGATCGGAATTCCGTCCGGAATGATCGGAGAGACCATGAACACCAGATACCGCTCGGTGAGGGCGAAGTCGTGCACCATCGCCACGTACGGCAGTGACACCGAGCGGTAGTGCCCGAGTTTTCCGCGTCGATCCGTCCGGTACACCCGCAGGTGTGGGGTCGGAATGAATTCGACCCCGAAGTTGAACATGTCGCCGCTGCTGGGGCAGAAGCACGGGTGCGCGGAATACGAACCGATCCAGCGCAACTCGCCCCGAAATCGCCGTACGCCGAGGGTTTCCAAGGTGTCCGGATCGATCTCGTGCGGTGGACCGCCCTCCCAGAGCGCGTAGAGGCGACCGGCGTGCTCGACCACGTTGGTGTTGGCCAGATTCGGCGGCAGCCGGCCGATATTGGCCAGCCATCCCCCGGCCGCCTCGGTGCCCAGGTGCCGGGTCCCGCTGGTGCCCTGAAAATGCTGGGTGCGCACATACCGGTTGCGGTAGTGGACGGTGCCCGACTCGATGGTGAACGCGGAGATCATGCCGTCACCGTCGAACAGGTGATGCAATGGGCGGCCGGTGTGGTCCTCCCACCGGCCGGGGCCGTTTCGGTACAAGGTGCCGACCAGATCCTCGGGGATCTCCCCTTCGATCGCCCCGACGTCGTATTCGTACTCGGTGTACTGCGCCTCGCTTGCGCCGAGGCTGCGCAGGTCGGTGGCAGCCATCGAGGCCAGCCGGGAATCCGCCTGCACTCGTTCGGGGGCATTCAGGGAATCCAGATAGCCGCGCAGACCCGGAAGGTAGCTCAGGTCGACCGGTTCGGTTGAGGGAGACGACTGAACCACGAATCCTCCTCAGGACGCCGACAGAGAACTCGACACTAACGCCGGAATCGGCCCCGCCGCAGCTAAGCGCGCACCCGCGTTCCGGCCGCGCCGGTGACGATCCGGTCGATATCGCCCAACGAGCCGATGACGGCCTCGTTACCGGTTGCGGCGGCGAATTGGCATGCTGCGGCGACCTTCGGGCCCATCGATCCGGCCGGCAGGTTCATCTCGACGACCTCGCCGACCGTCACCGCTCCGAGCCTGGTCTGCTCGGGGGTGCCCCAGTCGGTGTAGACGGCGTCGACATCGGTGGCGATCACCAGCAGATCGGCGTCGAGTTCCTCGGCCAACAGAGCGGCCGCGAGGTCCTTGTCGATGACCGCCTCGACACCACGCAGATTGCCGTCCTCGTCGTACATCGTCGGGATCCCTCCCCCGCCCGCGCAGATCACGATGCAACCCTGCTCGACCAGGGTGCGGATCGGGCGAATCTCGAAGATCCGCTTCGGCTTCGGGCTGGGAACCACCCGGCGGTACTTATCCCCGTCGGGGGCGATCGCCCAGCCTTTGTCGGCGGCCAGTCGTTCGGCCACATCCTTGTCGTAGATGGGCCCGATCGGCTTGGTCGGGTTGCCGAACGCCGGGTCCTTCGGGTCGACCTCGATCATCGTCAGCAAGGTGGCGAACGGCTGCTCGACCGGCAGCAGGTTGCCCAGTTCCTGCTCGATCACATAGCCGATCATCGCCTCGGTCTCCGCGCCCAACACGTCGAGTGGATACGGGTCGACGGCGGTGTAGGCGGCGTCCTGCAGCGCCAACAGGCCGACCTGGGGTCCGTTGCCATGCGCGATGACGATCTCATTGCCCGGTGCCACCACCGCGATGCGTTCGGCGGCCAGCTTGATGTTGGCCCGCTGGTTCTCGGCGGTCATCGGCTCGCCGCGCTGCAGTAGCGCGTTGCCGCCGAGGGCTATCACGATCCTCATGCGAGTGAGGAGACTAGGACGGCTTTGATCGTGTGCATCCGGTTCTCGGCCTGCTCGAAGCAGATGTTGACCGGGCTTTCGAACACATCGTCGGTGACCTCGATGCCGTTCTTCAGGTCGGGGTACTGCGCGGCGATCTGGGCGCCGACCTTGGTCTCCGAATTATGGAACGCCGGTAGGCAGTGCATGAATCGGACCCGCGGATTATCGGCTGCGGCAACGAGTTTGGCATTCACCTGATAGGGCATCAGCAATTTGATGCGTTCGCCCCAGGATTCGATCGGCTCGCCCATCGACACCCACACGTCGGTGTGGATGAAGTCCACCCCTTTGACCGCTTTTGCGACATCGTCGGTGATCATGATGCGCGCACCGGACTGTTCGGCGAACCCCTCGCACATCGCGACCAGATCCTCGGTGGGCTGGAGTTCCTTGGGCGCGAGGATCCGGACATCCATGCCCAGTTTCGCTCCGACCAGCAGCAGCGAGTTGCCCATGTTGTTGCGGCCGTCGCCGACGAAAACGTAGGAGATCTCGTGCAGTGGCTTGGCGCAGTACTCGGTCATGGTCAGCACATCGGCCAGCATCTGGGTGGGGTGGTATTCGTCGGTGAGGCCGTTGAAAACCGGGACACCGGCATATTTTGCGAGTTCGTCGACGATCTCCTGGCCGGCCCCGCGGTACTCGATCGCGTCGTACATCCGGCCCAGAACCCTGGCGGTGTCCTTCATCGACTCCTTGTGCCCGATCTGTGACGAGGACGGGTCGATGTAGGTGACGTGCGCGCCCTCGTCGTAGGCGGCGACCTCGAACGCACACCGGGTCCTGGTGGAGGTCTTTTCGAAGATCAGCGCGATGTTCTTGCCGGCCAGGCTGTGCCGGACTGCGCCGGAGTACTTAGCCCGCTTCAGGTCCCGGGCCAGATCGAGCAGGTAGATCAGGTCGCGTTCGCTGTGGTGGACCAGGCTGAGCAGGTTGCGGTTCTGCAGGTTGAAGGACATGAGTCGGGTTCTCCTCGCAATAGGTGTGTTCGTGGATGGGTGCGACGGCTGATCAGTAGGCCGGATCGCGCAGGATGGGGCAGGTCATGCAGCGGCCGCCGCCGCGGCCTCTGCCGAGCTCGCTGGCATCGATGGTGATGACCTCGATACCGGCCTTGCGCAGCGCGGTGTTGGTCAGTGTGTTGCGGTCGTAGCCGACCACCACGCCGGGTTCGAGGGCCACAACGTTGTTGGCGTCGTTCCACTGCTCCCGCTGGACGCCGTACATATCGCCGGCTGTCTCGACGACGGTGAAGGTTACGCCGAGAGCGTCGCCTACGACCTCGACCAGGCCCTTGCTCTCGACCTCGACGGCCATGCCGGACGGGGCCTTCTCATCGGGTCGCAGGCTGATCGCCTTGGAGTTGTCGATGACAGGTGTGAAGGCGGTCAGCACGTCGGTGTTGCAGAACGTGAAGACGGTGTCGAGGTGCATGGCGGCGCGGGACCGCGGCAGCACGGCGATGATGACCCGTTCGGCCGCCCCGGCTGCGAACAGATTCTTCGCGACCTTGGAGATCGCCTGCCGGGAGGACCGCTCCCCCATACCGATAAGGACCGTGCCCTTGCCGATCGGCATGATGTCGCCGCCTTCGAGGGACATCGCGCCGTAGTCGTGCGGCTCGCCCTCGGGATCGCCGAGCCACACGTTGTAGTCCGCGCCGGCGAAAGCGGGATGGAATTTGTAGACACCGGTGGTGAGCAGTGTCTCCTGACGGCGGGCCGGCCAGTACATCGGATTCAGCGTGACGCCGTTGAAGATCCACGCGGAGTTGTCGCGCATGAACTGGGTGTTCGGCAGCGGCTTGATGACGAACCCGGTGTGGCTGGAGTGACTGAAAGCCTTCGTGAACGGCCCGGCAACATCCATGGGTACCTCGTGGAACGGGATACCTCCGATGAGAAGGTCAGCGAGTTTCTCGGCCGGCATCTCATCGAGCCAGGGCCGGACCTCCTTGGAGATCCCAAGGCCCACCTGTTCCGGGGTGATCTTGCGGTCCAGCACCCAGGTACGGGCTTCGGGGTTGCCCATGATGTCTGCGAGCAGTTTCTCGAGTTGGAGTACCTCGATGTCGTGGTCTTCCATTTTGGCGACGAAGTCATAGTGATCGCGGCGGGCCTGCTGCGTCCACAAGACGTCGTCGTACAGCAGTTCGTCGGCGGTGTCAGGGGTCAGCCGCTCGTGGGCGAGACCGGGTGGGCAGACCAGCACCCGCCGCAGCTTGCCGACCTCCGACCAGACCCCGACCCGAGGCTCCTTGTCTGTCATGTGAACTCCTTTCGAAAAATGGGCTTGTTCAGAAAACTTCGATTGATCCGGTGGCGATCTGGACAGCTCCGATAACGGCAGCCGCCGCGACGATGCCGAAGATGATCCACTCCCGCCGGGTGAACACCGCGAGACCGTTCTCGCGGCGTGCCTGGACGAACAGGACGGTTCCCAGGAAATAGGCCACCGCGCCGGTGAGCAGGTATTCCAGCCCGCCGGCGTAAACCAGCCAGACCGCGTAGACCAATGCGATGCCACCGATCACCAGATCGCGGTTGCGGCCCGGGCCCGCCTCGTAAGTTTCGCCGCGGGCTGCGAGCAACACCTGATAGGCCGCCGACCACAGGTAGGGCAGCAGAATCAGCGACGTCGCCAACAGCACCAGGCCCAGGTAGGTGCTTTCGGCGAAAAGGGTCAGGATCAGCACGACCTGGATGCACCCGTTGGTCAGCCACAGCGCGCCGGCCGGTGAGTGGTGCGCGTTCTCCCGTGCCAGGAACGCGGGCATCACCTTATCCATAGCCGGGATCTGCATGATCTCCGCGCACAGCAACACCCAGGCGATCAACGCGCCCAGCAGCGAGACGACCAGTCCCAGCGAGATGAACGTGGCACCCCAACTGCCCACCTGCTGCTTCATCAAGCCCGCCATCGACGGGTCAGGCAGGTCTGCCAGTTCGGCCTGCCGCATCAGACCGTAGGACAGGAAATTCACCAACAGCAGCAGGGCCAGCACCCCGAGGAAGCCAAGCACTGTGGCCCGGCCGACATCGCTGCGTTTCGCGGCCCGCTTGGAGTACACCGCCGCGCCCTCGATCCCGATGAACACCCAGACCGTTACCAGCATCATGTTGCGGACCTGGGTCATGGTGCTGCCGAGCGGTTCGCCATCGACGCGGGTGTCGTGGCCCCAGATGTCGGCGCTGAACAAGCCGGATTTGAACCCGATGGCGGCGATCGCGATGAAGGTCAGGATCGGCACCACTTTGGCGATGGTGACGATGGTGTTGACGAAAGCCGCCGTCTGCACCCCGCGCAGGGTCAGGAAGTGGACGATCCACAACAGGATCGACGCGCCGATGATGGCCGGCAAGGTGGTGCCGCCCTCGAAGGCGGGGATGAAGGTTCCCAGCGTCGCGAACAGCAGAACCAGATAAGCGACGTTGCCCATCCATGCCGAGGCCCAGTACCCGAACGCCGAGGTGAACCCGACGTAGTCGCCGAACCCGGCGCGGGCGTACCCATAGACGCCGCCGTCGACATCGGGTTTGCGTTGCGCCAGGCTCTGGAAGGTGAAGGCCAGCATCAACATCCCGACGCCGGTGACGGCCCAGCCGATCAGCAGAGGTCCGGGCGCGGCGCTACCGGCCATCTGGGACGGCAACGCAAAGATACCGCTGCCGACCATCGAACCGACCACGATCGCAGTCAGCGCGGCGAGGCCGAGTCCCGCTGGCGCGGATCCCGACTTTGTCGGTGCTGCCGTCGTACCCATCTCGGCCATGAGGGTCCTCCCGTGCTGGATGTGCTTCAGCACGACCGTAATTCGTCCTGACGGATCGCGGCGCGAATTCGGAGACAAACTTCCCTCTGCCTCAATTCAATGTTTGCCAAGCATGTGTTGGTCTATGATTCGCGGGTCCACTCAGGTCGGCACCCGCGAATCCGGTGGCCGTCTCCTGAACCGGTTGGGATGAGCGGATTTTGCGTCCACTCTGAGGATCCGGGTGCTGGCCGGCAACGTCACTACGAACCCTGGACCGAAGCTCATGTCTCAACCTGACACCATGCGCGCAGCCATCGTCACCGAACTGGGCAGACCTCTGGAAATCGCAGATGTCGACCTGCCACAACCCGGACCGGGCGAGGTGCTGGTCAAAGTGGAGACCTCCGGGGTGTGCCACACCGATCTGCACGCCGCCCGCGGCGACTGGCCGGTAAAACCGCAGCCCCCCTTCATTCCAGGACATGAGGGCTACGGAACGGTGGTGACACTCGGTGAGGGCGTCCGTGACCTGAAGGTCGGCGACAAGGTCGGCAATGCCTGGCTGTGGTCGGCTTGTGGCCATTGCGAGCACTGTCGCACCGGATGGGAGACGCTGTGCGAGAGCCAGTGCAACGGAGGCTACGGCGTAAACGGCAGTTTCGGTGGCTTCATGCTGGTCAACGCCGCCTACGCGCCTCGCATCCCCGACGGGGTTGACCCTCTGGAGGCGGCGCCGATCCTGTGCGCTGGGGTGACGGTCTATAAAGGCCTGAAGGTCACCGACACCCGGCCGGGTCAATGGGTGGCGATCTCCGGCGTCGGCGGACTGGGCCATGTGGCGGTTCAGTACGCGCGAGCGATGGGACTCCGGGTGGTGGCCATCGATATCGACGAGGCGAAACTGGAATTGGCTCGCACGCTTGGCGCCGAGGTCGTCGTGAACGGCCGCGGCCCCCATGCCGTCGCCAGCGTTCAGGAGGCTACCGGAGGGGTGCACGGCGTGCTCGTCACCGCGGTCAGTCCGGAACCGTTCAGTCAGGCGATCGGGCTGTGCCGTCGCGGCGGAACCATCGTTCTGGTGGGCCTTCCCCCCGGAGACTTCCCGACGCCGATCTTCGATGTTGTCTTGAAAGGCCTGACGATTCGCGGCTCCATCGTCGGCACCCGGCAGGATATGGCGGAAGCGCTGGACTTCTTCGCCCGCGGCCTCATCCACCCGATAGTGGAGGCAGTTCCGCTCGAGGACATCAACGAGGTGTTCGACCGGATGGAGCACGGACAGATCGCTGGCCGCGCGGTCATCGAGTTCCGTTGATGGGCACCAACGATTCGTCGGTCGACGCCGATAAGAAGGTCGGCGTCGGAACCCTGACCGCCATGGTCGTGGGGTCTATCGTCGGCGCGGGGGTTTTCCTGCTGCCTCGCCGGTTCGGCGCCGAGACCGGTGTGCTCGGCGCACTGATCGCCTGGACCATCGCCGGGGCCGGAATGTTAATGCTCGCTTTGGTTTTCAAATCGCTGGCCGTGCGTAAACCCGACCTCAATGCCGGCATCTTCGCCTACGCCAAAGCCGGCTTCGGCGATTACGTCGGGTTCAACGCCGCCTTCGGCTACTGGGCCTCGGCGGTCGCCGGGACGGCGTCCTACTGGGTGCTGACCATGTCAACGCTTGGCGCTGTCTTTCCCGCGCTGGGCCAGGGGGAAACCCTGCTGGCGATCGGCCTGTCCAGCGTCGGGGTATGGACCTTCCACTTCATGGTTCTGCGCGGTGTGCAAAGTGCGGCGGCCATCAACCGCATCGTCACCATCGCGAAGATGGTTCCCATTGCGGTGTTCATCATCGTCGGCATCGTCTTCTTCCGGGCCGGTGTGTTCTCCGGCAACTTCTGGGGCGGGACGGACCATTCGTTCTCGGCGATCTTCGAACAGGCCAAAGGCACGATGCTGATCACGGTATTCGTCTTCCTCGGCATCGAGGGCGCAAGTGTTTACTCGCGGTACGCGCGCAGGCGTGAGGATATCGGCAAGGCGACCGTGCTCGGGTTCCTCTCGGTGCTGTCGGTCTTCATGCTGGTGACCACCGTCTCCTACGGCGTTCTTCCCCAAGCCGAACTGGCGGCGGCTTCCCCTCCGTCGATGGCTGTCGTCTTCGGGTCGATGGTCGGAAACTGGGGTGAGATCTTCATCAAGGTCGGCGTCGTCATCTCCGTGCTCGGCGCCTATCTGGCATGGACGCTGATGGGCTGCGAGATCCTCTACGTCCCCGCTACGACCGGCGACATGCCCGCATTTCTCCGGAAGGTCAACGTGCACGGGACACCGTCAGCGGCCCTGACCATGGTGAGCCTCTATGTCCAGAGCCTGTTGATCCTGCTGCTATTCGTCGCCAACGCCTTGGACTTCATCCTCGACCTCACGGCGGCGCTCGCGGTGATCCCCTACCTGCTCGCCGCCGGGTATGCGCTGAAACTCACGGTGCGGCGGGAGACCTACGATGACGGACGCTCGCTACGCACCGATCGGACCGTCGCGATTGCCGCCGTCCTCTACACCGGATTCCTGGTGTACGCGGCGGGTCCGGGCCATCTGCTGCTGTCCTGCTTGCTGTACGCGCCGGCCTCGGTGCTCTACGCCCGGGCTCGGCGGGAGCGGGGATTGCGGGTCTTCAGTCCGCCGGAACTTGCGTTATTCGGCATCATCGTGGCAGGCGCACTGGTGGCGATCCAGATGCTTGCGACCGGCGCGATCCGCCTCTAAACGACCTTTAAACGGCGATGACGCGGAGTTGGGACCAGGGGATGTGGTTCATGTCGTAGTAGTCCCAGCCGAATCCGGCGTTGGTGTAGACCGCGCCCGGGTTGGTGGAGGTGGCCTCGGGCAGGGTTTGGAAGGCGAAGGCCATCCGGGCTGAGCCCTGGTCGACGACGTAGGCGCCGTGGGTCTGCAGGGTTTTGGCGATCACCTTCTCCCCGGCGGTGATGCCGGGGATGGCGTCGATATCGATCGAGGGGTCGAGTTGGATGCGGTAACCCTCGGGGATCGGGGTCGCGACGCCGGCGATGTTGCGGCCGTCGGACTTGATCGCCGGCCCGACGAACCCGGGCCCGGCGATATCGGTGGAGAACACCAGGGCATGCCCCAAACCGGTGTTGGCCGCGACCGCGGCGTCGAACTCCGCGGCGGTCACCACACCGGCGGCCCGGGAGATACCGGCCGCGGTCGCCGACCCCGCCTGATCGATCCCGTTACCGTTCAGGGCCGTCCGCCCGCCCCAGGAACCGGTCCAGGTGTCGGTGCTGGTGTTGTAGGAGGCCTGCCAGATCCCGAAAGCCTGCCCGGTCACCGGATCCAACACCGCGATATGGCCGTCCGACCCCGGCGGAATCCGGGTCCCCCGCGGCAGTGCCACCGTGTAGGACCCGAACGGATCCGCACCCCAGGCCTTGGTGAACCCCACGTCATAGCGCGGCGTGGCGGAGGTGATCGCCGAGGCCGGCACCAGAGTGACCCCATAGTTGTACAGATTGGCCACCCGCTTGGCCCCCGGCGCCGACAGGTAGGACACCCAGGTCGCACTCTCAGCGGCCAGGGTCGGGGCGGCCGCGATCGGCGTCCACAGCCAATCGGCCTGCTGGAAATACGGCGCGGCCTGAACCGGCGGATCGACCTGCGTCTCAGCGACCACGGTGATCGTGTCCACCCGCAGATTACGGTCCTTACGCGAGGAGACACGCAACTCGTTGATGTAGGCGATGCTCACCGTGTGCGTCCCGGCCGAAGCCGTGACCGGAACGGTGTAGTCCGTCCACACCGTCGCCGACACCGCGATCGTCGCAACCACCGTCCCATCCAGGGACACCTGCATACTCGGCGCACCCTTGTACTGATCGCCCCTGGCCCGGATCACCAGACTGCCCGACGCCGGTAACGTCACCGTCGTCGAGGCCGTGCCATTCTTCGACAACAACAACGCCCTACCACCCGACGCAGAGGAATCAGAAAACCTGCTACCAGACTTCGACGGGGTAACCGTCAGGGTCTCCGCCTCCAGCGTCAGGGTGGGCGTGGTGATCGTTGCGGCGCTGATAGTGGTCGTGTTGTTGGTGGTCGTGTTGTTGGTGGTCGTCTTGTTGGTAGTCGTGGTGACGGCGGTCGCGTCGATGGCAGTCGCGTCGATGGCCGTCGTGGTGACGGCGGTGGTGCTGGTTGTGATCGTCTGTGGCACCGCTGCTTTGCTCACGGGCAGCATCCGGGCGACCGCCAACTCGATGGCACGGCCGAGCCAGGCCAGCAGCCCGGCCACGGTGAACGGCAGCTTGGCCGGCGTGGCCGGCGGGAGGGCGGCGGAAATACCCGACACGGCGGCAAGCGTGGCGCTGGGCGGCGCGACGACATTGCTAACCGGTTGTGCGGCAAAAACATTCACCGGTAATCGCGGCGTGACCGAGGTGCTGATCGCGGCAACGGCAGGTATGGCAGCGGCCGCGGCGGGAATCAGGGCGGGAATACTGGGAATTGTCGCGATGGTCGGTTCGCTCGGGTTCGGGCCGGCGGAGACAGCCGGGATGGGCAGACGCGGGCCCCGGGCTCTGGACATCGAGGCTCGCCCTGAGGTGTCGGTTTTGCCCTGTGCGGTCGCGGCGGGATTAGCGAGGTTTCGGCGCGGCCCCGGGGATCGGGTCCGGCCAACGGTGCTCCGCGCGGTCCCGGGTCCGGCCGAAGCCGACGTCTCCGTGGTCGAGGGCTGTTCGGCATCCGGTGCTTCGGCCTGGGCGATCGCGGTGTTTGCGGCCAGTGCGGCACCGATTCCCAGTGTTACCGCTAACGCGCCGCCGACCCCGGCTGCCGGGGAGTGCTGTCCTCGTCCCACGGCCAGCCCTCCAACCATGTAGCTCGACGATCTAGGTTCTCGAGATTCAATCGAGATTTAATCGAGATCTAGGACCATCAAACACCCGTCGGACTGTCGGGACAAGCGGAACTGACGAGGGAGCCGACTATTCCGGTGATTAGTCGCGCTGACATTCCCTGGTGCTGGACTATGCGGGTCGGCTGCCAACCTCCAGGGCGGCCAACTCCGAGGTTCCCTCGAAGAGCACCGTGCCGGATTCTCGGACGGTGCAGCGCAACCGGCCGCCAAGATGCTCGAAGTCGGTGTCGATATTGCGCCGCTCGCCGGGCAAAGGCACCGGCAGCACATGCGGCGGCAGGTGCCGGCCGTCACCTTCCAACTCGATCTCATACCGCGGCGAGCGTCCTCGGATCGACCACTGGTTATCCCCGACGCGTGAGCGAACCAGCAGTGGCGGGGTCATCCGGATCACCTTCGTGCCGACCCGGACCACCACACCGTTGACATCTCGCGCGATCGGGCCCAGCGACAGCAGGCCGCCGGAGAACGCGACACAGACGTCGGCGTCGCCGAAGTCATGTGCCTGACCCCACCACCAGCGCAGCGGAAAGCCGGCTCCCCAGTTGCGCTCGGCGTAGAGCTTGGCGTTCTCGAAGGTCCAACTGTCCCCCGCATATTCCACCGTCCCACTGGCCCGCCCACCCAGGTAGTACGGGTGCCAGTACTGATTGAGGAATGGGATCGCCGAGAACACGCCGCCGCCGCCGAAGGCCTTGGGCCACAACACCCGGTCGGCGAACTCCATGCTCAATGTCAGGTCGCCGAGCTCGAACCGGACCCGGTCGGCACCCACGGTGAAGGCGCCGGCGTCGTCGCCCGCGGTGACGCGAAACGGCGCATCCTCCGCCCGCGCCCCGGACAACGCGGCCGAGCGCACCACCCCTCCGGGGTGTACACCGACTGCCGTAGTCGACCAGTCGCCGTCCGGATGCCGGTTGACGCTGCACAGCGCGATCAGCACACGACCGCTGGCCTCGTCGGAGACCCGCCAGAACCAGCCCTCCATCTCGGTGCCGTGCGAGGGCAGTGGGTTACCGAACGGGATATCGGCGCCGGTGCGGCGGTAGCCGTTGACCAGTGGGTTACGCATCGTCTATCTCGCCTTCGCCTTGAGGGATCCGTCCAGATACTCCGCACGGCAGGCCCGGCGGGCCAGTTTGCCGCTGGTGGTCCGCGGGATGGCGCCGGCCGGCAGCAGCACGACATCCGCGGCGGTGAGACCGTGCCGCCGTGCGATCGCACCGCGGATCGCTTGGACGGCCGGCGTGGGGTCGGACCGGGTTGTGCCGGGGGCGCGCTCGGCGACGATCACCAGATCCGGTGCGGTGAAGGCGGTCACATACCCGCGGCGAACCAGCGGTGAGGACTCGGCGGTGGTGGCCTCGATGTCCTGCGGGTAGAAGTGACGGCCCTGCACGGTTATCAGGTCGACGATGCGGCCGGTGACGTAGAGCTCGCCGTCGACGAACATGCCCAAGTCGGTGGTCCGAAGCCAGTCGGCGTCCGCCGGGACGCCCTCGGCCCGGCTGCCGGCGGCTAATCGGGACGCCAACCGTGCACCGAAAATTCTGCGGGTCTGCTCCGGTCGGTTCCAATAGCCCCGGCCCACATTGGTGCCGTGCAACCAGATCTCCCCCACCATTCCGTCGGGGATCTCCTCGCCGGTCTCCGGGTTCACGATTATCACCCATAGGCTGCGGGCCGCCCGTCCGCACGTCACATGTGCGACGGCGTTCGGCGCCGCGGGGTCCACTCGGACCGCCTCGCCGGCCCCGAGGCGCTCGGCGTCGAAATAGGAGGCCGCGGGGACCGCGTCCGGGGCGATGGTGGCCACCATCAGGGTGGCTTCGGCGATCCCGTAGGAGGGTTTGATCGCGGTGGGCGGAAGGCCATGCGGGGCAAAGACTTCGGTGAAGGCCTCGATTGCGCCCATGCTGACTGGTTCGGAACCGATGATCATCACGACATTGCTCAGGTCGATATCCTCGCCCGGCTGTGGCCGACCTCGCTGGGCGGTCCACTCGTAGGCGAAGTTGGGGGCGGCGGTGACCACCCGGCCCACCCGCGACCCGTCGGACAATGCCTTGATCCAGCGCTGCGGACGGCGGACGAATGCGGTGGGCGACATCAGCGTGGAGTGCCCGCCGTAGGTCGCGGGGAAGCCGATCATCGACAGCCCCATGTCGTGGTAGAGGGGTAACCAGCTGACGCCGTGGGTGTTCCGGTTCAGCAGGTCGATCGCGAAGATCATCTGCACCAGGTTCGTCCCGACGGCGCGGTGGGTGATCTCCACCCCGATCGGCGGGCGGGTGGAACCGGAGGTGTACTGCAGGTGCGAGACATCGTCCTCGTCGATGGCGACGGCGTCGAATTCGGCTGCCTCCGTGTCGGGAATCCGGTCGATCACCACAACCTCGGGTGTCGCGCCCGGTAGCCGGTCCAGGAACGCGGTGACCGACCCATGGGCTGCCCCGGTGGTCAGCACCAGGGCGGGCCGGGCGTCGGCCAGCGCCGTTTCCAGGCGTTCGGCGTGGCCGGGAAGTTCGGGGGCGAACAGCGGCACCGCGATCGCCCCGGACTTGACCGCGGCGAAGAAACCGGTCACGTAGTCCAGCCCCTGCGGCGCGAGCACCGCGACACGCTCCCCCCTGCTGGTGGCCCTCTGAATCCGCGAGCCGATCGCCCGCAGCCGGAGGTCCAGTTGCGACCAGGTGAGTTCAATGACCTCACCGTCCGGTGACCGGCCGAAGTCCAGATAGCGGTAGGCGACGGTCGGGCCGACGTTGGCGATATTGCGGTCGATCAACGAGATCAGGGTGGTTCCGGCCGGCAGCGCGACGCGGCCGGCGGCATCCACGCAGTCGTCGATGTCGAGCAGGCCCTGCGGTGCGACGAAGTCCTGCCCCCGGACCCGCTCCATGCCGGTGAGTGTAGGCGTGGCGGCTATCGTGGGCCGGACCCCACCGCGCGACCGCTGGAGCAGCATGCCGAGTTGGATTGCCCGACTGGTGCGACTGGACCGATGCGGTCCGGGTCGCAATGCTTTCCGGGCCGCCAACGCCCAGGGAGCGGGCCCGCGACTGTTCGGCGGTCTGATCGCCGCGCAGGCATTGGCCGCCGCCGGGGCCACCGTCGACTCGGGCCGGCTGCCGCAGTCGCTGCACGCCTATTTCATCGAGGGCGGCCGGGTCGGGGTCGACGTCGACTACACGGTGGAGCCGACCCGCGACGGCCGCTCGTTCAACACCCGGCGGGTGACGGCCAGCCAACAGGGCGTGCCGATATTCGAGATGCTGGCCTCCTTCCACTCCCCGGAGCCGGGCCGCGACTGGCAGCGCTCCGCCGCGCCAAGGCTGGCGCTGGCTCACGCCACCACCGCCATCGCCCTGCCCGAAGGCTGGATGGATCACGTCGAAACCCGGGTGGCGGCCGGCGAGACCGCGGAATGGCCGATCCAGCCGTTCTGGTTCCGTTCCCGCGAGCCGATCGAGGACGACCCCCTGCTGCGGGCCTGCTGCCTGACCTTCGTCTCCGACCTCGGCATGGTCTCCACCGCCCGCCCGCCCGGCGAACGCGAACCCGGACCCGGCGGTGCCGCGAGCCTCGATCATGCGCTGTGGCTGCACCGGCCGATCGACCCGAACCAGTGGCACTGTTACGACGCTGTCGGCGTCAGCCACAGCGATGCCCGGGGGCTGGCGTTCGGGTCGATCTGCGACGGCACCGGAGTCTTGGTGGCCAGCGTCGCCCAGGAGTCGCTCTGGCGGATTTGACCACCACGGCCGATCGGGTGTTTAGGTCCGGCGCGGCACGGGAACAAATCGGCATTCGGTCGGCAAGCCACATCGGATCGCCGGCAAGGAGCCGAACCCGAAAGGCCCGAACCAATGACCGTTGACTACGACGCACCTCGTCGGCCACCGGTTGAGGCGGAAAGCGACTCTCTGGAGGAGCTGTCCGGACGGCGCAACGCCCCCTCAGCCGCGGTCCTGGATATCGACGACTCCGATCCGGTGGACTCCTACGAACTCCCCGGCGCCGACCTCCCGGATGAGGAACTCGTCGTCCGGGTGGTACCGAAACAGGCCGATGAGTTCACCTGCAGCAGTTGTTTTCTGGTTCACCATCGCAGCAGGCTGGCCCGCGGCCGCGCCGGCGCGTCGATCTGCACCGACTGCGCGTAGCGGGCCGCGGGCGCGGCCCGGTTCAGGCGATGATGCGCACCAGATAGGGCGCCATATCAGTGGTTCGCACCGGCGACACCGCCACGCCGGTGTCGGTGACCTCCAGCATCTGGCTGTTACCCAGGAACATGGCGACGCTCTGGCTGCCGTCGGGGCCGTAGAAGATCAGGTCGGCCGGCAAAGCCTGAGCGGGTGTGACCCGCTGGCCCACGTTGTACATCGCCCCGGAGGATCGCGGCAACTTGGCGCCGACGCCGGCGTAGATGTACTGGATCAGTCCGGAGGCATCGAAACCGACGATGGTGGCACCGGGGCCGTTGCCCAGGCTCGGTCCGTTGATATCGCCGCCGCCCCAGGAGTACGGCACGCCGCGTTGGGCCATGCCGCGCGCGATGACCAGGTTGACCGCCTGGTCGCGGCTCACCGGGGCGGCCGCGGCCACCCCGGGCAGCACCAGTCCCAGTCCCAGCACAATGCCGAGCAAAAGTGCATAGAAACGCTTCATTTGTGTAACCACCCTCCTGCTGAGACGAACAGAGGCGGACTTCGCCATCCCGTTCACAACAGTCACTACAGTCACTTGTACAACATCGCTGCTTGGACTGCCACTCGCTCATAGGTTGTGACCTGGGCTTTTTGCTGAACTGTGACCCAACGGTGTCGCAAGTGGAGCCAGCGGTTGGCGGAAAGGATGCCGAGGCCCGGGCGGCGGTGCCCGACTCTGGCCCGGGCTCTCGAGGACGACGGGCGGGCGGACACCTGCGGCCGGTAAACTCCGCGGCCATGACTGTGACCGAACCGGCGACGACCGAACTGGCGACCGAGGCCGTACTCCCCAATGGCCAGGACATCGACACTGCAATCGCGGAGGGCCGGCACGCCTACGACCTCGACCGCCGGCACGTGTTCCACTCCTGGTCCGCCCAGGCCGCGCTGACCCCGATGACGATCCTGGCCTCCGAGGGCTCCTACGTGTGGGACGGTCAGGGCAACCGGCTGTTGGACTTCTCCTCGCAGATGGTCAACACCAACATCGGCCATCAGCACCCCAAGGTGGTCGCGGCGATCGCTGAGCAGGCCGCCAAGTTGTGCACTGTCGCGCCGGCTCACGTCAACGCCGCGCGTTCGGAGGCGGCGCGGCTGATCGCCGAACGCACGCCGGGCGATCTGAATCGGGTGTTCTTCACCAACGCCGGGGCCGATGCCGTCGAGCACGCGGTGCGGATGGCCCGACTGCACACCGGCCGCTACAAGGTGCTGTCGCGGTACCGCTCCTATCACGGCGGCACCGATACCGCGATCAACCTCACCGGCGACCCTCGGCGCTGGCCGAACGACTACGGCAACAGCGGGGTCGTGCACTTCTTCGGCCCGTTCCTGTACCGGTCGCCGTTCCACGCCGATGACGAAGCGCAGGAGTGCGAGCGCGCGCTGGAGCACCTCGAGCGGACGGTCCAGATGGAGGGGCCGTCGACGGTCGCTGCCATCATTCTCGAGTCCGTCCCGGGTACCGCGGGAATCATGGTCCCCCCGCCGGGCTACATTGCCGGGGTCCGGGAGATCTGCGACCGCTACGGCATCGTGTTCATCGCCGACGAGGTGATGGCGGGGTTCGGGCGCACCGGGAAATGGTTCGCGATAGACCACTTCGACGTGGTGCCTGACCTGTTGACCTTCGCTAAAGGCGTGACGTCGGGTTACGTGCCGCTCGGCGGTGTGGCGATCGGTGAGCGGATCGCCCAGACATTCGCTGACCGTCCCTACCCCGGCGGGCTCACCTACTCCGGGCACCCGCTGGCCGCCGCCTGTGCGGTGGCAACCATCAATGCGATGGAGGACGAGGGCATGGTCGCCAATGCCGCGCGCATTGGTGAACAGGTGCTGGGGCCGGCGCTGCGGGACTTGGCGCAGCGGCATCCCTCAGTGGGTGAGGTCCGCGGCCTCGGGGTGTTCTGGGCCGTCGAACTGGTGGCCGATCCCGTGACGCGCGAGCCGCTGGCTCCCTACGGCGGGTCGAGTCCGGCGATGAATGCCGTGATCGGGGCCTGCAAGTCGGGCGGCATGCTGCCGTTCGCCAACTACAACCGTATCCACGTCTGCCCGCCGTGCAACGTCACCGATGCCGAGGTGGCCGAGGGCCTGGCCATTCTGGATTCGGCACTGGATGTGGCGGACGGCCACGTCACGAATTGAGCGAGACGGGCTAGGGCCCCGGTCAGGGTGCGGTCAGGCTGAGGAACAACGCGCCAAGGCAGAGCAGCGCAGTGAGCGCGAGTACGGCCGCACCGGCCACCACCGCCAGCCGGACGATCCGGTGCCGTGTTCGGCCACGTTTGGTCCGGCGTTGCTCGGCCAGTAGATTGGTCGCCAGCAGCGCGAAGCTGACATCAACCCACTCGTCCTCGGTGGCCGGGCCGTCGCTGGCGATCGCACGAAGGCGGTCCGGCGGAATGTCGATGCCCACCGCATTGAACTGCCTGCTGAGCCTGCGTGGTCCGGCTGCCATGATTGCGCACCTCGGGATCGACGTTCCTTAGATCTATACCCGCAGAACCTCGGCCCCGTCGGCGTTTTGTCAGGGTTCCAGCACCACCTTGATCGCACCGCTGCCGCGGTCAGCAGCGACCCGGAACGCCTCGGCGGCCTCCGACAGCGGGAAACGGTGCGTGATGAGGGTGTCGGCGATTTCCGGGTCCGCCGCCAGAACAGCTGCGGCACTGTCGAACTCGCGGCCCGCCCGGCTGTCGTAGCAGTTGCAGCCGACCAGTGACAGTTCGTTCATCATGAATGGGATGCCGGGTAGGCGGCGGTCCTCGTGCGAGACGCCGATCATCGCGATCCGTGCCGCCGGTGCCGCCTGCCGGACGGCGGTCGCCAGGGCCGAATCGGTGCCGGCCGCTTCGACGATCACCTCATAAGGGCCGCTTGGGGAACCTGCGCCGAGGCGCTCGCCGGCGCAGCGTTGGTGCTCGTGCCGGGCGTCGAGGTCCGCCTGCAGTCCGATGGCGCGGGCCGCTGCGACGGCGAGCAGGCCCACGCTGCCGCCGCCGACCACCAGCACCCGCTCCCCCGGTACCGCCGCCACCATGCGCAGCGCATGCACGCTCACCGCGAGGGGTTCGACCAACGAGGCGTCGGCCACCGAAACGCCGGCCGGAAGCTCGACAAGGCACTCCGGCGGCACTGCCACCCGCTCGGCCATTCCGCCGTCGAAGGCCACCCCGAGCAGTCCGTGCGGGGCCGGGCCCCGGCAGCGCTGGGTGGCGCCCATCCGGCATTGGTCGCAGGCGCCGCACCGCACGGTCGGCTCGACGCAGTACGCCCGCCCGTCCAGGGTTCCGGCGATCTCGTGGCCCAGGGTGACCGGCAGGTTCCAGCCCAGCAGCGTCAGATCGCTTCCGCAGATGCTCGCCGAGGTGACGTCCAACAGCGGCCAGTCACCTGAGGGTTCATCGACGTCGACGACCTCCGGCCTGCCTTGGACCGTCCGCACTGCGCGCATCGCGTTCCTCTCGTCGGGTAGCACCGTTGTCGGGCGCCTCGGTGCCTATACTGCGCCCGTGCAGTGCGATTACGTAGTGGTGGGTACCGGATCGGCCGGATCGGTGGTCGCCAACCGGCTCAGCGCCGATCCCGGCGTGCGGGTCGTCGTGCTGGAAGCGGGCCCGATGGACTCCGACAAATTCGTCCACATCCCCGCGGCGTTCTCCAAACTGTTCCGCAGCCCAATGGACTGGAACTACCTCACCGAGCCGCAGAAGGATGTCGGCGGGCGCGAAATCTATTGGCCGCGAGGCAAAGTGCTCGGTGGCTCGTCATCGATGAACGCGATGATGTGGGTTCCGGGATTTCCCGCCGACTATGACGAATGGGGCCGCCAGGCCGGGAAGCAGTGGGATTACGCCCACCTTCGCCCGTACTTCGACCGTGCCGAGCACGGCGCGCTGGTCATCTCCGAGCAGCGCAGCCCGCGTCCCTCGACGGCGCTGTGGCTACGAGCCGCCGAGCAGGCCGGTTACCGGTCGATGACCCCGGATGCGCCAGTGCTCGACGGGTTCTGCCAAACGGCGGTGACGCAGCGCCGCGGCGCCCGGTGGAGTTGCGCCGACGCCTATCTCAAACCGGTGCTGCACCGTCGCAACCTCACCCTGCTGACCGACTCCACGGTGCGTCGGGTGCTGATCGGCGGCGGCCGGGCGGTCGGCGTGGAGTTCGACGACGCCGACGGCCGCCGACAGACGGTGTGGGCGGACCGCGAGGTCGTGTTGAGCGCCGGCGCGGTCAACACCCCGCAGTTGCTGATGCTGTCCGGGATCGGGGACGAGAAGGAACTCGCCGAGTTCGGCATCGGCGTCGTCCAGCACGCGCCGGAGGTCGGCCGCAACCTGATGGATCATCTGGTCTGCCCGATGGGCTTCGCCGTGCGCGACGGCAGCCTGTTCGATGCGGAGAAGCCGCGGCAGTTGATCGACTATCTGATGCGCCGACGCGGCATGCTGACCTCCAACGTCGGTGAGGCCTACGGTTTCGTGCGCAGCCGCCCGGATCTCGAGCTGCCCGATCTCGAGCTGATCTGGGCCCCGGCGCCGTTCTTCGACGAGGGCATCGGCGAACCGTACGGCCACGCCATCGCCACCGGGCCGATTCTGCTTACCCCGCTGAGCCGGGGCACTGTCACGCTGCGGTCGGCCGACCCGTCCGCCAAGCCGGTCATCGACCCCCGCTACCTGTCCGACTCCGACGGCGTTGACCGCGCGGCGATGATGGCGGGTCTGCGGGTGACCGCGACAATCGCGCGCTCCCCCGCGCTGCGCGATGTCGTCGGCGACGTCGTTCGTCCGTTGCACGCGACCACGCTGGACGACGAGACCCTGGAACGGGCTCTCGACAGTTGCTCGCACACCCTGTACCACCCGGTCGGCACCTGCCGCATGGGCAGTGACGACCGGAGCGTCGTCGACCCTGAGTTGCGGGTGCGCGGCGTGCGCGGGTTGCGGGTGGCCGACGCGTCGGTGATGCCGGCCATCATCCGCGGCCACACCCACGCCCCCGCGGTCGTCATCGGCGAGAAGGCGGCGGACCTGATCGCCGCCGGTTCGACCGGCTGATTCCCGATCCCGGCCGGTCAGTAGTGGTAGGTGTCCGACGGCGCGGTCACATGCACGGCCTGATCGTCGAACTCAGAGACCTCGATCCCGTAGGAGCGGGCCAGATTGAGGATCTTGGTGGCGCGGGCGATGCGCGGTAGATCCGAGCCGTTGCGGATCTCGCCGCCGTCGCGCTCGTACTCGGCGAAGAACTCCTTGGCCCAGGAGATCTCCTCCTGCGACGGCGAAAGACCTTCGTTGACGGTCGGGCACTGGTCGGGTGTCAGGCAAATCTTGCCGGTCATGCCGAACTCGGCGGACACTGCGGTCGCCTCGCTGAGCCTGAGTGCGCTGGAGCCGACCGTGGGGCCGTCGATGGCGCCCGGCAGATGCGCCGCCTTGGCGGCGATGGTGAACCGCGAGCGCGCGTAGGCCAGGGTCGTCGGGTTCTCGCCGAAGCCGGTGTCTCGACGGAAGTCGCCGATGCCGAAGGCCAGCCGAAAGGTGCCCTTGGCGGCAGCGATCTCGGTGATGCGCTCCAGCCCGCGCGCCGTCTCGACCAGGGCGACGATCGGGACGTCGGGCAGCCGCTTGGCGGTCTCGGCGACGTGGTCGACGGATTCCACCATCGCCAGCATCACTCCTCCGACCGACGTCTTCGCCAGCATGTCGAGATCGTCGGCCCAGAACTGGGTGCCGAACCCGTTCACCCGCACCCAGTCGGACTTTCCGTCGGCGAGCCAGCGGACCACGTTCTCCCGGGCGGCGGCCTTGCCGTTGGGGGCGACTGCGTCCTCGATGTCGAGCACCACGATGTCTGCACGCGACCGAACCGCCGGGGCGAACTTGTCGTATTGGGCTCCATTGACCAACAGCCAGCTGCGGGCCAGAACCGGGTCGATGCGGAATCCCACATCCTTGGGGTCGGTGCCGGCGTCCCATCCGGTGGCTTGGTCGTACATCGCTGTGAGCCCTGGTGCCTTCCGCTGTGACAATGGTGCGGCGGGTGATCCCCTGATCGCCGCCGTGGCCGAGTTGACGCTCCATAGTCGCACTGGCGGTGGTGACGGCCAAAACCAGTCTCGATGAACCGGCCGGGCGGGCGTAGGCTCGCAACATGGTTGAGGCCGGCCGGGTGACCTCGATCTGGCGGTATCCGGTCAAATCGATGGCGGGCGAGCGGGTGCCGGTTGCCGACATCGGCGATCTCGGACTGCGCGGCGACCGGACCTGGGCGGTCCGCGACCTCGAGTTGAAGGCCACCACGAGCGCCAAACGTCTGCCCGGGCTGTTATGGTGCACGGCCCGTTACCCGGTCGCACCGCCACCGGATGCCGGACCGGGCAATGCACCTGAGGTCATCATCGGGCTTCCCGACGGACGAGAGATCTCCAGCGCGGATCCTGCCGTCCACCGCATGCTGTCTGAATACCTGGACCGCGATGTCGAACTGCGACCGCTGCCACCGATAGCCGATCGCGATCAGTACCGCGGCCCGATGGCCACCAAGACCGATATGCGGACGATCTTCGGGCTCGGCCCCGACGATCCGCTTCCGGACCTGTCGATGTTTCCGGTGCGCAAGCTCGCCGAGATCAGCCGGTACGCCACCCCGATCGGCAGCTACGTCGACGCCTACCCGGTGCACCTGCTGACCGAGCAGGCGCTGGCGACCATGGCCGCATTGGCCCCGGGTTCGGACTTCGACGTCCGCCGCTTCCGCCCCACGGTGCTGATCGACTCCCCCGCCACCACCGGGCGCCCTGAGCTGACCTGGTGCGGCGGCACCCTGCGAACGACCGGCGGGCTGACCCTGTCCCCGTTGATTCCCACCATCCGGTGCGTGATGCCCACCCACGACCAGCCGGGCCTGAAACGCGATCCGCAGATCACCAGAACCGTTGCCGCCCATGCCAATCGATGCCTCGGGGTGTACGGCACCGTGCTGGTCCCCGGCCGCATCGCCGAGGGTGATGTGCTGCGGTTGGATCCGCCGCACCGTTCGACGCTGGCATCGACTGCCGGCGCGGCTGCCGGGACGTTCAAAAGGGCGGTGATGCGGACGGTGTCGGCCGCGCTGCCCAAGGGCGGAGGGGCCTGATCCGGGGTCTGATCCCGACCGGACCAGGCGGCTGACCGAACCTGTCGGTGTGTCGAACTAGTGTTCGATATATGGAGATTTTGGCCGTGTTGGACGACCTTGAGGCGGCGTGGGACAAGTTGGCCTCGCTGCCGGTCGATGCGCTCAGTGCCGAGCAGGTGCTGGCGGTGCTGGACCGGCTGGAAACCCAGCGCCGCCGCCAGCCCGCGCTCGAGCACGTGTTGATCACCCACCTGCAGTCCCAGGCCACCGCCAAGGAGATGGGCGCCAAATCGTGGCGGGCGGTGCTGTCCCAGCGGCTGGGGATCAGCGGATCAGACGCCGGGCGCCGGATCGCCGAGGCCGCCGCCCTCGGGGCCCGTCGGGCGCTGACCGGCGAAGCGCTGCAACCGCAGTTACCGGCCACCGCCGCCGCCCAGGCCCGCGGGGAGATCGGCACCGAGCACGTCACGATCATCCGCGAGTTCATCGACCATCTCCCGGCCGCTGTCGACCCGGCAACGCGGGAGGCCGCCGAAGCCCACCTCGGCGGGCTCGCCGGCGGGCTGACCCCCGAAGGTCTGCGTCAACTGGCCCGCCAACTGCTGGGCTACCTCGACCAGGACGGCACCCTCGACGACGAGCGCGAACACGCCCGCAAACGCGGCCTGACCCTCGGACCGCAGGGCCTGGACGGGATGAGCCGGCTCACCGGATGGCTCACCCCCGAACTGCGCGCCACCCTCGATGCCCTGTTCGCCAAACTCGCCGCCCCCGGATCCGCCACCCCCGACGAGCCGAGCCCGTCCCCCGACGAGATCGGCGGCGATACCCGCAGCCCCGCCCAACGCACCCACGACGCCCTGCACACCGTGTGCCGGCAGATGCTGGCCTCCGGGACACTGGGACAGCACAACGGGCTGCCGGTCACCATCGTGGCCACCACCACCCTGGCCGAGCTGACCGCCGCCGCCGGGACCGCCCACACCGGCGGGGGCACCCGACTACCCATCCCGACACTGATCCAGATGGCCGCCGCCGGCCGCACCCACCCCTACCTCGCACTGTTCGAGGACCCCCACCAGATCCAGCTCTACTACGGCCGCACCCGCCGCACCGCCAGCCCCGGCCAACGCCTGGCCCTGGCCGCCCTGGAGCGCGGATGCACCAAACCCGGCTGCACCGCCCCACCGGACCGCTGCC
The DNA here is from genome assembly GCA_963787055.1 of uncultured Actinomycetota bacterium. Taxonomy (GTDB): domain Bacteria; phylum Actinomycetota; class Actinomycetes; order Mycobacteriales; family Mycobacteriaceae; genus Mycobacterium. The sequence continues at coordinate 379,031 of CAWBBP010000007.1, forward strand.
AGGTCCACCACGGCGCACGCGACTGGCAACACGGCGGCAACACCGACATCAACGAACTCACCCTGGCCTGCGGATGCGACAACCGCCTCGTCGACGACACCCCCACCGGATGGACCACCCGAAAACGCCCGAGCGACAACCGCACCGAATGGATCCCCCCACCCCACCTCGACCGAGGCCAACAACGCATCAACCACTACCACCACCCCGAAGAACTACTCAGGCCCGATGACGACGGCCCCGGATAACGGGTTGACTCCGGGCGGCTGAAGGCGGCTACAGGTAGTGCTGTGCCGACGCGAGCAGCACTCGCCAGCGGGTGACCGTCTGCTGATCGGTAGCCGCGAAGAGTTCCAGGCGGGTCGGGTCGGGCGCCGGCGGCATCGGCGCCACCGGCAGGTGCCCGTCGGCGGGAATCAGTGATCGGCCTTGGCTGACCATGTCGCCGGCCAGCAGTCGTGCACCGCCGAGGGTGGCGGCGAAGCCGGTCTCGGGGAGCACGCCGGCCAGGGCCAGACCGCCGGCTATCCCAATGCTGCTCTGCATCTCGTCGGCCACCACACAGGGCAGGCCGCAGCCCTCGGCGACCCGCCACGCCCGTCGCACCCCGCCCAGTGCAGCGACGGTCAGCACCACGATGTCGGCGGCATCGCTCAGCGGCAGCCGCAGCGGATCGGGTGCATCCCGGACCGACTGGTCGAGGGCGACCGGAACGCTGATCCTGCGACGCAGCGCCGAGAGTTCATCGAGGCCGGTGCACGGCTGCTCGATGAACTCCAGGCCGCCGGCGGCACGATCCAGGGCGGGAATCGCCGCCGCGGCGGTCTCAAGATCCCAGTTCCCGTTCGCATCGCAGCGGATGGCGCCGGACGGGCCCAGTGCATCCCGCACCGCTTCCAGGCGGGCGATATCGCCGGTCAACGAGTCCGGCCGGTCAGCGACCCGGACCGCAGCGGTGCGACAGCCGGCTTCGGCGACCAGGTGCCGGGCGCGCTCCGCATCCACCGAGGGGACCGTCACCGCGACCGGTACCCGTCCCCGGATCGGGTCCGGCCAGCCCACGGTGCCGACCTCGATGGCCGCGGTCAGCCAGCGTGCCGCCTGCCGGTCGTCGCATCCGGCGGGCGGGCTGAACTCGCCCCATCCCTGCGGGCCTTCGATCAGCATTCCCTCGAAGACGCTCAGCTCTCCGACGGCGTCGGTCAGCGGAATGGCGAAGATCGGAGCGGCGTCGAAGTCGATCCATGTTTTCACCGGGGCGACCAGTAAGCCAACATCTCGGCGAAGGTCTCGAACGCGGGAGCCGAATAGCCGTAGGTGGCCTCGAAGTGGATGCTCAACGGAAATCCGAGTCCGGCGGCACCGTCGACGACCCGCTTGTAGAGGTCGACGATCATCCGGCGTTTCACCGCCGGATCGGCGGCGGCCAACTCCGCGACGAAAGCCTGCTCCTGCGCGACGGCCTCGTTGCCCGGATCCTGGATGAGCCAGTTGATCAAGCCCACCCGACTCTCCACCTTCGGCACGAAGCCGAAGGACAGCAGAATCTCCGGGCGCTCGTCGCCGGCTCGGGCGAAGTCGGTCAGGAACCCCACGATCGCGTCGGAGTACAGCAACTGGGTCATGCCGTAGGTCGCGCCCTGGCGGCATTTGTAGCCGAACCGGTCGGATTCGCAGTCCCTGGTCGGGATCAGGATCGCGCCGCGGTTGGGGACCAGGTCGCGGTAGATCGCCAGCGCGTCGGTGGGGGCCACTCCCGCGCCTTCGCCGTCGCTCATGGTGCGGGGCACGCCGACGAAGGCGATGCCCTCCATGCCTGCGGTCACCAGATCGGTCAGTCGCCGGCGCAGGGTCGCCTCGTCGGAGAAGGCGGTTACCTGGGTGCACAACCCCTTGACACCGGGTAGCTCCGGGGAGATCAGGTTCCAATAATCCAGAACGTCGAGTTTGGGCTTCATCTCGACGGGGCGGTCGTCGTCCTCGGCGATCATGCCGGGGATCATCACGTGTCCGATCGCGTCGCCGATACCGGTCTCGGCCGAGATCCGCGCGACCTTCCGCGCCTCCTCGAGTTGCTCGGGCAGAGTGCGATCGGTGTTGGGCGGGACCATTTCGACCGCGACCGTATTGAGAGGCACGGCGGCTAACCTTACCGAGTGTTGAAACTTGACTGATTCCAGAAACCGCGACAGGATCGGGGGGTGCCTTCTGCTCCGGGTTTCGATGAGCAATTGCGCGCTGTCGAGTTGCGGGTGACCCGGCCCCGGGTGGCGGTTCTGGACGCGGTTTGCGCCCGTCCACATTCCGACACCGACACCATTTTCGGTGCCGTCCGCGCCGTCCTGCCCGATGTCTCCCGTCAGGCCGTCTATGACGTCCTGGCCGCGCTGACCGCCTCCGGGCTCATCCGGCGCATCCAGCCGTCGGGCTCGGTCGCCCGGTACGAGTCGCGGGTCGGCGACAATCACCACCATGTGGTCTGCCGGTCATGCGGCGCCATCTCCGATATCGACTGCAGTGTCGGTAGCGCACCCTGTCTCACCCCCGCCGACGACCGGGGATTCCTGGTCGACGAGGCTGAGGTCATCTACTGGGGCCAGTGCCCCGACTGCTCCACCGGACAATCCTCGCGATCACATCCGTGACCGCGTACCTGTTATCCAACCCCGGAAGGAATGCTCGTGGCTGAAGAGCCGATCACCGACGAACAAGAAATCTTGGCGATGAACGAGTCGCAACTGCGCGAGACCCTCCTATCCCGCTTCCACGAAGAGCGGCAGGGCGGCCCGCAGTGTCCCGTCATGAAGCCGCCGGTCGAGGGCGGCGGTAACCGCGACTGGTGGCCCAACCAGCCGAACCTGAAGATCCTTCAGCACAACCCCGATGTCATCAACCCGATGGGTGCCGACTACGACTACGCCGACGAGGTGGCCACCCTCGACGTCGATTCTCTCCGAGCCGATCTGGTTGAGGTGATGAAGACCTCCCAGGACTGGTGGCCGGCCGACTTCGGCCACTACGGCCCGTTCTTCATCCGGATGTCCTGGCACGCCGCTGGCACCTACCGGGTGCAGGACGGCCGCGGCGGCGCCGGTGCGGGTATGCAGCGCTTCGCCCCGCTCAACAGCTGGCCCGATAACGCCAATCTGGACAAGGCCCGCCGGCTGCTGTGGCCGGTGAAGAAGAAGTACGGCAAGAAGCTGTCCTGGGCCGACCTGCTGGTCCTGGCCGGCAACGTGGCGCTGGAGGACATGGGCTTCAAGACCTTCGGCTTCGCGTTCGGTCGTGAGGACGAATGGGAGCCCGAAGAGGTCTACTGGGGCCCCGAGCACACCTGGCTGGGCGGTGACCAGCGCTACACCGGCAAGCGCGATCTGGAGAATCCGCTGGCTGCCGTCCAGATGGGCCTGATCTACGTCAACCCCGAGGGCCCGGACGGCAATCCCGACCCGCTGGCCTCCGCGATCGACATCCGCGACACATTCGGTCGGATGGCGATGAACGATGTCGAGACCGCCGCCCTGATCGTGGGCGGGCACACCTTCGGCAAGACCCACGGCGTCGGGAATCCCGCGCTGGTCGGCCGGGAGCCTGAGGCGGCCCCGATGGAACAGCTGGGCCTGGGCTGGAAGAACGCCAACGGCACCGGCGTCGGCAAGGACGCCGCCACGTCCGGGCTGGAGGTGATCTGGACCCACACTCCGACCAAGTGGGACAACAGCTACCTGGAGATCCTCTACGGCAACGAGTGGGAACTGACGACCAGCCCTGCCGGGGCCCATCAGTGGAAACCCAAGCACGACGGTTGGGCCAACTCGGTGCCTGAGGCGTTCGGAACCGGCAAGACGCACCCGTCGATGCTGACCACCGACCTCGCCATGCGGTTCGACCCGATCTACGAGAAGATCACCCGCCGCTGGCTCGATCACCCCGAAGAACTGGCCGACGAGTTCGCCAAGGCGTGGTTCAAACTGATCCACCGCGATATGGGTCCGGTCACCCGCTACCTCGGGCCGCTGGTCCCGCAAGCAGGAATCTGCTGTGGCAGGACATCGTCCCGACCGGCCAGAGCCAGCTCAGCGAGGCCGATGTCGAAGCCCTCAAGAAGGAAATCCTCGCCTCGGGTCTGACTGTGTCACAACTGGTTTCGACGGCCTGGAAGTCGGCGTCGTCGTTCCGCGGCAGCGATAAGCGGGGCGGCGCCAACGGCGGCCGCATCCGACTGCAGCCGCAGGCGGGCTGGGAATCCAATGAGCCCGACGAATTGGCCCAGGTGGTGCGCAAACTGGAGGAGATCCAGAAGTCCTCGAGCACCGGGGTCTCCTTCGCCGACCTGGTCGTGCTGGGCGGGGCCGCGGCCATCGAGAAGGCCGCCAAGGATGCCGGGGTCACGGTCACGGTGCCGTTCAGCCCGGGCCGCGGCGACGCCACCCAGGAGATGACCGACGTCGAGTCCTTTGCCCACCTGGAACCGGTGGCCGACGGCTTCCGCAACTACCTGGGCAAGGGCGCCCAGTTGCCGGCGGAGTTCCAGTTGCTCGACCGGGCGAACCTGCTGGGGCTGTCTGCCCCGCAGATGACGGCTCTGGTGGGCGGACTGCGCGTGCTGGGAGCCAACTTCAAGGACTCCAAGCTCGGTGTTCTCACCAGCACCCCGGGTCGGTTGACGAATGACTTCTTCGTCAACCTTCTCGATATGGGCACCGAGTGGGCGCCGGCGTCGGCCGATGACGGCACCTTCGTGGGCACCGATCGGGCCACCGGCACGCAGAAGTGGACCGGCAGCCGGGTCGATCTGGTGTTCGGCTCGAACTCCCAGTTGCGGTCCTTCGCCGAGGTGTACGCCCAGGATGACGCCAACGAGAAGTTCGTCGAGGACTTCGTCGCGGCGTGGGCCAAGGTGATGGACAACGACCGGTTCGATCTGCACCGGTAAACACCCGGTCAGACGAAAACCCCGTGGGCTGGTGCCCGCGGGGTTTTCGTCTCAGTGGCTCAGTGGCTCAGTGGCTCAGTGGCTCAGTGGCTCAGGTACACCCGTTGGCGCTGACCCAGCGGCCATTCCAGCCCACGCAGGCGCTGGCGTTCGGGCTGATCGGTGCGTAGGCATCCGGCGGGACCACATAGGGCGCCATGACATCGGACAGACTTGCGCACCCGCCGACCGTGACGCGGCGTCCGGCGCTGGCGCAGACATCGGCCTGGGCTTCTCCGCCGGGCGTGCTGGTGATGATGGCGACGGGCACGGTGGCAAGCACTAGGGCCGCCGCGGCAGCCCCGCACCAGGAACGTACACACATGGCTGAAAGTCTATCCGCGCTGCCCTCAGCGGGATGCCCGGCGCCGCCGCCAGGCCAGCGCGGCGGCCGAACCGGCGACCAGCGTTGCCAGCATCAGCAGCCACGGCCAGGCGCCGTGCTGATACACCCAGCCCGCCAGCGTCCGCTGCACCCGGCCGGCCGCGCCGATCACCGGGTCGTCGGCAGTGCCCGCCCCACTGAACAGTCGAAGTTCGTACCAGCCGAAGTAGGCGACGTAGAGGCCGACGACCAGCAGCACCGCCCCGCTGATGCGGTTCACGTACGGCAGGACGCGCCGCATTCTGTCGATCACCGCCGCGCTCGCCAGCGCAACCGCGACCGCGAGCACAGCAACCACCAGGGCGATACCGGCGGCGTAGGCGGCGTAGGCCAGGACGCCATCGAGGGCCGAACCGCTGCGCAGGGCGCTGCCGGTCACGGCGAGGAAGGGGCCGATGGTGCACGACAACGAGGCGATCGCGTATCCCACCCCGTAGCCGAACATCGAACCCACCCGGGCGGTCGGCGCCCATCGGGCGCCTGGGTGCCAGTTCATCCCCGGTAGGTTGCGCCCGGCCAGCAACCAGACGCCCAAGCCTGCGAGTGTCAGGCCCACCGTCAGAGTGACGTACGGCAGGTAGCGCTGCACCGTCGATGCCAGCGACACGGTTAACAACCCGAACGAGCCGAAGACGGCCAGGAAACCCAGCGCCATCGCCCCAGTCGCCGCCAGCGCACGACCCACCGCGGCCAGCTGCCCGCCACCCTCACGCTGGATCACCAGCGTCAGGTAAGCGGGCAGCATCGCGAAGCCGCACGGGTTGAATGCCGCGATCATTCCGGCGGCGAAGGCCAGACCGAGCAGATCGGTATTCACTTCATGCTTATGACGTCAGAGCGCGCACCCGGTCGCTCAGCTCCTGCTGGGACATCGCCGAGGTCGGATTGTTCACGAACGTGGATGACCCGTTCGGGCTGAGGAAAACGTAGGCAGGCTGCCACGGCACGTTGAACCGCGCCCAGATGGACCCGTCGGCGTCATTGAGGTTGGTGAAGTTCAGGTTGTATTTCGACACGAACCCCTGCATGGCAGCCACGTCGGCACGAGTGGAGACGCCGACGAAGGTCACTCCGGGATTGGCGGCGGCGACCGCGCTGACGCTGGGGGCCTCGGCATTGCAGAACGGGCACCACGGCGTCCAGAACCACAACACCGCGGGCTTTCCCTCCAGGCTGGACCCGTTGAACGTGGCTCCGCTCAGCGTGGTCCCGGTGAAGTTCAGGTCAGCGGCAGTGGCGGTGGCGGGTTTGGCGATACCGAAAGTGAGTGCGGCCACGGCCAGCATGAGGGTCAGCAGTCTGAACGCATTGGTCTTCATAAGCCCGACTCTAAGTCTATTTGGGCGCGCGGAGCCACACCGGTGAACGGCGGTCAGAAACGCGTAAGACGGCCCCGGGCGAGCCGGGCGAGCCGAATACGGTCGACCAGCACACAGCCATGCACGTCGGCGAGATGTTCGGCGGCGCGGGTATAGCGATGGTTCGACACCACCATTGTTGCGACGCAGTCATGCACCGCGGCCCCCGCCACCACCTGCTGGATGGCTGAACCGTTGACGGTGCGGGCTTGGCGCTTGCATTGCACCGCGGTTCGGACCCCGTCGCGGACCGCGATCAGGTCGACGCCGAAGTCGCCGCTGGCCTTGGTCACCTCCACCGTGTACCCGTGGCCGCGCAACACCGCGGCGACGTAATGCTCGAACTGCACCCCCGTCATCGCGTCGATCGCCGCTTGTCCGGTAGCCCGGTACAACGCGTCGAGCCGCGCCCGGCGCCGCTGCTCCAGCCAGGCCAGCCACCACCGCCAGCACGCCACCACGGCGACCGGAACCGTCAGCGCCCCCAGCATCCAGGACAGCCCGCTGACCGAACCCAGATAGGCCAGCAGCGCGGTCGCCGCGCACCAGATGCCGACCCACTTCAGGGCCGTCAACGCCGGTTCGGAGTCCGCCTGCACGCTGACACCGTACGAGCGCCGGCGGACATTCCGGCATCGTTGGACGGCCGTTCTACCGAACCGTGACCATTATCGTCTCCAGTATCTTCTCCGGGCCCCGCGCCCTTTGCCCCCCGAGCGCGCGGTGATCCGAAAATCCCATTCTCACCAGAGTTTTAGACATCACTCCCGGCGACCTTAGAGTTGCTCAGTAGCGTCGGTATTGCGGCCGTCCGTCGGCGGTCGGCGACAATCGACATGAGGGCGGACATCATGACGAGCTTCACCTCCCGATACGGCAACCCCGCAGTGGACTTCCACGGGGCGCACATCCGGGCGCACCGCCGCCACGGCGCAACGGTGGTGACAGTCGGTGGCCGGGTCGATGCCCGCAACCTCGACCGGGTCAGCGAGTATGTGACCCGTTTCGTGCTGGCCGACACCCCCTTCGTCCTGGACCTCGGCGCCGTGACGACGTTCACCCCGCGAGCGGTGGACCTGCTGGATGCCGTTGACGCCCGTTGCGCCGCGGCCGGTGTGGCCTGGGCGCTGATTCCCGGCGACGTCGTCGCATCCCGACTGGGGGCCCGCGCTGATCTCCCGGTCATCGCCACGGTCGCCGAGGCGGAGCATCAGTTCGACGAAGCGGTCCTGAAGCGCCGCCGCCTGCTGCTGCCGTTGCTACGCAAGACGGCCTGAAGCTCAGCCGACTCTCGCCGCGTACCCTCGGTTAGCGTGCGTGCACGAGACTTGCTGATGGCCTCAGCGGTGGTTCTGGCCGCGCTGAACGGTGCCTTTCCCGCTGCCGCCGACCCGGACACCCCGGTGACCCCGACGGCTCCGACGCCAGCGGCCCCGGAACCGGATGCCCCGGCCCCGCAGGCCCCGCATGAGGCGGGCGCCACCCCCGGCCCGAGTGTGATGGACCGGGACGGCACCTTCGCGATCGGAGCCGAGATCCAGCCCGGGGTGTACAGCTCCCCCGGCCCAATGCCGGGTGACACCTGCTATTGGCGGCGGATCGGCGCCGACGACACCACGCTCGAGAACGCGCTGACCAAACAACCCCAGACGGTGCGGATCGATGCCGGCGATATCGCATTCAAGACCAACGGATGCCAGACGTGGACCCTGACCGACAGCCCACTGCCCGGCCAGAACCTCCCGTGGCTGTCGCAACTGCAGTTGCGCCACAGTCTTGACATGCTCAATGGGCTGGCCGGCCAGTCGGGTAACGGTCAGCTTCCCCCCTACTGACCGATCACGCGCCTGACAGTCCGCTGTGAAATTCGTCGCCGCGCTGCTGATCGTCCTGCTGGTCGGGTGCGGTTCACCCCCACCTCAACGTGAGACCCTGTTGGTATTCGCCGCCGCATCGCTGCGGAGCAGCTTCGCCGACCTCGATGGGGCCTTCGCCGACGCCAATCCCGGAACCAGGGTGGAACTGTCGACGGCGGGGTCGGCCGACCTCCTCGCCCAGCTGACCCATGGTGCCGTTGTCGATGTACTGGCCACTGCGGACGCCCTGACGATGGACCGGGCTGCGAGAGCGGGACTGCTGGCCGGCCCGGCGGTCCCGTTCGCCTCCAACAGCCTCACCATCGTGGTCGCGCCGGGAAATCCCAAGGGCATCAGTTCCTTTCGTGATCTTCCCGATGTCACCCTGGTTGTCTGCGCCGTTCAGGTGCCATGCGGCTCGGCGCTGCCGACGCTGCAGGACCGGACCGATGTCCGACTGGCACCGGTCAGCGAGGAGTCCTCGGTCGCCGATGTCCTGAACAAGGTGACCAGTGGGCAGGCCGACGCCGGGCTGGTCTACGTCACCGACGCGCGCGCCGCCGGTGCCGCCGTCACCGCGGTGGCGCTTCCCGAGGCCTCGGATCTGGTGAACAGCTATCGGATCGCCGTTCTGAAGGGCTCCACCAACCCGGACCTGGCGTTGCGTTTCGTCGATCTGGTGACGGGGCCGACCGGCCGACGGATCCTCGCCGCGGCCGGCTTCGGCACGCCCTGAATGCCCGGCGGGTTAGCGTCTGCATCGTGATCGTGCTGCTTCCGCCCTCGGAGACCAAGCGTGCCGGCGGCGACGGCCCGCCGCTGAAGGTGCCCGAACTCAGCTGGCCGGAACTGGCGCCGGTGCGGGAAGAGTTGGTCACCGAACTGGTCGACCTTGCCGCCGACCCGCCCGCCTGCCGTCGGGCGCTGGGCATCTCGGAGGCCCAGGACGTCGAGATCCAGCGCAACGCCGCACTGCGCACCGCCGAGACCCTGCCGGCCATCCGGCGCTACACCGGGGTGTTGTATGACGCGCTGGACGTCGAATCGCTGGGTGGGGCGGCCGCCACCCGGGCCCGGGCCCGGTTGGCGGTCGGCTCGGCGCTGTTCGGACTGTTGCGGGCAGATGACCGTATTCCGGCCTACCGGCTTTCTGCGACATCGAAACTTCCCGGCCGCCCCGGACTCGCCACCCGGTGGCGGGGTGCTCTGGAGCCGGTGCTGGCCGACCTGGCCGGCCGCGAACTCGTGGTGGATCTGCGGTCTGGGGCCTACATGGGTCTCGGACGGCTGGAGTCGGCGGTGCGGGTGGACGTCCTCACCGAGCATGCCGACGGCCGACGCACCGTGGTCACTCATTTCAACAAGGCTCATAAGGGGCGATTGGCACGGGCGCTGGCTGCCGGACGATCCGATCCCGATGACGCCGCGGCGGTCGCCGCGGCCGCCCGCCGGGCCGGTATGCGGGTGGAGCGGGACGGCAACCAGTTGACCATCTTGGTTGGTTGAGCATCGTGGTTGCCGGGTGACGGTGCAAGGATGACCCCGTGAGCACCCGCTGGGAGCGGACCGCCGCTCCTCGCGGCGACGACTATGACGCGCGGTGGCGATCACTGGCTGACGCCGGGCAGAACATCCACGGCGAGGCCGACCTCGTCGAGGCGCTGCTCGTCGAATCGGGCGGTACCTCAGTGCTCGACGCGGGATGCGGAACCGGCCGGGTGGCGACCGAACTGGCGCGACGCGGATACCTGGTCGCCGGTGTCGATGCTGACGACCGGATGCTCGGGACGGCCCGGGCCAAGGCGCCCGAACTGACCTGGGTCACCGCGGATCTTGCCGAGATCGACGGAATCGGCGACCGGCTTCCCGTGAACGTCAACCTGGTGTTGCTGGCCGGAAACGTGATGATCTTCACCGAGCCCGGCTCCGAAGGCCGGGTGCTGGAAAACCTGGCATCTCGGCTGGCACCCGGCGGACTGGTGGTGGCGGGATTCTCCGTGCGTCCGGACCGGCTGTCCCTGGACCGCTATGACGATCTGGCTGCGGCCGCCGGCCTGGTTCCGGTGCACCGCTGGGCTACGTGGGACCGGCAGCCGTTCGGCGGCGGGGACTACGCCGTCTCGGTGCACCGGGCGGCCCGATGAAATTCCTCGCGGCCGGAGTCCCCGACCAGTACTACGCGATCACCGCCCGGCTAGCTGCCCGCGGTCAGCAGCGGACCGTCATGCGGGTGGTGGCCGGCTGCATCCTCGCCCTGAGCCTGCCCGCAGCGCTCGCGGCCGGGAATCCGGACGCCAGCCAGCATCGTGGGAGGCCGGGCGGTGCTGGCTGTCGCCCCGCTGGCCTGCGTGGCTCTGGCCAGCCCATGGCTGCGCCACCGGTGGCCCACCCGGGGCCAGTCCACCGCGGTCGTGACCCTCGGGACACTGCTGCTGACAGCGGGTTGCATCGTCCTGGCCAATCCCTTCTCCGGGCTCCTGATCGCGACGTCCTTCTCCTTCGTCCTGAGTTACACCGCACTGTTCCACGGCGCCCGGCTCCAGGTATTCGTCGCCACCGCTGCGGCCGGCACCATCGGCTGGCTGGCGATCAGGATCGCCATGACGGATGTGCCGACGGCACTCGCCGTCACGACCCCGGTGATCCTGATCAATGTCTCCGTCCTCGTCACCTGCCGCATCATCGCCGACATCGGCGCGGCCACCGAAGGTCGCACTGATGTCGAGCCGCTGACCGGGCTGCTGACCCGGCCGGCCTTCGACGAACTCGCCGCGACCTTGCTCGGTGCCCGTAGCCGCGACGACGACCGTTTCCTGGTGGTGATTGTTGCCGGTATCGACAGTTTCGCGGCCCGGCTGAGCTTGCAGGGCCGCCGCGAGGCCGACCGGGCCCGGGTCGCGGCTGCGCAGGCATTGCGGGATACGGTCCGACGCGACGCACTTGTCAGCCATGTCAATGAGGCGGAGTTCGTCATCGCCGACACCTTCGGCACGCCCGATCCGACCCCGTTGGCCGAGCGGATCCGCGGTGCGCTGGCCGCCATCCCCGGCGGGGTCACCGCTAGCATCGGGGTCGTCAGCACCCCGCTGGGGCTGCTGTCAGACCGTCCCCCGTACGACCTCATCGACGAGGTGATCGCGCTGGCCACCGGGGCGATGTTCCGGGCCCGGAGGCGTGGCGGCGGGCAGGCCGAATACGTGCTCGATCCAGACCTGAGCGCACCGGCCGAGCCGGATTCCGAGCCGGACTGATGATCCGGATCTGTTGCGCCGGGCCGGTGACGTCCCAGCGGTAGTGTGCATGCTGTGAGCGCCGGTGACCATCACGCCAAGCCGTCCCGCGACCTGCCGCCGGGGATGGCGGAGCAACTCGGCATCGCGCACTCGGGCATGGTCTCTTTCGGTCAGCGCCCGTTCCTCACCGAGCCCGGCCAACTCGACGCCTGGCGGCCCGATGTGGCCGTGGTCGGCGCGCCGTTCGACATCGGCACCTCCAACCGGCCCGGTGCCAGGTTCGGCCCCCGGGCGATCCGATCCACCGCCTACGAGCCGGGGACCTACCACCTGGATCTCGGGCTGGAGATCTTCGACTGGCTCGAGGTGGTGGACTTCGGCGACGCCTACTGTCCGCACGGTCAGACCGAGCGGTCGCACGCCAACATCCGGGAACGGGTGCACGCCATCGCCTCCCGCGGAATCGTCCCGGTCATCCTGGGCGGGGATCACTCCATCACCTGGCCGGCCGCCACTGCGGTGGCCGACGTGCACGGCTACGGCAACGTCGGCATCGTTCACTTCGACGCCCACGCCGACACCGCCGATAGCGTCGAGGGCAACCTGGCCAGCCACGGCACCCCGATGCGGCGGCTGATCGAGTCGGGGGCGGTGCCGGGCACCCACTTCGTGCAGGTAGGTCTGCGCGGCTACTGGCCGCCGCAGGACACCTTTGAGTGGATGCAGGAGCAGGGCATGACATGGCACACCATGCAGGAGATCTGGGACGAGGGTTTCAAGGCGGTGATGGGCCGGGCCGTCGGTGAGGCCCTGAAGAAAGCCGAAAAGCTCTACGTGTCAGTCGATATCGACGTCCTGGACCCCGCCCACGCACCCGGGACCGGCACCCCCGAACCTGGCGGCCTCACCAGCGTCGACCTACTCCGGATGGTGCGTCAATTGTGCTACGAGCATGATGTCGTCGGGGTGGATGTGGTCGAGGTGGCTCCGGCATATGACCATGCCGAATTGACGGTCAACGCGGCCCACCGGGTGGTGTTCGAGGCACTGGCCGGCATGGCGGCCCGTCGCCGCGATGCCGCCAACGCCAAACCCGGACCTCCCTCCCCGCTGGCTGGTTACTGACCCCTGGGCAGGCGATCTCGTCGATCAGCGGATGAAACCCGAGTTCTACCCCCGGGTCGACAAGGCGGTCCTCTTCGATGACGGGTACGTCGCCGAACGCTCCGGACACAGCCGGGGAAGCACGCTTGACGTCACCCTGGTGGCGCTTCCGGCGGCCGGTGAGGCCACTTATCTTCCGGGCCAGCCACTGGTGGATTGCGCTGCCCCGCAAACGGTTCGGTTCGGTGACAACTCCATCGACACCGAGCCCTACCCGGATACCTATTTCGATTTCCCGGTCGACCCCACAGCGCTGACGCCGCCCCAGCCCGGATCGATCGATCGGGATGCGGCTCAGTAGCCGACGATCTCCAACTCGGACTGCTCGCCGACCACGTTGTCGCCCTCGACGACGATCTCGGTCTCCTCCAGTACCGCCTGGTCTCCGCCGACGATCAGTTCCTCGTCGGTGATGACGACCGTGTCGCCGTCGACATCCACCTCGAGTTCCTCGACCGTCGTCTCCTCGGCCGGCTGCTGCCACACGATGAGGTCCCGGCCCAACGAGTTGTAGACCACACTGCTCGGGTCGGCGCCGGTCACGTCAAAGTAGATCTTGCCGCCGACTTCCTGACCCGGGGCCAGGGTTGCCGGGCTGATGCCCTGAGCGGTCGGGACCTGGAATAGGGCCCGGTAATTCTCGCCACTCTCGGCGCGGGCATTGAAATCCGCCACGATCGGGGTCGCTGAGCCCTGGATCGCCTCGTCGGTGACAATGGCCTCCCACAGGATGCCCTGAGGCTGATACGGGATGAAATCCAGGCTGGGCTGCAGTTCAAGGACGGTCCAGGCTTGCACCACATCGCCGTTGACGAGCTCGGCCTGTCCGCCGATCGAGGTGACAGTGGTCTCCGCATCATCGGCTGCCGCCGCAGGGGCACCGAAGATGGTCACCGCGCCGGCGGCCGCAAGCAGAATTCCGATCTTCACCGCAATGCCTTCCCGTGGTTGCTTGAGTCCCAGATCCCCGCGCGGAACCTCCGTTCCGGAGGATTCCCCGGGTCTGCAGTGTAGCCACCGCGGCCGGGGGCCCGACCGGTCAATCCTGCCGCAGCGCCCGTCGGAGCAGGTGCATCGCCACCGTTGTCGACCGCTCCCGAACGTCGGCCCGCTCCCCCGGTACCCGCACACACCGGGTCACCGACTCACCCTCGCCGAGGGCGACGCAGAACCAGACCGTCCCGACGGGCTTGTCCTCGGTGCCGCCGCCCGGTCCGGCTACGCCGGTGATCGCGACCGCGGTGTCGGCGTCGAACCGGTTCAGAGCGCCGGCCGCCATCGCCTCGGCCACCTCCGCCGACACCGCGCCGTGCGCGGCGATTAACACTGGGTCCACCCCGAGCAGGTCGGTCTTGGCCTCGTTGGCATAGGCCACCACCCCGCCGGCGACATAGGCCGATGAGCCCGGACGGTCGGTGAGCCGGGCGGCCAGCATTCCGGCGGTGCAGGATTCCGCGGTGGCGATCCGCCGCCCGGTAAGTAGGTCCGCGACCTGGTCGTCGACCGACGAGCCGTCCTCGGAGAAGATGGCGGCGCCGTGGCGCTGCCGGACCAGATCCATCAGGGTGCGGTAGGCCGGTTCGCCGGCGGGCTCGTATCGGGTGACCATCTCCAATTCGCCGCGCCGCAGGCAGGTGGTGATCTCCAGGCCGGCGAATCCGGCGACCGTGTTCTCGGCCTCACGCAGGGTTTCGGCCAGGCCGGACTCCGCCACCCCGAACATAAGCACGGTGTCCTGACGGTAGATGGTGCGCCCGGCGATGGCCTGGGCCACGGCATCGGTGGCCACTGCGGTGGGCCACATGCCCTGGAGTTCTTTGGGTGGGCCCGGGAGCACGACCACGGTGGGACTGCCCGCGATGACCACTCCTGGTGCGGTGCCGACCGGGTCCAGGACCCTCGCCCCGTCGGGCACCATCGCCTGTTTGCGGTTGGCGGCCTGAACTGCATCGGCGTCCAGGTCCGGGAATCGGGCCATCCACTTCGCGACGATCGCGCTGATTCTGGCCTCCATCGCCGGATCCAGCACGAGATCCCGACCGCAGAACCGGGCCACCGTGGCAACGGTCATATCGTCGGCTGTCGGCCCCAGACCGCCGGTCGTCACGATGAGATCCACGCCCTCGGCGCGCAGGAACCGCAGCTGGGCCTCGATATCGGCCGGCCGGTCCCCACAGATGGTGATGTGGGCCAGATCGACCCCCAGTTCGAGCAGCCGGTCGGCCACCCACGGACCATTGCGGTCGGCCACCCGACCGGTCAGCACCTCCGTGCCAGTCACCAGAATTCCTGCGCGTGCGCTCATCGGTGAGAAGCCTACGCAGACGGCGGCGACTACCGGCGCAGCGGAGTCGCCGCTTCGAACTGCGCGGCCCGTCCACCGGACTGCCACCGGTACCACCGCTCCCAGCGGCGCAGCCCGAACCGCTGCCAGCGTTCGTCCAGGCCGGGAATCACCCGCCGGGCCACTTCGACAGCAGCGATCAGCGGTGCCCGCATCAGCAGCATCGCTATCCCGGGGACGGGCGACGGCAGGTCATAGCGGCGCCGGTTCCACGGCAGCATGAACAGGCCTGCGTACCCGGCCTGCAGCCGGTAGTGATAGCCGGCGCGCACGCGGTCCAGGCCGCGCTGGGTTGGCCGGGGTGCGAATGCCGGCACGAACGACTCGACGAGTTCGGTGCCGATCCTGGCCGAATCGTAGCTGCGGGCGGAGTCAGCCATGAACAGGATGCGCCAGGCGTCGATCACCGTCTGCGGGAAGTAGCCGTCGCAGCGCACCCCGACCAGGTGCCCGCAGTAGCGGTTGAAGTGCAGGACCGCCAGCATCTCCCGGGGCGAGGTGAGATACCCCAGCGCTGTCAGGCCCAGTGCCGGCGCCACACTCCCGCCCAGCAGGGTCAGCAGCATCGCCGACTGGCTGATCGGCAGGCCCCATCGGTCGAAGTCCCATTCCGGATGCTGGCACACCCTGGCCCGCACGCTGACGTGCATGATGCGGACATGCAGCGAGATCGCCCGAGCCAGTGAGCCCGGCCGCAGCACCGCGCCGGGGCCGCTCACCTCGATCCACCACCGGGAGGTCTCCATGTAGCGGTGCAGTGCCCGGTCCCCGGCGTAGCCGCCGGACAGCGAAAGGGGAAGGGCCAGCCAGCTTTCGGTATAGGTGTCCATCGTGCCGGCGTTGCCGACCGCGCCGAGCGCATAAGCCCAGCGGCGCCAGACCGCGGCGCCCTCCTCGACCAGTCCGGTGTCGACCCAGTCCGGAACCGTCTCGAAGTCGGCGAACAGCGCTCGCATCGAATCCGGTGCCTCGGGTACGTTCTCGATACCCACCCGCAGGGCCCGCTCGACGAGGTCGCGGGCCCGGCGGGCACCGATCTCACCGTGGTAGGTCTCCGCGACGAACCGTTCGGCTACCGGGTCTCCGGCGGTGAGGCCGGTCTTGAACGCTTCGGCGACATCGTCGGAGGGGAACAGATCGAACCCGGTCAGTCGCAGCACTCGATCCCGAAGCCGCGCATGGGAGGTGCCGGTGCGGGCCTGCGGATATCGGAATGCCGCCGGAACCGCCACCATACCGGGGTGTCAGAAGGCGCCGGGTGCGCGCACGACGAGCGGGACGGCGGGAAACGCTGCGGCCAACTCCGATCGGCACCTGCGCAAAGCCGCAGTCCCGTAGCCCTTCTTGCGGTGCTCCGGATGAATCCAGATCCGGACGTTGACCTCCCCGCCGGCGAGTTCGCCGAACACCATCCCGACCTTGTCGTCGCCGTCGAGAGCGACGAACCAGGCTGCCTCCTCGGCGCGCAGACGGTTACGCGCGGAGCGGATTTCGTCTTCCAGGCTGCCCGCGGGTGAGCCCGAGCCGTCGCCGGCCGCGCCCACCTCCTCAGTGCGGGCGGCGAAGATATCCCGGTCGGACTCGTCGGCGAAGGGCCGCAGCCGCAGGCTGTCATCCGCACTGGCGGGCCGCTCGGTCACGGTGAAGCTCAGCTGGCTGTTGAGGTCATCGAGTTCGGCGGCGATCCGGCGCCTTGACTCCTTGGTGAACTGGTCCAGCCGCATTCCCATCAGCGCCTCGCTGCCGACCCTCGGGGTACCCAGCAGGTCGGTCACGGCGTCGATGGCCGCTCCATGGTCGGCGGACTCGACGATGGCGTCGACCAACTCATGTCGGCGCTCGAGGGCGGTCAGCAGGGCATCGGCGATAGCGCGTCGGGTGACGGCACGGTCCTGATCGGTCATGGCCTAAGCCTAGCCCCGGCAGCGGTTGATGGGCAGACCCACAGGCCGGTCCACGGCCCCTCGACGCCGCGGACGGCGGCAGACGGTTCTGCCAAGATGATTTACCGTGGCGAAGACCGTCCTGAACATCTTCGCCGTGCTGCTGCTCGTGCTGTGCGCCGGCGATTACCGGGTTTTCGCGGGGCCGCGGCCACCAGCAGGCCAGGACATCGAACTGGCCGAAGGCTGGAGACTGACATCGGCGACCGGCCTGACCGTGGGCGGGGAGGCGATCTCCGTCGACGGTTACAACGAGGCGTCCTGGACGCCGGTTCGTCGGATGCCCGGGACCGTGCTGGAAATCCTGCAGGACGCCGGGGTGTACCCGAACCTCTACTACGGCACCAACCTGCTCACCGAGGTTCCGCAGGACCTGTACCGACAGGATTGGTGGTATCGGACCACCTTCACCGCCCCAGCCGGCTACCAGACCTATCTGCTGAACTTCCCCGGTATCAACTACCGGGCCGAGATCTGGCTCAACGGCCGTCGCGTCGCCGGTAGCCGTCAGATCGTCGGCATGTACGTCGATCATGAACTCGACGCCACACCGTGGATTGCGGCCGGCGGGCTCAACACCCTGGCGGTCAGGGTGACCCCGGAGCGGGCCATCCAGGACGTCGACGGTGTCGAGTTGGCCGATAGCTGGTGGGACTGGATCAACTGGCGCTATCTCGGCTACCGCGCCCCCGACGGTGCCCGGCCGGTCGGACCCTCGTTCGTCGCCGACCGCAACGCCGGCATCTGGAAACCGGTGCGGCTGCGTGCATTCGGGCCGGTCGGCATCGGGCCTGCGACGGTCAACACCGAACTGCCCCTGCCCCTCACCGACAGCGCCCGACTGACGGTGTACGCGGATATCCGCAACTATTCGGGCACTCCGGTTCGTGGCGTGCTGCGCGCCACCATCACCCGGAACGGCAAGGAGCCCATCCGGGTCGACCAGGTGGTATCCCTGGAATCCGGTGAAGAACGCGAAATACGTTTCACCCCAGACGAATTCAACCGCCTCGTCATCGCCGACCCGGACCTTTGGTGGCCCTACACCATGGGCCGGCCGGATCTCTACGATCTGAGACTGGATTTCTTGCAGGACCGCACCCCCACCGCGAGTTCGGCATTGAGATTCGGCATTCGCACCGTCGAGGCCGACCGGGACTCCGATGAGAGCCTGGCCGGCCCGGGCGGCGGCGGAAACTTCTACCTCAGGATCAATGGCCGTGACGTCCTGGTTCGCGGTGCCACCTACACCCCGGATCTGCTGTTCTCCTACGATCCGGACCGCGACGCGGCGATCCTGAACTACGCCAGGGATCTCGGGCTCAATCTGCTGCGGCTGGAATCGAAAATCGCCTCGACCCGTTTCGTCGAGATGGCCGACGAGATGGGCATTCCGCTCATGTACGGGTGGATGTGCTGCAACCAGTGGGAGCGCTGGTCGCAGTGGGACGGCGAGGACCATCGGGTCGCACAGGACAGTCTGCGCTCGCAGATCACCATGCTGCGTTCGCACCCGTCGGTTGTCCTGTGGGCCAACGCCAGCGACGGCCGGCCCCCGGATGCGGTGCGGGCCGGATATCACCGAATCCTCGCGGACCTGCACTGGCCCAATGCCGTTGTCGACACCGTGTCCGCAGTGGCTCGCGACGCTGACGGCAGGCGACTGTGGGACGGCATCCAGATGTCCGGTCCCTACAGTTGGCGTCCGCCGTCGTACTGGTTCGCCGGACGTTACCCCGCCGCCCGCGGATCCAGCGCCGAACAGGGCGACAACGAACACATTCCGCCCTACGCCAGCCTGCGCCGGTTCATCCCGCCGGACAAACTGTGGCCGATCAACGACACCTGGTACTTCCACGCCGGATCCGACCCGCAGAACTCAACCCTGACCAACATCCGGCGGGTGATCGACCTCCGCTACGGGCAGTCCAGCAGCGCGCAGATGTTCGCCGACAAGGCCCAACTCGCGCACTATGAGGCCACCCGTGCGCAGTTCGAGGCATTCGCCGCCAATGGCTGGGACAGCCACAAGATGACCGTCTACTGGATGCTCAACAGTCATTGGCCGTCGTTCTTCGGCAATATCTTCGATTTCTACCTGCGGCCCGGCGGCGCGTACTACGGAGCCAAGAAGGGCCTTCGGCCACTGTCGGTGGTGTTCGACTCCTACGCCACCGGCGATGGCAGCCAGGCGCAGGTGACGGTGGTGAATCAGAGCCCGGCCGCCAGGGCGGACCTACGGGTTCGAGTCCGCACCTACGACCTGTCCGGAAAGCTGCGCGACGACCGTTCGGCCGGTGGGATGACCGTCGAGTCCGGAGGCGCCGTCCGGGCGGTGACACTGCCGCCCGGCCCGGCCGACTCCCCGGTGTTCTTCGTCCGCTGCGAACTGCTCGACGACGGCGGGGCGGTGCTCGCCGAGAATGTCTACTGGCAATCCCAGCAACCCGACGATGTCGGCCCGCCGGCCAACGACACCGCATTCGACTCCCGGCAGATCAGCTGGGCGGATATGACGGCCCTGAATACCATTGCCACACCCAGGCTGGAGATCACGGCCAGTCGCGGTGCCTCGGGCGCCGGTGAGGTGTACGTCCGGCTGCGCAACCCGACATCGGAGATCGCGTTCTTCCAGCGGGCCGAACTGCTCACCGCCCCTGACGGCGACGAGATCCTGCCGATCAACTACGACGACAACTACGTCACTGTGTTCCCCGGCGAGACAGTCGAGGTTCGCGGCCGGGTGCCTGCGGGAGGTCCGACCCCCGGCTGGGTGCGGGTCACCGGCTACGGCGGTGAACCCGTCACCGCCGCGGTGCGCTGAGGCATACGCAGAGGGCCCGCACCGGGGGGCCGCCGGTGGCCTACATTCGTGGTGGCGGCATTCCGGCCGTCCACGCCGGCTTGTGAGCCGCCGACACGCCGAAGGGATACCGACAACGTGCTCGAGCGCGCCCTCGTCGTGGCCGCGGCCCTGGCCAGCGCGGTGTTTCTCGCCATCGGAATCGTTGTGCGCCAGCGTGCCACCCTGGATGTGCCCGAAGACCAGGGCGTCAGCACTGTGATGGTGGCCACGCTGCTGCGCCGTCCGCTGTGGTGGGCCGGTACCGCCGCGGCCGTTACCGGCTACGTGTTCCAGGCCCTCGCACTGGCTTTCGGGTCGCTGTTGCTGGTGGCGCCGCTGCTGGTGTCCGCCCTGTTGTTCGCCCTGCCGCTCAGCGCTCGGCTGGCCGGGCGGCGGGTGACCCGGGTGGAGTGGGTCTGGGCGGTCGTTCTCACCTTGGCGCTGGCGGTGTTCGTCGCACTTGCCCGAGCCGCCCCCGGCGATTACCGGGGCTCCGAGCGGCCCGCCGTGGTGGTGGCCACCGTTGCACTCGCCGTCACCATCGGAACGGTGCCGGTGGCCATCCGACTGGCGGGCTGGCGGCGGGCGCTGCTGCTGGGCAGCGCGGTGGGGGTGCTGTTCGGCGTGGTGGCGGTGCTGACCAAGATCGTGATGAACACCGTGACCGAGGGTAATGCGGTCCGGTTGTTGACCTCACCGATCGGGTACGTCCTGGCGCTGGTCGGGGTGATCGCCACCCTGCTGCAGCAGTCGGCGTTCCATGCCGGCTCGCTACGGGCATCGGTGCCGGCGATGCTGGTTCTGGAACCCGTCGTCGCGGTCCTGCTCGGCCAGGTCGTCCTCGGTGAGCATCTGACCGCGAATCCGCCCACCGCCGTCATCCTCGGGATCGCGCTCGCGGCGATGGCCGCCGCCACCGTTGCCCTCGGCCGCGACGAAGGCGCCTACGAAGAGGAACTGGAGGCCCAGGCCGGTGGCCGTGCGGCGGGGCGCCCGGCGATATGACCCCGACAGACCCGCTCGCCCAGATCGCGGCGGGCCCGGCCGGCCCGACGGTGGGAGCCTTCTTCGACCTGGACGGCACCCTGGTAGCCGGCTTCACCGCCGCCGCCCACGCCAGCGACCGACTCCGCAACGGGCAGGCCCGTATCGGCGAGGTGCTCGGCGTCGTAGAAGCCTCGCTTCGCTACAAACTGGGCCGGATGCAGTTCGAGAAGCTGCTCGACCGCGCCGCCGGCTACCTTCGCGGTGATGCCCTGGCCGACCTCGACGCGGCCGGCGAACGGGTTTTCGCCGAGCAGGTGGCCGAGAAGATCTACCCGCTGATGCGCGAGATCGTGGAAGCACACCGGGACCGCGGCCACACCCTGGTGATGAGTTCATCGGCGCTGACCATCCACGCCGAACCGGTGGCCCGGGCACTCGGGATAGCCGACGTCATCTGCAACAACTTCGAATTGGACCCCGACGGCCTGCTCACCGGCCGGATCGCCAGGCCGATCGTCTGGGGCCGGCAGAAAGCCACTGCGGCGCAGCGGTTTTGCGCCCAGCGCGAGGTCGACATACGCCAGAGCTATTTTTATGCCGACGGCGACGAGGATGCTGCGCTGATGAGACTGGTCGGGCATCCCCGCCCGGTCAACCCGCGGGCGGGCCTGGCAGCCCTGGCCGCGGCCGAGGGCTGGCCGGTGCTGCACGTCAGCGCGCCCGGCCAACGCGGATCCGCCGATGCGCTCGGGCATCTGCCGGCGATGGGTCGGGCGGCACTGGCAGCGGCGTTCAGTGCGGTGGCGCTGCGCGGTCGGCGCCGCTGAGTCGGGTGGCGCCGAGTCTCATGGCGCCGAGTCTCACGGCGCTGGGTCACACGGCGCTGGGTCACACGGCGCTGGGTCACATGGCGCTGGGTCACATGGCGCGGTGTGGAACGTCGGTGATCAGACCACCGTCCACCACGTACTCCGACCCGGTCGAGAACGAGGACTCGTCGCTGGCCAGGAACACCATGAAGGTGGCCACCTCCTCGGGTGTGCCGGCCCGGCCCATCGGCGCCGTCACGATATCGTCGGGCAGATGCCTGGTCATCGGTGTCCGGATGAAACCCGGATGGATCGAGTTCACCCGGATCTTTTCCGGCGCCAACTCCAGCGCCGCCGACTTGGTCAGCCCGCGCAGCCCCCACTTCGACGCGACGTAGCTGTGCGCCCAGGTCGCCCCGCGCATGCCCTCGATCGAGGAGATGTTGATGATGGAGCCCCCGCCGGCTGCGATCATTGGGTCGATCACCGCCTGGATACCGCGCATCGCGCCGGTGAGATTGACATCGAGGACCTTCTGCCATCGCGTGATATCCGCCGTCTTGAGCGGCGCGACCTGCACCATGCCGGCGTTGTTCACCAGGACGTTGAGCGTGCCGAAGGTCTGCACGGCGGTGTCGACCGCGGCCTTCCAGTCCTCGGCGCTGGTCACGTCGAGGTGGACGTAGCGGGCCGCGTCCCCCAACTCCGCGGCGATCGCCGCACCATCCTCATCGAGGATGTCGCCGATCACCACCTTGGCCCCTTCGGCGATCAGCATGCGGGCGCCGGCAGCGCCCATCCCGCCGGCCCTGGCGCCGCCGGTGATCAATGCCACTTTGTCGTCTACGCGTCCCATGGGCGGTCAGGCTACTAGAACCTGTTTCAGTTTCGGCTCCGGCTGCGCATACTGGGCCCATGGCTATTCGCGTCGTCCACATCGGCACCGGAAACGTCGGCCGCCTCGCCCTCGGGGAGCTGATCGAGAACCCGGCCTTCGAACTGACCGGATTGTGCGTATCGGCGCCGGACAAGGTCGGCAAGGACGCCGGCGAACTCGCGGGCCTGGATGTGACCACCGGTATTGCGGCGACCGATGACCTGGGGGCGGTGCTGGCGACCGAACCGGAATGCGCGGTGTACTGCGCCATGGGCGATACCCGGACCCCCGATGCCATGCGTGATGTCGGCCGCATCCTGGCTGCCGGGGTCAATGTGGTCGGGTCGGCTCCCGGGGTGCTGCAGTTTCCGTGGCGCGTGATCCCAGACAAATATATAGAACCCCTGGAAATCGCTGCCCAACAAGGTAATTCAAGCATCTACATCAACGGCGTCGACCCCGGATTCATTACCGACCTGATACCGCTGGCGTTCGCCAGCACCTGCCGAAGCATCCAGCAGGTGCGCTGCATGGAGATCGCCGACTACGCCACCTACGATGGCGCGACGGTGATGTTCGATGTGATGGGATTCGGCAAACCGCCCGGTGAGATTCCGATGCTGTTCCAGCCCGGCGTGCTCAGCGTGGCGTGGGGCACCGCGATCCGGCAACTCGCCGCTGGACTCAAGGTCGATGTCGAGGCCATCACCGAGAGTTACCAACTCGAGCCCGCACCCGTTGCGTTCGACATCGCGGCCGGCCATATCCCCGAGGGCGGCGTCGCGGCAGTGCGTTTCGAGATCACCGGCATGGTCAACGGCCGGCCGGCGATCGTCGTGGAACACGTGACCCGACTTCGGGGTGATCTACGGCCGGACTGGGCCCAGCCCGCCCAACCCGGCGGTTCCTACCGCGTCGAGATCACCGGCGAACCGTCCTATGCCGTGGACATCTGCCCCACCAGCGGCCTTGGTGACCACAACCATGCCGCCATCTCAGGGGCGGCCGGCCGGATCGTCAACGCCATCCCCTCGGTGATCGCGGCGCCACCGGGAATCCGCAACACTCTGGATCTGCCGGTGACGAGCGGTGTCAATCTGTTCGGGGGTCACCCGCTCGGGGATGTCTCGACCGGGTAGCTATCACCTACCCACGCCGATCCCGGCATACGGACCACCGTTGACGTACTGCGATAAACAGATCGCCCGCAAGAGGTCGCTCCCGACACTGCAGTTCAGAATCGCCGTCTGATCCGGAGCCGCCCCGAGGATATGCGGCGGGCGATGGGGGAGCGCGCAATTGTCGATATACGGATTGAACGGGGCGATGCCGTTGTAACAGGGGGCGGCCGGCCTCGGGTCCGGGGCGGCCGACACCACCGGGGAGGCGCCGAGAACAGCCGTCGCCACTGACGCGGTACCGATCACTGCCAGGATTCCTCTGTGGAAAGCGTTCATCGTGAACACCTGACCCTTCGCGCGTCCTCCGTTGGACGTGATACCAGTCTACTCCGCGCGGGATCACCGTAACTGCCTCACTGAGATGTCGGCCCTCCTCGCGCTGTGGCTGCTGACCGGGCTAAACTCGAACTAGAACACGTTCTAACTTTGCCTAGGCCGAGGAGCCGCTCATGCATACCCCTCTGTGCGACGAACTCGGCATCGAGTTCCCGATCTTCGCCTTCACCCACTGCCGCGATGTCGTCGTGGCGGTCAGCAAGGCCGGCGGATTCGGCGTGCTCGGCGCCGTCGGGTTCACCCCCGAACAGCTTGAGGTCGAGTGCGCGTGGATCGACGAACACATCGGCGACCACCCGTACGGGGTCGATATCGTGATCCCGAACAAGTACGAGGGTATGGACGCCGGGATGTCCGGTGAGGAACTCGCGGACATGCTCAAGAAGATGGTGCCGCAGCAGCACCTGGACTTCGCCAAGAAGATCCTCGCCGATCACGGGGTGCCCACCGACGACGCCGATTCCCATGCGCTGCAATTGTTGGGCTGGACCGAGGCCACGGCAACCCCCCAGGTCGAGGTGGCGCTGCGTCATCCCAAGGTCACCCTGATCGCCAATGCGCTCGGCACCCCGCCGGCCGACATGATCGCCCACATCCACGAGTCCGGTCGCAAAGTGGCCGCGTTGTGCGGGTCTCCGGCCCAGGCTCGAAAGCACGCCGAGGCCGATGTCGACATCATCATCGCTCAGGGTGGCGAAGGTGGCGGCCACTGCGGCGAGGTGGGTTCGATCGTGCTCTGGCCCCAGGTGGTCAAAGAAGTGGCCCCCCGGCCGGTGCTGGCTGCCGGCGGTATCGGGAGCGGCTATCAGATCGCCGCCGCGCTCGCGATGGGATGCCAGGGCACCTGGTCCGGGTCGCAGTGGCTGATGGTCGAGGAGGCCGAGAACACCCGGGTGCAGCAGGACGCCTATGCGAAGGCCACCAGCCGCGACACCGTGCGGAGCCGGTCTTTCACCGGTAAGCCGTGCCGAATGCTGCGCAACGAATGGACCGACGCCTGGCAGACCGCCGGGAACCCCGAGCCGCTGGGAATGCCGTTGCAGTACATGGTGTCCGGCATGGCGGTCGCCGCCACCAGCAAGTACCCGGACCAGACGGTGGACGTGGCGTTCAACCCGGTCGGACAGGTGGTCGGTCAACTCGATCGGGTGGAGCGCAGCGCCGCCGTGATCGAGCGATGGGTTCAGGAGTACCTGGAGGCCACCAGTCGGCTCAACGAGATCAACGACGCGGCCGCGGCCGTCTGACGAACTGGGGCTGGATCAGCCGACCGGATCGAACTGGCTGCCGTTACCCCAGGGGCCGTTCCGCAGGTAACCGGTCTGCCAGCCCTGAGCGCCCCGGCACAGCATCGGCAGACCTTCCGGAGATTGCGCCGCCGCCTGCGATCCGGGGCACGGGGAACCGACTGTCTGTACCCCGTACAACTTCGGCGAAAGCACCCAGAAGCCGGTTCCCTCCGGTGGGCGGTCCATCCCGATATAGGACTGGCCGACGATCCAGTGGCAGGCCAGCGCTTGGCCGGTGGGGCCGCGGCCGAAGATGAAGCGCTCCCAGCTGTAGCACGGCGCACTGAGGTAGGCGTCGTAGGCCATCCCCGGAACATCGCCGGGGTAGGACGGCTTGGTGCCGTCGGCGACGGCCGACGGGGCAGCCACCAGCGTGCTCCCGACGGCGACGGCAGCGATCACGAGTTCGCGCAACATGCCCAGAGCGTAACGGGTGGTTATCTGTGCGCTCGGCTAAACGGGCCAGCCATTCGGGAAACGCCGTTGTTTCGTTGGTAAGCTGCGGCGATTAGCGGCAGATTGGACCCAAAGATCAGGTCCGCACTGGGGGTCGGCGATGGCGAATGAGGCTCTCGGTTCGGAGCCGGACCTCCCGTCACACACATCCGTCGGTGCAGCCGTGGCACCGTACGGTTTCTCGGTGCGGTACTCCCCTGCCGACCTTGCCGGGCAATGGCACGACGTGGTCCCCCTGGACGACGGGCGGGTTGGTGTCGTGGTGGGCTGCTGTGCCGACGCGGATGCCGCCTGGGGGATGCGCGCGGCGGCCAGGTCCGCTCTGCTCGAGACCGCGGATCCGGTGCAGAGTTTGCGGGGCGTGCGGGGGACGGCGGTCTCGGCGCTGTGCGCGGTAATCGACGGCGAGACGATCGGTTACAGCGGTCACGGCGACGCGAACACCGCGCTCGCTGCGCCCGATACCCCCGGCCCGGCGCTCAAGCCGGCCGACACGAGCCTGGTCGTCGCATCGTTGGCACCGGGGGCCACCGTCCTGCTGTGTACCGGGCCGATCGGACCGCCGGCTGCCGCCGCACTCGACGGCTGCGATTCGGTGCATCCGGACCAGGTGGCCGACCAGGTGATCAACCGGACTCGCCGGTTCGGATGTCGCCGCTGTGCTCTACCGCCACCCGCCTAAAACGCTGGCTGTCACCCTTGCCGCCCATCCGTCCAGTCTCGCGGTCAGCCGGGGCCGGTTGCGACGGTGGTTGGCCTCCGCCGGCGTCGATTCCGAGGCCAGTGCCGATGTCCTGCTGGCAGTGGGTGAAGCCACCGCGAACGCCACTGAGCACGCGGTGGTTGGCGCGGCCCGCGACGTTGAGATCACCGTGACCGCCGACATCACCGGCACCCGGTTACGTCTGACGGTTACCGACACCGGCGTGTGGAAGCCGCCGCCGGCGTCGTCGGGGCATCGCGGCCACGGCATCCATCTGATCAACGCCCTGGTCGACTCGGCCGAACTCACCACGACCCCGGAAGGAACCACTGTCGCGATGGTCAAGGATCTACGCCCATGACAAACGCCCGGTTCGCCGTGACGGCGGCCTCCGCAGACCAGCCGCCGCTGGTGGTCGTGTCCGGGGATATCGACCTCGCCAACGTCGACGAGTTCCAGGCCGTGATGACCAGGGCCGGCGATGGCGCGTCGGCGCTGACGGTCGATCTCACCGGGGTCGACTACTGCGACAGCGCCGCGGTGCGCGCACTGTTCACGCTGGCGGCCGGAACCGAGCTGACCATGGTTGTCCGGCCCTCCGGTCATATGGCGACGCTGCTCGGGATCTCCGGACTCGACCGGGTCGTCACCGTCGTCACGAGGGGATAGCAGCCACATGCCCGCTCCCCCATTCCATCCGCGTGAGAAAGCCGCGCACAGCGAATTGTTCGACCGCATTCTCGATCGGGTCCACCATGACCTGCCGGATGCCGTCGCGCTCGCGGTCACCGTGCATTCCCGGAACAGCGGTGTGACGGAATTCGCCGCGCGCGGGTTCGGTAGCGGGTACGTCGATGCCCAGCTGGCCGGCCTCGGCGGTCCGGTCGTCGACGCCGTCGAGTACCAGGTCCCGGTCTTGAGCCTCGACCTGTGGAGCGACGATCGCTGGCCGGCGCTCACCCTGGAGGCCGTTCGAGAGCGGGTGCCGGGCCACGACGACGAGCTCAGCGCGGTGCGCGGGGCTGCTGCCGCGCCCGGTGTCTGGCAGGCCGATCAGACGGTGGTGCTGTCCTGTGCGCTGACCCGGCCGGCCGATGCCGTCACCGTCACCACCTTGATCGGCTACGAGCAACTCGTCGCCGCGGCGATGATGACCTCTGTCGCCGAGGATGGGGCGCAGATCGCCGACATGCTGGCAGTGCTGCAGTCCCGGGGTGCGATCGAGCAGGCCAAGGGTGTGATCATGGGCTGTCTGCGCTGCGACGCAGACACCGCCTGGGCGACTCTGCGGCGGGCCAGCCACGAGTCGAACGTCAAATTACGGGTCCTCGCCGTCGCCCTGGTCGAGCACATCGGCGGAGTGCCGGCCGAGCAGCCGGGGATCGCCGCGCCGATCGTCCCCGACGAGGCTGCCCGCAAAGCGGCCCGACTGCTGTGGGCGGTTCTGAGCCACGCCCCGCGGCCGGACTCGGCTGACCGCTGAAGCCGGCGGGTCGATGGTGGTGGTCACCGCCGCGGTGCGCCCACCCGATGAAGGGCACGAAACAGCGTCGGAAACACCCCGAAACGCCGTAGCGGTAGCGCCCCATTCAGTACCGAAGGTGGTTGGCTTGGCCTATGGCCCGATGCTCTCGCCCTGCCGGCGCAGTTCTTTCCTCGGCTCTTTCCTCGGCCGCGCTGGTGGCTGCGGCGGCACTGACCCTGGCGGTCCACGCCAGGACGCCCGAAGCGGATGCTGCACCCTCGACGACGCCGACCACCACCTCCAGTGCCGCCTCCCCCAGTGCAGCCTCCCCCAGTTCAGCCGCGGAGTCCGATACCGGGTCCGGGTCGGACTATCCCAGTGACGAATACGGCTTCCTGGACTCGGCGGCCCGCTGCGACGACAGTCAGGCTCTGATGTCGTTCGGTCGAACGTCACGGGCCTTGGTGGCGATCTGCGTCGACCCCGCCGGCGACCTCGAGTATCGCGGAGTTCGGCTCAGTGACGAGACGTCCCTGACGGCGCCCGCGGGCCGGGCCTCCGACGGCTCGGTCGTGGCGACCAACAACGGGGTCACCTACGCGGTGTCGCCGGAGATGCTCCTGGTCTCCGAGGGGGACACCGTGCTCTATCGGGACTCGTGGCTGGAGTTCCGGCAGCCCCGCTTCTCCGGCGAGCCCACGACGAGCACGACACCGACCTCGACCTCGTCCTCGACATCGACATCGACCTCGACGGATGCCCCCACGACCACGGTGAGCACCACGACTGTCACGGTGACGCCCAGTACGAACTCGGGCGACTGACCGCCCCGGCGGCCGATACGCTGGGCCTATGACGGATTCCAGTTGGTCACTCGATGCCGCTGTCGGCGAACTGCTCATCCGGACCGGCGTGGCCGGCCGGGCCGCCAAGATGGGACACCGCCTGACCATCGCCATGAAGTCCTGGCAGGCGACTGTGCGGTGGGCCGGCGGCACGCCGAAGGGCCTCGAGTTGACCGTGCCGGTGGACTCCCTCGCGGTGCTCAGCGGTGAGGGGGGCGTCACACCACTGGCCGGTCCGGAGAAGGGCGTGGCCCGGTCCAACGCGCTGAAGTCATTGGACGCCAAGAAGTATCCGCAGATCCGGTATGTCGCCGACGATATCGTCAAGACGACGGGTGGCTACCGGCTCGACGGCATGCTCGAGATTCACGGGACAGCCCGTCCCCAGGTGGTCGACGTGAAAGTCGAGGATCGCGGTGATGTGTGGGCGCTGTCGGCCACGGTCGGCATCACCCAGAGCGACTTCGGCGTCAAGCCCTACTCGCTGTTCATGGGTTCACTGAAGGTGGCCGACGAGGTCACCGTCGACTTCGCGGCCACGTACCCGAAATAGCCACCGGTGCGGTGGTCACCAGTTGATGACGACCGGATCCCCGATGCCCACCTGGTTGAAGTACCAGACCGCGTTGCTGGGGCTGAGGTTGATGCAGCCGTGGCTGACGTTGGCGTAGCCCTGGGAGCCGACCGACCACGGGGCGGAGTGGACGTAGACGCCGCCCCAGGTGATCCGGACGGCATCGGTCACGTTGAGCTTGTAGCCCTCCGGGTCGCTCAGCGGGATTCCGATGGTGCGGGAGTCCATCACCAACGCCTTCTGCTTCTCCAGGACGGTGAACGATCCGACCGGCGTCGCGAACCTGGGCTTGCCCATCGAGGCGGGCATCTGCCGCATGATCACGCCGTCGATGCTGACGGTGAAGGTGTGATTGGAGATGCTGCCGACCGCCAGCACGGTTGATCCGGTGCCGAAACTGCGCCGTTGTCCGCCGGCCATCAGGGTGATCCGCGAGTGGGCCGGCCAGAACTGGTCCGGAATCCACTGCACGACATTGTCGCTGCGCCACTCGAAGCGGCCGGTCATCTCGGTCGGCGAGGTGACCTTGATCGTTTTTTCTGCCGCGGTCCGGTCGGTGACGGGCCTGGTGAACGTCACGATGATCGGGTGCGCCACCCCGACGGTCTGGCCGTTGATCGGCTGTACCGATGCCACGGCGGCGGCGGTCACCGACGGGGCGGTTGCGGCCGTGCTGATCGGCGCGGCGGCAACCATGGAGACGACCGCGATGCCCGCGGCGGCGAGTGCCCGTCGAACTGCTTTGGCCATATCTTCCTGTGGCTCCCGTCCTGGTCGCGGTCTGCAGCAAAGCCAAGTGTAGATGCTGGAGCTGCGGCGCAGTGCCCTCTCGCACTCATTGACGTACATCAGCCAAACCCCGAACAGCGTTACACCACATGGGCGATAAGGTCGGGGGCATGAGCGCACACGGACACAGCCATGACGTCTTGAATGACCTTCGTCCGCAGCACCGTGCCTTGCGGCAGGAGATTCCGGACGTCTACCGGGCGTTCAACGATCTCAGCGCAGCGGCGCTGACCGATGGCGCGTTGCCCACCAAGGTCAAGGAACTGATGGCGATGACCATCGGTGTGGTGCACGGCTGCGACGGATGCATCGCCTCTCATGCCCGCGGGGCGGCCCGCGCCGGGGCCACCACCGCGGAGGCCGCCGAGGCGATCGGGGTCGCGATCCTCATGCAGGGTGGTCCGGCCACCGTGTACGGGGCGCGGGCCTATGCGGCGTTCTGCGAGTTCGCCGGGGACGAACCGCCGGCCTGAGCCGGCGGGCCCGAACCCGTCAGGGGCGCGGCAGTGCGGCGACCATCGGGGTGTCCACCCCGACCGCGCCGACACCCGTGGCACCACCGGGCGCACCCAGTGGGGCGTCACGTCCCGGCAACACCTCGGTGAAGAACGCGGCGTTGTCGGAGAGGAACTTGCGCTCACTCTCCGGCAGGTCATCCTCGTAGAAGATCGCGTCGACCTCGCACAGCAGTCTGCATGCTCCGCAGTCGACGCACTCCTCGGCGTTGATGTACATGGTCCGGTCGCCCTCGTAGATGCAGTCAACCGGGCATTCGGCGGCACATGACTTGTGCTTGACGTCCACGCATGCGCTGGTGATCACATAGGTCATGGCAGGAATGGTATCTGTGACGCGTCGTAGCAGACACGGGTAGAAGGCCCGCCACGCCGAGGACCAAAGTCCTCAATTTCGCCGCGTGAGGGGGACTCAGCGACGCACAGCAGCGGTGACGTCGACGAATCCTGTGGCGTCTGAGCGGTGATCAGTCACGGTGCGGCACTCCCCGTAGATCTTCAGTACGCCGCGGCCCGGCAGGTCGGGGTGACGGTAATAGATGGCGGTCAGGCCGTCCCTGGCCAGGGTCCGGCCTCCGGGGTGTCGATTGGGCGGCAATCCCTCCTTCCAGCCCCTGGCCTTCATCGCCCCGGCGATCTCGCGGAAGTAGGCCGGTGTCTCGGTGATGCTGGGGACGTCGAACGTCAGATATAGCGACCCCTGGTAGGGCGGTCCGTCATCGCCGCGACAGGACATCAGGAGGTAGCTGGCGGTGGGTTCCCCGAGGCGGCCGGCACCAACGAACTGCCGCGCCGGCTCGAGCACCCGCTGCCTGGCCTGCTCGGCGGTCAGCGGAACGGCCGGCGCTTCGACCGCCTCCCCGCGCAGGTCATAGATGCGATGCGTTGCCACGAACGCGAGTCCCAGCGTCAGCGATGTGAGCAGGGTGGCGGCGGTCACGATGATGACCGGCCGGGACCTCAGAATCGTGCTGTTCATTCCCGTCCACGGTACCGGTGCCGCTGGTCAGCGGCCTGCGACCGGCCGGGTCGTCCGCGTTTGCCCTCGGCAAGGCCGCACCGCGTGGGGGCGTGCACGAGCGCCCGCGACGCGACTCGAACCATGCCCCGACGGGCCGGAGTGCCTTTTTGCCTGATTTTCAGGCACAGTTGAGGGTATGGATTCCACACATCCACGCCTCGGCGGCCGCTGGACGCGCCGGCTAACTGGTGCGCTGGCTACGGTGATGCTGCTAGCTGGCCTCGTTGCCGCTCCCGCCGCCGCATCGCCGGATAACCCGGCGCCGGCCCCCGCGCCGCTGGACCAGTCCGCTCTGCTCAGTCAGGTGGTGCCCGGACTGGTCGATATCAACACATCGCTCAGCTACCAGGGCGCTGTCGGAACGGGTACCGGCATCGTCATCGGTCCCGGCGGGGAGGTGCTGACCAACAACCACGTCATCGAAGGTGCTACCGACATCACCGCGGTGAGCCTGGCCAACAGCGTCTCCTATCCGGTGGATGTCATCGGTTTCGACCGCGCCAACGACATCGCGCTGATTCGGCTTCGCGGCGCTGAACTGCCGATGGCCAATCTCGGCACCTCATCGACCGTGGTCGTCGGTGATCCGATCGCCGCCATCGGCAACTCCAACGGGCCCGGGGCCCCGCCCTCCTACGCGCCGGGCGCGGTCACCCAATTGGGTGCGTCGGTCCGTGCGTCCGACGAGTCCGGCGGCGGCTCACGGGAGTTGTTCGACCTGATCCGGGTTGCCGCCGACATCCGACCGGGCGATTCCGGTGGACCCCTGGTCAACAGCGCCGGACAGGTGGTCGGGGTCACCGTGGCCGCCACCCTGACCTATCGGATGGGCGGGGTGACCGGAGGTGAGGGTTTCGCCATCCCGATCGACAGGGCGATGGCCATCGCCAACCAGATTCGTTCCGGTGTTCCCTCGGACTCGATCCACCTCGGCGACAGCGCCTTCATCGGCGTGGCGATCGCCGATGCGCCGCGGTTCGGCGGACTGCCCGGTGCCGTGGTGCGCCAGGTGCTGCCCGACACCCCGGCCAGCCAGATCGGCTTGTTCGGCGGCGATCTGATCACCGCGGTGGATGGAATTCCGGTCGCCTCGGCGGCGGATCTCTCCAACCTGATGGACCGCCGCAGGCCCGGCGACACCGTCACGCTCACCTGGATCGACCGGGCCGGCGCCCCGCGCAGCGCGCCGCTGGTCCTGGCCAAGGGGCCGGTGGGCTGATCGGTATCCGGGCACTGCGCCTGGCCTTCGCCGTCTCCGTCCTGCCGGCCGCCGCCGTCTGGGCTGCGGGATCGGCCCCGGCCCAGGGCGAGGACGCGTTGTACGACCTGGTCGACGCGGCCACCCAGCGATTGCAGACCGCCGACGCCGTCGCCGCCAGCAAATGGATCAACGGCGGTCCGATCACCGATCCGGTCCGCGCTCAGCAGGTGCTGACCGCGGTGGCGGCCGACGCGCAATCCACCGGTGTACCAACCGATTACGTGACCGCTCTGTTCACCGATCAGATCAACGCCACCGAGGCCGTCCAGTACAGCCGGTTCTCCGGGTGGAAGCTCGATCCGGCCGCCGCCCCGGAGACGGCACCGGACCTCTCCGCGTCCCGAGCTCAGATCGACGGACTCAACCGCCGCATGGTCGGCGAGATCGCCGAACAGTGGCCGGCCCTGCAATCGGCCGAGTGTGTGGCTCTCCTGGACGGTGCCAAGACGGCGGTGGCCGGCGCCCGCGGACTCGACCCGCTCTACCGGCAGGCTCTGGACGCCGCCACCCGTTCGTACTGCAATCCCTGACGGGCCGGGCGGTTCAACCGGCCAGGCGATCGATTCGGGCCAGCGCGGCCGCGCACACCGGCAGGTAGGCCATCGCCCACCAAACTTAGGATGCTTCAGAAACCGCCCGAGGGGGAACGATGGTTAGCACCGAGCACGCGGATCGGCGGGGTTCGGTTCCGGCTTGGATTGGACCAGCCGCCGTTGCGGTGGTGTTGGCATTCTCCGGGCTGGATTGGCTGGGTTGGGCCGCCGGTGTCGATGCGTTGACGCGGGTGCTGCCCTCCTGGCCGCAGATGACCCCGTGGAGTGCTGCACTGCTGGCCGCACTCGGCGTGGCGATCCTGGTGCAAATGGGAAGCCCGTCAACGGCGCGGGTTCGGATCGGGTTCGGCATCGCCACGGTGGCGGGTGTGCTGGCCGTTGTGTTCCTCGCGGAATACGCGACAGGCTACTCATTCGGTCTGGATACGTGGTGGTTCCCCGATGCCGTAAGCCGACTACAAGCGACCTGGCCGGGCCGTCCGAGCCCGCACACGGCGCTAACGGTTCTGCTGCTGTCGATCGGCGTGGGGCTGACGAGGGTAGACCGGCGATGGGCCCGGGTGGCGTGGGCGTTGACCCTGGGGGGCGCGCTCGTCGTACCTACCGTTTCGGCCGCGGCCTACCTGTTCGACGTCATTTCACTGGTGGGTGTCACGCAGTCCACCGGGATGGGGATCTCGACGGCTCTGGGTCTGCTGACGCTGGTCGCCGCCACGGTCGTCACCCGCACCGACCGCAACCCGCTTGCCTGGCTGTTGGCCCGGCCCGATCGCACGGCGCTGTTTCGTTTCGGTGTCATCCTGGCCGGATTGCCCATCCTCCTGGGCTCGTCGCGACTGGGGTTTGCCAGCCTCGGCGTGGGAGCAAATGCCGCGTTGGTCATGGCGGTTCTGCTCAGTACCGTCGTGTTCGGCGCCGCCAACTTCTACGTGAGCCAGCGGGAACAGCGGTTCCTCATCGAGAAGGAGCGGGCTAGCCGAGAGCGTGCCGAGGCGGAGGCCCGCTACCACATCCTCGCCGACAATTTGGTCGACGTAGTCGTTCTCCTCAACGCCGCCACCATCGTTCACCTGAACGGCACCCAGGTGGCGTGGGTCTCACCATCGGCGCAGACCACATTCGGTGAACCGCCAGAGCAGTGGATCGGCTCGGACTTCAACCAGCGTATCCACCCCGACGACATCGACCAGCTGAAGGCCGCCCTGGAACAGATCGGCCTGAGCGGTTCAGTAGTCACCCGGTTCCGGGTCAGCACCGCGAATGGCAGTTACCACTGGGTAGACGGCCACTTCAAGCCCTATGTCAAAGCAGCGGGAAACACCGACGGGGTGATCGTGGCGCTGCGTCTGGTCGACGAGCTGGTCGCGGGTGAGCAGCAGCTGCAACGGCTGGCCCGGTTCGACACCCTCACCGGGCTGGTCAACCGCGGCGAGGCCATCAAACGCCTCAACTCCGCACTGGAGAACCGGCGCTCCCCCGGGCCGCACCTGGGTCTGCTGTTCTGCGATATCGACCACTTCAAAACCGTCAACGACACCTGGGGACACGCGGCCGGCGATGCCGTCCTCAGGACCATCGCCGACCGCATCCGTGACTGCCTTCGTGAGGGGGACACCGTCGGGCGCACCGGCGGCGACGAGATGCTGGTCCTGCTCGCGGGGATGAGAAGCCTCGATGATGTCGCCAGGGTCGCCGAGAAGATCCGGTGCCGCGCCGCCGAACCCATCTCCCATGAGGGCCGGACCATCCACGCAACCCTGAGCATCGGCGCCACCATCGCCGTCCCCGGCGAGTCCTCCGACACGATCACCGCCCGCGCCGACGCGGCCATGTACCGAGCCAAACAAGCCGGCCGCAACACCGTCACCCGTATCTCGGTCCCTGATCAATCCAACAAGGTCAAGACGTGACCTGAACGATCCCGATGCTCCAGTGCTTGCCAAGCTGTTGTCGGAGTTTCGGTCTGCTCGACCGAGGGTCAGGTTCTGTTGATTTTGATTACCAGACGACCGGCTTCGGCTTGCCGAAGAAATATCCCTGCGCGCGGTCTACCCCCAACTCGGCAAGTTTTTCCACCAGAGCCTCGGTCTCAACCCCCTCGGCGACGGTGGTCAAGCCGTACTCCTGCGCAACGAAGACGATGGTCTTCACGACGCGTTCGTCGTCGCGATCCTCCAGCATGTTCCGGACAAAGCTGAGATCGATTTTCAACGCGTCGAGAGCGAGATTGCGCAGTTCGGTGAACGCGCCGTAGCCCGTCCCGAAATCATCCAGAGCGACCCGGCAACCCAGGTCGCGCATCCCCCGGGAAAACATCGTGGCTACCTTGGGCGAAGTCAGCGCCATTGTTTCGGTGATCTCGAAGATGATCTTGCCTGTAACGTCCGGGCCCGCGGTGGCGAGCACGTGAAGAATCTGATTCATCGCCACTGGATCCCCGATGGTCTGGCCGGTGATGTTTACCGAAACCTCCCTACCGGTACGGGCCAAGCGGACCGCCTGCTCGAGCATGTATCGATCGATCACGGGAATCAGCCCGTAGCGCTCGCACTCTGGAAGGAATCCGCACGGGGGCAGAATCTCCCCTGCATTGGCGTCGCGGAGCCGGACCAGCAGCTCCTCCGCAACTGTCGCTCTGGTCGCGATGTCCACGATCGGTTGGGAATAGACCAACAGCCGTCCGTCGCCGATAGCTTCCTCGATGCCCTTCGCCCACAGGGCCCGTTCAGCGGCTTCCCGCTCGACTTTCCTGCGGTGGGTGATATCCGTCCGTATGGTCACCAGTTCGGCAATCGCCCCTACCGAGTTGCGCAACGGGAATCGCTGGGTCATCACCGAGAGGGTTTCCGGTCCACGGCTGATCGACTCTTCCTCCATCAGACTCTCCCCGGCCAGGAGTCGAGCCTCAGCAAGCCGCGAGCGTTCCAGAACATCGGGTGACAAGACCTCATCCTCCCTTCGACCAACCACACCAGCGGCTGACGGTTCGCCAAAAAATTGACAAAAGGCGTCATTGACCAGGGTGTATCGGCGACTAAGGTCACGGACCGAAATTGCCGACGGTGCGTTTGCCACAACCGCTTCAAACCGTTTCAGGCTCGCCTTGAGTTGCTGCTCGGCCTCGACCTGCTCATCGACGATGCGGGCTGCGGCGAGAACCCCATCAGGGTTGCCCTGGGCATCGATATACGGCTTGCAGCGGAACTCTACCCAGCGATAACCCTCGTCAGCGGTGCAAACCCGACACCTGACAACAGTCGGTTCGTCGTCAGTCACCGCGTCCAGCCTGGCTACTAGTGGCTCGACGTCATCAGGACGGACGCGGGCGCTGAAATCCGACCCGATCCACTGCTCAAGTGGCCACCCGAAGGCGGTTTCCGCCGACTGTGAGATCCACACCACCTCGCGGCCGCGCAGGTGAGCGATGACATCGACGGCGTTGTCCGCCAGAATGCGGTACCGCACCTCGGCCTCGGCGCGCTCAGTGCTGATTTGTTCCTTCTCGATCAGCAGTCCGCGCAGACTGCCGCGCATGGTTTCGGTCGCAGTGGCCAACGCTGCGACCTCACGGCAACCGGCGCCGGAAATCGTTCGGTCGTAGTCGCCATCAGCGACAGCGGTTACGTCCCCCAACATCCGTGCGACTGGGCGCGTGAGAATGCGGCGAAATAGCCGGTCGGCAACCACTATTCCCAGCAGCAGCACCAGCGCCGCCGCGACCTGGGAGATCATGGCGATGCGCTGCGCGGCGCGGACCCGATCGAACTGCTGGGCGATCAGCTGATTAGTGCGTTCCTTCAACGCTGAATGCCGCTCCCGGAGCTCATCGAACAGGCCCATACCGGTAACCGTCATCGCCGCAAGCTCATCGCGCGGGATCGGTCCTGCGCGCCGGGCGGCGATCTGGGGTTCGGCCGCGTTGGTGACCCAATCGCGGGCGGCAGCAGCCACGCCATTCAGCGCTCGCATCGCCTCGCTATCGCCGGCCAGGCTGTCTTCCAACTCGCCGACCAGTCGATCCGCCGCGGTCCCGCCCGCGACATACGGCACGAGGAAAACCTGATCTCCGGTGAGCATGAATCCGCGTTGGCCCGTCTCCTGATCCACATACGCCTTGCCCAGCGCCGCAACCTGCGCTTGCGGAGGTAGCGCTCGATCGTTGAATTGGTTCAGCGCACGGCTAACGGCGCCGCCCGCGATCATGGCGCCGGCCGCCGAGACCAAGAAGACCGCGGTGATTGTGCCCAGGCAGATCCAGATCAGCTTGCTCAGCGACAACCTTGACGTGGCCTGTTCGCTGCTGGTCATCGGGCCTCCCACCGGGAAACTAGATCTTATTCAGACCGGTCGGCGTAGTTCGTTCGGTCGACGAAAATTGCAGGACCAGGAAATCCAATGTTCACACCGGTGCGGCAAAAACCGGTTTATCGAGTTCAGCTCGGCGGACGCCGCACGATGTGGAGAAACCCGTCCAGCCCGTCGAAGTCGCCCGGGTTGGCGGTGTAGAGCGGCAGCCCGGCGGGTCACCAGCCGATATCGCAAAAACCTGATCGGTCCTGATCCGGGTCAACCGGCCAGCCGATCGATCCGGGCCAGTGCGGCCGCGCACACCGGCAGGTAGGCCATCGCCCACCAGGGCACCTCGAACCTCACCCGGCACCCGTGGGCGGTGTCGGTGACCTGGTGGCCGGTGGCGGGCACGCCGGCCACCGTCCAGTTCCACCGGTGACCGGGATCGAACTCGGTGACGGTGAACGGCAGTCGCACCCCCGCGACGGTCCAGACCGTCCCCCGGGCCCCGGGGCACAACAGCGAGCCGCCCCCGATCAATTCGGCGCGCCGCACCGAGGGTCCCCAGTGCGGCCATTCCCGAACATCGACCAGCAGCCGCCACACCTCTGCGGACGGGGCGCTGATATGCCGGTCGACGCTTGCGGTGGGCGGTCGCACTGTTATACCCATGCTCGTATACCCATGCTCGGAAACGCTACAGACAGAGGTAACGATGACATGGTCGCTGCGCCGGAGCCTCGCTGTAGCGGTCGCCGTCCTGATGGTCGCGACCGGATGCGCCGCTGCCGACCGCACCGGCCAAGGGCAGGAGCCGACACCGGTCGACACGCTCGACACCGTCATCACCGGGGCGATGGACGCAGCCAAAATCCCCGGGGCGATCATCGGCGTGTGGTCACCGGAGCGCGAATATGTCAAGGCCTTCGGTGTCGCGGACACCACCACCGGCACCCCGATGAAGACCGACTTCTACCACCGGATCGGCAGCGTCACCAAGACCTTCACCGCCACCGCCGTGCTGCAACTGGCCGGTGACGGCAGGATCGATCTGGACGATCCGATCGCCAGGTATGTCGACGGCGTGCCGGGCGGTGAGTCGATCACGGTGCGTCAACTGGCCGGGATGCGCAGTGGCTTGGCGGACTACACCAGGTCAGACGGCTTCCAGGCCGCCGTCGCCACCAACCCGAGAGCGGACTTCACCCCGCGGCAACTGCTCGACTGGGCGTTCGCCCTCCCTCCGGTGTCGCCGCCGGATGCGCAGGTCGAGTACTGCAACACGAACTACATTCTGTTGGGCCTGCTGGTGGAAAAGGTCACCGGCGCGTCATTCGGCGACTACCTGAGCGAGGCCATCCTGGGCCCGCTGGGCATGGCGCACACCAGCTTTCCCGCCGGGACGCGGTTCCCCGAGCCGCATGCCCGGGGCTACACCGAGCCGCTCGACGAGACCGGCCCGCCGGTGGACGCCTCCGAATGGAGCGCCGGGCTGACCTCGGCGGCCGGTGCAATGATCTCCACCCTCGAGGACATGCGCATCTGGCTGCCGGTGCTGGCATCGGGCTCCTTGCTCAAGCCCGAGTTGCAGGCTGAGCGGCTGAACACTCGTCCCGAACCCGGCACCCCCACCGACTTCGGCTACGGCCTTGGCGTGTTCACGGTGGCCGGCTGGATTGGGCACAACGGCAGCGTGCCCGGGTACCAGACGGTGGCCGTCCATCTACCGGAGCAGCAGACCACGCTGGTCGTGATGATCAACACCGACATCGCGGTGGAAGGACGCGGTGACCCCAGCGGGGTGCTTGCCACGGCGATCACTGAAGTGATCACCCCCGGCCACGTGTACCGGATCTAGCCGCCCGGCCTAGGATCGGGAGCCATGGAAGGTTCAGTGACGGTGCACATGGCCGCGCCGGCCGACAAGATCTGGAACCTGATCGCCGATGTCCGTAACACCGGCCGATTTTCGCCCGAGGTCTTCGAAGCCGAGTGGCTCGACGGGGCCACCGGTCCCGAACTCGGCGCGAAGTTCCGCGGCCACGTTCGTCGCAACGAGATCGGACCGGTGTACTGGACCACCTGCCGCGTCACCGCCTGCGAACCGGGGCGGGAATTCGGTTTCGCCGTGCTGGGCCCGGGTGACCAGGCGGTCAACAACTGGAACTACAGGCTGACGCCGCGGGGTGACGGAACCGATGTCACGGAGTCCTTCCGGCTCAACCAGTCGCTTCCGGTCCGGGTGTTCTGGATGTTCGCCGGCTATCTGCGCGGCCGCCGCAACGTCCGGGACATGCGCACCACACTGGAACGCATCAAGAAGGTCGTCGAAGAGGACTGACCGCGATGTCGGGAGCCGGGCTCTACTGTGGAGTCATGGGCATTTCGACACGCGTCAACGGTCAGGCTCCTCCCCATGTCCCGCTCGCGGATATCAAGATGGGCACCCAGGAGTTTTGGGCCCGCGACGACGAGTTCCGCGACGGCGCGTTCGCTACCCTGCGCAGCGAGGCCCCGGTCCGGTTCGTCACCGAAATCGAGTTCGAGGGATTCGAAAGCGGCCCGGGTCACTGGGCGCTGATGAAATTCGACGATGTGCACTACGCCAGCCGCCATCCGGAGATCTTCAGCTCCTATCCGAACATCACCATCGCCGACCAGGCGCCCGAGGTGGCCGAGTATTTCGGTTCGATGATCTCCCTCGATGACCCGCGGCACGCCCGGCTGCGCGGAATCGTCCGCAGTGCCTTCACCCCCAGAGTGGTGGCCCGCACCGAGGAGTCCGTCCGCGACCGGGCCCGACGGCTCGTCACCGACATGATCGCCAACCACCCGGACGGCCGAGGAGAACTGGTCACGGAATTGTCCGGGCCGCTGCCACTTCAGGTCATCTGCGACATGATGGGCATCCCGGAGGCCGATCACCAGCAGATATTCCATTGGACCAACATCATCCTCGGCTTCGGCGACCCGGACCTGACCACCGACTTCGAAGAGTTCATGAAGGTGGCCATCGATATCGGCGGCTATGCCACCGCACTGGCTGAGGACCGTCGGGCGAATCCGCGCGACGACCTGACCACCGCTCTGGTGGCCGCCGAGGTCGACGGCGAAAGCCTGACGTCTGCGGAGATCGCATCGTTCTTCATCCTGCTGGCCATCGCCGGCAACGAGACCACCCGCAATGCCATCAGCCACGGTGTGTTGGCGCTGACCCGGTATCCGGAGCAGCGGAAGATCTGGTGGACCGACTTCGACGCCCACGCTCAGACGGCAGTCGAGGAGATCGTGCGTTGGGCCTCGCCGGTGGTCTACATGCGCCGCACCGCCACCCGTGACGTCGAGGTCAGTGGGGTGCGAATCGCGAAGGACGACAAGGTGACCATGTGGTACGCCTCGGCCAACCGCGACGAGGAGAAATTCGACAATCCGTGGCTGTTCGATGTGACACGGACCCCCAACCACCATGTCGGGTTCGGCGGCGGCGGAACGCACTTCTGTCTGGGAGCCAACCTGGCCCGCCGCGAGATCGCGGTGGTCTTCGAGGAACTGCGCAACCGGATCCCCGATATCACCGTGACCGAGGAGCCGGCGATGTTGCTGTCCTCCTTCATCCACGGCATCAAGCGGATGCCGGTCAGCTGGACCCCGCCGGAGCAGAACTGACATGGCAGCGATCAGGGACCGGCTGCACTGGCTGGCCATGCACGGTGTGGTCCGGTCGGCGGCGCGACTGTCGGCCCGCCGCGGGGATCCGCAGGCCCGACTGATGACCGACCGGGGGTTGCGCGCCGACCCGATGCCGTTCTACGACGAGCTACGTCGGCAGGGTCCGGTGGTGCGGGCCCGGGTCAGCTGCCTGACCGTCGACCACGCGGTCGCCCATGAACTGCTGCGCTCCGACGACTTCCGGGTGATCTCGATGGGTGCCAGCCTGCCGGCCCCGCTGCGCAGGCTGGAACGGCGTACCCGGACAGATACCCTGCACCCACTTTTGCCGCCGTCCTTGCTGGCGGTCGAACCGCCCGAGCACACCCGATACCGCAAGACGGTGTCATCGGTGTTCACCAGCCGGCGGGTCGACTCCCTGCGTGACCTGGTCGAGGACACCGCGGCCACACTGCTGGACGGATTGGCCGACGAGCCGGGTGTGGTCGACATCGTCGAGAAGTACTGCTCACAACTGCCGGTCACGATCATCAGTGAGATTCTCGGGGTGCCGGCCGGCGACCGGCCGAAGATCCTTCAATTCGGCGAACTCGCGGCGCCGAGTCTGGATTTCGGCCTCAGTTGGCCGGAATATCAGCGGGTACAGCAGGGCCTGGCAGGTTTCAACGACTGGCTGGCCACGCATCTGCAGAAGCTTCGCGACAAGCCGGGCGAGGATCTGTTGAGCCAGTTGATCGAGACGTCACAGGATGGCGTCCGCCTCAACGAGACGGAACTGCGGGCCATCGCCGGTCTGGTGCTCGCCGCCGGTTTCGAAACGACGGTCAACCTGCTCGGCAACGGCATCACACTGCTGCTCAACCACCCCGACCAACTTGCGGCGCTGATGGCCGACCCCGCGCTGTGGCCGAACGCCGTCGAGGAGATCCTGCGGTTCGACTCCCCCGTTCAGTTGACGGGTCGGGTAGCGCGCACCGACACCACGGTGGCCGGGACCTCGATCAACGCAGGAGAACTGGTGGTCATCTACCTCGCGGCCGCCAATCGGGATCCGGCGGTGTTCGACGACCCGCACCGCTTCGACATCCGACGACCCAATGCCGGCCGGCACCTGGCCTTTTCCGGTGGTAGGCATTTCTGTCTGGGTGCCGCTCTGGCCCGAGCCGAGGGCGAGGCCGGGCTGCGGCGCTTCTTCACCCACTATCCCGATGCGCAACTGGCCGGCGTCGGGTGTCGCCGCGATACCCGGGTGCTGCGGGGCTGGGCCGAACTGCCGGTTCGGCTGGGCAGCCCGGCGCGAGTCGCGGGCTAGCGCCGAGGTGTGCCGTGGTCGTTGACACCCGTCCTGCGGAACTGTTTCCTGAGACGGTGACCTACGACACGATCATCCGCGCCGCACGCTGGTTCGACGGGACCGGTGCGCCCTCGGCGGTGCGGAATATCGCCATCCGGGACGGCCACATCGCGGCGGTGACCCCGCACGAACTGGACGAGACCGGGTGCGCCGAGGTCATCGACGGGGCCGGCAAGTGGGTGCTCCCGGGGTTTGTCGATATCCACACCCACTACGACGTCGAGGTCCTCGGTGGACCTGGCCTGCCCGAGTCGGTGCGACACGGTGTGACGACGGTGCTGATCGGTTCCTGCTCCCTGTCGACCGTTCACGTCGGCGGTGTGGATGCCGGTGACCTGTTCGGCCGGGTGGAAGCCATCCCCCGCGAGCACGTGATCGAGGCCGTCGATGCGTCGAAGACCTGGAGCGGTGCCGGCGAGTACGTCGCCGCTCTTGAAGCGCGCCCACTCGGTCCCAATATCGCCGCCTTCATCGGCCATTCCGATATGCGCACCGCCACAATGGGATTGGATCGGGCAACCCGCACGGACATCCGGCCCACCGCTGGTGAGCAGGCTCGGATGGAGCGGATGCTGGCCGAGGCGCTCGACGCCGGATTCCTCGGCATGTCCTCGCAGCAGCTGCTCTTCGACAAGATCGACGGCGACACCTGCCGCTCGCGCACCCTGCCGTCGACCTACGCCAAGCCCCGCGAACTACGGCGGCTGAAGTCCCAGCTCCGGCGCCGCGGCCGGGTACTGCAGTCCGGCCCCGACATCCAGAACCCGGTAAGCCTGCTTTCCCAAGTGGCACAGTCACTTCCGGTGCTCCGCGACAAACTGAAGACCAGCCTCCTGTCGGCAGCCGATGTCAAATCCAACCCGTTCGCGATCGCCCTGCTCGGACCGCTGGCGCGGCTGGTGAACCGATTCGGAGCCGATTTCCGCTGGCAGCATCTGCCGGTGCCGTTCGAGGTCTATGCCGACGGTATCGACCTGGTCGTCTTCGAGGAGTTCGGCTCCGGGGCGGCTGCCCTTCATCTGCGTGACGAGGTCGAGCGCAACGCCTTACTGCAGGAAGAAGGCTACCGCCGCCGGTTCCGCGAGGACTACGACGCCAAGTTCGGAATGCGGGTCTGGCACCGGGACTTCTTCGACGCCGAGATCGTCGAGTGCCCGGATCAGTCGGTCATCGGCAAGTCCTTCGGTCAGGTAGGGGTCGAACGCGGCGGCCTTCATCCGGTTGACGCGTTCCTCGATCTGGTCGTCGAACACGGCCGGAAGGTGC
The DNA here is from genome assembly GCA_963787055.1 of uncultured Actinomycetota bacterium. Taxonomy (GTDB): domain Bacteria; phylum Actinomycetota; class Actinomycetes; order Mycobacteriales; family Mycobacteriaceae; genus Mycobacterium. Next base: position 423,375 of record CAWBBP010000007.1, read on the forward strand.
GCTGGCGCACCACCATCTCCAACCACCGTCCCGAGGTGCTGCAGAAGCTGGCCCGCGACGAGGGCATCCAGATGGGATTCTCCGACGCCGGCGCCCACCTTCGGAACATGGCGTTCTACAACTTCGGGCTGCGCCTGCTGCGCCATGTCCGCGACGCAGAACTGCGGGGCGAGCCGTTCATGAGCGTCGAACGGGCCGTGCACCGGCTCACCGGCGAACTGGCCGACTGGTACGACATCGACGCCGGACACCTGCGTATCGGTGACCGAGCCGACCTGGTCGTCGTCGATCCTCAGCACCTCGACGCGAGCCTCGAGGAATACGCCGAATCTCCGGTGCCGCAGTACGCCAACCTTCCGCGGATGGTGAACCGCAACGACGACGCCGTCGAACTGGTGCTGATCGGCGGCCGTGCGGTGGTGCGCCACGGCTGCCCCACCGAGGTGCTCGGGGTCGAGAAGACCGGCAGCTTCCTGCGCGCCGGACAGCGTACGGAGGTGCCCGTTCATGCCAGCTGAGGTCGACACCGCTGGGGTCGACGCCACGGGGGTCGATTCCACGGTCCTGAGTATGTGGAAAGCACTGTCGGACCGTGACTGGGAGGCGGTGAAAACATTCCTTGCCGAGGACTGCATCTACGTCGACATGCCGGTCGGACCGGTGGCCGCCGCGCGCGGCCCCGACGATATCGTCAAGCGGCTGAAGCTGGGACTGGAGTCGCTGGCCGGTTATGAAAACCATGACGGTCTGCTGGTGAGCAATGGCACCGACGTCATGTACGAGCACTCCGAGACCTGGAACTGGGTTACCGGGGAGAGCGCGGTGCTGCAGTTCGTGACGGTGCACAAGGTGGTGGACGGGGCCATCACGGTGTGGAAGGACTACTGGGACTTCGCCGGCCTGCTCAACCACGCACCCGCGGACTGGATGGAGCAGTTGTCACAGGGCGACATGTCGTGGATGTTCGACGCCACCGGGCTGCTCTGAGCTTTCACGCCCGAAGTTGGTAGAGCCTGCTCGCGTTATCGCGACCGATCAGCCCGGCCACCCGAACCGCGTCGGTCACCGACCACTGGGAGCGGTCCACGAAACTGCCGAGCACCTCCGCGATCCCGTCGCGCCACAGTCGTGAGCCCAGGTAGTGCAACTCGGGCGGCCCGAACGCGTCCGAGGAGTACAGAATCTTGCGGAACGGCGCCAGTTCCAGACAGCGTCCGATGAAGGCCGCGGCCCGGGCGCCGAGGTGATTCACACTCAATCCGATGTCCAGATGGACGTGATTGAAGGCCTGGGTGAGATATCCGGCCTCCCGCTCAAAGGGATAGCAGTGCAACAGCACAACGGGGGTGTTCCCGGATTCGCGCAGAAAGTCCAGCAGGAACATCGGGTTGGTGCGGTGCAGGTCGCAGTCCCGGTCACCCAACCCGACATGGACCTGCAAAGGCTTGCCGAATCGCAGGGCCTGGTGAATTCCGAACCGCAGCAGCACCCGGTCGGTCAGTCGCGTCGCCCCGTCATCCCGCCAGCGCTGCGCTGCGATGTCGACTTCCCGCTGTGTCGGGGCCGACAAATCCCCTTCGAACCCGCCCCGATAGGCCAGGACCGTTTTGGTCGCCACCGCGGATGTGGCTCTGCGCCAAAGGATCTCCCGGAAATTGTCGGCATAGTCGCCGGGGGCGGCAGCGGCTTGCTCAGCGACCTGTTCGAGTCGGACGACTTCTCGTGCCGCACTGCCGGCTGCCTCGGCGATCTCGGCCGGTCCGGCGACATCGGGTGTGCCGGTGTCGACCAGCCAATCGCCGACACCGGCGGCGGGCAGGAAGACCCGGGCCAACTCCGTCTCGGTGAGGGTGCTGCGTCGTTCCCAGTAGGCCTGCGGGGCGGCATGCGCGGGCAGTCCCAGCAGCGGCGCGCAGTGGGCCCGCACCGCGAAGCCGAGGTGGGTGTCGAAACCGGAGTCGAAGTCGGCCAGCGGTTCGGTGTTGGCCTCGTTGAGGCCGTTCTCGAAGCGTGATCGGTCCGTGTCGGAGAGCCAGAAGCCGTGGACGTGGTTGTCGACGAGCGTGATCGCGCCGATCTGCTCATCGAGTACCGGACGAGCCGTCACAGGCTCCAGGCCATCCGGAACGTGTCAGCCGTATCCTCTGCGGACAGTCCGCCGTAGTGCTGCTGCTCGTATCGCCGCACCGCCACCAGTGCATCGATCACCGGATCGCCGAGGATCCCGCGGATCCGCGTCGAACCATCAAGTGCGGCAACGGCATCGGACTGATCATGGGACAGCTGCATCGCCCCGGCCGCATCCCGCTCGTGCTGCGACAAGGTCTGCGGATCCACGGTGATCTCTGCCGGCAGCGCGGTACCGCCTTCGATGCCGTCGAGGGCCAGGCCGAGGATGGCCGCGCTGGCCAGATAAGGATTGGCGGATGGGTCGACGACCTTTACCTCGACGTTGGCCCCATGCGGGTTTCCGTGGGTCCTGGGCAGGAAGCGCACCGCGGCCTCCCGGTTCTCAGTTCCCCAGCAGGCGTAGGCGCCCGCCCAGTTGCCGGGTCGCATCCGCAGCCCGGACACGATCGAGCCGGAGAAGATCAACTGCGCATCGGCCAGACCCGAGATGACCCCGCCGATCGCCGCCTCGCCCTCGGAAGTGATGCCGTGCGGGCCGTGTCCGCCGGAAAACAGCGGGGTGTGCTGCCTCAGCAGGGAAAAATGTTGATGGGCACCCGAACCGACGCTCCCGGCGAACGGCACCGGGGAAAGGCTCACCCGCATGCCGTGGTTTCGCGCGACCCGGCCGATCACGATCCGGGCCAGCACCACGTGGTCCGCGGCCTCGACCGGAGGCGCTGGCGCCAGCGACATCTCGAACTGGTTGACGCCGTACTCCGGATGGAATTGCTCGACCGCCACTCCGGCTCTGCGCAGGGCTGCCATTGCATCCCGGACGAAACCCTCGTGCTCAAGCACCCCGGCCACCCCATACTGAGCCCAGGACTGGCCCGGTAGCCGGTTGCCGGTCGGATCGACCAGCAGGAATTCGATCTCGTGGCCGACAAGTGCCCGCAACCCGGCCTGCTCGAGACGGGATTCGATGCGCCCGAGCGTGCCCCGGGTACAGGCGGGGATCGGGTTGCCGTCCTGATCGAAGAACGATGCCGGCGCCCAGGCGAGTCCGTCGTCGACGACTCGCATCGCATGCCGGTCGATCCGTAGTCGCTCGTCTCCCACCACGCTGATCGCATCGGTGAAGGCGATCCCGGCGCGGTCGATGGCGAACCCGTGCCATGTCGGGCTGGCGCCCAGCCCCGGATCGGCGAACCGGTCGGCGGCATCGGCGGACACCACCTTGGCCAGGGTCAGTCCGGCAGGGTTGACGATGGTGCCGATGATGATTCCGTGCTCGGGCGCATCCGCCGCCATGGTCACGCCCGGCTTGGCAGGGTGATCGTGCACGCCTGTCCCATGTCAAGGGTGCGCAGCATCCGGCCCATGCCCAGCCACATCGCGCAGGACATGGCCAGGTCTGCCAGCAGTTCGTCGGAGAAGTGTTCCCGGCAGCGTCGCCAGAACTCCTCGTCATCACGGAGTTTGGTGTGCTCGGTGGCGAACCGGTGCGCGAACTCCGCGGCCAGGCGTTCCTGCTCGGAGTAGCCCGGCCAGGTGCGCCACTGTGCCGCATGCGCGTAGAGGTCTTCGTCGACCCCCGCCGCCGGGCCGTCGGCATCGCGGGTGTTGATGCACACCACGCATTCGTTGTCGTGGGCGGTCACAATGCGGGCGATCTCCCGGACCCGCATGGGCAGCCGGTTGCGGGTGTAGACGGCACTGCTGAACCCGGCCATGGCCGCTCCGAGATCCGGTGACAGTGCGATCCAACCGGCCACGTCATCGTCGGCGAAATCTCCGATTCGGCTCATGGCCAGATGGTAGTTGCCGCGACCCGGTACCGGTTCAGCTTGGCGGACGGGACACGCACTGCGCGCAGTAGAGCTCCTCGCCGAGTTTGTCCATCAGTTGAAGCTGGGTTTCGAGATAGTCGATGTGCTGTTCCTCGTCGGCGAGGATCTCCTCGAACAGGATCGCGGTGGTGGTGTCGTGCTTGTCCCGGCACATGGCGATGCCGGGCTTCAGACGGGCCACCACCTCGTGCTCGATCGCGAGATCGCTCTCGAACTGCTCGCGTAGGGTTTGGCCGATGCGCAGCGATCCGATCCGCTGATAGTTGGGCAGGCCGTCGAGAAGCAGGATGCGGTCGGTGATCTTCTCGGCGTGGACCATCTCCTCGAAGGATTCGGCCCGGGTGTGCTTGGCGAGTTCGGTGAAGCCCCAACTCTCCTGCATCTTGGAGTGCAGGAAGTACTGGTTGATGGCGGTGAGTTCGCTGGTCAACTGCTCGTTGAGCAGGCGAAGCACATCGGGGTCGCCCTGCATGTCCGCTCCTCTGTCGGTGGTGATCGGTGCCCATGTCAATTCGGTTTCCACTGTAATCGGGAGCCTGTGTTGCGAGGCGCAGCGTGGAAGCTTTAGGGTAACCTCAGTAAGGTTAGTCTGTCCTATGTAGACGAATTTCTACAGACGAATCTCCCGGAGGGTCCTGAATGTACGTGTGCCTGTGCGCCGGAGCCACCTGCACGATGGTCAGCGACGCGATCGCCCGCGGCGCCTCGACGTCCAAGCAGGTCGCCCTCGCCTGTGGTGCCGGCCTGGACTGCGGGCGGTGCCTGCGCAATGTCAAAGCGATCATCGATGCGGCCCGCACCGCGGAACCGGTCGGCTACGCCCTCAGCCAGGCCGGTTGAACTCTGCGAGCGCTTCGGCGTTGGCCTGGGCACCCATCAGTTCGGCGAAGTAGCCGTCCTCAAGCGCCCGTGCGGTTTCGATCCCGGCGCGGGTCGGTTCGGCCATGCTCTGTTTGACGGCCACCAGGCTCGAGATCGGTTTAGCTGCAAGGATTTCCGCGTGCCGCCGGACGTCCGCCTCAAGTTCTCCGGGCTCGCACACCTTCCACACCAGACCCATCCGCAGCGCCTCCGCGGCGTCGACCCACTCCGAGGACATCAGCAGCCAGGCCGCGTTCTGGCGGCCGATGAGTTTCGGCAGCAGATACGACGACGCCGCCTCCGGGGCCACACCCAGGCTGGTGAACGGGCACTTCAGTCGCGCCGTGGCGGCCATGAAAGCCAGATCTGCGTAGCCGAGAATGGTGGCGCCGATGCCCAGGCCGACCCCGTTGATCGCGCAGATGAGAGGTTTCGGAAAGCGGCTCAGTGCGTCGATCAGCCCGGGGAATCCGTATGTGCCGGGGGTGAAGGCCGGATCGGTGATGCGGGCCTGCATTTCGGCGAGGTCTTGTCCGGCGCTGAACGCCCGGCCCGCGCCGGTGATCACGACGACGGCAACCTCCGGATCGTCGGCGGCGGCGTTCAGCGCTTCGGTGGTCGCGTCGTACAGCGCCTCGTTGAAGGCGTTGAGGGCCTCCGGCCGGTTGAGGGTGAGGGTGCGGATCCGGTTGTCGTCGGCGATGAGCAGCGTCACCTGCATCAGCCTAAGTCGCCGGGCCGGTGAACGGACTCCGAAACACGTACCGCCCGGTCGGCACCGTGTCGATGTTCTCGTTGGCGCCGAACGCCGACGTACTGGCGATCATCCGGCCCATCCGGTCTGCCAGCTCCGCATCGTCGGCGGCACCGAAGAACGCGTGCAGGCTGCCCGCCGCCTCGATCGGGAACAGCTCCTCCACGATGGCCGATAGTGGCGGTGCACCGGCGGTCAGTGACCGCACCACGTAGTTCTGGACGTAGCCGAACGTCGCCTGGGTGGCGATCGCCACCGGGGTGTGATCCCGTTGCCATCGGGTCAGCCAAGTCATCTCGTCCATCTGCTCGGGCCGTCGCAGCAGGGCGATGTTGGCAAGTCCGCGACAACGTCGTCCCGGCGGTCCGAGCGGCGGCGCCATCGGCACCGACTCGGTGACCAGATAGGCGGCAATCTCTTCGGCCTCCGCTGCCAGCAACTCGATCGCCGAGCCAACCGGAGGCCCGTAGTGCTGGTCGGTCCACAAGCTCACCAATGCCTGCACCGGAGGGTCCAGGGTGGTCAACGTCATCAGCGAGTCCCGCACCGGGGCGTCGCGGACGTTGACGGCCACCCCGGGCAGGTCGAGGTCAAGCAGTCCGGTGGCCACCGGCCCGCACAGCCGGGCGGCGAAAGCGTCGCCTGCCTCGGCTGCCCGCAGCGTCACGATCACTTTTTCCATCGCCGCTCTAATCCCTCAGCCAGCGCGGTGTGATGAACACGCCCTCGGCCTCGACTGTCATCCCCTCGGTATCGGCGATATGGCCGGTGCAATAGGTCTTGACGCCCTCGGTCCGGGTGCGAACAGCCTCCACGTGCAACGGGCCGAGCGGGGTGGCCCGCAGGTAGCGCACCGTGATGCTGCCGGTGAATCGCGGCTTGCGGTCCGGGCTGGCCGCCTCCCCCAGCAGGTGGTCGAGGATCAACGCTGACACCCCGCCGTGCACGTGGCCGGGGGGCCCCTCGTAGGCGGCGCCGAGATGGAAATCGGCCAGCACCCGCCCGGACTTGTCACGGCGGGTGAGCACCGGCGGCGCCAGGGCGTTGCGGATCCCGATGACGGCATTCCCCCACCCGATGCTGTCCCCCGCCGTCGTGTGCCGCACGCCGAACGCGCCGGGGATCTGGCGCTCCCGCAGGCGGGCGACGGCGGCGTCGACCAGAGCTTTCACTTCCGCGACGGTCTCAGCATCGGCCTCGCTGCGGATGGTCGCGTCGACCAGTCCGCGCACCGACTCGGCGAGCGGCTCGTAGATCCCGCGCAGCCGCGCGATGTCCTCGGCCGACCAGTCCTCGACGGTGAACTCCAGCACCCCTGAACTAGAACACGGTGCCCTCGACGGTGTCCATCGCACGTCCCGGCTGCGTAGAGTTCGACAGCGTGCCGGATTGGGTGCGCCACGCGATCTGGTGGCAGGTGTACCCGCTGGGTTTCGTCGGTGCTTTTCCCGCCGGCATTCCACCGGCGGTCGGTGAGCACCGGCTGTCCCGACTCATCGACTGGCTCGATCACGCCATCGGACTCGGCGCCTCCGGGATCGCGCTCGGGCCGGTCTTCTCCTCCCGCACCCACGGCTACGACACCACCGACCATTACCGGATCGACCCGCGCCTGGGTGACGATGCCGACTTCGACCGGCTCATCGACGAGGCGCACCGACGCGGCCTGCGGGTGCTGCTCGACGGGGTTTTCAACCATGTCGGCACCGACTTCGCCCGGTACCGGGACGCTGTCGAGCGCTCCGATCCGGGGGCCGTGGCATGGTTCCGTGGACGGTCCGGACGCTTCCACACCTTCGAGGGCCACGGCGAACTGATCACCCTCAACCACCGCAACCCGGCCGTCGTCGACTACACCGTCGATGTGATGACGCACTGGCTGGGCCGCGGCGCCGACGGCTGGCGCCTCGACGCCGCTTATGCGGTGCCCGAATCGTTCTGGGCGCAGGTGCTTCCCCGGGTCCGCGCGACCCATCCGGACTGCTGGGTCGTCGCCGAGGTCATCCACGGCGACTACAGCGCGTTCGTCAGCCGTTCCGGTGTGGACTCGGTGACCCAGTACGAACTGTGGAAGGCGATCTGGAGCAGCCTCAACGACGGCAATTTCCACGAACTGGACTGGGCGCTGCAGCGGCACAACGGATTCCTGGACTCCTTCGCACCGCTGACCTTCGTCGGCAATCACGACGTCACGCGCATCGGCAGCAAGCTGGACAAACCGGAGCACCTCGGACACGCGCTGGTGCTGCTGTTCACCCTCGGCGGCATCCCCAGCGTTTACGCCGGCGACGAACTCGGATACCGGGGCGTCAAGGAGGAGCGCGCCGGTGGAGATGACGCGGTCCGTCCCGAATTCAGCGGCCCGCCGGATGATCCCGACGCCACCGTTCGCGATGTGCTCAATCTGCATCGCCACCTGATCGGCGTGCGCCGGCGGCATCCGTGGTTGCACGAGGCGCGGACCGAGGCCCTCCTGCTGGACAACCGCGGCTACGCATACCGCAGCCGCAGTGGCGACGATGCCCTGATCGTGGCGCTGAATATCGATGACGCCCCAATGGAGCTTCCGGTGTCCGATCTCATCGGCCGCCCTGCGAAGATCCTGGCCGGGGCCGGCGCTCCGCCAGCGGACGTGGTCAGCCGGACGGTGGTGCCACCGAACGGCTGGCTGGTGCTGGAATCGTCCTGAGCCTGACCGAAGCGCCGCAGGTCATACGGGTCCGCCGCATCCGACAAGTTACCCTCGCGAAGGTCGACCGAAAGGAACCCCATGTCGGCACCGTCCGAGACCGCCGAAGCCACCGCAGCGCCTCCCACACGGTCGGCGCTGGCCGAGAAGTTGCACCGGCGCAAGGCCAAGCGCAGTCTGCTCGAGAGGGTCAGCATCCAATCCAAACTGATGCTGATGCTGCTGGCCATGACCATCCTGGCCACCGCGGTCGCCGGGGGCATCGGCTTCGAGTCCGGCCGCACCTCGCTGCGCGCCGAGGTGTTCGAACGGCTCACCGGGATCCGGCAGGCCCAGGCCCGGGTGCTGGAGTTGGGGATTTCCGACCTGCGGGGGTCACTGTTGATCTTTTCCCGCGGCGAGACGGTGGCCAACGCCCTCAAGGCGTTCGACGCGGGTTTCGGTGAACTCGCCGACGCCACCGTCACCCCCGTTCAGGGCAAGGCGATCACCGACTTCTACGACCGCCGGTTCGCCGCGGCGGCGAAGGATGGCATCGACGTCGCTGCGCTATTGCCCACAACCAACGCGGCCCGGTACCTGCAGGCCAACTACACGGTTCCGTTCCAGGAGCCTGACAAGGCCGGCGCAGTCGACGACGCGCGGGACGACAGCGCCTGGTCGGCGGCGAACGCCCGCTACAACAGGTATTTCCAGGACATCGAGGACCGCTCGGGTTTCGGGGACGTGTTCCTGATCAATGCCGAGGGCGATGTCGTCTATAGCGCGGACAAGGGTGTCGAGCTGGGGACCAATGTCCTCACCGGACCATACCGGGGAGAGGGATACCTACCCGATGCCTTTCGGAATACGATGTCGTCCAACGAAATTGACTTCGTCGCCAGCACCGATTTTGCCGATTACCTACCGTCCGAGAAGCCGGTGGCCTGGATGCTCGTTCCGATCGGCCCGCCCGGCCGGGCAGCCGGTGTCATGGCGGTGGGGTATCCGGCCTCAATCGTCAACGACCTGGTGACCGACAACAGGGGCTGGGAACAGGCCGGGATGGGGCGTACCGGTGAGACCTTCCTGGTCGGTGACGACAACCTGATGCGATCGGTATCGCGGCTGTTCCTCGAGGACCCCGACGCCTACCGGCGTGATGTCATCAGCGCCGGAACTCCTCCCGAGGTGGCCGATCGCGCGATCAAACGAGGAACGACCGTTCTCGTGCAACCGGTGGGCACCAGGGCCACCGAGGCCGCCCGGCGCGGCGAGACCGGAACGCTCATCGCGACCAACTACCTTGGCCGCCGCGCCCTGCACGCCTATGCGCCGCTGAATCTCAAGGGACTCGACTGGGTCATCATCTCCTCGATCAACTCCGACGAGGCTTTCGCCCCTGAGTCGAACTTCGGTCAGCGCCTGATTCGCGCAACCGTGATCGTCATCTTCGTAGCCTGTCTTGCGGCGATGCTGTGGTCCAAGCTGTTCGTCCGTCCGATCAAGCGGCTCGAGGCCGGCGCGGAGAAGATCAGCACCGGTGACTACGACGTGACGCTGCCAGTGAACTCCGGTGACGAATTCGGCGACCTCACGGTGGCCTTCAACGAGATGAGCCGCAGCCTGTCGATCAAGGACCAGTTGTTGACCAAGCAGCAGGAGGAGAACGACCGATTGCTGCTGTCGTTGATGCCAGAGAAGGTGGTCGCCCGCTACCGCGGGGGGGAAGAGGCCATCGCCGAGGAGCATCAGGACGTCACGGTCATCTTCGCCGACCTCATCGGGCTCGACGAATTGTCCAACGAACTCGACGCCACGGGGTCGCTGGGAATCATCAACAAGCTCATGCACCAGTTCGACGCCGCGGCTGCGACTCACGGTGTCGAGAGGGTGCGCAATACCCACAACGGGTATCTGGCCAGCTGCGGCCTGACGGTGCCGCGTTTGGACAACATCCACCGGACCGTCGACTTTGCGAGCGAGATCCAGCGGATCGTCGAGCGTTTCAACGCCGAGACGGGGCGAAGCGTCCGGCTGCGGGCGGGTATCGACACCGGGACAGTCACCAGCGGCCTGATCGGGCGGGCCGGACTGGTCTACGACCTGTGGGGCGGAGCGGTGCACCTGGCCTCAACGATGCGGCGCGCCGCCCAACCCGGCGTCTACGTCACCCAAGAGGTTTACGAGGCCACCCGGGACACCCGCCAATACACCCCCGCGGGCACCATCACCGTGGGAGACCATGATGAACCGACCTGGCGACTGTCGGAGGAACGGCGGTGAGCGTCTTCGGGGCGCCGTGGTTCTACTGGTCGGTGATCATCGCGTTCGGTCTGCCGACCATTCTGGTGGTGCTGACCGAACTTCAGCAATCGCTGAAACGGCGGGGCAGCTTCCTGGCCAGACCCGTCGGACTGCTGCGGACTTTCATCGTGCCGCTCGGTGCGCTGTTGCTGATGATGTTCAAGACCACCTCGATCTCGGTGGAGGCCACCGGGGTTCGGCTGTTGGCGACGACGTTCGGCATCCTCGTGCTGATCATGGTGTTGTCCGGGGTCAGTGCCACGGTGTTCGAGAGTGCCCCCGCGGGCAGTTGGCGACGCCGGATGCCCTCGATCTTCATCGACGTCGCGCGATTCGGGATCATCGCCGTCGGCGTGGCGATGATCTTCGCCTACGTGTGGGGCGCCAACGTCGGCGGTCTGTTCACCGCACTGGGCATCAGCTCCATCGTGCTCGGCCTGACGTTGCAGAACTCGGTGGGCCAGATCATCTCGGGGCTGTTGCTGCTCTTCGAGCAGCCGTTCCAGTTGGGCGACTGGGTCAAGACCACCTCGGCCAGCGGCCGGGTCGTCGAAGTCAACTGGCGGGCCACCCACATCGACACCGGCAGCGGGCTGGCGATCATCCCCAACTCGGTACTGGCCGGTCAGGCCTTCTCCAACCTGAGCCGCTCGACAGGCGGACACACCATCACCATGACCGAGAAATTCGCCGGCACCGATGCCCCGGAGGAGGCCTGCGACCTGCTGACCGAGGTGGCACTGGACCTGCCCCAGTTGCATCCGGGTGCCCGCCCGATCGCCACCGCGACCTCCAGTACGGACTACACCGTCACCATTCCGCTGCGCTCGCCCGCCGATGACGTCCTCGCCCGGTCCACCTTCCAACGGTGGCTCTGGTACGCGTCCCGCAGGGCCGGTCTGCGCCTGGACGGGATCGAGGACGACTTCTCCACCCCGGACCGCCGGGCCGACGCGCTGCGCAAGATCGCACCGGTGCTGCGAGCCAGCAGTACGGAGATGGAGACGCTGCTACCCAAGGTGGAGATCGTGCGCTACGGCTCCGATGAGGTGATCCAGCGCAGCGGCGAGGTGCCGGCCGGGATGTCCTTCGTCGTCAAGGGAAGGGTGCGAATAGTCGTCAGCGGCAAGGATGGCGAGGTCATCCCGGTGGCCACCCTGCATGAGGGTGACTTCCTGGGCCAGACCGCCCTGACGAGGGAATCCGTGCTGGGCACCGTGTACGCGATCGGCGAGGTCACCGTTCTGCAAATCGGCCGGGATGTACTGGAACGGTTGGTCTTTCGCAAGCCAGACCTGCTTCAGGACCTCAGTCAGGCGATCGACGAACGCCGTGATCGGACACGCGGGGTTATGGCGGACTACGACGCTGCAGTGAACCAAGGGACGAAATAGCCACCGCTGTTAGGCGTTTCGACGCGTGATCTGATCGTTGCCCAACCGCGACTCGGCGCACCGTGTCGCGTACCGATCGGCGGATCGTGGCGGTGTTTGACTACCGACACACAGCAAGAAACGTCCGGAAGGTGATGGGAGTCGTCATGAAATTGGTCGAGAAGTTGCGAGGCAAATGGATGCGCCGCACGGCCGCAGCCGTCGCCGTCGCAGCCTGCCTGCCCGGCTTGATCGGGACCGCCGGTGGATCGGCGACTGCGTCAGCGTTCTCACGGCCCGGGCTTCCGGTGCTCTACCTGGATGTGCCGTCGCAATCAATGGGCCGCAATATCCGCATCCAGTTCCAGGGCGGTGGGCCGCACGCGGTCTTCCTGATGGACGGCCTGCGCGCCCAGGACGACTACAGCGGCTGGGATATCAACACCCCGGCCTTCGAATGGTTCCACAACTCCGGTCTGTCGGCAGTCATGCCGGTAGGCGGGCAGTCCAGCTTCTACACCGACTGGTATCAGCCGTCACAGGGGAACGGTCAGAACTACACCTACAAGTGGGAAACGTTCATGAACCAGGAGTTGCCGGCCTATCTGCAGGCCAACCACGGCATCGACCCGAACGGTAATGCGGTGGTGGGTATTTCGATGGCGGGCAGCTCGGCGATGACGTACGCGATCTACTACCCGCAGAAGTACACCTACGCCGCATCGCTGTCCGGCTTCCTCAACCCCTCCGAGGGGTGGTGGCCGATGCTGATCGGTCTGGCGATGAATGATGCCGGCGGGTTCAACGCGCAGAGCATGTGGGGCCCGTCCTCGGACCCGGCATGGCGGCGCAACGACCCGATGATCAACATCAACCAGCTGGTCGCCAACAACACCCGGATCTGGATCTACTGCGGCACCGGCACCCCGTCGGAGCTGGACACCTCAGGCGGCGGCGGCAACCTGATGGCCGCGCAGTTCCTCGAAGGGTTCACGTTGCGTACCAACAAGACCTTCATGGAGAACTACCTGGCCGCGGGCGGCAGGAACGGCGTGTTCAACTTCCCGACCAACGGCACCCACAGCTGGGGATACTGGGGCTCGCAGCTCCAGGCGATGATCCCCGATATGCAGCGGGTTCTCGGCGCTACCCCATCCGGCGCCTGAGTATCCGTTAACCAGCAGGCCTGTCGCCCTCCGGGGCGGCAGGCCTGCTGTCATGTCTGCAGGCTGGCCCGCCCGTTGGGGTGGACCCGCACCGCAGCGCCGGCGATATCCTCGGCGACGGTGTGGGCCGCCTGGTCCGGATCATCAATGAGGGCAAGCGTGCGGGAGCCGTCGGGCGTGCGCACCGCAAGGAAGGCCTTCTCCGGGTTGCCTTCCCGGTCATACGGGGTCGTCCACGACTCGACGGTGCCGACACCATCCCACTGCACCAGCGCGGTACGGGTGGGCTCAGCGTCCACCGCCTCCTGGACATCCTCCCAGCGGAACTCGCGGGTAGGCGCAGTGGTGCTGTAGACGCCGAAGCTGTGCTTGGTCAGGTAGCCACCGTTGGCGGTGATCAGCCCGCGGGCACCGGGGTTTTCGCGCAGCCGATCGACCATCGTCGCGATGGAGTGCATGACGTAGTTGTTCCACGGACCGCCCGCGAAGGTCAGACCACCTGTCACGGTCAGCTCGCGGTCCGCGGCCAAACCCAGTTCCTGGGCTGCCACCTGCACCGCGGACGGGAAGCACGAGTAGAGGTCGACGAAGTCGAGATCGTCGACACCCACCCCGGCGATTTCCAGCGCCCGCCGGCCGGCGATGCGGATGGCCGGGCAGCGGTGCAGCTCCCAGCGCTCCCCGATCAGATAAGTGTCGTGCGAATCGGTTCCCGCGTGCGGGAAAACCCAGGTATCCCTTGGGATCTGAAGGTAGTCGGCCTTCTCAGCAGAACAGAGGATCACGGCCGCGGCCTGATCGACCATATTGTTGGAATTCATCAGCTTGGGATAGGGAGTGCTGATCATCCGGTTGCCCGGCGCGGGTTCGGCGATCTGCTCAGCCGACATCCGCTCGCGGACCCAGGCGTGCGGGTTTTCCGCCGCCACGGCACTGAACCCCGCCCACAGCTCGCCGATCCGCCGTTGGTGATCGGCGATCGTCTCGCCGTTGGCGATACGCAGGGCCTGTTCGAAGAGCGGATAGACGAACGACGGCCGGTCCAACCCGATCCGCTCCTCGCCGGGCCCGGCCATCGGGACATCGCTGCCCGCGCCCGGCGGAACCGGGACGGACTCGTCCTGGCGGGTCCAGTCCGGACGCAGCCCCCTGGCCCGCAGACGCATCCGGGTCCGCCAGGTCTCACCGCCGGCAAGCAGGACGGCGTCGGCGCGACCCCGCTGGATGTCGAGGCAGGCCTGGTTGAGCAGCGACTGCGGGGTGTTCCCGCCGATGCCGGTGTAAACGGTGGCGGCGTCGGGCGCCCCGATACGCGCGCCGAGCAACAGGCCAGGGTCGCGATAACGCCAGGACAGCAGATTGACAATCCTGATGGAGTCCAGCGCCTGCAGCACTCGAGGGTCGGCGGCTTCGCGGGCCGCCGATGCCATCAGATCGACGGGTTCGACCTCTGGCGCCTCCTCGCGCTGGTTGACCTGACCGACACCGACGATCACCGGAGTGCGCGGGTCCAGGCTCATCGGCAGCCCCTTTCTCTTGACGGGTGTCAACTTAACATCGGGGCAATCCCCTACCGGAGATCTGCCGGCGCGGTCGATCTTCGGCAAATCCGATCGCCCCGATCCTGATCGGGCCACGAGTGCGATGGCCTGTGCGTCGGGTTCGACAGCGCGGACCCGGTCAGCCGCTCGTATGCGCCGGGCTTCCCGTTCACCGGCGGCAGGATCATCGGGTGGCCGTGGACATCAGCGAGGAGCAGTACCTGGACTTGGAGCGGGAAGCCGCCGCGGCGTTCGCGCGCGATTAGGTGTCGCGGATTGCCTGCGCATCCGGTCCGAAGCGTCGATGCAGCCAGTCGAGCAGCATGACCGACCACACCGCGACAACGAAACCTGACGCGAGGGCGGGGACCGGAGCGTTGCGGTTGATGTAGCTGAAGAACCACGTCGCAAGCAAGGCAGCAAGGATGGCCAGCCGGAGATCACCCGCCAGCACCGCGGCGGTGCCCAACGCTGCCAGGACGGCGTTGAATCCGACGAACCCGGTGTTGATGGCTCCACCGGCAACCCCGACGTATGCCGCGAGAGCGACGGCTATCAGCGCCGCGATCACCGCGATCACCGCGTGCCGCCAGTTGCTGGCCAGTAGCCCCAGGAAGAACAACACCCCTGTCACAACGGACGACGCGAAGAGGGCGGCGCCCAACGCACTGATCACGGCAATGCCCCACTGCACACTTTCCAACGGCCAGGGCTCGAGATCCAACTTCACCAGTTCGGGTCGGGCGTCGGCGATGAACCAAATGATCCAAAAAGTGAGGATGAACGGCGCCGCCAGAAACGGGAACGGCAGCCACTTGCCCATCGCGATCGCGATCAAGGCGGCGACCACAGCCAACGCCGCGACCCATAGCCACAGTTGGGTGTTGGGTTGGTAGAAGTTGCCCATGGCCAGACCCATGAGCCCGGAGTTGAATCCGAAGAGCCCGAGATCCAGCAGGGTGCGGTCGGCTTTGCACAGGCGGGCTACAAGCGTCGCGATCAGCACCGACATCACATAGAACGCCGCCATCCGCCAGTTGTACGTCGCGACCGCGATGACGAATATCAGGCCGGTGAGTTCGTTGGCCTGAAATGCGCACTGGGAGAAGCCCCTCAGGAACTGCCGCCAGAACGGCACCTTGCCCAGTTGCACTTCTGGCAGGATGTTTCTGCCCAGGAGGGTCACGATGAAATCCCTTCCGTCGCCGTGTAGGCCCGCCAACCCCGGTGCTGACTGATCTCGCGCTGGCCCTCGACCAACGCCGGCTCCGCGAGAACTCCCAGAACGGTGGAGCCGTCATTGAGGCGAACCTTGCCGATGGACAGCCCGGGCGGTTCGTTCAGCAGGATTCCGGCCAGTCCCCCGGCGGGAACCGACCACACCTCGACGGCCACCGCGATCCCGGAGCCGTCAGTGACCCGGATCATCGCTGGGTGATCATCGTTAATGGTCCAGAGCCGGTAGACCGGCTCGGTATCGGCCTCACGGACGAAGGTAGCTCCGGCTGCAGCCATGTTCGGTTCCAGCTTCAGGCCCCGCATCAACGTTCCGTTGACCGCCAACAACACTGCGCCACTCTCGTTATCGGCAACTGCGGGTGCCGAAGCAGCGGAGGCATCGCCGATGATCCGGGTTCCCGATGTACCGGCAAGGATCGCGGGAATCTCCTGTGCCGCACCGATCACGCCGGTAGCGCCCGGCGTGGTTGCGACGAAGTCCGCAACCGCCTCGACCTTGGGCTCCATGGACCCCTTGCCGAACTGGCCGGAAGCGATGTAACCGCGGGCCTGCTCGACGGTGATGGTGTCGAGCCACTGCTCGTCCGGTGTCCCGAAACCGATGGCGACCCGCGGAACGCCGGTGGGGATCATCAGCATCTCGGCGTTCAGATCGTGAGCGAGCAGACCTGAGGCAATGTCCTTGTCCACCACAGCTTCCACGCCGTGCATCGTGCCGTCAGACTCGACAGCCACCGGGATGCCGCCGCCGCCCACCGCGACGACAATTGCACCGGCGTCCAGAAGTTGCCGGATAACATCGGTCTCCAGAATGGCAGTGGGCCGGGGTGAGGCGACCGTGCGCCGCCAGCCCCGTCCGGCGTCCTCGGAGATGGTCCAGCCGATGGCGGCGGCCATCTCCTTGGCCTTAGCCTCCTCAAGGAACGAGCCAACCGGCTTGGTGGGGTTCCGAAACGCCGGATCGTCCAGGCTGACCACTGAGTGGGTGACTACCGCCACCACTGGGCGGGACAACCCTCGGCGGGCCAGTTCGTTGCGCAGGGCCTTGACGAACATGTATCCGATCGCGCCTTGGGTGTCGGCGACGGCATAGTCGACCGGGACCGGATCGACCTCGACCTGCGCGAGCTCTGAGCGACGCAGGATGAAGCCAACCTGTGGCCCGTTGCCATGGGAGACAACCAGTCTCCAGCCCTGCTCGACCATATCCAGAAGCGGTGGGACGGTGCGGCAGACCGTCTCGTACTGCTGGGGTATGGAGTCGTGCTCGGCATCAGTGACCAATGCGTTGCCGCCGAACGCGACGACCGCGGTGCTCACTTCGTGGCTTCCAGTTCGGACGCCAGCGCGGCGATCGCTTCGTTGAAGCACTCCATCGGGGCGGTGGTGATGCCGGCACCGATCTGTCCGACACCGGCCTCTCGATGCGCGATACCTGTGTTGATGATGGGCAGCACACCGGAGTCGGCGACCAGCCGGGCATCGATTCCGGCGGGTGTGCCGCCGAAGTTCAACGGCGGCAACGTAAATGCGGGATTGGCGCCCAATGTGATGGACAGCATCCGCCGACTGTTGGCCGTCGCGTCGGCTGGCGTGCCGCCGACGAACTGAACGATGGCCGGTGACGCGGCCATGGCGAATCCGCCGAGCCCGTTGGTCTCGGTGATGGCTGAGTCCCCCAGGTCGGCCGCTGCGTCATCGACGGTGTAGCCCGGAAAGTAAAGGCCGTCCACCGGGTTGGCCGGCGCCTGAAACCACTGGTCGCCAGTTCCGCTGAGCTTGATGCCGAAGTTCACCCCATTGCGGGCCATCACGGTGACCATGCTGCTGCCGGGCACGCCGGCCGCGGCGTCGCTCATCGACTTGCACGCCGCCATCGACACGTTCAGAAAGAAGTGGTCGTTGCCCGCGATGAACGCCAGCGCCTTTCGCACGGCTGCGGCAGGGACATCGGAATCCAGCAGCGACAAGGTGAGCCGCTTGAACAGCAGCGCCGAGGCCGCGGCATTGCGGTTGTGCAGCTCGTCGCCCATGTGCAGCGCCTGCGCCATCAACGGTTTCAGGTCTGGGTCGGTCAGACCCCGGACCGCCACCTGCAAGGTCTCGAAGAACTCCCCACCCAGCCAGCGCAGCCGGTCGAGGACCTCCGTGGAGTTGGCGCCGAAGCGCAGCACTTTGCCGAGGCCCTCGTTGAGGTTGCAGAACGCCCGGTTGCCAGCCGCGGTGTTCTCCACCACCCACACCGGCATCGACGGGCTGATGATGCCAGCCATTGGGCCCACCGCATTGTATTCGTGACAGGGCTCAAGGACCACCGCGCCACTGCCGGCGAGCTTCTCGGCGGCATCGAGATCGTCGGCCCAGCCCTCGAAGAGGATGGCTCCGGCGATCGCGCCGCGCTGTGGTCCGCACATGTCCGGCCAGGCGATTGGGGGCCCTGAATGCAGGATCCGCCGCTCACCGGGGCCGAGGGCCGGGATCGCCTCCCCCGCACGCACCAGATCAACCAGCCGCGGCTGGGCGGCAAGGTACCGGTCATAGGCGGTCCGGTTGGCCTCCTGGATGCGCGGGTCACCGATCAGATTGGCTAGCGTCCAGCCCAGCGCGGCGTCGGCACCAGCCGGCGGCGCCCAGGTCACGTTGGTGACCTGGCCGCCGGCCGCAGTGACGTTATTGGCGAACCCCTGCAGGCCGACGTTGACGACCTTGAGGTCCTCTTCGAAGAGCTTCTTCACGTGCCGGCTCCCTCACGCTCGGCGATCAGCGTCGCTGACCAGACAGCCGCCTCAGCATTACTCGACGCGACCAGGACGCCGGCCGCCTTGAGGCCGGCAATGATCCTGGCGCGGTCCTGGGGATCGAGATCAGTGCCGCATACGTAGCCGATGAACGCCACGGTGCGGCCGGCGGCCCTCGCCTTGGCCTTTGACGCCCCGATTATGGACAACAGTTCGGCGGTCGGATCGTCGGCCGATCCGTACCCGAGGACCACATCGAACAGCACGACCGCAGTGGTGGGGTCCGCGACCTCCTCCCGGATCCGGGCATCCCGCTGGGAGGGATCGATCATGGGATGCGGCCTGCCCTGGGTGAATTCGTCGTCGCCCATATCGATGATGGTGTTCGCGTTGCTCTTGCGGATATCGGCCAACGCCGTATTGCCCTGCACCGGGGTATTGGAATACGCGCTGATACCGGATGACCGGAGCACCAGCTGGGCTTCGAAACAGAACGTGCCACCGGAGAAGATGCCACGGACGTAACGCTGGCTTGGGGCCATCGCCCGGGCGAGATCTCGCAAGGTCCGGCGCATGTCGTTGGAGACCGTTATCTGCCCGGAACTCGGCTGCTCGCCACGGGCCAGTTCGACGGCCATGTCGGCTGCCTGCGCCAGGTAGGCAGCGCCGTACACTCCGTTTCCGGTGATCGACGCCGGATCGGCCCCCAAAAAGATGACGACGACGGATTTTTCGCTGGCCTCGGCGGCGGCCAGCACCTTCGCCGCGACGTCGGGCGACGGCGGTTTGGACACCAGCACGATCACCGACGTTGCGGGGTCGGAATCCAGGGCCGCCAAACCGTGAAGCATCGAGATCCCGCCGATCAGATCGGCCAGATCGTGCCCGCCGGTGCCTAGGGCCTGGGAAACCCCGGATCCGTTCTGGTGGATTCGCACCGTCACCTCCTGGGTTCCGGTTCCGGAGGCGCCGACGACGCCGATCGGTCCGCGGCGCACCACGTTGGCGAAGCCCAACGGGATACCGTTCACAATCGAGGTGCCGCAGTCCGGTCCCATCACCATGAGGTCGGCATCGCGGGCGTACCGCTTGAGGGCCAGTTCGGCTTCGGGCGTGACATTGTCGCTGAACACCATCACGTCCAGACCGAGCCGCAGTGCCTTCATCGCCTCGGCCGCGGCGTAGTCGCCGGGCACCGAGATCAGTGCCAGGGTCAGACCGGGGTCCTTGCCGACGGCCATCTGGATACTCGTTGTCGGTGCGACCGCACCGGTCTCATCGCCACCATCTTCTGGGGACGCCGAGAGCAACTTATCGGCCAATGCAATGGCCTCGTCACAAGCTTCCTCGGTTCCCGCGACCGCAACGACGAGGTCATTCGGGCGAACGTCGAAGGCTCCGAGCCCCGCTTGGGCGAGGTTGTCGACGTTGGTCGATGAGGCCATCACCACCGATGCGGCCTCTATGCCGGGGATCGATGTCACCTGCGCCGAAACCGTCATCAGCGACACCGAGTCCTTGTACAGATTGGGGTAGAAACGCGAGCGGGTACTCATGCGGCTGCCTTCTCGTTGGCGGAGTGGATCCGGCCGGGACGGTCACTGGAATTCTTGGGATGACTCCATTCGCACTGCAGCTAGGAAGTGGCGGCGAGGAATCGGGCGGAGTCCGAGACCCAGCCGAAGATGGCGCCCTGGGCCTTGATCATCTCCAGACCCACGCGCTGGAACTCCGGGAAGTAGGACGCCACGCAGTCGCTGAGCACCACGCATTCGTACCCGCGGTCATTGGCCTCACGAACCGTGGTGTGAACGCAGACTTCAAGAGTCACCCCGCAGACGATCAGTGTCTTGATGCCGCGGTCGGAAAGGATCTGGCCTAGATCGGTGGCGTGGAACGAACCCTTACCCGGCTTGTCGATAACGGGTTCGCCTTCGATGGGGTAGAGCTGATGGATGATGTCATGCCCCTGCTCGCCGCGGACCAGGATGCGACCCATCGGGCCGTCCTCGCCGATGAAGGTCTTTCCACCGCGAGTCAGTTTCGCCGGTGGGCAATCAGTCAGATCGGGCCGGTGGCCCTCCCGGGTGTGGATGACGAACATCCCGATCTCCCTGGCGCGGTCCAAGACCTGCTGAGTCGGTTCCACCGCCGCGAGTAGCAGCGAGGTGTCGTTGCCCAGCGCCTCGCCGAAGCCGCCCGGCAGGACGAAGTCGCGCTGCATATCGATGATGATCAGAGCGGTTGACTGGACCGCGAAGTCCAAAGGGAAGGGTTCTGCGTCGATACTGGGCATTAAGACGTCCTTACTGGGCAGGCGCCGCCTAGTGGGCGCGTCCGTTCTGACGAACCGATTCAATATGCCCCGCCGCCGAAGTTCCACGCTTTAACGAAAAATGAACCCCGGGAGAAATCTCCGACTCGATGGCCGCCTGGTGTCAACCGCCCGTCCTACGGGGCACCGGTCCGGTAGATCGACTTGAGGTTGAAGAACTCCTCGAGGCCCTCCGGGCCGAGCTCCCGGCCGATCCCGCTGGCCTTCACCCCGCCGAACGGCGCGCCGATGTCGAGTTGGTAGTCGTTGATGCCGACCGTACCGGTCCTGATTTCGCGGGCCACCTCGGTAGCCCGCGCCACGTCGGTGGACCAGACCGAGCCGGCCAGCCCGAACTCGCTGTCATTGGCCAGTGCGACGGCATGCTCGTCACTGTCGTAGGGGATGACCGCCAGGACGGGGCCGAAGATCTCCTCCTGGGCGATCCGATCCGAGTTGTCGACGTCGGCGAAGACGGTCGGCGAGACGAACCAGCCGCGTGGCTGATTGCGCGGGACTCCCCCGCCCACAACGAGTTTCGCCCCGCTGTTCTTTCCTGCCTCGATGTAGCCCAGGACGCGCTCGCGTTGGCGGGCGCTGACCACCGGGCCGATATCGGTTGCCGTGTCCAACGGACTGCCGACGGTCATCGAGTTGACCAGGTCGGCAAGGGCGTCGACTACGTCGCCGTAGCGCGATCGCGGAGCCAGGATGCGCGAACCCAGGAAGCAGGTCTGGCCATTGTTGATGAAGGAGACCGACCGCAGCCCGCGCATGGTGGCGTCCAGGTCGGCATCGTCGAGGATGATCGCCGCGGACTTTCCGCCCAGTTCCAGCGTCACCGGCCGCAATAGCCGGCCGCATACCTCGCCGATGATGCGTCCGACCGATGTCGATCCGGTGAAGCTCACCTTGTCCACGCCGGGGTGGGCGACCAGGTGCGCGCTGGCGTCCGTGGCACCCGGGACCACGTTGAACACCCCGGCCGGAATCCCGGCCTGCTGGGCAGCCTCGGCGAAAACCAGGGCATCCAGCGCGGTTTCGGGAGATGCCTTGAGCACTACGGTGCAGCCGGCGGCCAGCGCCGGCGCGAACTTGAAGGCCGCCAGCGCCTGCGGATAGTTCCACGGAACGATCGCGGCGACGACTCCGACCGGCTCCCGGCGGACGATGGTGTGACCGGTCGCGCTGGGGCGAATCTCCTCGATCGGGGTCGCGGTGATGAGCTTGGCGTAGTAGCTCAGCAGGGCCGCGGGGAACAGCCCGTTGGCGCCGCCGGACAGTGACATCGGCATACCGTTCTCGCGGGATACCAACTCGCTGGTGCTGGCGGCGCGTTGATGCAGGGCCGCGGCGAACGCCTTCAGAACCGCTGCCCGGTGATCCGGGGATGCTCCGCTCCATTCCGGCAGGGCGGCGCGGGCGGCGGCGACGGCGGCGTCGATATCGGCTTCGGTGGCGCTGGCGCCGTCGCCGAGGAGTTCACCGGTCGCCGCCTCCAGCACCGGCTCGGCCTTGTCGGCGATGCGGAACTCACCGTCGATGAACAGCTGCGGCGGGGTCATGTTCTTGTTAGTCGTGTTCGTGACAGTCATATCGGCACTCCGGAATTCTCGGCGGGGGCGAACAGCACGCCTTCAGTGAGCAGGCGGTCGATCTCATCGGCGTCCATCGCGAGCAAGTCCTGGCAGATCAGTCGGGTGTCGGCACCGGGCAGTGGTGCCGGGCGCTGTGGAGCCGGCGGGATGTTCCGGTACGGAGCGGGACCGGCCTCACTGGGCAGGGTCACCTCGAAGGACGGGTGGGCCATCTCGACCAGGACCTGACGGGAGATCAGTTGCGTGTCATTGAGCACATCCTCGGCCCGGTACATCGGGCCGGCCGCGACCCCGGCAGCCTGCAGAGTCTCGGCGACTTCCGATGGAGTCCGGTGCTTCGCCCATTCGCTCAATGTTGTGATCGGGTCGGCCTCACCGGCCTCACCGGCCTCACCGGCCTCACCGGCCTCCCCGGCCCCGAGCGCCCTGGCCACGGCGAGCCGGTCGGCATCCGAGGACAAGGACACCACGCACCACTCGTCATCACCGGCGCACTTGAGTACGAGGTGATTCGGATGGCTCTCGACGACGATGCCGTTGCGGGCCTCCGCCGCCAGGGTGACGTAGCGGGTGTCGAGTTGGTTGATGCACGCTTCGGCCTGCGAGACGTGGATTCGGGCGCCGGAACCGATCCGGCGGCGGCGGATCAATGCGGCCAGTGCACCGATCGCGCTGATCCGACCGACGACATGGTCGGGGAAGATCGTGGTGGCGTCGTAGAAGGGATGGCGGGCCGAGTCGCCCGGATCCTCCTCAGATGTCCACAGCCTCGTCACCCCGGTGGTGGCCCGGACCAGCGGTCCGTACCCCATCCGATCGCTCCACGGGCCGGTGTCGCCGAACGCACTGCTCTCGGCGAGCACCAGCTGAGGATTGATCTCGCTGAGCCTTTGGTAGGAAAACCCAAGGGCCCGAAGGGTTCCGGGCTTGAAGTTGGCGAACACCGCGTCCGAGGCGGCCACCAGGCGCTCGAACAGAGCGGCGCCGTCCGGAGTTCGCAGCTCCAATCCAAGGCCGAGGTTGTTGCGATGTGCCCGGGCGAAGGATTCGCTGATCGCCTGGCCTTCACGCTTCTGCCGCAGACCGTCCGGGTAGGCAGTGCTCTCCACTTTGACGATCTGGGCGCCCAGGTCGCCGAACAGCCTGCTCAGTTCGCCGCCGGCCACGATGATGCCGAGGTCGAGCACCCGGATGCCGTCCAGTGGCCGGCCGCCGGCAGGGCCGGTGGCGTCCGGGTCGTACCGAGGCTGCAGCCAGCGCGGCTCACTACTGCCCGTTGCCGGCGCGGGGGTGCCGAATCCGGCGCGGTGGCCGTCGATCACCCAGTAGCCGACCGGAACCCGGGCGGTCACACCGGGCGCGAGCTCGGTCTCAGCCAGTGCCCCCACCGCATCGAGGTGCTCCGATTCCAGCGCGTCCGAGGGTGTCAGCACCGCCGCGATCGGGACACCGTGCGCCTGCCCCGCGTCAACCAACTCCTCCATCGTCTGTTCGGCGAACAGTGCGGCGATCAGGCTGCCGAGTTCGCCGAAGGCCTGCACCCGGGCGGCGATGGTGTCGAACCGGGGATCGGCGAACTGGGCCGGCTCCCCCAGCCAGGCCCGCATCCCGTGCCACTGCCGGGGCGAGAGCACACAGATGCGGACATACCCGTCGCGGCACCGGAAGATCGGATAGAGGTCCTGGTTCTTGGGCCGGCCGCGCCAGCGCTCGCCCTTCGTGCGAGCCGTAGCCGCCTGCCCCTGCGTACCAAACGGCGCATCCAGTGCCAGCACCACCGCGTCGAATCGGGCGAAGTCGACGAAATCGCCGACGCCGCAACGCAACCGGTTGAAGTACGCCACCAGCACCGCCCAGGCCGCCTGTGCTGCGGCGGTGGCCGAGGCGATACCGTCCGGCGGCAGCACCGGGGTGCCGGTCGTCGGCCCGGAGCGGGACAGCGCCGTGGACATCGCGTAGAGCACCGGATCGGTGGCACGCCAGCCCGCGCGCGGCCCCCGAATGCCGAAATCGGTGACCGTCATGGTGACCAGGTGCGGAAACCGGTCGGCTAGTTGTTCGGCTGTGGCGCCGTAGCCGGCCGCCCCACCGGGTTGGCCGCTGTCGACGACGATGTCGGCCTCCGCGGCCAGATCGAGGAACCGGCGCCGGTCGGTCTCGTCGGCCGGATCGAGAACAGTTGAGCGCTTATTGGCGTTGTGCAACGCGAACGGGATGCTGACTCCGCCCAAGGTCGGCAGCACAGCACGGGCCACACTGCCGCCGGGCGGCTCGATTTTCAGCACGTCCGCACCCAGATCGGCCAGCAGTCGGGTGACGGAATCGGCATCGCCGTCGCAGAGGTCGAGCACCCGCAGTGAAGCCAGCAGGGACTCGTTGCGCTCGTGTCCGTTCACTCCCGGCGCCTCCCGTTCCTTCGGCGCCGAGCTTAGCGGCGGCGGCATCCGCCAGTATCGACGGCCCCGGTACCGAACGCCTGTGCTAATCGGGTGTTCTTGACACGCGTATAATTGGGACCAAATGTCTGAACAGAGCGCCGCCGTCGCGCACCCCCACCCCGCGCTGGCTCAATTGGCCGCGCTGCACCATCTGCGGGTCTACGTCGATATCGGCGTGGTCATCGTGGTGCTGGCGATCACCAACGTGATCGCGCACTTCACCGTCGCCTGGGTGGGTGTGGTGATGGTGCCGGTCGCGGCACTGGGGCTGGTGGCCCTGGTGCGTGCCCGTGGACTCGGCTGGGCCGAGTTGGGGCTGGGCCGTGAGCACTGGCGATCCGGTGCACGCTACGCACTGGCCGCGGTGGCGCTCGTCCTGACCGTGGTGGCGATCGGCGCACTGCTGCCGTGGACCCGCCCGATGTTCCTCAATGACCGTTACGCCACCTTCTCCGGGGCGGTGCTGGCGTCGATGATCATCATCCCGCTGCAGACGGTGATCCCCGAGGAACTGGCGTTCCGCGGAGTGCTGCACGGCGCCATGGACCGGGTTTGGGGATGGCGCGGCGTCACCGCCGCCGGATCGCTGCTGTTCGGGCTCTGGCATATCGCCAGCTCGCTGGGATTGACCAGCAGTAACGTCGGATTCACCCAGATCCTGGGCGGCGGTGTGTTCGGAATGCTGGCCGGCATCGTCGGGGCGGTGCTGGCCACTGCGGCGGCCGGATTCGTCTTCACCTGGCTGCGCCGGCGCAGCGGAAGCCTCATCGCGCCCATCGCCCTGCACTGGTCCCTCAACGGGATCGGCGCCTTGGCCGCCGCCCTGGTCTGGCACCTGTCCAGCTGAGAGCTCAGGGCAGCAGTACCGCCGCCCCGGCGATCCTGCCCTCGGCCAGGTCGATCAACGCCCTATCGGCGTCGGCCAGCCGATAGTGCGGTGTCGTCACCTCGATCCGGTGCCGGCCGGCGAAGTCAAGGAACTCCCTGGCGTCGGCCCTCGTGTTGGAGGTCACCGAACGGATCTGGCGTTCCTGGAAAAGGTGACGCTGATAGTTCAGCGGCGGGATATCGCTGAGGTGGATACCGGCGATGGCGAGGGTGCCGCCACGGTCCAGGGCCTCCAGCGCCGGCAGTGCCAAGCCTCCAACCGGTGCGAATAGGATCGCTGCGTCGAGCTTCACCGGCGGCGCATCGGCTGAGCCCTGTACCGAGGCCGCGCCCAGTGCCAGCGCCAATTCCCGGGCATCGGCTCCCCGGGTCATCACATGGACCTCGGCGCCCCCGGCGAGAGCGACCTGGGCGGTGATGTGGGCGCTGCCGCCGAACCCGTACAGTCCCAGCCGGCCGCCGGGCGGCAGATCGGCGCGTTTCAGCGACCGGTAGCCGATGATGCCGGCGCACAGCAACGGAGCCAATTCGGCGTCTGCGTACCCGTCGGGCAGTCGGTGTGCGAAATCCGCCGGCACCGTAGCGAAGTCCGCGTAGCCACCGTCGCCGTCCCAGCCGGTGTAGCGGGAGTCCGGGCACAGATTCTCGTCGCCGCGCAGACAATAGCCGCACGTCCCGCAGGTGTGCCGAAGCCAGGCGATGCCGACCCGGTCGCCCACCGCGAACCCGGCCGCACCCGGGCCCAGGGCCGCCACCTCGCCGACCACCTCATGGCCCGGAATGACCCCGGGCCGGTGCACCGCGAGGTCACCCTCCGCGACATGCAGGTCGGTGCGGCAGACCCCGCAGGCTCTGATCGCCACCAAGAGCTCGCCGGGACCGGCCTCCGGAACGGCGGCGTGATCGTCGAAGTCCATCGGCCCGGAACCGGCCGGACCTGGGCGGCGCACCCGCCAGGCGCGCATCGTTGCGACCTAGTCTTAGCGGCGAACCTTGCCCATGATCCACAGCAGGATCACTGAGCCGAGGATCGCGGTGAACAGGGTGAACCACCAACCACCTGCCGCGGTGTCGAGCATGAAGCTCAGCAGGAAGCCGCCGATGAGCGCCCCGACCACTCCGATCACGATATTCATCAGCAATCCGGAACCGCCGCCCTTGACGATCTTGCTTCCGATCCATCCCGCGAGCGCTCCGATGATGATGTAGCCGATCCAGCCGACACTGGTCAGCGTGCTGGAGCGAGCCAGGAAATCAGTTGCCGCGATGATGTCCATCCGGACCTCCTCTGGGGTTCCGGCCAGCATTGCCACCGGCCGTATGCCTCCGGTATACCCCGTCGCGGTAACGGTTCGGAGTGTGAGATGGCCACGATCGAACGGCGAGGGCGGGATCAGCCCGCCGGCATCATCTCCGGAACCGGGGTGGTGACCGGGATCGGAATGCCGACCCGGTCACCCGGCGGCGGCAGCACTGCCGGGGCGTTCGGGTCCGGAGCCGGGGCCTCGGGCGGCGGCGGCGGCGTGTAGGGCCTGATCGAATTGGCCAGCGCCGTGGCGGCGGCCGGGTCGATGGGATCCTTCGAGGTGCCCAGCCAGACCACGAACCATCTGTCGCCGGGCTGGCTGCGCTGCTCGCCCGCCGTTCCGACGACACCGGCCCAGATCTGGCCGTTGGGCTTGTTCGTATCGGTGAACTTCACGTCATAGGACGACGCCGAGCCGGGCATATCGCCAGCCTGAAGAGGGCTGGTCTGCTGGTTGATACGGGTACCGGCGAAGGGCATGAAGAACTCGCCCATATCCGAGGCCAGTCGGACGGCGGCCTTGGCGTTATCCGGCTCAGCGCCGGCGAACAGTTTCAGGTCCAGCCGTCCCAGCAGGATGCTGGTGTCGTTGGCGGTGGGTGCGGACTGACCCGGCAATGCTGCCGGGCCGGTCTGCTTGAGCAGCAGTGCCTGGCCGTAGCTCAGCCGCGAGGCGTCGGCCACCTCCCAACCTGCTGGCAGCGCATAACTGAAACCGCCGCTGGCGTTCTCCACCCGGCCTGCTTCGGGCGCCGGGGGCGGCGCATCCGGGTCGGCGGCCGGCGGAGGCGGCGCGTTGGGATCGGCCGGCGGGGGCGGCGGCGCGTTGGGGTCCGCAGGCGGAGGCGGCGCGTTGGGATCGGCCGGCGGGGGCGGCGGAGCATTGGGGTCCGCCGGCGGGGCCGCTGGGGCCGGTTCGGCCGGCGCGGCAGGATCGGCCGGCGCCGGTGCAGGAGCGGGCTCAGCAGGTGCGGCGGGGTCTGCCGGAGGAGGGGCCGGGGCCGGTTCCGCCGGGGCGGCGGTGGTGGGTGTGGGCGGCGGCACCGGTTCGGCCAGCGCGGCATGCGGCATGGCGATCGTGACTGCGCTGGCGCCCGCGACCGCCGTGACGGCCAGGGCGGTCCGCAAACCGGGGCCCGTCCACAGGCCGGGGCGTCGTGAAGACTGCGTCATGGCGCAAAACCTACCGTGTTACCCGGCGTAGGCAAGTGTGTGGGCGGTCGTGTCCGCCTGCCGGTTTACCTCGGTCAGGCCCCGGGACGGCCCGCGGCGTGCAAACCGACCTCCTGGGTCTTGATCGTGAACCACACCCGTTCGCCCACCGCCAGACCGAGTTCGGCCAGCGACTCGGCTGTCACCGCGGCAGCCAGTCCGGGACCCCCGTCTGCCTGGTCATCCGTGCGCACCTTCACCACCCCGGCAGCAACGTCGAGCCCGGCGATCCGCACCCGGATGCTGTTGCGCGGGCTGCCGTGCGGCCGATCGCGGTATACCGCCACCGCGGCGGGGGCGAACACCGCCACCGCGTCGCAGCCCAGTGTCAGGGGCTCGGCCGCCACGCCGTACCAGGTTTGTCCGGGCTCGGAGTCGGCGACGGTGCGCAACTTTCCCGACCCGGCGACAACTCCCCGAACCAGGTTCAATCCGGCGAACCGGGCCCCGAAGTGGCTGCGGGGCGTGGCCAGCACATCGGTGACCGGACCGATCTCGGCCACATGGCCGGATTCGAGCACCATCGCCCGGTCGGCCAGACCCAGCACGTCGAGCAGATCATGGGTGATCAGCACCACCGGGCGGGGGTCCTGTGCGAGCACCTGTCGCAGCATGGCCCGCATCGAGGCTGCGCCGGCCACGTCCAGCCCGGCGAGCGGTTCGTCCAGCACGAGCGCATCCGGTTCGGCGGCCAGTGCCCGGGCCAGCGCCACCCGTTGCGCCTGGCCGCCCGACAGCATGCCGGGCTTGCGTCCGGCCAACCCGGCTGCATCCACCCGTTGCAGCCAGTGCCGCGCGCGGGTCCTCGCGTCATTGTGCCGGCGCGCTGCGAACGTCACATTGCCCAGCACGCTCATATGCGGAAACAGCAACGGATCCTGCAACATCAGCCCGACCCGCCGGTCATGGATCGGCACCGCCACACCACGCCCGGTATCGGTCAGCGTCCGGTCGCCGATCCGGATGACGGCCCGCTCGGGCCTCAGCAGGCCGGCGAGCACGGCCGCCGTCGTCGATTTCCCGGCACCGTTGGGCCCGAGCACCGCTAGGACCTCACCGGCGGCGACGGTGAACGACACCTCAAGGCCTCGGGCCGGGACGGCGGCCGAGACCTGCAGTTCACCCACCGGTGCCCACCGGTGCGTTCCGGCCGGACAGCCGACGCCAGCCCAGACCCAGTACGACGATGGCAGCAACGGCGATCAGCAGCATCGACAGCGCCACCGCGGCGTCGGGGTCGACTTCGCGCTGCAGATAGATCTCCAGCGGCAGGGTGCGGGTGACACCCTGGCGTGATCCCGCGAAGGTCAGTGTTGCGCCGAACTCCCCCAGCGCACGGGCGAAGGCCAGGACGGCCCCGGACAGCAGTCCGGGTGCCAGCAGGGGCAGGGTCACCCGCCACCACACGACGGCCGGCCGCGCCCCCAACGTGGCGGCCACGGTGTCGTACCCCGTCCCGACGGTGCGGGCGGCCCCCTCGAGGGCGATGACCAGGAACGGCAGCGACACGAAGGTCTGAGCGAGCACCACCGCAGTCGTGGTGAACGCCACCCGGATGCCGGCGGCCTCCAGATACTGGCCCAAGAGTCCGAGTCGGCCGAAGGCGTAGAGGAGCGCGATGCCGCCCACCACGGGGGGAAGCACCAGTGGCAACAGGATCAGCGGACGCAGCAGTCCGGCGACCCGGCCGTGCTGCCGCGCCAGCACCAGGGCCAGCGGAACACCCAGGGCCAGGCACAGCAGGGTGCTGGCGCCCGCGGTGCGCAGGCTGAGTAGCAGGGCTGCGCGGGACGCGGGACTGCTCACGAGCGCGCCGAAATCCGCCCAGTCGACGTTGACCGCGAGGGCCACCAGAGGCAGCACCACGAACACCGCGCCCACCGTGGCGGGCAGGTATACCCAGCGCGGCAGGGCCGCCGGGTTGCCAGGCCTCATGCGGACCAACCCTAGGTGCCGGGTGGGCTGCCGTCAGACCGATCTCCGGGGCCTGTTCCCGACGTGCTGCTGCTCACCCCTGACCTGGCAGATCTTCCACACGGACCTCTGCTTGTCCCCACCTGAAGCTAATGTCACGGATGTGACCATCCGGATGGGCCTGCAGATCCCTAACTTCTCCTACGGCACGTCGGTGGCCGAACTGTTTCCCACCGTCCTCGCCCAGGCCCGGGAAGCCGAGGCGGCCGGGTTCGACTCCGTTTTCGTGATGGACCACTTTTATCAACTGCCCATGCTGGGGGCTCCGGACCAGCCGATGCTGGAGGCCTACACCGCGCTGGGCGCGCTGGCGACGGCCACTGAGCGGGTGCTGCTGGGCACCCTGGTGACCGGCAACACCTATCGCAACCCCACCCTGCTGGCCAAGGCCATCACCACCCTGGACGTGATCAGCGAGGGCCGTGCGGTGCTCGGCATCGGCACCGGCTGGTTCGAACTCGAGCACACCTCGCTCGGCTTCGAATTCGGCACATTCACCGAACGGTTCGCCAAGCTCGACGAGGCGCTGCAGATCATTCTGCCGATGCTGGCCGGCGATCGGGTGACCTTCTCCGGCAAGTACTACCGCACCGAGGACGCTGTGGCGGTACCTCGTTTCCGGGAGCACATCCCGCTGATGATCGGCGGGAGCGGAGAGAAGAAGACCTTCGGCCTGGCGGCCCGCTATTTCGACCACCTCAATGTGATCGCCGCGCTGCCCGAACTCCCAGGCAAGGTCTCCGCGCTGGCCCGCCGGTGCGAGGAGGCCGACCGCGATCCGGCGACGCTGGAAACCAGCGTGCTGCTCACCGCGGTGCCGGACCCCAAATTCACCGACGACATGGTTCCCGAGGCGATGCGGGGCCGAATCGTGGTCGGCAGTCCGGAACGGATCGCCGAGACGGTCCGGACCCAGATTCTCGACGTCGGGATCGACGGCATAATCGTGAACCTGCCCGGGTACGTTCCCGGATCCATCACCAAGCTCGGTGAGGTCCTGCGCCCCGTGCTGCGAGGGTGACCCGGCAGGTCTTTCGTCGGCCGGACGATTACGCTGTCACCGATCGCCTGCACACATTTCGGCGCAGCTAGTTTCAGGAGCGAAGATGACCCATCCCGGCGCGACTCCGTCGGACAAGCACAAGGTCGTCATCGTCGGCTCGGGGTTCGGTGGCCTTACCGCGGCCAAGAAGCTCAAGCGGGCCGATGTCGACATCAAGATGATCGCCAAGACCACCCACCACCTGTTCCAGCCGCTGCTCTACCAGGTGGCGACCGGAATCATCTCCGAAGGCGAGATCGCCCCGCTGACCCGGGTGGTCCTGCGCAACAACAAGAACTGTCAGGTGCTGCTCGGTGAGGTCACCCATATCGATCTGGCCCGAAAAACCGTCGACTCGGTGCTGTTGGGTCACACCTACCGCACTCCTTATGACTCGTTGATCGTCGCCGCGGGTGCTGGTCAGTCCTACTTCGGCAACGACCACTTCGCCGAGTGGGCGCCGGGTATGAAGACCATCGACGATGCTTTGGAGTTGCGCGGTCGCATCCTGGGCGCGTTCGAGCAGGCCGAGCGGTCCAGTGACCCGGAGCGCCGCGCGAAGCTGCTCACGTTCGTGGTGGTCGGAGCCGGGCCGACCGGTGTGGAGATGGCCGGTCAGATCGCCGAGTTGGCCGACCACACTCTCAAGGGCGCTTTCCGTCATATCGACTCCACCAAGGCCCGGGTCATCCTGCTCGACGCCGCACCGGCGGTTCTTCCTCCGATGGGCGAAAAGCTGGGCCGCAAGGCCGCCGCCCGACTGGAGAAGCTGGGTGTGGAGATCCAACTCGGGGCGATGGTCACCGACGTCGACCGCAATGGCATCAACGTCAAATACGGCGACGGCAGCACCAAGCGAATCGAATGCCAGACCAAGGTCTGGTCGGCCGGGGTGTCGGCCAGCCCACTGGGCAAGATCATCGCCGACCAGTCCGGCGCCGAGATCGACCGCGCCGGCCGAGTCAAGGTACTACCCGACCTCACCGTTCCGGGCTATCCGAACGTCTTTGTCGTCGGCGATATGGCCTCTGTGGACGGCGTGCCCGGCCAGGCGCAGGGCGCGATCCAGGGTGCCCGGTACGCGTCCAAACTGATCAAGGCCGAACTCAAGGGGGCCGACCCTGCGGCGCGTGAGCCGTTCCAGTACTTCGACAAGGGCTCGATGGCCACCGTGTCGCGCTATTCGGCGGTGGCCAAGGTGGGTCCGCTGGAGTTCGGCGGGTTCATCGCCTGGCTGGCCTGGCTGTTCCTGCACCTCATCTACCTGGTGGGATTCAAGGCCCGGCTGACGACGGCGCTGTCCTGGATCGGCACCTTCATCGGCAGTCACCGCGCTCAGCTGACCATCACCGAGCAGCAGGCCTACGCCCGAACCCGGATCGAGCAACTCGAGGAGATCGCCGAACGGGCCGAGGAGGCCGAGATCACCGCTTCCTGACCTGTCCCGGGCGGCGGCGTGTTCGGGTTGCCCCGTCATCGCGCTGCCATAGCATTGGCGGCAGGGAGCGGTGCTCGGATTGCACCCGCTCCCCGAACAGCCCACCGGTCATCAGGGGGACGCCATGTCAGCCGCACATCGGTTCGTCGGCCGCACCGCGGCGGCCACGCTGGGCGCCGCTGTGCTGCTGTTCGGCGCCCTGTCCCCCGCGCTGGCCGACGATGCCCCGCCGAACTGCACCACCGCGGATATGACCGGGGTGATGTCGGGGGTGTCCGCGGCGATGGCGACCTACCTGTTCACCCACCCTGAGGTGAACAGTTTCTTCACCGGCCTGCAGGGAATGCCGAAGACCCAGGCCCGGGATGAGACCGAGGCCTACCTCAATGCCAACCCGGCGGTCCGCGCGGAGTTGCAGGCGATCCGTCAGCCGGGCCGCGATTTCCGTCAGCGCTGCAACCTGCCGCAGCGCGCCATGATCCTCGCCGACGCGATCTGACCGTTTTGGCGGCGATCGGACTGACCGCTTCGGCGGTGATCGGCACCGGGGTCGACTTCGGGCGGCCGCGGTGGTGAAACCCGACGAATTTGTCTACCGGATGCTGCAGCGGCTGCCCGCCCGGATGATGTCGCTGCGCACGATCGTGATCGTCGCCGCGCTTGCCGTCGTCATCCTTGTCCTGACCCTTGGCACCTGGGTATGGGTGGGTGTCACCAACGATCAGTACAGCCAGTTGGACCGACGGCTGGATTCGGTGAGCAGCCTCGGCGACTTCAGCGGACTGCTGTCCAGTCCCCCGGCGCCCGAGGGCCCCAGCCCGGACGGCAACCTGGTCCGCACCGTCCGGGTGGGTGCGATGGCCATGTCGGTGCCCACCGACATCGTGTTGCCGAAACTAGCCGACGGCTACGCCAACACCACCATCGACGGGGTGGAGTACCGGGTGCGCACCTTCACGGTGGGCGGTGCCACGATCGCCCTCGGCGCGCCGATGGCCGAAACCCAGCGACGGATCGCCGAACTGCACTGGCGCGTGGTGCTGATCTGCGGCGGCGTCATCATCGGCACCGTGGTGGTCGGCTGGTTCTTCTCGTTGATCATGATCGACCCGTTCCGGCTGCTGGCCCAGCAGGCCCGCGCCATCAACGCCCAGTCCAAGCCTGAGGAGGTCCAAGTCCGAGGGGTGCGCGAGGCGGTGGAGATCGGCGAGGCGGTCGAGGGGATGCTGGCCCGAATCGGTGACGAACAAGCCAGAACCAGGGCGGCCCTGGAATCGGCCAGAGACTTTGCGGCGGTCGCCTCCCACGAACTGCGCACCCCGTTGACCGCGATGCGCACCAACCTCGAGGTGCTCAGCACCCTCGACCTCGGCGACGATCAGCGCGAGGAGGTCATCAGCGACACGGTTCGGACCCAGAGTCGCATCGAGGCGACCCTGACCGCACTGGAGCGGTTGGCTCAGGGCGAACTGACCACCGCTGACGACTTCGTGCCGTTCGATATGACCGAATTGCTCGACCGCGCGGCCCATGACGCCGAACGCACCTACCACGACCTGCGGGTCTCCCTGGTTCCTTCGCCGGCGGTTCTGATGATCGGACTGCCCGTTGGTCTGCGCCTGGTGATCGACAACGCCATCGCCAACGCGGTCAAACATGGCGGTGCGACTGAGGTCCGATTGGCCGTCAGCAGTTCTGCGGACGGGGTGCGGGTCGTCGTGGACGACAACGGCAGCGGTGTTCCCGAGGAGGAACGCTCCGCGGTGTTCGAGCGTTTCGCCCGAGGATCGACGGCGTCGCGCTCCGGTTCCGGGTTGGGTCTGGCTGTCGTCGCCCAGCAGGCCGAACTGCACCGCGGCGCGGCATCGCTGGGAACCAGCCCGCTGGGCGGGGCGCGACTGGTCCTGCAGTTGGCCGGCCTGCACTGACGGTGTTCGGCGAACTGCCCGGGGAACTGCTCAGGCCTGTGCTTCCAGGTTCTGCAGCCGGACGTGGCCGCGGGCTATCAACCGGTTGTCCGCGTCGCGGATGGTGACCAGCCACAATTGCTGGCGTCGGCCGCGGTGTACCGGTTCGGACGCCCCGTAGGCGGTTCCGGCGGTGATCGCCCGGAGGAAGTCAGTGTTGTTGTTGACCCCGACGACATTGCCGCCGCCGTTCTCGGTGAGCCACAGATAGGCCGACACACTGGCCATCGACTCGATCATCGAGCACCACACCCCGCCGTGGACGATGCCCATCGGCTGATGCAGTTTCGGCGTCACCTCCAGGTGCGCTTTGACGCCGTCCGGTGAGGTCTCGGTGTAGGTCAACCCGATCTCGGCGTCGAACGCGGCGTCATACGGGCTGGGAAGGGCTGCCTCCGGTTGCACGACTTCATTGTCTACACGGTGGCCGGAGGCGGAGTTGTCGCGGGGGCGCGGGGGGATTGCTCCGGCGTGCGGTGAGTCAATCGCTCGAATTCTGGGTACGACGTTCCGTAGTAACTGCGAGTACCCTCGAAGTCGATGGAGATGTGGGCATGGCCAAGCTAACCGGTCTGGGCGACTTGGAGCGGGCGGTAATGGATCACCTCTGGGCCGCGCAGCATCCGCAAACCGTCCGTCAGGTTCACGAGGCGCTCGCCACCCGGCGTGAACTGGCCTACACCACGGTGATGACCGTTCTGCAGCGCCTCGCCCGTAAGAACCTTGTCGTGCAGATCCGCGCCGACCGGGCCCACCAGTACGCCCCGACGCACGGCCGCGATGAGTTGGTTGCCGGACTGATGGTTGACGCGCTCGCCCAGGCCGCCGACTCCGGTGACCGGCAGGCCGCACTGGTCCATTTCGTCGAACGGGTCGGCGCCGACGAGGCGGACGCGCTGCGCCGCGCACTGGCCGACCTGGAAGCCCGCCACGGCGGCGGCTGAGACGGCCATCCGCGCCCCGATGGTCACGGCGACGCAGGCTGCTGTAGCGCGTCGAAAAGGTTGGTGATGCAGTGCTCCTTGAGGGCTTCGATCATGCGCACGAACATGTCGTAGCCCTCCCGCTGATATTCGACGACCGGGTCACGCTGGGCCATCGCGCGCAGTCCGATACCGAGTTTGAGGTAGTCCATTTCATAGAGATGCTCACGCCATTTCCGGTCGATGGCGTCGAGGATGACCTCGCGTTCGACCCGACGGACGGCGCCCATACCGGCGGTGGCGGCTAGGGCGCCTTCCCGGCACGCCAGGGCCCGTTGGGCATCGGCGATCAGCGCATTCAGCAGCGCACGACGAGCGGGCCCGGCCGGGCCTGATCCGGTGCGATCCGCCATCCATGCCCTGGGTGGCATTCCGCCGGGACACAGCTCGGTCACTGCCGTTCGCAGCGCGTCGAGATCCCAGTCCTCGGTGATCCCGCCGGCGGTGGCCGCGTCGACATAGGCGGTGATGACCTCGACCAGCATGGTGTTGATCGATGAGCTGAGGTCGTCGCCGTTCAGGATTCGCCGACGGGCGGCGTAGACGACTTTGCGTTGCTCGTTCATCACCTCGTCGTATTTCAGGATGTTGCGACGGAGTTCAAAGTTGAGCTGTTCGACCTGGGTTTGCGCACTCTGGATCGCTCGGGTGACGACCCGGGCCTCGATCGGCTCGTCGTCGGCCATCTTCAACCGGGTCAGCAATTTCTGAAGGTCAAGATTGCTGAACCGGCGCATCAGGTCATCGCCGAGGGACAGATAGAACCTTGTTTCGCCCGGATCGCCCTGGCGGGCCGATCGGCCGCGCAGTTGGTTGTCGACCCGCCGCGATTCATGGCGTTCGGTGCCGATCACGAACAAGCCGCCCAGCGCGGCGACCGCCCTGGCCTCGTCCGCGGCAGCCGCCGCTATCCGCGGCCGATGCCGTTGCCAGGCTCGCTGGTACTCGTCCGGGGTGTCTGCCGGATCCAATCCCTGCCGGCGTAGCCGCTGGTCGGTCAGGAAGTCGACGTGGCCGCCGAGCACGATATCGGTTCCCCGGCCCGCCATGTCGGTGGCCACCGTCACGGCACCGCGCCGACCCGCCCCGGCGATGACGGCGGCCTCCTGTTCCAGGTGCTTGGCGTTGAGCACGGTGTGCGGGACGCCCCGCTCATCCAATCGGCGGGACAGATACTCCGACTTCTCGACGCTGGTGGTGCCGATCAAGACCGGCTGGGAGCGTGCATGTCGAGCCGCAACCTCGTCGACCACCGCGTTGAACTTGGTCAGTTCGGCCGCGAATACGACATCCGGCATGTCCCGGCGAGCCGCGACCGTGTGGGCCGGAATGGTGACGACGTCCAGTCGGTAGATGCGGTGAAACTCGGTGGCCTCGGTCCGGGCGGTGCCGGTCATACCGGCCAGCTTGTCGTAGAGGCGGAAGTAGTTCTGCAACGTGATGGTGGCCAGAGTCTGGTTCTCCGGCTTGATCGCGACGCCCTCCTTGGCCTCGATTGCCTGATGTAGGCCATCGTTGTAGCGGCGGCCGATCAGGATACGGCCGGTGAACTCGTCGACGATCAGTACCGTCTCCTCCTCGGTGACGATGTAGTGCCTGTCTCGGCCGAACAGTTCCTTGGCCCGCACCGCGTTATCGAGGTAGCCCACCAGCGGGGCGTTGGCGATCTCGTAGAGGTTGTCGACGCCGAGTTGATCCTCGACGAAGGCCACCCCCTGTTCGCGCACACCGATGGTGCGCTTACGTGTATCCACCTCGTAGTGGACGCCTGGTGTCATCACAGCTGCAAGCCGTGCGAACTCCGCGTACCACTGGGAAGAGTCATCCGCGGGACCGGAGATGATCAGCGGCGTGCGGGCTTCGTCGATCAGGATCGAGTCGACCTCGTCGACGATCGCGTAGCTGTGCCCCCGCTGGACCATATCGTCGAGCGAGCCGGCCATATTGTCGCGCAGGTAGTCGAAACCGAACTCACTGTTAGTTCCGTAGGTGATATCGGCGGAGTAGGCGGCACGACGTTCGCCGGGAGCCATGCTCGACAGGATCACCCCGACATCGAGGCCGAGGAACCGGTGCACCCGGCCCATCCACTCGCTGTCCCGCTTGGCCAGATAATCGTTGACGGTGACGATATGGACACCGCTGCCGCTCAACGCGTTCAGATAAGCGGGCAGTACGGCGGCCAGTGTCTTGCCCTCCCCCGTCATCATCTCGGCGATGTTGCCGAGGTGCAACGCCGCTCCCCCCATGACCTGCACGTCATACGGCTGTTGGGACAGCACCCGCCAGGCAGCCTCGCGGGCCACCGCGAAGGCCTCCGGTAACAGGCTGTCGAGGCTTTCGCCTGCGGCGTGTCGCTTCTTGAACGTGTCGGTCCTGGATCGCAATTCCGCGTCGGTGAGTCCCGCCACGGCGGTGGACATCGTGCTGACGTGGTTCGCCACCGCCCGGAGGTTCCTGATCGCGCGCCCCTCGCCAAGGCGCAGCAGCGTCGCCAGCACCGCTAGAGGCTCTCATCCACGACTGTCCGCCAATCCGCGACCCGTCCCGCCACGGTGCGGCAAGCGGTGCAGATCACGTCGGCAAGGACCTATGGCCCTCACTGCACGGCTCGCGACACACTAGAGTCGGCAAAGCGCCGCCGACGATGGCCAGGTTCCCCTGGCTGGGACGTTGATGCGGAGAAATTCCACCACCGGCATAGTCGGACAGTGGGGATTGGGGTACTTCATGCCTGTTGAAAGGGCTGTTCAACCGCTCGTTGAACTGCATGTCGATGACATCGGCGGTCCCGGTCAGGGCGTGCAGACGCCGACCGTGACATGGCGACTGGTGCACGCGGAACCGGGTGCGTTGGTTTATGCGGTACCCGGTGACACGCTTCCGGCAAACCCGGTGATACGTCACGGCGCCGGCCAGTCGGGAGGATGGACGCCGGGCGGAGCGCCTGAGGGCACCGGCTCACGCCATCCCCATGGAATCGAGCATCCGTTCCTGCACTATGCCGGCTACGTGGGCCGGGTCGGGGTCCTGGCTGCAGCCTTGGGGATGGGGGCCGCAGTGGCAGGCACGCCGGGCAGTGCGTGGGCCGAGCCCGCTGCCACCGACTCGTCCAGTGCGTCGTCTGCCGGGTCGGCGGCGAAGACGGCCAACGGGGAGTCCGGCTCAGAGTCGGGGGCCTCGGCGCGCAACCCGGGCGGCAGAACGTCGACGCGGGTGGCCGGCGCGGCCGCCCGCCAGCACACCGCGCCGCCCCCGGCGGTGCGTGGCTCCGATGCCGGCATCCCGGCATCTGTCAGCATCGACTCGCCGTCGGCCCCGTCGGCGGGCTATCCGGCATCGGGCCGGTTGGCTCCACGGATCTCGGCGGTGCCGGTGACGACGGCCACCCCGGCCGAGCCGCCGATGCCAAACCCCGCCACCCCCGGCGTGGCTCTTGCCGGGGCGGTGGCGTCCACACCGGCCGCCCCGACGGCCACGGCGGCGCGGGCCACCCAAGGCCCCGGCCTGTCCGGTTTGTTCGACCGGTTTCGCCACGCCTTAGGTAACCAGTCCGCCGCACCGGCCCAGGAAACCGTGGACAGCACGGGGAGCGGTACCGCCTACCGAAGCGTGGCCGGGGAGTTGCACCTCACCGACTTCGATTCGGACGACCTGGTCTACTCCCTGGCCGGCGGCCCCTCGCGGGGAACCGTCACGCTCAACCCGGCCACCGGCGCGTTCACCTACACGCCGTTGCCGGCCGGCCGGCAGCAGGCCGACCCACTCCACGACAGGTTCATCGTCACGGTCGATGACGGTCGCGGCGGCACAGCCGCCGTACCGGTAGCGGTCGACGTCGACAACGCCGGTACCGAACCGGTGACCACGCTGACCATTTCCGACCTCGACCCTGCGGGCAAGGTCCACGTATCGGTCGTCGCGACCGGCTCCGACGCCGACCCGATCAACTATCTAGTTGTCCACGACCCCGCCTACGGCACCGACAGCAGCCAACCCGCATCCGCGGCAGCCGATGCCAGGCGCAGCGCGACAGCCAGTGCGGCCGTCAAGGCGGTCAAAACAGCAGCCATCGTGGCGGCGGCGACAACGGTGACGGGCAACGTAACCCTGGAGGCGGAGACCCTGACGGTTACCCCGTCGAAGTCTGGTAGCAGGTTTTCTGATTCCTCTGCGTCGGGTGGTAGGGCGTTGTTGTTGTCGAAGAATGGCACGGCCTCGACGACGGTGACGTTGCCGGCGTCGGGCAGTCTGGTGATCCGGGCCAGGGGCGATCAGTACAAGGGTGCGCCGAGTATGCAGGTGTCCCTGGATGGGACGGTGGTTGCGACGATCGCGGTGTCGGCGACGGTGTGGACGGACTACACCGTTCCGGTCACGGCTTCGGCCGGGACGCACACGGTGAGCATCGCCTACATCAACGAGTTGCGTGTCTCCTCGCGTAAGGACCGTAATCTGCGGGTGGACACGATCACCGTGGTCGCTGAGACGCAGGTCGATCCGCCGGTTCAGGCCGCGCCGTATTTCCAGCAGGCCGATTGGCTGTGGACGCCGATCGCGGCCGCCCCGACCCTGGCCGCTGAGAGTGCGACCTGGGTGTCCTACCTGTCGGCGCCGGGGGCCAAGCGGGTGGCCAATCTGTACAACTATGGGGTCACTCTGGTGCCGGCCTCGGCGATCACCTCCGGCACGCCGCGCTATGACGTGGGGTTCACCAAGGCCTGGGGTGCGGATCCGTTCGGGTCCTACACGGTGGCACTGCCGCGGGGGACCCGGATTCCGCCGGGGTCGGACGGCCATATCGCGGTGTTGGATCCGGTGACCGGGCAGGCTTTCGGGATCTGGCAGGCCTCCTACAACACCAGCACCGACACCTGGACCGGTTCCTGGGGCGGGCGGACGGCCCTGAACGGTAACGGGATCGATCAGGCGGGGTCGGCGACCGCGGCCGGTATCTCCCGGGCCGCCGGTGTGGTGACCGCCGCGGAGTTCGACGCCGCGGTCGCGGCCAACACCGGTTTGGGGCATGCCCTGGTGTTCTCCACCGATATCGCCGGGCCCGGGTTCGTCGGGCCGGCGATCAAGTCCGACGGCCGCAACATCGCCGGCGTCGCGACCCCGATCCCCGAGGGTTACCGCATCCAACTCGACCCCTCGATCGATATCGACGCCATCCCCGGCATCACCGCCGGGGAGAAGGTGATCGCCAAAACCCTGCAGACCCACGGCGCCTACGTCGTCGACCAGGGCTCAGCCCGGATGGCCTTCGCCTTCGAAACCCTGCCCGAGGCCACCTCCACCAACCCGGGCGCGGTCTACACCAACGCCGGATTCGGCTGGGACTACTACGACATGAACCACATCCCCTGGTCCCAACTCCGCGTCATCGCCGCCTGACCGGGTCCGCTCGGCGACCTACTCGGCGAACTACTAGCGGGCATCCCGCCCGCTGAGGGAGACTGTCAGGCGTGTCCGCGCTGGCCTTCACACTCCTCGCGCTGGTGCTCGTCGGTCCGGTGCCCGCTCTGCTGGCGCGGGCGTCGTGGCCGATGCGCGCCCCGCGTGCCGCGGTGGTGCTGTGGCAGTCCATTGCGCTGGCTGCGGTGCTGTCGGCATTCAGCGCCGGGTTGGCACTGGCCGCGACGCTGTTCGTCCCGGGTCCCGATGGCCGCCCCACCGCCGATATCGGTGCGGAGATCGCTGCTCTGGGCTGGCCGCTGTGGCTGGGTTCGGTTCTCGTTTTCGCGCTGACCCTGCTGATCGGGGTCCGGCTTGTCTCGGCTGTGGTGCAGGTGGCGATCGGCACCCGCCGGCGTCGGGCACACCATCGCATGATGGTCGATCTGCTCGGTGAGCACCGTCGGGAACTCGGCGGGGTCCGAGTCCTGGATGTGGCCGAGCCGCTGGCCTACTGTCTGCCCGGGATGCGCAGCCGGGTGGTGCTCAGCCGGGGGACGCTGTCGGCGCTCAGCGATGAGGAGCTGGCGGCGATTCTGCGTCATGAGCGTTCGCACCTTCGGGCCCGGCACGATCTGGTGTTGGAGGCGTTCACCGCGGTCCACACCGCATTCCCCCGCTTCGTCCGCAGCGGCAGCGCGCTGAGCGCGGTGCGCCTGCTGGTCGAACTTCTTGCCGACGACACCGCGGTACGCGCGGCCGGGCCCCGGCCGCTGGCCCGGGCGTTGGTCACCTGTGCGTGCGGGCCCACTCCGGAGGGCGCGCTTGCCGCCGGCGGCCCCACGACGGTCATCCGGGTGCGTCGGCTGGCCGGGCCGCCCAACAGCCGGGCCTTCTCCATCGCGGCCTACTGCGCCGCCGCGGCGATCCTGGTGATCCCGACGCTCGCGGTCGCGATCCCGTGGCTGACCGAACTCCGGCGGCTGTTCCCGGCCTGAGACAGCCGGAAAATCCCTGCGGCCCCGGCAATCCGGTGGCCCACAACCGAAAGGCGAACCCATGAGTCCCTCCCCTGAGCCCACCGCGCAGATCGGCGTCACCGGACTGGCCGTCATGGGTTCCAATATCGCCCGCAACTTCGCCCGTCACGGGTACACGGTGGCACTGCACAACCGGTCGATCGCCAAGACCGATGCACTGCTCGCCCAGCACGGATCGGACGGGAACTTCGTGCGATCCGAGACCATCGCTGAGTTCCTCGCCGCACTGCAGCGGCCGCGCCGGGTGCTGATCATGGTCAAGGCCGGTGAGGCCACCGACGCGGTGATCAACGAACTTGCCGACGCCATGGAACCCGGCGACATCATCATCGATGGCGGCAATGCCCTCTACACCGACACCATTCGTCGGGAGAAGGCCATTCGGGATCGCGGCCTGCACTTCGTCGGGGCCGGGATCTCCGGCGGCGAGGAGGGCGCCCTGAACGGCCCGTCGATCATGCCGGGCGGCCCCGGCGAATCCTATGAGTCGCTGGGGCCGTTGCTGGAGGAGATTTCAGCGCATGTCGACGGGGTGCCCTGCTGCGCGCACATCGGCCCGGACGGGGCCGGGCATTTCGTCAAGATGGTGCACAACGGCATCGAGTACTCGGATATGCAACTCATCGGCGAGGCCTATCAACTCCTGCGCGACGCGCTCGGGCTGACCGCCGGAGAAATTGCCGACGTGTTCACCGAGTGGAATTCCGGGGACCTCGACAGCTTCCTGGTCGAGATCACCGCCGAGGTGCTGCGCCAGGTCGACGCCAAGACCGGCAGGCCGCTGGTCGACGTCATCGTCGACGAGGCCGAGCAGAAGGGCACCGGCCGATGGACGGTCAAGTCAGCCCTGGACCTCGGGGTTCCCGTCACCGGCATCGCCGAGGCCGTGTTCGCCCGCGCGCTGTCCGGATCGGTACCGCAGCGTCGCGCAGCGGCTGGCCTGTCCTCCGGACGACTGGGCGAACGACCCACGAACGCAGAACGATTCATCGACGATGTGCAACATGCGCTGTATGCGTCGAAGATCATCGCCTACGCCCAGGGTTTCAACCAGATCCAGGCCGGTTCCGACGAGTACGACTGGGGTATCACCCCCGGGGTCCTGGCAACCATCTGGCGCGGTGGCTGCATCATCCGGGCCAAGTTCCTCAACCGCATCAAGGACGCCTACGACGCCGACCCCGCACTGCCGACCCTGATCGCCGACCCCTACTTCCGTAGCGCCGTGGAGGCCAGCGTCGACGGCTGGCGCCGGGTGGTCGTGACCGCCACCGAACTGGGCATTCCGATCCCGGGCTTCTCCTCGGCGCTGTCCTACTACGACGGCCTGCGCACCGAACGACTGCCCGCGGCGCTGATCCAGGGGCAGCGCGACTTCTTCGGCGCCCACACCTACGGGCGTGTCGACGCCGACCCGAGTGCCCGCTTCCACACCCTGTGGAGCGGAGACCACACCGAGGTTGCCCTCTGAGGCGCGCTTCTCCTGGGCGAGCAGACACAAAATGCCCCTCAATCCCCGGCGTGTTGGGGACTTTTGTGTCTGCTCGGCGGGGGCAAGCGGGGCACTAGGCTCTAGCCCGTGCGTTTCCTCGACGGGCAGTCCCCCGCCCACGACCTGACCTACGAGGACGTTTTCATCGTCCCCACGTGCTCTGACGTGACCTCCCGGTTCGACGTCGACCTGTCCACCAGTGACGGTTCGGGAACCACCATCCCGGTGGTGGTGGCCAATATGACCGCGGTCGCCGGTCGGCGGATGGCCGAGACCGTCGCCCGCCGCGGCGGAATCGTGGTGCTGCCACAGGATCTGCCGATCGAGGCCGTCCGGCAGACCGTGGACTTCGTCAAGAGCCGCGACCTGGTGGCCGATACCCCGGTCACCCTGGTTGCCGACGACTCGGTCTCTGACGCAGTCGCGCTCATCCACAAGCGTGCGCATGGTGCCGCGGTCGTGGTCGACCCGGACCTACCCGGCGGCCGGCCCATCGGTCTGGTGACCGAGGCCGCCACCACCGGGGTGGACCGATTTGCCCGGGTGCGCGATATCGCGCTCACCGAGTTCGTCACCGCGCCGGTGCACACCGAACCCCGACGGATCTTCGAACTGCTCGACCACGCCCCGGTAGGCGTTGCGGTCCTGACCGCGCCGGACGGATCGCTGGGCGGTGTGCTGACCCGGACCGGGGCGGTCCGTGCGGGCATCTACTCCCCCGCCGTCGATGCCAAGGGCCGACTGCGGATCGCCGCTGCGGTGGGTATCAACGGCGATGTGGCGGCCAAGGCCCGCGCACTGGTCGACGCCGGTGTCGATGTTCTGGTCATCGACACCGCCCACGGCCATCAGGTGAAAATGCTGGAGGCCGTCAAGGCACTGGCTGCCCTCGACCTGGGCATCCCCCTGGTCGCCGGGAACGTCGTCTCCGCGGCAGGCACCCGGGATCTGATCAGCGCGGGCGCCTCCATTGTGAAGGTGGGCGTCGGACCGGGCGCCATGTGCACCACCCGGATGATGACCGGTGTGGGCCGGCCCCAGTTTTCGGCGGTGCTGGAATGTGCCTCGGCGGCAAGGGAACTGGGTGCG
This sequence comes from uncultured Actinomycetota bacterium, assembly GCA_963787055.1. Classification (GTDB taxonomy): domain Bacteria; phylum Actinomycetota; class Actinomycetes; order Mycobacteriales; family Mycobacteriaceae; genus Mycobacterium. Next base: position 468,162 of record CAWBBP010000007.1, read on the forward strand.
CATGTCTGGGCCGACGGCGGGGTCCGCCATCCTCGGGATGTGGCGCTGGCACTGGCGGCGGGTGCGTCCAACGTGATGATCGGCTCCTGGTTCGCCGGCACCTACGAGTCGCCGGGCGATCTGATGTTCGACCGCGACGGCCGGCCCTACAAGGAGAGTTACGGGATGGCCTCCAAGCGCGCCGTCGCCGCCCGGACCGCCGCCGACAGCGCGTTCGACCGGGCCCGCAAGGCGTTGTTCGAGGAGGGCATCTCAACCTCCCGGATGGCACTGGACCCCGATCGCGGCGGAGTCGAGGATCTACTGGACCACATCACGTCCGGGGTACGCAGCACCTGCACCTACGTCGGGGCGGCCACCATCGCCGACCTGCATGACCGGGCGGTGCTCGGGGTGCAGTCCGCGGCGGGTTTCACCGAGGGGCACCCGTTACCCACCGGCTGGTAAGCCTCGTGCGGCGGGGCCCAACCGTTACGATGGGTCCTCGTCAACGTTCGACCGAGTGAAAGGGACCACGTGCCGCAGGTGCCCGTCGGGGCTCCGGACGCTTCAGCGGCCCGCCGGACCGAAGAGGCCGCCTCGGGGCCGGAATCCGAGCCCTGCTCTAGTCGGCCGGGACCGCAGCCCGGCAGCCGACTCCCGGTGATGCGATGAGCGTCACCACCGTAGTGCTCAGCCTGTTGGCGATCGTCGGGCTGACGTTGGGAACCGCGGTGTTCGTGGCCGCCGAGTTCTCCTTGACCGCGCTCGAGCGCAGCACCGTCGACGCGAACGCCCGTTCCGGTGACCGGCGGGACCGCTTCGTCCAGCAGGCCCACCGGACGCTGTCCTTTCAGTTGTCCGGCGCGCAACTGGGTATCTCGATCACCACGCTGGCCACCGGATTTCTGGCCGAGCCGGTGCTGGCCAGACTCTTGAGCCCGGTACTGGATCTGGTGGGACTTCCTGCTCGGGCGGTTCCCGGCATCGCCCTGGTGCTGGCAATCCTGCTGGCGACATCGGTCTCGATGGTCTTCGGCGAACTGGTGCCCAAGAATCTCGCAGTGGCGCGCCCGATTCAGACCGCGAGGGCCAGTTCCGGGCCGCAACTGGCCTTCTCCTGGCTGTTCACCCCGGCGATCAAACTCACCAACGGGACCGCGAACTGGATTCTGCGCCGGCTCGGGATCGAACCCGCCGAGGAGCTTCGGTCGGCCAGGTCGGTTCAAGAGCTCGGCTCTTTGGTCCGGAGTTCGGCGCAGCGCGGCGCGATCGACGCGGACACCGCCGACCTGGTCGACCGGTCATTGCAGTTCGGCGCCCGGATCGCCGAGGAGTTCATGACTCCGCGCACCGAGATCGAGGCGTTGCAGATCCACGACACCGTCGCCGACCTTCAGCGGGCGGCGACCGCGACCGGTTTCTCCAGGTTCCCGGTGGTCGACGGCGACCTCGACGAGACGGTCGGGATCGTGCACGTCAAACAGATCTTCGGGGTGCCACCCGCCGAGCGCGCGCATGCCCGGCTGGACCGCCTGGCCGTCCCGGTGCCCCGGGTGCCGTCCACCCTGGACGGCGATGCGCTGATGAGCCAGGTGCGAGCGAACGGGCTGCAAGCGGCATTGGTGGTCGACGAGTACGGCGGCACGGCGGGCATGGTCACCGTGGAGGACCTCATCGAGGAGATCGTCGGCGATGTCCGGGACGAACATGACGACGCCACCCCCGACGTCCGGCGGTCCGGTGACGGCTGGGAAGTGGCCGGTCTGCTCAGGATCGACGAGGTGGCCGCAGCGACCGGCTTCCGGGGTCCTGACGGCGAGTACGAGACCATCGGAGGGCTGGTTCTCGAGCGTCTCGGGCACATCCCGGTGCCCGGAGAATCGGTCGATCTCGGTTTATCCGACGCCGACGGTTCAGCCCGGAACCCGGTGCTCTGGCGCGCCACGGTGGTCGCGATGGACGGCCGCCGCATTGATCGTCTCATCCTGACCCGAGAGCCGCGAGCCGGCGATGACCACGAGGGCGACAGCTGATGGGGTCGGAGATCTTCGGCGTGGTGCTGACCGTATTCCTGCTGGCCGCCAACGCGTTCTTCGTCGGTTCCGAGTTCGCCTTGATCTCGGCCCGTCGGGATCGGCTGGAAGCGCTGGCCGAACAGGGTAAGAAGCGGGCCATCACGGTGATGCGGGCCAACGAGCAGCTGTCGTTGATGCTGGCCGGTGCGCAACTGGGCATCACCATCTGCTCGATCCTGCTCGGCCGCGTCGGTGAGCCGGCAATCGCGCACCTGCTGGAGGGTCCGGCCGGCATGCTGGGGGTCCCCGATGCGGTATTGCACACGGTGTCCTTCCTGGTGGCGCTTGCCGTCGTGGTAACCCTGCACGTGTTGCTCGGTGAAATGGTCCCCAAGAACATCGCCATCGCCGGTCCGGAATCGACGGCGATGCTGCTGGTGCCCTTCTATCTGGTCTACGTCCGACTGGCGCGGCCGTTGATCGCCCTCTACAACCTCGCGGCGAACGCCATCCTGCGACTGTTCGGGGTGGAGGTGAAAGACGAACTCGAGGTCACGGTGTCGACCGTGGAACTGGCCGAGATGATCGCGGAGTCGCGGTCGGAGGGATTGCTGGATCCTGAGGAGCACATGCGGCTCTCCCGGGCCCTGCAGGTCCGCAACCGGGTGGCCGGCGACGTCTCGGTCCCGCTGGACCGGATCCGCACCGTGCCCGCCGCCGGCCCCGGTTCCGGGCCCAGCGTGGCCGATATCGAGCGGGCGCTGGCCGCGACCGGTTACTCGCGTTTCCCGGTGGTGGACGGTACCGGCGGTTTCGGCGGGTTCGTCCACATCAAGGACACCCTGGACCTGGTCGACGAGCCCGGTGCGGTGGTCAGTGCCGCCGCGGTGCGCTACCTGCCGCGACTGCCCGCCACCATGCCCTTACCGGACGCGCTGTCCCGGATGCGCCGGAGCAACAGCCATCTGGCCCTGATGCTCGGGGCCGACGGTGCCGTCTGCGGCATGGTGACCTTGGAGGACCTCGTCGAGGACCTGGTGGGGACGGTCCGCGACGGTATGCACCGTGCCTGAGACGGCGGTGCTGGCCCCGTCGCTCTGGTTGCCCCGAGCCGAGGCCCACGCCGCCCGGGCGGATGCCTTCACCGCTGCGCACCGGGCACGGGCCCGGCGCGGCCAGACCCACCCGGTGTGGGATTTCCTGTTCAGTTACTACCGCCTGCGCCCGCGCCAGCTACGGGTCTGGCACCCCGGCTACGGCGCTGTTCTGGGTGGGCCCGAGGCCGCCCCGTACCTGGACCGGTCCGGCTATGTGCCGGCCGCCGAGGGGGTGACGGTGGATTCGGGCTATCGGCGGGCCCGGCTGCCGGCGGTGCGGTTCATCGCCGGCCTGCTCAGATCGACTGCCGCCCGGCCACCGCGCTTCGGCTGTTTCGGGATGCACGAGTGGGCCATGGTCTATCGCGCCGGCGCGGTGCGCCACTCGGCCGTGCCGTTGCGACTGGGCGCGCCCGCAACCGACGCCGTCGTGGAGTCGATGCCGTTGCGCTGCAGCCACTACGACGCCTTTCGGTTCTTCACCCCGGCGGCGGCGGCCCGCAATGCGGGCCGACCCGCCCGGGACTCGCAATGGCAGTGGGAGCAGCCGGGCTGTCTGCACACCAACATGGATCTGTACAAATGGTGCTACAAACTCGGGCCACTGGTGGAGTCGAGCCTGCTGATGGACTGCCTGGAATCGGCCGCCGATGCGCGTGAACTGGATATGCGGGCCAGCCCCTACGACCTGCGCGAATACGGTCTCGAACCGATTGCGGTCGAGGAGGCCGCCGGCCGTGCCGAGTACGTGCGGCGTCAAGTCGCGGTCGCCGATCGTGCCGCGCCGCTGCGCGCGGCGCTGCTGAACCGCTGCGAGCGACTGCTGGCCGACTCGGACCATCCGCTCGCATCGGCCGGCCGCGGCGTTTTCGGGCCTGCGGTGACCGGCGGATAGGATCAAGCGACTTTCCTTCAGGGAGGAACAATGACGGATCCCGGCACCGATCGGGTGGTCGTGGGCGATCTGCGGGTGGCGCAGAGCCTGTACGACTTCATCACCAATGAGGCCCTGCCCGGCACCGGGGTCGAGCCTGAGCGCTTCTGGGCGGGGGTGGATAAGGTCGTCGCGGACCTCACCCCCCGCAATCAGGAACTACTGGCCCGCCGCGACGACCTGCAGTCGCAGATCGACCGCTGGCACCGGCAGCGGGTCATCGGCGGTACCGATGCCGGCGAGTACAAGCAGTTCCTGACCGATATCGGCTACCTGCTGCCGGAGCCTGCGGACTTCACCATCGCCACCGCGGGTGTGGACGCCGAGATCACCTCAACCGCCGGTCCCCAACTCGTCGTGCCGATCCTCAACGCCCGGTTCGCACTGAATGCGGCGAACGCCCGCTGGGGATCGCTGTATGACGCGCTGTACGGCACCGACGTGATCAGCGAGGAGGACGGCGCCGAGAAGGGTCCCGGCTACAACCGGGTTCGCGGCGACAAGGTGATCGCCTACGCGCGGCGGTTCCTCGACGACGTGGTTCCGGTGAGTTCTGGCACCTACAACGCCGTCACCCGGTTCGTGATCGCCGACGGCGAGTTGGAACTTGGGCTGGCCGATGGTGATGTGACCGGTCTGGCCGACCCGGCTCAGTTCGTCGGCTACACCGGTGAGGCCTCCGATCCGGATTCGGTGCTGCTGGTCAACCATGGTCTGCACATCGAGATCCTCATCGACCGAGACTCCCCGATCGGGTCCACCGACCCGGCGGGGATCAAGGATGTCGTGCTGGAGTCCGCGGTCACCACGATCATGGACTTCGAGGATTCGGTGGCTGCCGTTGACGCCGAGGACAAGATCCTCGGCTACCGCAACTGGCTTGGGCTGAACACGGGTGATCTCGCCGAGGAGGTCCGTAAGGCGGGGACAACCTTCACCCGGGTCCTCAACGGCGACCGAACCTACCTCGCACCGGACGGCTCGGAGTTGACCCTGCCGGGCCGCAGTCTGCTGTTCGTGCGCAATGTCGGCCATCTGATGACCAATGACGCCATCGTTGACTCGGACGGTAACGAGGTGTTCGAGGGCATCCAGGACGCCCTGTTCACCAGCCTCATCGCGCTGCACGGCCTGAACGGACAGAACAGCCGCGCCGGTTCGATCTACATCGTCAAGCCCAAGATGCACGGTCCGGAGGAAGTGGCGTTCACCTGCGAGCTGTTCAGCCGGGTCGAGGACGTCCTGGGACTGCCGCCGACCACCATCAAGGTCGGCATCATGGATGAGGAGCGCCGCACCACGCTGAACCTGAAGGCCTGTGTGAAGGCCGCCGCGGACCGGGTGGTGTTCATCAACACCGGGTTCCTCGATCGCACCGGCGACGAAATCCACACCTCGATGGAGGCCGGCCCGATGATCCGCAAGGGGGCTATGAAGACCCAGCCCTGGATCCTGGCCTACGAGGACCAGAACGTCGATGTTGGTCTGGCCACCGGTTTTTCCGGCCGCGCCCAGATCGGCAAGGGCATGTGGGCGATGACCGACCTGATGGCCGACATGGTGGCGCAGAAGATCGGACAGCCCCGGGCGGGCGCCACCACGGCCTGGGTCCCCTCGCCCACCGCCGCCACCCTGCACGCGATGCACTACCACTACGTCGACGTCTACGCCGTGCATGCCGAACTGGCCGGCAAGACCCGCAGCACCATCGACCAACTGTTGACGATCCCGCTGGCCGACCGCGACCTGGCCTGGTCCCCGGCCGAGATCCACGAGGAGGTCGACAACAACTGCCAGTCCATCCTCGGCTATGTGGTCCGCTGGATCGACGCCGGCGTGGGCTGCTCCAAGGTGCCTGACATCCACGACGTCGCGCTGATGGAGGACCGGGCCACCCTGCGCATCTCCAGCCAACTGCTGGCCAACTGGCTGCGCCACGGGGTGATCACCGAGGATGACGTCAAGACCAGTCTGCGCCGGATGGCCGCGGTGGTGGACGAGCAGAACGCCGCCGATCCCGGCTATCGGCCGATGGCGCCGGACCCGGAGGGCAGTATCGCGTTCCAGGCGGCGCAGGAACTGATCCTGTCCGGGGCCGCCCAGCCCAGTGGCTACACCGAACCGGTGCTGCACCGGCGGCGCCGCGAGTACAAGGCCAGCCTGGGACTCTGAGACATGGGCAGGCACAGCATCCCCGACTCCGGCGAACCTTCGACGGGACCCGCCCGACCGGGCGACAACGGCCTACAGGGCCGTCGGCGCCGGGTCGGTGGACCCCGTCGCGGCGTCAGCGTCGGGGTGATCGCCGCCCTGGTCACCGTCGTCGCCCTGGTCGGCGGGGTGATCCTCTGGCGGTTCTTCGGCGATGTCCTGTCCCGGCGGTCCTCGAACGCGGCAGACGCGTGCCTGGAGGGAACGGCCAATGTCGCCGTCGTCGCCGATCCCACCATTGCCGACAGTGTCCGGTCGTTCGCGGAGGAGTTCAATCGCGAGGCCGACCCGGTGGGCGACACATGCATCGAAGTGACCGTCACACAAGCTGATTCGGACGCCGTCCTCAAGGGTCTGACCGCCGACTGGCCGGCTGATCTAGGCGGCCGTCCGGCGTTGTGGATTCCGGCCAGCTCGGTTCAGCCGGCCCGGCTTCAGGCCGCGCTGGGCAAGCAGGTGGTCAGCGATGCCCGTTCCCTGGTGAGCACTCCGGTGGTGCTGGCGGTCCGTCCGCAGGTCAAAAACGCCCTGGCTCAGGACGGGTGGGCTGCGTTACCGGGGCTGCAGACCGACCAGACGGCGCTGGACACCCGCGATCTGGCCGGCTGGGGTTCGTTGCGGCTGGCACTGCCGACGCTGGGGGGCGCCGACGCCACCTATCTGGCGGCGGAGGCGGTCGCCACCACCTCGGCCCCGCCGGATTCCCCGCCGACCGCGGGCCTCGGCGCGGTGAGCACACTGCTGGCCGGGCAGCCGCGGTTGGCGGATGACACCGCGGACGAAGCCTGGAACACCCTGATCCGGCCCGGCGACGCGGCCGCTGCGCCGGTGCACGCCGTGGTCATGACCGAGCAGCAGTTGTTCGCCCGGTCCGGCACGATGCCCGAGGACGCCGGCGCCGTCGTGTCCTGGCTGCCCGCCGGGCCGGCCGCCCTCGCCGACTACCCGACGGCCCTGCTGTCCGGGCCGTGGCTGGTCGACGAGCAGGTTGCAGCGGCCAGCGAGTTCGCCCGGTTCATGCGCAAATCCGACCGGCTCGAAGAACTCGTCAAGATCGGCTTCCGGGCCGAGGGCGCCTCGGTCAAGAGCACTACGGCCAAGAGCAATGACGTGGTCGGCTTCCCCGAGTTGGGCCCGCCGCTGCCGGTCGGCGACGACGCCTTGCGCACCGCGATCGCCGGCGCGATCGCACCGGCGGCCGGTGTCGCCACCACGGTGATGCTCAACCAGAACGTGCCCGGCCCGGCCGCGGCGTTGAAGAGCCGGATCGAGGCACTGCCGGCCAATGCGGTGGTCGGGTTGTGGACCTTCGACGGCTCCGGCAGTGCCACACCGGTTCCCACCGGACGGCTCGGCGACCAACTGGCAGACCAGCCCCGTTCGGCTGCGCTGGCCGGGGTGTTGGACGGGCTCGCACCGACCGGTGGAGGCGCGGTGTCGTTCACCACACTTCGCCTGGTATACGGTGACGCCGTCGCCAATTATCTTCCGGGACAACCCAATTCGGTCCTGGTCATCACCTCCGGCCCGCACACGGACCAGACCCTCGACGGCCCGGGCCTGCAGGATTTCGTCACTTCCGCCGTCGACCCGCAACGGCCGGTGGCGATCAACGTCATCGATATCGGCGAGGACCCGGACCGGCCAATCTGGGAAGCAGTGGCCCAGGCCAGCGGCGGAAGCTACCAGAGCGTGCCTGCCGCGGACTCCCCCGATCTGATGGCCGCGATCACCCGACTGCTGGGCTAATCCGCCGGCGATGTCAGCCGCAGTAGCCGCAGGGCGGACTCGGTGAACGCCTCGGGAACCTCGATCTGCGGGTAGTGGCCGATTCCGGGCAGCTGGATCACCTCGGCGGCCGGACGCAGTTCGCGCAGACCGTCGAGTACCGCGGTAGTCGCCACCGGGTCATCGGATGCCCACAGGAATGACAGCGGTTTGGGCCAGTCCCGGACGGCGCCGTGCCAGCGCGGCGCGAAGTCGACCCGCTCGTTGAGATAGGCGCTCAACAGATGCAGGATGCGCTGTCCGTCCTCGCGGGCCAGCAGCGCCCACTGGGCGCTCGCCTCATCCCCGGCCAGCGGGTGGGCGGCGCCGAACAGGGTGGCAAAGCCCCGGACGAACCCGCGACGGTTGGTCAGCCGCGCGGCCAGCGATCCCAGCGGCCCGCGCAGGATCTTCTGGATCGGCCGCAGGCTGGCCCGTTCGAGGATGACACTGCCGTTGGTGATCACCGCACGCTGAAGGTCGAACGACAGTGTCCCGGCCAGGTCGCGGGCCAGCAGTTCGGTGGCCACCGATGTGCCCATGTCGTGGGCGATCAGCACCACCGGACCGCCGCCGGAGTCCGCAGCTTCGGCCGCGATGACGGACTCGACGATATCGGCCTGCTCCATCAGGCTGTAGCGGTGCGGGCGCGGCTTGTCGGACAGGCCGAAACCCAGGAAGTCCAGGGCGATCCAGGCGCGATCCCCCAGGTGGTCGGTCACCTCGCGGAAATCGTAGGAACTGGACGGAAACCCGTGCAGGAGCAGGACGAGGGGACCCCGGCCGGCCGACGAACGGACGAAGACCCGCCCGGCCCGGGTGTCCACCATCCGGCCGCCGGCCTGCCACTGGCGAACGGCAGGTGGCAGCCCCACCGTCATGCGAACGCTTCCACCGGAGGGCAGGAGCAGACCAGGTTGCGGTCGCCGTAGGCGCCGTCGATGCGGCGCACCGACGGCCACACCTTGGGGCGGAAGGCCTTGCCCAGCGGGTAGGCGGCCTGCTCGCGGCTGTACGGATGGTCCCACTGCTCGACCAGCAGACACTCGGCGGTGTGCGGGGCGTTGCGAAGCGGATTGTCCTCGGCCGGCCACTGCCCCGAGCCCACGTGATCGATCTCGGAGCGGATGGCGATCATGGCCTCACAGAACGCATCCACCTCAGCCAGGCTCTCGCTCTCGGTGGGCTCCACCATCAGCGTTCCGGCCACCGGGAAGCTCATGGTGGGGGCGTGGAATCCATAGTCCGCCAGCCGCTTTGCCACATCATCGACGGTGACACCGGTTGCCTTGGTGATGGGTCTCAGATCCAGGATGCACTCGTGGGCCACCATCCCGTTCTCGCCGGTGTAGAGCACCGGGTAGTACTCGTCGAGACGGCGGGCAATGTAATTGGCCGAGGCGATCGCGGTCAGCGTGGCCTTGCGCAGTCCGGCCGCTCCCATCATCCGGATATAGGCCCAGGTGATTGGGAGGATCGACGCCGATCCGTAGGGGGCGGCCGACACCGTCGGGCCGTGCGGCAACTCCGGTGCCAGCGGGTGGCCGGGCAGGTACGCGGCCAGATGCGCACGGACCGCCACCGGTCCGACACCCGGGCCGCCCCCGCCGTGCGGGATGCAGAACGTCTTATGCAGATTCAGGTGGCTGACGTCGCCGCCGAACTTTCCGGGCCGGGCCAGGCCGACCAGCGCGTTGAGGTTGGCGCCGTCGACGTAGACCTGGCCCCCGGCATCGTGTACGGCCGCGCAGATATCGGCGATGTCATGCTCGTAGACACCGTGGGTGGACGGGTAGGTGATCATCAGCGCCGCCAGGGTGTCGGCGTGCTCGACGATCTTGGCGCGCAGTTCATCGAGGTCGACGTCGCCGTTCTCCCGGCAGCCGACCACCACCACCCGCATACCGACCATGGCCGCCGAGGCGGCGTTGGTGCCGTGCGCGCTGGACGGGATCAGACAGATATCCCGGTGTGCCTCGCCCCGTTCGGCGTGGTAGCCCCGGATCGCCAGCAGTCCGGCGTACTCGCCCTGGGAGCCGGCGTTGGGCTGCAGCGAGATCGCGTCATACCCGGTGATGCCGGTCAGCCACTGATTCAGATCGCCGATCAGCCGCCGCAAGCCGGCCGCGTCGTCCGCCGGGGCGAACGGGTGCTGGCGGCCGAACTCCGGCCAGGTGATCGACTCCATCTCGGTGGCGGAGTTGAGCTTCATGGTGCACGACCCCAGCGGGATCATGCTGCGGTCCAGTGCGATGTCCTTATCGGACAGCTCCCGCAGATAGCGCATCATCGCCGTCTCGGTGCGGTACCGGCTGAAAGCCGGATGGTTGAGGAATCCGATTGTGCGGAAAGCGATCTCGGGGCCGTTGAAGTTCCCGGACGGGTGCGCGCCGAACGCTTCGAGGACCAGTTCCACATGGTCAGCGGTGGTGGCCTCGTCACAGGACACCGAGACGTGGTCGGCATCCGGGCACCAGACGTTGATACCGCGCTCGCGGGCCGCCTGCCGGATCGAGGAGGCCCGTCCGGGGACATGCGCCAGCACGGTGTCGAAGAAACTGTCGGCCACCACCTGCACGCCGGCCGCACTGAGCCCGGCGGCGACCGTGCGGGCATGGCCGTGCACCCGCCGGGCGATCGCGGTCAGGCCGTCGGCGCCGTGGTAACTGGCGTACATGGCGGCCATCACCGCCAGCAGCACCTGGGCGGTGCAGATGTTCGAGGTCGCCTTGTCCCGGCGGATGTGCTGCTCCCGGGTCTGCAGCGACAACCGGAAAGCCGGGGATCCATCGGCGTCGACCGACACCCCGACCAGCCGTCCCGGCAGCTGCCGGGCGTGCTTGGTGTGCACCGCCAGATATCCGGCGTGCGGGCCGCCGAACCCCATCGGCACCCCGAATCGCTGGGTGGTGCCGAACGCGACATCGGCACCCAGTTCCCCGGGCGGGGCGATCAGCGTGAGCGCCAACAGGTCGGCACCGATCGCGACCAGCGCGCCGCGCTCGTGGGCCTGGTCGACGAGCGTCGACCAGTCGCTGACCCGGCCACTGGCTCCGGGAAGCTGGGCGATCACACCGAAGAACTCGCCGTCGGGCAGGCCGTCCCGCAGGTCGGCGGTGACGATCTCGATGCCCAGCGGCTCGGCTCGGGTGGCCAGGATCGCGGCGGTCGCGGTGAACAGGTCGGAGTCGACGGCCAGCCGGTGGGAGGACCCACGGCCGGCCCGGCGCATCAGGGTCATCGCCTCAGCGGCCGCGGTGCCCTCATCGAGCATCGAGGCGTTGGCGATATCCAGGGCGGTCAGATCGGAAACCATGGTCTGGAAGTTCAGCAGCGCCTCCAGTCGGCCCTGGCTGATCTCGGGCTGGTACGGGGTGTAGGCGGTGTACCAGGCCGGGTTCTCCAGGATGTTGCGCAACAACACCGGCGGGGTCAGCGTGTCGTAATAGCCCTGGCCGATCATCGACACCGGGACGGCACCGGCGTCGGCGAGGTCCCGCAGTTCGGCCAGGGTCTGGTGTTCGGTGGCCGGGGCGGGGAGGGCGTCCAGTCCGGGGGCGACTCCTCCGCCGTTCGGAGTGTCGAGGATCCCGGCCGGCAGCGCCTTGGCCGCCAGTTCGTCCAGGGACCCGACGCCGATGACTCCGAGCATTCTGGCCAGGTCATCGTCGTCGGGACCGATGTGGCGGGCGGCGAAAACGCCCTCTGTCTGATCGGACACTCAGCACTCCTGACTCGGCTGCGGCGTCCTCTCCCTCTGTCGTGGGTGCCTGAGAGATTCAGCGCGGGAGCGCCTTTCCCCATGGGCGGGTGACTGGTGGTCACCACTTTCCAGAGGCATCGTGTCCAGGCGCGGTCCGGGGGCCTGAGAGGTTGACGGAGAGGTATTGCTCCTTCGGCGTCCGTGGCTGGCTGCCACGGAACTCTCCCGCGCGAGGTCGATGCAGATCAGAGTCTAGCCGCGATGTGACGCGAAGTCGCAACCCGGGACACCGGCGCATCCGATGACCCGTCGGCTGTCTCCGGGGAGGTCAGCCGATCTTGCGGTCGCGGGTTTTGCGGCGGGAGGCCAGCTCGTCCTCGGGTGCCGAGATCGACTCGCCACCGTCGGCGCGCTCCCCGGGGAAGTCGGCGATGGCCCCGGTGAGCTCGCGCATGGCCCCACTCACCGCGATGCCGAAAACGCCCTGGCCGCCCTGCAGCAGGTCGACGACCTCTTCGGCCGAGGTGCACTCGTAAACGGTGGTGCCGTCGGAGAACAGGGTGATGTTGGCCAGATCCTGGACGCCGCGCTGGCGCAGATGGTCGACCGCGACACGGATGTTGTGCAGCGAGATCCCGGTGTCGAGCAGCCGCTTGACGATCTTCAGGACCAGGATGTCCTTGAACGAGTACAGCCGCTGGCTGCCCGAGCCCGCCGCGCCGCGGATCGACGGTACGACCAGTGAGGTGCGCGCCCAGTAGTCGAGCTGGCGGTAGGTGATCCCGGCGATCTGGCAGGCGCTGGGGCCGCGGTAGCCGACGAGCTCGTCGGGCACCGAGTCATCCGGGAACAATCCACCCTGCACGGGGGCGCTCACCACTGAGACGGCGGGGCTTGAGTCCTCGTAACGGCCGGTCGGGACAGCGAAGTCGAGTTGTTCCTGACGTGGCTCGTCACCCACGGTGTTTCCTCTCGCCGTTCCAACCCGCCGCGCGCCGACCGCACCCTGCGGGCAGGTGGTCTGAGCATACGCCTTGCCGACCATCGATTGTGGCTCTGCCGCAACCCAAGTCGCAACCGAAGTATGGCCGTCGTCGTGGTGCCTCCGGCGCATCCGGTTGGCGTGTCGGCGCGGGCATGACCCAGATGAGACGTATCCGTAATCTTGTCCGTGATCGTGGCAGTCGGACCTGCTGGGTCGTGGCGATCAGGTGGCTTTGAAATCATCCGGTGAGATGGTGTCGAGGAATTCCTTGAACTTCTCGACCTCATCCTCGCGGACCGGGCCGCCGGATTCCTCGTCGCTGTCGTCGGGCATCAGAAGGCCGGCCTCCGCGAGGACGGCTTCCTCGACATGGATGGGAACGCCCATCCGCAGAGCGATCGCCACCGAATCCGACGGCCGTGCCGACACCCGGATGTCGTTGTCGAAGATCAGGTCGGCGTAGAAGGTGCCTTCCTGCAGGTCGACGATGCGCACTTCTTTGAGCGAATGTCCCAGAGCACCGATGACATCGCGGAACAGGTCATGGGTGAGTGGCCGGGCGGGTTCCACACCCTGCTGCTCGAGGATGATCGCGTTCGCCTCGTTGGGCCCGATCCAGATCGGTAGGTAGCGGTCGCCGCCCTCTTCGCGCAGCATCAGAACCGGCTGATTGGCGGGCTGTTCTACACGAATCCCGACCACCCGAACCTCGGCCATCCGCAGACCTCCGCCCATTCCTATGCGCCTACGCGGTCACTGCCGAAGTCTAGTCCTCAGCGATCCAGAACGTCGCGCACTGCCGACTTGATCAGTGAGGTGTGCAGGGTGATGGCCAGTGCGGCCACCTCGCGGGCCAGGTCGTCGGCGCGGTCGCGGGCGCCGGTCCGGCCCGCCTTGCCGACCGGACCTGCGATCTGGGCGACGAGATCGGACTGCCGGTCGGCAGCCGATCGGAACGCTCGGAGGTGCCGGGGTTCCACGCCATACTCCCCTAGTGCCGCAGCGCACTGCGCAATCACGACCGAGTGCTCGTCGAACAATCCGCCGGGGCCGGTGGTGATGATTCCGGCGCGACACAGCGCGGTGATCAGGTCTTCGCCGACACCGGACCGTGTCAGCAGATCCTCCCGGCTCAGCCTGACCTGTTGCGCGGGTGGGATGTGATCGGACCCGGGATCGGGTTCGACGGTGACGAGTTTCGGTGCCGGGTAGGGCGAGCGCCGTTCGGGCAGTTCGCCGTCCGGTTGGGCGTCGAGCTGTGCCTTGATGACCTTCAGTGGCAGGTACTGGTCGCGCTGTGCGGTCAGGATGAACCGCAGCCGGGCGCAGTCGTAGGCGGTGAACCGTCGATATCCCGATGGGCTGCGCTCAGGGGTGACCAGACCCTCGGCTTCGAGGAACCGGATCTTGGAAATCGTCACGTCTGGGAAGTCCGGCCGCAGCAGGTCCAGTACCGCTCCGATCGACATCCCGGCCGGCGCAGGACTATCGGGTGCGGTCACTAGCTGTCGGCACCACCGTGGCTCTCGGCCGACCGGGGTCCGGTCAGAAATACCAGCCGGAACTTACCGATCTGCACCTCGTCGCCGTTGGCCAGGGTGGCGGAGTCGACGGGTTCGCGGTTGACGTAGGTGCCGTTGAGGCTTCCCACGTCCACGACCTGGAACTCGTCACCCTCGAGCCGGAACTCGGCGTGCCGGCGGCTCACGGTGACATCGTCGAGAAAGATGTCGGAGTCGGGGTGCCGACCCGCCGAGGTGGTTGGCTGGTCGAGTAGAAACCGGGACCCCGCGTTGGGGCCACGCTTGACGACCAACAGCGCCGAACCGGCCGGCAGCCCCTCGACCCCGGACACCGCGGTTTCGCCGGCCGGGCTGGCAGGGGCGTCGAGGTCGTTCAGGAATTCGGCGCGAAAGACCGAGGTGGTCTCCACCGTGACCTCGTCAGAGGACTCATCAGCCCCCGATTGCCGGTCCATATCCGTCACCCGTTGCTCCTCACTTGCTGCCGATTCGAACCCGTCATCGTCTTCGTTGACCGTACCGCTGAGCGGTGGCCGGTGTCGCCATTCACCGCAGGATCGCGTGTTCGGGTGGCACCCTAACAACCGAACTCCCGGGCCGGAAACTCCCCGGGCCTAAATCGCACGTCTGGGCCGTCAGGCCAGGGTTTCCTCATAGGCGGCGGCGTCGAGCAGCGCACTCAAGCCCTGTTCGAGGGTATCGGCGTCGGCGCGCAGCTCCAACAGCCAGCCCTGCCCGTAGGGATCGGAGTTGATCAGTTGCGGGCTGCCCTCCAGCTCCGAGTTCACCGCCACCACGGTCGCCGACATCGGTGCGTACAGGTCCGAAACCGACTTGGTGGACTCCACCTCCCCGAATGAGGCACCGGCGCTGACCTCGGCACCGATCTCAGGAAGCTGGACATACACGACGTCGCCCAGCGAGGACTGGGCGAAGTCGGTGATGCCCACCCGCACGGTGTCGTCGCCGGTGCGGCGGACCCACTCGTGTTCGGCGGTGTAACGCAGGTCGGCGGGGACGTCGCTCACGGTGCTCCTCATTCGGTTACGGGGCCCTGCATTCGGTCTTGTGGGCTGCCTGGCCGGTCACTTCACCGGCTGAGCGTATTGGCGCGGTTTCGGTTGCCGCAACACGGGCATATCCGGGTTGTCAGTGAAGTCTCGGCAGCTCGCGCACCACCAGCCGGGCCTGCAGCAGATAAAGCACCGCCGACCATAGGTACATGCCGGTACCCCAGATCACGAACGCCCATCCGCACGCTCCCATCGCCCGGCTCCAGCCGGAGTCCCACTGCCCCAACAGGATCAGCGGGAAACCGGACATCAGTGCGAATGTCGCGGCCTTGCCGATATAGGTCACCGGCAGAGCCGTGACGCCGCGGCTCCGCACCGCCGGAAGGGTTGCTGCCAGCACGACGTCGCGGCCGAGCAGGCTTGCGACGAGCCACCACGGCACCACGCCCGCCAAGGCGAGACCCACCGGAACGGCCACCATGTAGATCCGGTCAACCAGCGGATCGAGCAACTCCCCCAGCCGCGACGACTGGTTGGCTACCAGTCGGGCGATCTTGCCGTCGGCCCAGTCCGACACCCCGCTGAATATCAGAATTCCGACGGCCGGGCCGTAGTGGTGCGCAACCAGCAGCAGGTACAGGAACACCGGCACCAGAATCAGACGGATCATGCTGAGGACGTTGGGGATCGTCCATACCCGGCCCTGCATGGGGATGAACCTATCCGGCGACGGGTTCCGGGCCTACCGGAACACCCCTGGCAAGCACTCGGTGTGTGCAGCGTCAGCGGAACACGCCCGGCAAGCTCAGCGCCGACATGCTGTCGTCCCGCATCGGGTTGTCGTGCACCATGTAGGTCCAGGTCGAGGTGGGCCGTGCCAGCTTGGACAGATCCAGCCCCGGCTCGTCCGCCAACACGTTGGCGGTCTCGAAGGTTTGCTGTGACGCCTCGATGGCGTCCGCTGCCAGATGGGCGAACCCGTCGACGGCCAGCCGGTGAAACTCGTCGAGCGGGTTCTGCCGGCCCAGCGCCCGCAGGTGGATGCTCTCCCGGATATCGGAGAGATAGGCCAGGTGATCGGCCCAGCCGCGGTCGAGGTGGTAGAGCATGATGCCGCGACAGATGCGTTCCAGCTCATCCTCGGAGACCGATTCAGCCAGTTCGGCGTACCGGTCGCCGGAGAGCTCCTGCAGTTCCTCCCGCGCGGCCGGCGTGCTGAGCAGGGTGTTGCGGCGTTCGACGATGATCGAGCGCTGCTGGGCGATCAGCTGGTTGTAGCGCCAGGTGTTGGCGTGCACGTCGAGCAGCCGGCCCTCGGCCACCCGCTGGGCATGATCGAGCAGCGCGGTGGCCTTGGGGCTGGTGATGCGACCGGTCTCGTCGCATTCGCTCGGCAGCTTGCCGGCATCGAGGTGGGCTGCGACGACATCGTCTTCCCAGCTGGAGAAGAACACCGAGGAGCCGGGATCGCCCTGCCGGCCGGTGCGGCCGCGCAACTGGTTGTCCAGCCGCTCAGTGCGGTGCCGGCCGGTGCCGATCACGTGCAACCCGCCGAGTTCGGCGACGGCCTGCTTCTCCTCGGAGTCGTCGGCGGCCTCGGATCCGCCCAACCGGATATCGGTGCCGCGACCGGCCATCTGGGTCGATACCGTGACCGCGCCCAGTTTGCCGGCCTCGGCGATCACCCGGGCCTCCTCCTCGTCGTTCTTGGCGTTGAGGACCACGGCCGGAACTCCCCGGCGCAGCAGTCGGGCGTGCAGGTCCTCGGACTCGGCAACGTCCTGGGTGCCGACCAGGATGGGCTGACCGGTGGCGTGCACCTCGGTGATGTGGTCGACGATGCCCTCGTTCTTGGCGGCGGCGGTGATGTAAACCCGGTCCGGCTCGTCGACGCGCACATTGGGGGTGTTGGGCGGGATCGGCGAGACGCCCAGGGAGTAGAACTGCCGCAGTTGCTCACCGGCGGCCAGCGCGGTGCCGGTCATCCCGCACACGGTGGGATAGCGGTTGATCAAGGCCTGCACCGTGATGGTGTCGAGCACTTCGCCGGTCTCGGTGGTCTCGATGCCCTCCTTGACCTCCACTGCTGCCTGCAGGCCGTCCGGCCAGCGCTGCAGTGATGCGATCCGGCCCCGGGAGGCGTTGATCAACTGCACCGCACCGTCGCGGACGATGTAGTGCACGTCGCGCTGCAGCAGCACATGCGCGTGCAGGGCGACGTTGACCTCGGTGAGGGTGGTGCCGACGTGCTCCTCGGAATACAGGTCGATCCCCCCGAGTGACCTCTCCAGCTTCTGCGCGCCGGCCTCGGTCAGGTGGACGTTGCGGTTATCGGCATCGGTCGCGTAGTCCTCCCCCGGGTTCAGTTCACCCACCAGTCGGACGATCTCCAGTGTGGGTGTCTCCCGGTGTGTGGTGCCGGCCAGCACCAGTGGGACGAGAGCTTCGTCGACCAGCACCGAGTCGGCCTCGTCGATCAGCGCGACATCGGGGTTGGGCGACACCAGATCGGCCACATCGGTGACCAACTGATCGCGCAGCACGTCGAAGCCGATCTCGTTGACGGACGCGTACGTCACCGAGCAGCGGTAGGCGGCCTTGCGTTCCTCGCGGGTGGAGTCGGCGGTGATCCAGCCGACCGTCAGGCCCATCGCCTCGATCAGTGGGCTCATCCACTCGGCGTCGCGGCGGGCCAGGTAGTCGTTGATGGTCACCACGTGGACGTTGCGGCCGGCCAGCGCGTACCCGGCCGCGGCGATCGCTCCGGACAGGGTCTTTCCCTCACCGGTGGCCATCTCGATCACGTCGCCGGCCAGCATGCGCAGCGCCCCCAGTAGCTGAACGTCGAACGGCCGCAGTCCGGTGCTGCGCTCGGCGGCCTCCCGGGCGATCGCCAGGAACTGCGGGATATCGGCCGAATCGGCCAGATCGCCCAGGTCCAGCAGTTGCGCGGCTTTGGCCAACTGCTCGTCGTCGAGGCCCTTGGCCTTATCGTCGAACGCGGCCGCGGCCTCGACCTCGGCCATCGACTGGGCCTCGACCTTGTCGGTGGTCGCGCCGAGGAGCCGCCAGAATCCGCGGCTCAAGCGCCCTTGACCGGACGCGGTGGTCCGGGAACTCTTCGTAGTCTTCGCCACGGATCAACCGTACCGGCGTCCGGCCCGGTCACCGATGAGGCCGCGGCCGACGCGGCTCAGGCCAGGTTCGATCGCCTCGGGTAGGCGACCGTCGGATCGGTCAGGGTGTTCACCACCGCGGGCAGCCCGCTGTCGAAGGCGCGGCGCAACGCCGGCCGAAGCTGTGCCGGGGTGCTGACGAGTTCCCCGTGGCCGCCGAGCGCCCGCACCACCTCGTCGTAGCGGGTTCCGGGCCGCAGGTCGGCCACCACCGAGTAGCCGTACAGCATCTCCATCGGATGTTTCTCCAGCGCCCAGATGCCGTTGTTGCCGATCACCGAGACGACGTGGACGCCGTGGCGCACCAGGGTGTCCCATTCCATCCCGGAGAACCCGAACGCGCCATCGCCCTGCAGCAGCACAACCTGGCGCTCCGGGCGGGCCAGCTTGGCGGCCAGGGCGTATCCCGGTCCGGATCCCAGGCAGCCGAACGGGCCGCTGTCCAGCCAGGCTCCCGGGGTGTAGCTGTCGATGACCCGGCCCGCGTACGAGCCGAAGTCGCCGGCGTCGATGACGATGATCGCGTCCCGATCCAGCAGCGGCATCAACTCGGCGTACACCCGCATCGGGTGCAATGGGGTGCGGTCGTCGGCCAGTTCGGCGGCTTCAGCCGCGCGGGCCTCGGTCTCGATGGTGCGCAGGCCGCCGATCCAATCCTCATGGTCGTTCGCCGCGGCGTGCGCGAGCGCGGCCAGGGTGGCGGGCAGGTCCCCGTACAGACCCGCGGTCACCGCGCGAGGGTGTTCGCGGTCCGGTTCGCAGCGGTCGGCCACGATCAACTGGGTCTGCGGGCCGAAGACCCCGCCGAAGCCCAGCCGGAAGTCCATCGGAACTCCGATCACCAGCGCCACGTCGGCCTGTGACAGCGCCGCCGACCGGGCCCGGGAGAACGCCAGATCCCGATCAGCGCCGACGATTCCGCGTGCCATTCCGTTGGCCAGCACCGGGATGCGCAGCCGCTCCGCCAGGTGCAGCAGCTCGCGCTCGGCGTGACCCCACCACACATTGGTCCCGGCCATGATCACCGGTCGCTGGGCCCCCGCGAGCAGCGCGACCGCGCGGTCCAGCAGGTCGGCGTCGGCGTGCGGCGCCGCCGGAAGCGTCGTCAGCGCGCCGGGGCGGGCCGGATCAACGGCCTCGCCGAACACGTGGTCCATCGGGAAGTCGACGAACCCGACCCCCGACGGCGCTCCCGCGGCCGCCCGCAGTGCGTCGTCGACCCGGTCCCCCGCCGCGGCGGCCGATTGTGCCGTCGCGGCGTAGCGGGCCAGGGGAGCCACGAACGGCACGTGGTCGATCTCCTGCAGCGAGCCCATACCCCAGCGCAGCGCCGGCGCACGACCGGCCAGGACGAGCATCGGAGACTGGTTCTGGGCCGCCGCGGCCATCGCGCTCATCCCGTTGGTGACACCGGGCCCGGCCGTCAGCGCCACCACCCCGGGTACGCGGGTTACTTTCGCCCAGCCTTCGGCGGCGAAGGCGGCGGTCTGCTCGTGCCGGGTGTCGATCAGCCGGATGCCTTCGCTGCGACAGCCGTCGTAAATCGAGAACAGGTGGCCGCCGGAGAGGGTGAACATCGTGTCGATACCACTGGCCTTGAGCCGGCGCGCGATCAGTCGGCCGGCGTGGATGGTAGGTGAATTCTCGGTGTCGGTCCCCACCCGGCGAGCCTAACCAGGCCTGTGTTGATGCCCGAACACCGATGCTGAGGTAGCTTCGCCGGGACTGCCGCGGCAAGGAGAAGAGCACGTTGGAGCCGTATAAACCGTCCATGGACTGGGGCCATGAACTGGTCCCATCGCTGTTGTGGATCCTGAAGGCCTGGACGATCTCGGCGGCGCTGACCCTGATCGTGCTCGTGCTGCTGGCCCGCTTCACCGTCTGGGGCCGCCAATACTGGCGCATCACCGGCGACTACTTCACCGGACGCTCTTCGGTCAAGCTGTGGATTTGGCTGGGCGCGCTATTGCTCTCAGTGATGATCTCGGTCCGGATCAATGTGTTGATCAGCTACTTCAGCAATGACCTCTACACCTCGCTGCAAGTCGCCTTCGAGGCCACCAGCTCTAACGAGGAGGTCATGCGCGCCGATGCCATCCGCGGGTTCTGGAACGCGCTGATCATCTTCGGGATCCTGGCCACCATCTACATCAGCCAGGTGATGCTCGACATCTACCTGACCCAGCGGTTCATCATCCGCTGGCGTACCTGGCTGACAAACCGGCTCACCGGCGACTGGCTTGATGACCGCGCGTACTACCGGGGCCGGTTCACCGGCTCCCACGCCGACAACCCGGACCAGCGCATCCAGCTCGACGTCGACATCTTCACCACCGGGACCGGCGGCAGCCCGAATTCGCCCACGGTGGGGACCGGATCGATGCTGCTGTTCGGCGCCATTTCCTCGGTGTCGACCGTGGTGGCCTTCGTGCCGATTCTGTGGAGCCTCTCCTACGACGTGACGGTCTTCGGTCTGACGCTGCCCAAGGCACTGTTCTGGGTGGCGTTCGTCTACGTGTTCTTCGCCACCGTGGTGGCATTCTGGATCGGCCGGCCGCTGATCCGGTTCAGCTTCCGCAACGAGTTGACCAACGCCGCGTTCCGCTATTCACTGGTGCGCCTTCGCGATGCCGCCGAGGCGGTGGGCTTCTACCGCGGCGAGACCACGGAGCGGGGTCTGCTGCGCACCCGATTCGACAACATCATCACCAACTATCGCGGCTACGTTCGTCGGACACTGGAGTTCACCGGCTGGAACCTGGCGATGAGCCAGATCATCACCCCGTTGCCGTTGATCGTGCAGGCGCCGAATCTGTTCAGCGGGAAGATGGATTTCGGCGACGTGACGCAATCCGCGAGCGCCTTTTCGAATATCAGCGATTCGCTGTCGTTCTTCCGCAATGCCTACGACCAGTTCGCCGCCTACCGCGCCTCCATCATCCGGCTCTACGGACTTGTGGAGGCCAACCAGTTGGCCCGGGAGATGCCCAGCCTGGACACCGTGCCCAGCACCGACGGATCCCTGGAACTGCGTCGCGTCGAGGTCCGCACACCCGGCGGCAGCCAACTGGTGGATCCGCTGGATCTGCGTCTGGAACCCGGCGAAACCATGGTGGTGACCGGCCGCTCCGGTGCCGGCAAGACCACATTGCTGCGCAGCCTGGCCCAGATGTGGCCCTACACCACGGGAACGGTGCACCGTCCCACCGATGAGCACCAGACCATGTTCCTGTCCCAGATGCCGTACGTCCCGCTCGGCGATCTGCGCACCGTGCTGTCCTATCCGGCGGCCTCCGGTGAGATTCCCGATCACGAGCTGCAGCGGATGCTGACCAAAGTGGCGCTGCCGCACCTGACGAACCGGCTCAACGAGGAGGAGGACTGGGCCAAGGTGCTCTCCCCGGGCGAGCAGCAGCGGGTTGCCTTCGCCCGGATCCTGCTCACCAAGCCCAAGGTCGCCCTGCTCGACGAGGCCACCTCCGCGCTCGACGAGGGACTGGAGTTCGTCGTCTACGACCTGGTGCGCTCCGAGTTGCCGGACACCATCGTGGTCAGCGTGAGCCATCGACCCACCGTGGACCGCTACCACGACAGACAATTGGAACTGCTCGGTGAGGGCGCCTGGCGGCTGGGCCGGGTCCAGGGAACCGAACCGGCACCTCTGTGACGGCTTTGCTGTAATGCTGGGCGGCGAGGCCGGCCGGAGGTGACGCCGCATGCAGATGTTCACGCCCTCGCTGGATTGGGCGAACGAGATCCCGCAGTCGCTGCTGTGGGCGGGCAAAGCGTGGCTCATGACGGCCGTGATCACGGTCGCCCTGCTGGTGGCGCTGGCCCGCTACACCACCTGGGGGCGGCAGTTCTGGCGGGTGACCGGCGCGTACTTCCGCGGGCGCGAGAGCATCGGGGTATGGGCCTGGCTGGGGGTCCTGCTGTTTCTCACGCTCATTACGGTGCGGCTCAATGTCCTGTTGAGCTACCAGGGCAACGACCTGTATTCCTCGCTGCAGGTGGCCTTCGAGGGTGCCGGGGGTGGCAACCAGGCGGTCCGCGACTCCGGGGTCCGGGGCTTCTGGAACGCGATCATCACCTTCGCCATCATCGCCACGGTCTACGTCGCCCGTCAGATGCTCGATATCTATCTCACCCAGCGCTTCATCATCCGCTGGCGGGTGTGGCTGACCCACCGGCTTACCGGTGACTGGCTCGAGGATGAGTCCTTCTACCGTGGCAGATTCCTCGAGCACCCCATCGACAATCCCGACCAGCGCATCCAGCTCGACATCGACAGCTTCACCGCCGGAACCGGGACGGGAGCCAACACCCCGACCGTCGGAACCGCGACCACGCTGCTGTTCGGTGCGATCAACGCGATGGTGTCGGTGGTGGCGTTCACCCCGATCCTGTGGAACCTGTCCGGTCCGCTGACCTTCTTCGGTGTCACCCTGAATCACGCGCTGTTCTGGATCGCGCTGGCCTACGTGTTCGCCACCACGGTGATCGCGTTCTGGATCGGCCGCCCGCTGATCCGGTTCAATTTTCGAAACGAACTCACCAACGCGGCCTTCCGCTACGCCCTGGTGCGGATGCGAGACGCCGCCGAGTCGATCAGCTTCTACCGTGGCGCCGCCGCCGAGGACTCGATTCTGCGGACGCGCTTCGCCGCGATCATCGCCAACTATCGCGGGTACGTGGTGCGCACCCTGGCGTTGCTGGGCTGGAACCAGTCGATCAACCAGATCATCAACCCGCTGCCGCTGGTCGTCCAGGCCCAACGGCTGTTCAACGGCCAGATCACGTTCGGCGACGTCACCCAGTCGGCTACGGCGTTCTTCAACGTGCACGATTCGCTGTCGTTCTTCCGTTCTGTCTACGACTATTTCGCCGCCTACCGGGCCACCATCATCCGGCTCGATGGACTGGTCGACGCCAACGAGCAGGCCCGGGCGCTACCCAGGCTGACCGCCCAGCCGAGCCCAGACGGATCAATTGAGTTGCGCAACATCGAGGTTCGCAATCCGGCCGGCAAGACCCTGATCGAGGGGCTGGACCTCCGCCTGCAGCCGGGTGATTCGCTGGTGATCACCGGGCCGTCCGGCTGCGGACGTACCAGCCTGCTGCGCAGCATCGCCCGGCTGTGGCCCTACAGCGCCGGGACGATGCTGCGACCCGACGGCGACGGCGATGCGATGTTCCTGTCCCAGCAGCCCTACCTGCCGCTGGGTGATCTCCGTGCGGTGCTGTCCTACCCCCGGCAGGAGTGCGCGATCGCCGACGACGATATCGTCCGGGCTCTCGACGAGGTCGCGCTGGGCCACCTCGCCGGACGGCTCAGCGAGGTGCAGGACTGGGCGAAGGTGCTCTCGCCCGGTGAGCAGCAACGCATCGCTTTCGCCCGGGTGCTGCTGCAGAAACCGAAGGTGATTTTCTTGGACGAGTCGACATCGGCGATCGATGAGGGCCAGGAATTCGCGATCTACCGACTGCTGCGAACACGGTTACCGGCGGCCATCATCGTTTCGGTCACCCACCGCGGCACCGTCGAGCAGCACCATGACTATCACCTGCGCCTGATGGGTGGCGGCGACTGGGAACTCGATCGGCGGACCGAGGCCGCCGGGATCTAGCCGGCGCGCAGGGCCGCCGCCGCATGAGCGCCCGCGCGGCGGCCGAAGAACGATCCGGAGCCCAATTGCGTTCCGCTGGAATACCCTTTGCCGTCCTGGGCGAGGTTGGAGGCACAGGCTCCGGCCGCGTACAGCCCCGGTATCGCCGAACCGTCCTCGCGCAGCACCTGCCCGTCGACGTTGGTGGCCAGTCCCCCGACGGTGAAACCGGAGTACAGCGCCTTGCCCAGCGACAGGTCGAACGCCGCCCACGGACCCGTGTCCTGTGCTGCCAGGAATTCCGGTTGCTTGTGGAAGTCGGGGTCCTCGCCCCTGGCCGCGTAGTCGTTGTAGCGGTCCAGGGTCGCCACCAGGTGGCCCGCCGGGATGCCGAGGCCGACCTCCATTTCCGGCACCGTCTCCCAGCCGTCGATGAACTTGATCAGCGGGAACTCCGGGCGTTCCAGATGGGCCTCATCGACGATCAGAAACGCCGCATGGTCGGGTTGGTCCATCACGAAACCCGATGTCCGCGAATGGTAGGAGTCCTCGGCGACGAACCGCCGGCCGAGGTTGTTGACGATGATGCCGGTCAGCAAGATCGCCGGAGGGTAGGCCGGAGCGGTGATGAAGGCCTGATCCATGTGTTTGGTGGCCGCACCGGCCGACACTCCGAGTCGGATACCCAGTCCGTCGTCGTAGGTGTTGCCGAGAACGAACGGCTTCTCAGCCAGATTGGGGGTGTAGGCGGCCACCATGTCGGCGTTCATCACGAAGCCGCCCGCCGCGATGACCACCGATCTGCACCGGATCAGCCCGGTCTCTCCGAAGCTCCTCCAGCCCACCCCGGTGACCGCGCCGCTGTCGATCACCAGATTCGTCGCACCGGTCTCGTAGCGGATCTGGACGCCGAGTTCCGCCGCGCGCTTGAGCAGCAGATCGATCACCATGGCCGCGCCCTGGGTGTCGCCGGGGACGGGGACCTTGTGTCCGCGCGGTGCCGGGACGGCCAGATCCTTGAAGGGCCAAACCTTTTCGTTGCCGGTGTACATCAGACCTTCGGTGCCGGGCTGGATCACCGCCTTGTGCGGGTAGTAACTGCGCTCGAAGTGCACACCGAGGTCTTCGAGCCAGTTGAAGTGCTCGACGCTGCCGTCGCAGTAGGCGCGGATCTTGTCGTGCTCGGGCTCCCGCGACATCGCGACGAGGTACCGATACATTTCCTCGGCATTGTCCGGATGGCCGGTGGCCTGCTGGACCGCCGTCCCACCGCCGAGGTAGAAGTGGCCGCCAGCCATCGCGGTCGTTCCGCCCGCCACCGCGGCACGCTCGAGAACCAGCACCCGGGCGCCGCCGGCGGCGGCGGTGACGGCCGCGCAACCGCCGCCGATTCCGAATCCGATGACGACGACGTCGACGTCATCGGAGACCTCGGTCAGGTCGTCGGCATCCAGTGTTGCGGGGAGATCGAGTCCGCTCATTGCCACGAGGATATCGCCGGGCGGACCCGCTGGCTAGAACGTGTTCTAGTTCGTCGTCAGTGGAGTGCCGGTCGCGGCGACGTCGAGGATGGTGCCGGCTGCGACGGTGTCCGCCTGCGCCTGCTGGCTGGTGGCCTGCCAGGACACCGCGGCCGGCAGATCGCCCCAGGTGCTGTTGAACAGCCCCGCGATCACGGCGGTGCCATTGCCGGCCAGGGTGTAGACCGGTCCGCCGGAGTCGCCCTTACGGCTGACCACACCGTTATGCATGGTGAACCAGCCGTTGTTGATCCGCTCCACGGTTCCGCAACTCTCCCCGGTGACCACGCCAAAGTGGCAGATCGGCTGACCCGGCGCGATCTGGGCGCCCGGGTCGACCACCAGTCGGCGACCGCCGGGCAGCACGGTGCTGACCGTCACATAGCTGGCCAGGGTGATTGTCTGGTAGTCGGAGATGACCTGGTCGGTCCGGACCACCATGCCGTCGGGCGTGTTGTCCCGGGAGGCGGCCACCACGCCGATGACGCGGCCGGTGCGGTCGGTGACCGTCCCGTCGCCGCGGCAGTGGCCGGCGGAGAACGCGATCCGCGCGACGGGGTCGACGAAGCCGAGGGTGCACACGGTGGATCCCTGGCGGATCTCCATGCCGGGGAACACCTCGGTTCCGGAGTCCGCCGTGACGGCCGGGGCCAGTGCGGTGATCGCGGCACCGGCCGCCACGGCGAGGACAACGGATCGCAGGAAACCGGCCACCATACACCTCAATCGTTCGGCGACCCGGTAAGGATCGCAACGGCGTGTCGAGGTGTGTATCGGCCTGGCGGCCCAATCGTTACCGACTCTTTATCGCGAATTCCCGAGATTTCCTGCGGTACCGCTTGCGCCCCAGCTCAGGGGCTTGGCGATCAGGGGATCGTGATGACCTGACCGATCTCGATATGGTCCGGGTTCGGGATGTTGTTGGCCTTGGCCAGCTCCATGTAGCGGTTTCCGTCGCCGAGATACTGCTTGGCGATATTGAACAGGGTGTCACCGGACACGACGGTATGGGTCTTGACCTCAACCGCCACCGGAGCAACCTCGATGACCTCTTCCTTCACTTCCTCCAGCACCACTGGCGGCGGCGGGGCGTCGGTTTCGGTGCGGGTCGACCAGGCGGCCCCGGATCCGGAGTAGAGAACGACGTTGCGGTCGTCCTGGACGACCAACTTCACGTCCTTCTTGCCCTTGGTGTCGCTGTGCCAGAGCGGCTTGTCACCGGCGTACAGCACGAAGTTGCCGTCCTTCTGCACCTCGGCCCGATCGACGCCCTGCCCGTTGGTGCCGGTGGCCCAGACGGCCTCGCCGCGCACCGCCAGGACGAGGTTGCCGTCCTCCTGCAGTGTCAGTGTGTAGGCGCCGTTGTTGGATGTGAGCGAATCGCCCCTACCCAGTTTCTGCCCTGCGTTGAGTGTGTCTCCCACGACTGAATTAACCCTCCTCTAGGCCGCCCTCCTGCTTGGGCGGGCGTGGCCGAGCCTACTGGAAAATCACCGCCTGCCGGAGGCAGGTGGCAAACATCCGGGGATCAGGAGTCGAAGCCCAACCCGAGCCGGTCGAGGGTACGCAGCAGGAGGTTGCGGCGACCCGCGCGATGGTCGGCCCGGTCCAGCGACCAGCGAGTGGCCTGGATGCCGATACTGGCCATCGGTTCGGGCGGGAACGGCAGCGGCCGACGGCGGACCATCTCCAGTTCGGTCCGCTCGGTCGGTTGCCCGTCGAGCAGGTCCAGGCAGACGTCGGCAGCGAAGCGGGCCGCCCCCACGCCCAGCCCGGTGAAGCCGTTGACATAGGCGATCCGCCCCCGGCCGGCCAGCCCCCAGTATGCGCAGAACCGGGTGCTGGTGTCGATCGCACCGGACCAGCGGTGGCTGAACCGGACGCCCTCCAGTTGCGGGAACGTGGTGAAGAAGTGCCCGGCGATCTTGCGGAACGACTGCGGGCGATCCTCGTGTTGCGGGTCCACCCGCCGGCCGTAGAAGTACATCGCGTCGTAGCCGCCCCAGAGAATCCGGTTGTCGGCCGAGAGGCGGTAGTAGTGGAACTGGTTACCGGAATCGCCGACACCCTGGCGGGCCTGCCAGCCGATGCTGTCCAGCTGGGCGGCGGTCAAGGGCTCGGTCGCCAGCACATAGTCGTAGACCGGCACGGTGAACAGCCGATTGCGGCGCAGCAGGCTCGGGAAGACGTTGGTGGCCAGCACCACCCGTTTCGCGGTGATGGATCCGGCGCCGGTACCGACCCGCACGGCGGTGCCGTCCCGCTGGATGGATTCGGCGGTGGTGCGCTGGTAGATCTGCACCCCATTCTCCGTACAGGCCCGCGCGAGTTCGAACACCAGGCGGGCCGGATGGACTATTGCGCAGGTGTCCGGGACGAACAGGCCCGCGCGGTAGGTTGGCGAATTGACCTCGGCGCGTACCGCAGACTGGTCGAGGAAGCGCCCCTCGCCCCCGGCCGCCGCGTCGCGCAACCATTCGACCTGGTGCGGCTCGGTGGCCACGCTCAGCATGCCGGTGCGCTCCCAATCGACCTGCATGCCGTACTTCTCGATATCGGCCTGCATCCCGTCGAGGTTGGCCGAGCCCAGCCGCTGAAGCTGGTCGAACTCGTCGGGCCAGCGGGACTTCCCGTTCTCGGCGCCGTGGGTCAGGCTGGCATCGACGAAACCGCCGTTGCGCCCGGAGGCCGCCCAGCCGAGGCGCTCAGCCTCGATCACCACGACGCTGGCCCCCGGGTTTCGCTCGGCGGCATGCAGTGCCGTCCACAGTCCGGTGTAGCCGCCGCCGACCACCAGCAGGTCACAGCTCAGGGTGGCGGGTGCGCGCGGGTAATCCGGTGCCGGGCCCACGATAGCGGGATCGAGCCACATCGATCCGAAGGCGGCGGGCGCCAGTGCGTCGGTGATCAGGCGCTGGTCGACGGGACGGTCGAACACTGTTTGCATACTGAGCATGCTGCCAGGTCATTTCGCGAAGCGGGCGAGCACCGGTCCGACGATCGCCAGGATGAACACGTAGGGGGTGGCGACGGCTCCCAGCGTCCCGCCGACGCTGGCCGCCGTGAGTCCGATGATGACGAGGGAGAACTCGCCGCGGGCGATCAACGCGGTACCGGCCCGGAGTTGGCCGCGGCGGGCCGCTCCCTCGCGACGGGCGGCATACGACCCGGAGATGATCTTGGTGACGGCGGTGACGGCGGCCAGGCCGAGGGCGAACGGAAGCATCGGCAGCAGGTCGACCGGGTCGACCGCGAGCCCGATCGCCACGAAGAACACCGCGGCGAACAGGTCGCGTAGTGGGGTGAGCACCGTCCGGGCCCGATCGGCGGTGGCGCCGGTGAGTGTCAGGCCGACCAGGAAGGCGCCGACGGCTGCCGAGGCGTGCAGATGTTCGGCGACCGCCGCCACGATCAGCGTCAGGCCGAGGATCCGCAGCAGGAGTTGCTCGTCCTCGCGGTGTCCCAGTGCCCGGCCGACATGGTCGCCCCAGCGCAGCGACACCAGGAACGCCAATCCGAGCGCACCGAGTGCGACGGCGGTCCACACCGCGGCCTGAACCAGGGTCCCCCCGGAGGCCAGCACCGTCAGCACCGGTAGGTAGGCCGCCATGGCGAAGTCCTCGAGCACCAGCACCGACAGCACCGCCGGGGTCTCCCGGTTGCCCAGCCGGTCCAGATCGCCCAGCAGGCGGGCGATCACACCGGAGGACGAGATGTAGGTGATACCGGCCATCGCCACGATGCCGACGACGTCGAGGCCGAGCAGCCAGCCGGCGATGGCTCCCGGAATCGAGTTGAGCACCAGGTCCACTCCCGCCGACGGCAGATGCCGGCGAAGGGACTCCGAGAACTCCCCGATGGAGAACTCCAGGCCGAGGGTGAGCAGCAGCAACACCACACCGATCGAGGCCCCGGTTGCCACGAAGTCGGCGGCGGCCGGGACCGGGGCGATACCCCCGGTGCCGAGGAACAAACCGGTCAGCAGGTACAGCGGGATGGGCGAGAGCCCAAAGCGCCGCGCCGCTGATCCCAGAATGGTGAGGGCGAGAAGGATGACACCGAGCTCGAAGAGCAGCGGCGCCGAGATGGCCACAGATTCAGCCCTGGTCGATGAGATGCCGGACGGCTGCGATGCCGTCCGCGGTGCCGATCACGACCAGCACATCGTGGGCTTGGAGCAACTCCGCCGGGCCCGGTGATGCGAGCACCTGCTCATCGCGCACGATCGCGACGATGGATGCGCCGGTGCGGGTGCGGGCTTTGGCGTCCCCGAGGGGGCGACCGGCGTAGGGCGAGTGGTCGCCCACCTCGACCTGTCCGGCGTCCAGGCCCGGAATCTCCTTGGTGAGGTCGGCATAGCTCTCCACGATGCGCGGGGCGCCCAGAATCTGCGCCAGTGCCTCGGCCTCGCGATCAGTGAGCCGGAACAGTCGCCTGGCCTTGTCCGGGTCGGCCGGGGTGGTGCATAGGAAGACCTCGAAATCGCCCTTGCGGTCGGCGATCACACTGATCCGGTCACCGTCGGAGTTGCTGAACTCGTAGCGCAGCCCGACTCCGGGAAGCAGTGTTTCCTTGACATCCATGTCCGCTAGCCTCCTGCGCTCACCGCTGATGTCGCGCCGGTACCGACCGAGCGCGCCGGCTCCCAGCCGGGTGGTCCGAATATGTATCCCATTCTGTCGCGCCAGCTGCCCGCGGAACGGACATCGCGTGCGATCGCGACGTACTCGCGGGTCTCCAGCTTCCAGATGTTGAAGGTGTCCACCGGTTTGGTCAGGCCGTAATGCGGCCGGAACGTCTCGGGCTGGAAGGTGCCGAAGATCCGGTCCCAGATGATCAGGATGCCGCCGAAATTCCTGTCCAGGTACTCCGGGTCCATGCCGTGGTGGACCCGATGGTGTGACGGGGTGTTGAAGACGAACTCGAAGGGCCGCCACAACGTGCCGATGCGCTCGGTGTGGATCCAGAACTGGTACACCAGGCTGATCGAGAAGCTGGTGAACACCATCCACGGCGGAACGCCCAACAGCGGCAATGGGATCCACATGATCAGTTCGCCGCTGTTGTTCCACTTTTGCCGCAGCGCGGTGGCGAAGTTGAAGTAGCGGCTGGAGTGGTGCGCCTGGTGGGTGGCCCAGATCAGCCGGACCCGATGGGCGATGCGGTGATAGGCGTAGAACAGCACGTCCACCCCGACCAGGGCGATCACCCAGGTGTACCAGTGTTGCGGGGACAGCTGCCAGGGCGCGACATAGGCGTACAGGGCGGCGTAACCCAGCAGTCCCAGGAATTTCCAGGCGCCCATGGTGGCCACCGACACCAGGCCCATCGAGATCGAGGCCCGGGCGTCAGGGCTCAGGTACGCCCCCCGGGCCGGCTGGTCGGACCTGGCATCGGAGTTCTCGAGTTTGCGTGCCGCCGTCCACTCGATCGCCATAAGCAGCAGGAAAAACGGGACCGCGAACAGCACCGGATCGCGCATCGGCGCCGGCAGCACGGAAAACGCTGCAGCGAGACGATCCACGAACCCACCTCCCGCGCCGAGTCTAATCCGGCGTTATGGTCCTCAACCATGCGGAGATGGCTGCTGCTGCTCGGCGCGATCGCCACCGAGGTCACCGGCACCCTGTCGCTGCGGGCGTTCCAGGACCACCGGGGCTGGCTGGCCATGGTCATCGTCGGTTACGTCGCCTCGTTCCTGCTGTTGGCCCGGGTGTTGCGACTCGGGATGCCGATAGGGGTCGCCTACGGCATCTGGGGCGCGCTGGGGACCGCCGTCACCGCCGTACTGGGCTCGGCGATCTTCGGGGACCCCTTCACCGCGCCGGTCGTCGCCGGCATCGGGCTGATCATCGGCGGGGTGCTGCTGGTCGAGTTCGGATCGCATCCGCCGAAGCCGGTCCGGCCATGATGTGGCTGACGCTTGCCGGCGGCATCATCCTGGAGGTCTGTGCGACCCTGGCGATGAGGGCCTCGGACGGCTTCCGGAACCGGGCCTGGATCGTGCCGGTGGTGATCGGGTACGTGGCGTCGTTCACTCTGGTCTCGATGACGTTGTCGATGGGGATGCCGGTCGGCATCGCCTATGGCGTTTGGTCGGCGTGCGGTGTCGCCCTGGTTGCCGTGATGGGCAAGGTGCTGTTCGACGAGCCGCTCACCCTGACGATGGTGGCCGGTATCGCACTGATCATCGGCGGCGTGCTGATCATCGAGTTGACCGGTTCGGCCGGCTGATCCCCCGCGCCGGCGGGGAGGACGGAGCAAGATGGCCCCCATGGCTGACCCGTCCCTGACTGCACTGGCCGATCGGTTGGGCGTTGCCTGCGCCTATCACGATTGGGTCGGGAACTTCGTGACCGTCGAGGAGTCGACGGTGGTCGGGGTGCTGGCCGCCCTCGGCGTGCGGGCGGACACCGAGGCGGACTGTGCCGCAGCGATGTCAGATTTGGATCGGCAACATTGGGCCCGGGCGCTGCCGCCGACGATCGTCGTCCGCTCCGGGACCGAGGCCTCCTTCTGGGTGCATGTCGACCACGGTGCGCCGGCGCATGTGTGGGTGCGGATGGAAGACGGCACGGTCCGCAGCGGGATTCGGCAGGCCGACAATTTCACCCCGCCGTTCGACCTGGCCGGCCGGCTGGTCGGTGAGGCCACCTTCGTGTTGCCGGCCGATCTTCCGCTCGGCTACCACCGGGTGCATCTGCGCTCGGGCGACCGGGAGTGCGACACCCCGCTGATCGTCACACCGGACTGGCTTGGTCTGCCCGAACGGATGGGCAACCGGCGAGCTGGGGATTGGCGACCCAGCTCTACAGCGTCCGGTCGGCCGGTTCCTGGGGTATCGGCGATCTGTCCGACCTGACCGATCTCGCGGTGTGGGCCGGCTCGGAGCACGGCGCCGGCTACGTCCTGATCAACCCGCTGCACGCCGCCGCGCCCAGCAATCCCATGGAGCCCTCCCCCTACCTGCCGACGTCGCGTCGCTTCGTCAACCCGCTCTACCTGCGGGTCGAGGCGATCCCGGAGTACGCGCGGGTGTCCAAACGCGGTCGGCTGGACAAGCTGCGGGCGGGATGTGTATCGCGGGCGGCACCGCATCCGACATCGATCGACCGCGACGGCGCCTGGGCCGCCAAACGGTCGGCCCTCAAGCTGGTGTACCGGGTTCGCCGGTCGGCCGGTCGGCAGATGGCGTTCGAGGCCTTCAAACGGCGCGAAGGCACCGCCCTCGATGATTTCGCGACGTGGTGCGCGCTGGCCGAGAAGTACGGCGGTGACTGGCGACGATGGCCCGCCGAACTGCACCATCCGTCCAGTGCCGCGGTTGCGGAGTTCGCCGGGAAGAACCGGCGGGCGGTGGACTTCCACCGATGGCTGCAGTGGCAGCTCGACGACCAACTGGCCCATGCCCAGTCGCAGGCGCTGCGTACCGGGATGACGCTGGGGATCATGGCGGATCTCGCAGTTGGGGTGCATCCCAGCGGCGCGGACGCCTGGTCGCTGCAGGACGTGCTGGCACTGGGCGTCACCGCCGGCGCCCCGCCCGATGAGTTCAACCAGCTCGGCCAGGACTGGTCGCAACCGCCCTGGCGACCGGATCGGCTCGAAGAGCTTGGCTACCAACCCTTTCGGTCCCTCATCGCGGCGATCCTGCGGCATGCCGGCGGCGTCCGGATCGATCACATCATTGGACTGTTCCGACTGTGGTGGATTCCCGCGGGCGCATCGCCGACGAAGGGCACCTATGTGCGCTACAACCACGACGCGATGATCGGCATCGTGGCACTGGAGGCGCACCGGGCCGGTGCGGTGGTGGTCGGTGAGGACCTCGGCACCGTCGAACCGTGGGCGCGCGATTACCTGCGTGACCGCGGCCTGCTGGGCACCTCGATCCTGTGGTTCGAGATCGACCCGGCCAGCCGCGGACCGCTGCCTGCCGAACAGTGGCGCGAGTTGTGTCTGTCCTCGGTGACCACCCATGACCTGCCTCCCACCCCGGGGTACCTGGCCGGCGACCATGTCCGGCTCCGCGCCGAGCTCGGGTTGCTCACCCGCCCCGTGGATGACGAACTGGCCGACGACCGGACCGCGCAGGAGGCGTGGATGGCCGAATTGCGCCGGGTAGGCCTGCTGGGCGCCGACGCCACCGAGGAAGACGTCATCGTCGGGCTCTACCGCTATCTGGGCCGTACCCGCTCCCGACTGCTGGCGCTGGCGCTCTCCGACGCAGTCGGTGAGCGGCGGACCCAGAACCAGCCCGGGACCACCGATGAGTACCCGAACTGGCGGGTGCCGCTGGCCGGGCCCGACGGTGTGCCGATCCCGCTGGAGAGTGTGTTCACCGACCGCCGAACCGCCCGGCTTGCCGAGTTGATGAGGACGGTCACGAACCCCGGATGCGACTGAGCCGTGCCGGTTCTCAGCGCGGGCCTGCTGCTGTTCCGCGGCCGGGGCCACAGTCTGGAGGTGCTGATCGGCCATCCCGGCGGGCCGTTCTGGGCGCGCCGGGACCATGGCGCATGGTCAATCCCCAAAGGTGAGTACGCCGAAGGTGAGGACCCCTGGCAGGCTGCTCGCCGCGAGTTCGCCGAGGAAATCGGTTGCCCGGCGCCCCCCGGCACATGGCTGGACCTGGGTGTTGCCAAGCAGCCCAGCGGCAAGATCCTCACGGTGTTCGCTCTGGGCGCCGACCTCGATCTCGGCCTGTTCCGCAGCAATACCTTCACCCTGGAATGGCCCAGGGGTTCTGGGCGGCTGCAGGAATTTCCGGAGCTGGACCGGGTCGTCTGGTTTCCGGTGGAGCAGGCCCGCGGCAGACTGCTCAAGGGCCAGCGGGTTTTTCTGGATCGCCTTCAGGCGGGCCGATCCCAGCGGATGTGACTCAGCGGACGCCCTGCTGCGCGGCCTCGGTAAGCGCTTCCTGCGCCCGCTGGCGCCGCAGGTCAATCGAATCGCCGATTCGCCGGGCGAGTCGGGGATCCTGTTGGACGACCGCGTCCATCGTCTTGCGGGGAACCGCCACGATGCTGGTGTCAGTCAGGGCGACGGCCCCGGTGATATTCCGCTGTCGGGTCAGCGCCGTTGCGCCGAGGAAATCGCCGACCCCGAGGTCGCCCAGGTCGAGTTGGCGTCCATCGTCGGTCCTGACGAACATGCCCACGCTGCCCTCGGTGATGAATCCGACGGAGTCCGGGATGCTATTCATCGCCTGGATTATCTCTCCTTCGGCGAACATCAGCAGGCGGCCGCTGGCAATCATGCTGTCTACCGCGTCCGACGGGAGCCCCAGATGCTCTCCGACCGAACGCAATTCGGACTCCACGTAGGCGCTTGTGGGCTTGAGGATTGCCCGGTCGATATGTACTCCGGCACGCTGTGCCGCGTACCACGCACGGTGCAGCAGCAGCGTCCTGGTGGAGAAATCGTCGGCCGGGGACGCGACCGGCACGTACACCTTGTACTGCCCTGCTCCGAGTGGCACCACCTTGGCCGGCAGGTCGTCAAGCTTCGCCGGCAGCGAATCGGCTACCGACAGCAGTGCCTTGACGATGACTCCCGGGGGATCGGCCGCGGCGAACTTCATGATCGCGATGGAGTTGAACGCCGCTCCGGTCACCCGGGACAGATTGGTGAACGAACCGGCCGCCAGCACGGCATTGGGCACGACCTGGATACCGTTGGCGGTGTCGATGTGGATCGCGCGCCAGTTCACCTCGACCACCCGGCCCCGTACGGTCGGCGTTTCCAGCCAGTCGTCGATCCGAAACGGCTGTTCGAACAGCAGCAGCAGGCCCGCGATCACCGGTCCGACGGCTCCCTGCACAGCGAGGCCGATGACGACCGAGGTGACTCCCACCGCGGTTATCAGGCCGCCGATATTGGCACCCCACACCCACGACAGCAGCAGGCCGATCCCGATGATGACGAGGATGAACTGCCCGAGATCGATGAAGATGGTCGGCAGTCTGTCCCGCCAGGTGCCTGAGCGCGCCTCGCCGAACAGCGCCGCGTTGGCGCTGGTCAACAGCAGCAGGATCACCAGGAAACCGAACACCGTCCCGGCGATCTTCGACCAGGTCGCGTTGACGTCATTGTATTGCAGCTGCTGAACCAGTAGGTACACCGCGAAAACCGGGAACACCCAGTTGCGCAGCATCAGGACCGGTTTGGCGTAGGCGCTGCCGCGGCGGACCAGCGCGGCGTGCAACTCGTGCAGAATCAGCAGCGCCAACGGCAGACCGATGACGACGATCAGGGCCGGCCAGAACCAGGGCTGGCCGGTGACGGCGCTCATGACGGTTTCCGGCTGCTGATATCGAGGCGCCAAACCGTCTCGGTGCCGTCCTCGCCGGTGATGGTGCCGGCACCGCTGAACGGATAGACGCCCTCGACGGCCTTGTGCACCCGGTCGCTGACGAAGATCCCGTCGGACCCGGTGGCGGAATGCACCCGATGGGCCAGATCGACGGCCTCGCCCCACAGCGCGTATATCGTCGAGCGCTCCCCCACCAGGCCGCTGGTCACGGCGCCGCTGTCGATACCCACCCGGATGCCCAGTCTCGCGCCATGGCGGTCGTTGAAACCCTGCACGGTCTCGGTCAGCTCCTTGGCGAAGGCAATCGTCCGGCTGGCGTGGTCGACCCGGGGCACCACCAGACCGCAGGTCGCCAGCAGGCCGGTGTCCTGCATGCTGCGCACCTGCTCCACGCCATGCCGCCCGGCGGCGTCATCGAAAGCCTCGACCAGTGCATTCAGCATGGCCACCGACTGCTCCGACGGCAGTGAACGGGAGAACTCGTCGAACCCGAGCAGCTGGGCGTAGATGACCGAGACGTCGCGATGCTGGGTGCTGATGTTCGACTCGCCTTCGCGATAGCGGCGGGCCTCGGTCTCGGGCATCAGGCTGGACAGCAGTTCGTCATTCTCTTTGCGCTGGGCGTCGATGAGTTCCTGCTTGGTCTGCAGACTGGCGCTCATATCGTTGAAAGCCGCTGCCAACTCGCCGAACTCGTCCCTGGAGCTGACCGCTACATTGACGCCGAGTTCCCCGCTGCCGATTCGGCGGACGGCCTCGGCCAGGCTCTTGACCGGCCGGGTGAGGATCCGGCTGAACATCAGGGCCAGCAGGCACACGACCAGCACGATCCCCGCGGTCGACAAAGCGATGTTACGGGCGAACGCGGTGACCGGGGCCAGGGCTTCCGAGCGGTCTAGCTTGGCCACGAGCACCCAGTCCAGTCCCGGGATGTCGAGTCGTTCGTAGGCGTTCAGCGCCACCGGGCCGAGGTAGCTCTCGGCCTCCATGACCCCTTGTTCGCCGCCCAGTGCGGCGTTGACCGCGGGCGGTGTCGACCGGTTGCAGCAGCACGCTG
The DNA here is from genome assembly GCA_963787055.1 of uncultured Actinomycetota bacterium. Taxonomy (GTDB): domain Bacteria; phylum Actinomycetota; class Actinomycetes; order Mycobacteriales; family Mycobacteriaceae; genus Mycobacterium. Next base: position 505,066 of record CAWBBP010000007.1, read on the forward strand.
CCGCCGACCGCGACCTCGCGTTCGGCCACCTTGGGCGGGGTGCCGTTGGCCACCACGTCCTTGTAGAACTGTTCCGGGTTTTCCAGCAGCTCGCGGGACACCGATCGCATCAACCGGTCCGGTCCGGCCAGGATATGTCTCGCCGGTCTTACCGAGGCCGTCCCGCTCCCACTGCCGGTTTCCGGTCATCACGTCGTTGATGGCCTCGAAGGAGAGTTGAATGGCCAGCACGCCGTGGATGCCGTCCTCGTCGCCGATCGGCGTCACCACCCACGGTGTCGGGACGCCGTAGGACGGGGCGTAGCGCTCGGAATCGGTGAAGATCACCTCGTCGACCGATGTCGCCCGCATTGCCCTCCGGTAGGCATCGGCGAGCTCGGTGGTGGTGTACGGGGCGTCGAGGATATTGGCCCCGAGTTCGACACCCTTGTACGCGGTGTAGACCACATTGCCTTCAGGGTCGATCAGCAGGGTGTCCTCGAACCCGAACCGCTGGGTGAAGTCGGCGAAGAACGGCTGATACTTGGCGTTGAGCTTGGACCATTCACTCGGATCCCCGGCCGAGAGCATCTCGATCGCCGCCTGGAAATCGCCCTTGGCGGGCACGGTGTAGGCGTACTGAAGATAGGTCTGCGTGTCGGAGGTCGGCAGATACAACTCCGGATCCGCCTCCGTTCCGGTGCGCTCGGACAGGTTCGGGCCGAATACGGTGTCGTAGTAGTTGCGGACCGCATCGGCAGCGCCCGGCGGCAGTGGCGTCTTCTCCAGATCGGCGAAAGCGACTGCGAAGTCTTTGACCGCGTTGATCGTCGCGCTGGAATGGGTCAGCACCGTGGCCGCGTCGGTAATCCCGCCGTAGAAGGCAGTGATCTCGCGGGCTCGTGACTCCCGGAGTTGGGTCAGTCGCTGATACTCGGTATCGCGCAGTGACGTCGTCCCGAATGTGTAGCCGATGAGCCCGGCGACGAGTGCCGAGCCGACGCTGACCACCAGCATCATCACAAGTAGCTTCGATTGGAACCCCAAAGATCCCACTCGGTCGCGAAATGACCGTGTCTTGGCTGATCGCGCCACGAGATCTCCTGCAGTTAGTGTGCGTCGATTTGCGGAAATCGCCGTTGGGCGGCGACTCCGTCATTGAGCGGATCGTAGTAGACCAATGGTCGTTGCAGGCGCCGTCTACCATCAACCGATGGCAGAGCAGGGAACCCCGCTGTGGCTGTTCGCCGACCAACTCGGCCCGCGTTTTCACGGCGGGGATCATGAGCACCGCCCGATTCTGCTGGTGGAGGCCTCCTCGGCGCTGTCCGGGAGACGGTTCCACCGCCAGAAGCTGCACCTGATCCTGTCGGCGTTGCGGCACGCGAAGGCCGACCTGGGCGCGCGTGCGACCCTGCTGCGCGCCGACACCTACACCGAGGCGCTGCGCGACTACGGCCGTCCGGTGCTGGTCCACGAACCCACCTCGCACGCCGCCGAACGGTTCGTCCATCGGCTGCGTAATGCCGGCCTGGTCGCCGACATTCTGCCGACGCCGGCCTTCGCGTTGTCCCGGGCCGAGTTCGGCCACTGGGCGGGTGACCGGACCCGGTTCCGGATGGAGGACTTCTACCGGGAGCAGCGCCGCCGCTTCGGGGTGCTGATGGACGGCACCGATCCGGCCGGCGGCCGGTGGAACTTCGACGCCGACAACCGCGAACCACCGCCCAAGGGCCGGGCAACGCTCGGTGCCCCGCCGCCGTACGAACCCGTCGAGGACGGTATCGACGCGGCAGTCCGCCGCGACCTCGACGATATGGCGTTGGACACCGTCGGCATCGACGGGCCCCGGCTTTTTCCGGTGACCCCCGTCGAGGCCGGGCAGGCCCTGGCGCAGTTCATCACCCACCGGCTACCGCTGTTCGGCCGCCACGAGGATGCCATGCTGAGCGCGGACTGGGCGATGGCGCACTCGTTGCTGTCGGTGCCGCTCAACCTGGGGGTGCTGCACCCCCTGGACGTCGTCCACGCGGCGGAACGGGCCTACCGGGCCGGCGCAGCGCCATTGGCGGCCGCCGAGGGCTTCATCCGCCAGATTCTCGGCTGGCGCGAGTACATGTGGCAGCTGTACTGGCGTTTCGGACCCGAATATCTGAACAGCAACCATCTCGGCGCCACGACCCCACTGCCGGAATGGTGGGCGGACCTGGACGCCGACACCGTGGAGGCCGAGTGTCTCCGGCAGGCGCTGTCCGGAGTGCGGGACCGCGGCTGGGCCCACCACATCCAACGGCTGATGGTGCTCGGCAACCATGCCCTGCAGCGCGGCTACCATCCGCGAGCGCTGTCGGACTGGTTCGCCAGCGCCTTCGTCGACGGCTTCGCCTGGGTGATGCCCACCAATGTGATCGGGATGAGCCAGTACGCCGACGGTGGCCGGGTGGCCACCAAGCCGTATAGCTCGGGCGGCGCCTATATCAGCACGATGAGCGACCACTGCCGGTCCTGCCGGTTCGACCCGAAGAAGCGATTGGGCCCGGACGCCTGCCCGTTCACCGCCGGCTACTGGGCTTTCACCCACCGCCACCGGGACCTGCTGGCCGCCAATATGCGCACCGCGCGCAGTGTGGCGGCGATGAAACGGCTGGCGGACCTGCCGGCGGTGATCGAACAGGAACGGCAGCGGGAGGCCTTCTGAAACATTCCCGGGGTCCGGCGACGATAGACCTCTGACGGGGCTGGACAGCGCGTCCTGCGCTATGTTCGGACCGGAGAACGGGAAGGTTCCGACGTGCACAAGCTCATCCTGGTAGTGGCGGGCGCCCTGGCGGCAGGGTCGGCCGCCGCGGCTCTGGGCACGGCGGCCAGTAGCGCGGACCCGTCCTCCAACAGCATCTACAACGTGGTCGGTGAGCCCTACGCAAGAGCGGTGGCCATCCTGCGAGCCCAGGGCATCCCGACCTCGTTCGGGGGCTCGGTGGGCAGTGACGTGCCGCAGGCGATGTGCATCGTCAGCAGCCAGAAGGTACTCAGCCCCGGAAAGATGCAACTGATGCTGGACTGTTCCGAGGAAGCACAACCCGAGGGCTCCGCGGCCACCTCGGTGGGCAACACACCCGGCGCCTCGGGTGCCGACGGCAACCGGCCCACCCCCGGGGCCCCCGGGGTGGTGACCGTCACCCCGACCCGCGTCGGCTGATCTGCACTGAGACCCCGCTAGACTGGATGGACGTTTTAACGGGAGGTCTCGATGCTGCAGCCACGTCGTTTCACAACGGAAATCGATCCCGGTCCGGTTCAGATCCAGGCCCGCAAGGTTGAGTTCGACCTGTCCTCGGTGCCCCTGCACTGGATTCCCGGCCACCCCGTCGCCTCCCATATGGTCAGCCTGCTCAACGTCGTGCTGCCGGCCGCCGAACGCTGGTTCGTCACCACGTACAACGAAGCACTTCCCCTGGTCAAGGATGAGCGGTTGGCCGAGGACATGCGCGGCTTCATCGGGCAGGAGGCGGTGCACGCAGACACCCACGAACGGGCCCTGCACGAGTTCATGGAGGCCCGCGGGGTCGATCCCGCGCCGATCCTCAGGCAGATCGAGTACGTCGTCGGCAAGGTGCTGGCGCCCAGCACCTCGACGAACCCCAAACGTCGCTACAACCAGTTGTGCGAACGGCTTTGGGTCATCGCCGCAATCGAGCACTACACCGCAGTACTGGGTGACTTCGCCCTCAACTCCGCGTGGGACGAGTTCGGCGCCGACCCGACCATGGTTGATTTGTTCCGCTGGCATGGCAGCGAAGAGGTCGAGCACCGCTGCGTCGCCCACGACGTTGCCACCTACTTCCACGACAGCTACCCCGCTCGGATCAGGGCCATGGCGATGGCCGCGACGATGATGTATTCGTTCTTCGAGCGCGCGACCTACTACCTGTGCCGCACCGATCCCGATGCCCGGATGAGCTGGTGGAAGATGGAGAGGCTGCGGATGCGTGACTCGAAACTGGGGTTGCTGCCGGAGTTCCGCACCGTGTTCGGCAGCACCACACTGGCGTATTTCCGTCGCGACTACTCGCCCCTGGACGTCGGTTCGACCGCACAGGCGGTCGCCTACCTGGCCAGCTCGCCGGCCGCCCGCGCCGCGCACCTGTAGCGATGGTGCTCCGGCGGCTGCGCTCCGCTCCAACCCCGTTGCTCGGACTGGCAGATGTGGCGGTCACCGGCGCCTGGGCCGTCACCGGACTGCGCAAACCCGCACGGCCCCGGGAGCGGGATCGGACCTTCGCGCTCACGGTGGCCGATCGACAGGTCGTCGCCCGCGACGAGAATGTGGTGGCCCTGACGCTGGTCGCCGCCGACGGATCCCCGCTGCCGCCCTGGCATCCCGGAGCGCATCTGGACATCCACCTGCCCAGCGGGCGGGTACGGCAGTACTCGCTGTGCGGTGAGCCCGACCAGCGCAGCGCCTATCGGATTGCGGTACGCCGCATTCCCGACGGCGGCGGCGGATCGATCGAGGTCCATGACGCACTGCCGGTCGGATCCACCGTGACCACCAGCGGTCCCCGAAACGCATTCCCGCTCAGCGTTCCCGGCTACGGCTCACCGACCCGCAGGTTGCGGTTCGTCGCCGGCGGAATCGGAATCACCCCCATCCTGCCGATGCTTGGCCTGGCCGAGCGGCTCGGGGTGGACTGGTCGATGATCTACGTGGGGCGCAGCGCGGAGTCCATCCCGTTCCTCGACGAGGTGCGCCGCTTCGGCACCCGCATGGAAATTCGCACCGACGATGTCCACGGCATCCCGGCGGCCGACGATCTCCTGGGCGAATGTGATTACGGGACAACCGTTTACGCGTGCGGTCCGGCCGACATGATCAGCACGGTCCGGCGCCGACTGATCGGCCGCGACGATGTCGAACTGCACTTCGAACGGTTCGCCGCCCCGCCGGTGGTCGACGGCGAACCCTTCACCGTCACTGTGGAGTCCACCGACGTCAGCGTGGCCGCCGACGAGACACTGCTGGGCGCTCTTCGCCGGGCCGGCGTTGCCGCGCCCTACTCCTGCCAGCAGGGGTTCTGCGGAACCTGCCGGGTCCGTGTGCTCAACGGCCCTGTGCAGCATCGGGACACCCTGCTCACCGACGCCGAACGGGACAGCGGGATGATGCTCACCTGCGTCTCGCGTGCCCCGGAGGGGGCTCACCTCACCTTGGAGCTGTGATCCTCAGCCCGCGTCCCAGGCACTGGCCACCTGCGTGGAGACGTCGATGATCTTCGCCTGCTGCGATGCCGGACTGTCGATCTCCTCGGCGACATAGGCCGCGACGAACCGGCGGATCTCGGTGTCCACGCCACCGATGAGCCGCACGATCTCGCCACGCAGCGATTTCGAGGTCACATGGACGGCGATGTCGGAAGGCCGCGGCTTGGCCACGTCGATGACGATCAGCAGCGGCTCGGCGGCCCGGGCGGTGGCCCGCAGCGCGATATCGCCGTCGACGATGAAGCGCTGCTTGTCCAGTCGAAGGTCGACGATCAACTCGATGAGAAGCGGGATGCGTACCGCGAAGGTGATGGTGTCGCCCAGCGTGCGCCGTACCTGAGGTTGTTGGATCTTGACCTTCGCGGTGACTTTCGCCAGTCCGCCCGGGCCCTGGGACATCGGCCCCATCTGGACGTCTCCCCCGGCGATCTCGGCGAACGCCGCGGCCACACGCTCCTCGGTGACGGCCTCCTCGAAGAACCGGCGACCGAATTCCTCGTAGGAGACGAAACTGTGCGTGTGCATAAGAGTTCACTTTCCCATGTGGATGGTCGATGCCGGAGCGCGGAACGGTAACAAATCGGGCCGCGGACCTAGCCGCGAGCAGACGCAAAGTCGCACTAATCGGCCTCCCGGGGTGCGAGTTTGCGTCTGCTCGCGTCAAGGATTGGACTCCAGCAGCACTGTGACAGGGCCGTCATTGACCAGGGCCACCTCCATGTGGGCGCCGAAACGTCCGGTTGCCACCTCGGCGCCGAGTTCCCGCAGGGCCGCCGCGAAGATGTCGACCAGGGGTTGCGCCGTTGCAGCCGGCGCCGCGGCGTTCCACGACGGCCGACGACCCTTTGCCGTGTTGGCGTAGAGGGTGAACTGGCTGATGACCAGAATCGGCGCACCGATATCAGAGGCGGACTTCTCAGCATCCAAAATCCTTAGCTGCCAGAGCTTTTCGGCCATCCGCCGAGCGATGTCGGCGTTGTCGTCGTGGGTGACGCCGACGAGGGCGACCAGTCCCTGGCCGTCCGGCTGGATGGCGCCGACCACCTCGCCGGACACCGACACCGCCGCGGAGGTGACGCGTTGAACCAGTACCCGCATCGTCTCAGTCGTCCGGATCCTGCGTCCCGTAGCCGACAATCCCCTTGGTCTCCAGATACTCGAGGAAGCCGAACTCGCCCCATTCGCGGCCGTTTCCGCTCTGCCGGTAGCCGCCGAAGGGTGCGCTCAAGTCCAGCGCGTGGTTGATGGCGACCGTCCCGGCCCGGATCCGGCGCGCCACGGCTCGGGCCTGCCCGGCGTCGGCCCCGCAGACATAGCCGTAGAGCCCGTAGTCGGTGTCATTGCCGATCGCCACCGCGTCATCGAGATCCCGATAGCCCAGGATGCACAGCACCGGGCCGAAGATCTCCTCGCGTGCGATGGTCATATCGTTGCTCACGTTGGCGAAGACGGTGGGCCGGACGTAGTAGCCGACATCGAGCCCGTCGGGACGGCCGGGCCCGCCGGCCACCACCTCGGCACCCTCGTCGATACCGGCCTTGATAAGTCGCTGAATCCTGTCGAATTGCGCTCGGGAGGCCACCGGGCCCAGGGCGGTGGCGTCGCCGGGATCGCCGACTGTGATCTTCTCCGCGGTGGCTCTGGCGACGGCCACCGCTTCGTCCATCCGGCTGATCGGCACCAGCATCCGCGACGGGGCATTGCAACTCTGACCGCTGTTGAGCATCATCGCGGTGACCCCGGCCGCGACGTTGTGGGCCAACGAATCGTCATCGAGGACGATATTGGGGCTCTTCCCGCCGAGTTCCTGGGTCACCCGCTTCACCGTCGGGGCGGCGTTGCGGGCCACCTCGATGCCGGCCCGCGTCGATCCGGTGAACGACACCATGTCGATCCCCGGATGGCTGGCCAGCGCCGCCCCGACCCCGGGGCCGTCTCCGTGCACCATGTTGTAGACGCCGGCGGGTACTCCGGCCGCTGCGATGATCTCGGTGAAGATCTGCCCGGAGAACGGGGCCACCTCCGAGGGTTTGAGGACCATCGTGCACCCCGCTGCCAGCGCCGGATAGACCTTGCAGGCGATCTGGTTCAGCGGCCAGTTCCACGGTGTGATCAGTCCGCACACCCCGATCGGTTCCTGCACCACCAGCGTTGCGCCCCGGGTCTGTTCGAAGGAGTAGTTCCGCAGCACGTCGATCGCCGTCAGCAGGTGGCCCATTCCCAGTTGCACCTGCGGACCCGCTGCCAGGGCGGGTGGCGCGCCCATCTCCTCGGTCACCGCCTCGGCGAGGTCACCGGCGCGGCGCTGGTACTGGGCAAGCAGGGACTGCAACAGGTCCAGCCGATCCGCCCGGGTACTCCCCGACCAACTGGTGAAGGCGGCCCGCGCGGCGGTGACGGCCGCGTCCACGTCTGCGGATGATCCGATCGCGATCGTTCCGCACACCCGCTCGGTCGCCGGGTTCTCGACCTCAAGGATCCGCAGCACCACGGGGTCTACCCATCGGCCGTCGATGTAGAACTTGAGGTACTCGCGCATGCGGCCATCCTGCCGGACTCGCTATTCGATGCAGCCGGATTACGGCGATCACCCCCTGATCGCCCCCTGTGAGCGGGGACACGTCGGCAAAAGAAATGTCTGGTGGTGCCGGGCGGCCCGGGAAAGCCTGATAGGCATAACGTTAGTGCAACACCGTGGCTAAATCGCCTGTTAAAGCATTGATTTTGCTGTGTCGGATCGGTCTCGCTTGCTGTATTTGATTGTGAATAAACGACATTTCCGGCCTCAAGCTGGGCTAACTCGGCGAAAAGTGATACCCAACACAGACTTTGGGCGAATGACAATTCTGTTGTTAGCGTTTTCTTCATGTTTGCTCTCGCGGCTTTGATGTCGCTTATCACGCAAGTGTCAGGCACTCCGTACATTCCGGGTGGCGATACTCCGGCGGGCACGGACTGCTCGGGATTGGCTTCCTGGGTGGCCAATGTGGCATCCGGGCGGCCGGCATTCGGCAGCAGGTTCAATACCGGCAATATGGAGTCGGCGCTGTTGGCCCGTGGGTTTCACTACGGCACCGCGCCCAACTCAGTGGTGATCGGCTGGAACGGCGGCCACGCCGCCGTGACCCTGCCCGACGGCACCCCGGTGTCCAGCGGTGAAAGCGGCACCGGTGTGCGCATCGGCGGCGGTGGGGCCTACCAGCCGCAGTTCAGCCGCCACATGCATCTGCCGGTCGAGGCCCAGGAGATGAACACCGAGCCGCCCGCTGAGGGCCCGCCTGCTGAAGCCCCGCCCGCTGAAGGCGCCCCTGCGGCTGATCCGCTCGCTCCCCTGCCGCCGGCCGATCCTGCGGCGGCACCCGCACCCGCACCGGCGGCCGGGGTCGATGAGCCTGGGTCGGCCCCCGAGTCGGTGCCCGCGGACGCCCCGCTGCCCGCTGACGCCCCGCTGCCCGCGGACGCCCCGCTGCCCGCTGACGCCCCGCTGCCGCTGACGGCCCGCAGCGGCTCCGGCACTGGCCCAGGCGGACGGCGCCGTCCCAGCGCCGGAACAGATGCCCCCTGCCGAGCCGGCACCGGCCCCCGCACAGGCGCCGGTCGACGAGGCGACCGTGCCGGTGTCCATCTAATCCGGCCGCCCGGAACACGACACTCAATCGACCCGGAAAAATTGGGCGCCGGCAGCAGTCCCGCGGGATCTGCTGCCGGCGTCCGTCGTCGTACGCTCGGCGGTTGCTGCGACACCCACCCGGCCGGGATGCCGGCGAGTGCAGAGGGTTAGATGAAACCTGCAGCACAAAATCAGCTCGACCAGGCTCGATAAGGAGCAGCCATGTCCAGGATCGAAGCAGGCGCATCCGCGAACTTCGAAAACGAAGTCGCCGACACCCAGCGTTATATCGACAGTGCCCGATTCGAGGGCATCACCCGGCTCTACACCGCGCGGCAGGTCGTCGAGCAGCGCGGCACGATCCCGGTGGACTACACGGTCGCCCGAGAGGCGTCCACCGCCTTCTACGCCCGCCTGCGCGAACTGTTCGGCCAGCGTAAGTCCATCACCACCTTCGGGCCGTATTCGCCGGGCCAGGCGGTGACGATGAAGCGCTGCGGCATCGAGGGCATCTACCTCGGCGGCTGGGCAACCTCGGCCAAGGGCTCCACGACCGAGGATCCCGGCCCGGATCTGGCCAGTTATCCGCTCAGCCAGGTGCCCGACGAGGCGGCCGGTCTGGTTCGTGCGCTGTTGACCGCCGACCGCAACCAGCAGTACCTGCGTCTGCAGATGACCGAGGAGCAGCGGGCGGCGACCCCGGCGGTGGACTACCGGCCGTTCATCATCGCCGATGCCGACACCGGACACGGCGGGGATCCACATGTGCGCAACCTGATCCGGCGCTTCGTCGAAGCCGGGGTGACCGGATACCACATCGAGGATCAGCGACCCGGAACCAAGAAGTGCGGCCATCAGGGCGGCAAGGTGCTGGTCCCGTCCGACGAGCAGATCAAACGGCTGAACACCGCTCGCTTCCAGTTGGACATCATGGCGGTACCCGGCATCATCGTGGCGCGCACCGACGCGGAGGCCGCCAACCTGATCGACGGCCGCTCCGACGAACGCGATCAGCCGTTCCTGCTGGGTGCCACCAACCCCGACGTTCCGCCGTACAAGGCCTGTTTCCTGGCCATGGTGCGACGCTTCAACCGGCAGGGGGTCACCGAACTCAACGGGCACCTGCTCTATGCGCTGCCCGACGGCGAATACGCTGCCGCCGACGCTTGGCTTGAGGGCCACGGCATCACCAAGCTGATCGACGAGGCGGCATCGGTGTGGACCAAGGACCGCACCGGGTCGCTGGACGCGCTGTTCGACCGGGTGGAGTCGAAGTTCGTCGATGCCTGGCAGGAGGACGCGGGCCTGGAGACCTACGGCAACGCCATCGCCGAGGTGCTGCGGTTCAAAGAGGCCGAGGGTGAGGCACTGGCGATGAAACCTGCCGAATGGCTGGAATTCGCCGCGACCGCGTCGCTGTACGCGGCCATGGAGAAGGCCCGTGAACTCGGCGTGGAGGCTCCGTGGGACTGCGATCGGGCCAAGACCCCCGAGGGGTACTTCCAGGTGCGCGGTGGGATTCCGTATGCGATCGCGAAATCCCTTGCCGCTGCGCCTTTTGCCGACCTGCTGTGGATGGAGACCAAGACCGCCGATCTGGCCGACGCCCGTGAGTTCGCCGAGGCGATCCATGCGGTGTACCCGGAGAAGATGCTGGCCTACAACCTGTCTCCGTCGTTCAACTGGGACACCACCGGTATGAGTGACGAGGAGATGCGGGCCTTCCCGGAGGAACTGGGGAAGATGGGCTTCGTCTTCAATTTCATGACCTACGGCGGCCATCAGATCGACGGGGTGGCGTCCGAGGAGTTCGCCACCGCCCTGCGTCAGGACGGAATGCTCGCGCTGGCGCGCCTGCAACGCAAGATGCGACTGGTCGAATCGCCCTACCGCACACCGCAGACGCTGGTGGGCGGACCCCGTAGCGACGCAGCACTGGCCGCCTCATCGGGACGTACGGCGACCACCAAGTCGATGGGCAAGGGATCCACCCAGGTCCAGCACCTGGTCCAGACCGAGGTGCCGAAGAAACTGCTGGAAGACTGGCTGGCGTTGTGGAGCGAGCACTATCAGCTCGGGGAGCGGCTGCGGGCCCAGCTGCGTCCACGTCGCGCTGGTTCGGATGTGCTCGAACTGGCCATTTTCGGCGACAAGGACGGCCAGAAGTTGGCCGATGTGTTGTTCGATCCGATCAAGGACCGCCACGGCCGCAGCATTCTGACGGTGCGCGACCAGAACACCTATTCCGCCAAGATGCGCCAGAAGCGCCTCATGACGCTGATCCATCTGTGGCTGGTGCACCGGTTCAAGGCCGATGCCGTCTACTACGTCACCCCGACCGAGGACAACGTCTACCAGACCGAGAAGATGAAGGCCCAGGGTCTGTTCACCGGGGTCAACAAGGATGTCGGGGAGATCATCGTCGCCGACGTTAACCCGGAGCGGATCGCGGACCTGCTGTCGCCCGATCGGACCGCACTGCAGAAGCTGATCCGCAAGCAGGACTAGCCTTCGCTACGCGCGGTATCCAGATCACGTAGTCGATCAGCCGCGGGCGCTGACCTGTCCTGCGCGGGACGCCGGACTTTTCCGTCACGTCACGCCAGCCGGCTGCGGCGCCCCGATCAGGTGGCCCTGGAGTTGATCGACCCCGAGTTCGACCAGACGCTTCCTGGTCTGGTCGTCTTCGACGCCCTCGGCGGTGGTGCGCAGCCCGAACTCACGGGCGATGCCGATGATCATCCGCACCACCGACTCGTCCCGCTCGTTGGTAGGCAGGTCGCGAACGAAACTCTGGTCGATCTTCACCGTGTCCAGCGCCAAACCGTGAAGCTCGGTGAACGAGCCGTAGCCGGTTCCGAAGTCATCGAGTGCCAACCGGCATCCCAACGACCTGACGGCCTCGGAGAATTGCTGCGCGATCTCCATTGACGCCAGCGCCGTGGTTTCGGTGATCTCAAACGACATCCGCGCCGCGGCATCGCCGGCCTGCCGAAGTTCCTCGGTGATCGCTTCCACGGTTTCCGGGTCGCTGATCGAGGAGGCCGAGAGGTTCACCGCGACATGCCGTCCGGCCCGGGCCAGTTCGATACCCGAAGCGACCATGAACTTGTCGATAGTCGACATCAAGCCGAACCGTTGCGCCTGCGGGAGGAACCCGTCTGGGCTGATCAACTCCCCGTCCGGACCTATCATGCGAACCAGCAGTTCCTCCTCAACCAACTGCCCGGTGCGGGCGTTCACGATCGGCTGGGCGAACACCACGAGACGCCCGTCGCCGATCGCACGTGAGATGAACTCCTCGAACTCCAGCCGCTCCCGAAGCTCGCGTTCCACCCGTTTGCGTTCCGTGACATCGAAGCCGGTCACCCCCACGCTGAGTATCCCGCCCTGCGCACCGACGATCGGGAACACCTGCACGTCGAACGTTGACTGTTTACCGTTAACAGTCGCTTCCTGCTCGAACGTGCCGATTTCGCCTCGCAACGCGGCTGCTTCGGCGATGCGGATCTTGCCCATCACTTCAGCTGCCGAATCGGAGGTCACGAGCTTGGGGATAATGTCGTCGAAAGTCCGGCCCACGATCTGGACCGGATCGGTGAGCACCGAAAAAGTCGCAAAACGCCTGATTGGCGAATTCGTAGTCGCGTTCAAGGCTGCTTACCGCGATCGCGACCGGCGCATTGTTGACGATTGCGTCTAATTGCATCTCTGCCTCCTCGCGCCGCCGCCGCTCGCGTTCGCTGATGGCGAACAACACCGTCCCGACGAGCGCAAAGGTCGTCAGGACCGCCACCATCCATGCTGTCTCTTCACCCACCGATCGAAGCGTCAGAAGCCCGTGAAGCAGGGCGATCAGGAACGGCCCAACGGCGATGGCGGCGGCCGTTTGAAACAAACGCCAGCCGATCGGGGCGCGCCAGCAACTGGGCGATCGGCCATCGATCGGGCCGCTCGATCACGGCCGCACAGACCAACAAGAGCACGCAAAGCGCCGTCGCGACTGCCATCCCGGTTGACGGCGTGACAGCGACGACGGAAAGGGCGCCGAACATATAGCTGCCGATCGCCACAACCGACACCGCCGCCGCACCCGCGAGGGCCGTCAGCCGCGCAGTCGCAGCGCCCCGGTGATCGACCCGAATCAGCCCCACCGCCACCGACAAAGCCAGCAGCACCAGGCTCGTCCGTTCGCTGGGACGACCCGGCCAGGTCTGCTGCAGGGCGCGCGGCGCGTCGGGAAACCACACCGAATCCACGCCGACAGACTGACCGGTCATGTACTCGACGAGGAACGTCCCCGCCACGAGAGTGGCTGCCACCGCCACGCCGCGACCGACCCACACACGCGCGCGCGACGGGTGCCCCGTCTGCACCATGATCGCCAGGCCCAGCGCCGACACCAGAACCGCGGTCCACGGGACCATCGGCGGCCAGTTCCCGAAAGTCTGCGTCAGCTGATGCAGGCCGGTCGCCCAGCCAACCAGCGCTGTTCCGGCCAGCCCCCACACCGCCACCACCGCGGCGCGCCCCCACCACACCGCCTGGGCTTGCAACCCTAAAGCCAGGTAGGCCCTTCTCATCTGAGGCCTCCTGGCATCGAGCGCGATCCGAATCGATACCTCACGATTCGATGAGGCGCCAGGACCCCGATGCAGACCCCGGAGTCTCGGTGTGAACCCTCATGGTGGCGATATTGGCGTTGAGCACACCGCTTCGTTCCAGACCACCCGCCGATTATCCAAGCGGGCACCGCCGGCGGTGCCCGATTCGGCGAATTGCCGATCACGGTGTATCCGGCTAACAGCGGGCCAGCACGTCGGTCAGGGCACGCTTCTCCTTGGCCGACAGCCATAGCCGGTAGGCGGTCTTGACGTCGATCTGTCGGGCGACGCCAAAGCCACCATCACCGCGCCCGCCGGCATCACCACACTGACCGACGGCGGCTACCGCTGCATGCCCGGCACCACGCTGCCACCCTCGCGGTATCCAGATCACGTAGTCGATCAGCAGCGGGCGCTGACCTGTCCTGCGCGGGACGCCGGACTTTTTCGTCACGTCACGCCAGCCGGCCCTGGCGCCCCGATCAGGTAGCCCTGGAGTTGATCGACCCCGAGTTCGACCAGACGCTTCCTGGTCTGGTCGTCTTCGACGCCCTCGGCGGTGGTGCGCAGCCCGAACTCACGGGCGATGCCGATGATCATCCGCACCACCGACTCGTCCCGCTCGTTGGTAGGCAGGTCGCGAACGAAACTCTGGTCGATCTTCACCGTGTCCAGCGCCAAACCGTGAAGCTCGGTGAACGAGCCGTAGCCGGTTCCGAAGTCATCGAGTGCCAACCGGCATCCCAACGACCTGATGTCCTCGGAGAATTGCTGCGCGATCTCCATTGACGCCAGCGCCGTGGTTTCGGTGATCTCAAACGACATCAACGCCGCGGCATCGCCGGCCTGCCGAAGCTTCTCGGTGATCGCTTGCACGGTTTCCGGGTCGCTGATCGAGGAGGCCGAGAGGTTCACCGCGACATGCCGTCCGGCCCGGGCCAGTTCGATACCCGAAGCGACCATGAACTTGTCGATAGTCGACATCAAGCCGAACCGTTGCGCCTGCGGGAGGAACCCGTCTGGGCTGATCAACTCCCCGTCCGGACCTATCATGCGAACCAGCAGTTCCTCCTCAACCAACTGCCCGGTGCGGGCGTCCACGATTGGCTGGGCGAACACCACGAGACGCCCGTCGCCGATCGCACGTGAGATGAACTCCTCGAACTCCAGCCGCTCCCGAAGCTCGCGTTCCACCCGTTTGCGTTCCGTGACATCGAAGCCGGTCACCCCCACGCTGAGTATCCCGCCCTGCGCACCGACGATCGGGAACACCTGCACGTCGAACGTTGACTGTTTACCGTTAACAGTCGCTTCCTGCTCGAACGTGCCGATTTCGCCTCGCAACGCGGCTGCTTCGGCGATGCGGATCTTGCCCATCACTTCAGCTGCCGAATCGGAGGTCACGAGCTTGGGGATAATGTCGTCGAAAGTCCGGCCCACGATCTGGACCGGATCGGGGAGCCCGAAACAGTCGCAAAACGCCTGATTGGCGAATTCGTAGTCGCGTTCAAGGCTGCTTACCGCGATCGCGACCGGCGCATTGTTGACGATTGCGTCTAATTGCATCTCTGCCTCCTCGCGCCGCCGCCGCTCGCGTTCGCTGATGGCGAACAACACCGTCCCGACGAGCGCAAAGGTCGTCAGGACAGCCACCATCCATGCTGTCTCTTCACCCATCGATCGAAGCGTCAGAAGCCCGTGAAGCAGGGCGATCAGGAACGGCCCAACGGCGATGGCGGCGGCCGTTTGAAACAACGCCAGCCGATCGGGGCGCGCCAGCAACTGGGCCAGCGGCCATCGATCGGGCCGCTCGATCACGGCCGCACAGGCCAACAAGAGCACGCAAAGCGCCGTCGCGACTGCTATCCCGGTTGACGGCGCGACAGCGACGACGGAAAGGGCGCTGAACATATAGCTGCCGATCTCCACAACCGACACCGCCGCCGCACCCGCGAGGGCCGTCAGCCGCGCAGTCGCAGCGCCCCGGTGATCGACCCGAATCAGCCCCACCGCCACCGACAAAGCCAGCAGCACCAGGCTCGTCCGTTCGCTGGGACGGCCCGGCCAGGTCTGCTGCAGGGCGCGCGGCGCGTCGGGAAACCACACCGAATCCACGCCGACAGACTGACCGGTCATGTACTCGACGAGGAACATCCCCGCCACGAGAGCGGCTGCCACCGCCACGCCGCGACCGACCCACACACGCGCGCGCGACGGGTGCCCCGTCTGCACCATGATCGCCAGGCCCAGCGCCGACACCAGAACCGCGGTCCACGGGACCATCGGCGGCCAGTTCCCGAAAGTCTGCGTCAGCTGATGCAGGCCGGTCGCCCAGCCAACCAGCGCTGTTCCGGCCAGCCCCCACACCGCCACCACCGCGGCGCGCCCCCACCACACCGCCTGGGCTTGCAACCCTGCAGCCAGGTAGGCCCTTCTCATCTGAGGCCTCCTGGCATCGAGCGCGATCCGAATCGATACCTCACGATTCGATGAGGCGCCAGGACCCCGATGCAGACCCCGGAGTCTCGGTGTGCACCCTCATGGTGGCGATATTGGCGTTGAGCACACCGCTTCGTTCCAGACCACCCGCCGATTATCCAAGCGGGCACCGCCGGCGGTGCCCGATTCGGCGAATTGCCGATCACGGTGTGTCCGGCTAACAGCGGGCCAGCACGTCGGTCAGGGCACGCTTCTCCTTGGCCGACAGCCATAGCCGGTAGGCGGTCTTGACGTCGATCTGTCGGGCGACGAAGTCGCACTGAAAAGCCTGGTTGGGCGGCAACCACCCGGCCGCGTCGCGGAAGGCCTTGTCGAAGTTGGCCTGCGGGCTCACCGCGAGCAGATTGCGCGGGTCGTTGGCGAAATCCAACCGGCGCTGGGGATCCCAGGCGCGCGCGCCCTTGTACCAGGCGTCGGCCAGCGCGACCACATGGTCGATCTCCACGCTGTTGGAGGTCTGCGGGCCGCGGACGAAGTCGATGGTGATGCCGGTGTAGGGGTCGATCAGCGTCCCACTCTGGGCGAAACAGGTGAAGGGTCGCACGACGAGGTTCGCCAGGTCCCTGCGCAGGATGTCATCGCGGGTGTTGCAGCCGTTATGGCCGAACTCGACGTTGACGTCATCGCTCCAAGCCGGACCGAACTGCCGGCGCTGGAAGTCTGAGGTGCGGTCCCAGCCGCGAACCTGCAGCGCTGCGAGTTGCTGGCGGGCGACGTCGTAACGGCTGCCGGCAGAGTCGGTCGGAGAGGGCGCGGGCGGAGTCGGCGCTGCGCCGGATGTCGGTTCGGCCCGCCAGGTCGGCGACGGACTCGAGACCTGGTTGGCCTTGTCCTGCCACACCAGGACGCCGCCGACCGCACCGATCACCAGCGTGCCCAGCACCAACGCCAGAATCCTCCGGCGGCGGCGGGCGGACGTGCCGGCTTTGCGCATAGGCAAGCTTCCCGCAAGTCCTCTGATCAGGGGATCGCGCGCAGAGGCACGTCCAGGACGATGTCGGAGATGTCAATCACCCCGAGAGTGGTGAAGTTCTCGTAGTTCACCGCAGAACTGGTGATCTGCAATGTCAGGGAATCCCCCGGCTCAACGGTATAGGCGATGTCCTCGATGGACATGGTGACGGTGCGCTCACGGCCGTCCAGGATGACTGGGATGGGGGTGACGTTGTTACCGGGCACCGAGTCGGCCCAGCCGACCGCGATGCCGCCGACTGCGGCCGCGCCCACACCCAGGGCTATCGCGAGGCCGCCAACCCGGCCCACGAACGTCCCGGCACTCGTCATGTGGCCCCTCGTGGTCATTCCGCTCCTACCGGACCGCCCGCCCGGGCCGTCCCCGGTGGAGGCCTGATGCGAAGTGGTGCCGATCACCTCACTGGTATCACACGGCAGTGGGGTTGAATCGGGATTTGGGGGTCATCGCCGGCCGCGGGTCCGGCCCTCGCTGAGCAAAACCCGCCCGGTCGGCTGCCGACGTTGTTACCTTGCCGTGCATCACTTCGCGGAAAGGACCTGGCCTCCAGTGAAACGAACCCCCCTGCTTGGTGAGTGCTCCGCGGAATTCTTCGGGACCATGATTTTGATTCTGTTCGGCTGCGGGGTGGTCGCCCAGGTGGTGACCGGGGGCTTCCCCACCACCACCGGCGCGACCGGTGACTACAACTCGATCGCCTGGGGGTGGGGCCTGGGGGTGGCGATGGCGGTCTACGTCGCCGGCCGGCTCAGCGGTGCGCACCTCAATCCGGCGGTGACCGTCGCACTGGCGACGTTCAAGGGGTTCCCGGCGCGCAAGATCGCGCCGTACATCGGGGCGCAGGTCGCCGGTGCCTTCGTCGGCGCTCTGGTGGTGCGGGTGGTCTACAGCGACGCCATCAACCGGGTCGACCCCACCCACACCAAGGCCACCCAGGGCATCTTCTCCACCTCGCCGGACGTGGGTGTGTCACTGACGACGGCCTTTCTGGATCAGGTGGTGGGCACCGCGATCCTGGTGGCGGTGATCTTCGCGCTGACCAGTGCGGTCAACAACCCGCCGATGGCCAACACCGGACCACTGATCATCGGTCTGCTGGTCGTCGGTATCGGATTGGGCTGGGGCGCCAACGCCGGCTACGCCATCAATCCGGCCCGGGACTTCGCCCCTCGGCTGGCGTCCTGGATCACCGGCTATGACACCGCCTGGATGTCGGCGAACGGACCCGATATCTATTTCTGGGTGCCGATCGTCGCCCCGCTGATCGGCGGGTTGATCGGCGGTGCGCTGTTCGTCTTCTGCATCGAAAAGTTCCTGCCGGAGGCCGTTGCCAACCCGGCCGAGATCGGCGTCGTGGAGCCGACCCCGCTGCGCTGACGGTGCCATCCCGCGAGCGGCCAACCGGGTTAGGGTTCCACGCGTGAGCCGTCTTGACCGCTTCTTCGAGATCACTGCCCGCGGGTCCACCGTCGGGGCGGAGATCCGCGGCGGGGTGGTCACGTTCATCGCGATGGCTTACATCATCGTGCTGAACCCGATCATCCTGGCCGGGCCGGAGGACGTTGCCGGCAATCAGTTGCAGTTCGCTCAGGTGTCCGCGGTGACTGCGCTGACGGCCGGGGTCATGACGATTCTGTTCGGCGTCATCGCCCGGTTGCCGTTCGCCTTTGCCGCGGGCCTGGGCATCAACTCCTTCCTGGCGACCTCGGTGGTCGGCACGCTGACCTGGCCGGAGGCGATGGGCCTGGTCGTGATCAACGGTCTGATCATCGTGGCGCTGGCGGTCTCGGGCCTGCGCCGGTTGGTATTCGACGCCGTACCTATGCAACTCAAGATCGCAATCACCGCTGGTATCGGTCTGTTCATCCTGTTCATCGGTCTGGTCGACGCCGGATTCGTCGGCTCCACCGGGCTGCCGTCGCCACCGGTCGGGCTGGGCGAGGGGGGGCGGGGATCGATCACCGCCATCCCGACGCTGGTCTTCGTGGTGACCCTGCTGCTGACGGGGATCCTGGTCGCCCGGCGGGTCCGCGGAGGCATCCTCATCGGTCTGATCGGCGGGACTGCGTTGGCAGCGGCGATCGAGGCGATCTGGCATCTCGGGTCGGCCGTCGACAACCCCGGCGGCTGGCGGCTTTCGGTGCCGACGCTGTCCGGTTCTCCGTTCGCGCTGCCCGACCTGTCGCTGGTGGGCGCGTTCAGCATGGACAGTTTCGGCCGGATCGGGGCGCTGGCCGCGCTGGTGCTGGTGTTCACCCTGGTGTTCGCCAATTTCTTCGACGCCCTCGGCACCCTGACCGGGCTCTCCCGGCAGGCCGGTCTGGCGGCATCCGATGGAACGTTCCCCCGGCTTCGAGCGGCCCTGATCGTCGAGGGCGCCGGGGCGGTCGCCGGCGGCACGTCGTCCTCGTCATCGAACACGGTGTTCATCGAGTCCGGTGCCGGCATCGAGGAGGGCGCCCGAACCGGTTTGGCGAACCTGGTCACCGGCGCGTTGTTCCTGGCGGCGATGTTCGTCTCGCCGCTGGCCTCGGTGGTGCCCACCGAAGTGGCCGCCGCCGCATTGGTGATCGTCGGCGCGATGATGTTCTCGCACCTGCGCCATATCGACATCTCGGAGTTCTCGGTGGCGCTGCCCGTCGTCCTCACCGTGGCGGTGATGCCGCTGAGCTACTCGATCGCCAACGGCATCGGGGTGGGATTCGTCAGTTGGGTGGTGTTGCAGTCGGTGTCCGGTAAGGCTCGGGCGGTCAGCCCACTGTTGTGGGTCGTCGCTGCGGGATTCCTGCTCTACTTCGCGCGCGATGTGATTGCGCCGGTGGCCTGAACGGTCCCGAACGGAGTTCGCGACGCTGGGACGAGACGCTCACGGTAGGGCAGAATGCCGGTCATGAGCGACGTCACCATCACCTCGTTGAAAGACGGCCCCCTCGAAGTTGCCGGCGAGGTCGAAATCTTGGCCTCCGACGGCACCCTGGTCAAGCAGACCAGCAAGTCCTATCTGTGCCGGTGCGGCCACTCAGCGAAGAAGCCGTTCTGCGATGGCGCACACAAACGCGAGGGTTTCACCGCGCCCTGACGATTTCGCGGGCAGGTGAACGGCCCGAGGTCCTATCGGCGGCGGCCTCCCCGGCTACTACAATTGCGGGAAGAAGGCCGTTGCATACGCAACGGATCGCTCGGGCACTCGGGTGACAACAGAGGGGACACATCATGAGGTCAGACCGTTTGGTGGGCCGGATCGCGATTTTCGCCGGCGGTGCCGCCATCGTCGCGATGGGTGCACTGACATCCTGCAGTTCCGGCGCCGACAAGGAAGCGCCGTCGAGCACGCCGCCCTCACCGACATCGAGTGCGTCCTCCCCGACTCCCACCGAGAAGGCCGTCGGCCCGGACTACGACAATTCCTTCACGCCGTCGATCAACCCGATGCCGCCGGGCGCGGTCTGCAAGGAGGTCCACAACGGCGTATGCGTGCGGTGACCGGAGGACACCTCGGGGGCGCGCTCGCGGCCCTTGCCGCGATGGCCGTGTTCCCCGTGGTGTCCGCACCACTGTCGGTGGCCGAGCCCGCGCCGAACTGGAACGGCTGGTATCGGATCACGTTCCATACCGACCAGAAGTCCGGTAGCAGCGTGGCCGCCAAACAGTCCGAGGAGGCTTACACCGCGTCGTTCAAGTTCACCACGGATTGCTCGTCGGGCACCTGTGTCGCGTCGGTGGTCGACGGTCCGGCACCCAAGGACAACGTGGCCGACTCGATGAAGTTCGACTGGACGGGGTCGCAATGGTCCCGGACGAACAGTTGGCGGTGGGACTGTCTACTGCCGGACCGCACCGTCACCTTCGATCCGGCGAGTTCGGTGACCACCTACTCGCCGCGGCCGGATGGGTCGCTGACTGGGACATTCGGCACCAATATCGGCAGCGGCGCGTGCCAGGGCACCGTGTACATCCCGCTGACGGCGGTGCCGATCGCACCGGCGTCCGGTGCATCGACAATCGCCTGACTCAGATCGGCATCCGGTAGCCGTAGAACTCCTGATCCTCGTTGTACCCGCCTTGGCCGGCGCCGAGATGGTCGAAGGATTCGACGAACTCGATCGCTTCGATCCACTTGACCTGCTTGAAACCCAGTTCGACTTCGTCGCGGAGTCGCAGCGGGGCGCCGTGTGACTCGTTGAGCGGCTCCCCGTTCATCTCATAGGCCAGGATCGTCAGCTCGTGGTACATGCTCGCGATCGGGTGGCAGTCGTAGTACCGCCCGCCCACCGGACCGTCGGAGAACGAGTAGAACACCACCCAGTTGGCCTTCGGGCCGGGCGCACCAACTCGCAGATCGAGCGCATCGGCACGCCCGCCCACTTGGCCACCCCGGACCAGCCCTGGATACAGAAGTGCTGGGTGATCTGCTCCTGCTTCGGCATCTCCAGAAGCTGCTGATAGGTCAGTTCGACCGGATTGGCCACCAAGCCGTCGATCCGCAGTCGGTAGTCGGCCCACCCGCCCGCCTGGAGTGCGGCGTAGCGCTCGCTGCGCGGCCGCTCGCCATTGGTCCAGAAGTACGGGGAGATATCGGCCTCTCGGTAGGTCGCGGTCGGAGCCGTCCGTTCCAGAAGCCGCTTGATGCCGCCGACCAGGAACTGCCCGGCCCGCTGGATCGCCCGCGGATGCCGTGTGGTCAACGGCGAGGCAGCCAGCCAGCACACGATCACGACGGTCATCCACAGCGCATAGAGGGCGACGCCCACCCAGGAGTCGGTGTCGGTTCCCAGCGTCATGTGGTTGACGTTGCCCACGAACCCGGTCACGAAGATCATCAGGGTGTGCACCGCGATGAACACCACCATCCACAGCAGGACCCCGAAGTGGATCGTCCGCGCCACCTGTCGGTTGAGAAGACCTGCGCCGGTCCCTAATCGCCCGGCTATCGAGGGCGCCTGGAGCAGACCGGTCACCAGAGCCACAGGCGCGGCGATGAACACGGTGATGAAGTACGCCAGCAACTGGAGTGCGTTATAGGTACTGAATCCTTCGTTGGTAGGCAGGTCCAGCGACAGATATTGCAGAGCCGTCGACAACGCGTTGGGGAACACGTCGAGCGAGGTGGGGATCAGCCGCTTCCATTGGTCGGTGCTAAACAGCAGAACGTAGAACACCACTCCGTTGACCAGCCACAGCAGGTCGAAGGAGAAGTGCCACCAGCGCGCCAACCCGACCGAGTGCCGAAAACCCGGAATGCCAAGGTGTTTCGGCAGCGCAACCGAATCCTCCTTGGCGGTCCAGACCGACTCGGGATCATTGCTGTCGCGGCGTTCGGCCGGAACCGGGCCGCGTAGCCGCAACCATTCGGTATCGGGCTTGCTGCCGGCGTTGAGGTACAGCCGCGGGTGGTCGGCGAGGATCTGCAGTCCCGCCCTGATGATGAACATCATGAACAGCAGGTTCAGGAAGTGCTGCCAGCGCAGCCACCACGGGAACCCGGTGTCGACCGGTTGCACGTACTGATCCGAGGTTCCCGGATATCTGGCGATGAAGTCGGCAAACCACTGATGCTGGGCCAGCTCGCGCACCACCGCGATCGACAGCACCAGTGCGACGACACCGAGGGGTATCAGCCAGAGGCTGGAGAACCAGCGCCGGCCGATCCGCACCGAGGGCATCCCGGCCCGGGTCTGGGGAATGCCACCGGCCCAGTCCTGAACGACGATGGGCCCGTTGTGATGCCCTTGGTTGTAGTACCGCAGCAGCGACTTCTCGAGTGGGTCAGGATCACCCGGGTTCATCAGGTCCCCTCTCAACCTCCGCCATGCTAGGTCACGGAGTCGGCGGCGAGGCGAATCGCCGGCCGCCGCGGGCCCCGATACCGCCGCGATTTCCGGCAAATTTCTCCGGTGGCGGTGCTAGGTTGGCGCGGTCAGCCGGGGCACCGGCTGCTCAGGTGTGCGCGCGGGAGGCGGTTCACATGGGTCGGAGCGATGACGGCGTGGACTGGGAGACGTTGCGGGAGTGTGCCGTTGCCGCGACCGCGAACTCCTACTCCCCCTACTCCAACTTCCCGGTCGGTGTCGCCGGGTTCGTCGACGACGGTCGAGTGGTCTCGGGTGCCAATGTCGAGAATGCCTCCTACGGGATCACGCTGTGCGCCGAGTGTTCGATGGTGTCGGCCCTCTACGCCACCGGCGGAGGCAGGCTCACCGCGGTGTACTGCGTGGACGGCAACGGTGATCCGCTGATGCCCTGCGGACGATGTCGGCAACTGCTCTATGAGCATGGTGGCCCGGATCTGGCGGTGATGACACCACAGGGCGTGCAGTCGATGGCCCAGATCCTGCCCCAGGCTTTCGGGCCGTGGGATCTCGTGGACAGGAAGCCCACCCGATGAGCGGTATGTCTGCTGCGGCCGCCGAACCCGGCAGCGAGAAGGTCGACAAGGCGGCGTGGGCGATCTTGGCTGCCATGGGGTTCGGCGCTCTGATCGCCCAGATGTTCAGTACGGTCATCGGTCCGGCGCTGCCGACCATCAAAGCCGACCTCGCACTCGGCTTGTCCACCCAGACCTGGACGATCACCGCCTACAGTTTGGCGTTCGGCGCGGCGCTGGTCGCCGGTGGTCGGATGGGCGACCTCGTCGGTGAGGTCAAGATGATCGTCGCCGGCTTCGTCATCTTCGGCGGTGGTCTGCTGATGTCGGCCATCGCCGTCGGCGGGCCGTTGATGATCAGTGGTCGTGCCATCCAGGGCATCGGCATCGGCATCTCGGCACCGGCAACGCTGTCCATCGTGGTCAATTCGTTCCCGCTGGCCCAGCGGGGTTTCGCGGTCGGGGTGTGGGGTTTCGCGCACGGTCTGGGACTGCTCGTCGGGCCGCTGTTCGCCGCCTGGATGATGGATATCGCCAGTTGGCGCTGGGTTTTCTGGGTCGCGCTGCCGCTGACCGCCCTGGTCATCGTGGTCACGCTGGCGGCCACCCGCGGCTACCGAAGTGTGCTGGCGACCGGCAGATACGACTGGCTGGGTCTGGTCCTCGGTGGAACCGGCATCACGCTGCTCACCTACGGTCTGCAGAACTCGGCGGTCAGTTGGTCGGCGGTCGGGACCTGGGGTTCGATCATCGCCGGTATCGCGGCGCTCGGCGTTTTCGCCCTTGTCGAAACCCGAATCGACCATCCCCTGGTGGATTTCGGCCTTTGGCGGGAGCGGCTGTTCTCCGGCGGATTCTTCGCCGAGAGTGCGGTGGGTTTTGTCTACATCCCGTTTCTGACCTTCGTCGGCTCGTTGTACCTGATCAATGTGCTGGGCTACTCCCCCGGCAAGGCCAGTGCGGTCATCGTCATCACCACCGGCATCTGCATGCTCTTCGAGCCGCCGGCCGGCCGCTGGGTCGACAAGGTCGGCCCCGGCCTTCCCATCACGGTGGCCCTGCTGATGCAGGCGGTCGCGCTGGCCTGGATCGGGCTGTTCTTCGGGCCCGCGACCACCCTGGCGCAGATGGTGATCCCGTTGGCGCTGATGGGAATCGGTGTCGGTATCGCGCTGCCGGCCTGCAATACCGCGGGGATGTCCGCGGTCGACGCCAAACGCGCCGGGATGGGTTCAGGCCTGATGCAGATGACGTTCAACATTCCGGCGGCCCTCGGGGTCGGATTGGTGACTTCGATCATCGGCACCCTCACCGCGACGCAGGTCGGCTCCGGTGTGCGCACCGAATTGCGCGATCTCGCGGCGCAATACGCCGATGCCGTCCAGGACGGCGATATGGGCAGGGCCGACGCGGCGCTCGCCGGCCTTCCTCAGGATTCGGTCGACGCCATCAAACAGGCCGCGGTCGCAGCGTCATCGGGTGCCATCACCACCTCGATGTTGGTTCTGGCCGGGGTCGCCCTGGCCGGCGCGGTCTTCGCCTGGGCGGTGATCGGTCGCCGTCGGACTCCGGATCACATCGAGCCGACACACGCCGCCGAGGTCTGAAGCCGGTTTCTCAGAGTCCCAGCGACTCCCCCACCCCAGCTCGCAGTGCATCGAGTTCGGACTGCGCGGTTGCCCTGGCATCGGCGATCTCGCCGTCCACCGGCACCACCACCTGCAGATAGCACTTGAGTTTGGGTTCGGTTCCGCTGGGCCGCACGATCACCCGGGCATCGGCCAGGGTGAACCGCAGTCCGTCGGTCGGCGGTAGCCCATCGGCACCCGCGGCAAGGTCGACCATGCCCAGCACCTCGCGGCCGCCGATCAAGGCCGGCGGGTTGGCGCGCAGGCGCGCCATCGCATCGGCGATCAGTGCGAGATCTGAAACCCTCACCGACAGTTGACTTGTCGCATGGAGACCAAACCGTCTGGCCAGTTCGTCGAGGACATCCTGGGGTCCACGGCCTTCGGCCTTGAGTGCCGCCACCATCTCCAGCATCAGCAGCGACGCGGTGATGCCGTCCTTGTCCTTGACCGCCGCGGGGTCGACGCAGTAGCCCAGCGCCTCCTCGTACCCGAACCGCAGGCCGGGCACCTTCGAGATCCACTTGAACCCGGTCAGGGTGGTGGCGTAGCCGAGGCCGGCGTCGGCGGCGATCCGCTCCAGCAGCGTCCCCGACACGATCGACTCGGCGTACACCCCGGTGGCCGGCGAATCGTCCCGTCGCCCGCGCTCGGCGATCCACCAGCCCAGCAGTGCGCCGACCTCGTCGCCGGTCAGCATCCGGTAGTCGTCCGCGCAGCGAATCCCGGCCGCGCACCGATCGGCATCGGGATCGTTGGCGATGATCAGATCGGCGTGCTGCGCCCGGGCATCGGCCAGCGAAAGGTCCATCGCGCCAGGTTCTTCGGGGTTGGGGAAGCTGACGGTCGGGAACCGTCCGTCCGGGTCGAACTGGGCGGCGACCTTGGTCGGCTCCGGGAAGCCGGCCTGCCGCGCCGCCCGGATGAACACCTCGCCGCCGACACCGTGCATCGCGGTGTACACGGCCGAAACCTGGCGCGGACCCCCGCCCAGCAACGAAACCGCCCGGGCCACATAGGAATCCAGCACCGAACCGTCGAGTATCCGGTAGTCGTCGGAACGCGGGATCGAGTCCATCGCGCCGACCGCGGCGATTGCGGCGGAGATCTCCGCATCCGCCGGGGGAACGATCTGGCTGCCGTCGCCGAGGTAGACCTTGTACCCGTTGTCCTCGGGCGGGTTATGCGAGGCGGTCACCATCACCCCGGCGGCACAGCCCAACTCGCGGATCGCGAAGGCCAGCACCGGGGTGGGCAGTGCCGTCGGTAGCACCATCGCAGTGATCCCGGCACCGGCCATGATCCGGGCGGTGTCGTGGGCGAAGACCTCGGAGTTGCGGCGGGCGTCGTAGCCCACCACCACCGTGAGTGGATCGGCGGCATTGGCAACCAGATAGGCCGCCAGTCCGGCGGCGGCACGCGCCACCACCACGCGGTTCATTCGGTTACTGCCGGGCCCCAGCCGCCCGCGCAGCCCGGCGGTGCCGAACTGCAGCGTCCCGTCGAAGGCGTCGGCGAGTTCGGCCGCCGCATCCGGTCGACCGGCTTCGGCCTCGGCGAGCAGAGCCGAAAGCTCGGCGACCGTCTCCGGATCGGGATCCGCCGCCAGCCATTCCCGTGCCGTCCGGAGCAGCGCTGCGTCGGGGCCCATCAGTATCCGCCCGCCGACGACGCCTCGCCGCCGGCGACGATGGCCACCGACGAGGACGCGCCGATCCGGTCCGCGCCGGCCTTCACCATCGCCGTGGCGTCCGCGCGGCTGCGCACCGCCCCGGAGGCCTTCACGCCCAGGGTGTCCCCGACCATCGCCCGCATCAGCGCGATGTCGTGGGCGTTGGCACCGCCGCCCCCGAAACCGGTGGAGGTCTTGACATAGGCCGCACCCGTCCGCAGCGCGATCAGGCAGGCGATGGCCTTCTGCTCGTCGTCGAGCATGCTGGTCTCCAGGATCACCTTCACCGGAGCCGGCCGCGCGGCGCCCACCACTCCCAGCATGTCGTCGTAGACGGCGGCCAGGTCACCGGAGAGCAGGCCGCCGATGTCCAGGACCATGTCGACTTCGTCGGCACCCTCGGCCACCGCGATACGAGCTTCCTCGGCCTTGGCCAGCCGGGTCATCGCACCCAGTGGGAAGCCCACCACGGTGCACACCATCACCGCCGATCCGGCCAACCGCTCGGCGGCGGTCGGAACCCACCGGCTGTTGACGCACACTGAGGCGAAGCCGTGTTCGCGCGCCTCGTCGCAGAGGGTCTCGATGGCCGTCATGGTGGCGTCGGCCTTGAGCAGGGTGTGGTCGATCCGTCCGGCGAGGGTGTCGGCTTTGCGCACCGCCGTGGGCACGTCGACCCCGTCGGGGGCCGGGCCCAGGGCCGCGGTCACCGCCTCGTTGGCACGGTTGAACACGGCGGAGTAGTCGGCCACATAGGTGTTCACAGAGGTCTCCTCGAGATCGTCGGGATCAGCCGCCGAGCAGGCTGGCTCGCAGATAGTTGAACAGCGCGACCCCGGAGTCCTCGCTGAATTTGTGGAGCTCGGCGGGCGTTGCGGTGACCTGATCGCCCTCAAGCCGGTTGAGCAGTGTGCAGCAGATCATCGCGAACTTGGAGAAGCCCCAGTGGTTGAGATAGCCGGCCAGCATCGCGCCTTCCATCTCGATATTGCGCACCCCGTTGTCGTCGAGCCACCGCAGCCAGGCCATCTTGGTCTGCGGGGTCTCGAAACACACCGCACCATCGAGTCGGAACTGCTCGAGGAAGAACTCGTTGCCCGCCACCGTCTTGCCCGACACCACACTGAGATCGTCGAATCCCGCATTGGCGGCCATGATCGCCTCGCGGGTGGCCGCCGGGAAATGCCCGTCGAACCAGTACTCGCCGTCGCCGCCCCGCAGTAGCCGGTAGGGCTTGAGATCGGCCATTAGCCCCTCGGAGGAGACCACTACCGTTCCACCGGGAAGGCCTACGCCGCCACTGGTCCCCACCCGGCACCAGAACACGTCGTCCATGGCATCGAGGTCACCGGACTTGAGGAAGAACACCAGCCGCATCAGTTCCTGCAGTGCGATCGAGGCACTGGGCATGCCCATACCGTGCGAGGCGAACAACACACCGGCGGTGTAGCGGGTGACGAATCGGTCCTCCTTGGGGAACGCGACGATCTCAGACCCGCCGTTGAGTTGGCTCCAGCGCTGCGCGAATTCTTTGATACGTCCGCCCGAGCCGGCCAGGATCACCGCTCGCACACCTCGCAGATCCGCCAGGATCGGGTCCGACGAGGCGACTCCGAAGTGGTAGTAGACATCCTCGTGGCTGCCGTCGAGCACGCCGTCGAGGAACGCGTGGTTGATGTTCTCGGTCCTCACGGCGGCCTCCCCGACTCTTCGACGCGACGCAATCTACGCGCTGCGGTCGTGACGTGGCGGGGATTTGACGCACCGGACGCACGGCGTGGTGATGTTGACGGTGTGTTCGTGGCCCCGATAGGTTTTAAGGTCCAACGACCCCACACCATCGTGGGGAGGCGGGGGTTTTCCGATTTTGCTGGTCAAACACGGGGCGCGGGCCGGAGCTGCAGCAGTTCTGCTGGGGCTGTCCTTGACGGCGGCCCCCGCGATCGCCGCCGCGGAGGACTCCGAAAGCTCGACCACCGCTGAGCGGGCCTCGGGAGCGTCCAGTGCCCCGGCATCCGCTTCGGCCACCACACGGGCCTCCAGAGGCCCCGTCGGGCGACCCGCCAGGCAGGAACCCACCGGCTTTCCCCGTCCGGCCGCCACCGAGCAGGTGGCCCCGATCTCCGCCGCAACGGCCCGTGCAGATGCCGGAATCCCCGTGCCGATCCAGACCAGGCAACCGCGGCGGGCTCCGCAGGCCACCCGGGCTGTCGCGCCCGACCCGGGTACGGCGCCACCGCCGTCCGCCGCCGTGCCGCGCGGCCGCGTCCAGTCTGCGCCACTGTCACCCGCGGCCAGCCCACTGACCGACATCTCGTCCACGGCGGCACCGGTGGCCGCGACGGTCACCGCCGAGCCGGGTCCGTCCATTGCCGCGTTGGCGGTGCCGGCCGACCCCGCGCCGGCCGATCCTGCACCGGCGCGCCCGGCACCCGCCGCGCTGGCCGTCATGAGCGCGGTCCCCGGCACCGCCGCGGTCACCGTGGCCGATCTGTTCTCGGGCGTGCTTGCCCCGATCCGGGAGCTGCTGGAGGGTGCGGTACTTCTGGTGCGCCGTACTTTCTTCAACCAGGCCCCGACCGTCAACCCGGTCCAGCTGACCGGTCAGGGCGAAGGCCCCATCACCGGAACCATCGGTGCGGTGGATCCCGAGGGCGACCCGCTCGTCTACAGCATCAACCAGGCCCCCCGGTACGGCAGCGCCGTGGTCAATGCCGACGGCAGCTACACCTACACCCCGGGCCCGGGGTTCACCGGCACCGACTCCTTCATCGCCGCCGCCACCGACACCGGTTTCCACATCAACCTGCTCGACCTGTTCCGGTCCGCCAGTACCGCGGGCAATGTCGCGGTCAGCCAGGGCGCGCTCGCCGATAGGGTGCAGTTCTCCTTCATCTACGGTGCCGGATCGCAGTTCTGGTCCTCGACGGCCCGCAGCAGCCTGGAGTATGTGGCGACGACATTGGCGTCCACCCTGGTGGTCACCTCCCCGGTCACCCTGACCTACACCGTCACCGGCGAGTTCTCCCCGTTCTCATCGACGCTGGCCTCCGCCGGAAGCGACCTGATCAGCTCCGACCCCGGCTTCCTCCAGACGGTGGCGCAGAACAAGATCCTGTCGGGTAGCGACGCGAACGGCCCGGCTGCCGACGGCACGATCAGCTGGAACTTCGGTCCGGGCTGGGCGTTCGGCGACACCGTGGCAGGCAACGAGTACGACTTCCAGTCGATCGCGATGCACGAGTTGATACACACCCTGGGCTTCTTGACCTATGTGGACACGCCCGGTTCGAACTCCGGACAGAGCTGGACGGTCTTCGACAGTTACCTGGTGACCTCCAACGGCACCGCCGTGATCGGCGACGGATTCGCCTGGAACAGCGCCTACAACCCCAATCTCATCGGCGGCAACGGCGGGTTGTACTTCGGCGGCTCCAATGCCGTTGCGGCGTACGGCGGGCTGGTTCCGCTCTACACGCCCAGCCCGTGGGATGCCGGCAGTTCCCTGTCCCACCTGAACGACTCCACCTTCACCGGCGCGAACCGGAAGCTGATGAACGCCCGCGTCGGCCGGGGGCCGGGTGTCAGGGTGATCAGCCCGGTCGAGATCGCGATCCTGCAGGACCTCGGATACACGGTCAGTCCGGGATCCGGGGCTTCGGCCCTGATGTTCGTTGGCCTGGTCCTCGTCCGCCGCCGGCGCCGGCGGGACTGATTGAGGGCGGGGCGCCGGCCGGCTCTCCTCCCGGGTGGGATCGGAACCCGTCGGGCGCGCCCGGGCAGTGGTACCGGTTACACCGAACCCCGCAGATTGCTGCGCGCCGCGCCGGGCTGCGAATTAGCATCGTGGACCATGACCGACCGTGAGGCCTTGCCGGACGAGGACCTCGCCGCGTGGTGGATCGGCGGTGACGACCTCGATTGGGACTGGGATGAGCTTCGAGTCGATCATGAGCCGGAGCCGAGTGGCCCGCCCTGGTACCGCAGCCCCGGACCGCTGCTGGCGCTGATCTCGGTAGCCGCAGCGACGCTGGTGGTGGCTGTCGCGCTGGTGATTGCCGACTCCGGGGAGATCCCGACCCGGCCCGCGTTGGGCACCAAGACCGTCCCCACCGGTGTGCCCAGCCCCAGCCGCGCAGTGGCCACCGCCACCGCGCCCGAGCCGTCAACACCGGCGCCGGAATCCTCGGCCGTCGACGAAACGCCCGACGAAGGGCAGTCGCCGGTTCCGGCGGAGGCTGCCGGGCCTGCGGAACCGGCCGCCTCGGCCGCTGCTCCCCCGCCGCTGCCGGTGAACAGTCCGGGCGCCTTGGCGGAGAGCGACCCCGAGGGGCCGCGCATCAACGTCACCCGCAGCCCGATGAGTTTCACCCCGGGCTCCTCAGCCGGGGACTGATGGGGGCGGGACCGCGGCGCCGGAAGCGGTCCCGTCGACCACGGTGTGCACGAACCGCATTTTCTCCAGAACCGGCACCGGCAGCACGAACGGATACAGATCCGGCTTGCCCATCGCACGGTTGACCATATTCAGCGACCACGCCAACGGCAGCCAGGTGTCGATCATTGTGTCAAAGGCGCTGGGGCCCAGAACTCTTCGTTGGTAGGTGGCATTGGCCGGAGCGAGGCCGTAGGCGGCTGCGGTGTCCAGTGTGCTTCGGATGTGCAGGTAGTGCGCGAACGTCTCGGCCCAATCCTCAGCCGGATGCATGGTGGCGTAGGAGGACACGAAATCCTGCTCCCAGCCGACGGGAGGTCCCATCGCGTAATGGCGGTCCACGGCTGCCTGATAGTCGGTCGCCGGATCGCCGAACAGTTCGGTGAATCGATGCAGATACTCCGGTGCCGTTCCGATGAGCCGGTAGAAGTAGTAATGGCCGATCTCATGTCGGAAGTGTCCCAGCAAGGTGCGGTACGGCTCGTCCATCTCGACGCGCATCTGTTCGCGGTGCACATCGTCGCCCTCGGCGAGGTCGACGGTCACCAGGCCGTCGTCGTGCCCGGTGAGGACGTGCTCGGTGGCGCTGGACAGCAGATCGAATGCCAAGCCGTATTGCGGGTCGATATGCCGCCCGGACACCGGCAGTTTCAGTTCATGGAGTTCGGCGATCAGCCGGCGCTTGGCCCGCTCGGCCTCGGCGAAGGAGGCCAAAGCCGCGCTGTCGTCGTCCCGCGGCCGGGTCCGGGTCAGTATGCAGGAGGCGCACAGCTGTCGAATCGGCTCAACCCGAACCAGCCAATTGCATTTGGCCAGATGACGATTGGCACACAGTTGGTAGGCCTGCGGATCGACGGTGCCGTCCTGTCCGGCTCCGCCGCCGGGTGTGATGACCAGGAAGGCCATCGCCTCCAGGGAGAACCCCACCGGGCTATGACAGGACAGGCAGACGGAGTTCTCGAAGGCGAGATGCTGTCCGCAGCTGGGGCAGGTGAAGTCACGCACCGGACGCATCCGGATCGAACGGGGCCACATCCACCGACACGTCGATGACGCTGTACTCGGAATCGGTGTAGATGATCCCGCGCAGCGGTGGGACATCGGCGTAGTCACGGCCCCATCCGACCGTGATGTAGCGCTCGTCGATGAGCTGGTCGTTGGTCGGGTCAAGCCCCAGCCACCGGTTCTCCGGGGTCCACACCGAGGCCCATGCGTGGGTTGCGTCGGCTCCGAACACCCGGTCCTTTCCCGGCGGCGGATCCGTGGCGAGGTATCCGGATACGTAGCTCGCGGCCAACCCCTCGGCACGCAGGCAGGCGATCGCCAGCCGGGCGAAGTCCTGGCACACCCCCTCCCGAGCCTTCAGGACCGCACCGACCCGGGTGGACACCGTCGTGGATCCGGAGCGGTAGGTGAAGTCGGAGAAAATCCGCGCGTTCAGGTCGCGTATCACCTCGATGAGCGGGCGTCCCGGCGCGAAGCTGGGCGCCGCGTAATCCTTTACCGAGGAGTCGATTTCGGGGGGCTGTAGATCCAGCGCGAACTCAGCGGCCAATGCGCCGTCGATACCTGCCGGACGGGCCGCCTCCCACGGGGCCAGGGCCGCCCCCGAACCGTACAGATCGGGCCGCGGCGGGTCCACCTCGACGACGGCATCGCTGATCACCGTCAACGCGCGGTGGCGCTCGGTGACGTGAAAGTAAGAGCTGATGTTGCCGTATGCGTCGCGACTGGTCGAACTGTCCGCCGGTTCCGGGTCGATCAGAAGCTGATTCGACAGGCAGCGTTGCCGACCGGAATCCCGCGGGGTGAGGAAACCGCGTCCATACGAACTGGTGACCACATCCGAGTAGCGGTAGGTGGTGCGGTGGTTGATCCGGTAGATCCGCCCACCGGATGCCGGAATCGGACCTTCCGGGAAGGTGGTCACGGCATGATCCGTACTTCGTCGGGCCCCCAGATCGGCTGCATGCCGCCCGGCACCGTCAGCTGGGTGTCGGTGATGACGGTGGCCAGTTCCCGCAGCGCGCTGTGCACGGCGCGCAGAAGGACCCGGAGCTCGATGCGCTCACCGTCGGGGCCGACCTCTTCGAGATCGGTCGGATCCAGTCGGCGCAGCCGGGCGCTGATCTCGTCGACGAGTCGTTCCGGGCGTGAGGAGCCCGAGGAACCCGGTAGGGATCGCAGGTTCGCGCGGATCCGCTCGAGTTGGTAGATCAGCGAACGTGGATTCTCGGGGTCGAGGAGCAGCAGGTCGGCCACCGCTGCCACATTGAACTGCCCGGCGGTGCGCCGCCGGTAGACGACCGATGATTCGCAGGCCACCAGCACCGACTCGATGATGGTCTGCTCCGGGGCGGAATCCCGAGCGGTGGCCATCGTGGAGGCCAGCAGGGCGCAAAGTCCGATCCCGCGCTCGATCCGCTTCCCGATGTCCATCAGCGCCCAGCCCGCGTCGTGCACCATGGACTCCTCGGCCACCCCGGAGAGGGCCAGCATCCCGGTCAGCGTCCCGGCATGGGCTGCCGCCATCAGGGAGTCGCCGCGGATCTTGGACTCCGGCGGTGCGGCCGAAAGTTTCAGCACTGAGCGGTCCACCGACGCCAACACCGTCCAGGTGTTATTCGACATCTGGTCTCGCACCGCGCGCGCGGCCAGGCCCAGCATTTCCACCGACTGGGCCAGCGAACCGGGACGGCGCCGGTCGGCGGTCAGCGACCACAGCGTTGTCGGCGCGACCGCGATCATCTCCGCGGAGTCACCATCGGCCCCGGTGTCGGTGCCGGTGATCTCGCCGAGTGCCGTCAGCAAAACCGGCACGCACTCGCTGGCATCGGTGTACTGCTGGTGCCGGTACTCGTGGTAACGCTCCCTGGTAACGGTCAGCAATCGGACCATCTGCTCGGCGCGTTCGCTGTACCGGCCCAGCCAGAACAGATCCGAGAGCACCCGCGGGGAGCTGACGACCCCGGCGCCGCGGGGACGCACCAACAGCGGTTCAGGACGCGTCTCGACCGGGGACACCGTCACCTCGGCCTGGGCCACGGTCCGAGTCGGCGGGAGGACCCAGACATCCTTGGCTGCAACACTATTGAGCGTGTAGGCGGCTGAACCCGGGGCCAGTGCATAGCCCAGTCCGCCGACCATGGGGGCGTAGCTGTCCCGCTGCGACACGGTGAACAGCCGCATACCCACGGCGGTAGCCGACAGGCCACCCGGGTAGTGGTCGGAGGGCGCCGAGGAGAACTGCGGCAGTTCCTGGCCCACCCACTGCCACGGCGCGTCCTGAATGCGCGCGGCCAGCGTGCGCTGCTGCTCGGCGGACAGTGTCGGTCCCACAATCGTCTCGCCGCCCAGCACGGATCTGACCAGGAGCGACGAGAGATGCGTCAGCAGATGCGAGCGCTCCCGGTCGAATCCGCCCCAGTACATCGGCGCGGTGGGCAGCAGGGGTGTCTCATCGAGTAGCAGCCGGGCGAGGTCGGGCAGGAACCGCATCAGTCCCGGGCTTTCCAGGATGCCGCTGCCCAAGGTGTTGACAACCGCCGCGGCACCGCGGCGCAGCACCTCGACCAGACCGACGACTCCCAACCTCGAATCGGCCCGCAGGTCCAGCGGATCGGTGTAGTCGGCGTCGACCCGCCGCAGAACAACATCCACCCGCTTGAGGGTGCCCAGCGAGCGCATCCAGAGCTTGCCCTCCCGCACCACCAGGTCGGCGTTCTCGACCAGTGGGAAGCCCAGAAGCGAGGCGAGGTAGGCCTGGTCGAAGGCGGTCTCGGAATAGCTGCCCGGCGACAGCACCACCACAACGGGATCCTCGGCCGCCTTGGGGGCCGCGTCGATCAACGCCAAGCGCAAGGCCTGCGCGAAGGGGGATGCCGCGCGGGGGCCGATCTGCTCGTAGATGTCGGGAATCGTGTTCGCGACGACGCGACGATCGGCTAGGGCGTATCCGGCGCCGGATGGCGCCTGGGTCCGGTCGGCATTGACCCGGAAGGAGCCGTCTGCGGCCCGGCTGACATCGCATCCGTGCATGAAGAGCCGATGACGGCCCGGGATGTCGATGCCGCGGGCCGCGCGGATGTAGCCGGGGTGGGCGAAAACCACTTGCGGGGGCAGAATGCCGCTGGTGAGGGCGCGGCGCGGGCCGTAGAGATCGGCCAGCACCGCGTCGAGCAACCGGGTGCGTTGCACCAGGCCGGCTTCCAGGACGTCCCAGTCGGTGGGCGAGATCAGCAACGGAAGGGCATCCAACGGCCAGGGCCCGGGAACCGCGGATTCCTCATCGGTGCCGGCGGGATCGCCATCGCGTTCGATCTCACGGTAGGTGATGCCCTCGTTGTCGACGAAGCTACCGACCATGGACCGCATCTGATCCAGTCCTGCCCGGCCGCGTTGGCTGATCAGGTCGCCCATCTCCTGCCAGACGGGCCGGATCTCGCCGGTCTCGTCGAGGAACTCGTCGTATCCGGTCAGGCCCGATACTGACGGGGCGGGTCGGCTGCCGCGCAGATCTAACAGAGGCCCCTGGGCGCGGGCCGCCCGGTAGCCACTGAGCAGTTGATCGGGGTCCTGGACGGGTTGACCGAGGTCAGAATCGACGGCTGACGACACCTCACCTCCCGATTTCGACTCTGGCTGCGGGCCACGGTCGCGTTCGCCCCGGACAGCGTCCGGGCGGCGACCCCATCAGTTCTGCAGCACAGTACGCACCCGGCGTAGATCGAGAATGCCAGGCGCGCCGATATCGGTGGATTGCCGGGCCTGCTTCTCCCTGAGATCGGCCAGGTCGAGGCGGCCGGGGGTGAACCCGTGCGCCTCGAACCGCCGCCCACGCCGTGACTCGGCCTCCACGGCATTGACCGGCGGGGTGTCGTAAGCGCGACCGCCGGGATGGGACACGTGATACGTGCAGCCGCCGCGGGAGGTGCCGGTGGCCAGGTCGATCAATTCGAAGCGCAACGGGGTATCGACCGTGATGGTCGGGTGCAGCGCGCTGGGCGGTTGCCAGGCCCGGTAACGAACTCCGGCCACTGCAACATCGGGGTTGTCGGTGCCCAACATCGGGATCGGGTAGCCGTTGCAGGTGACCAGGTGTCGCTGACGGTCGGCGCCGATGGTGCGCACCTGAAGTCGTTCCACCGAGGAGTCGACATAGCGTGCCGTGCCGCCCCCGGACGATTCCTCGCCGAGGGTGAACCACGGTTCGATCGCGCCGCGCAACTCGATCTCGACATGGTCGAAAACGGCTGTGCCGATCCGGGGGAACCGGAACTCGGTGAACGGATCCAGCCAGCTGGTGTCGAACTCGATTCCGGTTGCCCGGAGGTCTGCGGCAACTTCGGCGATATCGTGAATCAAGAAGTACGGCAACAGATAACGGCCATGCAGGTTCGCGCCGTGCCGGATGAGCGGGGCCCGCAGCGGCTCGTCCCAGAACCGCGCCACCAGCGACCGGACCAGAAGCGACTGCACCATCGCCATCTGCGGGTGCGGCGGCATCTCGAAGCCGCGCAACTCCAGCAGTCCTAACCGGCCGCGGGCACCCTCGGGGCTGTAGAGCTTGTCGATGCAGAACTCCGCGCGGTGGGTGTTACCGGTGATGTCGGTGAGCAGGTGACGCAGCGCCCGGTCGGTGATCCACGGAGCGACGCTTGCGGAGCGACCATCGATGGGGAGCGACGCTTGCGGAGCGACCATCCTTGGCGACGCTTGCGGTCTTCGCCAACCGGGCGATCTCGGCGAAGGCGATCTCCAGTTCGTAGAGCGAATCCGGCCGCCCCTCGTCCACCCTGGGCGCTTGCGATGTGGTTCCGACGAACCGGCCCGCGAACAGGTACGACAACGACGGATGGCGCTGCCAGTAGGTCAGCAGCGAGACGAGCAAGTCCGGCCGGCGCAGCAGCGGTGAGTCGGCCGGGGTGATGCCGCCCAGGGTGATGTGGTTGCCGCCACCGGTGCCGCCGTGGGTGCCGTCGAAGTCGAAGGACTCGGTCGACAGCCGCGCCAGTCTGGCCTTCTCGTACAGCGTCTGCAACTGCTCGTTCTGCTCGGCGAAGCTTGCGGTGGGGGCGACGTTGACCTCGATGACTCCCGGGTCTGGGGTGATCGACAGCGACTGCAGCCGGCCGTCCGGCGGCGGGCCGTAGCCCTCGACGACGACAGCGCAGCCCACCGCGGACGCGGCAGCCTCGACCCGCGCAATCAGGTCGACGAAATCATCCGGGGCGTCGGTCGGCGGCATGAATACGAACAACAGACCGTCGCGGACCTCGGCGACGACGGCGGTGGTGGGTGCCGTCTCGGCGTCCTCGACAACCGCACCGGACTCATCCGGATCGAGAGCGAACTCGCCGTCCGCCGCCAGCGGATCGGAGTGGAACCGTTCACGCGGCGGCCGCCAGCTGATCGAGTCCAGCGGCAGCCGGAAGCCGGCCGGGGAGTCACCGTCGAGCAGCACGATCCGGCCGCGCCGCAGCCGCCAATCGGCCGAAGCCCATCCGCTGTCGTCATCGCGCCGATGAAGGGGTAGTACCCAGGCGGCCGGCTGGTCTGCCGGCTCCTCGAGCCGCGCGAGCAGAGCGGCCCGGTCCGCAGGACTATCGGACTCGAGATCGTCACCCGGGTCGACGGCGTCGCCCGCCGGCCGACGCGCCGCTGCCGACAAGCGCAGCAGCGGGTCCTCGTAGGCCGGACGCACCTGGGTCGCGGGCAGGCCGAGTCCGGCGGCCAGCGTCGATAGCAGCTGTTCGGCCGCGGCGGGGGGAACCGGCGGGGCATCGCTGTCCCACGGGCCGGCCAGCAGCGTCTCGTCGTTCCACAACGGTGTGCCATCGCGGCGCCAGTGCAGCCCGATCTGCCAGCGCGGCAACGGCTCCCCCGGGTACCACTTGCCCTGGCCGTACTGCACCAGACCCTTAGGTGCCCAGGCCGACTTCAGCAGCCCGGCCAGCGCGGCCGCCCGGTTCCGCTTATGCGGACCATCGGCGTCGACGGTCCATTCCGGATCGACCTGGTTGTCGATCGAGACGAACGTCGGCTCACCCCCCATGGTCAGCCGGACGTCACCGGCGGCAAGCCTGCTGTCGACGTGGTCCCCCAGTGCGGTGATCGCGGCCCAGGCTGAGTCGGTGTACGGCAGCGTGACCCTGGGGTCTTCGTGCACGCGGGTCACGGTGTTGGAGAAGTCGAAGCTGGTCTCGGTCGGGCCGGTGGCGCCGGTGATCGGAGCGGCCGACGACGGGTGCGGGGTGGCGGCCAGCGGAATGTGGCCCTCACCGGCGAACAGCCCGGAGGTGGGGTCCAGTCCGATCCACCCCGCTCCGGGGATGTACACCTCCGTCCAGGCATGCAGGTCGGTGAAGTCCGCAGCCGGTCCGGACGGACCGTCCAGGGCAGGTACGTCGGAGGTGAGTTGCACCAGATAACCCGACACAAACCGGGCGGCCAGACCCATCTCGCGCAGGATCGACACCAGCAGCCAGGCCGAGTCGCGGCAGGATCCGACCCGGGTGTCCAGGGTGTGGTCTGGGGTCTGGACACCGGGTTCCATCCGGACGCTATATCCCACCGCGTCGTTCACGGCGCGATTGAGTGCGACCAGGAAGTCGATGGTGCGCATTCCCGAGGTGAACGAATAGTTCGCTACCCACTGTCTGAGCAAGGCGCCTGGTCCGGAGCCCTCATCGCCCTCGTCCACCGGCCGGAGGTAAACCTCGAGATCGTCGCGCAGGCTTTTCGGGTAGCTGAACGGAAAGGTCTCGGCGAAGTCCTCGATGAAGAAATCGAACGGGTTGATCACCTTCAGGTCGGCTATCAGCCCGACGTTGATCGTCAGGTTTCGGGTCGGGGTGGGGAAAACCAGGCGGGCCAGGAAGTTGCCGAAGGCGTCCTGCTGCCAGTTGATGAAGTGATCGGCCGGTTCGACGTCCATCGAGTAGGCCTCGATCGGAGTGCGGCTGTGCGGGGCCGGCCGCAAGCGCACGACATGCGGATGCACCTCCACCAGCCGGTCGAACGTGTAGCTAGTGCGATGCTCCAGCGCCACCTTGATGCCCACAGCGACTCATCCCACCACACCCCGACGCTGCGCGCAGTGCACGGACGTTCGTGTTACGGCCGTGAAAACGATTTCGCGCTTGTGACCCGGCCATCCGCATCGGAAGCTGTTTACTTGCTCAAACTTGTCCGAGGCTGGGGGTCTGTTCCGTGCGATTGATCGATTTCAAGGCCAAGACACCCCTGATCGGGATGTCGATGGTCTTCCTGGCGATGGGCATCGTGGCCGTCACCGCCTATCTGCACGTCGGCTGGTACTCGGCGGTGGGATACACGATCGCCGCCGCCATCGCGGTGTTCGGCTTCGTCTTCACCTT
This sequence comes from uncultured Actinomycetota bacterium, assembly GCA_963787055.1. Taxonomy (GTDB): domain Bacteria; phylum Actinomycetota; class Actinomycetes; order Mycobacteriales; family Mycobacteriaceae; genus Mycobacterium. The sequence continues at coordinate 544,470 of CAWBBP010000007.1, forward strand.
CCGGGATATGCCGACACCGCCGCATGACGCCGGCGGACCAGACACCGGAAGGACTTGACCGATGACTGCCGTCTCCGACGAGACCACCGAGCCCGCCGGCCTCACCGCCGAGGACGCCGGTTACCACAAGAGTCTCAAACCCCGCCAGCTGCAGATGATCGCGATCGGCGGCGCGATCGGCACGGGTCTGTTCCTCGGTGCCGGGGGCCGACTCGCCGAGGCAGGCCCGGGACTGTTCATCGTCTACGGGGTCTGCGGGATCTTCGTCTTCCTCATCCTGCGCGCCATGGGCGAACTGGTGCTGCACCGGCCCTCCTCGGGATCATTCGTCTCCTACGCCCGGGAATTCCTCGGCGAGAAGGCCGCCTATACCGCGGGGTGGATGTACTTCCTGAACTGGGCGATGACCACCATCGTCGACTCCACCGCGATCGCCATCTATTTCCGGTTCTGGTCGGTGTTCGACGCCGTGCCGCAGTGGCTGATCGCGCTGATCGCCCTGGCTTTGGTGCTGGGTGTGAATCTGGTGTCGGTGGCGATTTTCGGCGAGTTCGAATTCTGGGCGGCGCTGGTCAAGGTGGTCGCCCTGACCGCGTTCCTGGTGGCCGGCACCATCTTTTTGGCGGGCCGCTACCGGATCGACGGGAACCTGACCGGATTCAGCGTGATGGCCGAGAGCGGCGGCTGGTTCCCAACCGGTCTGATACCGCTGGTGCTGGTCACCTCCGGTGTGGTGTTCGCCTACGCCGCAGTGGAACTCGTCGGAACCGCCGCCGGGGAGACCGCCGAGCCCGAGAAGATCATGCCGCGCGCCATCAACTCGGTCATCGCCCGCATCGCCCTGTTCTACGTCGGCTCCCTGTTCCTGCTGGCGCTGCTGCTGCCCTACACCGCCTACTCGGCCGACGAGAGCCCATTTGTGACCTTCTTCGCCAAGATCGGAATCGACGGGGCCGGCCCGTTGATGAACATCGTGGTGCTGACCGCGGCTTTCTCCAGTCTCAACGCCGGGCTGTACTCCACCGGCCGAATCCTGCGGTCGATGGCGATGAACGGCAGCGCCCCGAAGTTCACCGCCCGGATGTCGCGACGTGGCGTTCCCTACGGCGGAATTCTGCTGACCGCCTCAATCGGACTGCTGGGTGTGCTGCTCAACAGCATCGTTCCGGAACGGGCCTTCGAGATCGTGCTCAATGTGGCTTCGCTGGGCATCCTGGCGTCGTGGGCCACCATCGTGATCTGCCAGCTCCAGCTGTACCGGTGGTCGCAGCAGGGCCGGATGGTCCGGCCCTCGTTCCGGATGATGGGCTCGCCGTACACCGGGTACGCCACCCTGGTGTTCCTCGTGACGGTTCTGGTGCTGATGGGCTTCAACTATCCGATCGGCACCTGGACCATCGCCAGCCTGTTGGTTCTCATCCCCGCCCTGATCGGCGGCTGGTACCTGGTACGTGACCGGGTACTGGAAATCGCACAGGATCGCGTCGGACATACCGGCGAATTTCCGGTGGTGGCCAACGTGCCGCCGCCGAAGGATCGCAAGAAGCGCGACTGAAACCGGCGCATACTGATCCAGATGGAACCGCTGCAGCGCTACGTCGCCGAAGAGATCGCTACCGACCATGTCGACGGCCTGCTGTCGCGCCGGGAGGCGCTGCGCAGACTGGCTCTGATGGGAATGGGTACCGCCGCCGCCAGCGCATTGATCGCCGCCTGCGGCGACGGGCGCTCACCCTCGTCGCCCGCGGCGAGCACGACCGTCACGCCGGCCGGGCCGCCCCCGGGAATGCAGACCGCGCGTCCGACCGAGTCCGTCGTGTGGGCCGGGCCGCAGGGACAGCTGCAGGGGATCTGGTCGGCGGCCGAGGCCCCGCGCGGAGCTGTTCTGGTGATCCACGAGAACAAGGGCCTCAACGACTGGGTCGGCTCGGTGGCAGCGCGGCTGGCCGGGATCGGTTACTCGGCGCTGGCCATCGACCTGCTCTCGGCAGAGGGCGGTACCGCGGCATTCCAGGATCCAGCGGCCGCGACGGCGGCGCTGTCCGCCATCAGCCCGCAGCGTTTCGTCGCCGACCTCAGGTCCGGTCTCGACGAACTCCAGCGGCGGGTGCCCGACCGAAAGCTGGGCGTCGTCGGGTTCTGTTTCGGCGGCGGACTGGTGTGGCAACTGCTGGCCTCCGGTGAGCCGCGGCTCGCGGCCGCCGTGCCGTTCTACGGCCCGGTGCCTGAGGACCCCGATTTCGCCGGCTCCAGGAACGCCGCCGTACTGGGTATCTATGCCGCCCTCGATGAACGGGTGAATGCATCCGAGCCGGCGGCGCGGGCTGCCCTGGACCGCGCCGGACTCGTCTACGAGCTTGTCACCGAACCCGATGCCGACCACGCATTTTTCAACGACACCAGGGAGCGCTACAACCCGGCCGCCGCGGCAGACGCCTGGCGGCGTCTGCAGGACTGGTTCAGCCGCTACCTGGCCTGAGGTTGGACGGGCACCACGTCGCACACTAGTGAGTCGCTGCAACCGAACCGCGTGCGAAATTCACCGCTTTCACTTGTAGGCCACGGCGGCGCTCGACCCACCTTCCAGCGGAATCACCTCGAAAGACCGGAATCCCGCCGAACTGCACCATTCCCGGAAGTCGGCGCCGGAGAAGTCGAAAGCGTCGCCGAATTCGATGAGCATGTTCAGCGACATCATCAGCCCGAAGGTGTTCTCCCGCCGTGCATCGTCGATCAGCGCCTCGACGACCATCAGGGCGCCGCCTTCGGGGAGGGCCTGGTAGGCCTTGGCGATCAGCTGCTGTTTTCGCTCCAGGTTCCAGTCATGCAGGATCATTCCCATCGTGATGACGTCGGCCTGCGGCAGCGGATCGGCCAGGAAATCCCCCGCGACCGCGCTCACTCGTTCACCCAGGCCTGCCGATTCGATCTTGCGCCGGGCGATCGTCGTGACCGCCGGCAGGTCGAAGCTGACGCACTGCAGGTGCGGGTGCGCCGCTGCGACAATCCGGGACAGCAGCCCATCAGCGCCGCCGACGTCGCAGAGGCGCCGGTGGTTTTCGAACGGGAAGCGATGCGCGAGTAGCTCGAAGTTGCGCCGCGACGAGGCGTCCATGGCGGCCATGAAGGCTTCGAGTCGCCGAGGATCGGCGTACAGCGTCTCGAAAAAGGGCCGACCGGAATGTTTGACCTCACTTTGGGCCTGGCCCGTTTTCAGCGCCTCGGTGAGATCGGCCCAGAACCGGAAGTTGCGTTGATCCCAGATCCTCAGCAGCCCCCCCTGGTAAGCGGGGCTGGTCTCGTCCAGGAATCGGGCGGTCTCCGGTGTATTCCGGTACCGGGCCTGCGGGCCGTTGCCCTCGCGGGCGAGTAGGTCCAGGGACACCAACGCATCGAAGAAGTCGGTGGCCGGCCGGGTGAGGAGTCCCAGGCGCTCGGCGAGAACCGGAGCCGTCATCGCATCCTCACCGAGGTGGGTGAAAAGCCCGAGCCCGACCGCCGACAGCAAGACCTTGGAAGCCCAGTAGCCGCTTCCCACCGCCATGATGCGGTCGGGATTCAGGTCGTCCATCTCCCGACCCTAACCGCCCAGCCCCGCCTAATCCGTCGCGAACGCCGCCGCAGCATCCCTCTGCAAATCGACGTAGGCGACCTCGCTGACATCGAAGGCGACGCCCTGGATCTCGCCGCCGGTGAACGTACCCGGAGTCGTGTACTGATCCGAGACGTTGTCGCCGCTGTCGTAGCCCACGCACAGCCCGTCCCCGGAGAGGGTGAACTTGCCGATCTGGGCCCGCATCGGACCCTCGGCAACCGGCTTGCCGTCAACGTAGAGGATCGTCTTGCCCAGCGACTCGCCGTACTCGCCCGCTTTCTCGCGGATGAACTCCATACCCAGCGAATGCTTACCTGGTGTCAGCGGCGGGGAGGCGAAATCCTGCTCCGGCTTGATGCCCAGGAAGTTGTACACGTAGTGCAGCCGGCCGTCCTTGACGAAAAGGGTATGGCCACCGAACCGTGATCCGTGCGCGAAGATCACCCCCTGGGCGTCGGGCTCGAGGTCGACGTTGGCGACGATCTTGTAGGACCGGCCGCGGACGCTGACGGCGACACCCTCGGGAACCGGGGCGGTGTCCGGGTAGTAGATGTAGCGGTCCCGCGGCGGCTCGGCCTGGGGCCTGGGGTTGGTCAGAATCTCGGTGGCGGACCGGTCGTCGAGGGGCAGCACGAAGTTGTTCGTGGCTTCCTCGAACCAGACGTCGATGAGTTCGTTGAGCTTGTCGGGGTACTGGTCGGCGACGTTGGTGGACTCCGAGCGGTCCTCCTCGACGTGGTAGAGCTCCCAGCGGTCCTGATCGAAGTTCCCCTTGTTGCTGATCGGGGCGTGCAGTGCCGCAGCTTTCCAGCCGTCCTGCCAGATGCCTCGGGTGCCCAGCATCGCGTAGTACTGCCGTTCGCGGGTGGTGGGTGCGCCCGGGTCGTCGAAGCTGTAGCGCATCGACACCCCGTTGAGCGGGTATTGCTTGACCCCGTTGTACTCCTCGGGCATCTGAAGCCCGGCGACATCGAGCACGGTGGCCGCGACGTCGGTGGCGTGGTGGTACTGACCGCGCACTTCGCCTTTGGCCTTGATCCCCTTGGGCCAGGAGATCACCATCGGGTCACAGGTGCCGCCGGCGAACTGGCTGTAGCGCTTGAACATCTGGAACGGCGTCGAGAACCCCACCGCCCAGCCGGTCGGGTAGTGGTTGTAGGTGTCCGGGCTGCCCAGGGTGTTCAAGTACTTCATGTTCTCCGACAGTTCGTCGGGATAGCCGTTGAAGAACTTGTTCTCATTCACCGAGCCGTTGGGCGAGCCCTCCCCGGACGCACCGTTGTCGGCGCAGTAGAAGATGATCGTGTTCTCCAATTGGTCGGTCTGTTCCAGGTAGTCGATGATCCGGCCGACCTGGGCGTCGGTGTACTCGGAGAACCCGGCGTACACCTCAGCCATCTTGGCGAACAGCTCCTTCTCCTCGGCGTTGAGCGTGTTCCACGGCCGCACAGAATCATTGGCGACCGCGACGTCTTCGGGAAGCGGGTTGATCGGCGTGAGCTTGGTGCCCTCGGGCAAAACGCCCTTGGCGACCATCCGCGGCAGCACCCACTCCCGGTAGGCCTCGTAGCCGTCGTCGAACTTGCCCTTGTACTTGTCGATGTACTCCTGCGGGGCGTGGTGCGGGGCGTGGTTGGCCCCCGGGCAGAACCACATGAACCAGGGCTTGGACGGGTTCGACGACTTCTGGTCCCGCAGCATCCGGATCGCGTTGTCGGCCAGGTCCTTCGACAGGTGATAGCCCTCGTCGGGGCCGTAGGGCTGCTCGATGAACCGGTTGTCCTCGACCAGGTCGGGGAACCACTGGTTGGTCTCCCCACCCAGGAACCCGTAGAACCGGTCGAAGCCCATCTGCAGCGGCCACTCCGACTTGGAGCCGCCACTGGAGACGTCCTCCTCGGGCACGTTGTGGTCTTTCCCGAGCCAGAACGTGCTGTAGCCGTTGTCCTGGAGCACCCGCGAGATCGGTGCACACTGGGCCGGCAGTCGGGCCGCCGAACCCGGGAAACCGGTCGAGGCTTCGGTGATGGCGGAGAACCGGTTGACGTGGTGATTGCGGCCGGTCAGGAAACACGAACGGGTGGGCGAGCACAGCGCCGTGGTGTGCCACTGGGAGTACATGATCCCGTTGTCGGCGAGTTTCTGCATGACCGGCATCTCGATGCGCCCGCCGTAGGGCGACCAGGCCGCCAGGCCGGTGTCGTCGTAGAGGACCACCAGCACGTTCGGGGCGCCGTCGGGTGCCTTCTTCAGTTCGAAGGGCTTCCAGTCCTCGGTGGAGTTACGGACGTCGAGTTCGATCTTGCCGTCGAAACCCTCGTTGATCCCGGTTCCGTAGCCGGGCGGCCCGTCACCTCCACCGGCAACACCCTCGCTGCCGCCCTCCTTGGAACAGCTCGCGGCGAACACCGAGGCCGCCGCCACACCCGCGCCGGCGGCCATGCCGCCCAGCACCCTGCGCCGGGAGAAGGTGCCCTGAGTGCGTTGCTCGCCGGGGGCGGGAATTCCGTCGGCACTATTTCCGGTCATGCAAGGTCCCTCTCCCGTGTTTGCTGTCGTTGCTTGGAGGATGTAATTTACTCAAGTCGCCGCAGAATTTGCTGGAGATCGGCCCAGTCGAGTTGCAGCGCTGCGAGCCGACATCTCCCGACCCCGAATGCGAGGTGGTCGACCTAGCTCAGGTAGGTGATGTTCAGCGCTGAGGCAGCCGATGGCGCCGTAACTGCTGCGTGCGCCGGCGCGCCGGTCCATGCTGTTGGGATGGCAAGTATTCCCCGCCGGATCGCTTCGGAGTTGAGTTCCAAACTGCGCAGCCCGGAAACCGCCGCCTTCGTCGCGGGGGTCGAAAGCAACCTGACCAGACGCCGGCGCGAACAGCGGATCTCATCAGGGGTCTTCCGGGGTATGCAGGTGCTCGTCTACCGGGGTTTCGTGGCCGACGACGTGGCCAAGGTTCGGGTGCGGGTGACTGAGATTCCGGAACTGCCCGGCGACAGCCGGATCCCCTACTGGGAGGTCGCCCAGGCCAATCTGCAGCGACATGCCGCCCTGCGGATCGTCGGTGCGGAGGTCGAGTTGCGGATCGGCGCCCACAGCGCCACCGAGGTCACCGACAGCCACGGATTCGCGAACTTCTCTCTACCGGTGCCGAATCTGCGGGCGGGCTGGCACGCGGCCCATGCGGTGACCACGCCCATCGAGGACGGCGAGTCCGCATCCGGAACCGGACGAGTGATCAAACCGTCCCTGAAGGCGCCGTTTCTGGTGATCTCCGATATCGACGACACGATCCTGCTCACCGGCCTGACCGAGGGTGCGGCGATGGTGGCTCGGACGGTGCTGCGCGAGGCCAGTGAGCGGGCCGCCATCCCGGGAATGTCCGCGCTGTACCGGGGACTGGCCCGGGGCATCCCCACCCGGGCGGGTAACCGCAGGCCGGCGCCGACGTTCTTCTACGTGTCGACCGGGAGTTGGTCCTTTTATCCGACCCTGCAGGAGTTCGTTCAGTTACGCGGCTTCCCGGTCGGTCCGATGTTCCTTACCGACTGGGGTCCGACCGAACGGTATCTGCGTCGCAGCGGCGCCGAGCACAAGCGGACGGCCATCCGGCGGCTGTTCGAGGCCTACCCGAGCATGCGATTCGTCCTGATCGGCGACAGCGGCCAGCGTGATCCGCTGACCTACGAGGAGATGGCCCGCGAGTTCCCCGGCCGGGTGGCGCTGATCGTCATCCGGCAGGTCGGCGATGACGATGAGGCCCGAAACGCTGCGCTGCGTGCTCGCGCCGAGGAACTCCGGGCCGAAGGCATCCCACTGCACCTGGTGTCCGACGCGTCGGCCGCCGCCGGTATCGCCCACGATCTGGGCCTGTGCGATGCGGAGACCCTCGTTGAAGTCGCGACCGAACTGGGCCCGGACTGAACCGAGCTGCGTCAGGCCACCACTATCGCGGGCATCGTGCCGACCGGCGCGCTGGAGGCCAGACCGGCGAAGTAGGCACCGGACCAAATCCACAGACCGGCCTGCAGGCGCAACGAACTGCGCGCCAGCTCTGCGTCACCGCCGGCGTAGCCGAGCATGCTGGACAGCACGGCCGCCTTGCTGACCATCAGGTAGGCCGAACTCAACTCGACGAGTGCCTGATAGGACGCCGGTGAGAATCCACCGGCTCCGGCGATGGTCTCCCACACGCCGCGGCCGGCGCCGGTCGCGCCCTCCAATGCGGCGGTCCACAGCCTCATCTCCTGCCAGCCGAGGCTCGGCGGGTCGTCGAGGCGGTCGAGTGCGCCGTCGTAGCGGGTGCCGATTTCCAGCGGGAAGGCGGTCGAGTTGCAGGCCAGGAACCCGTCGCAGCTCAGGCTGTCCTGCATCGACGGCACCCCGGCGGGCGGGTTCTCCAGGAGAAACTCCAAATAGCCCCGGTTATAGCCGTACAGGGCGAGCAGCACCGGAACCGAGGCGTGCGCCGCCGTCCGGGCGATCCAGTCGGTCCTGGTCGCCGCCGCACCCATCAGGCCGGTGGCCAGGACGTCGAAGAGCCGGATCCCGATCGCCGACACGGTGAGGTCGGTGGTGGCCGTCATGTCCGGCGCCGCCGCGGCGGGGGCCTCACGCAGGTTGTCGCGCAACCAGATTCCACCGAAGTAGCCGGATACCGCCAGATTGCCCAGTTGTAGGCGGGCCTGTTCGTCCGTCAGATCGGCCCCGGCCAGGGTGTCGAGGCTGGTGACCGCGAGGTTGCCGAAGAAGAACCGGGGCGCGTCGGCGGGGTCGCCGCCGTCGGCCACATAGTCCGCGGCTACCTCGGCGATGGAATCCGGGGACACCGTGAACGACCAGCCCTGGCTGACCGGGACCTGCGGCACGTCGACGGTGACCGACGCGGCGCCGCGTCGGGAGACCCGGCCGGGTTCAGCGGCGACCGTCGCAGCGGGCGCCGCCACCGGCGGGGCGGGCACGTCACGAATCTCGGGGCGCCGGATCGCCCTGGCGGGCCGGGATGTCTGACCCGCAGCATCGGCCGACGGGACCGCGGGCCTGCTCGGGCCCTCGGCAGCGGCCGGCGATGGGGTGGCCCGCGCCGACCTGCGCTTTGACTGACCGCGGGCAGCCGAGGCCGGCCGCGCGCTGGCTGCGGAACTCGCGGCGCTGGTGTCGGACCCCGCGTCAGGGGTGGCGGCGGCGGTCCCCGGCCCGACGGCGAAGACCGCAACACCTAGGCCGAGCGCAACCGCCAGACCGCTGACACGGCCGACATGCACGGGAGGTCCCATGATTTCGACGCTATCAGTTCCGCAAAGATTGAGGTCAATGCGCTTTGCGGGTGGTGACTGCGGCCATAGCGGTCGCCATGATGACCACATGCTGCTCAAGACTTTCCCGCCGGCGCTCGCCGCACCGGATCACTACGACCTCGATGACGTCACGGCGATGCTCCGCGAAATCGGCGCCGGCCTGATCGAGGTTGCCCAACCCATCCAAGTCGTCGAGACGCGACTGGTGGACATCGCCGCGAAGTACACCACCGAGCCGCTCGAAGTCGCGGCGTTCCCCACCATGCTGCTGATTCAGCTCGGCGGCAAGACGTTTCGGCTGCGTCTGGAGGGCTCGGTTCAGCCCTCCGGTCAGTTCGATACGGCGGCCAGCATCGACCAGATCGCCGACCTTGCCGAGGCCGGGGCGATCAACCCCACCGAGGCGGTTGCAGCAGTCCATGCCGCCCGTCGGCAGCCTCCCCGGTTCGGTGCGGTCACCACCACGCTGGGCTACGCCCTGACCGCCGTGGGATTCGGGATGGTTCTCCAGCCAACGTGGAAGGCGTTGCTGGCGCACGCGTTCCTGGGCCTGGTGGTGGGCGCCATCATGCAGATCAGTCGTCCGTTGCCCGGGCTGGGGCCGATCCTGCCGACCCTGTCCGCGATGGTTGTGACGCTCTTGGCGACCTGGTTTGTCGCCGACGCCGCCGACGACGGATTGCTGCCGGTGATCAGCCCCGCGCTGATCGCGACACTGCCTGGCATGGCACTGGTCGTCGGTTCCATCGAACTGGCCGGGAACAAGATCATGTCCGGCGCCAGTCGGGTCATCTACGGCGTGGCCCAACTGGGGCTGATGGTCTACGGCGTCGTGATGGGAGTACAGATCGCGGGCCAGGTGCCGCCCCAGCCCCAGTCGCCGTCGATGGGCGCATGGTCCTTTTATGTGTCGATCCTGGTGATCGCGGTCGGCCTGTACCTCTATTTGTCGGCTCCGCGCGGATCGCTGATCTGGCTGCTGCTGACCATTGCGGTAGCCATGGGAGCCCAGAGCCTGGCGGGGCTGGTGCTCAACACCGCGCACTCCGGTTTCGTCGGTGCGATGGTCGCTATCCCGTTCGCCATCATGGCATCCAGGATCACAAACGCGCCGCCGGCGATGGTGCTCTGGCTGGCGACATTCTGGTCCCTGGTGCCGGGCCAGTTGACCTTCATGTCGGTCAGCCGTGGCGCTGCCGGGGATTACGCCGACCAGGCGACCCTCAGTGTCGCGGGGGCGGCCATCATCTCGATCGCGTTGGGCACCCTGGTCGGCTGGACGTTGGTCAGGGGCATCATCAGCCGCCCGAGTATGTCAGCATTGCCGAAATGAGTACCTCCTCCCCGCCCCCTGACGTCAATCGGTCCCGGCGCTATGTGCTGGCCGCGCTTCCGGTGGTCGCGCTGACGGCCGCGGCCTGCAGCGGCGCCGAAACCACCCAAACTCAGACCCCGACGTCGACGGCCGTACCCCAACCCCGGCCCGAGACTCCCGACGAAGCGCTCGATGTCCTGATCGCCGGCAACGCGCGGTTCGCGGCCCGGACCCCGGCGATTCGCGATGTCGCCGAGATCGAAGCCATCTGGAGCGGCGGTATCGGACAGAATCAGGAGCCGTTCGCCACCGTTCTCGGGTGCGCGGACAGCCGCCTTGCCCCGGAAATCATCTTCGACCAGTTCGTCGGGAACATCTTCGTGGTGCGCGAGGCCGGCAATATCGCCGACTCCCCCACCAACCTCGGCAGCCTCGAGTACGGGCAAGCGGTTCTGGGCTCCAAAGTCATTGTCGTGCTGGGTCATTCCGATTGCGGGGCGGTCAAGGCCGCCTATGACAACGCCACCCCCGGCGGGAACATCCAGTCCATCATCACCGCGATCAGACCCGGTATCGAGGGCGCCGCCGATCTCGACGATGCCATCGTTCGCAATGTCGGCGCGGTGATCGAGCGGTTGCGGACCAAGAGTCCGATGCTGGCCGAGGCGGAGAACAGCGGTGCGGTCACGATCGTCGGGGCCGTCTATGACATCAAGAGTGCCAGCGTCCGACTGCTGTGAAGCCCGGTCAGGCCGGCTGTGTCACGAAGTCGATGAGTTCCTCGACGCGGCCGATCAGTTCCGGTTCCAGATCCGTCCAGTCCCGAACCGATCCGCGGATGCGCTGCCACGCCCTGGCGATGTCGGCCTGACTTCGATGCGGCCAGCCGAGCGCCTCGCAGATGCCGTGTTTCCACTCGATGGTGCGCGGCACCGTCGGCCACTCGGTCAGGCCCAACCGTTGCGGCTTGACCGCCTGCCAGATATCCACATACGGATGTCCGACGACGAGCGTGTGCTGACCGCCGGGGCCGTTGCGAACGTCCGCGGCGATTCGCGCCTCCTTCGACCCGCTGACCAGGTGGTCGACCAGCACCCCCAGTCGCCGGCCCGGGCCGGGGCGGAAGGACCTGACGATCTCCACCAGGTCGTCGACGCCGCCGAGGTACTCCACAACGACACCCTCGATGCGCAGGTCATCCCCCCAGACCTGCTCGACGAGTTCGGCATCGTGGCGGCCCTCGACGTAGATGCGGCCAGCCAGTGCGGTCCTCGCCCGGGCCCCGGCAACCTTCACCGACCCCGACGCGGTGCGGCTGGGCGCCTGCGGGCCGGGCCGGGGCGGGGCGGTCAGGATCACCGGCCTGCCGTCGACCAGAAAGCCCGGGCCCAGCGGAAACACCCGGGTTCGGCGATGCCGGTCCTCGAGTTCGACGCGGCCGTTCTCGATTCGGACCACGGCCCCGACGTAGCCGGACTGCGGGTCCTCGACGACCATCCCGATCTCGGCGCAGCACTGCACCGAGCGGGCACGGGGTTGATGGGGGTCATTGGCGAGCACGTCGGCGCCATAGCGATCGGCCACCGGCTGATCCTAGGGAGCGGCGTCGGTGTTCCGGCGCAACCGCGTGCGGCGGGTTGCCGGGCGGGGCACGATGACTTCCGACGGAAGGGGTGCAGATACCGATGGCCAGTGCAGGAACGGCGGTGTCGCGGATGAAGGAACCCGGCGGTCTGCTCATCGGCGGTATCGCCGCAGGGTTGGCCGGCGTGATGGCGGACCTGCTCAGTCCGCTCTACGCCACCTCGTTCCACGAGGGATTCGGGCTCAGTAACACCCAGGCCGGGTTTCTGGTCACCGCGGCGTTGGGCACGATGGGCGTGGTCGAGCTGGGGCTCGCCCATTCGATCAGTCATCGGGATCTCAAGCGGATCGCCACCTACGGGATCGTCATCGCATCGGTGGCGCTGCTCTACATCAGCAATGTCAGCGATAACGGCTTCTGGTCACTGCTGGTGGGGATGATCGGCCTCGGAATCGGGTGCGGCCTGGCCTTCGTCGCCGGCAACGCCGCGCTGTCCTTCGCCCACAACAGCGAGCGGGCATTCGGCATCCTCACGACGTGGTACATGCTCTTCGTCTTCGTCATGATGAGCACGAATCCGTATCTGCGCCAGATCTATCCGATCGTGCTCCCCTACGCGGCCATGGTGGCGGTACAAGTGGTGTGCCTGGCCCTGATCTGGTGGAAGATGCCCGACACCAGGGTCATCGCCGAACAGCGGGCGGCCGCGACGCGCGCCGCGCAGCAACTGGATCCTGGTCTCGGCGTTGAACTGGAACGTGATGCGCCCCGGTTGAACCTGTTCGGGCCGTTGCCGATTCTGCTTGCGCTGGCAGTGACGCTGTCCCAGTTCGCGGTGGCGGGCCTGTGGACCTTCGCCCAGGAACTGGGCACGACCGCGGGTCTGTCGGCAGAGGCGACAGCCAGCTTCCTCGGTTTCTCCCAGCTGGTCGGCCTGCTGGGAACGATGGCGCCATGGCTGCTGGGACGGTGGCTGGGCCGGGGAGCCCTAGGCGCCGTCGGGCTGTTGATAGCAGGGATCGGCATCCTGGTGGTGCCCCTGGTACACACTCCGACGGCCTATATCGCCGGTAATCTGGCCATCAATCTCGGCTATTGGGTGACGCTGCCGCTGTCGCTGTCGGTTGCGGCGGATCTCGACCGCAACTCCGGCCGGCTCGTGGCGTTCATCCTCGGTATGTCCTCGATCGGGCTCGCCCTGGGTCCGAGCCTGGCCGGGCCGCTGCTGGGCGGAACGGACACCACGCTTGGCGGCTGGGTGTTCGGGCTGATCGGGTTGAGCGCCGTTCCCCTCATCATCGCTCCCGCGATGGCCGCCGATCGCGCCGTCCGGGCTCACCGGGACGAGGAGGCCGCCGAACTGGACGCCGGCTCCCTCTAGTCGAACCGCAGCCTTCCACGGAATTGCAGCAGCAATGCGATCGTGGCGGTCCAGCCGGTCTGGTGGCCGGCGCCGAGTCCGCGGCCGGTGTCGCCGTCGAAGTACTCGTGGAACGGCACCAGATCTCGCCAGTGTGGGTCGTTTTGGAAGTAGTCATTGTCGCCATGGGTCGCGCGGCGTCCGTGCTCGTCGCGCACGACCAATCCGGTCAGGCGCCGGGCTATCCGGTCGGCGATGGTGGCGAGTGACACCGATTTACCCGGGTCGTCCGGATCTGCGACGGTGAAGGTGTCGCCGAGAAACCGCGCATAGGAGTCGAGCGCCTGGACGAACAGGAAGTTCATCGGCAGCCAGACCGGGCCACGCCAGTTGGAGTTTCCGCCGAACATCCGGCCGCGCGACTCCGCCGGTTCGTAACCGACTACGAGGTCCTCGCCGTTGAGCCGGTACACGTAGGGATGGTCGCGGTGGTACCTCGACAGCGATCGGATTCCGTTGGGCGACAGAAACTGTTCCGGGTCGAGCAGACGTTCGCACATGAGCGCGAGCCGGTCCGGGTGGACGACCGCAATCATGAAGTGCGAGCCGTCTCCCCCACGCAGGCGAAGGCTGACGTCCCGGTCGGTGTGTTCGTAGACCCGGGCCAACTCGTCGAGGTACCGGTTGATCGTGTCCAGCGCCTCCACCGACGTGGCGGGGATCGCGATCGCCGCGAACAGTGGCACGATCGCTTGCATCGAGAACACCTGCAGTGGACTGTTTCCGGCTGCGGCGCTTTCGATCACGTCGTGGTAGAAACCGGTTTGTTCATTCCAGAAACTGACCTGGTCGCTTCCCTTCTCCAGGGCGTTCGCGATCAGCCAGGCATCCCAGAGCCAGCGACCGAACATGAACAGGTAGCCGGGCTCCTCACGGGCCAGTTCAATGGTGATCTCCAGGAGGTGAAAGATCAGCGCGGCCATCCAGGCCGTGCCGTCCACCTGGGCGAGTTGGCCGCCGGTGGGTAGTGGCAGGTCCCGGTTGAACACCCCGATGTTGTCCATGCCGAGGAAGCCGCCGCCGAACACCCCGCGATCGGAGCCGTCCTTCTGGTTGAGCCACCACATGGCGTTCAACGTGGCTGACCGGTACACCCGCGCCAGGAAGTCGCGGTCCGCGGATCCGCTCTGGCTGCGTTCGATCTGGTAGATCTGCCACGCCGCCCAGGCGTGCACCGGTGGGTTGGTATCGCCGAAAGCCCATTCGTAGGAGGGGATCTGACCGTGCGGGTGCTGGGCGGTGGACTGATGCAGGAGCAGGATCTGCTGCTTGGCGAACTCCGGATCGATCAGAGCGATGGCCACACAGTGGAATGCCAGGTCCCAGGCGGCGAACCAGGGATATTCCCAGGCATCCGGCATGAGGATGACGTCGGTGACCGCGAAATGCTGCCAGTCGCTGTTTCGGCTGCCCCAGCGCTGATCCGGCGGTGGGGGTTGGCCCGGGTCGCCCTTCAGCCATCGCCGGACCCGGTAGTTGTAGAACTGTTTGCACCACAGCAGTCCGGCGAGCGCCTGACGCTGCACCAGTCGTTCGTCGTCGCTCAGGTCGGCCGCCGCCACCGAACGGTAGAACTCGTCGGCCTCCGCCTTCCGCACCGAGAACAGCCCGTCCGCATCCTCGGCCGGCCGCTCGATGTCGTCAGTCGCGAAGCGCACGGTCACGGTCAGCGTGTCGCCGGGCTGCAGGGTTGCGGTCACATGTGCGGCTGCCTTACTACCTTCGGTAGTGCTGACCGCGCCGCGATCGCCATGGACGACATAGTCGTTGATGCCGTCCTTGGCGGTTGCCGAGCTGTTCGGGGTGCCGAACAGCCGCAGGGCGTTGGTCTCGTTCTCGCAGAAGATCAGGGCGGGCACCTCCCCGCTGGAGGCGCTCACCGAATACCAGCGCTGCCCGAGCTGCGGATGAGCCGTCTTGACCGCCCCGTCACGGCACCTGGTGATCCTCGGTGCCGACTGCCCGGGATCCCACGACCAGGTGTTGCGGTACCACAGCTGCGGCAGCAGATGGATCGGCGCGGGATCGGGGCCCCGGTTGGTCACCGTGATACGGCAGCAGACATCTTCCGGCGCCGCCTTGGCGTAGTCGACGCGGATATCGAAATAGCGCTGCTCCAACCACTGTTCGCGGAGCGCGTCGAACAGTTCGTACTCGCCGAGGGACTGCCCGCGATTCTGATTGGTGGTGAGCAGATCCTGGTAGGGAAACGCGGCCTGCGGGTACTTGTAGACCATGGACGCATACGCGTGGGTGGGCAGATTGTCGGTGTAGAACCAGTAGTCCTTCGCGTCCTCGCCGTGGTTGCCCTGTGTGTTGGTCAGACCGTAGGGCCGTTCCTTGAGGACGGGGTCACGTCCATTCCACAGCGCGAGACCCATGCAGATGATCTGGTCGCGGTCACACCAGCCGGCCAGGCCGTCCTCGCTCCACCGGTACGCGCGACTGTGCGCATGCTCGAAAGGAAAGTAGGCCCAGGCATCGCCGTCGGCGCTGTAATCCTCACGGACCGTTCCCCAGGCGCGCTCGCTGAGGTAGGTGCCCCAGCGACGCCAGTCGGCGCTCCCGGCTGCGGCTTGCGCGAGGCGATCGTGTTCCGCGCTGTTCATCTGGCGATGGTCTCTTTCCCCACCCGTTGTCACCCGTTGTCACCCGTCGCCCGGCGACCCGGCGACCCGCCCGCGTCGGAAGATCACCGGGCCGGTCACCAGACCGTAGGCTAGCCGCGCGGTCGACGGAGGCGGCTTCGGGCAACCGCGACCCGCCCGGCTCGACCGATAGCCCATACGGAGGATTCATGAGTCGCCCCGCAGCCTTCACCATCGCACTGGCCGGACTGGCCGTCGTCGGCCTGTCCGGGTGCGCCACCGACAATAAGGCGGCACCGGTATCGACCAGTGCCACCACGGCAGCGTCGACGTCGACATCGGCCCCATCGAGCACCAGTTCCCCGGCGCCGACGTCGACCAGTAGCAGCACTGTCACCTCGGAGACCGCCACCACGACTCAAACCCGTACGGCGACCCCAACGGTGACGACCAGTCCGATGGTCGGCGGCATGACCGAATGCACCAAGCCGGCACTGGCCGAGCCCGCCACCCAAGCCGCCCAGGCGCTGGGCGCCGACAACGTCTACACCGTCGACGAACTTAGCTGCGCTGACGGCTGGGCGGTGACCAGTGGCTTGCTGGCCAGCAAGGACAATCCGGAGATGGGCGCGCCGACGTCGTTCATCTTCGAGCAGGAAGGCCAGTTCTGGATCCCCAAGGACAAGGCCATGGTGTGCGGTACCAACCCGACCACCACTACCGCGCCCGCCGACGCGCAGATTCCCGCCGATCTGTTCGTGGTCGGGTGCGCTGCCGGCTGACCGATTCGGACGTCAGGAGCCGCCGCGGACCAGCCGTCCGGGCCGCGCGCCGGTGTCCACCCCGTCGCGTCGCGTCACCACCCCACTGACGATCGTCGCGACGTAACCGGAAGAGCCCTGCACCAGTCGGCGCCCGCCGGCCGGTAGGTCGTAGACCATCCGGGGCGCATGCAAGGTCAGCCGCGCCATGTCGATGATGTTGATATCGGCCTTCTTTCCCACCTCGATCACGCCGCGATCGGTGAGACCGAACAGTGCGGCGGTGTCATGGGACTGCTTGCGGACCACATACTCCAACGGCAGTTTCTCCCCGCGATTGCGGTCGCGCGCCCAGTGCGTCAGCAGGAAGGTCGGGTAGGACGCGTCGCAGATCATGCCGCAGTGCGCGCCGCCGTCGGAGAGCCCCAGCACCCCGGCCGGGTGCGTCATCATCTCCCGGATGGCGTCGTGGTTGCGGTCGGCGTAGTTGAACAGCGGAAGCATCAGCATCGAGGCCGCCTCGGACTCCAGCATCAGGTCGTACATCGTCGTCAGCGGGTGCTCGCCGCGTTCCCGCGCGATCGACGCCACCGTGCGCTCGTCGGTGGGCTCGTAGTCCGGCGGCTCACCGAGGACGAACAACCGGTCGATGGCGTACTGCGCGAAGGCGAACATGCCGTCGAAGAGCACGGTGGGATCGATCGGCAGGTCCTCCTCGGCCAGGATCGCTGCCTTCACGGCGGGATCGGCCAGCCGGGCGGCGAGGTCCTCGCGGCTGCACTGGGCCTTCAACCGGCGATACGTCGGCCGGTGGGTGAAGGCGTGGTGGCCGGGAAAGCCGAGCAGCATCCCGAACGGCCTCGCCGCGACCTGCGGATACAACCGGCTGCCGGCCTGATGGGCGGCCGCCGAGAGATCGAGTTGCTCCCGCCACAGGTTCGGGTCGGCGTCGACCTGGATCAGCGCGAAACTCAGCGCCGCGTCGATCTCCTCGCCGAGTCGGCGCATCCACTCCAGTTCCTTCTTCGGCGCCACGATGTCCTCCCCCGCGGCGCCCTGCGGCGCGAGTTCGAATACCGCTCCCCCGCCGGCTGCGACGGCCCTGCCGAGCGCGAAGAGTTCGTCCTCGGCGGCAAAGGTGCCTGGCACCGGTTCGCCGTCCATCGCGCGGTGCGCCAGCGTTCGTGAGGATGAGAAGCCCAGCGCGCCGGACTCGCACGCCTCCTGAACCAACCGGCTCATGACCGCGATGTCCTCAGGTGTGGCGGGCTCGTTGCGCGCGCCGCGCTCGCCCATCGCATAGGCCCGCACCGTGCCGTGCGCGATCTGGCTGCCGTAGTCGACGGCCAGTTCACGCCGGCCGATCACGTCGAGGTATTCCGGGTAGGTTTCCCAGCCCCAGGTGATGCCCTCCGACAGCGCGGTACCGGGGATGTCCTCGACGCCTTCCATCAAGGCGATCAGCCAGTCCTCGGTACCGGGCCGGACGGGTGCGAATCCGACCCCGCAGTTGCCGGATATCACTGTTGTCACACCGTGATTCGTCGACGGTTCCAGGAGGTCGTCCCAGCTGACCTGGCCGTCGTAGTGGGTGTGGATGTCGACGAAACCGGGGGCGACGACCATGCCTGTCGCGTCGATCGTTTCGGCCGCGGCCCCGTCCAGCGGAGCGTCACCGGGGCCGCGCCGGCGAACTTCCACGATCGCGCCGCCGGTGATGCCGACGTCGCCGATGAAGCGCTCGGCACCGGTGCCGTCGACTATGGTGCCGCCGAGAATCTTCAAATCGAACATCAGGTCTCCCGGGGATTGTGACGGATGCCGCTGGGCCGAGCCTCCCAGGAGTGAACCCGGCAGACAAGGGTGCCGCAGTCGTCAGCCTGCGATTCGTTCGATCAGGACGGCCACGCCCAGACCCGCCGCTCCGCTGACCGCGGCCACCCCGTAGCGGCCGTCACGGCGTTCCAGTTCTTCCAGGCAACTTCCCACCAGGATCGCTCCGGTCGCACCGAAGGCGTGCCCCATCGCCATGGTGCCGCCGTTGGGGTTCATCCGGTCGGGCCCGGCGTCGAGGTCGCGGCGGAATTTCAGGCACAGCGCGGAGAATGCTTCGGCGAACTCGAAAACGTCGATATCGGCGGCCCGCAGTCCGGCCCGGGTGATGACCTGCTCCACCGCACTCTGTCCGGCCGTCAGCATCACCACCGGGTTCACCGCCGTCGTGGCCGCCGCGAGGATCCGTCCGCGGGGCGCGATTCCCGCGGCGTGTGCGGTGGCCTCGGTACCCATCAGCAGCAGTGCTGCGGCATCGGCCATTTGCGGAGAGGTTCCCACCGTGTGCAGGTGCTCGATGGCGGAGACACCCCGGAACGCGTTCAGGGCAATCTCGTCCTGGCCGGCGGCACCCAACTCGGCGAAGGCCGGCGGGAGCGCGGCGAGGGACTCGAAAGTCGTTCCGGGGCGGACCAGTTCGTCATGATCGAGTCCGGGGCCACCTTCGGTCGGCGGCACCGCAACGACCGATCGGGAGAATGCCCCGGCCGACCATGCCGCTGCGGCCTTCTGCTGGGTCTCCACGCCGTACCGGTCGAGTTCGTCGCGCCGGAATCCTTCGATGGTGGCATTGAGATCCGCGGCCACCCCCATATGCACCGACCCCACGGTGCGGACGGTCGCCGGATCGGCCCATAACGGGCCCCGGTCGGCGAACATCGGCACCCTGGAGACCGATTCGACGCCGCCGGCGACAACCAGACCGAGGTCGCCGCTGCGCAGGCGGGCGGCCGACTGTGCGACGGCGTCGATACCCGACGCGCAGAACCGGTTGAGAGTCACGCCGGGCACTTGATCGCCCCAGCCGGCCAGCAGCGCCGAGGTCCGCGCGATATTGGCACCCTGCTCATCGACCTGCGAGGCGCACCCCACCACCACGTCGCCGACGCCGGAGGTGTCCAGGCCCGTTCGGTCGACGAGTGCGTGCTGGAGATGGATCAGCAGTTCGGTGGCGCTGCGGTCGTGCAGCGAACCCCTCACCGACGCCTTGGCGCGCGGGGTTCGCACGTAGTCAAGGATCAGAGCGTCGGGAGGTGTCACTCGATGCACCTCGATATCCAAACACAGCCACCCGCCGGCCCCGGTGGTCGAAGGCCGCCCACACCCCGAGTTCGGCGGGGTGTTCCGCGGCTCGCGCAGAATGGGTTATGCCCATGCGGATGCTCATACTGGGGTTGGTCGTCCTTGTGCTCGCCGGATGCGGATCCCGGGTCACCGTCACCCCGCCGCAGGCCACCCTCTCGGCCCCCGCCGCGGTCGCCGGTCCGTCACCATCGGTGCGGGTGGCCGGCACCGTCGCCACCGGATTGGACGTCCCCTGGGGTCTCGCCTTCCTCCCCGATGGCTCGGCCCTGATCAGCGAGCGCAACACCGCCCGCATCCTGCGGGTCGATCGCGGAGCGACCAGCACCGTCGGCACTGTCGAAGGCGTCGAGGCCAAAGGCGAGGGCGGGCTGCTGGGGATCGCCTACGCCGACGGCTGGCTGTATGCCTACTTCACCGCCTCGACCGACAACCGCGTTGTTCGAATGCCCTGGGACGGGGCCGGCCTCGGCGCGGCCGAACCCGTCGTGACCGGAATCCCGAAGGCCGGTATCCACAACGGCGGCCGGATCGCATTCGGCCCCGACGCCATGCTCTACATCGCAACCGGCGACGCCGGGATACCCGAATCGGCTCAGGATCCGGACTCGACGGCCGGCAAGATCCTGCGGGTGGCACCGGACGGCTCGGTCCCCGACGACAATCCCTTTTCCGGTTCCCCGGTGTACTCGCTGGGGCACCGCAACGTCCAGGGCCTTGCCTTCGATTCCGGTAATCGTTTGTGGGCCAGCGAATACGGACAATCCGATGTCGATGAGCTCAATCTGATCACCGCGGGCTCGAACTACGGCTGGCCGGAATGCGAGGGCGCCTGCTCAAAGGACGATTATGTCGATCCCGTCGTGCAGTGGAAGCCGACGTCGACCGCATCCCCGAGTGGGGTCGCCATCGTCGGTGAGTACGCCTATGTCGCGTCGCTGCGCGGTCAGGCGTTGTGGCAGGTCCCGCTGACCGGGGCGGACGAGGCGAACCGGCTGGAACTCGGCGATCTCGGTCGATTGCGGACGGTCACCGAGGCGCCCGACGGCTCGCTGTGGTTGACGACCAGCAACACCGATGGCCGCGGCGACCCCCGCGACGGTGACGACCGGATCCTGCGGCTCGTACTGGATTGACGGGTACGCCCGCCGTCGCGGAGCTTACGATTCGGCGGTGAGCGACGACCCCTACGCGACTGCCCAGGAACTCGGCCTCATGGTGGGGTTCCCGCCGCCGCCGGGTAAACGGGTCGACCGCTCCAATGCGTTGATGACGCCGCCGTACAACCGGTGGTCTTACCAGCACATGCGGACCGTCTACCCGTCGGCCCCGGTCCGGAACGGCGCAAGCGTCAGACCTATCGAGGTCGACATCGATTCCCGGATAACGGATTTGGCCGTCCCACGCCCTGACACCGGCGTCGTCGGCTTCCTGGAGTTCCTGCGCGAGACCTACACCGATTCGCTGCTGGTCGTGACGGCCGATCGGGTGGTCTACGAGCATTACGCCAACGGTATGCACGCAGCCCAGCCGCACCAGATGATGTCGGTGACCAAATCCTTCGCCGGCCTCTTCGCGCTGATCGCGGCCGCCGACGGCCTGCTCGAGGAGAGTTGGCCGGTGACAGAGGTCATCCCTGAACTCGCCGACTCCTCGGCGTTCGCGCAGGCAACCGTCGGCCAGGTGATGGACATGGTGAATTCGATGGACTTCAGCGAGGACTACGCCGACCCGTCATCGGGTATCACCCGCTACGGGCAGGTCATCGGCTGGCTGGAGGCCCCGGGTGGCGAGGTCCCTGCCGGCCTGTACGACTTTCTCGGCACGCTGGCCAAAGACCCCGCGCACGAGCACGGCGATATCTTCAGTTATCAGACCCCCAAGACCGACGTGGTCAACTGGATCACCAATCGGGCCACCGGAAGGTCGTTCCAGGACCAGATGTCCGATGCGCTGTGGTCTCCACTCGGAACCGAGGCCGACACGTACGTTCTCCTCGACCGCCACGGCACACTCGTCGCCGGGGGCGGCCTCAATGCGGGGCCGCGTGATCTTGCGAGGTTCGCCATGGTGATGCTGAACGACGGAGTGCTCGATGGCCGGCAGTTGGTTCCGACGGCGGTGATCGACACTCTCGACACCGGCGGCAGTCGGGAGAAGTTCTCCCGCGGTCCGAATGCCGTCGGCGCGTGGGCCGGCGGCGACTGGAGTTACCGCGCGCAGTGGTGGATACGCCACACACCGGATCGCGAGGCGATCAGCGCTATCGGTGTGCACGGGCAGTGGATCTACCTCGATCGGCGGCGCGGTATCGGGATCGTCAAACAGTCCTCGCAGCCGGTGTCCTCGGACCCCGACACCGACCAGTTCGTCCTGAACGCCTTCGACGTCGTCATCGACCACCTGACCCGGGGTTGATCTGGGGGGGTTGCGCCCGGAAGGGACAGTCCGATCTACGCTGCACCGTCGCTCTGAGCGATGTTTGCTGCCGACTGCGCCTGATACGGTAACGGAATCTGGATTCGCGATATTCGGGATCTGAGATGCCGCGCGGGCACCTTGCCCCTGCTGCTTACAGCGGGGCTGAGGTGCGATGTTGCGAGAAATGACCGACCTGGAACTGCTCACCGAGCTTGAGCCGGTCGCTGAGGACAACGTCAACCGCCATCTGTCGATGTCGGCGGAATGGCATCCCCACGACTATGTGCCGTGGGATCGCGGCCGTAACTTCGCGGCGATGGGCGGCGACGACTGGTCTGCCGAGCAGTCACAGCTCAGCGATGTTGCCAGAGCGGCGATGATCACGAATCTGCTGACCGAGGACAATCTGCCCTCCTATCACCGCCAAGCGGCCGAACATTTCTCGCTGGACGGGCCGTGGGGAACCTGGGTGGGCCGGTGGACGGCTGAGGAGGCCCGGCACAGCATTGTCATGCGGGACTACCTGGTCGTCACCCGCGGCGTCGATCCGGTTGCGCTGGAGCAGGCCCGAATGACACATATGACCAACGGTTTCAAGCCGACCGCCGAAGAAGAAGAACGCCACGGGACCGATTTCCTGTTGTCGATCGCCTACGTGTCGTTCCAGGAACTTGCCACCCGGGTCAGCCACCGCAATACCGGCAAGGTGTGCAATGACCCGGTTGCGGACCGGATGCTGGCCCGCATTGCCGCGGACGAGAACCTGCACATGATCTTCTACCGGGATATGTGCGGCGCGGCACTCGATGTGGCACCCGATCAGGCACTGGAAGCCGTCGCCGACGTCGTCGAGAACTTCCGGATGCCCGGACAGGGCATGCCGGACTTTCGCCGCAACGGCATGTTGATGGCCAAGCACGGTATCTACGACCTGCGTCAGCATCTCGAAGAAGTCATCACACCGGTCCTTCGGAACTGGCGGATCTTCGAGCGGACGGACTTCACTGCGGCCGGCGAGCAACGCCGCGAACAACTCGGGGCATACCTGACGGGTCTGGAAGGCCAAGTGGTCAAGTTCGAAGAACAGCGTGATCGCATGCTGGCCCGGGAAGCGCGCAAACAGGAAGTCCACGCGTCCTGACTCGGGCTCTCCCCTGGCCCGCCGGATCGCCGCTCTGCCGGTCATGCCCTCATGACCGTGGCCGGCTGAGCTAGATTTCGTCTGTGGCGCAGTCTGGGAAGAAGATCGGCACGGTTGTGCCGGCGCCCGCTGATGTGGACATCGACGGATGGACGCAGCGTTTCGATCTGTTGTCGGACCCCAATCGGCTTGAGATTCTGCTGAGCCTGCATCGCGTTCCGGGCATCTGTGTCGGGGATTTGGCGGTCGCGGTGGGCCGGTCCGAGAATGCGGTGTCCCAGGCCCTGCGCGTCCTGCGGCAGCAGGGTTGGGTCAGGTCGACCCGGGTCGGACGTCAGGTGAGCTACCGACTCGATGATCCGACCGTCCACGATCTTTTGCACTGGATCGGTGCGGCCCATGGTTGAGCCCGGCGACACATCTCACCTGAATATCTGAACAGCTAGACAGATGACGGGGGCCACCCTAGTCTCGGCTCCGTGAGCACGGCGACAACCCAGGCGATGCATATGAGCGACGGCATCGTCTCCGCGCCGACATCGCTGCTGTTCGGTGTCATCGCCGCCGCCGGCCTCGCAGTGTGCGTACGGCGCGCCCGCGACGAACTCGACGAGCGCACCGTCCCCCTGGCGGGTCTGGTCGCTGCGTTCATCTTCGCTGTCCAGATGGTCAACTTCCCGATCCTGCCCGGCGTCAGTGGTCACCTGCTGGGCGGGGCACTGGCCGCCATCCTGGTCGGTCCGTACACCGGTGCCCTGTGTATCGCGATCGTGCTCGTGGTGCAGTCACTGCTGTTCGCCGACGGCGGTGTCACCGCACTGGGAACCAATATCACCAATATGGCGCTGATCGGCGTTACCGGTGGTTACGCCGCCGCCGTTCTGCTCTACTCGCTGGCCAGGCGAAGGACCGCTGAGGTGTCGGTGCCAACCCTCGGTTCGATTGCTTTCCTGTCGGCGGTGGTCGGTACCGTCTGTGCGGCAATGGGTTTCGTGATGGAGTATGCCTTCGGCGGTCAGGCGCAAGCCTCGATGACCGCTGTCGCTGGATACATGTCCGGCACCCATCTGCTGATCGGGATCGGCGAGGGAATCATCACCGCGTTGACGGTGATGGCAGTGGTCCGGTCCCGTCCCGATCTGGTCTACCTGCTGAGAACCGATCGTGCCGAAACCGGGGTGCACGCATGATGCGAGTTCGCGGCAGACTGTTCTGGGCCGTCTTCGTCGCCGCAACGCTCATCATCGCCGGCGGAGTCTCCTACCTGGCCAGTCCCAGTCCTGACGGCCTGGATTCGGCAATGCTGCGGGGCTGTGAGGTGATCGAGCGTGGCGGGGCCGAGAAGTTGATCGGGCAGTGCATCGCCCAGAGCGCCACCGGGCACCCGATGGCGGGATCACCGCTGGCCGACTATTCCATCGCCGGTGCCGACGGAACGGGTGGTGTTGCGGGGGTGGTCGGCGTGTTGGTGACTCTGGCGGTGGCCGGCGGGGTGTTCTGGGTCATCGCCCGGGGCAGGTCCCGTGGCATCCACCCTGGCCCCGGAGACTGAGGTGGCCGCGGGCCATGCGCACCCGCTGTATCGCGACGGGCAGTCGGTCCTGCACCGGCTACCGGCCGAGGTCAAAATCGTGGCACTGGTGGTGTTCGTGCTCGCGGTCGTGGCCACTCCCCGGGACGTGTTCTGGCCGTACGGAAGCTACGCGCTGATCCTGTTGGGCGTTTGGCGGCTGGCCCGGATTCCACTGGCCTGGATCCTGCCGCGGATGTTGATCGAGGTTCCGTTTGTGATGCTGGCAGTCCTGCTTCCGTTCGCCGAGGGTGGTCAACGCATCGAGGTGGCCGGACTGTCGCTGTCGGTCCCGGGGTTGTACGCCGCGTGGGGAATCGTCGTCAAGGGCACCCTCGGGGTGGCCGCATCACTGACCGTGGCGGCCACGACTCCCGCCCGTGAACTGCCCCTGGCCCTGTCGCGACTCAGGGTTCCAGCACTGCTGACATCGGTCCTGGTGCTGATGATCCGCTATATCGACGTCCTGGTCGGCGAGGTGAGCCGGATGCGGATGGCCCGGCTGTCCCGCGGGGATTCGCCACGGACCTTGCATCAGGCCGGTGCGATCGCGAAAAGCGTAGGGGCACTGTTTCTCCGGTCCTACGA
Source organism: uncultured Actinomycetota bacterium (assembly GCA_963787055.1). GTDB lineage: Bacteria > Actinomycetota > Actinomycetes > Mycobacteriales > Mycobacteriaceae > Mycobacterium. The sequence goes on from CAWBBP010000007.1 coordinate 569,883, forward strand.
ACGCGGTGAGCGGGTCTACCTGGCCATGCTGTCCCGCGGTTACGACGGCACGGTTCCGCCATTGCTGCTGGGTCCAGGAGGTGTCGTCCGCGCATCGGTCCGGGTCTGGACACTGGCAATGCTGCCCCCGGCCGCCGCCGTCCTCATCGCCGCGTCGACGTGGCTGCTGCGATGACCCCGGCGATCCGCGTCCAGTCCCTGCGCCACGTCTATCCCGACGGGCACCGCGCGCTCGACGGTGTGGACCTGACCGTCGGGATCGGCGAACGGGTGGCCGTGCTCGGGCCCAACGGTGCGGGCAAGACTTCGTTGATGTTGCACCTCAACGGTGTGCTGACGGCTTCGTCGGGCACGGTCGAGATCAACGGAATCACGATCGCGCGCAGGACCCTTCGGGCTGTCAGACAACTAGTCGGCCTCGTCTTCCAGGATCCGGACGACCAGTTGTTCATGCCGACCGTCGCCCAGGACGTCGCCTTCGGGCCCGCCAATTTCGGGGTGCGCGGTGCGGCTCTCGCCGAGCGCGTGCAGGCGGCGCTGGACGCGGTGTCGTTGACGGACCAGGCTGATCGCAACCCGGCGCACCTGTCCGCCGGACAGCGCCGGCGCGCTGCGCTGGCGACCGTCCTGGCCTGCCGGCCGGATGTCCTCGTTCTCGACGAGCCTTCGGCCAATCTCGACCCGGTGGGCCGCCGTGAACTGGCCGAGACGCTGATGGCCCTGGACACCACGTTGCTGATAGTCACCCACGACCTGCCCTATGCCGCCCAACTGTGCACTCGCGCGGTAGTGATGGACGCCGGTGTGATCGTCGCCGACGGCCGGATCGGTGCCATCCTGGCTGACACCGAGCTGCTCGCCCGCCACCGCCTCGAGCTGCCATGGGGCTTCCAGGTCACCAACCCCACTGAACGCCCGGCAACGGTGCGTGAGCCTCTTGGTTGACGACCCCGCAGCCGACCTTTTCGGCGACGAGCCGGTGACGGTCGACGGCCAGTGGATGGGCTAAGTGCGGGCCGCCGCCTACGGATAAACACTCGACGGCCCGATGGCCTGGCGCAGGTTTTCCACGAGGACGGGGTGAGCGCGGACGGGTTGCGCGAGCAGTCGTTCACCGTTCGAACACGCATCCTGGATAGCTGGTCAAACCAAGTGCACCCTGCTGCTTCCGCGGAGCACTGCGCCGTCGAGTAGTCCGCCACTCTAGCGCGGCCAACGGTGGGCGCCGAGACTGAACAGACCGGTGCCACTTGGGTCGGCACCCCAGGAGAGAGGTTTGCCGCCATGGTCACCGTCCGAGACGCCACCGCCGTCAACGCGCCGTCGTCTGCGCCCCAGAAGCACAAGATCCGCTCTGACTCGTTCACTGGACTATGCGAAGGCGACGCCGACCGGCTGCGCAAGTTCGCAGCATTCGACAACTTCTCGGACCACGAACTGCTGCGCCTGGTGCGCGCAGCACATCATGACTCGGTGTCCGCGCCGTGGCCGTTGATCTACGAGCAGACCCCATCTGACGCCTGCTACATCCTGCTCAGTGGGGAGGTAGGGGTGTACGTCGGCCGGGATCACATTGCCACGCTGGGGCCGGGCGAGGTGATCGGCGAATCCGCACTTCGCCGTGGGAAGCTGCGCTCGGCCACCGTAACGACGACCGGGCCGGCTGAGGTGCTGCGTATCACGCGTGATGATCTCGCAAGCCTGCTCGACGAGTTACCTGCATTGCGGGAGGTCATCGAAGCTACCGTCAACCGACACAGCCCCGAAGTCCTCACCCAGCCGCCGGCGGAACCCACGCCGAAGCGCTCCAGATTGACCGCCTCAGTGCCGACGGAGTTGGTCAAGCGCTTTGAACTGGCCGCCAGCGCCGCCGGTGTCACAGTCGCCGCCGCGCTCGAGGATGCCCTTGCCCAGTGGAGCGATCGCAACGGCGGGGGCCCCGCAACGACCTAACCCACACCCGGGCGGGATCGCGCCCGGACCGGTTGCCCGTCATGGTTGAGAACGTCGCGTAACTGGGCGCGACTTCGTACAATCACACCATCCATGGGGGGTGAGCGCCGATGACCTGGTTTCCGGTGGATCCCCGTGACGTCACCCCCCGATGGCTCAGCGACATCCTCGGTTCCGAGGTGCGCGCGTGCCGCCTCGAGCAGATCGGCATCGGTGTCGGATTGCTGGGCCGGGTGTTTCGCGCCCACCTCGAGGGGGACGGTGTTCCGAAGTCCGTCGTGGTGAAGATGCCGACCCTGGACACCCAGGCCCGGACCGCGGTCTGCGAGGACCTCGAGTTCTACCTGTGCGAGGTGCGCTTCTACCAAGAGATCGGCCTGTCCAACCCGCTGCCGCCGGCCCGGCCGTACTTCGCGGCGTTCGACGAGTCCAATCACGACTTCATCCTGGTGCTCGAAGATCTGGGACATCTTCGGGTCGCCGACCAGACAGCGGGGTGTGCGCCCGCCGACGCCGCCGTGGTCATCGATGCAATCGCACGCCACCACGCCTGCTGGTGGGACAGCGACCGCTTCGATTCCTTGCCCTGGTTGAAGACCTTCAGCACTCCCCCATTCCCCACCGTCATCGCCGCGAACGTGGAGGCCTCCTGGCCGCGCTTCCTTGATGTCCTCGGCGGCGACCTGTCCCCGGCGCTGGTTGCCTTCGGCGAGCGGCTGCCCTCCCTGGTGCCGTGGTACTGCGACGAGATCGCCCGCGCCCCCCGGACCTTCCTGCACGGCGACCTACGACTCGACCAGCTGTTCTTCGGCCTCGACGCCGCCGATCCTCCCCTGACGGCCCTCGATTGGCAGATGACGTCCATCGGGCGGGGGGCCTACGACCTGGCGTACTTCCTGAGCCAGAGCCTCGACATCGACGCCCGCCGTCGGTGTGAGAGGGAGCTGATCGAGCGGTACGCCGATCGGCTCCGCAGGCTCGGAATCGCCTATCCCACTGAGGAATTGATGCGTGATTACCGGCTGACCACCGCCTGGTGCTTCGCCTACCCGGTGATCGGGGCCGGCCGGTTCGACCTGGCCAACGATCGCCAACTGGACCTGTTGCGCACTATGGCCAACGGCGCCGCGGCCGCGATCGAGGACCACGACGCGCTGTTGGTGCGGCCGGACTGACATGGCGTCCCGGGCCTGCGCCTCCTGCGGCACGAGTAACGAAGCGGACGCCCGCTTCTGTGAGGGCTGCGGGGCGCTGCTGGACCGTTCGTGCGTGAGTTGCGGAGCGCTGGCGCGGGCCGGCGCGCGGTTCTGCCGGTCCTGCGGTACCCCGCTTGAGCCGCCCGCCGGCTCGCCCCCGGATGCTCCGACCCGCAAGACCGTCACGGTGCTCTTCGCCGACCTGGCCGGCTCCACCGCATTCGAGGAGCAGGTCGACGCGGAGACGACCCGCGAGGTCATCGGCCGCTACCACGAACTCCTGCGCTCGACGGCCGATCATCATCGCGCCGGGGTGACGAAGTACATCGGCGACGGGTTCATGGCCGTCTGGGGTGTGCCCGAAGTCGGGGCCGACGATGCCGGTCACGCGGTGGAAGCCGCGGTCGAACTGCAGCAGCGCTTCGTCGGCCTCGCCGGCCAGGTGAGCGCCGCGCACGGGGTGGATCTGGCCCTGCGGGTCGCGGTGAACACCGGCGAGGTCGTGGTCGGGGCCGGCGACGCTGATCTGGTCGGCGACGCCCTCAACGTCGGCGCCCGACTGGAGTCGGAATGCCCGCACGGCGGTGTGGTGGTCGGCGAGGAGACCTGGCGGGCGACCCGCGGGCAGCATCGTTACGAGCCGATGGGTCGGGTTCAGGTCAAGGGCCGCGCCGCGCCGGTGCCGGTCTACCAGTGGACCGATCGCCGCGCCGACGCCGCCGCCACCGTGCCGTTCGTCGGCCGCGGCGAGGAGTTCCGTCGGCTCCAAACGGTCGTCGACGACGCCGTCGCGCATCGGGAGGTCCGACTGGTCACGGTCATCGGTGATCCTGGCGTCGGCAAGACCCGACTGGCAACTGAGTTCGCCGCTCGCGGTGGGCTCTCCGCGCTCGAGGTGCGTTGCGCCACCGAGGGATCGGTGGCGCTGGCCCCGATGGTCGATGCGATCCGTGCCCGCGACGTCGATGCCGACGTTCCCGCCGGCGCCGGTGAGCGCGATCGGATCCTGCGCGGGCTCAACGCCCTGGATACCGGCGCGGCGACCTCGGTCGAGGAAACGTTCTGGGCACTGCGCCGCTACATCGAGGTCCTCGCCGCCGCGCACCCGCTCGTCGTCGTGGTCGATGACGTCCAGTGGGCGGATCCGCTGCTGCTTGACTTCCTCGAACACCTCGCGGAGTGGGTGCGCGACGCTCCGGTCCCGATCATCGCGCTGGCTCGTCCCGAGATCCGCGACATCAGAGCCGATCTCGCCAGCGTCGGTGGTTGGGTGAGCGACGCGATCCGTCTGCGCGGTCTCGCGCCGGAGGCCACCGCGGAACTGGCCGTCCACGTGCTGGGCGGTGACCAGATACCGCCCGACCTGTTGGACCGCCTGCCCTCGTCGACCGGCGGGAACCCGCTCTTCGTCAGGGAACTGGTCGGGATGCTGGTCCACGACGGGGTCCTGGTCGCCAAACCGGACGGCTGGCAGCTGACCATCGACGCCGACGCCATCGCCGTGCCCCCCACTATCCAGGCGCTGCTGGCCTCCCGGTTGGAGCGGATGAACACCGGCGATCGGCGGGTGCTCGAACTGGCCTCGGTGATCGGGACCGACTTCTTCCCCGGGGCCCTCGGTGCACTGGGCGACCTGGATGCCGCCGCCGTCCGGTCCGCGCTGGACCGGTTGCGTCGGCGCGAACTCGCCCAGCCCAGCGGCGCCTATCTCGGCGACGAGCCGATCTGGCGTTTCCACCACGTGCTGATCCGCGATGTCGCCTACCGCAGGCTGCTGAAGTCCGACCGCGCCGAACTGCACGAACGGTTCGCCGACTGGGTCGACGCCGGCGGGTCCACCGGCGCGGTGGATCCCGAGCAACTGTCCGCCCGGCACATCGAGGCGGCCTACGGCTATCGGTGCGATCTCGGCCTGCGCGACGCGCGCACCGCGACGCTGGCGTTGCGCTCGGCGCGGGGCTACCTGGCCGCCGCCCGGCGAGCGTTGGACCGCGACGCGCTGGTGTCGGCGGGTGCGCAGGCCGCCCGCGGCGCAGCCCTGGCCGCGGCCGACGGGCAGCTAGGGTCGGAGTTGCTGATGGTGGGCTGCGAGGCTCTGCTGTCCGCCGGGGACGTCGCGGCCGGTGCACCCCTGGTCGATGAACTGGACCGCGTCGCCGACGATGCGCTGGCGCCATGGGCGACGTGTTACCGGTGTCAGTATCTGGCCTACACCGATCCGTCCCGGCTTCCCGAGGTCGAACAGCGGATCGGGGACGCGATCGAGGAGTTCGCCCGTCGCGGTGACCCCGCCGGGTCGGCCAAGGCGTACCGGGTGCGTGCTAATGCCAGGGGGCGGTTGGGTCGCATCGGTCAGGCCGAGGCGGATCTGTTCGAGGCCCTGATCGCGGCCCGCCAGGCCGGTGACCATCGCCAGATCACCGCGGCACTGGGCGCGGCACCCAACGCCGCCCTGTGGGGTCCCAGCCCGGCGCCACAGGCCGGCGGGAGGTGTCTGGACGTCGTTCGGATGCAGCGGATGACGACCGCCGCGCCGTCGTTGGAGGCGACGTCGCTGCGTTGCCTGGCGATGCTGGAACTGCTGCGCGGACGGCCCGAGAAGGCCCAGGGGATGCTCGCCGATGCCAGGGAGATCGTGTCCGAACTCGGCCTGCGCCACGGTCTGATGGAGACCGAGTTGTACGCCGGGATCATGGATCTGATGCTCGGTGACCCGGCCGCGGCCGAACCCCACTTCCGGACCGCGCTGGAAGGGCTGGATTCGTTGGGCGTCGGCGCCGACGCCGGGCAGGCCGCGGCACTGCTGGCGCGGTCGGTGCTCGCGCAGGGGCGCGTCGAGGAGGCCGACCGTTACGCCGCGGAGAGCGAACGCATCGCCGGCTACAACCTCAAGGGTGCCATCGCCTGGCGGGCGGTACGGGCTGAGATCCTCTCCACCCAGGGACGCGACGCCGAAGCGGTCGGGATGGCTCGCCAAGCCGTCGACGTCGCCGCCGACACCGACCTGGTTCTTGACCATGCCGACGCCTGTCTCACCCTGAGTCGGGTGCTGGCGGCCGCTGGTGACGCCGTGGGCGCATCGCAGGCGGGCCACGACGCCGAATCGCTCTTCGCGGCAAAGGATGCCGCGTTCCTGGCCGGTCGGCTGGCGAAGATCGCCCAGCCGACTGTCACCGCGGCATCCTTGGTACGGGACGCACCAGTCCCGCCGCGACTGGCGAGGCAGAACCAGGCCAGCGAGATCTACGACGCCGCCTGTTCGGCCTTGGTCGACGGCTTTCCGGATGCCGCAGTGGCGCACTTCAGCGACGACTTCGTGTACCGGGATCGGCGCCGAATGTCCGGAGAACCGATTCTGGGACTCGGTGAGCTGCGCCGGGCGGCAGCGGGGCTCATCGCGACGTATCGCCACGGCGAATGGCGGACGCTTGCAGTTCGGGGTGACAATCTGGTGCTGGCCTGGGCATGCCGGCGGGACGACGCGGGCAACGAGAGCGCATGCCTCGACTTGGTCGAAGTGCGGGGAACCGTCGTCCACCACCTTAGCCGGTTCGACCCGGACGCCTTCGAGGACGCCTACCGCGAACTCGAGACGAGGTACTACGCGGGCGAAGGCGTGGCGTACTCGACCGGCGGCCTCGCGGTGCTGGAAATCGTGCAGGCATTCTTTGAACAGAACCTCGAGTCGGCGCGAAGGGCCGTCCACCCGGGGTTCCGCTGGTTCGCTCCGGCGGCCTCACTCAAGCCGCTGGAGCGCACTCTTGAGGAGATGTTTGAGTGGCTACGGCAACGCGGACAGCAGGTTTCGTCGCAGCAGCACTGTGTCCCCGCGATCCAGTGGTGTTCGCCCAGTTGTGCCGTCTGCCGCATCGAGATCAACGCCGTCGGCAAGGACGGGGAACGGTATACCTGGAGTTCCGTCGTCGTCACCCAGATCCGCGATGGCGCGATCGCGTGGGTCCGTGAGTTTGACACTGAGGCTGATGCATTCACCTATGCCGAATCACTCGGCACGCCGAAACCAAGCCGATTGGCGAGCATCAACCCGGCGAGTGAGATCCATGACCGTATTTGTTCCGGGTTTCGCGCCCACGATCCCGATCTCATCGCGGCCAGCTACACCGACGGCTTCGTCTACGACGACCGGCGCCGACTGCACGGTGAACCGATCGGGGGCGTAGCTGATTTGCACGTCGCGGCTGCCCGTCTGATCGAGCAGTATCCCCACGGCGAGTGGCAGACGCTCGCGACTCGGGGGCAGAACCTGGTGCTGGCCTGGGCTCACCGATGGGACGAGGCCGGCAACGAATCCGCATCGCTCGATGTGGTGGAAGTGGGCGGTGGGCTCATCGAGTACCACGGCCGATTCGACCCGGACGCCTTCGAGGACGCCTACCGCGAACTCGAGACGAGGTACTACGCGGGCGAAGGCGCGGCGTACGCGCAGAACGGCCGCAAGGTCGGCGCGTGGCTGGAAGCGATGTGGCGGGGCGATGTCGCGACAGCACGACGAGTCAGACATCCTGACTCCCGCTGGCTTGAGGCTCGCGACGAACAACTGTCCTCCATGCGGCCTTGGCTAGCCGCCATGCACTGGCTCTCCCCGAACTGCTACATCGCGCGCCAAGAGACTCGGGGAACCGGACACTCCGGCGAGGACTATCGCTGGAGCGCGATCTACGTCTGCGAGTATCCCGACGGGTTGGCGGCATCCGTCCGGGAATTCGGCGTTGCGGACGAAGACGCCGCGTTTGCCCACGCTGAGTCCCTCGTAGCGTCCCGGCCGAGTCGGCTGATGGTCAGAAACCGGGCGAGCGAGACCCTCGAAGCTGGATTTGCAGCAATGCGTAGTCCGGTCACGAATGTCACGATCTACTCCGAGCGCACCGTCTATGAAGACCGGCGCAGGATGCACGGCGACCCGATCGTGGGCAATGCAGAGTTCCGTGCCGCCGCGCAGCGCAAACACGAGCAGTACGCGCACGTCGAGTGGCGTTCACTGGCAGTCCGAGGTGAGACCCTGACACTGGCCAGCGCCCGGTGGTGGGACGACGACGGCAACACGACAGCCTCTTTGGATGTCTTCGAGGTGGCCGACGACGGACTGGTCGACTACCACGGACGCTTCGACGAGGACGATTTCCTTAGCGCGTATGTCGAACTGGAGCGCCGCTATTACGCCGGTGAGGGCGCGGCATTCGCCGTCGGCGGTCTGACGGTGCTCCGTTTTCAGACGTCTATCTGGGCACAGGACCTTGATGCGGCCCGGCTGCTCGTCCGGCCGGACTTCGCCTGGCGCGCAGGTCCGTCGACGTTGAAAGCCGACGAGCGATCCCTGGATGAGATGTTCACCTGGCGTGCCGAGCGGCTTCGTCAGTGCCCGTCGTTCCGGGACTGGCTCGCTGCCCTGCAGTGGTTGTCCCCGGATGTCTGCGTCGCGCGCTCCGAGATGCGTGAAACCGGTCATGTCGGCGAGGGATACGAGTGGTCTCGCGTTTACGTCACCGAGTACCGCGACGGCCTCATGGCCTCGGGCCGCGAGTTCGACATCGCCGACGAGGACGAGGCGTTCGCCTCCGCGGAGTCGCTGGTAGGGCGGGAACGCACTCGGCTGGTGGTCCGCAACCGGGCGAGCGCGGTCGCGGACGGGATCATCGAGTCGTTTCGGGCTAACGACAGCGCGGGGGCAGGGGCGTTCTATTCCGACGGGTTGACCTACGAGGACCGGCGAAGTCTGGCTGGCAACGCCGTCACGAGCCGGCAGGATTACGTGAGCGGCATCGAACGACTGTTAAGTCAGTACAGCTACTTTGACCATCAAACGCTCGCCGTGCGCGGCGAGCGACTTGCCTTAGAGGCGACCTCCATATCGGATGCTGCCGGTAACGCCACGGGGTATTTGCACCTCTTCGAGCTCGATGACGAGGATCTGGTCACTTACGAGGGCCGCTTCGACTTAGACGACTTCCTCAGCGCCTATGTCGAATTCGAGCGTCGCTACTACGCCGGCGAGGGCGCTGCGCTTGCGGCGAACGGACGGGCGGCGGCAGGCTGGGTCGAAGGAATCGGCCGCCGCGACATCGAGATGGTGCGCCGCTTATCGACGCCGGACTTCCGATGGTTTGCCTCGCGGTCGTCGTTGAAGGCCGCCGAGCGCACCGTCGACGACATGTTCGAGTGGTTACGCGAACGTGGGCAGCAGGTGGTGTCGCAGCGACATTGGTGCCCGGCTTACCGATGGCTGTCGGCGACGTGCGCCGTCGGCTTGGTTGAAGTCTCCGCCATCGGGATCGACGGTGAGCTGTACCTTTGGACCTACCACACCGTCTCGCAGTTCCGCGACGGGTTGATTGCTTCGATCCGCGAATTCGATACCGAGGACGAGGCCTTCGCATACGCCGAATCGGTCGTCGCGCCAGCGAGCAGACTGGCGGTCGCCAACCGGGCCAGCGCGGTGAATGGGCGCATTCTCGCTGGAATGCAGGCCGGCGACCCCGACGCCACCGCCGACCATTGGGCGGATCGGTTCGTTTACGACGACCGCCGCCGATTCAGCGGTGACCCGATCTCGGATCGCCCCGGCGTGCGGAGGGCATTCCAGCGAGTCTTTGAGCAATACAACAGTTTCGAGAGTCAGACGGTTGCTGTGCGTGGCGAGACCCTGCACCTGACCTGGAACTGCTGGTCCGATTCCGCCGGGAATCAGACCTCCAGTTTCATCCTCGCTGAGTTTGGCGACGACGATCAGATCGTCTACGAAGCCCGATTCGACGACAACGACTTCGAGACGGCGTACCGCGAACTCGAGCACCGCTACTATGCCGCCGAGGGCGCGGCGTTCGCAGCGAACGGCCGGGCGATAGCCGCCTTCATCGAAGCGATGAACCGACTCGACCTCCAGGCGGCACGTCGGCTCACCGGGCCTGAATTCCGGGCAGTGTCGCCTCCATCGACGCTGACGACGGAGGAGCGCACCCTCGGGGAGTTCTTCGCCTGGCTGCAGGAGCGCGCCAGGCAGGTGTCGTCGGTGACCAATTTCTTCTCCGCCTGTCAGTGGGTTTCGCCCACGACCGTGGTTGCCCGTGGCGAGACTCGGGCGATCGGTCCTGACGGCGAGGAGTACACCTGGACGCGAATCTTTGTCGACGAGTGCCGAGACGGCCTGCTGGTTATGTTGCGCCAATTCGACATCGACGACGAGGAGGCGGCGTTCGCCCACGCCGAGGAACTCTCGCGCACCTCGCCAACCCGGTTGGCCGTCACCAACAGGGCTGCTGAAGTGGTCGTAGGTATTGACCGCGCGTTGTCGCGCGGCGACGCCGAAGCTGTCGTCGATTCCTATCGGGAGGATTGCCGCCACGATGATCGGCGCCGGCTGGCGGGCGGGCTGCTGCCCGGAAGAACCGAATTGAGAGCTGCCGTCGACCGGATACTTCAGCAGTTCAATGACTTCCAGTGGCACACCCTCGCGGTCCGGGGCCGGGGGCTGGCCATGGGCGGGATCCGGTGGTCCGACGATGCCGGTAACACCTCGACGTACCTGCTTCTCGTTGAGGTCGATGACGACGAGCGGATCAGCTACGAATGCTGGTTCGACGAGCATGACTTCGAGGGCGCATATCGCGAACTCGAGCGCCGCTACTACGCCGGCGAGGGCGCGGCATTCGCGGCGAACGGCCGGCCGATAGCCGCGTTCATCGAAGCGATGAACCGACTCGACGTCGAATCGGCCCGCCGCCTGTGCCTGCCGACGTTTCGCTGGCGATCTCCTGCCGCGACGTTGACGGCCCCGGAACGCACCCTCGACGAGTTCTTCGGTTGGCTGCAGGAGCGGGCCAGGCAGACATCGGCTGTCGACAACTTCAGTTCGGTGGTCCACTGGCTCTCGCCCGAGTGCTTCGTCGCCCTCGGCGACGTTCGAGCCGTGGGTGCCGACGGCGCGGAGTACCGGTGGACGCGGATCTATGTGGGCGAGTTCGGTGCCGGGTTGCTGGCGTCGATGCGGGAGTTCGACGAGGAAGAAGAAGCGTTTGCCTACGCAGAGGCACGGGTGCGGACCGCCGCGAACCCGCTGCCGACGACGAATCGAGCGAGTGACTCAGTAGGGGCTTTACTCCAGGCGATGAAAGTCCGAGACTGCGATGCGGTCCTCGCGTGCTACTCGGATCACTTTGTGTTCGACGATCACCGATCACTGACCGGTGACCCAATCCAGGGCACGGCCGCCATGCGGGCCGCGATCGAACGAATCTTCCGCCAGTTCACGTGTTTCGAGGCCAGACTGCTGGCCGTTCGGGGCGAGCGCTTGTGCCTGTGGCGGAGCCGGTGGTCCGATGACGTCGGCAACGAGTCGGCGTACCTGCATGTGTTCGACGTCGACGACGACGGCCTCATCGCCCGCGATGAGCGGTTCGATTCCGACGATTTCGAAGGCGCGTACCAGGAACTGGAGCGACGCCACTACGTCGACGAGGGCGGACCGTTCGCGGATACGGGCCTGCGGATGGCGAACTATGTCATCGCGTTGAACCGGGGTGAATTCGACCGCCTCTTCGATCAGCTCAGCTGTCCCGACCTGCATATTCAGAACCGATCCCGGTTCGGCTTCGCGGATCGCTCGGCGGCGGAACTCCGGACGAGCCTTGAGGATCTGAAAGCGATGCTCGACCCGTTGCGGGCATGGTTCTCGAGCGTACGCTTCGTCTCGCCGAGGCTGTTCGTGGCCCGCATGGAGCGGGAAGGAGTGGGGGCCGACGGCGAGCAGTACGCGTGGACGCGAACCCTGGTGTGCAAATACTGCGCCGGGAGACTGGCCTCTATCTGCGATTTCGACGCCGATGACGAGGCCGCAGCGTTCTCCTGGGCTCTGAAGCAGGTGAGCCCGTCGGATTCCGGCGACTAAGGCAGTGCTTCTGCCCAGGCGATATGACCTTCGAACCCAAGGGTGGCCGCCGTGGTGCGGTAGCGGTCCCGATAGCCGCGGTAGTTCGCGTCGTCGCCGCGGGCCCGCGCCACCAAAGCATGCATCCGCAGCAGCCAGATATCGCGCATGGCCGCACCGTCCGGGGCCGGTTCAGCCGCCAGTCGCTGCACTGCGGCCTCGGCCTCGGCGATCTCATCCGCGGTCCCGCCATCGAGCAGGGTCTCGACCAGAAGACCGGTGCCGTTGATGCCGTACCCCAGCAATTGTCCCTCTCGGGTCAGATCGCCGAGGGCGGCTCGCATACGGGTCAGGGCGCTATCCCGCTCGCCGTTGCGGGCCATCTCACGTGCGGAATAACACGAGACCATCGGCAGATCGCCCAGGTGGTGTTCCTCGCGCAGGAACACATCGCCAACCTCGGCAAGGATCTGTTGTCCACGGTCACGCTCCGCTGCTGTTGTGCGGTGCACCAGCGCCAGCCCCAAAGTCACCATCACGTGCGATACGGCGAAGTCGTCGCCGGCGCGTTCGGCGATTACGACGGCATCTTCAATCTCGCGCATGACGGCATCATCGGACAGCAGGACCCCGAAGCCGATTCCCGCGCCAAGGACGTAGGTCATCGCTCCTGCGTAGGTCGCGGTCGGAGTCGCGGGCCATACACAGTCCCTTGTGCAGGTCGTCGGCCCATCCGGGATATCCAGAATAACGAGAGACCGCCCGCGTGGCCAGGGCGAGGGCCAATGAGGACCCGATGAACATGTGCTGCTCGGACGGGTCACCATCGGCAAGGTCGATCACCCGCTGCGACCAACGCAGCATCTCCGGAAAATCGGCGCTCTCGTACTTGGGGTACAGCGGCAGAGCGGAAAGACCAACGGTCAAACCAGGATCATTCAGGGATTCGGCCAGGGTCCAAGCCTCCGCCGTCAGCCGCGCGGCTTCGCGGATCCGGCCACGGTAGGCGTGGTCGCCGACCAAGCCGGCCATGGCGACGGCAAGCGACGCAGTGTCGCCGGAGGCGGCACATAACTCCCGCAACTCCTCGAAGCGGTGTCCGGCAACGTTTGCGTGTGTCCGCCACGCGCTGCCGCACGACATGGTGCGCGGCGCTATGCGCATCGCTGTGCGGTGGGGATGATCCGCAGGCAGGCGGTCGGCGACCTGTTGGGCGCGTTCCCAACTCAGGCGCGCGGCCCGGACGTCGCGATGGGCGGCCCATGCAGCGGCACGCATCTGCCACCTGTAAGCGTCGTGAAGTTCACCGGCGGCTTCGAGGTGTTCGGCGATCAGAGCCGCGTCCTGATCGGCGAGTCCCCTCCGCTCCACTACAGTCGCCACTCTGCGGTGCAACTCCGCCCGATCGGCCATAAGTTGTGACGCATAGGCCACTTTCCGTATCAGTGGATGATGGAACGCGTACTCGGGGTCATTGGTGAAACTGATCTGGTCGATGAACTTGCTAGCGACTAAATCCTTCACGTTGGGCTCGACCCCCACGCTTTCCAGCAGGCCGCGGCTGAACCGGGCGCCCGTGACGGCCGCGGCACTCAGCGTGCGTTTGGATGCCGGGTCCAGCCGGTCGATGCGGGCGGCGATGGTGGCTTGGACGTTGGCCGGCACCACCACCTCAACGGTGTTAGCGGCCGCGGTGTCAGCATCAAGTCCGTCCGCTAGCACTCCCCTTTCGGCGAGATCGCGCACCAGCTCCTCGACGAAAAACGGATTACCCGCCGCCGTCTCGGAAATTGCGCCGGCCAACGCGGTGATCGTGGAATCGGGCCCGAGCAGCTCGTTGAGCAATACGGTGGTTTCTGTGTCGGTCAAGGGTGCCAGCGCAATGCACTGTGCACCACTCACCCGGCTGAGCACGCCTTCGTATTCGGGGCGGTAGGTGATCAGCACCAGGGAGGGGGTCTGGGGGATGACGGCGAGGAAGTCGGCCAGCATCGATTCACTGACCTCGTCGATCCAGTGGGCGTCTTCGATGACGTAGACGGCGGGGGCTGAACGGGCCAGCGAGGCGGCGTTGACCACCGCGGTCAACCGTCGCCGCCGGGCATCGGGATCGATCGCAGGCAACTCCACATCCGGGTCGGCGATACCCAGCAGATCCTCGACGATCAGCAGGTCTCCCGGATCGGTGTCGGGAGCTCGGGCACGGACCTGTGCCCGGGCGGCCGGGCCGTCCAGACCCCGGACACCGACGACATCCCTCAACAACCGCGCGACGACCCGGAACGGGATCTCGGTGGCATGGGACTCGCAGTAGGTGGAGAACACCTCGACACCGCGGGCCGAAGCCGTTGCGGCCACCTCGCAGACCAGCCGGCTCTTGCCGATACCGGGCGGCCCGACGACGGCGACCACCGCACCCTGGCCATCAATCGCGCGCTCCAGCAGGGCCTGCACGAAGGCGATCTCGCCACGGCGGCCCACCAAAGTAGATTGTGATCCCACGGTTGCGTGATCACGGTCGGGCGCTCCCAGTAACCGCCGCGCCGCCACCGGCTCGTCATGCCCTTTGATGCGGACTAACTTCGGTTCGTCCAGGATCGCAACGTGTTCCACCAGCCGTGCCGTGGAGGCGCTGAGCATCACCCCACCCGGCGGGGCCACCGACTCCATCCGCTGCGCCAAACCGACCTGCTCACCGATCGCGGTGTAACCCGCTGCACCCGAACCGATCTCGCCTGCGATCACCTCCCCGGAGTTCAACCCGACCCGCAGTCGAAGCTCGACGCCGTCCCGGCGGGCCACCTCGCCAACCAGATCAGCCACCGCGGTGTGAATTTCCAGCGCCGTCCGGCAGGCCCGGATTGCGTGATCCTCCAATGCCAGCGGCGCCCCGAACAGCGCCATGATCCCGTCACCGGTGAACTTGTCCACCGTGCCGCCATAGCGGCGCACCACCGCCGCTGCCCGATCGACCAGCCCGGCCATGATCTCGCGCAACCGCTCCGCACCCACCGCGGCCGCGATATCCATCGAACGCACCACATCGGCGAAGAGAACCGTCACCTGTTTGAACTCCGCGTGGCCTTGGGCGGCGCTCAGCGGCGAACCGCAGCCATCACAGAACCGCGCGTCGGCGCGCAAAGGCGTCACTCCACAGGACACGCACACCCCGCCGGTTGCGGCCACTGCCCCTCCCGTGGGTTGTGAACACACGACTCTCTTAGCGTAGGTGCCAATTCGACGGTCCGAACAGCGATTAGTGGCTACGAACCGCGGCGAGTGCGGGGAACCGCGTAATCGAGTGGCCCGCCACCCTAGGCACGTCACTCTGACGGGCCGACGCTGAACTTATCGGTGCCGCGCGGTCGGCACCACGAGGCAAGGAGTCCGTCGCCATGGTCGCCACCCGAGACATCACCGACGTCAGCGCACTGCCGTTGGCACCCGAGAACCCGTTGCCCCGCCGCGAGCAACTGATGGCTCTGCGCAGTTTCCACACTGGTTTCGAGGCACTGCGGGATGCCGGCGGTCCGGTGACCCGCCTGGTGCTGGGCCCCAAGCGGTTGATCCCCCCGATCGTGGTGGTGACTTCACCGCGCGGCGGGCGCGACATGTTGGGGCGCACCGATGCGTTCGTCGACAAGACCCGGATCCACCTTGAGGTTCGTAACGTGTTGGGCGGCAATCTGTTCAGCCTTCCTCATGATGAGTGGCTGCCGCGCCGCCGGACGGTGCAGCACATCTTCACCAAACAACACGTCCGTGACTTCGGTGGGCACATGGCCCAGGCCGCCCGGGCGATCTGCGCCAACTGGGCCGACGGTTCCTATGTCGATCTCGACAGCCAGTGCCGCCTACTGACGTTGCGGGCGCTCGGCCGTTCGGTGCTGGGACTGGACCTCGACACGCGCGCTGACATGATCACCCGGCCGCTGCAGGTCGCCCTGTCCTACGCCGCAGACCGCGCGTTGCGCCCGGTTCCCGCACCGGGCTGGCTGCCGACCCCCGCACGCCGGCGGGCGCGCCACGCCAGCATGACCCTGCATCGGCTGGCCCGAGACATCCTCACCGAATGCCGGGCCGACCGGGGCCGCGACGCGCCTCTGGTGCGTGCGCTGATGGACGCTACTGATCCGGAAACCGGGCGACCACTGTCCGATGACGCCATCTGTGACGAGTTGATCGTGTTCATCCTGGCCGGGCACGACACCACCGCCACGACGCTGACCTACGCGTTGTGGCAGTTGGGCCGTCACCGGCACATGCAGGAACGGGTCCGCGCCGAGGTCGACGCGGTGGGCCAACCGAGCCCCGAGAACGTGCACCAGCTCCCCTACACCGTCCAGGTACTTCGCGAGGCGCTTCGCCTGTGCCCGCCGGCGGCGGGCGTCTCGCGAACCGCGCTGCGTGACATCGAGGTTGACGGCTTCCGCGTCGAGGCGGGTTCCATGCTCGGTTTCGGCATCTGGGCAGTCCAACGCGACCCGGCGCTGTGGGACGACCCGTTGACCTTCGATCCGGACCGCTTCTGCCCGCAACAGTCCAAACGACGCGATCGGTGGCAGTACCTGCCGTTCGGCGCGGGCCCACGCTCGTGCATCGGCGATCACTTCGCCATGTTGGAAGCCACCGTCGCGCTGGCGACGATCATCGGCCGCTGCGAGATCGGCTCGCTGAGCGACGACTTCCCGGTGGCCGTTCCGTTCACCACGGTGGCGGCCAAGCCGGTCCCGGCTCTGGTCGTCCGAAGGTGAGCCGAGGTGGTCCGAAGACTCACCTTGAACTGCGCAGCCCGCGTACGCTCCGGCTGTGGGGACGCGGTCCTGGCCGATAGTGGGGCGCGAGGCGGAACTCGCGGCCATACGGGCCGCGTTGGCGCCCCGGTCCACCGCACGTGGAGTCCTGCTCCTCGGCGAGCCGGGGGTCGGGAAGACCACACTGGCCCGTTCGGTCACGTCGTTGTCCACCACGGCGCATTGGGTCGGCGGCACCGAATCGGCCCGCGCCATCCCACTGGGGATCTTCGCCCATCTGCTCAGCTCACCGACGGCCAACGACCCGGTCGCCATGCTGACCACCGCCCTGGAATCCGTTCGTCGCCAGAAGTATTCGCTGGTCGGGATCGACGATGTGCATCTGGTCGACCATCTGTCGGCCACCATGGTGCATCAACTCGCGATGGAGGGCTCGGTGCGCATCGTCGCCACCGCCCGCACCGGCGAACCGATCCCCGACACGATCACCGCGCTGTGGAAAGACGGCTACCTGGTCCGGCTGGATGTCATCCCGTTCACCAAGGCCGAGGCGGTGGGCCTGATCGAGGCCGCACTCGGCGGCCACCTCGAAGCGCTCTCCGCTGACCTGATGTGGCAGGCCTCGCGGGGCAATGCCCTGTTCGTGCGGCACTTCGTTGAGGGTGCCCTGGAGGCCGGCACCCTGCGCAGGGCCAACGGGGTCTGGCAGCTACGCGGCACGGCCACCGCCACAACGAAGTTGGCAGCTCTGCTCAGCGGCCGGCTCGACCAGCTGCCCGACGACGAGAAGCGCGCCCTGCAGCTGCTCGCCGTGGCCGAACCCCAGCGTCTTGACATCCTGTCCGAACTTGTCGACTCCGGAACTCTCGAACGAGCCGAACGGCGCGGCCTGATCCGCGTCGACAACGACACCGGCACCGTCGAGGTCCACTTCACCCACGCGTTGCTCGGTGAGGTGATCCGCCACGGCCTCGGCGAGGTCGCACGCCGGCGGATCAAGGCCGACGTGTTCGCGGCGATGGACCACCACCCGCCGCGGAGCCCCGCCGAGCGCCTGCGCCGCGCCGAACTGGCGCTCGACGCCGACCTGCCCATCGACACGAGGGTTCTACTACGCGGCGCCGAGGATGCGATCGCTCTGACCAATATCACCTTGGCCGAGCAGCTGGCCAGGGCCGCCGTCACTCGTGGCGGGGGTTTGGCGGCCAGTGAGATCCTCGCCAGAACGCTTGTGTGGCAGGGGAAGACGGCTGAGTCCGAGGCGATTCTGGGTGCCTTCGACCCACAGGCGATGACGGAGTTCGAACTCGCCCGCTGGGGCATCGCTCGGGTCGCCAACCTGCACTGGTCCCTCGGGGACACCGATGCCGCCGGCGAGATCCTGGCCATGCTGGAGCAGCGCGTCAGCCACCCCGGGGTGCGGCTGGTCATCGACGGGCTCACATCGACGCTGCTGGTCCTCGACGGCCGCCTGGAGGAGGCCGACGCACTGGCCCGGCGGGTGGCCGATGACCCCGCCGCTCCGCCGACCGCCATTGGATGGGCGGTCTTCGGCGGGGCCATGGCCGCGGCCATGATGGGCAGAACTGACGACGCCGCGCGATGGGTAGCGCGCGGCCATGCGGTCAGCGACAGGATCGACAGCCTGCAGCGCTTCCTGCTGGCGTTGGGCGAGGTGCGGGCGCTGACCCTGGCCGGCGACTTCGACGCCGCCCAGGCCCGCTCCGGCGATATCGTCGCGATCACCTCCCCCGACCAATACCGGGCCCGCGCGATGGCCAACGTGCTGGCCGGCACCGTAGAGGTCGGCCGCGGTCAGCTGCGTGCCGCGGTCGCGCGGCTGGAAGAAACACTGGCGGCCCTCAGCGGTGAGACGGCGGCGGCCTGGAGCCTGCCCGCCCGACTCCTGCTGGCACAGGCCTACTGCGGCCTCGGCGACCCCGAAGCGGCCGAACCGCTGGTCGCCGAACTGCGCGAACAGGTCAGCCGGGGAACGATGTTCGCGCCGGCGGCCCGGATCACCGAGGCATGGCTGGCCGCCGCCGAGGGGCACCTCAGCGGCGCGATCACCACCGCCGTGCACGCCGCTGATCTGGCCGCCGCCTCGGGCCAGCGGGCGGTCGAGCTGATGGCGCTGCACGCCGCGGCCCGTTTCGGTGACCAAGAGAGCCTGCAGCGTTTGATCGACGTCGCCGACGTGATCGGCGGACCGCTCGCGAAAGCCGACAGTGCTTATGCTTCGGGGCTGCTCAATCATGATGGTGCAGCGGTTTTTTCGGCTGCACAGGAATTCGAGCGGATCGGAGCCTGTCTGTCTGCCGCTGATGCCGCCGCCCAAGCCGCAACCCTGTTCGAGAGGGCCGGCAATCGCCGCCAGGCGTTGAATGCGGCCGCGACCGCCGATCGACTGGCCAACGCCTGCGGCGGACTGAAGACCCCGGCCCTGCGCGCCACGTCGCAGCCACTCCCCCTGAGCCCACGGGAGCGCGAAATCGCCCACCTTGTGGCCCGCGGACTGACCAACCGCGACATCGCCGAGCGCCTGGTGGTGTCCGTGCGCACCGTCGAGGGCCACCTCTACCGAATGTTCCTCAAACTCGACGTCACCGATCGCGACGACCTGGCAACCCTCATGCGCCGCGGGAATGTCGGGAGATAGGTTGCTCCCGGTGTAACACCTAGAACATCAGTGTTACACTCAGGCCTATGCCGACGCTTCATCGACGCCACGCGGTCACCGAGACCGAGGACATCGCGGCTGCCCTGGATGTCGCACGCAACGCCTGGCCCGAGCTGGCCGACAAACCCGGCGCCTTACTGCGCCGGCTAATCCTCGCCGGTGAGGAAGCTCTCGAAGCGCGGCGGCACAGCGCTGTTGAAGGTCGTCGCCAGACAATCGAACGAACCTCCGGCACCCTTACCGGGGTCTACGGGCCCGGATATCTGGAGGAAGTTCGCCAGGACTGGCCGGAGTGATCATCCTGGACGCCAGCATCCTCATCGCGCACCTGGAGAGTGCCGACAGCCACCACGCTCGGGCGACGGAGATCCTCCTGGCTCACTGCGATGGTGAATTCGCCTCCAGCACTGTCACTCTCGCTGAGGTACTTGTTGGAGCCATCCGGGCCGACCGCGGTGATCATGCCCGAGACGCGCTGGCGGAAATGCAGATCCATAACGTCGGACTCCAAGCCGACGCCGCCTGGGAACTGGCCCAGCTACGGGTCAGCACGGGACTCAAACTGCCGGACTGCTGCGTGCTCTACGCAGCCCGGAATCTGCCGCCCGCACCGGTAGCCACATTCGATGCTCGCCTTGCCGCCGGCGCGGCAACACTCGGCATCGGGATAGTTCCCGGGTAATCGGCCCTGCCGGACAAAGAGGCTGCTCCACAGCGAATAGGGGGCCGTGGGTGATCCGTGCGTCGCAGAACTTCGTCTCGATGCGCCCTGACGCCCTCTGGCGGCAAGGATGGACATCCGTCTGCCCTGTGGGTGGTCGGGGCTGAGGCAGAAGATCTGCACTGGAGCGGACTTGCCCTTCAGGGTGTGCGACCCGCGGTCGACGAGTCCGGGCGGTCGCGAGACCAACGCCGCGAGGCACTGCTGGGTGAGCAGGATCGCATCACCGGTGATCTTGGTGAGTTGCTCGACGCGGGCGGCCACGTTCACGGCATTCCCGATGAGGGTGAACTCCAACTTGCCGCCCCCACCAATGGTTCCGGCGATCACCACCCCGGTGTTGATGCCGATGCCGATGCGAAGCTCCTGCCCGAATCGCTCGCCGACCAGGCGGTCGATCACCAGGGCGGTCTTCAGCGCAGCGTCGGCGTGGTCGGTCAGGTCGTTGGGTGCCCCGAAGACGGCTAGGGCGTGTCCCATAACCTTTTGAGCCAGAGAAGGATCGCGTTGAGGACAGCTCCGCCGCGATAGTTGAGGTTGTGTTTGTCATATCGGGTGGCGACGCCGCGCCATTGCTTGCAGCGTTGGAAGCTGCGTTCAACAACGTTGCGGCCCTTGTAATCTTCGGCGTCGAACGATGGCGGCCGGCCGCCGAAACTACGGCGCCGCTTGCGGTGACTGATCTGGTCATCAGGTTGCGGGATGACCGCGGTGATACCGCGCTTGGCCAACAGGGTTCGGATCGCTTTGGAGGAATAGGCCTTGTCCCCACGGACCTTCTCAGGACGGGTGCGGGGCCGTCCCGGCCCACTGGTGGCCACCCGCAGATGCCCCATCAGAATCGGGAACATCGGGGCATCGCCGGCCTGGCCGGGACCGCACACGACCACCAGGGGCATCCCGCCGCCGTCGACAAGGTGGTGGATCTTGGTGCTCAGCCCGCCGCGGGAACGGCCAATTCCGTGGTCAGCAGGCTCTTCGAACAGATTCTTGTAATTCGACGGAGCCCCCTGTGTCGCGCGGGAGGTTCGTGGCGTGCTGATGGGCGCGGTTGACCGTGGAATCCACACTGACCGCCCAATCGATCAGATCGGCATCAGCGGCCTCGGTCAGCACCGCGGCCAGGATCGCATCCCAGGTCCCGTCCTTGCTGTACTGGTCATGACGGCGCCACGCCGTCTTCCACGCCCCGAAGGACTCGGGCACATCCCTCCACGGCGACCCGGTCCGATACCGCCAGATGATCGCCTCCACCACCAAGCGGTGATCACGAAACGGCCTGCCGCCCTTGGCCGAAGCCACCGGTATCAACGGCTCAATCCGAGCCCACATCTCATCAGAGAGCACCTGCAAACGCGACACCCGCCCGACACTGCCAGCCCCACCCCGCAATGGTTACGGGACACGCCCTAGCCCGCCTCCAACTCGCCCTCCTGCTGGGCGACAAACACGCCAATTACCTGCCGGAACAACGGGGTTGCACGTTGCCGACAAGCCCACGCAGATTGGTCTCTAGCCATCCCCCCTGTATGTGGCGTTGGCAATGGCAGAAGCACATGCGCGAGGTGTCCAACCGGTCTGCGCGACGCAGATAATCGCCGGGGTGTTCGCGTCAAAAACGTCGAGCGGGGTTTGCACACCCGTGCAGGTCATGTTTCCGCATGGGTACCGAACTATCTCTCTTGTCCAGATGAAGGCATCTGTTCTGGGAAATTGAGCGCAATAGACCTGGACACCGTCGGGATCGACTGCCGGCGAACTTTGCGAGTAGCACCCGCTCCCGACGACGGCGACGGGGGCCGCCGCCGCGGTGGGCGCTGGGGCGATGCCGGACGGGGATACCGGTGCCGCTTGCGTCAGTGGTGGCGAGCTGGTTGGGGTAATGGTTGACGGAGTCGTCGATGGGTCAAGAGGCGGAGCGCTCGATGGGACGAGCGTCGTGGTCGGCGGCTCCACCGTGGAGGAAGTGAGCGGTGTCGGCGTCGCCGCCTGTTCGTCGTCTTTGGTCCATGGATGCCACAGCAACGCACCGCCAACGAGCCCAGCCAGAGCGGCGGTCACGACCATCGCTTTCACCGGGGGACGGCGGTCGAAACCGGACGCAGCTGAGTCGACGGTCGGGATGGGTGCCTGCTGGGTCGGGGCTGTTGGCGAATAGCCCCCACTCTGGGAGACGGTGGCTGCAGTGATCGCGTGGGCGAACTCCCGGCAGCTCGGATAGCGGTCATCGGGGTTCTTGGCGAGGGCGCGGGCGAAGGCGGTGTCGAGTGGTGCCAGCGCAGGGCGGATCAGAGATGGCGCCGGCGCGGGTTCAGTGAGGTGTTGGCTGATTACGGCGATCTGGTTGGGGTCCGGGAACACCGGGGTCCCAGTCAGCAGGTGGTAGGCGGTCGCAGCCAGCGCATACTGGTCGGCGCGGCCGTCGATTGCTTTACCCATGAGTTGTTCGGGGGCGGCGTAGGCGAAGGTGCCCAGGGCGAAGTTCGTGGACGTCAGCCCTGTTGGGTCGTCGAGGGGGCGGGCAATGCCGAAGTCGGCGAGATAGATGCGGCGGCTGCCGTCGCGGTCGGCGTGCGTCAGCAGAATATTGGCGGGTTTCACGTCCCGATGGAGCAGGCCCCGGTCGTGGGCGTGGTCGAGGGCTTCCGCGATGGCGGTGATGATGGTGGCTGCCTCGTCGGCAGGCATGCCAGCGGGGTAGCGGTCCCGCAGGAGCTGGGCGGCGTCGGCGCCGTCTACGTATTGGGTGGCGATCCACAATCGGCCGGCGTTCTCACCACGATCGTGGACGGTGACAATGTTGGGGTGCTCCAAGGCGGCGATGGAGTCCGCTTCGCGAATGAAGCGTTGTCGAAAGCTGTCGTCGCTGGAAATCTCGGGGCGCAGAACCTTGAGTGCTTCCTGCCGGGGTAGGCGCGGGTGTTGGGCGAGGTAGACCTCTCCCATGCCGCCATTGCCGATCTGGCGGACGACGGTGTAGCCGGCGAATACCTCCCCCACCCCTAGAGACATGGCGGAATCCTATGCCCCGAACACTGGTCCTAGACCAGCGTGTGCGAAGAAGATTGAAGACCCTCGCGCCCGGCACCGTGCTGCCCAAGGGTGCGGTCTGAAGGGCGGGGATTTCTTGCAATTCGGCAGTACTTCGTTGAAGCATCCCTGCAGGTTCACTTCCACTCACTTTGGGGGCCTTAGCCCAGCGTCGCGGCTCGTAATCCCCGAAGCAGTGTTTAGGTCAGGGTCGCAGCCCCATCGCTGAAAAGATCGCCACCGCCATGCAGCCCACGCAGCACCAGCCGTCGCCGTTGACCAGGCGGTGCGCATCGGGCAGGGCGCCGCGCCGACAGATTCTGGTTGCTGCGACTGCTAGCCGCCGATCAGCCCGATACGGAAGTGCCTACGCGCCGTCGCCGTCCAGCCGATAGTTCCGCAGCACACCGCGGAGCTCGCGGAAGGCGGCGGCGCGGGCCTTGACCACATCGGCGGATTCCGAGGGCACATCTCGGCCGGAATGTTCTGAGTGCCATAGAGCATGGGGCCCAGGCGATTGCGTAGGTCCTCGCGCCGCTTAGCCGAGACTCCGCGCTCACGGTCATCCGCAAGCTGGGTGTCGATGTCGGCGGCCTGAAGGGCGCACTCCCCGATCAGTCTGGACCGCTCTTTAGCGGCGTTCTCCAGTGCGGCGATCGCCCGCCCGGCGTCCTCGAGCATCTTCTCGTCGGTCTCCGTCAGGTGCATGATCGACAAACCTTCTCCCCTGACCTTGCGGATCTCCTCAGCGCGGCGCAGGTTGGCCGCCATCGCAGTGAGGTCGGACCGGAAGTCGAAGTCCGACGGGTCACCCAGCCAGCCGGCGCGCGCGGCCTCCGAACCGGCGATCTGGGCCACCGATGCTGCCGCCTGCTCGTAAAGACGCGCACCTTCGGCGCCGAAGTCGACTAGGCGCTGCTGCTTCTCACGCTCGAGGCGGCGCTTCTCAAGCTCGAGGCGGTGGTCGTACTGCTCGACCTGCTGGGCGAACCGGATCGCCTGCATGTCCTTACGCTGGCGACGCGAGGCGAAGAACATGAACGCCCCCAGGATGATGATGAGGGGCAGGAATGTCAGCAGTTCCATAGCGGCAGGTGTCTTTCGGTGTCGGTACGGGTCATCGCAGCGGGACCGACGGTCGCGGACCCTACGACTGACCAGTGTGAGGTAGAGGGGCGACAGCCGTTGCCAACCAACCGGCCGCTTCACGGTGCTGGAGTCCCAGCCCTCGCGCGATCGCCAACGGCTTACTTCACGGGCCGGAACCGTGGGACACCCTTTCCGTAGTAACGCACTTCGTCGTTATCCATCATCGCCGCGAATGCCATTCCGTAGTGGCTGAGCACGGTGCCCCGGATCCCATCTCGCAGGTCCTGGATCCGGGTGCCCCACCGAGCCACCGGCGGGGTCGTCATCGGTTCTGTCTCCATACCTCTAAAGGGGGGCCAACCAAGCCACTCCTTGCACACACGAAACGGTGGCTTCAGTTCGGCTGGAAGGGGCTTTTCACCCAGCCGGCGACGACGGCGAGGCGGCTGGGCCGATGTACGGCGAGGAAGCCGAAGGGACGGTCGAAGTCCACGCTGACGTAGGTGATGTCGTAGGGCAGCTCAGGTCGTACGCCGGTCATCATGCCGGCCGCGGTGACGGCGGCGGCTTCGAAGCCTTCGGCGAAGAAGCGGGCCAGCACGTCCTGGGCGCCGCCGGAGATGGCCAACGGGATGGGGCTCAGCCTCGGCAGGTGCGATGCCGAGGTGCTCAACAGGCCGAGTCCGAACAGGTCCCGGTTGGCCAGCAGATCATGCTTGGTCCGGATCTCGAAGGAGGGCAGCGACAGTTCCAGCATGTCTTTGGGCCGGACTGATTTCAGCCGCTCCACAGCCAAACCGGGGCCACCGCGGTCTCCGGTATCAGCGGCCAGGCGGACCTGGGCCTGGCCCGAGAGTTCACGCAGGCCGGCACCGAGGATCTCGCCGGGCGACTGGTCGGTGCCGAGCAGCAGGTGAACATCGACGTCACCGTCGCCTTCGACGATGACGCGGGTGACGACATCATCGAGGACCGCCGCGATGGACAGATTCGAGGTGGTGCGATGCAGTGACTGTTGATCGGCGGGGCCCGGATCGTCAGGCCGCCCCGTGTCGCCCCGGCCGCGGGGGTAGCCCTCGAACGGGATACGCCAGCGCACCTTTGCGGTGAGCGCCGAGGCCAACACGAGCACGGTCTCTTCGGTGATCTCGAGTGGAAACGTGTCGATGAGCCCGCCGGTCTGCTCGGCTGCCCACCGGTCCAGCGCCGCCTGTTCAGTCAGAGCTCCCACCACCTCCTCGGGCAGCGGGGCAGCCCAACCGGAATCCAGCGGCACGCCTTCGCGAGCCCAGAGGCCCAACGCCGCGGTCGTGGACTGGCCGCCCCGGAGGATGTCGATGATCTCCAGGGCATCCCGTTGGGCGTTATCGGTGGGCCGGTCGAGTGCCGCAGCCAACTCGGCACCAGCCAGGTCGTCGGCCCCCGCGGCAAGCAGCGCCAGCAACGGCCACAACCCTGCACCAGAGAGAACAAAGTCCTCGGCACCCATGCGACTGCACCACCGTGCGGTCAGGGTGTTCGCAGCCTGTACCGCCGGGCTTCGTACCTTCCTGGACCTCACACCCGAATCATCGCATCGAGCAGAGCCGCGGGCAGCGAGGCATCCGAAGCTAAAATAAGCCGGTGAGTCCTTTTCGCCGTCACCCATATATGACCATCTGGGTGGTGACTCTTTTGGTGTTCCTGAGCCCATTCTTGGGGATGCGGGACGATGGGACCTACACGGCGCTGGGAGAGACGCTCAAGGTCCCCGCCATGCTGGGCCTCCTTTTCGTCGCACCAATCGTCACAGTTCGCACCTGGCTGCGACGGTCCAGTGAGAAGCGGAAGGCCGAGAAGGAACTCCTCGCCCGGTGCGAATACGAGCACCGGGCGATCATGAATGGCGACTCCATTGGCTTCTACGGCCGCTACACACCAACACAGCTAGACGAGCCCCCGCGTGGTTGATGTCGCCGGCTCGCGCACCCGCTGCACCCTGCCGCGGGGCCCCGTACCCAGATCGTTGCCGCCACAGGATCGCCAGACCGACCACTTCGATCAACCACGCGTCAGTGATGCTGCCGCAATGGTCCCGCAGGATCCGCTCGCTCACCGGAATCTCCCGGTCGGCATCGAATCGGTTGCCCAGAGCGGCCATCACCGCCTCGACATCCAGCTGCCGGTCTGAATTAGTTGTACAAGATATGGCCGGTTTCTTCGAGGGTTTCTGAGCCACACTCCGGACATGACGTCTGGTCCCGGAACACCTCATATGTCCAGCGTCCCGTCAGGGTTGACGAATCCCTGGTCGGCGCTGGGCAGTTTGCCCTGGGCAATTAGGTCGCGGATGCGGTGCGCCAGCAGCCCTGCCTCCGCGAGCACCCGCTCGGTGTCGCCCGCTTCTATCGCATCCAGCACACGGGCTGAGTTTTCGTCAAGAAACATGACGCGCTTGTCGAACCAGATTGATCTCGTTGGCCCTGGTTGCTCCCCTTCAGCGTACGGGGCGAACACCATCCGCCGCGGGTGTAAGCACGACTCGTCATCACGGTGATATTCGTACCTGTCGCCACAGTTCTTGCACAGGACCTGCCCGGATCTTGGCATGGAGTGCGGGGCCACGATCGAGCAATTCCCTGATCAGGAGGCCGCAGAACGGCGTTCCGATTACCTCCAGGCCATCAGACAGGGGGGAATCCTGGGCCGGGAATGGAACACCGTCAAGGGGCCCCTTCGTTGCGAGTTGCCGGCGACATGACGCCCGCCGAAGCCAAACAGTACGAGACAGCCTTCCTGACTGGCAGCACCGGTTCGGCACCCGCCGCCGGCGCCCAGATCGGGAGCAACGCAGAAACGCCGGCGGTCGAGTCCGTGGCTTCTGGGTTCGGGCAGAA
Organism: uncultured Actinomycetota bacterium; assembly: GCA_963787055.1. GTDB lineage: Bacteria > Actinomycetota > Actinomycetes > Mycobacteriales > Mycobacteriaceae > Mycobacterium. The sequence continues at coordinate 597,063 of CAWBBP010000007.1, forward strand.
CGGCAAAAGCGTAGTGGGAATCGTCATTGCGACCACCGAAAAGCCAGGGTCGGTGGGCCAGTTCGTCACAAGTTCAATTAACTTCCTCGACCAAGCTGGCAGCATCATCAAAACCGCGGAACACGTCGGGTCACTGAAGGTTCCCGTTCTCCAACCTTAGGAACCGCCACTGACATTTTTGGTGGGCCCAGATCTTGGCGGCAACTGATACGAAGCACGTCGCCAACACCCTGCGGGGCTTGCCACTTCAATAGTGAGCAGGGAGGCCTAATTGCTGATCGCGGGCAGGACGACCACTGAACCATCGGCGTTTCGGGCAAGGTCGATTATGACATCGGAAGAGGATCCTCCGGCTTCGTCTCTCGCTCCGAACTCGTCACGTAGACGGTAGATAGTCCGCAAAAGGTGATCGACGTCGCCTGCCGTCACGGCAAGGCCGTCGCGGATTCCGTGTGAGCGGTCAAGACGCAAGGTTCCGAGACGGTGCTTCAGATCTGCTACCTCAGACTCCAGCTTGAGGACGCGTTCCTGGTCGACTTTGAGAGCGTGGACGAAATTCTCAAGAGGATTGCCGGGACTTAGTTGTGCTTGCTCTACCGCTTGGAGGACGATGACCCGCTTCTTGAGAGCGATAGCGAATTCGCCGAGTTCCAATTCGGCCTGGAACCTGCCGCCGTCTTTGTCGATTCCGTCGAAAGCCTTCCGAAGAGGCGCGATTTCGACGGGCCTATCGCCGAAACCGTCAAGGGACCCTTGCCACTCCCTGAGCCGTCTCTGGAAAGTCGCGATTGCAGTGTTGACCTTGTCAACCGCATGGCCGATAGCCGCCGTGTGGCCAATCGGCGCCTTATCCAGAAGGGCCGCGGAAGCCTTCTCAATGGGGTCACGGCAGCTGTCAAGATCACTGCGCTCGTCAGCCAGGGCGCGGTCATGCAGCTTCTCGAGCAACTCAGTGATCTTGGCGAGTGCCCTCCGGCCCTGACTATCCGCGTTGAGGCTCAACCCGGCAGCCACAGCTGCCATCATGAAGGGTGCGGTCACGGCCAGGCTGCCAGCAGCCCCAGCAGCTGTGCCGGGCACGCGCACGAATGTGGCTTGACCGGCAATGCCCGAAGAACCCAACAACCCACTGTGGATGCCGCCGCGTACCGCATTTGACGGCATTGACCTGAGCAATCCTGACCCGATCGGGCCGGCAAATCTAGCCGGTACAACCATGCGGTAAAGCGCTTCACCATCTGACTTCGCAGCGCTGGCCGCGTTGATGAGTTGAGAAAGTTGGACCGCCAGAGTGCTTGTCGCCGGTAACGGCATCCCTTGACTCCGGTCGAGTTCTTGAGGAACCGGATGCAACTCCAGGGTTGCAATCGGAGCTGCTGCAACGGCGGCCAGGACTGTCCTCCACTCCGCAAGGCGGCCCGGAGTCATTGACTCATCGAAGAGGTTTTCGAGCTCATCCGCTTCCTGGGTTCGTAGAGTCCATACCGGGACCGAGCCAACTCCGCTGTCGGCTAATCGTTCGCTCAACGCAACGTCCCTCCCCGGTTTTGACCTACACCCAGGTATCCGCCCGAATTCTAGATGCGGAACATACCCGCCCGGCGAAGACTCGTAATTGGGGTCGGATTCTTTTGTTGACTTCAACCCGAAGCGCGGCAAACTCCGGCGCGGCGCAGGCAAAACCATTCACGCCTGAATCATGCCTGGCGCCGGAGCGGTGTGCAGCACGTGGTCGATACGACTGTTCCTGCTGGCGTCATGGAGGCTGGCGAAGCTCCACGGGCCATCCGGGCGCTCTGCGCGGAACATCTCCGCTTCGGGAAATGCGACGGAGTCATCGACATTGCTGGTCGTGGCACTGGCGGCGCTGCTGGCCGCACTGGTGGCCGACGAGACCGCGCTCGAAGCGGTTATGCTATGTCCTTGGTGGCTTCCTTGGTCTGGGAGCAACTCGGGACGAGCGTCGCGGCGATGGCCAGGCCGACGGCAGCGGCGGTGGTGCGGGTCAATTTGGTGGACATCGCAGGAGAGTACCCCCGGCTCGATGTCCATGAGTTGGTGTTCGCAGTACGACGCCACCTCCGCCTCACGCTCGTAAAGCACCCCGTAGGTGAAGGTGTCTTCGCCGGCGGCGTGCGCGGCTTCGGCGGCGGCCAGCAGGTGCTCGCGGCTGACCACGCTGTCCTGGTGGTCACCAAGGAGGGTCTGGATCGCCTTTGATCGCCGATCGGCCTTAGCTACTTCGACCTGAAAAACCCTGGCGCGTGATGTGCTGCTTGGCGGTTTCACCCAGTCTGATGGATGAATGTGGCTTCGGCGGTGTCGATTACGCGGCGAGGTTGCTGATCTTGATCAGGTTGTGGGCCAGGATGCCGTGCCCGGCCTAGATCCGGGCGCCCTCGGTGTTGTCGATGCGGGTTCGGTCCCAGCCGTAGCCGCGTTTGAGGGTGCTGATTCGGCCTTCACAGCCGGTGCGCCACTTGATGGTTCGTCGAAATGCTGGTCGGTGCTCGACGGCTCGGCGGGCTTGGGAGGGTTTGCCCTTGCGGGGGATCACGACCGTGCGTACACCAAGGTCATGCAGGGCGTCCTCGACGCTTTTCTCGCCGTAGCCGCGGTCGGCGGTGACGGTGGTGGGCGCACGTCCGGTGCGTGTGGTGACCCGCGTGACCGCCGGCGCCAACTGCGGGGCATCAGGCGGGTTGCCCATGTCGACGGTGTGATCGAGCACGACACCGTCATCGTTGTCGGTGACCTGGGCCTTGTATCCGAACTCGACCGGTCGCCCGAGCCGACCCCATTTTGGTCAACCAAGCACTGTCGGGGCGTGACGGAAACCGCCCCGGCGGGAGGTACTTCCCAATCACAAGGTCGTTACTGCCAGCAAAGGGGGTAGCGGCGCAACGGGTGATGAGGGAGGACACGCGATGACCACAATGACCGCCAAACCGTCCCCGCGGCCGCGGCCCGCCCTGGTTTCGGCGCACCCAGGGCCGCCGATTCCGGCGGCGGCGGTGAAAATCGCTCATCGGGGCGGGGCCTACTACTTCTACGTGACGACAGGGGCACAGTCCTGGGAGGGTGTCCTCCAAGCGCCCAATGCGGAGGTGGCTTTCCTGGAGGCCTTCCGCGAGATCCGCTGCTGCAACGCACATGCAGGAGGCGTACTCCGCGCGCTCACCACGTTCGGCCCGGCCAGCCGCGTCTGGCAGTACGCCGACGATCTGGCGGCCATCGGCTGCCTGATCGAACGTCCCAAGTTCGTCGACCTGCCGCTGATGAGAGCGGCGGCGGCGGGACTAGGGCGTGTCCCATAACCTTTTGAGCCAGAGAAGGATCGCGTTGAGGACAGCTCCGCCGCGATAGTTGAGGTTGTGTTTGTCATATCGGGTGGCGACGCCGCGCCATTGCTTGCAGCGTTGGAAGCTGCGTTCAACAACGTTGCGGCCCTTGTAATCTTCGGCGTCGAACGATGGCGGCCGGCCGCCGAAACTACGGCGCCGCTTGCGGTGACTGATCTGGTCATCAGGTTGCGGGATGACCGCGGTGATACCGCGCTTGGCCAACAGGGTTCGGATCGCTTTGGAGGAATAGGCCTTGTCCCCACGGACCTTCTCAGGACGGGTGCGGGGCCGTCCCGGCCCACTGGTGGCCACCCGCAGATGCCCCATCAGAATCGGGAACATCGGGGCATCGCCGGCCTGGCCGGGACCGCACACGACCACCAGGGGCATCCCGCCGCCGTCGACAAGGTGGTGGATCTTGGTGCTCAGCCCGCCGCGGGAACGGCCAATTCCGTGGTCAGCAGGCTCTTCGAACAGATTCTTGTAATTCGACGGAGCCCCCTGTGTCGCGCGGGAGGTTCGTGGCGTGCTGATGGGCGCGGTTGACCGTGGAATCCACACTGACCGCCCAATCGATCAGATCGGCATCAGCGGCCTCGGTCAGCACCGCGGCCAGGATCGCATCCCAGGTCCCGTCCTTGCTGTACTGGTCATGACGGCGCCACGCCGTCTTCCACGCCCCGAAGGACTCGGGCACATCCCTCCACGGCGACCCGGTCCGATACCGCCAGATGATCGCCTCCACCACCAAGCGGTGATCACGAAACGGCCTGCCGCCCTTGGCCGAAGCCACCGGCATCAACGGCTCAATCCGAGCCCACATCTCATCAGAGAGCACCTGCAAACGCGACACCCGCCCGACACTGCCAGCCCCACCCCGCAATGGTTACGGGACACGCCCTAGTGCGCCGTCGCCGAGGAACTTGTTGACATGGCCCCCGGCCTCGACGACGGCGGGCACCACGATCTCGAACAGGGCGTTGAGGCGCGCGAGGGTGTCCTCGGCGGTGTGGGTTTCGGCGTAGGGGGTGAAGTCGCGGATGTCGATGAACATCACCGTGACCGCGCGACGCTCGCCGGTGAAGACATCATCACCCTGCTCCAGCAGACGGGCTGCCAAGGCCGGATCGACGTAAGTGCCGAAGGCGGCGTGGAGCCGTCTCCGCTCGGCCAGTCCGGCTTGCATGCGGTTGAACGGGGCAGGAGCTGCTTGTCGAGGTCAGCCGAGTCGCCCAACGTCGGGCCCACAACCTGGCCGATCTACCCCTGATGGAGGTCTTCTCGGCGCGTGAGGATGCTCGGCACGGAGATCAGGATGGCGTTATCCCCGTTATGCGCACGGCCATCGACCATCTGATCGGCGGCGGACAGCTGCTGGCCTGGGGCATTCCAGCGACGGGCGTTCTGGTGGAAACGCTGCTCGACCGCGGTACCAACGATGATCTGGCCGAGGCCCGGGCCGTCATGACCAGGCTCGCTGACGCGCCAGCCGACGACGGACTGGCTATCCGTGAGATCTGGCTGCTGCGACTCCGGGCTCTCCTGGCCCGCGCCCGCGGCGACGACGACGCCTACCGCGACTACCGCGACCGCTACCGAAAGATGGCCAACAACTTCGGTTTCGAGGGCCATATGCAGTGGGCCGAGGCGATGCCGTAAACGCTGGAGCCCGGGGCCGGCCGCGACGAGGCAGCTCGCGCGGCGATCGACTCCCGGGTCAGCTCGCGCCGGCCGCGATCGCCTCGTCCACCTCGAGCACCCGGCTGGCCATCTCGGCGTGGGCCTTCTCCAGTTGGTCGGCTTGATCTTCGTCGACCTTCATCAGCGCGTCGATGTCGAAGCTGGCCATGTCGAGCACACCCATGTCGCGGAAAGCGCCCTGGATCTTGTCCCCCCACAGCCCGATGTCCTTGACGATCGGCACGATTCGGCTGAACAGGTGCGAGCGGAACTGGATCATCAGCGGTGAGGTGTCCACCCAGTCGGTGCACTCCTTGACGTTCAGCCCGAGCGTCTCGAAGACCTCCTCGCCGCGGAACCGATCGCGCATCAGATAGCACGCGTCGACGACGAACTCCTCGCGCTCGTCACGTTCGGCGTCGGTCAGCGCCGCGTAGTAGTCCTTCAACGAGATCCGGCCGAAGGCGACGTGCCGGGCCTCGTCCTGCATGACGTAGGCCAACAACTGCTTGGCCAGCGACTCAGGCGGCGCCATGTCGCGGAGCACCCCGAAGGCGGCCAGCGCAAGCCCTTCGATGAGCACCTGCATGCCGAGGTAGGGCATGTCCCAGCGCGAATCGTTCAGGGTGTCCTGCAGCAGCGCCGTCAGGTTGGTGTTGATCGGGTAGACCAGGTCGACCTTTTCGTGCAGGAACCGTGAGAAGGCCTCGACGTGGCGGGCTTCGTCCATGGTCTGGGTGGCGGCATAGAACTTGGCATCCATGTCCGGCACCACCTCGACGATCTTGGCCGCGCACACCATCGCCCCCTGCTCACCGTGCAGGAACTGCGAGAACTGCCACGACTGAAAATGCTGGCGCATCTCAGCGCGGCGTGACCCGTCGGCGGCATTCCACATCGGACTGCCGAAGAGCGGATGGAACTCATCAGGCAGTCCGATGGGGTTCATCGGATCGACGTCTTGCGCCCAGTCGATGCGCGACTGCGCATCCCACTGCTTGTCCTTGCCCTTCTGGTACAGGGAAAGGAGCCGGGCGCGTCCCTCGTCGTACTCCCAGGTGAACCGCGCTTCGCCGGTACTGGGCACCGCCCACGAGTACGGGTCGGGTACCTCTGTGTACTTGCTCCTCGTTGTCATGGGTTGCCGCCTTTCGGTCCGGTGTTCACGCTTTCCGACGTTGGTGCTCGTCGTCAGATAAACGTATCGCTGAATCCCGCGGAAAGAACGAGTGGCGCACTACTCTAAGGCTCCCACCTACCGCGGCGAACACTTCCTACCAGCAGTTCTGAATGAGTCAGAGCACCGTTGATGCCGTTGGAGGCAGCGATGACACACATCGGAGAGCATGCAGCGGTACTGGGTGCCAGCATGGGCGGGTTGTTGGCAGCCCGGGTGCTGGCCGAGTGCTACCGGTCGGTCACGGTGATCGAGTGCGACGAATTGCCGACCGAGCCGATCAACCGGCGCGGTGTCCCCCAGGGCCGACAACCGCACCTGCTGCTGGCTCGGGCGGCGCAGATCCTGGAAGGCCACTTCCCGGGGATCCTGGACGAACTCGTCGCCGACGGCGTCCCGGTGTGGCGCGACGGTGATCTGTCGAAGTTCTGGATTTCGCTGGCCGGTCATCAGATGGTGCGTTGCGGGCGGATTCCCGATCCCCAGTCACTGGTGAACTACTACCCGACCCGCCCACTCCTGGAATGGACAGTGCGCCTGCGCCTGTCGGCGCGGCCGAACGTCGAGATCCTGCAGGGCCATGATGTTGCGGCCCTGACCTCGACAGTCAACGGCGCCAGGGTGACCGGGGCCCGCGTCGTGCACCGCGCCGATCACACTGAATCCGAGCTGGCCGCTGATCTGGTCGTCGACGCTACGGGGCGTGGCTCGCGCACCCCGGTGTTCCTTTAGCAACTCTCGGCTATGACCGTCCGCGCGAGGACGAGTTGACGGTCCGCACGGTCTACGCCAGTCAGCCGGTCCACATGGCCAACGGCACGTTGCACGAGAATCTCATTATGAGCATGCCGAACGCGCGCTGCCCGAAAGCGTTCGTGATGTTCCGGGCCGAGAACGACACCTGGCTGATCGGCGCTGGTGCGGTCGGCGGATTGGAGCCGGCGAGCGACCGCGACGAAATCCTCTCCACCGCTGCCGATCTCGTCCCGCCACACATTGTCGCGGCGGCTCGTGCGAGCGAACCACTTGATGAGGTGACCCCGTACCGGTTCCCGTCCAACCGGTGGCGGCGTTACGACCAGATGGCTCGCACACCGGAGAGGCTGCTCGTCTTCGGTGATGCGATCTGCAGCTTCAACCAACGCCTATCTGAACCGGGTCCTCACCGCCGCTGAGACCGACCCGTCGGTGAGCCAGCAATTCCTGCGGGTCACCGGGATGATCGACCCTCCCACGCATCTGTTGCGACCAGCGTTCGTTTGCAGGGTGCTTCGAACCGCCGCGCGGCCGCGCGACCGGCAAGATGAGCCGTTGGAGGCCACCAGCGCGGGGGTTCCCGTATGGGACGGCGTTGGCTGACACCGAGCGCGACTCGTCATCCGGCAGTCCGTCGAAGGCGTCCAGTCGTCGGACTCGCCGGGAGGGGACCGACCGGCTGACGTTGGAGGGGCGCGGCGCCGAGGCGATCCTGGCACGGTTCAGGGCGCGCCAGGGAGCCGATCTGACCGACCTTGCCGCCCTGATCGCGGCAGCCTCGCGCTCTTCGGAGACTTTGGACGAAGCAACACTAAAGACCCTGCTCACGGCGGTGTCCGCGGCGCTCAACTAGCGTCACTGGGACACCTGTCTAGGAGTTGGTCTGTGGGCAATTACTGGTTCGACATCGGCCTGATCACGGCGCTGCTGCTGCTGAACGGCTTGTTCGCTGGCAGCGAGATCGCCCTGATCTCGGTGCGGGAAGGCCAACTACGCACCCTCGAGCGCAGCGATGGCCGCCGGGAGCGGGCGCTGGTGAGCCTGGCTCGTGATCCGAACCGGTTTCTCGGCACCATTCAGCTCGGCATTACGTTGGCCGGCTACCTGGCCTCGGCTACCGCGGCGGTCACCCTGGCCGAGCCACTCGTGCCGGCACTCGGCGTGTTCGGCGCCGCCGCGGAGGCCGTCGCAATCGGCTCGGTGACGATCGTGCTGGCGGCGGTCAACATCGTGGTCGGGGAACTGGCCCCCAAACGATTGGCCATGCAGTACGCGCACCGTTGGGCCCTGCTGGTGGCCGTGCCCTTGGACAAGCTGGCCTCCATCTCGAAGCCAATGGTGTGGTTGTTGGGCAAAGCAACCGATGTCCTGGTCCGGCTACTCGGCGGAAACCCGGACGCGGCCGCCGAGCAGTTGTCACCGAAGGAGCTGCAGGAACTTGTGGCAGCCCACCGCGGGCTGACACCCGAACAGCGTCAGGTGATCTCCGGCGCCCTGGAGATTCACGAACGGGTCCTGCGGGAGATCCTGGTTTCCCGACGTCAGGTCGTGATGCTGCCCGCCACCATGGCGGTGGACGCGGCGCTGACGATGCTTGCGGAGTCCGGGCACTCCCGGGCCCCGGTGGTCCGCTCCGGTGACTTGGACGACGTGATCGGTGTTGTACACCTGCGCGACCTTCTCGGCGACCAATCCGACCTGGCCGATGCGGCCCGGCCGGCGCTGCAGCTCCCGGACAGCCTGCCGGTGTCCGAGGCGCTGCGACGGTTCAAGGCCGAACGCGAACAGTTCGCCGTCGTCATCGACGAACGCGGTGGCGTTGCGGGCATCGTCACCCTGGAGGATGTGCTCGAAGAGGTCGTCGGTGAGATCTATGACGAGACCGACCGCGACGTCCTGTCGGTGCGGACACTGCCGGACGGCAGCCTGGTTCTGCCGGGCAGTTTCCCGGTGCACGATTTGTCTGATGTGGGCGTCGAACTGGCTGAGACACCCCGCGGCAGCTACGCCACCGTGGCCGGTCTTGTCCTCGTGGCCCTGGGCCGCATCCCCGCCGTGGCGGGCGACCGCGTCGAACTGGGAAATTGGACAGTCGAGGTGACGGCGGTCGGCCATAACGCGATCACCGAGGTGCGGTTGATCCGCCGCGCAGCGAGTGCCGAACCCGAGGCTGCGCAAGCCTGACAAAAGGCACCTATCTGGCGCCGTCGCGTGCCAGAATTTCGATCATGGAAGCTCTTATCATCATTGTGGGGGCCGTGGTCCTCATCGGCCTGATCTGGGCCGCCCTGCGCATCACCATCAAACGTGACCGGGCGACGATCAAAGGCGATATGGAACACCCAGACGACATCGAGGCCTACAACAAGAGGTGGGGAAAACGGCACTAGGGTCGCGGCCCTACTCCTGTCGTAGGCGGTCACACCCCAGTCGAACAACGATGTCCCGTGCGATCTGGGGCGCTCGCCGGAGTCCTTGCTAGGTTGCAGGATTCCGTGATGCATAGACAGATCACCGGCGACATTGTCATGGTCCGACCTTGTTCTATTTCAACGTTCTATTTCAACGTTCTATTTCAACGCCGAGACCGCGACCAACGATTTCTTCCAGAGGAACCTCGGCGAGAAGCGCGATATCGTCCATGCTAAGGCCCTGATCGAGTTCGACGGATTCGTGGCCAAGCTGCGCAGCAAGGGAATTAACGTCCACGTCATTCAGGACGACGCCGCGGTGTTCGACACACCGGACAGCATCTTCGCCCACAACTGGTTCGTCTCGCTCGAGGGCGGGAAGCTCATGCTGCGCCCGATGTTCGCCGAAGACCGCCGGTTCGAGCGCATGGTGGTCGACGAATTGTCCGAGAGCGGACAGGAGGTCGAGAAGTCCAGCGAAATCGTGGTGGGCGATGTCCAAACCATCGAGGCCTACGGGGGCGGTTCTGTGCGCTGCATGATCTCGGAGATCTTCTGAGCCGGCCGGCCCGCACTCAGGCGTCGAATCCGCATCCGGTGAATATCCGGAGGGTCGGTTCAGCCGCCGACGAACCCTTTCCAGTTCGACATGTACTCGAGAAACGCCGGTCCGAGTCCCTCGGCGACTAGGACCTCACGGGCAACGGGAAGCTCACGCATCGCCGCTGCGGGATCTGCCTGCACCAGTCGGGGGAAATCATGGTTGGTGATCGCCGCTCGACCGACCGCCGCTATATCGGCGCCACCGTCAATTGCGCGCTGCACATCCGATCCCGAGTAGAGGTGACCCGCGACGGCGAGCCGAACCGGTCCCCGGTCAAGGCCGGTGAACACCGCGAGCAGCGGCCGGGGTGCGAACTGCTCATCGGCCGCCTCCTTGAACACGTCCCACAGCGAGAGGTCGATGAGGTCGACCATCCGCGTTGCCACCAGCCGCTCGAACGCATCGACGACGTCCGCCGTTGCCAGGCCGAATCGTTCAGGTGAAAGTCGCACCCCCACATGAAATTCCGGACGACAACGCTGGCGGATGCCGGCGATGATCTCCTCGAAGATCCGGAACCGCGCCTCCCGGCTCCCGCCGTAGTCGTCGGTTCGATCGTTGAGCTCACCGTTGAGGAACTCGCAGAGCAGGTAGTCGTGCGCACCGTGGAGTTCGACGCCGTCAAATCCGGCCTCATCGCACCTGGCTGCGGCGGCGACGAACGACTCGATGACCTCGTGCACCTCGTCGGTCGTCATCTTTCGTGCCGCTGTCCTGGCGTCATCGGCGGGAGCGACTGGGGCCGTTCCGATGAGCTCCGCCGGTGCGCGGCGTCCCGCATGATGCAGCTGGACGATCGCAACGCTGCCCTGCGCGCGAATCCCCGCCGCCAGCCGAGTAAGCCCGGGGAGATGAACGTCGCTGAAGCAGCCCAGCTGACCTGGGAAGCCCTGGCCCCGCGGGTCGACGTGGCTCGCGCATGTCACGGTCATGCCGAATCCGCCCTCAGCGCGCATGGTCAACCACCGCTCCTCGTCATCGGAGAGTGTCCCGTCGGGGTTGCTCTGCAGATTGGTGAGGGGGGACAGCATGAATCGGTTCTTCATGGCCGGCCCGTGGGCGAAGGTGACAGGGTCGAACGGTGATGACATGGGCGCTCCTCATCGATCCCGGCGCTGCGGAATCAGGGTCAGTTGACGCACGGTATCCCGCCGCCCTCGATCGGCGAACCGGCATCCGGGATGGGCAGTTCCGCGTTGATCGAGTCCGAATCCGGGTCCGCGGCGGATCCCGCCGCGATTGCAGAATCCGTTGTTGCTGAGGGCAACTCGAAATCGTCACCCAGGACCACCCGGACGCGGTCTGCCGGGACCTGGGCATCGGACTCGGCCCGGGAGTCGATGCCAAGCGCCGCGGCGACGGCGTCGGCGTCTTGTTGTGCGCCGGGCCCGTAGCCGATGACTGTGCCCGGGGGCTCGCCGTCTTCGCGATCACGGATCTCCCCGATCTGGAAGCCCTCCCGGCTCAACATGTCTGCGGTGCTTGACGCCAACCCGTAGGAGTCGCTGGCGTTCACGACAATGACCGGGACCTTGGGATCCGGCACCGCGGTCGGCGTTGAGGTGGCGGCCTCCGATGGCGCGCCGATGGCGGCGGCGATCTCGGCGCGGATCGCCACGGGGTCAACGATGTTGACATCCTGACCATCGATGTAGGCATACCGCACCACCGGCAGGGTCCGGAACTCGACGTGGCCGTCGGCCAGCGCGGCCATCCGCCTGAATTGTGCCTCGCCCCAGCCTTGTGAAAGCACCAAATCCTGCTGTAAAACGTCGATCAGGTTGCGGAGCTCGTCGAGATTGCCCAATACGCCGGTTTCCCGCAGGTGGTGGCTGACCGACAGCAGGAAGGCCTGCTGCCGATGGGTGCGGTCGAGGTCACCGTTTTCCAGTCCGTGGCGCTGACGCACGAAGGCGAGCGCCTGCGCCCCATCGAGGATCTGCCGGCCGGCGGGGAAGTCGGCGCCGGAGTACTCGTCGTAGACATCGTGGTTGAGGCACACTTCGACTCCGCCGAGACTTTCAGTGAGGTCGTAGAAGCCGGCCAGGTTCACCTCGGCGAAGTAGTCGATTGGCTGCCCGGTGAGCTCCCGCACGGCACGCAGGGTGGCTTCCCTTCCCGCCTCGCGGCCCCGGGCCTCCAGTTCCGCAGGATCGGTAACACCCTGGCTTTCCAACTCGTCCTCGGTCTGAGCCTTGGTCAGCCCGTAGGCCTCCTTGATCTTGATGTGGTCGTATCCGGCGATCCCGGTGACGGCGACGTAGTCATCGCGGGGAATCGAGAAGGCGACCACCCGGTTGTCGTCGCCGATGTGCACCAGGATCAGCGTGTTGGTGTTGTAGCCGCCGGAACTGGAGTCACCGGCGTGCAGCTTGTCGAGAATGCTGGCCGGCAGGTCGTTACCCTGCTGGTCCTTTCGGGAGTCCAGGCCGATCAGCAGAATATTCGTTCCCCCGCCGCTCGAGCGAGGAAAGTCCAGTCCGAGGGCACGCGAGACGGTGATTCCGCCGAGCACTCCCCTGGCCTGCCAATATCCCAGGCCGGTTATCGAGAGCACCGCCAGCGCCAGCGCGGTCACCAGCACTCGACGGATGACACCCACAACTCGCACGCTCGCCAGTATGCGGGTGTTGACACGGCGGGCGGCGGCAATACATTGACCTAGTGCGAAGCTGCGGGGTTGAGATGGGACGTCGTCGGGTCAACCCGTCCGGAGGTCGCCAGCTATGGCGTAGCCGCCTCGGTGTCTGGTTGGCCTGTCTGGCGATCCTGATCGGGTCGTTCGCCGGCACCGGGCATACCGCCAACGCGGACGAGACGCCGGGGCCGGACGTCGTGCTCATCGACTTCGGAGATGCCGCCGCGGTGTCCGGCTGGACGACGGTCAATGACCCCGTCATGGGCGGTCGGTCCACCTCGCAGGTCAGTTTTGGAGACGGCGGCTTGGTGTTCTCGGGCAGCATCTCGCTGGAGAACAACGGCGGATTCGCCTCGGCCCGCGGTCCGCAGGACCCCGATATCGGGCGGAAGGCGGCGGGGGCGACCTCGCTGCGCGCCCGCGCTGTGGGCGACGGTAAGACCTACATCTTGAGGGTGGGAGTGGGTGGCCAGCCGTGGTCCTACATCCAGCGTTTCACCACTGAGGCTGCCGTTCAGCGGAGCTATGACCTGCCCATTGCCGGCTTCCAGCCGGTTGGCATGCGGCTGGATCCCGAACCCAATGCGCCGCAGACGTTGGACCCGTCAACCATCAGCCGGATTTCGGTCTACATTCTCGACAAGCAGCAGGGCCCTTTCGCAATCACCATCAGCGGTGTCGACGCCGTTGACTGAGGCGTTCGAGACCGCAGTCGCGATCAGGACTCCGCCGCTGCTAATTCCGCCCGTTTGGCCAGCGCCAACTCCCGGATCTTGGCGAGGTCGGCGTCGGAATAGACCCCGTTGACACCGGAGATCGCGGCAAGCTTCATGCCGTGCTTCAGTCCGAGCCGATAGATCTCCTTGACCTTCTCCCACTCGATGTTGCGCCCGACGGTGAACGTCTCGTAGCGGCCCTCGAGCGCCAAGACGATGGTCTCGGCCAGGCAGGCGTAGGCAACGCCCTTCGGCAGGCCGATTCCCTTCATCTGCGGATCGCCGGGCAGGTCGATCTCCCCGGACTCGATGACCAGCACATCGGGCCGCTTGGCGACGTCCTCCGCCGAAAGGTCCAGCGGCCGCGCCACGTCGGTGATGACCGCACCCGGCTTCACCTTCATGATGTCGAGCACCTTCTTGCCGGCCCCCGAGGTGGCCGTGACGATGACATCCATATCGGCGATGTGCTCGTCGGCGTCGGCACCCACGTGGATCGTCGCCCGCGGGTTCTCCCGCTCGATATCGGCCTTCAGCGCCAGCAGCTTGGCCGGTTCGATGGAGACCAGCCACAGTTCGTCGGCGGCCATCGCCAACAGTCGGGCACACACCGAGCCGATGGCGCCGGTCGCGCCGACCACCATCGCCTTACCCTTGATACGTCCCTTCTTGTCCACCTCGGCGATGCCGAGTCGGCGCACCGCGTCGTGGGCGGCCCACAACGCACCCGAGGCGCTATAGGAGTTGCCCGTGGTGATGGGAAGCGGTGCGCGCTTGGCCACCGTCACACCGGCATCGCCGACGACCTTGGTGAACGCGCCGAGGCCCATGATCTGGGCGCCCATCTTCTGGGCCATATCGGCCGCCGCGAGGAGCCGCGAGTAGGTGAACTCCGGATCGTGCGCCATCAGTTCCTTCGGCGTGCCGCCGACGGTGATCAGCCAGCCTTCGACCTCAGCGCCCGTCGGCGAGGTGATACCGGTGACATGGCTGTAGACGAACGGCGGCGCGTGCGCCATCAGCTTCTCCACGCCATCCATCAACATTCCCGGCGCCACGTCGGCGACGGCATCGAGCGGCCTCACATTGCGGAAGTACTCCTGGGACAGCGGGTGGATCACGAAAGCGAACCGGGACTTCCGCCTGAAGCCGCTGGGGTACAGGATCCTCGGCTGCAACTCGGCCGATTGGATCATGTCGAGCAGGTCGTCGTCGGACAGGCGCGACTCCTCGGCTTGGCCCGCCACCAGCATCAGCGCCTCAAGCGTTGCCTCGTTGACCACCACCCCTTCGAAAGGCTGCGGGACGTCATCGAGAATGAGGTCGATTCCACGCTCCCGCAGGCTGTTCAGCCGCTCGGAACCGATGGACGTCGAAATGAGGGTCTTGCCCTTCAAGTCGTCCAACTCGAACTGGGCGAGCTCTGCGAAGGTGGCCACCACGACGTCGCATTCCTGCAGGGCGTTGCGGACTCTGGACTCGATGAACTTACGGCCCGGAGCGGTGGCCGCCGACACCACCGCGGAGGGGATCTTCTCCACCAGCCAACCCGAGGCGGACACGAAGCGCTCGAACACCTCGAACGGGGTCTGGATATCTGACAGGCCGTACTCCACCGCCGGGTCGGCGAAGCGCAGGTTCTGCGTGTACTCCGACAACACTCGCGTGGAGCGGTAGTGGTTTCGTCCACCGAGCACGACCACCCGCGCGTTGGAGAAGTAGCCGGGCATCTCCCCGGCCAGGTGCCGAATAGTCCACTCCTGCAACACGTTACGCAGCCGGTGGCCATCGGTGACAACCGCCCCGGTGGTCGTCTCGACTGCCTTCCGAAGTTTGGCCGGATTGCCTTTTAGGGTTCCGGCCACCTCAGCGTCGTGGACTCCGCTGACCCCGATGGCGGCGGCCTCACCGGACCACTTGCGCAGTTCTTCGATCGCCCGCTTGACGCTCCCGCCGGTGCCCACCCGGACGATCCGGAAGGATCCGCCCAGAAACTCCACGGACGCTTCGTAGTCCCGCCCGGGGCCGCTCAGGCTGATGTTGACGACTAGCGACTGCGTGTGTTTTGCCATCGGGTCAGACCATCGCTTTGGAGTCGAATTCGGGATGGGCCGCCATGAAGTCGAGCAACTTGTCGGCGTAATCGCGGAAGCGGGGACAACAGACCCCGGTGCCTTCGAGGTCGGCCACGGTGTGCGCCGTGCCGTACGTGGTGGGGAACGCGAAGTAGTCCAGGGTCTCCGCGGGCAGACCCGTCAGGAACTCCATCCCGGGGAGCGTGTCGAGCAGTCCGCGCACGACCGACACCGGGATGGGCAGCCAGACCAGCCTCCGATGAAGGTGCTTTCCGAAGATCTCGGCCACCTCGCGGGCCGACGGCGGATCGGGGTCGGTCAGCTGGTAGGTCTTGCCCTCGGAGCGGTCGAGGACGCTCAGTGCGTCCATCGCCGCGATGACGTAGTCCCGCGGGACCAGCGACGCCATGACGTTCTTGTCGACGTTGGGCAGGAACGTCGCGCCGGGCAGGCGCTTCATGTAGTCGGCGACGAAGTAGGGCCCGTCGTACTTCTGGGTCTCACCGGTGCGCGAGTCCCCCACTACGATGCCGGGGCGGTAGATGGTCGCCGGCAGCCCGTCGGCGATCGCCGCGCGAACCAGCCGCTCGGCCTCGTATTTGGTTTCCTCGTAATGGTTTTGGAACTCCTGGCCCTCCTCGAGCATCTCCTCGGTGAACTCACCGTCGTAGCGGCCGGATACATAGCAGGTGCTCACGTGCTGCAGCCGGCGGAAGTTTGACCGCTCCCGGCAGAATTGCAGGACGTTCTCGGTCCCGGTGATGTTGACCAGCCTTGCGATGTCCTCAGGGACGGAAAGGTCGTACACAGCCGCCAGGTGCCAGACCTCGGTGACGTCGTCCACCACGACGGAATCGGGAAGCCCGAGGCCCGGCACCGTGATGTCGCCCTCGACGAGTTGCACCCGGTCGGCGGTGTGGGGATGGGCCGCCTGAATCTGGGCCAGCTTGGCCTTCGCGGTATCCATATGACGCGCCTGCACGACGCAGATGACGACTGCCCCTTCCCGCTTGGCGAGGATCCCGGGAAGCAGGGCCGAACCGAGGAGGCCCGGGAACCCCGTCATCAGTACTGCACTCATGTGTCCCTTCCGTTCGGTCGCCGCGAATCAGTGGGCGCTGCTCGACCAATCCAGTTCGATGCCACCGGGCACCATGCTTCCAGAACACGCCCCTCCAGACATGTGGAACGGTGCCGGGAGGAGTCACCCTGCTGGCCTGTGGTCACTAGCCCGCCTATCCTGGTACGAGCGTGCCAATCGGTCCCTGGCGGTCAATCGGCCGCAAAATCTCCGGTTATTGCGCTGCGGCAGCATTCGCAGAACCGGTACCCGGCGAGGCGCCTACTATTCGACAATGATCTTCGCCAACTCGCAGCTGCGCCGTCTGGTCGCCGGTCTGATGTTCGCCCCGCTGCCGCTGGTCGGAGTCACGCTGGCACCCCCCAGCCTGGCCGACGACATGTGCATGGACGACCTGGATTGCTTCATGTCCGATGACGACGACAGTTGGTTTCAGCCAGGCGGCACGTCTCCGAGTGGCGGTATCGGGGGATTTGAACCCGGCAACCTCGTGATCCCCGCCACCGGGGGGCCACCCCAGGTCGTCGTTGCGCCAGGGCCTTTCGGTGGTCCGGTGGTCACGGCAGGGGGCGATGTCGTTATTCCAGGGGCACCGCCCATTGGTTAACAGCATCAGTGCTGGACCCCAGGGATGAGACCCCACAAGGCGGGGCCCGCCATGCGGCGAACGCGGGAGTCCTCCACGTAAGCCGCGCCTTTGAGCAATAATGCCCCGAGGGCGTCGGGGATACTGAGCACTATGACGACCGCGCCGGTCGTCACTTCACAGTTCACGTGGCCATCTTCATGACCAGTCTGCCCCTACGGTTCTTCACCGGGATGAAGTCGAAGTATGCGTAGAACTCATAAGCCTCGTCGTCTATCTCGTCGACAACGCTGAGCCAGCCCCTGCCGATCTCGGTGGCCCTTACGACCTTGTCGAGTGCGTCAAGCAGCGGCTGTGCGCCGTGTCCCTGCCCTTGAAGGGGCCTCGCCTGCTCGCGAAGTCAGGAGTTCAATGCCTCATTGCCGCAGTCGAACTCGTCAGATTGGTGTTGGTTGCCGAGTGGTACCGATTCAAACATCCGGTCGGTTCAGCGGCGGGTGGAAACTGCGGGCTTGCGTGCAGCGGCCACCACGCGGGGTGCGTCATCGGCGGCGTCCAGCGACGCCATCAACTTGTCGAACTGCTCAGGCTCCATCGTCGTCACCGACTCGTAGCGCAGCACTTCCTCGGCCCGCTGTAGTGCCGCTCTAGAGATCCTCATCGGCGACCGCCCTTCGCGTCATCAGATCTGGTTCAACGGCGTCGGGCACGCCGCCCGAGGATTTCTCCACGAGCAAGAGTTGGGCGTAAGCGGCGATGGACTGAGCGTCGGTGATCTCGCCCGCCAGGATCATGGCCTCCACCTGAGCGCGGGTGAACCAGGCGCTGCGCAAGTCCTGCTCCTCGTGCTCCCGATCAGGATCACCGGCCCGCACATCGGCGGCAAGGAACACCCAGCCGCGCTGGCTACTCATCCCCGGGGCTACGTCCAGCCGACCGAGGAGCCTCATCTTGCCGGCGGTCAGTCCGGTCTCCTCCCGCAGTTCGCGCGCCGCCAAGGTCATTGGCTCCATGTCCGCCAGGTCCGGGGCGGCACCCTGGGGAAACTCCCAACGCCGCCGACCCAGCGGGTAGCGATACTGTTCGACGAGCATCATTCGGTCGGCTTCGAGGGCGATGACCAGCGCGTACGACGGTTTGTCGATCACCCCGTAGATACCCGCCGATCCGTCCGGGCGGCGTATCTGGTCCTCGCGGACCACGATCCAGGCGTTGCGGTAGACCTCGCGCGATGAGATCTGCGTGATTGACTGCACTCGGTCAGTATCGTCCGACCGGTCTTCGTTGCCTGCGCCTGCAGCCCTACAGACCAGCGAGCAGATCGGCGATGTTGTTGTGGTCGCTCACCCGTCGAGCATCCTGCGGACGTCGTGGTGATAGCCCCATAGCTCGCTGCAGGCCGGAAAGAGCCGCCTGAGTACCCGGGGCTGTTTGCTGTCTAGCCAGCCTCAAGCTGGTTGCGGTCGAACGTTGTGGTCAAAGCGCAGAAAAGGCAGCCTCCCAAGTGCCGGAAACCGCCTCTGGCCTTGTTCTCGCAGTTTTCGTCACGTTTCCCCATGAAGGCGACTGTAACCATGGTTAAGCGGGTAGGGCGGTGCAGCCGAGCAACTTGGCTAGGAATTCGAACGGCTCGGCCAACCACGCCGCGTGACGGCACTGGCAACGCGCACCACCCTCAGAAGCCCGCAGCGCCCATGAACGCACCGTCTCCCCCAAAGCCGTTAGGCCGGTACCAGAAACGGCTGCCGCACGATGGTCAGGGCAGCCGAAGCGATACCTCAGGTGCTGTATCGCCCAGGGGCTCGGCGGCCTTCACCGTCCACCCTTCGACGGTCGCGCTATAGCCGTCGAGCAGTTCGCAGTTCGCAGTCCTGCGGCCGGCGGTTCTGCTCCGACACCTGACGCAAACGCTCCACCGTCCCCTTACCGTTGGTCTCCCACACAGCGGCCGTCTGGTCAATATCAATGAGCAGCGTCAGCACATCGGCACCGCACGGCAACCTCGAGTCCGGCACCAGCCTGAGCGGGCGTGTCGGTGCGCCGCGCAGCGAGCCACGCAGCCGCAGATAGACCGCATCAGACCATCGGCACACGCCGCCGTCCCATACCGGGATCGGCTCGGTGAGCGCGTTCACCGCTCCACGCAGCCTGCGAAGCGCCATTGCCAACGGCTTGTCCGGTGTCGAATCCACTTCGATCCTCCGTATCGCGGGTATGCGAAAACATCATGAGGGGGCGCTGCCTACGCCCGAGACGGCCAATCCGGAGGACCGGGAGGAATGGGGCCCCGTCATGGCGCTGATAAGTTGACCCGCGGATATTCCCATCGAGTTAGGGGCGATTCTTTGCTGGATACACAAGAGTTGTTCCGGGCGGTGGTCGCGTTGAACGCCCTATTCGCATCGACTGCGTGGTACTTGGCGCGACCGAATTGGGCTTCCATGCTCTCGACGTTGGGCCTCGCCATTCTCTGGCCATTCGTCGATAAGCCGTTGACCGGGCGACTCCTCATGGTTATCAGCGAACAGGACGGCGTTACCCAATCCGATCTGATTTCCCTGTTCGTTGTCACTGTTGTGGCTATCCGGGCAGCCACGCCGGTTCTCAAGGATCATCTGCGGCACAAGTCCAAACCGGAGTAGACCACTGGATGAGTCGTTCCCCAGTTTGGTCACTCGCACGGTCAGGAACGGGTCTTAGCGAGCTTGCTCCACCAATCGCCATGGGTGATGAACGTGACCCCCACCGGCTTCGGCTTTCCGGGCATTTGTTGGCCGGGTAGGGATTTGCTGTACCGCGACTGATTACAGCGACGGTGGCTGGCGGCGATGTTGCTGAGGGTGTCTGACCCTCCCTTCGGCACCGGCACGATGTGGTCGGCCTGGTAGCTCAGCGGATGGATGTGGTCGCCGATGTCGGAAAGGATTTCCCCGCCGCAGATGTGGCACGGGGGTTGATCGCGGGAGATGATGCGCCGGAATCGGTTTCGGCGGGTGGTGTGCCGTTTCTCATTCACCGTTGCGGTCCTCTAGAGGGTAGGGGGCGGCCCGGTCACGCAGCGAAATGACCGGGCCGCCGTTCGTGGCGCTCAGCCGGAAGAGAGGAAACGAAACAGCCGGACGGCGCTCCTTCCCCGGCAGTGTGTAAAGACGTTCGCCGGCATCGCGCGGGTGCTGTAAGGGGCGCTGGTCGAGGAGGAGGAATTGATCTCCCTGTCCTCGCATCAGCAGGCCAACAGCCGCGAGTCGTTCAAGAACATCGCGGCCTATTTCGAGGATTACGCCGACTTGTCCCGGCGGGTGAAGCGGGTGGTCTCGGCGATCGGCCGGGAGTCGAGGCTGGTCCCGGACCGCTCGCAGCGCAGACGCGGCGGTAGACATCTTCATGACCAGCCGTCCCCTACGGATCTTCCCCGGTACGAAGTCGACGTGTTTGTAGAACTCATAAGCCGCGTCGTCTATCGCGTCGCCAACGATGAGCCGGCCGCCGTTGATTTCGGCGGCACCGACGACCTTGTCGAGTGCGTCAGGAAGTAGGTGTGCGCCGTATCCGGGAATATCTGCCGGCCAAGGACCCGGGGATCCCAGCGTCGTTGCGAATGACCTCGGTGGGACAGATCGCGTAGTAGGCGCAAACCTTCCGTTCCCGCAGTGGTGTCCATACGTGGACGTGAGCGATCCCACTGGATTCGGCACGCCGCGCCTGTTCGCGAAGCCCGGAGTTCAATGCTGCATTGCCGCAGTCGAGCTCGTCACATTGATGTTGGTCGCCGAGCCGTGCCGACTCAAACATCCGGCCGGCTCAGCGGCGGGTGAAAACTGCGGCTTCGCGTGCAGCGGCCACCACGCAGGTTGCGTCATCTGCGGAGTCGAGCGACGCCATCAACGTGTCGAACTACTCGGGCTGCATCATCGTCACCGACTCGTTGCGCAGCTATTCCTTGGCTCGCTGCAGTGCCGCTTTTCACACGAATTCAGAGGTCTGTTCGTCGACCGCACTGGCGGCTTGCTGAATGCGATCCAGAGTCGCCTGCTCTGCGCGAATCTCAATACGCTTCGCCTTCACCATCAGCGTTCGGACAGCGCCCGTACAGGGCCAAACTTTCCGGAGTGACCGCAGACCCGACCGGTGTCCCGTGAACACAGCGGCAACCGATATCGGCACCTCACGGGTCGAGTAGGGCGCGGGCGTCTTTCATCAACAGCAACAGGTGCAGCGGATCGGTCGGCGAGGGCTCGAAGTCGAAGCGGGCGTAAAACGCGCGGGCCTGCTCGTCTACGGCGTGGACCAACAGCGCCCGTACGCCGATAATCTCCGCGGCGGCCACGGCGCGGGTGATCGCATCGCGCAGCAGCTGCGCCCCCAAGCCCTGACCCCGGTGCTTGGCGTCGATCGCCAGCCGCGACAGCAGGATCACCGGGACCGAGTCGGGCATGTTGCGGCGCACCCGTCCCGGTGTCGCGGCACGCTCGACCGCCGCTGAGGCCAGCGCGTAGTACCCGACGACTTGGCCGCCGCGACAGGTCACGAAGCACCGTGAGGCGCCCTCGACGTGGTTGGCCAGCGCCCGGCCCCTCAGGTAGCCGTCAAGGCTCAGCTCACCGCTGTCGAAGCCGGCGACCTCATCGCCCTCACCGATCGGCCGCGGCGCGCTGTAACCGCTCACCCACTCACTGGCTCATCACTCGTCGAAGATCGAGGGATCCGTGAACAACTTTTCCAGCCGCGGCTTATGCGACACCGGCCGGTCCAACACCGACACGAACTCCGACCACGCCGAGTCCTCGAGCATGAACAGCCGGCGATCGGCGAGCACGTCGCGGGCATGCGCCAACGTCGCGGTCACCGTGAAGTTAGTCAGATCGGTCCCCTCCACCTCGGCGGCACGACGAATCAGCGCGTCCTGCTCAGCAGTCAAGCGCACCGCGAAACGTTCCGTCTTCATAGCCATCCAGCAATTGTGTGCCCATTAGGCACACAGGTCAAGGCTAGCGCGCATGGCTGATAGAGGTCGACGAAGTGAGCCGGCCGGGCATGGAGCGATGCGAACTGCTCGACGGCTACAGTGCGACTGTCGAAGCGTGGACGTTGAACGCCGTCGAGCTACTCGCCGACAAGCCGCCCGAGATCGCGTTGCGGCTTCCGTGCCCGTCGTGCGGTGCCCGGTTCGTCCGCCGAAACGTCAACGGCGAGAACGTCTGTTCCTCGGCGCTGCGAGGAACACCCTCTGACCTGGTCGGGCTGACAGGATTTGAACCTGCGACCACTTGACCCCCAGCAAATGGGGCTAGCACGTTGCGCCTGCTCACGCGCGGTATGCGCGTTAGTCGGGGTACGCGGATCGGGCATGAACGTGCAGGTCGTTCAGGAGCGCGCCGAACGTGTGGTCCCAAATCGGTCCCAGACCAACGGGCACCCACTTAGACCTTCAATCGCTCACAAGCACCTGAAGCGCCGCATGGCCCCGGCGGGCATCCGTCCCGGTGGCTATCCACGACTTGTGGTCGACGTCCTGCAGTACCTTCCACAGCGCCTCAATCCGCCGGCGGTCGCTGCCGATCATCCGGGCACGGTCACCAATCGGGTCGGTAACTGCGCAAGCCAGCACGGCTGCGTCGTCAAGGTGCCGATCCCGGTCGCGAGAGTCCTCCACGTATGCGGCACCTTTGAGCACTAGTGCCCCGAGGACGTCGGGGATACTGAGCACTACGACGACCTCGCCGGACGTCACTTCACAGTTCACCGTCTTGCGCAGCGCTGAGGTCCCCCCGGGAACTGCGAACACTTTCCTTCGTAACGCCTTTGGATGTTGTTTCGGCGATAGGCGGTCGGCGACCATGACATCGATCGTCTCGGCATCACTCGATCCGCGAGCGAATCGGTGTACAGGCCCGTCACCGACCGGTTCACGCAGCACGTAGCCGAGTCGTCCCAACTCATGTTGGACACCGGCAAATGTGGCTGCGCCGGAGTCGATATGCAGGATCATGTCGACATCACGAGTGGGACGGGTCAACCGCAATCCGGCATGGGCTGCATGCAGTTGCACCATCAGTCCGCCGACCAGCGTCCACTGGGTGTGCGGAATTGCTTGTACGATCTCGACAACTTGCGGCCATGGCGGTGGCCATCCACCTGCTGGCGCGGTCAATCGCCACAGTCGCCGACCGTCGGCTGACGACGTCATCTGACCAATTGCCGAGACACGCGCCGAAGCGGATGGGTTTTGTCGGACCGGTAGGCGTCGAGCAAGTCTTTCAAGACGCGCAACCCGGCTGCGGACTCCCGGGTGTCCAACGACTCGGCCAAGTCGACGGCAACCGCAGCTGTGGGCACGTGGTCGACGGCGTATCCGGAATCGTCAGCCACCACCCGTACGGTCACATCACCATCGCGGTCCTCGACGAGTCCCAGCGTTGTCACGAGGTCGGCGAAGTCGCGAGCCTGGACGTAGCCATCGGCTCCCCTCTCGACTGCTGTGAGATCGAACAGTTCCGACATCGCCGGATCACGCAACGCGGTGACTCCGGAGTGCAACAGACCCTCGTCTTTTCCCCAGCCGCGCATCCGATGCACGGCGGCACGACGGCGAGTCATCCAACACAACTCAGGAGCATTACTGGCCCGCAGACGATGCCGCAGCCGGGATATCGCCGCCGCGTCCAGCCAATCAACAGACTCGCCGGAGAGCAAGGCGAGTGCAGCCCACGCTGTGGCCGCTGTCCACGGCCGGCCGTTATGGCGCCCATGCTTGGCCAGGCGGTGCACCGAAGCGCCGTCCACTAGTAGCGCGCCCCCAACAGTGCGGCTCACCGTAAGTTCTCCCGCGCGCGCGAGCCGGGCGACCTGCCGCGCTGAAATCCCGAGGACCTTGGCACATGCGGCCGTCGTCATCTCACTCATACATATATTGTCGCGACGAGGACTCTTTTACGCAATATCTGCTGTAAGAGCTACAGATTTGGAGGGCGAGCCACCGACTGAATCATGCTGCCCGCCGACCATTACGCACCTGTGCACAGGCAAGTTCAAAGCTCGCCCACTCCCGGGCGTTCGGTAGCTCGGTCGCTGGAGCCGTCACCGAGGAGACCGGTTCCGGTAAGCCGAACAGTGCGGCAAGACTGCTAACACAGCCCGCGGGACTGTCCTCATAACTCTGAAAGACCCTCTTGCGAAGCCATGCTTCGGCTTCAACAATGCCGGAAGTGAGGTCGAGTTTAGGTGCGGTGATGCTGGGGCCGCACCGACGAAAATGTTCTTCATAGCGATCGGCCCACCGATCGATTCGCCACCCCGGCCAGAGCCGGCCCAACCACCGGAACAGGCCCGGGTCCGGATTGGTTAACCACACACCAAGTGCCTTGCCGGGCACGTCGAGGTGCACTCCGCTTTCCGGAATCCTTCCCAGTTCCAGGGCATGGAACCCCGCACCGGGCAGCATTTCGAGCAGTTGGGTTCCGTGCCACGCGGCGCTGCTGCCCCACCACAGTGGCCAGGCTCGAATCATCCCGTCGGCGCCGAGCACCGTGACGAGATGGTGCAAGCGCGCCGTGTCTTCAGCGAGCGTCAGTTCGGGGCGGGAAGGTATGTTGCGCGTGGGCAACGGAGCGGCGACGTACGCGGCGATTTCAGCGGTCCCGTCGTAGGCCCATGAGATCGAATAGCCCGGCCACATGATGTCCAGCAACTCGAAAATCGCACGGCGCTCGTTCATGGTCCCCATGAGTTCCTCGCCGAAGAACAGCAACTTGCGCTCAACGAGATCCAGGACGAGGCCACCGTCAGCCCATAGCTCGTCTGTCCAGAATTCCCCGACCTCCTGCGCGCGAATGTAACGCTCAGCCATGTCTGGTCCCGCGAGCAACGCATCCAGCATGCGGCACCCCGCCCAGTGCGAATAGCGCAGCTGCCAGCCGTCACGATCCACCAGCACTATGTTGGCCCTGTTTCCCATAGTCGTCCTCTACAGAAAAGGCACCGCGCCAATTGGCGGCGCTCAGTTATCGGCAGTATCCGTCCGGGGTCTGACACGTTCACTACTTCAAGGCCTGCAACGGATTTCGGTTGTGGATTCCGCGCTAGCCAGTCTCATGAAGTCGCCAGCCGACTTGACCAGCGGTCAAGTTCATGACCGTCAGGGGCGCCCGCGGGGCCCATATTGGTCTCAAGGATGGCCGCTCGTCGAAATTCCCCACGTGTGCTTGCCGGAATTCATCCGCGCTCTCGATCACGGCGCTGAGCTTCTCCCGCACGACGGCTCCCGGTAGGTCAGGCTAACCGAAGTGCCTTTCTGAGATCCACCGGCGGGCCCTGGATGTACCTGGCACCAGGATGGCCACCGTCGGTTCAGCTCTTGGGAACAAGGCCACTCGCGCAACTACCCGCCACGAACAAACAGGGTTTCGAATAATTCGAAAGCTGTTGGCGTCAAACCGTGGGGTCCACTACGCCGAAAGGCAGCTCCCGAAGTTCGGAAACCGCCTCTGACATGGTCGGGCTGACAGGATTTGAACCTGCGACCACTTGACCCCCAGTCAAGTGCGCTACCAAGCTGCGCCACAGCCCGCGGCGCTGCCGGGATCGCCGGCAGCAGGACGGAGCCTACCGCAGCAGTCGGCGGCCACCCGAATCCGGGACGCCCGTGCTCAGACGGCCAGCAGCCGGTAGAGCCCGATCAGTCCGACCACCACGATCACCGCCCGCAGGGCGGCCGGTGAGAGCCGGCGCCCATAGCGGGACCCCAGCCAGCCGCCGATCAGCGACCCCACCGCGATCAGCCCCGCGACCGGCCAGCTGATCCGGTCGAAGGCCACCAGCGTGTAGCTGATCGCGGCGACGACGTTGACCAGCAGGGCAAGCAGATTCTTGGCCGCGTTCATCCGCTGGACGTCCTCGGGCAGCAGCGCCCCCATCACCCCGATCAGCAGGATCCCCTGCGCGGCGGTGAAGTAGCCGCCGTAGATGCCGACCGCGAAGGTGCCCAACACCAGTGCCGCCATCCGCGTCGGCGAAACGTGCTCGGCGGAGCGTCCCAATGCCTCGGCGCGGCGGCGGGCATAGGCCTGAATCCGGGGACCGGCCAAGACCAGCAGCAGTGCCAGCACCAGCAGCACCGGCACGATCTGGGCGAACACCTTCTCCGGCAGGTGCAGAAGCAGGAACGCCCCGATCCCGGCGCCGATGATCGACGCCGGAATCTGCCAGCGCAGCCGCGACCACTGTCCCTTCAGTTCGGCCCGGTATCCCCAGGTGCCCGAAACTCCGCCGGCCACCAGACCAACCGCATTGGACATCGTCGCCGTCACCGGCGGAAAGCCCAGCGCCACCAGAGTCGGAAACGTGATCAGGGTGCCGGATCCGACCAGCGAGTTGATCGCCCCCGCCCCGACCCCGGCCAGGACGATCACGATCATCTGGGCGGTCGACATTTCCGGAACCCTAGCCGGGTCTGCGGCTGTCCCGGTGGGCCCTCCCGTACGGTCGGGGGGTTCTCATTTCAAACGGATAGGGGCGTGGGCGACGTGTGGCATCTGGATATCCCCAGCGAAAGCGAGCTGCGGTTCCTTGCGACGATCAGTGCCCCGGCGGTGGTGTCGATCTATCTGCCGACGACGCCGATCAGCAAGGACGCGGCCGCTGACGCGATCACGTTGCGCAACCTCGTCTCCGAGGCCATGACCGAGGTTCGCGGGCTGCCCGACCTTCCTCGCGGCGATGGCGAGTACATCGAGGAACAGTTGCTCGATCTGGTGGATGACGAGGACTTCTGGGCGCATCAGTCGCATGGCCTGGGCGTCATCACCACCGCGGACGGCCAATGGACCTTCCGGCTACCGCACCGGCCGCGCGCGCAGGTGCATGTCGACGACAAGGCGCATCTGCTCCAGTTGATCTCCGCGACCGCCGCCCAGCACGCCCATGTTCTGTGCCTGTCCGAGGGTGCGGTCCGGTTGATCGACGTGGCCGCCGACCTGCCGCCCAAGGAGATTCGGGTTGCCGATCTGCCGGCCGACGCCGCCAGCGCCGTGGGCAAGTCCTCAATCAGAGACCGCTCCCCCTCCGGGCGGCTGGTGGGCTCCGAAGGTAAGCGGGTGCGGATCCGCCAGTACGCACGCGCCGTGGACGATGCGCTGATGCCATTACTGCGCGGCGACGAGCGTCCGCTCGTGCTGATCGCAACGGAACCGATCAACTCGATCTTCCGCCAGGTGTGCAGTGCGCCGACTTTGCTGGCCGAGGGTGTGGTGGTCAGCCCGGACAGATGGAGCCTCCCTGAGATCTCCGACGCGGTGGCCCCCGTGCTCGACAGCCACCTCGCGGAATCCGATCGCACTCTCGCCACTTTGGTCGATGAGCGCCGCGGGCAGCGCCGGGCCACCACCGACCTGTCCGACATCGCCCGGGCGGCCACGATCAGCGCGGTGGCCACGTTGATCGTCGACCGCGACTACGACGAACGAGGCACCGTCGGCGACGACGGGACGCTGACCCTGAACCCGGACGGACCGGTGCTGGCTGAGGAATTGGCTCGCCGGGTGGTGGCCAACGGCGGGCGGGTGCTGGCTCTGCCGGCTGACCGCCTGCCCGGCGCCGCCCCGATCACTGCGGTCCTGCGTTACGCCCGATAGTGGCCCGACGGCGGCCGTAGGCTCAGTGTCATGACCACACCCAACCCGATCCCGTCGGCCGACGAGGCGATCGCCCGGCTGAGCATGCCACTGCTCGACGCCATGATGACCCAGCGCGCGGTGCGCCGGGTGCTGCCCGACCCGGTCGACGACGCCGTCGTCCTGAAATGCATCGAACTCGCGCTCCGGGCCCCCACCGGGTCGAACGGCCAGAACTGGGAGTTCGTGGTCGTCAAGGATCAACACATCAAGGACCAGTTCGCCAAGCGCTACCGCCAGGCCTGGGTGCTCTACGGCGGTATCGGCAAGCGCGTCGCCAAGGGCGACGAGTCGATGGCCAAGATCCTGCGGGCCGTGCAGTGGCAGGTCGACCACTTCAGCGAGATCCCGGTCCTGGTGGTGCCCTGCCTTCGCGGTATGCGCGTGCCGTACGTGCCGTCGCCGTTTGTCGGTGAATCATCGTTCTTCGGTTCGATCTACCCGAGCGTGCAGAACCTACTGCTAGCTGCCCGCGGAATGGGCCTCGGCGCATCGCTGATCACTTTGCCGCTGTGGAGCGTCACCTCAGCCCGCAAGATCCTGGGCTTGCCATTGACAGTCACTCCGGTCTGCATGGTGCCGCTGGGCTGGCCGCGGGGACGCTACGGCCCAACCACCCGCAAACCTGTCGAACAGGTCGCCCATCTGAACTCCTACGGCAATCGGGCCTGGGTCGACTGAGCCCACAGTCTTGTCGCCCACACCGCTGATGATTCGAACATGCATTCAAATGAGGTGGCCGCCATCGGGAACATTGGCAAGCGAGGCCGGATCAAAAGCCCCGCTCGCACGACACGTCGCGGATTGCCTGGGTGTAACTTTATTCTTTATCCTGGCAATCCTACGGTCCGGTTAGCATGTAATTGAATGGGAGTTTTTTGCTATGAAATATCAGGAATTGGACCAATTGGTGGACCGGGTAACAGACTTTACCTTGAATAATAGCTCAGCACGATATGGTTATGACTTTGAACGAGATACTTGGGAAAAGGCGATTGCGATCACTGGGCTGCAGGCCTGGGGCGATAGTGATGCTCTAGCCGTAGTGCAGGGCTGGCTGGACCGTGCAGTTGCGACGCAAACATCAGCGGGCAATCTTTGCTATGCCAATCCTTTTAAAGCGGCTGAAGTCGGTATTGATTACACCCCAACGGGTTCCTTGTCTTCTTCGTTGGGCATGCCGCTACTGGCGCTCTATGAACGCACAAGCAACAAGTACTACCTTGATGCCGCCGAGCGCCAAATTGAGGCGTTGGTCAATTCTCCACGCACCAGCGATGGTGGCATCGCTCCTCGTTACGAAGCCCTTGAGTTATGGATTGATTCTACGTATCTGACTTGCCCGTTTTTGGTTAAGTTCGGAAAATTGACCAACCAGGCTGACTATATTGAAGAGGGTGTGCATCAACTCGAGGTGCATGTTGCGCACCTGCTTGATGACAAAACCAATCTTGCTCGTCATATGTGGTGTGAAGTCCCTAATACCTTTCCGCAATCAACTTTTTGGGCGCGGGGCTGCGGCTGGTTGTATCTGGCTGCCATCGAGCTGTTGGATTTGGTGCCATCGCACCCCAAAGCTCAGTTCTTCAAGGACGTTGCAGGGCGCACGCTTACCGCTGTGAGCAAATATCAAGATGCGAGTGGTTATTTCCGTAATACATTGGATGATCCAACATCAAAACTCGAAGCTTCAGGTACGTTGATGTTTGCCTATGCTATCCCTCGGGCGGTCGACTTAGGGCTGGTTGACAAAGCGTTGATAGATGATGCCGTGAGAGCTTTCGATGTGGTTGCAGGCTCGGTCGAAGCGTCGGGCAAAATTCCGGGTGTCTCGGTGCCACCCGGTGGACCCAATGTCGCGTTTGATTGGGCCATGTTTGGCCAAGGGTTCTTCTTATTGGCTGCAAAGGCTTTACAGCCCTATATGAAAGGGCAGTCGGGTTAGAGTGATGCACTGCCTTACCGCCGGCAAGGTATCGGAGAGACTCCCGGCCGACGCCGGACAAACGCCAAGACCGCCGACACAAAGTGTGTCATGATCGTCAAGACGCACGGACAAATGACCACATCCAGCGCAGTCCGGAATAAATCACACACCAAGGACAGGTCCCTATGAATGGTGCCCAAGCACTCTTTAAAGCCTTAGTCGACGCTGGATTGGACACCTGCTTTGCCAATCCAGGCACATCGGAAATGCAGCTGGTCTATGAAATGGGCCGAACCGATGCGGTTCGGCCCGTTTTATGCCTGCAGGAAAATACGGTCACCGGGGCCGCGGACGGCTATGCGCGGATGGCCGGCAAGCCGGCTTTCACCCTGTTGCATGTCGGTTCCGGGTTTGCCAACGGGATCGCGAACTTGCACAACGCCGGTCGCGCCAACACTCCGATAATTAACGTTGTCGGTGCAAATGCGACCTACCATCAGCCGAATTTTCCCGAACATGAATTCATCGGCGGCAAGATCACTGAAGTCGCTCAAGCCGTGTCGCACTGGTATCGCGAGGCAAAGTCTGCCGCCGACCTGGCCGTACTGGCCGAAATGGCTGCCCGCTACGCCTTAATAGGTTCGGGCAAGATCTGCACAGTGATCGCGCCGACGAACTGCCACTGGGATCCGGCACCCGGGCCTCCCGCCGTCGGCGAGGCCATCACGGCGCCCAAGGTTTCCACGGATACCGTTGCCGCAACCGCCGAACGTCTGACCAACGGCAAGAAGACCGCCATTTTGCTGGGCTCGCACGCCCTACTCGAAGAAGGCCTGGAACTCGCCGGAAGGATCTCCGCCAAAACCGGTGCGCAATTGATGGCAGAACCCATGCCGGCACGAATGATCCGTGGCGAGGGACAGATCCGTGTCCCCTCAATTCCCTACCTCGTCGATACGGCACTCAAGACGTTTGCAGAATACGAACAAATCGTCTTGATCGGTGCGTTAAACCCAGTGGCGACATTCGCGTACAAGAACATGCCCACCAGCAAAATCCCGGACAGCTGCGAATTGTGGACCTACGCCACGACAGATCACGACCTTTTGACCGCGTTAAACGATTTGGCTACTGCGGTCGATGTCACCGCCGAAACCCTTGAGCGACATCAGCGGGCCGAACCGGAACCGCCGACCGGCACGCTGCTTCCCGAAGCGATCGGCGCCAGTCTTTGCACCCTGATGCCCGACGGCGCGATCCTGGTCGATGAGTCCACCACCGCCGGGCTGGCGATCATGCCACAGCTGGCCGGCGCCCGGCGGCACGATTACCTCTACGCCGGTAACGGGGCGGCCATCGGGCACGGGTTACCTCTGGCGCTGGGCGCCTCGATCGCCTGCCCCGATCGCAAAGTGATCCTGCTGCAGTCAGACGGAAGCGGCATGTACTGCAACCAAGCGCTGTGGAGCCTAGCGCGCGAAAACTGCAACGTCACGGTCGTGGTTCTCAAGAATGACGAATACGGCATTCTCAACATGGAACTAGCCCGCGTCCGTGACGGCGATCCCAACGACAAAATGCTGTCAATGCTGAAGATCGACAACCCTTCAATCAACTGGGTCCAACTCGCAACGGGAATGGGCGTTCAAGCAACCCACGCAGATACCGCCGAAACTTTTCATGCCCAGCTACAGGAAGCAATCGCCTCCGAAGGTCCCAGGCTCATCGAAGCCAAAGTGACAGCCGACCTGACGCCCGCCATCGACGCCATCTATCAAGCCAGTCACCCCTCCTAATCCCCGCCCTGACTACGGCCCCGGTGGGTTGAGTTCGGGACCACGACCCACCAACCCCAAGTCGCATAGCGACTGGACCACTAACCGGGTCCCCCTCACCGCACCGGGCTGCGACGTGCCGGGGTACCGGTCCGAGGTCCACCATGTTGATGAGTGGGCCGACGGCGGGTCCGCCGAGCGACTCCTGCCAAGCAAGGAGTGATCGCAAAGCCCTAGCGCGGTTTGGATTTCCGCTTTTCCCGGACCCGGACGTTGATTCGGATCGGCGATCCCTCGAATCCGAAGGTCTCACGCAGGCGCCGTTCCAGGAAGCGTCGGTAACCGGCCTCAAGGAACCCGGTGCTGAACAGGACGAAGGTCGGGGGCCGGGCGGTGGCCTGGGTGGCGAACAGGATTCGCGGCTGCTTGCCTCCGCGCACCGGCGGCGGTGTGGCGGCGATGATCTCCTTGAGCCAGGTGTTCAGTTGACCGGTCGAGATCCGCATATCCCAGGAGTGCAGCGCGGTCTCCATGGCCGGGACAAGTTTCTGCAACGCGCGCCCGGTCTTGGCCGAGATGTTGACCCGCGGTGCCCACTGCAGCTGCGCCAATTGCAGATCGATCTCCCGGTCGAGCAGAAAGCGGCGGTCCTCATCGACCAGATCCCACTTGTTGAACGCCAGTACCAGCGCGCGGCCGGCCTCGATGACCATCGACAGCACCCGCTGGTCCTGCTCGGTGATCGGCTCCGATCCGTCGATCAACACCACCACCACCTCGGCGGCGTCGATGGCGCTGTGGGTGCGCACCGATGCGTAGAACTCATGCCCGCTGGCTTGTCCGACTTTGCGACGCAGACCCGCAGTGTCGATGAAACGCCATATCCTGCCGTCGAGTTCGATCAGCGAATCCACCGGATCGACGGTGGTTCCGGCCACATCGTGGACCACCGAACGCTGAGCGCCGGCAAGTCGGTTCAGCAGCGAACTCTTGCCGACGTTCGGCTTCCCCACCAGTGCGACCCGCCTGGGACCCCCGCCTGAGGGTGCGGTCTCCGAAACCGTGGGCAGGTCGGCGATCACATCGTCGAGAAGATCGGCGACGCCCCGGCCGTGCGTCGCACTGATCGGGTGCGGCTCCCCCAGGCCCAACGACCACAACGCGGCCGCGTCCGCTTCGCCCTTCTCGTTGTCCACCTTGTTGGCTGCCAGGAACACCGGCTTGCCCGAACGGCGCAGAATTCTCGCGGCCGCCTCGTCGCCGGTGGTGGCTCCGACCACGGCGTCGACCACCAGGATCACCGCATCGGCGGTCTGCATCGCCACCGAGGCCTGCTCGGCGACCAACTGCTGCAAACCCTTGGCATCGGGTTCCCAACCGCCGGTGTCCTGGACGACAAAGCGCCGGCCGCTCCACGACGCGTCATAGGACACCCGGTCCCGGGTGACGCCCGGCAGATCCTGCACGACCGCTTCCCGCCGGCCAAGAATCCGGTTGACCAGGGTCGATTTACCGACATTGGGTCGGCCAACGACGGCCACCACCGGCGGCGGACCGCCCGCCTCATCAGCGTCCTCGGCCGGCTGCTCGCCGCTGATCTCCCAGTCGCTCTCGTCGGACCAGGTGCCGTCCTCGCTCATCGCGCCGCCTTCGTTCGCCGTTCGACAAGATCCCGCAAATGCGCGATGACCTCGGCTTGGGTCATATCGCTGGTATCGACGATCAGCGCGTCCTCGGCGGGCCGCAGCGGCGACACCGCCCGGGTGGAGTCCAGATGGTCACGGCGCCGCACATCGGCTAGCACCGTTTCGTAGTCATCCGGCAGGCCGGCCGCCACGTTCTGATCGTTACGCCGCCGGGCCCGGGTCTCGGCCGTAGCGGTGAGGAAGATCTTCACGTCGGCGTCCGGCAACACTACGGTGCCGATATCGCGGCCCTCGACCACCACGGTGCCCGACCCCGCGGCCAGATCGCGTTGCAGGTCCACCATCTGAGTGCGCACCGCGGGTACTGCCGCAACCGCTGAGACCGCGCGGGTCACCTCGTCGCCACGGATGGCGGCCGACACGTCCTCGCCGTCGAGGTATACATCCTCGGCGTCCGGGTCAAAGCCGACCGACATCGGCACCTCGGCCGCCGCGGCGATGGAATCGGGGTTGTCGAGATCAACCCCGCCGCGCAGCATCGCCAGCGTCGCAATCCGGTACATGGCACCGGTGTCGAGGTAGCGAGCGCCGAGAATCCGCGCCAAACCCCTTGACACCGAGGACTTTCCGGTGCCGGCTGGCCCGTCGATCGCGATCACCGCCCCGCTCACAGGCCCACCGCCTGGTACAAGTCGCCGACCTCTTTGCGGGTCAACGCCCGGATACTGCCCGGCCGCTGATCCCCCAACGAAACCGATCCGATGTCGGTTCGCACCAATGCCTGTACCGGAAACCCAACTGCGGCCAGCAGTCGCCGGACGATCCGCTTGCGTCCCTCGTGCAGGGTCACCCGCACCAGGGTCTTGCCCGGAACGGCGTCCACGACGGCGAAGTCGTCCAGTTTGACCGGGCCGTCATCCAACTCGATCCCGGCTCGCAACGTCTTACCCAGCCCGCGGGGCACCGATCCGGCGACGGTGGCGAGGTAGGTCTTCTGCACCTCGTAGGACGGGTGCATCAACCGATGCGCCAGTTCGCCGTCATTGGTCAGCAGCAGCAGGCCTTCGGTGTCGGCATCGAGCCGGCCGACGTGGAACAGCTTCTTGTTGCCGCGCACCCGGTGTTCGATCAGATCCCCGATGCAGGGCCGGCCGCGGTCATCGGACATCGTCGAATGCATGCCCAGCGGTTTGTTCACCGCCAGGTACACCATGGAGTCGTCGAGAACGACCC
Source organism: uncultured Actinomycetota bacterium (assembly GCA_963787055.1). GTDB lineage: Bacteria > Actinomycetota > Actinomycetes > Mycobacteriales > Mycobacteriaceae > Mycobacterium. Next base: position 631,379 of record CAWBBP010000007.1, read on the forward strand.
GGGCGCCGTCGACCCGGATCTCGGCGGTGCCGGGATCCACGCGGGTGCCCAGTTCGGTCACCACGCGGCCGTCCACCTCGACGCGCCCGTCGGTGATCATCCGCTCGGCGACCCGCCGGGAGGCGATACCGGCCTGCGACAGAACCTTTTGCAGTCGGACGCCCTCGGCGTCGCCCCCGGCCTCAGACATCGGTGTCGACATCGATTGTCACGGGCTTGTCCGGCTGCGGGGAACCGGCGAGCTTGGCGAACCGAGGCTCGCTGTCGAGGGTTTCGCTGAGGTCGTCGATCACGTCGACATCGGGCAGCAGTGGCGCGATATCGGGCAGATCGGTCAACGACGACAGCCCGAGCCGTTCCAGGAACAACTCGGTGGTGGAGAAGGCGGTCGCTCCGCTGTCCGGGTCGGTACCGGCCTCGGTGATCAGGCCGCGCGCCACCAGCGTCCGCATCACCGCATCGACATTGACGCCGCGTACGGCGCTCACTCTGGCCCGGGTCACCGGCTGACGGTAGGCCACCACGGCCAGCGTCTCCAATGCGGCGCGGGTCAACTTGGAGCGCGCCCCGTCGAGCAACAGCCGCTCGACATACGGTGCGAACCGGGCCCGGGTGTACATCCGCCAGCCGCCTCCGGTTTCGCGCAGGTCGATACCGCTCTCCCGCGCGGTCAACTCCGCGGCCATTTGTTGCAGCGTCTCGGCGACGCGGTGCACGGGCTGTTCGGTCGCCGACGCCAGCGCTTCGGGGCTCACCGGGGAGTCGACCACCAGCAGCAGCGCCTCCAGCACCCCGGCGAGTTCCCCGTCATCGAGTTTGTCGGCCGCGACGGACTGGGGGACGTCCGTTTCCGCGTCCCCGTCGCCAACCATCTTGTCGGTCACGATCTCGTCGGTCACGATTGGACCTGCTCTTCCCACTCGGCCCTCACCAGCTCTTCGTTCACCATGCGATTTCCGGTCCACGAAATCTGCAGCACACCAAGCGGTTCGGATTGCTCGAATGCTACCGCCCGAGCCCGGTACAGCTCGAGCAGCGCCAGGAACCGGCCCACGATCAGGATGGGTTCCGAACAGTCGGCCACCAACTCCGAGAAGGACGCCCAGTTGCCCACGCCGCGGCGTTCCAGGTCGTCCAGCAACCGCTCGGCCTGCTCCGGCACCGATACCCGGGCCGAGTGCAGATGGTCGGTGCCCACGGTCGGGACCGGGCGCGGGGTGAACACCGACGCGGCGATCTCGGCGAAACTCTGGGCGTCGACGCCGATCATCACCTCCGGCAGCAGCTCAGAGAACTGCTCCTCCAGGGCCACTGAGCGGGGATAGCTGCGCAGAGCAGCCGCCTCCAACTCAGCGAACATCTCGGCGACATGTTTGAAAGCCCGGTACTGCAACAGCCGGGCGAACAGCAGGTCGCGCACCTCCAGCAGAGCCAGGTCCTCGGCGTCCTCGACCTCACCGGACGGCAGCAGCCGGGCGGCCTTGAGGTCCAGCAGGGTGGCGGCGATCACCAGAAAAGTGGTGGTCTCGTCGAGTTCGAGTTGGGGGCCGATCTGTCGGGTGTAGGCGATGAATTCGTCGGTCACCTGGTGCAGCGCCACCTCGGTGACGTCGAGACGGTGGGCGAAGATGAGCTGTAACAACAAGTCGAACGGACCCTCGAAATTGGTCAGCCGGACCCGGAAACCCTTCTCGGGGGCCTGCTCGGAGCCCGGATCGGGCGAGGGGTTGGTGCTCACTTGCCGAAGCGGTCGATGACCTCGCGGGCCAATGCGCGGTATGCCTGTGCGCCAGCGGACTTCGGCGCCCATGTGGTGATCGGTTCGCCGGCGACGCTGGTCTCCGGGAATCGGACGGTGCGGCTGATGACGGTGTCGAAGACCAGATCGCCGAACCGCTCGATCACCCGGGCCATCACCTCGCGGGCATTGACGGTGCGGCTGTCGTACCGGGTGACGAGGATGCCGCTGATGGTGAGCTTCGGGTTGAGCCGGTCGCGGACCTTGTCGACCGTGTCGGTGAGCAGTGCCAGGCCGCGCAGCGAGAAGAATTCGCATTCGGTCGGGATGATCACCCCTTCTGAGCACGCCAGCGCATTGACCGTGAGCAACCCCAGCGACGGCTGGCAATCGATCAGGACATAGTCGTAGCGGTCGAGCACCGGGCGAAGCGCCCGTCCGAGGGTCTGCTCCCGGCCGACCTCGTTGACCAACTGGATCTCGGCTGCGGACAGGTCGATATTGCTCGGCACCAGGTCCAGCCCGTCCACCCGGGTGTGGATCAGAACGTCGTCGATTCCGACCCGTGGCTCCACCATCAGGTTGTGCACGGTGTTGGCCAGTTCGTAGTGCGGCACGCCCAGTCCGGCTGACAGCGCACCCTGCGGATCAAGATCCACCAGCAGTACCCGGCGGCCGTACTCGGCCAGCGCAGCCCCGAGGTTGATGGTTGAGGTGGTTTTGCCCACCCCGCCCTTCTGATTGCACATCGAGACCACCACAGCAGGTCCATGGCTGGTCAGCGGGCCCGGTGTGGGGATCGCCCGGGGTGGGCGCCCGGTCAGGCCGACCTGGGCGTCGTCGTGCTCGTCGGTCACGCCTCAACTCCTAGAAGGGCCACCCGGATCAGGCGAATCGGCGGCGTGGCGAACATCGGCGCAAAGTCTATCCACCGCCCCGGCCTCGCTGTGCTCGCATGGTCGTTAACGGCCGCAGTCACGCCCGCGGGTGCGCCCCGGCCCACACCTCACGCAGCGCGTTGACGGTCACCAGGGTGTAGATCTGGGTGGTCGTCACCGAGGCGTGGCCCAGCAGCTCCTGGACCACCCGCACATCGGCGCCGCCGTCGAGCAGATGCGTGGCGAACGAGTGCCGCAACGTATGAGGCGACACGGCCGCGGTGATGCCGGCCCGTTCGGCGGTGTCCTGGAGGACCTGCCAGGCGCTCTGCCGGGACAGCCGTCCCCCGCGTGCGTTGAGGAATATCGCCGGGATCCCCCGCCCGCGACGAGCCAGATCGGGACGTCCCCGCACCAGGTAGGCGTCCAGTGCTGCGATGGCCGGTCGTCCCACCGGCACCAGGCGCTGTTTACCGCCCTTGCCGCGCAGCAGCACCGAACGCGCCTCGGTGTCCACGTCGTCGACGTCGAGACCGACGGCTTCGGAGATCCGGGCCCCGGTGGAGTACAACAGCTCCAGCAGCGCCCGGTTGCGCAGGGTCAGCGGACCGTCAGTGGGTGCCTCGCCGCCGGCACCGTCGAGCAGCGCCAGCACGTCGTCCAGCGGCAGGCTCTTGGGCAGGCGGCGACTGGGGGTCGGCGGCTTGACCGCACGGGCGACATCGATGTCGATGATGCCCTCGGCGGCGGCGAATCGGTGCAGCCCGCGGACCGCGATCAGAGCCCGGGCCGCCGATACCGCTGACAGCGCCGCCACACCGCTCTCGGGATCGCCGCGACGCAACGACACCAGAAACTCGCTGACATCGGTCTCGCAGACGTCGCGCAGATCGCCGACATCCCGCTGCGTCAGGTGCTCGACATAGCGCCGAAGGTCCCGCCGGTACGAGCTGATGGTGTTGGCGGCCACCCCGCGTTCGATGGTGAGGTGATCCAGATAGCCCTGCACCTGACCCTCTGCGGCCGAGCCGAGGGCAGCCGCGGACCGCGTCACGTGCCCGCCCTGCGCGCCGCGAAGGCCGTCGGCCGGTCCGGCCACGGCGCATCGACGGGACGGGTCTGCTTACCGTCGACGATCACCGCGTGCGCGGCCAGCACTCCGGCAGCGGCGGTGGCGTTGACGATCCCGCCCGCCAGCACCCGGTCGGCAGCCTCCCGCAACCCCAGCCAGTGCACCGTCAGGTCGGCCTCCTCGTGCTCGCCCTCCGGACGGCCGACGTGTCGCAGCCCGCGCGCCAGGTAGACGCGCACCGACTCGTCGCAGAACCCGGGCGAGGACGCCACGTCGACCAGCACCCGCCAGTCCTCGGCGACCAGGCCGGTCTCCTCGCGCAGTTCGCGGGCCGCCGCCTCGGCTGGGTCCTCCCCCGGTTCGTCGAGCAGACCGGCGGGCAATTCCCAGAACCGGTGTCCCAGCGAGTGCCGGTACTGATAAACCATCGCCAACTGATCCTCGTCGTCGACAGCGGCCACGGCGACCGCGCCGTAGTGCTCGACGACCTCGCGAATAGCGGTGGCATTGCCGGGCATCCGGACCTCGTCGGTTCGCAGCGCGATGATCGTGCCGCGGTAGACGGTCTCGGTTGAGACGGTCTCGAAATGGTGGTCGGCCACCGGGCGGTCAGCCCCGGGCACGATCAGCCAGGGCGTGCACGGCATCGGGATGATCCTGGCCGTTCGGGTGCTGTTCGGGAATCTCCACCGGCAACCGTTCGGCTGCCTTGTAGTCGATCGCCGCACCGACGAAAGCGATGAACAGCGGATGCGGCCGGGTCGGGCGGCTCTTGAGTTCGGGATGGGCCTGGGTGCCGACCAGGAACGGATGCACCTCGGCTGGATACTCGACGAACTCCACCAGGTGCCCGTCCGGAGACGTCCCGGAGAACCGTAGACCGCTCTCGGCGATACGGTCCCGGTAGGCGTTGTTCACCTCGTAGCGGTGGCGGTGGCGTTCGGACACGCTGGTGGACTGATATGCCTGCGCCACAACGGATCCGGCCTCGAGCACCGCCGGATAGGCGCCCAGTCTCATGGTTCCGCCCAAATCGGCATCGCCGGCGACGGCGTCCCGCTGGTCGGCCATCGTGGAGATCACCGGATCGGCGGTTGCCGGGTCGAACTCAGCCGAGTTCGCCTCGGCGAGCCCGACTGAGCGGGCCGCCTCGATCACGATGCACTGCAGTCCCAGACACAGTCCGAACAGCGGTAGTCCGCGGTGGCGGGCGTAGCGGATGGCCCCGATCTTGCCCTCGATCCCGCGGATGCCGAACCCGCCCGGGATGAGCACTGCGTGCACGTCATCGAGCACCGCGGCCGCACCGGCATCGGTTTCGCAGTCGTCGGAGGCCACCCAGCGCATCTCCACTCTGGCCCGGTGCGCGAACCCGCCGGCGCGCAGCGCCTCGGCCACCGACAGGTAGGCGTCGGAGAGGTCGATGTACTTGCCCACCAAAGCGATCCGGACGGTCTCCTGGGGGTCGTGCACGCGGCGCAGCAGATCGTCCCACGTGGTCCAGTCGACATCGCGGAACGGCAGGTTGAGCCTGCGCACCACGTAGGCGTCGAGTTCCTCGCGGTGCAGCACCTTGGGGATGTCGTAGATCGACGGTGCATCCGGAGTGGAGATGACGCCGTCGAAGTCGACATCGCACATCAGGGCGATCTTCTCCTTCAGCGACTCGGGCACATCGCGGTCGCAGCGCAGGATCAGCGCGTCTGGCGTGATGCCGATATTGCGCAGCGCCGCCACCGAGTGCTGGGTCGGCTTCGTTTTGAGCTCTCCGGACGGGGCAAGGTACGGCACCAGCGAGACGTGCAGGAAGAAGCAGTTCTCCCGGCCGACCTCATGGCGGACCTGCCGGGCTGCTTCCAGGAAGGGCTGGGACTCGATATCGCCGACGGTGCCGCCGATCTCGGTGATCACCACATCCGGGCGCTTGCCGGCGGCATCGGGCAGCGCCATCGCCATGATCCGGCGCTTGATCTCGTCGGTGATGTGCGGGATCACCTGAACGGTATCGCCGAGATACTCGCCGCGGCGTTCCTTCGCGATGACGGTCGAATACACCTGGCCGGTGGTCACATTTGCCGACCCGGACAGGTTTCGGTCGAGAAACCGCTCATAGTGGCCGACGTCGAGATCGGTCTCGGCGCCATCCTCGGTGACGAACACTTCCCCGTGCTGGAACGGATTCATGGTTCCCGGGTCGACGTTGAGATAGGGGTCGAGTTTCTGCATGGTGACCTGCAGGCCGCGCGATATCAGCAACTGGCCGAGACTGCTGGCGGTCAGGCCCTTGCCGAGCGAGGAGACGACGCCACCGGTGACGAAGAGGTGCTTGGTCGCGGCCTGGGGGTGCTTGCGCAATGCGGGCAAGAGCGACCTCCGTGACGACGGCGCAGGACTTGGTTTTTACCAGGCCGAACAGCTCTGAAAGGTCTGGTTGGGGCCTGCCGACCCACGGAAACTCACCCTAACACCGACCCCGGCAAGACGGTGCTGACACACCGTCGGGTGCTACTGAACGGTCACCGATGCCGCCCCCGCGCCAACCCCGTAATGCCCGGGCGGCGCTCCGGCGCTCATCGCTTGAAGGGCCAGCACGCTGGTGATCCGGCCGGACTCGGAGTCGATATCGTCGACGGTGCTCACCGCACCGGCGATACCGGGATCGGAGCGGGCGACGGCCACTGCCGAGACTCCGCTGGCCGAACCGTCGCGGCCGGCCACGACGGTACCCGAACCGTGCGGCGCCAGACCGGAAGCAAAGCGGGCCACCGCCGCACCCTGGTTGCCGGCGTCCTCTGCCAGCGGCCCGCCGGTGACGATCACAGCCATATCGGCTGCGCCGAGCAGGCTGTCATAAGTCAGGAATCCGGTATCACGCAGGGCGGCGAGAACAGTGTCGCGGGCATCGTCATCGACCGGCGCAATCGCGGGATCGCGGTTTATCAGCAGGGCGATGCCGAGCAGGTCGCCGGCCTGCGCATCCTCGTCGACCAGAGCGGTGTCCAACTGGGCTCCGGCCGGCACGATCGGCGAATTGACCACCGACCGCAACTTCTCCTCGGAGTTGGCGTCCACGAACTCCTGGGTGAGCCCGATCATGCCGGTCACCGAACCACCCGCCTGCCCGATCAGCCGCGTCACACCATCAACGTCAGCATCCTCGGCATCGGGTGTGCGGAACAGCACCACGGACTTCCCAGTCAGTGCCTCGCGAACAATGCGCTCCGCCATCCGGATATCGAAATCGTTAGCCGCGGAAAGCCTTTCGGTGAGTGCTCGGTTCTCGTCATCGAGCACGTCGACCTGCTGCTGCAGATCGCCCTTATCGGCGCGCAGAACCGATTCCATCGGGCCGGAAAGCATGCGGGCACCCAGGACGAACCCCACGGCAAGCGCCACGAACACCGCTGCCAGTGAGAGTACTAAGCGCCGACGGGACTTCACGCTATGTCACCCAGCTCTGCACCCACAGGGTGATGCGGTGCCAGTAGGTGGAAATCCAGTCGATCACCACGGCGTCGGCCCGCGAGACCCACAGGGCCGCGACGACGGCGAACAGCACCGCCAGCACCAGCAGGGCGATCGCGCTACCGGAGATGTGGCTGCGGTACAGGGTCGCAACGGCTTTCGCGTCGACCAGTTTCTCGCCCACCTTCAGCCGGGTCAGGAAGGTCGAGGGATTGCTTTGCGCGCGGGAGCGGTCGAAGAACTCCTCGATACTGGCCGACTGGCCAACGGTGACGATCAGCGAGGCACCGTGATGATCCACCAGCAGCAGCGCCAGGTCGGTCGCCGACCCAGCCGCCGGGAACGTCATTGCCCCGATCCCCAGATCCTGAATCCGCTCCAGCCCCCCGGCGTGGCCGTCGGCGTCAGCCGGCAGTACCACCTGCGCGCCGCATTTGAGTGCCTCGGCGCTGATCTGATCGGGGTTGCCCACGATGAGAGCAGGACGGTAGCCGCCCTCGCGCAGGACGTCGGCACCGGTACCCACGCCGACCAAGACCGGCTGGTACTCCTTGATGAACGGCTTAAGGGCCCTGAGATCCTCGGCTGCGGCCGGACCATCGGTGACGACAACGACATGGCGCCGATAGACGTCGACGTCGACGTCGGGGATGCCGATTCCGTCGATCAGCAATGGACTCTCGCTGCGGATGAACTCGATGGTGTTGCCCGCGAAGGCCTCCAGATGCGCGACCAGACCCGTCTTGGCGTCATGCATGAGGTCGGCGATCTCCTCGTCGGTGCGCTCCACACCGTGCACCAGTCGACGGTCACCGTGATAGATACCGCCGTCATGCAGACGGACTTTGGAACCGTCCTTGATCTTCTTGAAGATCTCCGGGCCCGCATTGTCGATAAGGGTGATGTTGTTGGCCACCAGCACCTCGGGCCCCAGGTTCGGGTAGCGCCCGGAGATCGACGTGGCGGCATTGACCACCCCGATGACGCCGGCATCGACGAGAGCGTCGGCCGTCACCCGGTCGAGATCGAGAATATCGAGGACCGCGATATCGCCCGGACCGACGCGACGCAGCAGGTGATCGATATCACGGTCCACCCGGGCGGTCCCGGTCACGCCCGGTCGTGCGTTGGCATTACGCGAGAGAAGCGCAGACATCTTCATGGGCCCGATTGTGTCGGCGCGGCGGTTCATCCGACGGGAGGCGCGCCGTAACAGCAGCCCCAGGAGTCAACTTTTTTCACATGCGCACCATGCCCGCTCTGCCAGCAGCGTTGCGTACGTGACTGTCAACGCGACGCCCCCTCGGCCCGCGCGGCGGTGAGGAGTTCGCGCGCATGTGCGCGACCGGTGTCGGACTCCCCCAGTCCGGCGAGCATCCGGGCCAGTTCGGCCACCCGCTGCTCGTCATCGAGTCGGCGCACCTCACTAGCCGGTCCGTTGCTGTCCACCACCAGGTGGGTGTCGGCGTAGGCGGCCACCTGCGGCAGGTGCGTGACGACGATGACCTGATGGCTACGGGCCAGCCGGGCGAGCCGGCGGCCGATCTGGACGGCGGCCCGGCCGCCGACACCGGCATCGATCTCATCGAAGACCATGGTGGTTCCCTCCGCGGAGGCGGACAGCACCACCTCGAGCGCGAGCATCACCCGGGACAACTCGCCACCCGAGGCGCTCTTGTTGAGCGGAAGCACCGAGTTCGCGTCCTGGGTGCCGCGGTGCGCAGAGAACCCGAACTCGACCAAGTCGACGCCCTCGGCTCCGGCGTGGGCCAGGTCGCCGGACGGCAGCAGTACCGGGGCGCTGTCCTCGTCGTCGGCGGCCATCGTGGTGACGGTGACGGTGAAGTCGGCCTCGGCCATCGCCAGGCCGGCCAACTCCGCGGTGACCGCCTCGGCCAGACCGGCGGCCACCCCGGTCCGCAGACCGGACAACTCGACCGCGGCGGCGGCGACCTGACCGGCAAGATCGCCGACCCTTCGGGACAACCCGGCCAGCGCCTCCTCGGAGACGTCGAGGTGGGCCAGTCGCGCCCGGGATTCGGCGGCCCAGGCCAGCACCCCGTCGACGTCGGCGGCATATTTGCGGGTCAGGCCGCGCAATTCGGACTGACGGGCGAGTCGGTTCTCCAGCGCACCGGCATCGGCCGGCAGGCCGGCAAGGAACTCGCCGAGTTCACCGGCCACATCGCCGACCACACTCAGCACACCGGTGAGTTGGCGCCCCAGTCCGACCAGTACGTCGTCGTCGGTCGACTCCAGCATCGCGGCAGCGCGCGCCAGCGTGTCCGAGGCGGAACGGTTCTCGACATCGGCAGGTTCGTCGTCGGCCCCGTACAGCGCGGCGCGCGCCCCTGCAGCGGCCTCCCGCACGGCGTCGAGTTCGGAGAGTCGACGGATCTCGGCCGCCAGTGCCTCGTCCTCACCCGGCGTGGGCGCCACCCGGTCGATCTCGGCGAGCGCGAACTTCAACCGGTCGGCCTCCTGCGCCATCTCGCGGGCCCGGTTGGTCCGGTCCACCAGATCACGCCGGGCCACCAGCCACTCATCCCGAAGTTTGCGATAGCGCTCCAGTGGCGCGGTTGCACCGGCAAACCGGTCCAGGGCGGCCCGCTGCTCATCGGGTCGCATTAGCCGCAGTTGGTCGTTCTGGCCGTGCAGCGTCAACAGCCCGGTGGTGAAGGCCGTCAGTGTCCTGGCCGGCACGCTGCGCCCACCGAGATAGGCGCGCGAGGGGCCGTCGCGGCTCACTGAGCGCAATGCGATGACGGTGCCGTCGTCATCGCGGTCGGCACCGGAGGATTCGAGGATCTCCTGCACCCGGGCGGCGGTCGGCGCGTCGAGTTCGCCGGTGCTGAACCGGCCCTCCACCACCGCTCGGCCGGATCCGGATCGCACCCTGGTGGCATCCGCGCGCGCCCCGCCGAGCAGATGCAATCCGGTCACCACCATGGTCTTGCCGGTGCCCGTCTCGCCGGTCAGCACCGTCAGCCCGCGATCGAATTCCGCGGTGGCGGAGATGATCGCACCCAGCGACTCGATCCGGATCTCGTTGAGCATCTAGCGCTCTCGCCAACTGTTGACCGGAAGCTGGAACTTGCGCACCAGGCGGTCGGTGAAGGGTGCACTGTCCAACCGAACCCATTTCAGCGGGGCGTGGCACTTGGTCACCTGTAGCCGTCCACCGGCCGGCACCAGCGCCTCCCGGCGGCCGTCGCACAGAACCACGGCGTCCGGATTGTCGGGATCGACGTCGACGGTGATCACCGCATTGGGATTGGTGACCATCGGCCGGGCGAACAATGCGTGCGCATTATTGGGAACCACGATGATGGCCTCGAGGTCCGGCCACACCACCGGACCACCCGCGGAGAACGCATAGGCGGTGGAACCGGTCGGACTCGATACCAGCACCCCGTCGCACCCGAACGCCGACACCGGCCGGCCGTCGATGGTGACCATCACCCCCAGCACGCCCTGATGGGTGCCCTTCTCCAGGCTGGCCTCGTTGAGCGCCCAGCCCCGGTACAACACCTCATCGCCGACACTGACAACCACATCGAGGGTCATCCGATGCTCGATGCGATAGTCCCGCGCGACGACATGCTCAAGGATCGAGTCGATGGCCTCGGCCTCGGCCTCGGCCAGGAAGCCGATCCGGCCGAGATTGACGCCGAGGACCGGTATCTCGGCATTGCGGGCGAGGTCGGCGGCACGCAGAAACGTGCCGTCCCCGCCCAGGACCAGGACCAGCTCGCACCCGTCAGCGGCGTGCTCGTCACCGTCGACCACCTCGATATCGGCTCCGGTGGCGTGCAGCTCTACCGGATCGAGGTGCAGGCTGCCCCGGTCGACAGCCTCCCGGGCCAGCAACCGGAGCCGAATACCGTTCTCGCCGAACGCTTCGCCGACCCTGCGGGCGGTCTCATTGGCTTCGTCGCGGCCCGGGTGCACAACCAGCAGGATCGTTCTGGCAGCGGAATCCATGTTCACTGCGGTCCCTCCGCGACGGCACGGTGAACCGCGTCCTGGAGTGCCGCACCGGCCAGGGCCGCATCGGTCCGGGCCCGGAGCCAGAGGAAGTACTCGACGTTGCCGGACGGCCCTGGAAGTGGGCTCGCCGTCACCCCGACCGGTGGCCAGCCCAGGGCGGCGGCCCGAGCCGCGACGGCCAACATCGATTCGGCGCGGAGTTGCGGGTCGGACACCACGCCACCGGCGCCGACCTGGCTCCTGCCGACCTCGAACTGGGGTTTCACCATCGGAACGATATCGGCGCCCGGAGCCGCGCACCCGGTGAGGGCGGGCAGCACGGTCGCCAGCGAGATGAACGACAGATCGGCGACGATCATGTCGACCGGGCCGCCGATCGCATCGGGTGTCAGTTCGCGCACATTGGTCCGCTCGATGACCTGCACCCGGTCATCCGAGCGCAGCGACCAGGCGAGTTGTCCGTAGCCGACGTCGACGGCCACCACCTCGGCGGCACTGCGGTCCAGCAGCACCTCGGTGAAACCGCCGGTAGACGCGCCGGCGTCCAGGCAACGGCGGCCCCGCACGTCGATAGCGAAGGCGTCCAGCGCCCCAATCAGCTTGTGCGCCCCGCGGGAGACCCAGGTCCTCTCGTCGGCGTTCTCCACGGTCAGCCGCGCGGTGACCGCGACGGCGGTCGCCGGTTTGGCCGCCGGCATACCGTCGATGGTGACGCGCCCGGCAACGATGAGTTCAGCCGCCTGCTGCCGTGACCTGGCCAGCCCACGCCGGACCAGCTCAGCGTCAACCCGGGCGCGCCGCGTCATGCGCAGCTCAGCCCTTCTCGACCGATTCCAGCGCGTCGACCAGGATCTGGTGCGCCTCCTCGAGGCGCTGGCCCATGGCGTCGATATCCGTTACCGCATCCATCACCGACGCGCCGCCGTCCCCGGACGCATCGTGGTCCGTCCCGGGTAGATCGGCCAGGATGGCATCGACCCGGGCGCGGATCGCTTGAGGATCGGTGGTCATATCGTCGATCACGCTAGCGGATCGGAATCAGTGAGCAGTGACCAGCGCCGCAGTGCGGCGCGGGCGGTGTCATCGCCGGCTCGAACGGGCAGCGACCGACCGTCATTCGCCCTGTCCCACACCGCCCGGGCGGTGGCACGCACGATCGACAGACCATCGGCGCCGGGGTCGAGACCGGTCGCGGTGACCGTCACACCGTCCGGGCCACTGTCGATTCTCCAGGCGGGATGGGCGGCGACCGACAGGTTCCCGGCGTCGTCGAGTAGAGCCCGGAGGTCGGTGCCGATGTAGGTGGGCCGGTGAACCGCATCGGCCCAGACGGCGTCACGGGCGGTGTTGACCCCGGTGAGCACCATCAGGCTTGGTAGTCCGGCGGCGTTGGCGCCTGCGATATCGGTGTCGAGTCGGTCGCCCACCACAAGCGGCGCGCGATATCGGCCCCGCGCCAGCGCATCGTGCATGAGCCCGGGCGCCGGCTTCCCGGCGACCAGCGGCTCGACTCCGGTGGCGGTGCGCAGTGCGGCGACCATGGAGCCGTTGCCGGGAACCAGCCCACGCTCAGTCGGCAGAGTCGGGTCGAGATTGGCTGTCACCCACAGCGCGCCTGCCCCGATGGCCAGCGCCGCCTCGGCGAGGTCGGGCCAGGCCAGGGCCATCGACAGACCCTGGACGACGGCGACGGGCTCATCGGCCGCCATCCGCACCGGCTGCAGCCCGGCTGCGCCGATCTCCGCCGCCAGCGCGTCCGTACCGAGAACAAGAACCTTCGCGCCGGCCGGAAGTCGTTGTGCCAGAAGCCTGGCCGCACCCTGGGCACTGGTCACCACATCGTCGGCGGACGCCGTGAAGCCGAGATCACGGAGGTGATCGGCAACCTCATCGGCAGAGCGGGAGGCGTTGTTGGTGACGAACAGCGCACGGCCGTCGACCGCCGCCAGCGTCTCCACCGCGCCGACGGTCGGCGCATGCCCCCGGAACAGGGTGCCGTCCAGATCCAGCAGCAGGCAGTCGTGAAGTCGGGCGAGCGAATCCATCTCAGGCGAGCCCGTCGATCCGGTCTTCGGCATCGGTGACCCCGTCGACGTCGGCGGCCGCCGCGTGCATGAACCACTGCAGCGCGTCCGCCGGCCGATCCAGTGCCAGCAAGGTGTCGGCGTAGGCATAGAACAGCCGGGCCGCAGTCGAGCCGGTACGGGACGGATCGAGTGCCGGCGAGGACAAGACCGCAAGAGCCTGGTCGAGGTGTCCGAGGTCGGCGCGGGCACCGGCTGCGACGATCCGCATCTCGTCGGCATCGTCCCCGGCGAGCTCGGCTGCTTCGGGACTGCGGGCCAGGTCGATGGCACGCTCCGGGCGGCCGACACCGCGTTCGCAATCGGCGATCAGCGGCAGCAGAACGGATTTGGAGCCCATCCGGCGGGCGGCCCGGAATTCGGCAAGCGCCTGCGCCCAGTCTCCGCAGTGGTAAGCCGCGATCCCGACCGCCTCCCGGATCGCCGCGATCCGACCGGACCGGTTGCGGGCGGCCTGGGCGTGTGCCAGCGCCGCCTCCGGGTCCTCGTCGAGAAGTTCGCCGGCCGCGACGAGATGCCTGGCCACGGTGTCGGCGGTGGACTTGTCGAGGGTGAACAACTCGGCCCTTATCTCCGGTGCGAGTTGTTTGGCCTCCACGGTCGCCGGGATGGCCGGACCGCTGGGCTGCTGGGCGTCCCCGGTGCCGGCAGCCTGCTGCGGTTGGGTACGGCGTGCCCGGTCCGAGCCTGAGCGCCGCGGCGCCGACGCCTGCGGCCGGCCCTTGCCTGCCCGGCCCGGTTCGGTGGGACGGCGCACCGGGCGCCGGCCCTTTTCGCCATTTCTGTCCTCGGCCATCGGGTAAAGGATACGGGCAACGCCGGTGAATAGAAAATTCGATGATATTTAAATCTTGTCCTGGAAATGCGGAACACCCCCCGATTTCTCGGGGGGTGTTCCTTAATGTGTGTTCGGCGGTGTCCTACTTTTCCACCCTGTTGGGTAGTATCATCGGCGCTGGCTGGCTTAGCTTCCGGGTTCGGGATGGGACCGGGCGTTTCCCTGCCGCTATGGCCGCCGTAACTTTATGTAAATTTTTGTGTGCCCCTTGTTCGCCCCGCTTTTTGTGTGGGGTGTTTTTGGTGGTGGGGTGTGGTGTTTTTGTGTTTTGCAGATGGTGTGGTTGCGAGTTTTGTGTGTTGTTGTAAGTTTTCGGCCGGTTAGTGCCAGTTCCCTAACGCATTGCTGCGGTTACAGGTCTGGTCTATCGATCCCGTGGTCTGCGGGGGGCCTTATCCCACTTGATGGGTGAGAAGCCTGGTCTTGGAGAAGGTTTCCCGCTTAGATGCTTTCAGCGGTTATCCTGTCCGAACGTGGCTATCCAGCGGTGCCCCTGGTGGGACAACTGGTGGACCAGAGGTTCGTCCGTCCCGGTCCTCTCGTACTAGGGACAGCTTTCCTCAAGCTTCTGACGCGCGCGGCGGATAGAGACCGAACTGTCTCACGACGTTCTAAACCCAGCTCGCGTGCCGCTTTAATGGGCGAACAGCCCAACCCTTGGGACCTGCTCCAGCCCCAGGATGCGACGAGCCGACATCGAGGTGCCAAACCATCCCGTCGATATGGACTCTTGGGGAAGATCAGCCTGTTATCCCCGGGGTACCTTTTATCCGTTGAGCGACACCCCTTCCACTCAGAGGTGCCGGATCACTAGTCCCGACTTTCGTCCCTGCTTGACGTGTAGGTCTCGCAGTCAAGCTCCCTTGTGCACTTGCACTCAACACCTGATTGCCGTCCAGGTTGAGGGAACCTTTGGGCGCCTCCGTTACATTTTAGGAGGCAACCGCCCCAGTTAAACTACCCACCAGGCACTGTCCCTGAACCGGATATACGGTTCGAAGTTAGAGGTCCAATACGATCAGAGTGGTATTTCAACAACGACTCCACACTAACTGGCGTTAATGCTTCACAGTCTCCCACCTATCCTACACAAACCGTATCGAACATCAATACCAAGCTATAGTGAAGGTCCCGGGGTCTTTTCGTCCTGCCGCGCGTAACGAGCATCTTTACTCGTAGTGCAATTTCGCCGAGTCTATGGTTGAGACAGTTGAGAAGTCGTTACGCCATTCGTGCAGGTCGGAACTTACCCGACAAGGAATTTCGCTACCTTAGGATGGTTATAGTTACCACCGCCGTTTACTGGGGCTTAAATTCTCAGCTTCACCCTTACGGGTTAACCGGTCCTCTTAACCTTCCAGCACCGGGCAGGCGTCAGTCCGTATACATCGTCTTGCGACTTCGCACGGACCTGTGTTTTTAGTAAACAGTCGCTTCTCACTGGTTTGTGCCACCCCCCACCGCTGCCGGCCGCGAAGGCCTTCACAGCAAGGGGTCCCCCTTCTCCCGAAGTTACGGGGGTATTTTGCCGAGTTCCTTAACCATAGTTCACTCGTACGCCTCGGTATTCTCTACCTGACCACCTGTGTCGGTTTGGGGTACGGGCCGTGTGTGTGCTCGCTAGAGGCTTTTCTCGGCAGCTGAGGATCACCGAATTCGCCTCACTCGGCTATGCATCACCTCTCACACATGAGACATCCGGATTTACCTAGATGTCGTGCTACGGGCTTGCCCCAGTATTACCACTGACTGGTACGGCTACCTTCCTGCGTCACCCCATCGCTTGACTACTAACACCGAAGGTCCCGCGCAGCCGGCGATCCCCGCACCCCGAAGGGATTGGTGGACCACCCTTTGGGCGGTTAGTACCGATGATTCGTCATTGGGCGCTCACACACGGGTACGGGAATATCAACCCGTTGTCCATCGACTACGCCTGTCGGCCTCGCCTTAGGTCCCGACTCACCCTGGGCGGACTGGCCTGCCCCAGGAACCCTTGGTCTTTCGGCGGGCAAGGTTCTCACTTGCCTTATCGCTACTCATGCCTGCATTCTCACTCCCACACCCTCCACCACTCGATCACTCGGCGGCTTCACCGGATGCAGGACGCTCCCCTACCCAACGCCACAAGGACGTTGCCGCGGCTTCGGCGGTGTGCTTGAGCCCCGCTACATTATCGGCGCACAATCACTTGACCAGTGAGCTATTACGCACTCTTTCAAGGGTGGCTGCTTCTAAGCCAACCTCCTGGTTGTCTCTGCGACTGCACATCCTTTTCCACTTAGCACACGCTTAGGGGCCTTAGCCGGCGATCTGGGCTGTTTCCCTCTCGACGCACGGAGCTTATCCCCCGCCGTCTCACTGCCGCGTTCTTGGACTTACCGGCATTCGGAGTTTGGCTGACGTCAGTAACCCTGTGGGGCCCATCGGCCATCCAGTAGCTCTACCTCCGGTAAGAAACACGCGACGCTGCACCTAAATGCATTTCGGGGAGAACCAGCTATCACGGAGTTTGATTGGCCTTTCACCCCTACCCACAACTCATCCCCTCAGTCTTCAACCTAAGTGGGTTCGGGCCTCCACGCGGTCTTACCCGCGCTTCACCCTGGCCATGGGTAGATCACTCCGCTTCGGGTCCAGAACACACCACTACACCACACACTGCTGTGCGGATACGCCCTATTCAGACTCGCTTTCGCTGCGGCTACCCCACCCGGGTTAACCTCGCGACATGTCCCTGACTCGCAGGCTCATTCTTCAAAAGGCACGCCATCACCCCACCTGTGAAGGAGGGCTCTGACGGATTGTAGGCACACGGTTTCAGGTACTATTTCACTCCCCTCCCGGGGTACTTTTCACCATTCCCTCACGGTACTGTCCGCTATCGGTCACTGGGAAGTATTCAGGCTTACCGGGTGGTCCCGGCAGATTCACAGCAGATTCCACGGGCCCGCTGCTACTCGGGGAACATGTCACAACAGAGAACGTGTTTTCACCTACCGGGCTCTCACCGTCTACGGCAGACCATCCCAGGCCACTTCGATTAACACGATCTTTTCTGACTGTCGCCCAGGCCGGCAGACCTGAGAAGACACGCCCCACAACACCGCACACACAACCCCTGCCGGGTATCACATGCATACGGTTTAGCCATCCTCCGCTTTCGCTCGCCACTACTCACGGAATCACTTTTGTTTTCTCTTCCTACGGGTACTGAGATGTTTCACTTCCCCGCGTTCCCCCCCGACACCTATGTATTCAGTGCCGGGTGACACGACATCACTCGTGCCGGGTTTCCCCATTCGGACATCCTCGGATCAACGCTCGGTTGACAGCTCCCCGAGGCATTTCGCAGCCTCCCACGTCCTTCATCGGCTCCCAGTGCCAAGGCATCCACCATGCGCCCTTAAACACTTACAAACACAAAACCAATATTAGAAATTGCACATCAGAGAACAACAACCCCGCCCACCACCATCCCCCCGAAGAAGGACACCTGGAAGGCACACAGGTCATTGCTCGCTAGATGCTCGCAACCACTATCCACAAATCAAACACCACACCCCACCACCAAGATGGAGCGACAACAACCACACCCAAAAAACGGGCGCCACCCCCAACCCGGGGATGAGAACACCTCCGGTTCCCCGAACAGCAGGGCGAAGAGGTGAACGGGCCTGTTGTCTCAAAGCCCAATAGTGTGTCTGGCAGCCACCGCCGGCCCCACCCGGGCCGAACGGAAAAGTTTGTCGTGCACCAGAACCGACCCCACTACAGGGTACGGCCCATCCAACGAATCGCTCAGCACACCGAACCCCCACACGATTGTGGGCGGGGCATGAGTCTCGTGGTGCTCCTTAGAAAGGAGGTGATCCAGCCGCACCTTCCGGTACGGCTACCTTGTTACGACTTCGTCCCAATCGCCGATCCCACCTTCGACGGCTCCCTCCCTTACGGGTTAGGCCACCGGCTTCGGGTGTTACCGACTTTCATGACGTGACGGGCGGTGTGTACAAGGCCCGGGAACGTATTCACCGCAGCGTTGCTGATCTGCGATTACTAGCGACTCCGACTTCACGGGGTCGAGTTGCAGACCCCGATCCGAACTGAGACCGGCTTTCAAGGATTCGCTCCACCTCACGGCATCGCAGCCCTTTGTACCGGCCATTGTAGCATGTGTGAAGCCCTGGACATAAGGGGCATGATGACTTGACGTCATCCCCACCTTCCTCCGAGTTGACCCCGGCAGTCTCTCACGAGTCCCCACCATAACGTGCTGGCAACATGAGACAAGGGTTGCGCTCGTTGCGGGACTTAACCCAACATCTCACGACACGAGCTGACGACAGCCATGCACCACCTGCACACAGGCCACAAGGGAAACCACATCTCTGCAGTCGTCCTGTGCATGTCAAACCCAGGTAAGGTTCTTCGCGTTGCATCGAATTAATCCACATGCTCCGCCGCTTGTGCGGGCCCCCGTCAATTTCTTTGAGTTTTAGCCTTGCGGCCGTACTCCCCAGGCGGGGTACTTAATGCGTTAGCTACGGCACGGATCCCAAGGAAGGAAACCCACACCTAGTACCCACCGTTTACGGCGTGGACTACCAGGGTATCTAATCCTGTTCGCTCCCCACGCTTTCGCTCCTCAGCGTCAGTTACTGCCCAGAGACCCGCCTTCGCCACCGGTGTTCCTCCTGATATCTGCGCATTCCACCGCTACACCAGGAATTCCAGTCTCCCCTGCAGTACTCCAGTCTGCCCGTATCGCTCGCACGCTCACAGTTAAGCTGTGAGATTTCACGAACAACGCGACAAACCACCTACGAGCTCTTTACGCCCAGTAATTCCGGACAACGCTCGCACCCTACGTATTACCGCGGCTGCTGGCACGTAGTTGGCCGGTGCTTCTTCTGTAGGTACCGTCACTTGCGCTTCGTCCCTACTGAAAGAGGTTTACAACCCGAAGGCCGTCATCCCCCACGCGGCGTCGCTGCATCAGGCTTGCGCCCATTGTGCAATATTCCCCACTGCTGCCTCCCGTAGGAGTCTGGGCCGTATCTCAGTCCCAGTGTGGCCGGACACCCTCTCAGGCCGGCTACCCGTCGTCGCCTTGGTAGGCCATTACCCCACCAACAAGCTGATAGGCCGCGGGCCCATCCCACACCGCAAAAGCTTTCCACCACACACCGTGAAGCGCATGGTCCTATCCGGTATTAGACCCAGTTTCCCAGGCTTATCCCGAAGTGCAGGGCAGATCACCCACGTGTTACTCACCCGTTCGCCACTCGTGTACCCCGAAGGGCCTTACCGTTCGACTTGCATGTGTTAAGCACGCCGCCAGCGTTCGTCCTGAGCCAGAATCAAACTCTCCAAACAAAAACTGCCCTCCCTTTTCACAAAAGGGAGCCAAAACGACTCACGGGCAAGCATCAATCAGAGAAATCCGATCAAGCAACCAGAAAAAATCTGGCCAAACAAAAAACGTCACACCCTGACCCGGGGGAGCCAGAGCACAACAAAAAAACAAACAACAAACAAAAACCACCAAACACACTATTGAGTTCTCAAACAACACACCCGACATCCGTTGTCCGGCCGCGCAACAAGACCGCGGTGATTACCGCGTACTCGTCATGCGGACAGTGGTAACGCTCCGAAACCCGGAGACATTCCCTGGGATGCCGCCGCGCTCAGCGGACGAACCGCGTCGCAACGACTTCCATAAGCTACGTCAGGGGTCTCACTCGAGTCAAATCCCCTGGGCTGCAGGAGCGTTTGACCTTCGTCACACCTCAACCGACCCGCTGCACTCCGGCGACATTCCGTTTGCCCCGCCGCAGCACCAACCAGCGTCCATGCAGGAAATGCGACCCTTCGGCCACCCAGTCCTCGCTCTGTACCCGCACATTGTTGACCGACACCCCGCCCTCGGCGATCGTCCGCCGGGCCGCGCCCCTGCTCTCCGACAGCCCGGTCGCCACCAGGAGATCGACGATGCTGTCCGGTCCGCCGGGCGCCAACTCGGCCACCGTTGTCTCCTGCAGAGCGGCGGCCAGGGTCACTTCGTCGAGCCGGTCGAGTTCACCGCGGCCGAACAGCGCCTTCGAGGCGTGCTCGACTGCCTCGGTGGCGGCGTCACCGTGCACCAGCGTGGTGAGCTCGCGGGCCAGTCGCCGCTGCGCGGCACGCTCATGCGGCCGGGCCGCGGTGCCCTCGGCCAACTCGGCGAGCTCATCTGCGGTCAGGAAGGTGAACCAACGCAGGTAGCGGATGACGTCGGCGTCTGCGGTGTTGAAGAAGTACTGATACCAGGCGTACGGACTGGTCATCTCGGGGTCCAGCCATAGGCTGCCCCCGCCGGTGGACTTCCCGAACTTGGTGCCGTCGGCGGAGGTGACCAGCGGAACGGTCAGGGCGTGCACCGTCGCACCGAGCTTCTGCCGGACCAGCCGCACCCCGGCGATGATGTTGCCCCACTGATCCGATCCGCCGATCTGAAGTGCACAGCCATACCGCTGGTGCAGTTCGACGTAGTCGTTGGCCTGCAGGAGCATGTAGCTGAACTCGGTATAGGAAATCCCCTCGCCGTCCAGGCGGCGCCGAATGGTGTCCCGGTCGAGCATCACGTTGACCGAGAAGTGCTTGCCGACATCGCGGAGGAACTCGATCGCCCCGAGCGGTGCGGTCCAGGTCAGGTTGTTTTCCACGACCGCTGAGGTGGCGCCGTCACCAAAGTCGACGAAGCGTTCGAGCTGACCGCGGATGCGCTCGGACCACTGTGCGACGGTGTCGGCGGTGTTCAGCGTCCGCTCGCCCTGGTCGCGCGGATCGCCGATGAGGCCGGTCGCGCCGCCGGCCAGCACGATCGGCCGGTGTCCGGCCCGCTGGAAACGTTGCAGGGTCAGCAGGGGCACCAGGTTCCCGGCGTGCAGACTCGGTGCGGTTGGGTCGAACCCGGCGTACACCGTCAGCGGAGGCCGCGCGGCGGCCGCGGCGAGCGCGTCGAGGTCAGTGGACTGGGCGATCAGCTCACGCCAGCCCAACTCGTCGAGGATTGTCGTCGCCATGGGTTGATCTTCTCCCATGCGCTGGGCTCAGTCGCTGTCGCCCGCCCGCGGCGCCCGCGGACTACGGCGATAGGCGGACACCTCCGGCCGCCCCGGAATCCAGAACCTCCAGGCCCGGTCCGCAGCCCGGCTGACGCCCACTCGCGGGCCGGCGATCGCATCGGAGCCCTCCCCCAACCGAATGGCGACCGGCGAGCGGGGGTCGAACAGATCCAGGCCGCTATCGTCCATGGTGATGTCCAGTGCCGAACAGAGGTTGCCGGGACCGCGCGCAAGCGCCCGCGCCGGAACCGCCGGGCCGCGGCGGTCCTGTGCATCGGAGCGGCCGGATTCAACGGCCGCAGCCCGCAGCAGCACCGCAGCCGCAGTGCCTGCCGGGCCGCAGGAAACGTTGGCGCACACATGGATTCCGTGGCTGCGGTAGGTGTAGAGCCGGCCCGGTGGACCGAACATGACAGTGTTACGCACACTCGGCCCCCGATAGGAGTGCGAAGCCGGATCCGGCCACGGCCCGCCGGGCGGGCCTCCGTAGGCCTCGACTTCGACGACGACGGCGTCCACCCCGCGTGAGGTGATCACCGTGCCGAGCAGCCGACGGGCCGCCGTCACCGGATCGACGGCCAGGCACTGCGAGTTCACGCGCAGGGACACACCTATTCGGTGCCGGAAAGCGCCATCAACCGGTCGTGTTCGGCGGGCCCGACGTCGACGGCCTCGTCGATCAGCAGCACCGGAATATCGTCCTCGACGCGGTAGGCCTTGCGCAGCCGGGGGTTGTAGAGGACGCCCCCGAGCATCAGTAGCGGTCCCCGATCAGCCGGGCACACCAGGATGTCGAGCAGTTTCGCGTCGAGCACGGCAGCTACGGTGTGGCCGGCAGCGGAGCCGGTGCCACCGCGGCCGGCGCAACGGGGACGGCAGCGGCGCCGGGGTTGCTGTCACCGGGCATCTGGCCGGCGCCCATGACAGCGCTGTTGGCGCCCTGCTGGGACTGCGCCTGCTGCAGTACCTGGGTTTGAGCCCGGATCTTCTGCTGGTAGGCGATGGCGTTCTTCAGAGCTGAGATCAGCGGACCCTGGTTGGGCCGGTAGTTCATCGCCGTGGTGATCTCTTCGAGATACGGCTTGGACGGCTTGAAGCCCATCGCGCGAAGTTTCAGCGACATCCTGAGCAGGTTCGACAATTGACCGCCGCCCGCCCCGACCGCGTACTCCTCGGCGAGCTGGTCGAGGACATCGCCAGCGGTTGCGGCGGTCGCCGTCGGGGTGGCGGTCGCAACTGCCGCTGCGGCGCCGCCCTCAAGGGCGACGGTGGGCTTGGGGACCGGAGTGGGAACCAGGGAGGGATCCGCCACCGCGACGCCGGACACGCCGACGGCGAGGCCGACGGTGACCGCGAGACCGGCCATGCAGTGCCCCGCCCCGCGGCGCACACCGCCGAGTTTTCCCAACATGGCACTCCTCCAGACCTGCGTCGAACTCCCCGAGCCTACCGCGCCGATCAGCCGACACCCTTGGTGAACGCCGACCGGGCCGCAGCCGAGAGCCTCCTGTACTTGCCCGTATCGGCATCCAGGTACCAACTGTTACGTCCGGCCTTGGGCACCCCGGCCGCGCGCAGGGCCGAGACCACCGGACGGTAGGACGCGCTGACCGCGAGGTCCGCCACCACGTGCACGACGTCCGGCGGCAGTCCGACGGGCATGTTCGCCACCGCCTCGCCGATGTCGGCGGGGGTAACACTCATCCCCGGCCGCACCGTGAGCGCAGTGACGGCCAGGGTCCCGCCCGGCGTCTCCACCCCGTACGTCACCGCCAGGTCGACCGCCCCGATCCTGCCGACCGCATCGGTGATCGGCGCCGGGAACACCACGCCGCGTGGGGTGCGCAGCAAGCCCGAGCGGTTGCCCAGCAGCCAGTAGTCACCGTCGGCATCGCGCCAGAAGACGTACTCGGTGGAGATCCAGATGTCGCCGGCGGCGAACACCCCGCGCTTCACCGAGGCGGTCGGGTCGATCGGCCCCCACGGTTTGGCCAGCAGGATGCCGGTTTCCTCGCGACCCGCGAGCCTGACGAACCCGCGATTGTCCTCCAAAATCAGGTCTTCCTCCGGGTCATAGGCACCCAGTTCGACCTCGCCACCGCCGGGCAGCGGTCGGCCCTCGCTGCCCACCTTGAGCCCGGCGACGTTGGCCAGCACCGCCTGACCATCGGAGGTGGCGAAGAACTCCACGATCTTGGCCGGCGCGAACACCTCGAGGATCCGCTCCCATAGTCCGGTCGGCATGCCCGAACCCATGAACAGGCGGATCGGATTGTTGCCCGACAGGGTGAAATTGGGGTCGTCGATGACCTCCCGCAGCATCGACCAGGTGTAGGTGACCACCGAGACGCCGTACTGGCGAACCTCGTCGAGGAAGCGCTCCGGGCACAGTCCCCGGGACAGCGCGATCCGCGAACCGGCCACCACCGAGCCACCGAGACTGACCAGCAGGCCGGACTGGTGATGCAGGGGCGTCAGGCAGTAGACGGTGTCGTTGCGGCTCAGCGCGGCCGCGGATGCGGTGCCGAAGGCCGACAACGCCCACCGGTAGTTGGTGATCTGCTTGGGCACCAGTTCCCCGCCGCCGACGGCGTTGAACACCACGAACGCGACGTCGCGGGCGTAGGCCGGGTTGGGGCGATACCACCCCGGCAACTCGACTGCGTCGGGGTCGATCTGTTCCATATCGATGACGGCACTGCCCGGCGGAATGTCGAGATGCCGATTCTCACCGCCGCCCAGTACCAGCATCTGAGCCGGCAGGCGGCCCGCCGCGGTCAGGTTGGCCGGGTCGGTGATGATCTCGGTGACACCGCTGATCCGGGTCGCTTGCTCGAGGTCGGCGTCCGGTGGCATCAGCACGGCGACCGCGCCCAGCCGGGACAGCGCCGCGATGGCGACCAGGGCACTTGGACGGGTGTCCATCAGCACCCCCACCCGGCTGCCCTGGCGCACCCCGACCTCGATCAGGCCTCGCACCACATTGTCGATGCGCCGGTCGACCGCCCGATAGGTGTGCACCCGACCGTCGAACAACAGGAACTCACCGTCCGGCGCCGCTTCGGCCTGCTCGGAGATGATCCGGCCCAGGGAGATCCGGGTGTGGTCGTTGATCTGGCCGAGGCGGACCAGCCGGGGCAGGGTGCGCGCGGTTTCGATGGCCAGCGTCCGCACCGAGAGGTTGGCCGCGACAACGGCGTCCGCCGCGCCCTTGGCCAGCGAGGTCGCCAACTCCGCGGCGTCGGCGACGCCGAGCATCAGCCGGGTGTTCAGCGGCACGCCCCCCGATTCGGCGTCATCGGGTGCCACATCCTTCATCAGCGCGATATTCGCCGGGCGAGGCTCCCGGCCGGCCACCCACAGCACCCAGTCGGCGACCGTTGGCCAGGTGTTGGTGGCGGCCTTGGATCCCACGACCAGGCCGAAGTGGCCCGACCTGATCATCACCTCGTAAACATCTGCGTTGGGCGCGGCCCGTTTGATGCCGCGCACCGCGGGAGGCTGCCCGATATCGTCGACCTCGCCGACGAAGGCCAGCACCGGGCAGGTGATATCGGTCAACGTCACGAGCTGACCCTGGACGGCAAAGCCGCCGGTCATCATCCGGTTGTGAGTGACGAACTGCTTGAGCAGTTCGGCGACAGCTGGGCCGGACCAGGCGATCCAGCCTTCCCGGTCGAGAAAGCGTCGTTGCTGCTCCCGCGGCAACAGCGCCTCACGGTCATGCAGTTGGAACAGGAACTCGACGCGTGACTTCGCAGTCTTGAGCGGGTCGAGCATCTGGAAGCCGGCGCGGGCCAGCCAACCCGGGATGTCGATGTGGTTGAAGACATGATCGGCCAGGAAATCGGCCAGCCCTACCGCCATGTTCGTGGGCAGGCCACCGGGCAGACCGGCCAGGGTGTCGACCGGGGAGCCGAACGTCACGATGCTCGCGACGTCCTTGGAACGGCGATAGGCCACGGTCTGGTAGCAGAACATCCCGCCCTGGGAGTAGCCGGCGACGTGAACGCTCTGGCCGGTGAGGTCCTTGATGGTGTCGATGGCCTGGCTCAGGGCCACGATGTGGTCTGTCAGGGTGCGCTCCATGCCGCCCTCGACCTCATCGGGCGAGCCATAGTCGATCACCCAGGTGTCCAGGCCGGCGGCATGCAGGATGCCCACGGCACCGTCTTCCCTGGTGACGTCCCACATGTTGGCCGACATCATCATCGGGTGCACCATCAGGACCGGCGGGCCGGCTTTGGCCTTGCCCGGCCGGTTGTCCGGCGGGAAGTAGCGCCGGAGCTTGTACATCGGGGTGCTCTCGACGATCTGGAACGGCGAGGGCACCGCACCGGTGTCCAGTCCGCCGAAACGCGCGACCTCGTACCCGTTCTGGGCGGTCGCCACAAGGCGCTCCAGCGGTTTGGTGAGTGCCGAAAAACCTAGATCCACCGTTGCTCCCTGCCGATATCTGCGCTGCTGAAACCTCCAGGACCAGCCTCCCTGCGGCCCGCTCATCATGGCATACCGCCGAGTTACCACCGAAAGCTGCGACGCCCGCAGCCAGGCGCTTTGACCGCTCAGTAAGGTCGGCGCAGTGGCACACCTGCTGGGCGCCGAGGCGCTGCACCTCCAGTATCCGACGCAGGTGGTCTTCGATTGCGTCACCGTCGGTGTCAACGACGGCGACCGAATCGGCATCGTCGGCCGCAACGGGGACGGGAAGTCCAGCCTGATGGGGATGCTCACCGGCCGGATCCGGCCCGATTCTGGTCGGGTCACCCGCCGCGGCGGCCTGCGGGTCGCCGCGCTGGAGCAGGCCGACACCCTTGATTCATCTGTCACCGTCGGCACCGCTCTGGTCGGTGACCGGCCCGAGCACGAGTGGGCCGGCGACCCCCGGGTTCGTGACGTGGTCGCCGGCCTGGTCGCCGACCTCGACTGGAACGCCCCGGCCGGCACCCTGTCCGGTGGACAGCGACGCCGGGTGCAGTTGGCCGCACTGCTGATTGACGAATGGGACGTGATCGCCCTCGACGAGCCCACCAACCACCTCGATATCGAGGGCATCACCTGGCTGGCCGGCCATCTGCGCCAGCGCTGGTCGCGCAACTCCGGTGGGCTGCTGCTGGTGACCCACGACCGTTGGTTCCTCGACGAGGTCGCCACTACGACGTGGGAGGTGCACGAGGGTCCGGACGGCGGCGTCGTGGAACCGTTCGACGGCGGCTACGCGGCCTATGTGCTGCAGCGGGTCGAGCGCGACCGGATCGCGGCGGCTACCGAGGCCAAACGGCAGAACCTGATGCGCAAGGAACTGGCCTGGCTGCGTCGCGGCGCCCCGGCCCGCACCTCCAAACCCAAGTTCCGCATCGACGCGGCCAACCAGCTGATCGCCGATGTGCCGCCGATACGCAACACCGTCGAACTGGCGAAAGTGGCGACCACCCGACTGGGCAAGGACGTCATCGATCTTCTGGACGTGTCCGTGTCCTTCGACGGCAACCCGGTACTGCGCGATGTCCAGTGGCAGATCGCTCCCGGTGAGCGCACCGGGATCGTGGGCGCCAACGGTGCGGGAAAGTCCACCCTGCTGGGCCTGATCGCAGGCACCGTCACCCCCGACAGCGGCCGGGTCAAGCGCGGTAAGACGGTGCGACTGGCCATGCTCGACCAGCAGTCCGGCCGATTGGCGGAACTGGCCGACGATCTGGTGCGCGATGTGGTGGGCCGGCTGCAGGCCAGCTATATGGTCGACGGCAAAGAGCTCACCCCGACGCAGTTGTTGGAGCGCTTGGGATTTCGTCGCGAGCAATTGTCGGCGCGGGTCGGTGAACTCTCCGGCGGCCAACGCCGGCGGCTGCAGTTGATGCTGACCCTGCTCGACGAGCCGAACGTACTGGTACTCGACGAACCCACCAATGACGTGGATATCGACATGCTCTCGGCCACCGAGGATCTGCTGGATTCGTGGCCGGGCACCCTGATCGTGGTCTCCCACGACCGCTACCTGCTGGAGCGGGTCACCGATCAGCAATACGCGATTCTCAACGGTCATCTGCGCCACCTCCCCGGTGGCATCGACGAGTACCTGCGGATCGCCGCGCACCGGGAGGCCGGGACGGCCGGCGCACCACGACGGTCCACCGACCCGGTCAAACCCGCCGTATCCGCCGCGTCCAGCCTCTCCGGGGCGGAATTGCGCACCGTGCAGAAGGAGATCTCCGCGCTGGAACGCGCGCTGTCCAAGATCTCCGACCGGATCAACGCCAAACACGTCGAACTTGCCGAACACGACCAGTCCGACCACGTCGGCATCACCCGGCTCAGCGGCGAGCTGCGGAATCTTGAAGCCGAACTCGCCGGCGCCGAAACCCGATGGCTGGAACTGTCCGAGCTGGTCGAGTCAGACGGCTGAGTACCGTTACCTCAGCGTTCCAGTCGCGTTCGTAGCTCTCCGGAGGTGTGCCGGATCCGGTCCAGTTGGCGCACAACCTGTTCCGGCGCGGTACCGCCCCGGGCGTTGCGCGAGGCAACCGAACCGGTGACGGTCAGCACCTCCCGGACCTCGGGGGTCAGTTCGCTCGCGATCTGCGCCAGTTCATCGTCGGTGAGGTCCTCCAGCCCGACGCTACGGGCTTCCGCGGCTTTGACGGCCGCTCCTGCGCTCTCGTGCGCGACCCGGAACGGCACCCCGCGGCGCACCAACCACTCCGCGATGTCGGTGGCCAGGGTATAGCCGGCCGGCGCCAACTCGGCCATCCGCTCGACGTCGAAACGCAGTGTGGCGACCAGACCCGCCATCGCCGGCAGCACCAGTTCCAATTGCGCAACCGAGTCGAACAGCGGTTCCTTGTCCTCCTGCAGATCGCGGTTGTAGGCCAACGGCTGCGCCTTGAGGGTGGCCAGCAGGCCGGCCAAGTTTCCGATCAGCCGGCCGGACTTGCCTCGGGCCAACTCGGCGATATCGGGGTTCTTCTTCTGCGGCATGATCGAAGACCCGGTCGACCAGGCGTCGTGCAGTTTGACGTAACCGAACTCGGTGGTACTCCAGAGGATGATGTCCTCGGCCAGCCGGGACAGGTCGACCCCGATCATCGCCAGCACGAATGCCGCCTCGGCGGCGAAATCCCGGGCCGAAGTGGCGTCGATGGAATTCTCGGCAGCAGCGGAGAAACCGAGGTCCGCCGCGATCGCATCGGGATCCAGCCCCAGGGACGAGCCGGCCAGCGCGCCGGATCCGTACGGCGACACCGCCGTCCGGACGTCGAAATCGCAGATCCGATCCACATCGCGCAGCAGCGGATGGACGTGGGCCAGCAGGTGGTGGGCCAGCAGCACCGGCTGGGCGGCCTGCAGGTGGGTCTTACCGGGCATCACGGCATCCGGATGGGCCTGGGCCTGGGCGACCAATGCCGCCACCACCTCCAACGCACCGTCGGCGACTCGTCGCATCGCGTCGCGCAGCCACATCCGGAACAGCGTGGCGACCTGGTCGTTGCGGGAACGGCCGGCCCGCAATCGGCCGCCGAGATCCGCGCCGACCCGGTCGATGAGTCCCCGCTCCAGGGCGCCGTGCACGTCCTCGTCGGTGACCAGCGGGGCGAAACTGCCATCGGCGACGGCGGCCCCCAGACTGTCCAGCCCGGCCACCAGTCCGTCGCGCTGCTCCGCGGTGAGCAACCCGGCCCGGTACAGGACTGCGGCGTGCGCCTTGGATGCCGCGAGGTCATACGGCGCGAGCACCCAGTCGAAGTGGGTGGACTTGCTCAATGCCGCCAGCGCGGGCGCCGGGCCGTCGGCGAACCGACCGCCCCACAGCGAGCCCTCGTTGGTGCTCACCTCGATAACCCGCGATCCCGGGCGGCGGCGATCTTCGAGGACAGTCCGTGGATGTGGACGAACCCCTTGGCCGAGGACTGGTCGAAGCTGTCCCCTTCGTCGTAGGTGGCCAGATTGAAGTCGTACAGCGACTGTGTGCTGCGCCGGCCGTTGACCGCGATGTGGCCGCCGTGCAGCACCAGCCGAACCTCTCCGGTCACCGGCTGCTGGGTATTGGCGACGAACGCCTCCAGCGCGGTCTTCAGCGGCGAGAACCACAGGCCGTCGTAGACCAACTCGCACCAGCGCTGGTCGGTCTGGCGCTTGAATCGGCCCAACTCGCGCTCCAGCGTCATATGCTCGAGTTCGGTGTGCGCGGTGATGAGCACCATTGCGCCGGGCGCCTCGTAGATCTCCCGGCTCTTGATGCCGACCAGTCGGTCCTCGACCACGTCGAGGCGGCCGACGCCCTGTGCGCCGGCGCGGCGGTTCAATTCGACAATGGACTCCAGAACACTGACCCCGACGCCGTCGATGCTGACCGGTACGCCCTGCTCGAACCCGATGATCACCTCGTCGGGGGTGTTCCAGTCCAGGGTCGGGTCTTCGGTGTAGTCATAGACATCCTTGGTGGGAGCGTTCCAGAGGTGTTCCAGGAAACCGGTTTCCACGGCGCGGCCCCACACGTTCTGGTCGACGGAGAACGGCGAGCGCTTGGTGACGTTGATCGGGATCGCGTTCTCCTCGGCGAAGGCGATGGCCTTCTCCCGGGTCCATGCGTAGTCGCGGACCGGGGCCAGCACCTGCAGATCCGGCGCCAGCGAGGCGAAGCCGACCTCGAAGCGCACCTGGTCGTTGCCCTTGCCGGTGCAGCCGTGCGCGACGACGTCGCCGCCGTACTCACGGGCCGCGGCCACCAGATGTTTGACGATCAGCGGCCGGCTCAACGCCGAAACCAGCGGATAGCGGTCCATATAGAGGGCATTGGATTGGATGGCGGGCAGGCAGTATTGCTCAGCGAACTCGTCGCGGGCGTCGACCACGACGGCCTCGACGGCCCCGCAGTCCAGCGCCCGCTGGCGCACCACCTCCATATCCTCGCCACCCTGCCCGAGGTCGATCGCGACGGCGACGACCTCGCTGCCGGTCTCCTTGCCGATCCAACTGATGGCCACTGAGGTATCCAGTCCGCCGGAATAGGCCAGAATGACGCGCTCGGACATGACTGTCTCCTTATTGACGGGGTGCGACTCGGGTGTGCTGACGGGCTAGGTGTGCTGACGGGCTAGGTGTGCTGACGGATATTCTCGAACAAAACGGCCACTTGGGCACCGCTCATCGGCTCGCGGGCGATCACCAGGATGGTGTCGTCACCGGCGACGGTGCCGACCACCTCCGGCAGTGCGGCCCGATCGATGGCGCTGGCCAGGTAGTGGGCCGCCCCGGGCGGGGTGCGCAGGACGGCGAGGTTGGCGCTGGCATCGGTGGACACCAGCAGTTCTCCCAGCAGGCGGGCTAACCGTTCGGTGCCGCCGGTCACCCCGCGGACCGGGCTGCCGTCCTCGGGCACGACATAGACCCCGCCGCCGCCGTCGGCGCCGCGTAGTTTCACCGCGCCCAGTTCCTCCAGGTCGCGGGAAAGTGTCGCCTGGGTCACTTCGATTGCGTCATCGGCGAGCAGTGCGGCCAACTCGGTCTGGCTGTGCACCGGAACCGACGACAGGATCTCGACGATCCGAGCCTGCCGGCCGGCCCGGGTGGTGGTGACTTCCGGTGATCGGGTCATCGCCGCTGTCCCCCGTTCTTGTTTTCGATTAGCCACACCAGCAGGGCCTTCTGGGCGTGCAACCGGTTCTCGGCCTCGTCCCACACCGCGCTGTTCGGACCCTCGATCACGTCATCGGTGATCTCGTCGCCGCGGTGCGCCGGAAGGCAGTGCAGCACAACGGCTTCCGAATCGGCGGTGGATAGCAGGTCGGCGTTGACCTGGAAGGGCCGGAACGGGCCGACCCGATCCAGACCGTCGTCTTCTTCCTGACCCATCGACGTCCAAGTATCGGTGACCAGTACATCCGCGCCCCGGGCGGCGGAACGGGCATCAGCGGTGACGGCAACCGTCGCACCGGTCTCGGCGGCGCGGGACTGCGCGGCGGCGACGCTAGCGACATTCGGACCGAAGCCGCCTGGTGCGGCGATCGTCACGTGCATGCCGGCAGTGGCCAGTGTCAGCACCTCAGCCTGCTCGGCCGGGGTGATGTCGTCATCGCGCAGGAAATGTCTCATGCCGGTGCTCCCGCCGTGTCGAGGATGCCGGGCAGCGCCGACACGAACCCGTCGATCTGCCCCTCGGTGATGATCAGCGGCGGTGCCAGTCGGATCACGTCCGGGGCCGCCGCATTGACCAGGAAGCCGGCATCCCGGGCGGCTGTCTCGGCGGCCTTGGCCTTCGGTGCGCTCAGCACGATGCCGCGGAGCAGTCCGCGGCCCCGGACGTAATCCACCAGAGGGTGATTGAGCGCCTCCACACCGTGTGCCAAGGTCTTGCCGAGGATCCCGGCCCGTTCGACCAGGCCGTCGTCATGGAGCACCCGCAACACCGCGAGCGCCGCGGCGGTGCACACCGGGTTGCCGCCGAATGTGCTGCCGTGCAGGCCGGGCGTCATCAGATCGGCGGCCGGACCCAGCGCCAGACAGGCGCCAATGGGCAATCCCCCACCGAGTCCCTTGGCCAGGGTGACGATATCGGGGGTGACCCCGTCATGCTGATGGGCGAAGAAGTCGCCGGTCCGGCCGACCCCGGTCTGCACCTCGTCCACAGCCAGCAGGGCACCGTGCCTGCTGGTGATCTCCCGGGCAGCGGCCAGGTAGCCGGCCGGCGGAACCACCACTCCGCCCTCCCCCATGATCGGTTCCAGGAACACCGCCGCAGTGTCGTCGGCGACCGCCGCCTCCAGTGCCGCAACATCTCCGTAGGGCACATGGGTGACGTAGCCGGGCAGTGGCGCGAAAGGCTGCTGTTTGGCCGGCTGGCCGGTCAGAGCCAGCGCCCCCATGGTCCGGCCGTGGAACGCGCCCTGGGCCGCAACGAGCTTCGTGCGGCCGGTGAGCCGGGTGAGCTTGAAGGCGACCTCGTTGGCCTCGGCTCCGGAGTTACAGAAGAACACCCGGGCCGGCGAACCGAGGTGGCCGACGAGGGCCTCGGCGAGCGCGACGCCGGGTTCGGTGGCGTACAGGTTGGACACGTGGCCGAGGGTGTTCAGCTGAGTGGTGACGGCCCCGATGATCGCCGGATGGCGGTGGCCCAGGATGTTGACCGCGATCCCGCCGAGCAGGTCCAGGTAGGTCTTGCCGTCGACATCGGTCACGACCGCGCCGTCGCCGCTGGACAGTGCCAGGGCGGGAGTGCCGTAGTTGTCCATCATCACGGTCTGCCAGCGATCGAGCAGGGTCATGCGCCGACCACCTTCGTCCCGGCACCTTCGTCGGTGAAGAGTTCTGCCAGCACGCAGTGCTCGACCCGGCCGTCGATGACATGGGCGCTGGGCACGCCGGCGGTGACCGCGCGCAGACACGCCTCGATCTTGGGCACCATGCCCTCCTCCAAGGTCGGCAGCAACTGCGCGAGCGTGCAGGTGTCGATTTCGCTGACCAGGGAGTCGCGGTCCGGCCATCGGGTGTAGAGACCCTCGACATCGGTGAGCATGAGCAACGCCTCGGCCCCGAGCGCTTCGGCGACGGCGGCGGCAGCGGTGTCGGCGTTGATGTTGTGCACCACGCCATCGGTATCAGGGGCGATGGTCGAGATCACCGGAATCCGGCCCGCGGCGACGAGATCGTGGACGACGTCGGCGTTGACACGGTCGACATCGCCGACCAGTCCGACGTCGGTGTCCACACCGTCGACGATCACGCTGCGCCGCACCGCGGTTAACAGCCGGGCGTCCTCGCCGGTGAGGCCCATCGCGTACGGCCCGTGGGCGTTGATCAGGTTCACCAGGTCGCGGCCAACGGAGCCGAACAGCACCATCCGCGCGACCTCGAGAACCTCCGGGGTGGTGACCCGGAAGCCGCCCTTGAATTCGCCCGGAATGCCCAACCTCTTGAGCATGGCACTGATCTGCGGACCGCCGCCGTGCACCACCACGGGGTGGATGCCGGCGGTGAGCAGCGACACCATGTCCTCGGCGAAGGCGGTCTTGAGCCGGTCATCGGTCATCGCATTCCCGCCGTACTTCACCACGACGATCTTGCCGCGCAGTGCCTCGGCTCTCCCGACGGCGGTCATGAGCTGTAGGCCGAGTTCTCTTCGACGTAAGCGTGCGAGAGATCGGTGGTGCGGATCGTCGCCTCACCGGCACCGAGGTTGAGGGCGATCGCGACCTCGATATCCGGACCGGACAGGTCCACCTCCCGCGCACCGGGTGCGCCGGCGCCATCGAGGCAAACCGGGGATCCGTTGAAGGACACTGAAATCCGGTTCGGGTCGATGGCGAACGGCACCATCCCGACCGCGGCCAGCACCCGCCCCCAATTCGGGTCGGAGCCGAACAACGCAGTTTTGACAAGGCTGTCCCGGGCGACGAGCCGGGCAGCGGTGACGGCGTCCTCATCGCTGGGTGCGCCGGTCACGGTGACGGCCACCCGCTTGGTGACTCCCTCGGCGTCAGCCTGTAGTTGGGCGCACAGGTCCTCGCAGACCCGAAGCACCGCATCGTCGAGATGCTCCTGGCTGGGCCGGATCTCGCTGGCTCCCGATGCGAGCAGCAGGACCGTGTCATTGGTGGAGGAACTGCCATCGACGTCGAGGCGGTCGAAGGTCAGTGCCGTGGCGCGGCGCAGTGCGGTGTCCAGCGCGGCCGGGTCGGCCACCGCATCGGTGGTCAGCACACACAGCATGGTGGCCAGCGCTGGTGCCAACATGCCCGCGCCCTTGGCCATCCCGCCGAGAGTCCAGTTCTCCCCCGTCTCCAGGGAGTGGTGCAGCGCAACCTGTTTGGGCACCGTGTCGGTGGTCATGATGGCTCGTGCCGCGTCGTCGCCACCCAGCAATCCGGCAGCCAGCTCGTGGACGATCTCGGTCACGCCGGCCAGCACCGCCTCCATCGGCAGCCGGTCACCGATGAGTCCGGTGGAACAGATGGCCACCTCGATCGGACCGGTCTCGGTGCCCCAGTTCGACAGGGTCGCCGCTACCGCCTCGGCGGTTGCGTGGGTGTCGGCGAAGCCTGGTGGTCCGGTGCAGGCGTTGGCACCGCCGGAATTCAGCAACACCGCGCGCAGCCGCCCGGAGGTCAGCGCCTGGCTGGTCCACAGCACGGGTGCGGCCTTGATCTGGTTGCGGGTGAACACCCCGGCAGCACAGTGGTCTGGGCCCTCGTTGAAGACCAGGGCGAGATCGGGTGCGCCGGACTTCTTGATACCCGCAGCGATACCGGCGGCCCGAAAACCGGCGGGTGCGGTGACGCCTTGGCTGCGCAGCAGTCGGGTGTTCGAGGTGGAGGAGCAGGTCACGGCGCCACCCCCACCACCGACAGGCCCTGGGTCTCCGGCCGGCCCAATGCCAGGTTCATCGACTGCACTGCCGCCCCGGCGGTTCCCTTCACCAGATTGTCGATGGCACAGACCGCGACCAGCACACCGGCATCGGCGTCGACGGCCACCGCAAGCTGCGCGGCATTGCTTCCGACCACCGAGCCGGTGCGGGGCAGTTGGCCGTCGGGCAGCAGATACACGAATGGTTCCTCGCCGTAGGCCTTCTCGTACGCCGAGCGGATCTCGGATTGCGATGCCGACGTGCGTGCGGTGCAGGTCGCGAGGATTCCCCGGGCGGTCGGGATGAGCACCGGCGTGAACGACACGGTCACCGGGCGGGCGGTGACCGCGCGCAGACCCTGAGCGATCTCGGGGGTGTGCCGGTGCGCGCCGGCGATGTTGTAGGCACGCGCCGACCCGATCACCTCCGAGGCCAGCAGGTCGACTTTGGCGGCCCGGCCGGCTCCTGAGGTGCCGCTGACCGCGACCACGGTCACGGCCGGCTCGACGAGGTCGGCGGCGACGGCCGGCAGCAGCGCCAGCAAAGCGGCGGTCGGATAGCAGCCCGGCACCGCGATGCGGGTGGCACCGCGCAGTGCGTCTCGGCCGCCGGGCAGTTCGGGCAGCCCGTACGGCCAGCTGCCGGCGTGCTCCGACCCGTAGAAGCGCTGCCAGTCTGCGGCGTCGTCAAGCCGGAAGTCGGCGCCGCAGTCGATGACGATGGTTTCGGGGCCGAGCTTCGCGGCCAGTTCCGCGGAGTGGCCGTGCGGCAATGCCAGGAAGACCACATCGTGTCCGGCAAGGATCCCGGGGTCGGTGGGTTCGAGCACCCGCTGCGCCAACGGCAGCAGGTGCGGGTGATGCTCGGCCAGTTCGCTGCCCGCACTCGCCGCCGCGGTGAGCGCGCCGATGGAGAGGGAGCCGTCCGCGTAACCCGGATGCCCCAGCAACAGACGTAGGATCTCGCCGCCGGCATACCCGCTTGCGCCTGCTACTGCCACCGTAGTCACTGCCGAATTGTGCATTCTTATGCAGCGGTATGCAACTTCATTCTCCCGCCTCTCTGCCGAGCAGACACAAAATCGCACTGAAACGGCCCTTTTCATGCGAGTTTGCGTCTGCTCGCGGAGGGGACGGGGGTACGGGGGCGGCGGCTGAGGGAGCGGGGTCAGCCGCGCAGAACCGCGCCGAGGCGTTCGCCGGCGGCCGCCAGTGCACCGTCGCGTGCCGCGCTGGCCTCGTCCTCGGTGAGGGTGCGGTCGGCGGCACGGAACCGCAGCGCCAGGGTCAGCGACTTGCGACCCTCCCCGATCTGCGGCCCGGTGTAAACGTCGAACAGCGCGACGTCCTCCAGCAGATCACCGGCCCCGGTTCGGACTGCGTCGATGACATCCTGGGCCGCCACGCCGGCCTCGACCACCAGGCTGAGATCCTGGAACACCGCGGGGAACGGTGAGATCCGTGGGGCGGGCAGGTTCTCCACGATGGGTATCGAGTCGAGGTTCATTTCAATCGCGCAGCTGCCCTTGGGAAGTCCAGACCGCTCGACGACGCCCGGGTGCAGTTGGCCGGCGTGCCCGACGACCAGGTCCTCGATCACGATCTCGGCGCAACGGCCGGGATGCCAGGGCAGGTGCTGAGCCGGCCGCAGTTCGACCTGCACCCCGCAGGCCCGGGCGATCACCCGCGCGGCCTCGAAGGCGTCGGCCGCCTGCACCGGTCGCCCCGGCCCCCACGGTCCGCGCGGTTCACGTAGTCCGGCCAGCACTGCCCCGACATGTACCGGCTGATGCGGCAAGGATGCGTCGAGCAGTGCGATCTCCTCGTCGGTCGGCCGCCGGTGGGTGGGGATCAGATCGACGGCGCGGGTGTGCTCGGTCGGACGCACCACCTGAGCGACGGAGAACAGCGCGACATCCCCGAACCCCCGGGACACGTTGCGGGACAACGCCTCAAGCAGCGCGGGTAGCAGGGTGGTGGCCAGTTCGGGTCGGTCGGCCTCCAGCGGGTTGAGAACCGCGGTGGTGCGTCGGCGAGGGTCGTCGGCGGGTAGCGCCCATTGGTCGAAAACTCCGGCCGGCAGGAACGGGGTGGGCAGTACCTCCACGAATCCGGACAGCGCCAGTGCCTTGCCGATCGCCCGGCGGCGCTTCTGGACCGATGTCAGGCCACGGCCCGCCGGGGCCGCAGGCAGTACCGACGGGATGACATCGAGACCCTCGAGCCGGAGCACCTCCTCGACCAGATCCGCGGGCTGGGCCAGATCCGGCCGCCAGCTCGGCGGGGTGACGGTGAGGACCGGGCTGTCGGGATCCCCGTGGACCCGGGCGCCGATCTGGGTCAGCCGGCGCACGGCGGCGCCGTCCGGGTAGGTCACCCCGGCGATCCGGTCGGGCAGATCGACCGGCATCCGCACCGGCGGGGGCGAGAAATCGTCCCGCGGCGGGTCACCACGCCAGTCGGTGAGCCGGGGCTGCACGGTGCCGCCGGCGATCTCGGCGAGTAACGCCGAACAGCGATCGACCGCGGCTACCGAGATGCCCGGGTCGACGGAGCGCTCGTAGCGGCGGCCGGCCTCGCTGACCAGGTGTAGCCGACGGATGGTTCGCGACACCGAGGCCGGGTCCCACACCGCGGCCTCCAGGAGCACGTCGGTGGTGGTGGCGTCGATCTCGGTGGTTCCAGCCCCCATCACTCCGCCGATGGCTGCGACGGCGACGTCGTCTGCGATCAGAACATCGCCCGGGTCGAGGCGGCGGTCGACCCCGTCGAGGGTGACGACGGTCTCATCCGGACGGGCGAACCGGACCACGAAGTCGCCGCGGATCCTACTGCTGTCGTGGGCGTGCATCGGGTGGCCGAGTTCGAGCATGACGTAGTTGGTGACGTCGACTGCCGGCGATATCGGCCTGATCCCGGACAGCATCAGCCGGCGGCGCAGCCACCACGGCGACTCGGCTGCCGGATCGATACCGGTGACCGGCCTGAGCGCGAAGCGACTCACTCCCGTTCCCGGTTCGATGGTGACCGCCAGGGCCGGTCCCTCGACGGGCAGTGTCGGCGCCAGGTCGGGATTGCCCGCGGGGTCGACGAAGTCCAGGTCATAGGCGCAGGCGATCTCGCGGGCGATACCGCGAACCGACATACCGTAGCCGCGGTCGGGTGTTACGGCGAGGTCGAACACCACGTCATCGAGACCGAGGACCGCGATCGCATCGGTACCGGGATCCGCGGTGCCGGCAGGGAGCACGAGAATGCCGGAATGATCTGCCCCCAAACCGAGTTCGGCCGCCGAGCAGATCATCCCGTCGGAGGTACGGCCGTAGGTCTTGCGGGCGGCGATCCGGAAATCGCCGGGCAGCACAGCTCCCGGCAGTGCGACCACCACCAGATCGCCGACAGTGAAGTTCGTTGCCCCGCATACGATATCGCGATCCTGGCCCTCCCCCACGTCGACCGTGCACGCCCGGATCGGCTTCTTGAACTCGGTGAGTTCCTCAATGCCGGTGACCCTGCCGACAGTCAGTGGCCCGCTGACCGGTCCGAGAACGATGACGTCCTCGACCTCGTGGCCGACCCGGATCAGCGCGTGTTCGAGATCCTCCGGGGCGACATCCCATCCGGGTGCACCGGCTTGCACGACCTCGCGCAGCCAACTGTAGGGAAGTCGCATTACAGCCCAGCCCCGAACGGCAGCGAGAAGCGCACGTCACCCTCGACCATGTCGCGCATGTCGGGGATCCCGTTGCGGAATTGCAGGGTGCGCTCCAGGCCGCAGCCGAACGCGAAACCGGAGTAGGCCTCCGGATCGATCCCGGCGGCGCGCAGCACATTGGGGTTGACCATTCCGCAACCGCCCCACTCGACCCAGCCCGGTCCGCCCTTCTTGTTCGGAAACCAGACGTCGACCTCGGCCGAGGGTTCGGTGAACGGGAAGAAGTGCGGCCGCATCCGGGTGCGGGCGTCCGGCCCGAACTCAGAGCGCGCGAAGGCGTCCAAGGTGCCGC
Source organism: uncultured Actinomycetota bacterium (assembly GCA_963787055.1). Lineage (GTDB taxonomy): Bacteria > Actinomycetota > Actinomycetes > Mycobacteriales > Mycobacteriaceae > Mycobacterium. The sequence continues at coordinate 669,901 of CAWBBP010000007.1, forward strand.
GCAAGTGCGCCATCGTCAATCCCCGATCCACCGCGAGCCCTTCGACCTGGTGGAACACCGGGGTGTGGGTGGAGTCCAGTTCGTCGGTGCGGAAAGTCCGCCCGATCGAGACGATGTACACCGGAAGCTCGCGGTTGAGCAGGGTGCGCACCTGGACCGGGGACGTGTGGGTGCGCAACAGTTGCCGGGACCCCTCCGGTGCGATGTGGAAGGTGTCGGACTCGCTGCGTGCCGGATGATCGGGCGGGAAGTTCAGGGCGTCGAAGTTGAACTGCTCGCTTTCCACCTCCGGGCCTTCGGCCAACTCCCAGCCCATGGCCACGAAGGTGTCGGCGATGTGCTCGGCCAGAATCGTGATGGGATGGCGCGCCCCGAGCGGCTGTCGGGTGGACGGCAGCGTGACATCGATCGACTCGGCCACCAGCACCGCGGCGTCGCGTTCGGCGCGCAGCACCGCCAGTCGTTCGTCGAAGGCTCCCTGCGCTTCGGTACGGCACATGTTGACCCGCTTGCCGGCGTCCGCCCGCTCGGCGGCGGGCAGCGTGGCCAGCGACTGGCGGGCCAGCGCCAGCGGCGCACGGTCACCGAGGTGATCGGTCTTGGCGCGGGCCAGTGCATCGAGGTCAGCGCAGGACTCGAAGGCTCGGCGGGCCGCGTCGACCGCGGTGGTCAGCGCGCCCTGCGACAGCAGATCAACGGGTTGCTCACCCACGCTGCGAGGCTCTCCTTAGCTGGCCTGGGATTTTCGGGCGGCACGGGTGTGGCTCAAGTGCCGGTCTGGAGATCATAGGTGATGCCAGAATGACGCCTCGCGGGTAATTCGCCCGGCGCGTGACGTCGAGACAAGAGGATCGCAGATGCTCAGAGCAGTCATCGTGGCGGCGGTGTGGGCCGAGGCGGTTGTCGCCGCCCTTCTGGCGCTCAGGCACGGCCCGTGGTGGCTGGTGCTGGCGGCGGTGTTGGCCGCCCTGGCCGGCTTGGGCACCTGGGACCTGATCCAGACCAAGCACTCGATCCTGCGCGCATATCCGATCCTCGGCCACGCGCGTTTCCTCGCGGAATTGATTCGGCCGGAGATCTACCAGTACTTCGTCGAGTCCAACACCGACGGCGCGCCGTTCAACCGTGAGAGCCGTGACGCGGTGTACCGGAGGGCCAAGGGGATCAAGGGCGACGAACCGTTCGGCACCGAGCACAATCTCAACGCCATCGGCCATGAGTTCCTCCGGCACTCACTGCGCGCCAGGATTGCTACCGACTTGGCACCGCGGGTTCGCCTCGGCGGTCCGGACTGCGCGCAGCCGTACGACATCGCGCTGCTCAACGTCTCGGCGATGAGCTTCGGTTCGCTGTCCGGCAATGCCATCGAAGCGCTCAACGGCGGCGCCGCCAAGGGCGGGTTCGCCCATGACACCGGTGAGGGTGCGATCAGCCCCTACCACCTCAAGCACGGCGGCGACCTGATCTGGGAGATCGGCTCGGGTTACTTCGGCTGCCGGACCCCGGACGGCCATTTCGATGCCGAGAAGTTCAGCGCGAAGGCGACATTGCCCACGGTCAAGGCCATCTCGATCAAACTCTCCCAGGGAGCCAAACCCGGACTCGGCGGCGTGCTGCCCGGCGCCAAGGTGACCGAGGAGATCGCCGCCACCCGCGGTGTGCCGGTCGGGCAGACCGTCATCTCCCCGCCGGCTCACACCGCGTTCGCCACCCCGCTGGAACTGGTTCATTTCATCGCCACGCTGCGCAGCCTGTCCGGCGGCAAGCCGATCGGTTTCAAGCTGTGCATCGGCGCCCGCACAGAGTTCCTGTCGATCTGCAAGGCGATGGCCCAGACCGGCATCACCGCGGACTTCATCATCGTCGACGGATCCGAGGGCGGAACGGGCGCCGCGCCGCAGGAGTTCGAGGATCACATCGGCATGCCGCTGACCGAGGGCCTGATGCTGGCACACAACTGCCTGGTCGGCACCGGTCTTCGCCAGCACATCAAGATCGGCGCGTCAGGCAAGGTCTCCAGTGGCTTCGATATCGTCAGCCGGATCATCCAGGGTGCGGACTTCACCCTCGCAGCCAGAGCCATGATGTTCGCGGTCGGCTGCATCCAGGCGATGAAGTGCCACACCAACAGCTGTCCCACCGGGGTGGCCACCCAGGACCCCGGATTGGCACGGGCGCTGTATGTGCCGGACAAGATCGAGCGGGTGGCGAATTTCCAGCGGGCAACGGTGGCCAGCGCCGCGCAGATGGTCGCCTCGATGGGGCTGGAAAGCTTCCACGAACTCCAACCGTCGATGCTCAACCGGCGCGTCGACTACGCCCGCACCCGGACCTACGCCGAGATCTACGAGTGGCTGATGCCCGGCGAACTGCTCGAGTGCCCGCCGGAGGCCTGGCTGTCCGACTGGATCGAGGCTAGCGCCGACGAGTTCGTCTGACTCACTCCTGCACGACTTCGTCGTCGTCATCGTCCTCAACCGACTGCTGGCCGGGCCCGCCGGGACGCATCGTGATCCGGTACATCGCCAGATCGGCGGGCACACCCTGCTGGCGCGGGGCGAACACCTGACGGCGGACCCGCTTGGCAGTCACCCCGAGCAATTCCCACTCATCGGGGGAAATCCTCTCCAGCGTCGCCCCCGAGACGATCAGGCCACCGTGGGTGGCCCGTTCCATCACGCGGGCCGCGATATTGACGTCCACACCCAGCCAGTCCCCACCGATGCGCTGTGGGCGACCGGTGTGGACACCTGCTCGCATGCGTGGCGTATAGCCTTCCACGTCAACGGTTTCCACGGCTTCCAAAGCCGTCAACGTCGCGCGCACTGCCGTTGCGGCGTCGAGGAAGGTCACCATCGTCCCGTCGCCCATGCGTTTCACGACGCGACCGCCGGCATCGAGCATCGGCGTCTCGGCTGCTCCGGCCACCTGGCGCAAGAGCCGTAGGGTCGCGTCGTCGCCGGCTTCCAGCGACCAGTCCGAGAACCCGACCAGGTCGGTGAAGACGACGGTCACCTCGGCGTTGACCGGACGGCCGGAGATACGTTCGGTGAGTGCCTGCCAGACCTGCAGAGTCGCCAGTCCGACCTCGCGGCTCGCCGCGTCGCGATCGCGAATCAATCGGTCGGCGGCCCGGGCCGCGGCCTGCGCCCCACTGTCCCCCGCCGAGGAGAGCGGGTCGCCGAAGTCGGGGTCGCCGGGCAGTGCATGCCGGGCGCGGCGGACCGCAGCAATTACCCCCGGATCGTGGTTGGTCTCGCGTATCCACGCCGATAGCCGCGCCGCGGTGCCACCGCGTTCTGACTCCTGCTCCTCTACCGGATCAGCCTCCACCACCAGGCCAGCCTAGGTGCAGCGGGCCTGCATGCGCTCCCGAAGGCCGCTCTGACTGGCGGCGATGCCGATCACTGCGCAGTTAGTAGGGTGCTGATCGGCTACCGTGAACGCTTCGCGCGGCCGGAAGAGATGAACGTGAGCAGCAGCACAGGCATCCGGGCGCCGTTGGGTCGCTTGTTGGTTCTGCTCGCAATCATGTCGGCCGCAGCCGTGGCCGGATGCGGCGGGTCGACGGCGCCGCCCGATCGACAAGCGCATGGTAGCGGTGCAATCGTCAGCAACGAGACGGTGTCGGAGGGACTGCCGGCGGAGGCCGCCTCTGCCCAGCGCATCACCTACGTCTCGCGATCGGGGATCGACGATTCCACGACCCACGTCACGGGATCCGTTTACCTTCCCCGAACCGCCGCCCCGCCGGGCGGCTTCCACGTCGTGGCCTACGGGCCGGCGGTCAGCGGAATGACTCCGGACTGTGGGCCGTCGGCGGACGTGGGATCGAGGTCGTCGTCCGCCATTGGTGCCCTTCTGCGGGCGGGCTATGTCGTCGCAGTGCCCGACTACCAGGGACTGGGAACCCCGTCCGACGGTAAGCGCCTCTATCACCCGTTCCTGGACTCGACGACGGCCGGGTACAACCTGATGGATGCCGTTCGCGCGGCCAAAGAACTCGTTGCCGAGACGTCGCCGATCTGGCTGGCCGTCGGCGCTGCGCAGGGCGGACAGGCCGCATGGGCCGTCAACGAGCTTGCCGACAATTACGGATTCCAGAGTCTTCGCGGCACGGTCAGCATCGCCCCGACCGCGGACCTCGACGGACTGGCCGACGCCGCGGCGGAGGGGACGCTCAACCCAGAACAGCGGCGCCTCTACATCAGCTATCTGGCGGCGCTGGCCAGCGCGTACAACTCAACCCAATTCCCGCTCGACGACTACCGGCGCGGTGCGGTCAAGCAGCACTGGGATCTGTTGCTGAGCTGCAGCCCGGATGATCGGGCCGCCCGCGCAGCGGTCAGCGACCAGGTCAGTCCCGATGATCTTCGCCCGGCCACACCGGAGGCGCTGGCCGCCCTACGTACGTTTCTGCGTAAGACCACCCTTCCACAGGGGCCGGCCCAACAGCCGATGCTGGTGCTCTACGGAGACCGGGATCCGCTGACCACGGCGCAGTGGACCGAGCGCGCCCTTGTCCGCGCCTGCCGGATGAACGATCGGATCACCATCCGGCAGCAGCCCGATCCGGTTCTGGACGCCGGGGCCCTCGACTGGATCGCCGGCCGACTGCAGGAACAACCAGTGGCCAACGATTGCGGCCAGTTCGTGGCGGAGCATCCGCTGCCGGCAATGGCCTCCCCCGTGCCGCCGCAAGACCCGATCACCGTCCCGGTGGCGCCGCCCGCGCCTCCGGCGGTCGACGCGGTGGGTGCCGCCGAGAGCCCCACCGGGAATGGCGGTGTCTCGCTGATCAGCGGTTGGTTGCCCGGTGCGATTCAGGTGGTTGCGGGTCTCGCCTTGATCGCTGCGACCGGGTGGCGATCGCGCCGGTGGCGACTGCGTTGGCTCCCGGTGGCGGCGACCTTGGGCGCGTCGTTGATTGGCGCGGTGTGGTGGTTCGTCGGCAACCAGGGCCTGGGCTCGGTCTACCCGTGGGGAATGTGGGTCTGGACCGGCCTGACGGGCCTTGCGGCGGCGGTACTGGTGCTGGGTTGGCCGGGATCGCCGTGGTGGCGTCGCGCGGCCGCGATACTCGCCGTCCCACTGTGTGTCCTATCGGTGGCGACGGTGCTCAATGCGTCGCTGGGTTATCTGCCCACCGTCGGCGCAGCCTGGCAGCGGGCAACCGGTCAACTACCACCGCAATGGATCGACCAGGAGAAACTTGCGGAGATGCGCCGCGATGGGGTCCGGCCGACGCGCGGTACCGTCGTGCGGATAACGACACCGAGCAACATCTCCGGCTTCGCCCACCGGGAGGAGTTCGTTTACCTGCCTCCGATCTGGTTCACGTCGAACCCGCCGCCGGAACTGCCCGTGGTGATGATGCTCGGGGCGGAACTCAGCGCGCCCGCCGACTGGCTGCAATCCGGCCACGCGTTGAACATCCTCGATGAGTTCGCTCTGCAACATCGGGGCACGACTCCAGTCGTCGTGTTCCCCGACACGAGTGGTTCGTTCACCAATGACACCGAATGCGTCAACGGTCCGCGGGGCAACGCCGCCGACCACCTCATCGACGAATTCGTCCCCTACGTGAAGTCGAACTTCGGGGTCAGCACCAACGCCGCCAACTGGGGCCTGGTGGGGTGGTCGTCCGGCGGCACGTGCTCGCTCACGCTCGCCGTCACCCATCCGGAGATTTTCAGCGCATTCGTCTCCCTTGACGGACAACTCGGCCCGAATGCCGGGAAGAAGAACCAGACCATCGCCCGGTTGTTCGGCGGAGACCTCGAGGCGTGGGAGGCATTCGATCCCAGGACAGTGGTCGAGGCGCGCAGGTACTACTACGACCTGGCTGCCTGGGTCGGGGTGTCGGACGATGTTCCCACCGTGCATCGCGCGCCGGGTGAGGGCTCTGCGGAATCTGACTTGCTCAAGGACTGGGATACCTACTCCGAGGACCACCACAAGACCGCGGACCAGTTGTGTGAACTTCTCAGCGCGCACGGTGTGGCATGTTCCGTCGTGGGATATCGCGGCGGGCACGACTTCCCCTCAGCGGCAAATGGTTTCAATGAGGCGCTGCCGTGGTTGGCGGGTAGGCTGGGCACCCCCGGCGTCCCGGCGCCGGCGCTGCCCGGAGCCTAACCGCGAGGGCGCTGGGCCTTCGCGCTCTGGTACAGACAGATTGCCGCTGCGGCAGCCACATTCAAGCTGTCCACGCCGCCCGACATCGGGATGACGACCCGGTGGTCGGCTACCGCCGCGGCCTCAATAGCGAGACCGTGCGCCTCAGATCCGAACAACCAAGCGGTGGGGGCGGCCAGGACCGGTTCGGCGTCGTCGAGACTCAGTTCCCCGTCCAGAGCGGTCGCCAGCACCTGCAGGCCGGCCGCCCGGAGGCCTTCGATCAGGCCGAGGGTGTCCTTCTCGGCCAGAATCGAGACGGCGAAGATGCTGCCCGCAGAGGCCCGCACGCACTTGCCGTTGAAGGGATCCACCGCGTCCCCGGCGAAGATCACCGCTGCCGCGCCCATGGCATCGGCCAACCGGATCAGAGTGCCGGCATTGCCCGGATCGGCGACATCCACCGCGACGACCACCAGCGACGGGCCGGTGGCCAGGATGTCGTCGAGGCGGAAGTCGGGCAACCGACACACGGCGACCAGACCGGCAGGCGTCACCGTCTCGGACAACGCCTTCATAGCCCGGTCGGTGACGATGGCCACGCCACTGCCGCTCAGGATGGATGCGTACCTCCGGGCGGCCGCCTCGGTGGCGAAGACCCTGTCGACGATGCCGCGCCGGGCCGCCGCCTCGACCAGGTTCGGACCTTCGGCGAGAAATCGCCCGACAGCAACCCGTTCCGAGCGGCGCTGCAGCCTGACCGCCCCGGTGACCGTAGAGGACCGCTCAGTGAGCGGAGCCGTCACGCAGCCTCACCGGAGGGGGCGTTCACATCCTCCGGCAGTGCGGCACGGGCCACCTCGACCAGCGCGGTGAACGCGGCCGGATCGCTCACGGCGATCTCGGCGAGGTTCTTGCGGTCAACCTCGACCCCGGCGGCCTTGAGGCCCTGGATCAGGCGGTTGTAGGTCATATCGTTGGCGCGGGCGGCGGCATTGATGCGCGAAATCCACAGCTTGCGGAAGTCGCCCTTACGGGCACGCCGGTCGCGGTAGGCGTAGTTCAGCGAATGCAGCTGCTGCTCTTTGGCTTTGCGGTACAGCCGGGAGCGCTGACCGCGGTAGCCCTTGGACGCCTTGAGAATCGTCCGCCGCTTCTTCTGGGCATTGACAGCGCGTTTCACGCGGGCCATGGGGGTGTTCCTCTTCTTATTCGGATCGGCAAAGGGTCAGAGATGCTGCGGGCGCTCAGCCGTTCAGCATCTTGTTGACACGCTTGGTGTCATTGGCGGCCACTTCGGTGCGCCCGTCGAGGCGACGGGTCCGCTTGGAGGCCTTGTGCTCGAGCAAGTGACGGCGTCCTGCCTTCTGCCGCACGATCTTGCCGGTGCCGGTCTTGCGGAAGCGTTTGCTCGCCCCGCTGTGGGTCTTGGCCTTGGGCATATGTCCTCGGGCTCCTTCGTTCTCAGGTCTTTTCGGTGGTGGTCTCGGGTTCGGCGGCAGGGGGTGCCGCTGGCGCTCCGCTTGCCTGCTCTGCCGCCTTGGCGCGAGTCTTGGCGCCGCGGTGTGGTGCGAGCACCATCGTCATGTTGCGGCCATCCTGTTTGGCGGACGTCTCGACGAAGCCGTGGTCGGCGACGTCGGCGGCGAGCCGCTGCAGCAACCGGTACCCGAGTTCGGGCCGGGATTGCTCGCGGCCGCGGAACATGATCGTCACCTTGACCTTCGACCCCGCCTCGAGGAATCGGACGACGTGACCCTTCTTGGTCGCATAGTCGTGGGGGTCGATCTTGGGGCGAAGCTTCTGCTCCTTGACGACGGTCTGCTGCTGGTTCTTGCGAGACTCGCGCTCCTTGAGTGCCGTCTCGTATTTGAACTTGCCGTAGTCCATGATCTTGCAGACCGGCGGTCTGGCATCAGGGGCTACTTCGACGAGGTCGAGATCGGCATCCGCGGCGACGCGGAGTGCATCTTCGATGCGCACAATGCCTACCTGCTCACCACCTGGTCCGATCAGGCGGACTTCGGGTACGCGGATGCGCTCGTTGACACGGGTCTCAGTGCTGATGGGGCCTCCCTGGTTCGGTTTCCATATCCGACCGCCCGGAGTGTTCCGGAAACCACATCGGGAGAAACCACGCCATCAGCGATAAGGCCCTGCATATCGCAGGGCCCGATGCCGACCGATCACGGCTCGCGCCGCCTGCGAAACACGCAGATCGAATACCCTCGGGTATCCGTGACCGGACCGCGTGGCCCGTGAAAATCTCATGGCCGGCGGTGGGAGCGGGACTCCACTTGCTGTCCTGGCGTGAGCCGGGACGGTCGTGCATGGGAGTCTAGCAGCCATGACGCGCAAGCCTGACACCGATGAACCCGGAGCCCACGATCCCGGAGTACGCGAGCTCGCCGACGTCCCGGCCATCGAGGTGATCAGCCGCGCCGCCGTCATGTTGATGAGCGCGGCGGCCGAGAAGATCGGGCTGGCCTCCCCCGATCCGGATGTCAGTGAGCATCGCGATCTCGACGAGGCGCGCCGGTTAATCAACGCGTTCGCCGGCCTGCTCGACGGGTCCAGGGAGCTCCTGGGACCGCACGCCGGACCGATGCGGGAGGGCCTGCGAAGCCTGCAGCTGGCCTTCCGGGAGGCCAGCGCCGTGCCGGACGAGCCCGGCCACGGTCCCGGCGAAAGGCACACGGGCCCGGTCAATTAGGCCGGTGAAACGGGCCGCTTTGTACGCGGACCGGTGTCCTCCGCATATCCTCACCGGCTATGACGGTCACGACAAGCCGCACCAGAACCAGGTCGCGACTGCAATGGGTGCCCGCCGCAACGGGGACGTTCCTGGGCATCGTCGCATTCGCGTCGCTGCTGTCGAGTGTCTCGACCGTCGTGCGGCACCTCACCAAAGTGCCGCGGGAGTTCATCGACAATTATCTGTTCAACTTCCCGGACACCAGCTTCGCCTGGGCGTTCGCGCTGGCGGTGATGGCCGGCGCGCTGATCGCCCGGAAGCGGGTCGCCTGGTGGGTGCTGGTGGCCAACCTGGTGCTGGCGATCGGTTTGGACATCTCCTCGCTGACCGAGACCGCCGGCACCCGGTTTGAGCGTATCGGCGAGTTTCTGGGCCTGACCCTGCACGTCGCCGCCCTGGTCCTGCTGGTGATGGCCTACGGCGAGTTCTGGGCCAAGGTCCGCCGCGGCGCAGTGTTCAAGGCCGCCGCCGTGCTGGTGGCCGTCAACGTCGTCGGCATCCTGCTGGCCTGGGGCCTGCTCGAACTCTTCCCCGGCTCGCTGCAGCGCGACTACCGGCTGGCCTACGCCATCAACCGGGTGAGCGGCTTCGCCGTGGCCGCCCCCGACCTGTTCGTCGGCAAACCGCACGTTTTCCTCAACGCCCTGTTCGGCTTGTTCGGCGCCGTGGCCTTGATGGCCGCCGCCGTGGTGCTGTTCCAGTCCCAACGCGCGGAGAATGCCCTCACCGGGGAGGACGAGTCGGCAATCCGGGGCCTTCTGGAGATCTGGGGCAAGAACGACTCGCTGGGCTACTTCGCCACCCGCCGGGACAAATCGGTGATTTTCGCGCCCAACGGCCGCGCCGCCATCACCTACCGGGTGGAAATCGGGGTCTGTCTGGCCAGCGGCGACCCGGTCGGCGATCCGCGCACCTGGCCGCAGGCCATCTCGGCGTGGCTCGAACTGTGCCGTGCCTACGGATGGGCACCCGGTGTGATGGGGGCCAGTTCCACCGCCGCCCAGGCCTACCGGGAGGCGGGTCTGAGCGCATTGCAACTCGGTGACGAGGCCATCCTCTACCCTGACCGGTTCCGGCTGTCCGGTGCCGATATGCGGGGCGTTCGCCAGGCAGTGACCAGAGCCCGACGGGCCGGGCTGACGGTGCGGATGCGCCGGCATCGCGATCTGCCGGCCGATGAGATGGCCCAGGTGATCAAGCGGGCCGACAGTTGGCGCGACACCGAGACCGAGCGCGGCTTCTCGATGGCGCTGGGCCGGCTGGGCGACAGCGCCGACGGCGACTGCCTGCTGGTGGAGGCCATCCAGTCCGGGCCGGAGACCGGGGAACCGGAGACCGGGGAAACAGTCGTGGGAATGCTGTCGTTCGTTCCGTGGGGCAGCAACGGCCTGTCCCTGGACCTGATGCGCCGCTCACCGCAATCGCCCAACGGCACGGTCGAGTTGATGGTCAGCGACATGCTGGCGCAGGCCGACACCATCGGGGTGACCCGGGTATCGCTGAATTTCGCCATGTTCCGCTCGGCGTTCGAGGAGGGCGCCCGGTTGGGTGCCGGCCCGGTCGCGCGACTGTGGCGTGCCCTGCTGGTGTTCTTCTCCCGGTGGTGGCAGTTGGAGACGCTGTACCGCTCCAATATGAAATACCTACCGCAGTGGGTGCCGAGGTACGCCTGCTACGAGGACGCCCGGCTGATCCCGCGGGTCGGGGTGGCCTCGGTGATCGCCGAGGGTTTCCTGGTGCTGCCGTTCTCCCGACGGTCCAGGCAGCACACCGGCCACTATTCGGCTGTCCCGCATGACATCGCCGCGACCGGACGGTTGCACGCCGATGGCAGCGCACCGACCGCGGAGCCACCGGCCGAGCAGTCCGACGACGACCGGCTGCCCGAGCAGGTCCGGGTGCGGATGGCGAAGCTGACGGCGCTGCGGGATCAGGGCGTCGACCCCTATCCGGTGGGGCGCGAGCCGAGCCACACCATCGCCGCTGCACTGGCCGCCGACGACGGCACGGCGGTCACCGTAGCCGGCCGGGTGCTGCGCGCCCGGGACTACGGCGGCGTGACGTTCGCGACGCTGCGGGACTGGTCCGGGGATGTCCAGCTGCTGCTCGATAAGTCTGAAATCGATGGCGCAGCAGCTGATTTCGCCACCGTCGATCTGGGCGATCTGGTCGAGGCGACCGGCCATATGGGCGTAAGCAAGAACGGCACCCGCTCGGTGCTGGTGAACCGCTGGCGGCTGCTCGGCAAGTGCCTGCGGCCGCTGCCCGACAAGTGGAAGGGGCTGACCGACCCCGAGGCCCGGGTGCGAGCGCGTTACGTCGACCTGGCGATCAACCCGGTGGCCCGCGGTCTGATCCGGGCCCGCAGCGATATCCTGCACTCGATCCGCCAGACCCTGTTCGACAAGGGATTCCTCGAGGTCGAGACGCCGATCCTGCAGCAGATCCACGGTGGAGCCAACGCGCGGCCGTTCCAGACCCATATCAACGCCTACGACCTGGATCTGTACCTGCGGATCGCCCCCGAGCTGTATCTCAAGCGGCTCTGCGTCGGCGGGGTGGAACGCGTCTTCGAACTCGGCCGGGCGTTCCGCAACGAGGGGGTCGACTTCAGCCACAACCCGGAGTTCACCCTGCTGGAGGCTTATCAGGCGCACGCCGACTACCTGGTGTGGATCGACGGCTGCCGCGAACTCATCCAGAACGCCGCCACGGCGGCCAACGGTTCGGCGGTGGTCATGCGGCCCGCCGCCGCCGGCGGGGGGCTGGAACCGGTCGACATCTCCGGGAAGTGGGCTGTCAAAACCGTCCACGACGCGGTCTCGGAGGCGTTGGGCGAGCCCATCGACCCCGACACCGACCTGCATATGCTGCGCCGGCTGTGCGACGGCGCCGGGATTCCGTACCTGACGCACTGGGACGCCGGGGCGGTGGTCCTCGAACTTTACGAACGCCTCGTCGAGGAGCGCACCGAGGCGCCCACCTTCTACACCGACTTCCCCACTTCGGTGGCACCGCTGACCCGGCCGCACCGCAGCCGCCGCGGCGTCGCCGAACGCTGGGATCTGGTGGCCTGGGGCGTGGAACTGGGGACCTCCTACAGCGAGCTCACCGATCCGGTCGAGCAGCGGCGCCGGCTGCAACAGCAGTCCATGCTGGCTGCCGGCGGGGATCCGGAGGCCATGGAACTCGATGAGGACTTCCTGCAGGCCATGGAGTACGCCATGCCGCCGACCGGCGGCCTGGGGGTGGGTGTGGACCGGGTGGTCATGCTGATCACCGGCCGGAGCATTCGCGAGACCCTGCCCTTCCCGCTGGCCAAGCCCCGCTAACGTGGCGGAGCGTTCCGGGACCACGTTGCGCTGATGCACGGCTGGGTCGCCGACAGCCACGGCATTGACTGCGCGGCCTCGATCCAGCCCGGTGTGGTGGTGAGCGCCGCCGAAGCCGGCCCGTCGGCGACACCGGGTCCCCGGCCCTCGCGAGTACGGTGAGGTTTATGGCCGACGAACCATCCGTGCCGGAATCCGTCCCCGCGACCGAGGATGCGACGACATCCGCCGAACCCGATCGGAACGCTGCGGCGGCGCCCGCCGAGACGTCACCCGTGGTGCCCGCGCCGGATCTGCCCCCGGCGGTCCCGGCGGCCCCGGACACCGGCTACACGCTGTCGGGAGTTCCGACCCTCGAGGGTGTGCGGGACAAGATCGAGACCCGGCTGGGCAACGCGATGGGCGCCACCGAACTGGCGCAGGAAACCCCCGAAGTCCGGACTGCGACCGAGCGGTACGAGGCTCGGCAACAGGCCGCGGCCGAGAAACTCGAGCAGATTCGCGCCTCGATGCACAAGCCGGACTGATCCCAGCGCGCCGACGCGGCCGCCTCGATCAACTGCCGACCGAGGTGCTCACCCGGTTGCAGGTGCCCTTACGCGCTGACCTTGCGGCGGCGCGAGGCCTTCTTCGGCGCGGGCGGGTCGAGCAACCCGGCCAGGAAGCCCCCGGTATGGCTCTGCGGTTCCGCGGCGACGTGTTCGGGGGTGCCCTGGGCCACCACGGTGCCGCCGCCCGCTCCCCCTTCCGGGCCCATGTCGATCACCCAGTCCGAGGTCTTGATGACGTCGAGGTTGTGTTCGATGACGATGACCGAGTTGCCCTTGTCGACGAGACCGTTGATGACCCGCAGCAGTTTGCGGATGTCCTCAAAGTGCAGACCGGTGGTGGGTTCATCGAGGATGTAGACGGTTCGACCAGTGGAGCGCTTCTGAAGTTCCGCGGCGAGTTTGACCCGCTGCGCCTCGCCGCCGGACAACGTCGGCGCGGGCTGTCCCAGACGCACGTAACCCAGACCGACGTCCACCAGCGTCTTCAAATAGCGGTGGATGCTGCCGATCGGTTCGAAGAACTCGGCCGCGTCCTCGATGGACATGTCCAGCACCTCGGAGATGGTCTTACCCTTGTAGTGCACCTCGAGGGTCTCCCGGTTGTATCGAGCGCCTTGGCAGACCTCGCACGGGACGTAGACGTCGGGCAGGAAATTCATCTCGATCTTGAGGGTGCCGTCACCCGAGCAGGCCTCGCAGCGGCCGCCCTTGACGTTGAAGGAGAACCGGCCGGGCTGATAGCCGCGGACCTTGGCCTCGGTGGTGGCGGCGAACAGGGTGCGGATCTTGTCGAACACCCCGGTGTAAGTGGCCGGGTTGGACCGCGGGGTACGCCCGATCGGCGACTGGTCGACCCGCACCAGTTTGTCGACGTGTTCCAGTCCGGTGATCCGGGTGTGCCGGCCCGGCACCTGCCGTGCGCCGTTGAGTTTGTTGGCCAGCACCGCGGCCAGGATGTCGTTGACCAGGGTGGACTTGCCCGACCCTGACACCCCGGTTACCGCGGTGAGAACACCCAGCGGGAAGGCCACGTCGATCTCGCGCAGGTTGTGCTCGCGAGCCCCGATGACGGTGAGTTGACGCTTGCGGTCCAGCGGCCGGCGGATGGCCGGAACCTCGATGCTCTGCTTGCCGGACAGATAAGCCCCGGTGAGCGAATCCGGGTTTGTCAGCAGTTCCGGGTACGGGCCGCTGTGCACCACCCGGCCGCCGTGTTCGCCGGCGGCCGGCCCGATGTCGACCACCCAGTCGGCGTGGGCGATGGTGTCCTCATCGTGCTCGACGACGATCAGGGTGTTGCCCAGATCCCTTAAGCGGGTGAGGGTTTCGATGAGCCGACGATTGTCGCGCTGATGCAGGCCGATGGACGGCTCATCAAGCACGTAGAGCACTCCGGCCAGGCCGGAGCCGATCTGGGTGGCCAGTCGGATGCGTTGCGCCTCCCCGCCGGACAGCGTGCCCGCTGCGCGGCCGAGTGACAGATAGTCCAGGCCCACATCAAGCAGGAATCCGAGCCGGGACTGCACCTCCTTGAGCACCTGACCGGCGATGGCCTCTTCACGCGAGCCCAGGGTGAGGTCGTTGAGGAATTGCGAACAGTCGGCGATGGACAGTTCGCAGACCTCGGCGATCGACTTCTTGCCGCGTTCCCCCGCGGCCAGGGTGACGGCCAGGATCTCCGGCTTGAGTCGGGTGCCGTCGCACTCCGGGCAGGGCACGTCACGCATGAAGCCCTCGTAGCGTTCCTTCATCTGCTCGGAGTCGGTCTGCTCCATCCGGCGCTGCAGGAAGGCCATGACGCCCTCGAACTCGGCGTAATACGAGCGGGTGCGTCCGTAGCGGTTGCGGTACCGAACATGCACCTGCTCGTCGGACCCCTCGAGGATCGCCTTACGCGCCTTGGCCGGCAGTTTGCGCCAGGGGGTGTCGAGGTCGAACCCCAATGCCTCGCCGAGGCCGGCCAGCATCCGGGTGAAGTACTCAGAGTTGTGGCCCATCGACCACGGCACCACGGCGCCGTCGGCCAGGGTGCAGTCAGGGTCGGGTACCACCAGTTCGGGGTCGACCTCCTTGCGGATACCCAGGCCGCTGCACTCCGGGCAGGCACCATAGGGCGAATTGAACGAAAACGACCGCGGCTCAAGGTCATCGACCGCCAACGGGTGACCGTTGGGGCAGGCCAGCTTCTCGGAGAACCGCTGCTCGCGATGCGGGTCATGTTCGTCGCGGTCGACGAAGTCCAGCACCACGATGCCGTCGGCCAAGCCCAGCGCGGTCTCCACCGAGTCGGTGAGCCGTTGCTTGGCACTGGCTTTGACCGTCAACCGGTCGACCACCACCTCGATATCGTGCTTCTCCTGCTTCTTCAACGTCGGTGGTTCGGTGAGCGGGTGTACCACCCCGTCGACCCGAACCCGGCTGTAGCCCTGCGTGTTGAGCTTGTCGAAGAGGTCGACGAACTCGCCCTTGCGGGTACGGACCACCGGGGCGAGCACCTGGAACTTGGTGCCCTCCGGCATGGCCAGCACCTGGTCGACGATCTGCTGTGGGGTCTGCCGCGCGATGTGCTCGCCGCACACCGGACAGTGCGGGGAACCGGCGCGGGCGTAGAGCAGGCGCAGATAGTCGTAGACCTCGGTGATGGTGCCGACGGTCGATCGCGGGTTGCGGTTGGTGGACTTCTGGTCGATCGACACCGCCGGGGACAGACCCTCGATGAAGTCGACGTCGGGTTTGTCCATCTGGCCCAGGAACTGCCGGGCATACGCGCTGAGTGACTCCACGTAGCGCCGCTGCCCCTCGGCGAAAATGGTGTCGAAGGCCAGCGAGGATTTGCCCGATCCGGACAGGCCGGTGAACACGATCAGGGCGTCCCGGGGCAGGTCCAGATCGACGCTGCGGAGGTTGTGTTCGCGCGCACCCTTGACGATCAACCGGTCAGCCACCCGCCCATGCTATGCGCCCGCCCCGACAGCAGTAACGTGGCGTTCATGACAATCGTCGACGACACCTATACCGGTCATGTGGAGTCCCAGACCGCCGCGCGGCGCACCCTGCCGGGGGTGAGCATCATCAAGATGTCGGTGGGGCCGATGGATAACAACGCCTACCTGTTGACTTGCGCGAAGACGGGCGAGTCACTGCTGATCGACGCCGCTAACGACCCCGCGCTGCTGGTGGATCTGGTGGCCGAGCAGGCGCCGAAACTGGAGTTGATCGTGACCACCCACCAGCACATGGACCACTGGCTGGCGCTGGAGGCCGTCGCGGAGTCCACCGGGGCCCCCACCGCGGCCCACCCACTCGACGCCGAGGCGCTGCCGGTCAAACCCGCCCGGCTTCTTGCCGGCGGCGAGGTGCTCGAGGTCGGGGATCTCACCTTCGACGTCATCCACCTGCGTGGGCACACCCCCGGGTCGGTGGCACTGGCATTGCGGCCCGCCGGCGAGCGGACCGCGGTGCAGTTGTTCACCGGGGACTGCCTGTTCCCCGGCGGCCCGGGGCGGACGACAACCCCGGAGGAGTTCGATTCACTGATGACCGGTCTGGAGTCCCGGGTGTTCGACGTGTACGGGGATGACACCGTCGTCTACCCCGGCCACGGCGACGACACCACCCTGGGTGAGGAGCGGCCCCGGCTGGCGGAGTGGCGCGAACGCGGCTGGTGATGGCCGAACGCGACCTTGGCCGCCTGCTCGCCGGGCTCGCCCCCGTGGTGCGCCCGGTGCCGTACGTCATCGTCGAGACCGACGCGCACGTTCCCGCTGCTGCGGTCATTGTCGAGGACGAGGCGACGACGAAAGTCGTCGAACAGGTCGTCGCTGACGGACACGGCCTGCCCTACACCTTCGTCGCCGCATGGATTACCTGCACGATCGAATCCGATCTTGAGGCGATCGGCCTGACCGCCGCAATCAGCCGCGCCCTCGCCGATGCCGGCATCGCCTGCAATGTGCTGGCGGGATCCCGGCACGATCATCTGCTGGTGCCCTGGCGTCGTCGCGATGACGCCGTCGCGGTGTTGCGCGGGGCCGCCGACTGATCAACCGGAGTTCCCGATGGGGCGCCAACTGCCGAATCGTGTCCCGCTGTCACCCAGGGGGGCGATATGGCAGGTTCCTCAGGTATGACACATCCGTCGCCCGCTGCCCCGAACGCCCCGGCGGCCCAGCTCCCGCCGGGCCGCTACCCGGCTTCGGCAACAGTGGTCTGGGGGGTCACTGCCCTGGCCCTGCTGATCGGGCTGACGCTCGCGGTGCTGATCCCGAGCGTGCTGCCGTCCACCGGAGTCGGAGAATCGACTCCGGTGAGCACTCTTGACGGTGACAGCCACGCGGGCGTTGACCGATGACCGGGCAGCCGCATCCCCCGTCCTTCACCATTCCGCCGCCGGCGACGCCTGGGCCCGCGGCTCCGACGTGGCCGCTGTGGAGTGTCTACGTCGTGGCGGTCCTCAGCGGATTGGTCATCCTGGTCTCGCGACTGGCACCGTCCGTCTCCGAGACCCCGACGCTCACCGCGGTCGGCATCGTCGCCTTCGGGGTCTTCGGGGCGTTCTGCATCTGGCTGCTCAGCAAGATCAACTACTTCCGCGCCCCGGGTCCGAGGACGGTGGCGCTGGCCATCCTCTGGGGTGGCTTCGCGGCGATCGGTTATGCGTTACTGGCCAACACCGCGATCTACCGGTACTTCGCTGAGCAGGACGCCGTCGGTTCGTGGGCCTTATTCGCTCCGCTGACCGAGGATCCGGCCAAGGACATCGGCATCGTCATCGTTCTCTTGCTGGCCGCGACCCAACCCCGCAGCGCCCTGGACGGACTCGTCGCGGGCGCCTTCGTCGGACTCGGCTTCGAGCTGACTGAAAGCCTCACCCGCGCCATCAATAACGCCATCGCGTTCTACCCTGCGGGCCAGCGCGACAATCTCGGGTCACTGGCCAGCGATGTGATTCATGAAGTCATCCGCAACAGTTGGACCGGACACATCGTGCTGACCGGCATCGCGGGTTTCGGCATCGGGTACCTGCTGACCGCCCGTAACCGCTCGATGGCACGACGCGGGGCGGTGGCCGCGGCGCTGATCATCCTCGCCGCCGCCGGGCACTGGCTGTGGAACTCGCACCGGTTCGGGGTTTTCTATGTGCTGGGCCAATTCGGCCTGCTGGCGGTCTTTCTGTGGCTCATCAGGATCGGCCGCACGCTGGAGGCGCGGGTCTATCTGCCCTACTTGGCCTATGCGCCGACACAGGTCGACCCGGAAGCGACGGCGTCGCTCCCTCGTCGGCAGATCAAGGCGCGCCGGCGGGCCTCGGCAGCACTGGCCGCGGCGATAGCCAACGGCGACGCCCAGCGTGCCCACAAGTCCGCCGAGAGCCTCGCCGCGGGCGTGGGAGGCTGAGCTACTATCTGCGTATGAACGCAGATACAGGAGCATGCGCGCGCCGCCTTCCCGAAGATCAGGTGGATCTGGTGGTCGAGGTGTTCCGCATGCTTGCCGACGCCACCCGAGTTCAGATCCTCTGGGCACTGGTCCGCCGCGAGATGTCGGTCGGTGATCTGGCCGTTCATGTCGGCAAGCCCGCCCCGAGCGTGTCGCAGCACCTGGCGAAACTGCGAATGGCCCGACTGGTCCGGACCCGTCGCGAGGGAACCACCATCTTTTACAGCCTGGACAACGACCATGTCCGCCAACTCGTCACCGACGCGGTGTTCAACGCCGAACACGCCGGGCCCGGCGTGCCGGGTCATCATCGCCAGACCGAGGATCTGAGGATTCTGCACACCGACACCGCGGCCACCAATAGCCCTCAACTCGGTGGGCGACGGGCATGACACACCAGCACCACAGCCACGACAGCCACGACAGCCACGACCATCGTCATCCGCATGACCACGGCCGGTTCGGCAGTCTCGGCGCAGCAATCCGCGAGTTGTTCGTCCCGCACAGCCACGACGCCGCCGACAGTATCGACGGCGCGCTGGAGTCCAGTGCCGCCGGCATCCGGGCGGTGAAGCTGAGCCTGGCGGCTTTGCTCGCCACGGCGGTCGCGCAGATGGTGATCGTGGCGATATCGGGTTCGGTCGCACTTCTTGCCGACACCGTTCACAACGTCGCGGACGCTCTGACGGCCATTCCGTTATGGGTCGCGTTCGCGTGGGGCGCCAGGCCGGCCACCCGTCGCTACACCTACGGATTCGGCCGGGCCGAAGACGTCGCCGGGCTCTTCGTGGTCGGGATGATCGCCCTGTCCGCGGTCGTCGCCGGAGTGGAGTCGATCCGGCGGCTGACCGACCCCGTCCCGATCAACCACGTCGGCTGGGTCGCCGCCGCCGGGCTCGTCGGGTTCATCGGCAATGAACTCGTCGCGGTCTACCGCATCCGGGTCGGCCGCCGGATCGGCTCAGCGGCTCTGGTCGCCGACGGAATGCATGCGCGCACCGACGGATTCACCTCGCTGGCCGTACTGTTCGGCGCCGGAGGGGTCGCACTCGGCTTTCCGTTGGCCGACCCGATCATCGGCCTGATCATCACCGTCGCGATCCTCGCCATCCTGCGGACCGCCGCGCGCGATGTCTTCCGGCGCCTGATGGACGGCGTGGACCCCGCGTTGCTGGACGCAGCCGAAACCGCGCTGGCCGTCGAGCCCGGCGTGATCGGTGTCCGCGGCGTCAGGATGCGGTGGATCGGCCACCGTCTGCACGCCGAGGCCGAACTCGACATCGACCCGGGACTGACTCTTTCCGAGGCCCACCGAATAGCTCATGGGGCCGAACACTCACTCACCCATGCGGTACCCAAACTTCGCACCGCGCTGGTCCACGCCTATCCGGCGCGAAACTCCGGAGGCTGAGCCCACAGGCGCCGAAAACGGGCGTCGAAAACGGGGCCCGCGACCGCATCCCCGGGTCTAAGGTGCAGACATCCAGCCAAATCAGGAGGTTCCAATGGAGTTCGATCCGAAGAATGCAGTCAATGCGGCCAAGGATATTGCGACCCACGCCGTGGAGAAGGCCGCCGATATCGTCGAGGACGCCGGTCAGGTGCTCAAGGGTGATATCGCCGGTGGCGTCGGTTCCATCGTCGAGGACTCGATGGACATCGCCACCCATGCGGTAGACAAGGCCAAAGAGGTGTTCACCGGCAAGGAAGATGCCGACCCGGAGAGTTGATGGACCGGCGCACCGCGAGCCTTCGCGGCGGTGTTGTCGTGCTGGGGCTGGCCACAGCATTGGCTACCGCGGGATCAGCCCTGGCAACAGCCGGTGAAGAGTCGCCGGATCCTCCGACTGCGACGACCTCGGCGGCTGCGGAGCGCCACCCGACCGCGCCGCGTGCGCACCGGGCCGCACTCGCCCGGCCCCAGTCTCCCGCCGCGGCTCTGCGCACGGGTGATAAGAGGCCGCCCTCGGCAGCCCGGGGGGCCGGGGTGCGCTCCCCTGGGCCGTCCGCACCGGAGGCACGGGTCGCCCGCGGTGGAGACACCGCTGCCCGTCCAACAATCCCAGCCGCCGCGACGGCGCTGCCGGGCGTCACGTTCACCCCAGCGGCCACGGCTCAGACGGTCGACCCGATCACCGCGCTGCTCAACAACAGCAGTCCCGGACTGCAGCCCAGCCAGGGCGGGCAGGCTCCTGGCGGTGTCGTTACCGGGACCCTGGGTGTAACCGATCCGGACAGCGTCCCGGTCGGCGTCGCGGTCATCCGCGACCCCGCGTACGGCACGGTCGCGGTCAGCGGCGGCCAGTACACCTACACCGCGGATCCGGCTCATCCGCAGGCGCACTCCGGCTTCATCGACTCTTTCGCGGTCACTGCCAGCGACGCCGACAGCGGGTTCCACATCCACGGATTGGCCGGCCTGCTCAACATGCTGACCTTCGGCCTGCTGGGCGAAAGCGGCCATCGCCGCACCGCGAACGTCACGGTGAACGTCGCCGCGTTCAACAACGCCCCCACCGGCACGGTGCGCACCGACCCGGCCGTTCCCGTCACCGGGGTGGTCACCGGCCAGGTCGTGGGCCGCGATCCCAACGGCGACACGCTGTCCTACAGCGGATCCACCACGACCGGCAAGGGTTCGGTAATCGTCAGTCCTACAGGCGATTTCACCTACACACCCACAATGGAGGCGCTGGCCGCCGCCGCGGCACCGACCGCCACCGCGGCCGACCGGCGGGATGAGTTCACCGTCACGGTCGAGGACGGATACGGTGCAGTCGTCGCCGTCGCCGTCGCGGTTTCCCTCGGTCAGGGTGCCCCGGCGCCGCAGCTGTCGACCTTCTGCGGGTGCATCCTGATGCCGGCCGACACCGTCTTCCACGCCGATGTCAGTACGCTGCCGGTACTGCCGAAGTCCGCCGCCTGGACGAACCTGCTGGGCGGCACCCTGCACACCAGCTGGGGCCGCACACCCTGGCAGGGCAGTTCCGGCGGGATGCCGGTCAACGTGGTCGGCCCGGACCACCCCACCGAAACGGTGATCTTCAATCGCGGGTACTCCACCAGCGGACCGAGCATCGATGACCGGCCCTACGCCATCCCCGACCGTCCGCTGGTGGAGGGCATGCCCGACGTCCCGGCCTGGGATCGCCATCTGCTGGTGTTCCAGGAGGGCACCTGCATCTCCCAGGAGCTCTACAACGTGGCCAACGGGGTGGAGTTGCCGGCAGCCGGCGTTCTCGACGCGCTGGGCAACGCCGCCTATGCCGCGCTGTGGGGGTCGTCCTGGATCGCCGAGGCGGGGGTGCACGTCGACATGACCTCCGGGCTGTATCCGGCACAGGGCTGGGCGAACGCGTCCCACCTGCCGTACCTGCCGCTGATTCTGCGCCCCGACGACCTGGAGCGCGGCGCTATCGACCACATGCTGGGAATGTCGATCGCCAAGGACCGCGGCACCGGCTACACCTGGCCGGCCCGGTTCGGCGACGGCACCGGCACCAACCCCGATGGCGTTCCGATGGGCACGGTGCTCCGGCTGAGCGCCGACTTCGATCTCACCGGCTACCAACCCGGCACCCAGGTTGTGCTCCGCGCCCTGCAGCAGCACGGCGCAGTGGTGTACGACTCCTTCGCCGCCGGCCGCGACGGCGCCGGCCTGCTGGTGATGAGCAACGGCTGGACGGGCACCGAGCACTTCACCGTCCAGGCCGAGCTGAACACCATCCCGCTCAGTGCTTTCGAGGCGGTCGACGTCCTGGGTCTGGCCGTCGATCCGACGCTCGGCTGGATGATCCGGACCTGACTCAGATCCAGTTGCGCCGCTTGAACCCGATGTACAACGCCACCGCGGCGAGCACCGAAGCCAGTGCGTGGTCGTAAAGATCCGAATACGGCCGGGACTCGGTCACGCTTACGCGACCGGGTATCGCTAGTTCGTGGTGTGGACGATCAGCACGTCGGTCTTGGACTTGCGAGCCACATTCGCGGGCACCGAGCCCAGCAGCCGGCCGGCGATCGTGTTCAGGCCGACGTTGCCGACCACCAACAGGTCGGCGCCGACCTCGTTGGCGAGGTCGACGAGCGCCTCGACAGGTGCTCCTTCGATGGCCCGCTCCTCGACATTGGCGGCGCCGGCCGCCTTCGCCCGCTCCCCTGCATCCCGAAGAATCTCGTAGATGGGGGCGTTACCGGTGACCTTATAGCCCTCGCCCTTGAGGACGTCGGCGGCCCGGGTGTCCTCCGGGCTCGGCAGGAAGGCGGTCGCCACGATGACCTTCGCGTCGGGGCCGGAGGCCAGCTGCCCGGCCCGAACGACCGCGCGAAGCGAGGATTCCGAGCCGTCCGTACCGACGACCACGGTCTTGTAACCGCTCATTCGTACCCTCCAGTCAGAGTTGCAACGCCAACGGGAACAGTAACGCCTCAACAGCGCGGCAGGATGCGATTCCGACCACGTGGCGTCCGCCCCGGGCCGCCGGAGGGGCACCGATGAGGGCAAACACCCGGGCGTGACGTTCGCTACAACCGCCGCCGGGGCGCCCACCGCCCGGACGCTACGGTTTCCCGGGTGAGCACCTCGGTACAGCAGCGGCACGTTGCGGCCAGGGCCGCCGAATCCGCCCCGGCGGCGCGGGGGTGGGACGCGGTCGCGGTCGCGGTGCTGACGGCCGTCCTGAGCGCGGCGGGCGCAGCCCGGCCGTCGCTGTGGTTCGACGAGGCGGCGACGATCTCCGCCGCCACCCGCTCAGTGCCGCAACTGTGGCGGATGGTGGACAATATCGACGCCGTGCACGGGTTGTATTACCTGCTCATGCACGGTTGGTACGCGGTATTCCCCACCACCGAGTTCGCATCCCGACTGGCGAGTGCGCTGGCGGCCGCACTGGCCGCCGCCGGCGTCGTCGTTCTCGGCAAGCAGATGTCCACCCGGGCGGTGGCCCTCACCGCCGGCATCGTGTTCGCGATCTTGCCCCGGGTGACCTGGGCCGGTATGGAAACCCGGTCCTACGCGCTGTCGATGGCCGCCGCGGTGTGGCTGACGGTGTTCTGCGTGCTGGCGGCCCGCCGCGGACGGCCGTGGTGGTGGGCGGTCTATGGACTGCTACTGGTGGGCGCGACGGTGCTCAACGTGTTTCTGGTGTTGATCGTGCCGGCACACGCCGTCGTCGTGGCGATGTGCGCACGCCGGCCGCAGACCCGGCGCTGCTGGGCGGCGGCCGTGGCGGGGGCAGCTGCGGCGACGGCGCCATTCATGCTGTTCGCCCAGTCCCAGTTGTTCCAGGTGCGGTGGATCTCGCCGGTGGGCCCGGACACCCTCGGCGCGATCCTGCAGGAGCAGTACTTCGACCTCTCATTGCCGGCGGCGGTGGTCGCCGGCCTGATCATTTCCGCCGCCCTGGCGGCACGGATACGGACCGGGACCGGCCGCCCGGGAATTCTGGCGGCCGTCGCCCTCACCTGGATCGCGGCCCCGACCATCGCACTGCTGGCCTATTCGCTTCTGCGCCACCCGATCTACTACCCACGGTATCTGTCGTTCACGGCTCCGGCCTTCGCGCTGCTGCTGGGCCTCGGTGTCGTGGCGGTGGGACGGTCGCGGGCCGGGATCGCCGTCGTGCTTGCCTGCCTGGCGACCGCATCCGCGCCCAACTACCTGGCGCAACGCGGGCCGTACGCCAAGGCCGATATGGACTACAGCGCGGTGGCCGATGTCATCGGCAGCCAGTCTGCACCCGGCGATTGCCTGGTGCTGGACAACTCCACCAGTTGGAAGCCAGGCCCGATCCGGCCGTTGACCGCGGCCCGTCCGGCGGTGTACCAGACCCTGCGCGACTACGGCCGGGGCCGCACCGCCCTACAGCGGGAACGGTTGTGGGACAGCCACATCGCGGTGTGGGCATGGGCCGACAAGATGCCGGACTGCCCCGCGCTGTGGACCGTCACCGAACGCGATCCCACCCTGCCGGACCATCAACGCGGCCCGGACCTGTCCCCCGGCCCCCGACTCGGACGGTCGATGGCCTATCAGGTGCCGAGCCGCTTCGGGTTCCATGTGGTGGAACGGTGGCAGTTCAGCTTCGCCCAGGTCACCAAGTCGATCCGCTGACCGGTCTCGACGGCCGGTTCCGACTCAGTAGGCGAATCCCATCCTGGGCTCGGATGGAACTTCGAGGCTGTTCTCCCGCACGATGATGGGGTCGCCGACGTTGACAGTGTTGAAATACCACTCCGCGTCCTCGACACTCAGGCTGACGCAGCCGTGACTGACATTCTCACTTCCCAGCGAGTTCACCGCCCAGGGCGCAGAGTGCACAAAGAGTCCGCGACTGGTGAACCGGACGGCGTAATCCACCTCGAGGTGGTAACCGTCCGGACTGTTGACCGGAATTCCGACGGTGCTCGAATCCATCACGATCCCGCGTTCCTTGGCCATCACCCGATAGATGCCGACCGGCGTCGGATACTTGGACCGGCCCATCGATGCCGGGAACACTCCCGGCTCTCCCCAACGCGGTCGGTGGTGCGGCGCGGGCAGCGGAGACGAGGGTCCCGATTCGACGCCATCGATGGTCACGGTGAACGTGTGATCGGCGACGCTGGCAACGCCGAGGACTTTCGGACCGGTTGGGAAAGTCCTCGGCCGCCCGCCAACCGACAGCGCGACCGTGCTGTGAGCCGGCCAGAACCCGTCGGGAACCCACTGCACGACATCGCTGCTGAGCCATTCGAATCTGCCCGTCATCGCCGGCACCGAGGTGATGTCGATAGCGCGCTCAGCGGCGGCCCGGTTCGCGATGGGTCCGGCGAATGTGACGACCACGGGGTGCGCCACCCCGACCGCTGGGCCGGATTCGGGCCGCACCGACACGATGTCGAAGAGGTTCGCGCGGTTCACGGCCGCCAGGCTGTTCCCGACCGGCCCCGCGAACACGCTCACCGCGATCGCGATCACCGCCAGAACGCTCCGAACAACCGCCCGCATCGCTCCTACTCCCTGAAAGGTCGAAATTCGTTCAGCCCGGGCCTCAGCCGACGGCCGGGCCCGGGATGATCGGCTGACCCGATATCGGGACGCCGGCCGCGGCGGTACCCGTTGCTACGCCCTTGCCCCCGGCCATGTCGAGGATCGGAGCAGCCGGCAGCGGAGCAATCACCGGCGCGCCCGCGGCACCCACCACCGGAGCGCCCGCGGCACCCACCACCGGAGCGCCGACCGGGATCACCGGCGCGACACCCACCGGAACCGGGGGCACACCCACCGGAACCGGCGGGACACCGACCGGAACCGGCGGCACACCCAACGGAACCGGCGGCACACCCACCGGAACCGGCGGCACACCCAACGGAACCGGCGGCACGACAACCGGAACGGGAGGCACCGCCGCTGGGAGTGCACCCAGCGCCGCAGCAGCCGCCGGGATCGGTCCGGGCAACGCCATCGGGATGCCGGCCATATCTGCCACGGGGGCTGCCGCGCAGGCCGCGGCAGCAGGGTCCGCGGCGGCACCCGCCGCATCGGACACGCACTCGTAGCCGCCAGTCTTGAACGGTGCCGCGGTCGTAGCTGGGCTGAACGCCAGCGCGGCCCCGAACAACGCTGCGCCGGCGGCGACTTCGATGGTGAACCGAGCGAAGGTCCTTGACATGTTTTTCCCATTCCGTGTTGAGGTCTGAGGCGAAACTACAGACCTGTAAGACACGGTGCGGGTAGGCGAATCGGGCGGTTATCGAACCGTGGCCGAGCAGAGGCATCACAGTTACTAGCGCGTTGGCGAAGCCCTATTTCGAGCGAAAGGACGCGTGGATCAGGTCAAGCCCGCGGCATCCATACCGCGCAGCTCCTTCTTGAGGTCGGCGATCTCATCCCGCAGTCGTGCGGCGAGTTCGAACTGCAGATCACGCGCGGCAGCCATCATCTGGCCGGTGAGTTCCTTGATGAGGTCGGCCAGTTCGGCACGCGGCATCGAGGCGACAGCGCGTCCGTCGATGATGCCGGAACTGCCGGTCCGCCCCGGCTCGCCCTGGGCCCGCCGGCCGCGCGAGGAGTTGCGGCCCGATCCGCCGACGTCCACGCCGGCTTCGGTGTCCGCGGCTTCGCTGTAGACCTGGTCGAGGATGTCGGCGATCTTCTTGCGCAGCGGCTGTGGGTCGACACCATGCGCCTCGTTGTAGGCGATCTGCTTGAGTCGACGACGATCGGTCTCCTCGATGGCCTCTTTCATCGAGTCGGTGAGTTTGTCCGCGTACATGTGGACCTCGCCGGAGACGTTGCGGGCCGCACGGCCGATGGTTTGAATCAGGCTTCGGGTGGAGCGCAGGAAGCCCTCCTTGTCGGCGTCGAGGATCGACACCAGTGACACTTCGGGAAGGTCGAGACCCTCGCGCAGCAGGTTGATACCGATCAGCACGTCGTAGTCGCCCAACCGTAGCTGCCGAAGCAACTCCACCCGGCGCAGAGTGTCGACCTCGGAGTGCAGGTAGCGAACGCGGATACCCATCTCGAGTAGGTAGTCGGTGAGGTCCTCGGCCATCTTCTTGGTCAACGTGGTGACCAGCACCCGTTCATCACGCTCGGCCCGGGCACGGATCTCGCCGATGAGGTCGTCGATCTGCCCCTTGGTGGGCTTGACCACGACCTTCGGGTCCAGCAGTCCGGTGGGCCGGATAACCTGTTCGACGAACTCGCCACCGGTCTGGGCCAGCTCGTAGGGCCCGGGCGTGGCCGACAGGTACACCGTCTGGCCCACCCGCTGGCTGAACTCCTCCCAGGTCAGCGGCCGGTTGTCGACCGCGGAGGGCAGCCGGAACCCGAACTCGACCAGGTTGCGCTTGCGGGACATATCGCCCTCGAACATGCCGCCAATCTGCGGGACCGTGACATGGGACTCATCGACGACCAGCAGGAAATCGTCCGGGAAGTAATCCAGCAGGGTTGCCGGCGCGGACCCGGCCGCCCGGCCGTCGATATGCCGCGAATAGTTCTCGATGCCCGAGCAGAAGCCAACCTGGCGCATCATCTCGATGTCATAGTTGGTCCGCATCCGCAGCCGCTGGGCCTCCAGCAGCTTGCCCTGGCCTTCCAGTTCGGACAGCCGCTGGGCGAGTTCGGACTCGATGGTCGAGATCGCCTGCGCCATCCGCTCCGGGCCTGCGACGTAGTGGGTGGCCGGGAAGATCCGCAGCGAGTCCACCTTGCGGACGACGTCACCGGTCAGTGGGTGCAGGTAGTAGAGCGCCTCGATCTCGTCGCCGAAGTACTCGATGCGGACCGCAAGTTCCTCATAGGACGGGATGATCTCCACGGTGTCGCCGCGAACCCGGAACGTGCCCCGGGTGAAGGACATGTCATTGCGGTCGTACTGGACATCAACGAGGAGTCTCAGCAGACCATCTCTGGGCACCTCGGTACCGACCTGCAACTCCACCGACCGGTCCAGGTAGGACTGCGGTGTGCCGAGGCCATAGATACATGAGACCGAGGCGACCACCACCACATCGCGCCGCGACAGCAGATTCGAGGTCGCCGAGTGCCGCAACCGTTCGACATCGTCGTTGATCGAACTGTCCTTCTCGATGTAGGTGTCGGTCTGGGCGATATAGGCCTCGGGTTGGTAGTAGTCGTAGTAGGAAACGAAGTACTCGACGGCGTTGTGCGGCAACATTTCCCGGAGTTCGTTGGCCAACTGGGCGGCCAGCGTCTTATTGGGGGCCATCACCAGCGTGGGCCGCTGCAGTCGCTCGATCAGCCACGCGGTGGTGGCCGACTTGCCGGTGCCGGTGGCGCCGAGCAGCACCACCTCGCGCTCCCCGGCCCGGATCCGGCGTTCGAGTTCGTCGATCGCGGCGGGCTGGTCACCGGCCGGCTGGTAGGGGCTGACCACTTCGAACCGCGCGCCGGTGCGCAGCACGTCCTCGACCGCCCGGTACTCGGACTGGGCGATTACGGGACGTTCGGCGGCGAAAGCCATGGATCCAGATTAAAGGTGGCGCCGGACAACAACCGACCGGCTGAACAAAAGGTGAACAAAACCTGAACGAGATATGGCCGAACCAGGCACATTGCCGGCGTGGGATTCATAGGCTCCCGGCGTGGAGGTACGCGCGCTGGTGGCCACGCTGGCGGATTGGGCACGGGAGGACGTCCGTCTTTTCCCGACGTTACGGGGATACCGGAGACGCTGGCTGGGCCGAGATCTGCTCGCGGGTCTGACGTTCGGCGCGGTGACGATGCCCGGCCAGCTCGCCACCGCACATCTGGCCGGCATGCCGCCGATCACCGGCCTATACGGATTCGTGGTGGCGACCATCGTTGCGGCGGCACTCTCCACCAACCGCCACCTGGCCATGGGCGTGGACAGCACGGTCGCGCCGATCCTGGCCGCAGGTCTCGCCGCGCTTGGCGCGGTGGCCGAAAGCCAGCAGTACATCGGTCTGGCCCTGATCACCACATTTACGGTCGGGGTCTTCACCCTGATCGTCGGCGCGGGCAGACTGGGCTGGGTCGGCGACTTTCTGTCTCGGCCGGTGATGATCGGATTCTTCGGCGGCATCGCGGTGATCATCGTCGTCAATCAACTCCCCGGAATCCTGGGCGTCGAAGAGGGGCAAGGCCGGACGCTGCAGAAAGTCGTCCATACGTTCCGACAGTTGCCGGAGACCAATATCCCCACCGTGATCCTGGGACTCAGCTCGCTGGCCCTGCTGCTGGGATTTGCGAAGCTCAACGAGCGAATCCCCGGGCGGCGAATCCCCGGGGCGCTGATCGTCCTCACCCTGGCCACCGCGGCGACGGTCGTCCTCAAACTTGGGGAGCACGGCGTCGCCACGCTCGGCCCCCTCGACCGGGGGTTGCCGTCGCTCCGACTGCCTCCGTTCACGGTGGATTCGGTGGAGATCGCGGCGACCACCGCATTGGTCATTGCGATCTTCTGCCTGGCCCAAACCGCGGCCACCACCCGCTCGGCGGCGAACCTGGGCGGGTACGACACCGATGTCAACGCCGACTTCCGGGCACTGGGAGTGGCCAATATCGCGTCGAGCATGGTCGGGTCGTTCGCCATCAACGCCAGTCCCCCGTCAACGGCGATCATCGCCGAATCACGCGGCCGAACCCAGTTGACGTCGCTGGTCGCCGCGGCAATCGCGGTGGTTGTGCTGTTCTTCAGCCAGATCATCGAGAATCTTCCCTCGGCGACATTGGCGGCAGTGCTGGTCTACATCGCGATCAAGATCTTCCGCCTCGACCAGATGCGGGCCACCAGGAACTACACCTGGAAAGCCTTCGCGCTGATGCTGATCTCGCTGATCGGCACGGTGCTGCTGGGCATCGTCTACGGCGTCCTGCTCGCCGTCCTGGTCTCCTTCATCTACCAGGCGTCGCGCACCGCCCGTCCGGAACTGCTCCGACTCGGCCGCTCCCCCGAGGGAACCTGGCTGCCACTGACCGACCAACGGGCCGCACCCGTTCCGGGTATCGCGGCATTCGCGCTGAACGGACCGCTGTGGTTCGGCAACGCCAACTGGTTCCGGATGCTTCTCATCGACGCCCTGCCGGAGACCGACGAGGGCGATGACGGGGAGGAGGGCGACGACCGCGAGGGGGTCGACCTGCTGGTACTCGACGCCCGGCGCATCGACGACGTCGACTTCACCGGATTCGAGGCGCTGTGCTACGTGGCAGAGATTGCCGCCCTGCGCGACATCCCCTTCCTGGTGGTTCTCCAGCAGGGCAGAACCGAGAAGGCCTTTACGGGCGGCGGGTTCTCCGAGGTACTCGGCCGGTCACGGTTCTTCGACACCATTCCGCTGGCTATCGCCGCCTACCCGAACCTGCGGGCCAATCAGCATCTGCCGTACACCAAGCGACAGGGCCCGGAGGTCGCTTCCGACATCGTAGGCTTGGACCATCCACCCGCCCAAGCATGAAACCTTCGACCTCGTCGCCCGCACCAACACCGACCCCAAGGGGATCGTGCGGGACGTCGACGAGTACCGGCTGTTCCCATGGGGGCTCTACATGGCTCGCCCCACCCCCGGGCGGATCCAGTTCCACTACCTGGAGTCATGGCTGCTGCCGTCATTGGGCCTGCGAGCCAACGTCTTCCACTTCAATCCGGGCCATCGGCGCGACCAGGACTACTACCTCGACGTCGGCCGCATCACCGTCGGGCCCGAACGCTGGGCCGCCGAGGACCATTACATCGACCTGGTGGTTCGCACCGGCCGCGGCACCGATCTGGTGGACGTCGACGAGTTGCTGGAGGCGCACCGGATGGGCTTGCTGAGCACTGAGACCACAGCGGCCGCGCTGAATTGCGCGGTTGCCACCGTCGCCGGCCTGGCGGCCCACGGCCATGACCTGAACGCCTGGCTGGCCGGCACCGGAATGGAGCTGAGCTGGCAATAGGCGTATTCTCGTTGGCCGTGGGACCCATGAGGCGATCGCTGACCGCCGGTGCCGCGGTGGCGCTGGCGATGGCGGTCCCCCTGGCGCCGGGTGCTGCGGCAGCCGACGATGACGACCCCCAGCCTGACGATCTGCAGCACAACGTCACCTACCGCGCCCGAGTAGACGGGCTTGCCAGGGGTGCGCTGGTCACCTACCGGATCAGCGACAGCCAGGTCAGCAGCGCCGACCCGACGATGCTTGCCCGGCCGCACCTTCGAGGCCACCGCGGTGCTGTCCGATCCCGAAGAGGCCGGGATGCGGATCTCCATCCAATGGCCCTACTCGGCCAACCTGCACTGCGAGATCCTGGTCAACGACCAGTTGTACGCCCAGGCGGATCAGTTCATCGGCCCCAAACTCACGCCGGCCCGCGACGATCCGGACTATGGCGCGATGAACTGCGGAGCCCCGTTGAGCAATGCGACGGGGTTGCCGGCCGACGTGCTTGACCTGCCGGCGCCATTGCCCGGCGACGGTACCGATCCGCCGGTCCTCGACGTCCCGGCGGTGGACGCGCCGGGACTGGAGATACCAGCGGCCGACCTCGGCGCCCCGGTCAGCTGACCGACCCGGGAGACCAGCCGGTGCCGTCCGCCCAGGCTTCCGCCCGACCGTACGCGTCCAGCAACCACGCCGCCGTGCCGTTGTGGCGCTTGGCGTCGAGGTAGTCGGCCCGCACCCCGGGGTTGGCGTTGAGCCAGTCGACGAACAGCAGCGCGAACCTCTGGTTGGGAGTGCCGTCGGGTCTGATATGCACATGGGTAGGTCGGCCCGGATCGGCTGAGGCGTGTAACCGCCTGGGCCCCAGTGTCGTTGACCCGTCGATGCTTCGGTCCGCGGTCACCGACTCCACTCGGGGGTAACCCGCCCGCACCAGATCATCGGCGAGTTCGTCGGCGAGTTCCGGTGCGGTGACGGTCACCTGGACGTCGATGATGTCGCGGGCGTCCAGACCGGCGACCGCGGTGGACCCGATGTGATCGATGCGCATCGCACGATGCCCGCAGGCGGTGTTCAGCCGGGCCCGGATACGTTCGGCCTGCGGCGACCAGGACGGGTCCGCCGGCACCAGGCCATCCGGGTCCGGAGTCGGCCTGCCGATCGCGAGATTGTGCGCGAACGGAAGAATCCGCCGGTACCAAAGCTCGCGGGCCCGTTCGACGAGGTGGCCCGCGGTGCCGGAGTTGTCCAGCCAGACATCGGCGACCCGGCGGCGCTGCTCCTCGGTCGCCTGAGCGGCGATCCGGGCCCGGGCGTCGGCCTCACTGAAGCCGCGGTGGTCAATCAGCCGCTGGACACGGATCTCAGGATCGGCGTCGACGACCACCACCAACGGGAACATCGGCGCCATCTGGGACTCCACCAGCAGGGGAATGTCTTCGACGATCACGGCATCCTCGGCGGCCGCCGCGATCAACTCGGAGCGGCGGTGCGCCACCAGTGGGTGGACGATCCCGTTGAGGGTCTGACGCTTGTTCTCGTCGCTGAACGCAATCGCGGCCAGCGCCGGCCGGTCCAACGCCCCGTCGGGACGCAGGATGCGCGGACCGAACGACTCGACGAGCCTGGTCAACCCGGTTGTCCCCGGCTCGACGACCTCGCGGGCAATGATGTCCCCATCGACAACGATGCCGCCACATTCTGAGAATGTGGCGGACACCGTTGACTTCCCGGCACCGATCCCCCCGGTCAGGCCGATGCGCAGCATCGCGGCGCTCTCGACGTCGCCGGGCTAGGCGTTACCGGCGAGCTTCTCGCGCAGCGCCGCCAACTGGGCGTCACTGGCCAGCGAACCGCCAGCCTCCTCACCGGAACTCGAACTCGACGAAGAGCTAGTCGGACGCTCCTCGGCGGCCGCGGCATCGGCAGCGGCGAACTTCTCCATCTGCGTGGTGTGCATCTTGTGCCGGCGCTCGGCCTCGGCGTAGCGGGCCTCCCACTCGGTGCGCTGCTTGTCGAAGCCCTCGAGCCACTCGTTGGTCTCGGCGTCGAAGCCCTCCGGGAAGATGTAGTTGCCCGCCTCGTCGTAGCTGTCGGCCATACCGTACTTCGAGGGGTCGAACTCCTCGGTGTAGTCCTCGTTGGCCTGCTTGAGGCTCAGCGAGATGCGGCGGCGCTCCAGGTCGATGTCGATGACCTTGACCATGGCGTCATCGCCGACGGCAACAACCTGGTCGGGAACCTCGACGTGGCGCTCGGAAAGCTCGGAGATGTGCACCAGGCCCTCGATGCCCTCCTCGACGCGGACGAACGCACCGAACGGCACCAGCTTGGTGACCTTGCCCGGCACGATCTGGCCGATGGCATGCGTGCGGGCGAAGTGCCGCCACGGGTCTTCCTGAGTCGCCTTGAGTGACAACGAAACCCGCTCGCGGTCCATATCGACGTCGAGGACCTCCACGGTGACCTCGTCGCCGACCTGGACAACCTCCGACGGGTGGTCGATGTGCTTCCAGGACAGCTCGGAGACGTGCACCAGGCCGTCGACCCCACCGAGGTCGACGAATGCGCCGAAGTTGACGATGGAAGACACCACGCCCTTGCGGACCGCGCCCTTGACCAGTTGGTTGAGGAACTCGCTGCGGACCTCGGACTGGGTCTGCTCGAGCCAGGCACGGCGGGACAGAACGACGTTGTTGCGGTTCTTGTCCAGCTCGATGATCTTGGCCTCGATCTCCTTGCCGATGTACGGCTGCAGATCGCGGACCCGACGCATCTCGACCAGGGATGCGGGCAGGAAGCCGCGCAGGCCGATGTCGAGGATCAGGCCGCCCTTGACGACCTCGATGACGGTGCCCTTGACGGCCTCGTCCTTCTCCTTGAGCGCCTCGATGGTGCCCCAGGCGCGCTCGTACTGAGCACGCTTCTTGGACAGGATCAGCCGGCCTTCCTTGTCCTCCTTGGTGAGGACGAGGGCTTCGATCTCATCACCGACGGACACCACTTCATTCGGGTCGACGTCGTGCTTGATCGAGAGTTCGCGGGAAGGGATGACCCCTTCGGTCTTGTAGCCGATATCGAGCAGGACCTCGTCCCGGTCCACTTTGACGATGGTCCCCTCGACGATGTCGCCATCGTTGAAGTACTTGATGGTCTTGTCGATGGCGGCGAGGAAGTCCTCAGCCGAGCCGATGTCATTGATGGCTACTTGCGGCGAGGTGACGGTGGGACTGGGCATATTGTTGGGTGGCTCCGGACATGGTGAATCGTAGGGACAGGTTCTTGGTGTTTGGCCCGCAGAACAGCATGCGGCGCCGCGAGTGAGCCTACTCGACCGGTGACAGCCAGGACAAACCCGGGTCCGGCCCCGGCTACTCTCCTGTGGTGTCCTACGCCACAGGGGTCAACAGCCTCGGGCCGCCGTTGCCCGCACCGGTCCGCAAAGTCGGCGCTCCGCTCGCGGCCATCATTGCGCTGGGCACCCTGGTCGGCCTGATCCTGAGCCTGCTGACCGCAGTGGATCCGGGAGGCACCGTGCTGGGGTTCGCGCTGTCGAGCCTGGCGATGACCTGCGTACTGCTGTGTTATCTGTGGCTGGACCGCTGGGAGCCGGAGCCGCCGCGGCTGCTGGTCATGGCGTTCCTGTGGGGCGCCTCGGTCGCGGTGGTGCTGTCGGTGGCCTTCGAGCACGTCATCGAGCAGACCTTCGGCTTCGGCGGGGAGGAACCCAGTTTCGTCACGGTGGCCATCGGCGCTCCGGTGATCGAGGAGGCCGCCAAGGGGGCGTTCCTGCTGCTGATGATGACCGGTCGGCGCCGCGCCGAACTCAACACTATGACCGACTGCCTGATCTACGCGGGTTTCACCGCGGTGGGTTTCTCCTGGCTGGAGAACATCTTCTACATCGCCAGCGGGGAGACGGTGGCCGGCTCGTTGGCCATCGCCGGGATGCGCCTGGTGCTGGGGCCGTTCGCCCATCCGCTGTTCACCACAATGATGGGTATCGGCGTGTACTTCGCCCTGCAGCAGCGGTCCTTACTTGCAAAGGCGGGATTCTTGCTGCTCGGCTATCTGGCCGCGGTGGTCATGCACGGACTGTGGAACGGCTCGGCACTGCTGGGCGCCAACACCTACCTCGGCGTCTACGTGCTGTGGATGATGCCGATCTTCGGCCTGGCGATCACCCTGGCGGTGGTGAGCCGGCGCCGGGAGCGCCACATCATCGCCGCGAAACTGCCCGGGTTGGTGGCCCACGGACTGGTGACGCCGCCGGAAGCCACCTGGCTGGGTTCGCTGAAGTCCCGCAAGATAGCGGCGGCCAACGCGCACCGCTTCGGTGGGCGGCGCGCAGCCTGGTCGGTCAAGCGGTTCACGATGGCGGTGGTCGAACTGGCCTATGTGCGCGACCGGATCGACCGCGGCTTCGGCGATGATCGGGTGTTCGCCCTGCAGAACGAGGAAGCCCACCGGGTGGTGGCCGCCCGGGCCGAAGCCGGGCCGGCACTGCACCTGCTCAACGGCTACCGCTTCCCGATACGTTAGGCGGGCGTTAGTCCCGGCCGCTTGCGCGAGCGTGTGTGTCGGTACGGCGGCGCGCCGATTTAGCGGGCCTCTGCGCACGCTCGCGGCCGGTACGGCGGCCGGCGGCCGGCGCGACACTCAGGCGTCACTCAGACCGCATTGAGCTCGCATTCAGGTGCGCGGCATTGTTTAATAAGGTAGACCGCTCCCCAAGCCGAGGTGGGGAACTGACTTTCAGGACAATCATGACATCCCAGAACATCCCCGTCCGCCGCACCGCCGTCGCCGCCGTCGCCGCCGGAGCGTGCGCAGCCGCCATAGCCGCCACCAGCCTGGGTGCAGCACCCAGCGCCAACGCAACCTGCGTTTCGCTGTTCGGCATCGGCAACGGGGGCGGTTGCACCAGCAACCTCTTCAGTGTTGCCGTGGCCATCGGGAACGGTGCCACCGCCACCGCCAACGGGTTCCTCGGTGCAGCGATAGTCCTGGGAAGCGGCGCGACTGCCGAAACCGCCGATGCATTCACGTTCGCGACCGCGGTCGGTGACGCATCGGTGGCCACGGCCGGGGGCTTGTTCGGAATCGCAACCCAACTCGGTTCCAACGGCACCGCGACGACCCAGGGTTCCGGATCGTTCGGCAACTTGGGGCTCAACATCGCCCTTAACGCGGCGCTTGGATCGGCCGGTGACACCGTCACCGCAGCCGGCATCGGCAACCTTGCCGCGAACCTGTTCGGCCGGGCAAGCGCACCGGGCACCCACACGGTCTCGTCGCTGGGAACCCTGGACGTCGCACTGAACGTCGCCGGGCAGGACAACGCGGTCAACTCCGGGGCGGGATTGTTCAACCGTTCGTTCAACTTCTTCGGCAGAAACAACACCGTCACGGGCGAAGGGGGCCTCTCCAATGTCGCCCGTAATTTCTTCGGCGACGGCAACACGGTGACGACGTCCGGCGGCAACGCCAACTCCGCCACCAGCGTCCTCGGCAGCGGCAACCAGGTCACCATCGTCGCGGGCGCGGGCAACATCGCCACGAGTCTGCTCGGCGACGACAATGAAGTCGGCGTGGCCGGCGGCACCCTGGACGGCGCCCGGAACTGGTTCGGTCAACAGAACAAAGTGACGACGACAGGGGGGCTGCTGAACACCGTCACCAACATCGGCGGCGACAGCAACGTGCTGGATTCCTTCGGCGCCAACTCCAACAATGCCCGCAACCTGTTCGGCAGTGGCAATGTGTTGACGGCAGGATCAGTGGGCTCCAACAGCACTGGGGCAACCAGCTTCGGCGGGTCCGGTAACCAGGTCACCGGTTCCGGTAACAACACCAGGGGGTTTGCCGTCTTCGGCAGCAACAACACCGTCTCGGCGGGTCCTGGCCCCTTCGCACTGGCGGGTTCGGTGCTCCAGAACGGCAAGACCGTGACGAAGGTAGGTCCCGGCATCGCCATCAACAACTTCCGCATCGGCGGCGCTGCGGCGCAGGCCCCCGACGCCGGCAGTCCGGCTGCCAGCAGGGCGGTTCGCGGCAACGCGCGGTAGGCGCGCCACGACGCCAAGCGCTGCCAGCCGGTGCGCGGCGGGTGCTCGCGGCGCCCACGCCGCCGCGACCTAGTGAGCGGCCGTGTCCCAGGTTGGGCCGCAGCCCACCGACACTTCCAGCGGCACGTCCAACGGGTAGGCGCCGCCCATTCGTTCACGGACCAGACCCTCGACGACCTCCCGCTCCCCCGGTGCCACCTCGAGCAGAAGCTCATCATGGACCTGCAGCAGTAGGCGGGAGGCCAAGCCGGCTTCGCGTAGCGCCCGGTCGACCCCGACCATCGCGACCTTGATGATGTCGGCGGCGCTGCCCTGGATGGGGGCGTTGAGCGCGGCCCGTTCGGCGGCCTCCCGAAGTTGGCGGTTGCTGCTGTCCAACTCGGGCAGATAGCGCCGCCGGCCCAGCACCGTGGAGGTGTAACCATCCTTGCGGGCCTGTTCGACGACGGCGTGCAGATAGTCGCGGACCCCGCCGAATCTGGCGAAGTAGGAGTCCATCTGCTCCTTGGCCTCCTCGGTGGAGATCTTGAGCTGTGCGGCCAAGCCGTAGGCGCTCAAACCGTAGGCCAGCCCGTAGGACATCGCCTTGACCCGTCGGCGCAGCTCAGGGGTGACCTCATCGATCGGGACGCCGAAGGCGCGGGAGCCCACGAACGAGTGCAGGTCCTCCCCGGTGCGGAACGCCTCGATCAGTCCCTCGTCGTGGGACAGGTGCGCCATGATCCGCATCTCGATCTGGCTGTAGTCGGCGGTCATCAGTTCGGCGAAGACGACACCTCCGCCCGATCCAACACAGAAGGCGTCGCGAATGCGGCGGCCGGCATCGGTCCGGATCGGGATGTTCTGCAGGTTCGGCTCGGTGGAGGACAGCCGGCCGGTGGCCGCTACGGTCTGGTTGAAAGTGGTGTGGATGCGTCCGTCTGGCGCAATCGCCTTCAGCAAGCCGTCGACGGTGACCTTCAGCCGAGTGGCGTCGCGGTGGGCCAGCATGTGCTCCAGGAACGGGTGCCCGGTCTTGTCGAACAGCGACTGCAGGGCGTCAGCGTCGGTGGTGTAGCCGGTCTTGGTCTTCTTGGTCTTGGGCATACCCAACTCGTCGAACAGCACCACCTGCAACTGCTTGGGTGAGCCGAGGTTGATCTGCTTGCCGATCACCGAGTAGGCCGACTCGGCGGCATCGCGGATCTGCTCGCCGAACTCGCGCTGCAGGGTGTCGAGCTTGTCCTGATCCACGGCGATGCCGATGGTTTCCATCGTGGCCAGAGTCGACTGGACCGGCAGTTCCATTTCGGTGAGCAAGGATGCGGACTCTATCCGGTCCAGCTCCTCGTCGAGGGCGTCGGCCAGGTCGGCGACAGCCCGGGCCCGCAGCAGCAGCGTCTGCACGGCCTGGTCGTCGACGCCCTCGGTGTCATCCAGCAGCGAGAGCTGCTGCTGCTCCTGGGTTTCGGCGCGCAGCTCGCGACGGAGGTAGCGCAGCGACAGATCATCGAGAGCGAAGCTGCGCTGTCCGGGACGCACCAGGTAGGCGGCCAGCGCGGTGTCGGAGGTGACGCCGGCCAGTGACCAGCCCCGGCCGGCCAGGTCGTGCATGGCGATCTTGGCCTCGTGCAACGCCTTCGGGGCACCCGCATCGGCCAGCCAGGCGCCGAGCGCGGCTTCGTCATCGGAGGTCATGGTGGTGGTGTCGATGTAGGCGCCCTCGCCGCCGCCGGCCGCGATCGCCACGGCAGTGGCATCGCCGTCGTACACGGTGTGGGTGCCCACCACCGCCATCCCGCAGCGACGTCCGTCGCGGGCGTGTGCGGCAAGCCAGGTTCGGACTTCGCCAGGTTCCAGCGCGCCGCCGCGCACCTCGAAGCCTTCGTCGACCTCGGGTTCCACGGCGGCCAGGGTGTCGAACAGTCGGTCGCGCAGCACTCGGAACTCGAGGTCGTCGAACAGCCGGTGGATCTGGTCACGGTCCCACGGCAGCAGCCGCAGGGTGTCCGGGGTCTGGGCCAGCGGCACGTCACGCACCAGATGGGTGAGCTCCCGGTTGAGCACCACGGTGGAGAGGTTGGCGCGCAACGACTCTCCGACCTTGCCCCGCACGCCTTCGACGTTGTCCACCAGGTTCTCCAGCGAGCCGTATTCGACGATCCACTTGGCGGCGGTCTTCTCCCCCACCCCCGGGATGCCCGGCAGGTTGTCGCTGGGGTCGCCCCTCAGCGCCGCGAAGTCCGGGTACTGCTCCGGGGTCAGCCCGTACTTCTCGACCACCGCCTCCGGGGTGAATCGGGTCAGCACGCTGACGCCCTTGATCGGGTAGAGCACGGTGACGTCGTTG
This sequence comes from uncultured Actinomycetota bacterium, assembly GCA_963787055.1. GTDB lineage: Bacteria > Actinomycetota > Actinomycetes > Mycobacteriales > Mycobacteriaceae > Mycobacterium. The sequence continues at coordinate 708,883 of CAWBBP010000007.1, forward strand.
TTCACGAGTTGCAGCGAGTCGCGGTCACCGGTGACGACCAGGACCCGGTACCCGGCCTCGTCGGCCTGGGTCGCCAGGGTGGCGATGATGTCGTCGGCCTCGAACCCCGGCTCGGCGAGGACGGTGATGCCCAGTGCGTTGAGGACTTCCTTGGTGATGTCGATCTGGCCGCGGAACTCATCCGGGGTGGCGCTGCGGGTGGCCTTGTACTCGGGGAACCGCTCGGCGCGAAACGTCTGCCGTGAGACGTCGAAGGCGGCGGCGATGTGGGTGGGCGCCTCGTCACGCAGCAGGTTGATCAGCATCGCGGTGAACCCGTAGACGGCGTTTGTGGTCAGGCCGTTCTTGGTCCGGAAATTCTCCGCCGGCAGCGCGTAGAAGGCCCGGAAGGCCAGCGAATTGCCGTCCAGCAACATCAATGTCGGCTTCTCGCTCACGCCATTACTCTAGGCATGGCACCCGACGCCTTCAGAACTGAAACACGTTTCAGTTCGGCTGCCGTGATCGCGTAGGCTCACTTCCGTGCCAGCTGTTCCGGACGCCGCCGCCGAACTACCCGCTGTCGACGGCTGGTGGACCGTTGACGACTCGGGGGTCCCGCATCTGATCGGCGCCAAATGCCCGCAATGCGCCACCTATGTTTTCCCGCCGCGAGGGAACAACTGTCCCAATCCGGCCTGCGCGGCCGACGAGTTGGAGACGGTCGCGTTGTCGCGGCGCGGGACGTTGTGGAGCTATACCGAGAACCGGTATGCCCCGCCGCCCCCCTACCCGGCCACCGATCCGTTCGAGCCGTTCGCGGTCGCCGCGGTGCAGTTGGCCGATGAGGGACTGATCGTGCTGGGCAAAGTCGTCACCGGCACCCTGGCTGCCGACCTGAAGGTGGGGATGACCATGGAGTTGACCACGATGCCGTTGTACGTCGATGACGCCGGGTTCCCGCGCAGCGTGTACGCGTGGCAGATCGCCGAGGCAGATCGCTCATGACCGATCTCCTCCCCGGGTCGCTTCGCTCCTGCCCGCCGGACCCGGTCTATATCCTCGGCGCGGGAATGCACCCGTGGGGCAAGTGGGGTCGGGATTTCACCGAGTACGGCGTGGTCGCCGCGCGTTCCGCGTTGCGCGACGCCGGACTGGACTGGCGCCAGATTCAGTTCGTCGCCGGCGCGGACACCATCCGCAACGGTTACCCGGGCTTCGTCGCCGGAGCCACCTTCGCCCAGAAGCTGGGCTGGACCGGTATCCCGGTCTCCTCCAGTTATGCGGCCTGCGCCTCGGGGTCGCAGGCGCTGCAGTCGGCGCGGGCCCAGATCATGGCGGGCCTGTGCGACGTCGCCCTGGTCATCGGTGCCGACACCACCCCGAAGGGATTCTTCGCCCCGGTCGGCGGGGAACGCCGCAATGACCCGGACTGGCAGCGCTTTCACCTCATCGGTGCCACCAATACGGTGTACTTCGCACTGCTGGCCCGACGACGGATGGACCTCTACGGCGCCACACTGGAGGACTTCGCCGCAGTCAAGGTGAAGAACTCCCGGCACGGCCTGAACAACCCGAACGCGCGCTACCGCAAGCAGAACTCGGTGGGCGACGTGCTGGCCAGCCCGGTGGTGTCCGACCCGCTGCGACTCCTGGACATCTGTGCGACCTCCGACGGCGCCGCCGCTGTCATCGTCGCCAGCAAGGCCTTCGCCGAGAAACACCTGGGATCGGTGGCCGGGGTGCCCTCGGTGCGTGCGGTGTCCACGGTGACCCCCAACTATCCGCAGCACCTGCCGGAACTGCCCGATATCGCGACCGATTCGACCGCCGTCGTCCCCGCCCCGGAACGGGTGTTCAAGGACCACATCCTCGATGCGGCCTACGCGGAGGCCGGCATCGGCCCCGACGACCTGAGCCTGGCCGAGGTCTACGACCTGTCGACCGCGCTGGAACTGGACTGGTACGAGCACCTGAGCCTGTGCCCCAAGGGCGAGGCGGAACAACTGCTGCGCTCCGGCGCCACCACCATCGGCGGACGCATCCCGGTCAACCCCTCCGGCGGGCTGGCCTGCTTCGGCGAGGCCATTCCGGCCCAGGCCATCGCCCAGGTCTGCGAGCTGACCTGGCAGCTTCGGGGCCAGGCCACCAGCCGCCAGGTGGAGGGTGCCACCGTCGGCATCACCGCCAACCAGGGCTTGTTCGGCCATGGGTCCTCGGTGATCGTCGCGCGCTGAGGTGACGGAGATCGTCGTCGTCACCGTGAAGCCCGGCAGCCGGAAGGGCCCACTGGTCGAGGCAGCCGATGACGGCTCGCTGACCGTCTACGTCCGCGAACGCGCCGTCGAAGGCAAGGCCACCGGGGCCGTCACCAAGGTGCTGGCCAATTATCTGGGAGTACCGAAAAGTCGGCTGGAACTGGTGTCCGGGGCGACCTCGCGACTCAAGCGTTTTCGGGTCACCTAGCCCGCGACATCGACATCACGGCTGCGTTTCCGCGCCAACCACGACCCTGGAGTCGGTTTTGCGGCCCCTAGGCCACACCCAGGTATGCCGCCCGGACACTGTCGTCGGCCAGCAATTCCCGGGCCGGTCCTTCGCGGGTGACGGTGCCGGTCTCCAGGATGTAGGCCCGGTCGGAACGGCTCAGTGCCTGTTGGGCGTTCTGTTCCACCAGCAGGACGGTGGTCCCCTGGGCGTTGATCTCGGCGATGATGCCGAAGATCTGGGAGATCACCATGGGCGCCAGACCCATTGACGGTTCATCGAGGAGCAGGACCCGGGGCCGGGCCATCAACGCCCGACCGATGGCAAGCATCTGCTGCTCGCCGCCGGATAGTGTTCCGCCGACCTGCTTACGCCGTTCAGCCAGCCGGGGGAAGGTCTCGAACACCCAATCCAACTGCTCGTCGTGAGCGGTCTTGGACTCGAACTTGCGTCCATAGCAACCCATCTCGAGGTTGTCGGCCACGGTCATACCCGGAAAGACGCCGCGGCCCTCCGGAGCCTGGATGAGACCGTCGATGACCCGACGATGCGCCTTGGCCCGGGTGATGTCATGCCCGTCGAACCAGACCGAACCGCCCGCCAGCGGGCGCAGCCCGGAGACGGCCCGCATCAGGGTGGTTTTGCCGGCCCCGTTGGCGCCCAGCAGGGTCACCAACTCCCCCTGGTTCACGACCAGCGAAACCCCGTGCAGCGCTTCGATTCTCCCGTATCGGACAACCACGTCGCGGACCTCGAGCAGGGGTGCGGCGGTGGTCTCAGAGTTGGTCATCGGGAACCCCCAGGTAGGCGGCGATCACCGCGGGATCCTCGCGGATCTCGGCGGGCAGACCGTCGGCGATCTTACGGCCGAACTCCAGCACCACGATCCGGTCGGTGACGCCCATGACCAGTCGCATATCGTGCTCGATCAACAGCACCGTGTAGCCGTCGTCGCGGATGGCGCGGATCAGGTCGATCAGTGCCGCCTTCTCACTGGGGTTGAATCCGGCGGCGGGCTCGTCGAGGCAGAGTAGTTTCGGCTCGGTGGCCAGCGCCCGGGCGATCTCCAGGCGCCGCTGATCCCCGTACGGCAGGTTCTTGGCCTTCTCCCCGCCGCGGTGGGCGATGCCAACGAAATCGAGCAGGGCGGCGGCCTTCTCGATGGCGTTGTGCTCCTCGCGGCGGTGTCGGGCCGAACGCACCAGTGCCCCCGGCACCGATGTCCGGTGCCGCGCGTCGGTGCCGACGACGACGTTCTCCAGTGCGGTCATCTCGCCCCACAGTCGGATGTTCTGGAAGGTGCGCGCGATGCCCAGGCGGGTGATCTGGTGGCGTTTGAGGCGGCCCAGGGGTTCGCCGTCGAACACCACCGAGCCCGAGGTGGGCCGGTAGACCCCGGTGATGACGTTGAAGCAGGTCGTCTTGCCGGCGCCGTTTGGACCGATCAGCCCGAGGATCTCGCCCCGCCTGATCGCGAAGTTCACCGAGTCCAGCGCCGTCAGGCCGCCGAACTTCAGGGTCAGATCCGTTGTCTGCAGCAGTGTCTCGCCCTGGGCCGCGTGCATCTCGCGATGCAGTACCGCCATCTGCTCGTCGATCACCGGTTCGCTCATCGGTCCGCCTTGTTCTCGTCGGCGCTGGCCAGCAGCCTTCGCGCCGAACTCCCGTAAGCCAGCAACTGCTGCCGGACCGGGAACAGGCCCTGCGGCCGGAAGATCATCAGCACCACCAGGGCCAGGCCGAAGAACAGGTATTTGAGGTCGCCGAGGTTGATCCCCATCACCTCCACACCGAGCAACCGGTTGGGCAGGTAGACGATGATGAAAGCCCCGAAGATCACACCCAACTTGTTGCCCTGCCCGCCGAGCACCACTGCGCACAGGAACAGCATCGAGTTGATGATGTTGAACGTCGGCGGCGCGACGTACTGCACCTGCCCGGCGTACAGCGCGCCGGACAACCCGCCGATGGCCGCACCGATCACGAACGCCCACAGTTTGAACCGGAAGGTGTTGACGCCCATGTTCTCTGCGGCGTCCTCGTCCTCCCGGATGGCCACCCAGGCCCGGCCTACCCGGCTGCGCTCCAGGTTTCCGACCAGCAGCAGTAGTGCCACGATCAGGATCAGGCCGAGCCAGAACCACCACGTTCCGTAGTTCGCGTCACCGGAGGAGTTTCCGCTGGAGAACACCCCGTGGGGCAGTTTCTCGCTCGCCCCAATATGCGGGTATGCCACCTCGTTGAGACCGCGCGGTCCGTTGGTCACGCCGGCGAGGTTGTCGGCGAGCAGCCGGATGATCTCGCCGAATCCCAGGGTCACGATGGCCAGATAGTCCCCGCGCAGCCGCAGGGTCGGAAAGCCCAGGATCAACCCGGTCAGTGCGGTGACAGCCATGGCAATCGGTACGCAGGCCAGCCAGGCCCAGTTCTCGTGCACCCAGCCGTCCGGTCCCACCCTGTTCCACGGGCTGTCCGGGCTGGTGAGCAGCGCAACGGTGTAGGCGCCGACCGCGTAGAAGCCGACATAACCGAGGTCGAGCAGACCGGCCTGGCCGACAACCACATTCAGTCCGATGGCGATGATCGCCAGGATGGCGAATTGGGCCATGGTGCCGCCGAAGCTGATACCCGGGGTGTCAACGAACGACGGCGTGTACAGCGGCAGCAGCGCCAGTGCGCCGAAGCCGATGACCCCGAATCCCCATTTCTGCACCCGGGTCAGGCCCGACCACCACTGCCGCAGCGCGTCTCCCGGAGCCAGTAGTGCGCTCATACCCGGGTCTTCCCGAGGCTCTCACCGAGGATCCCGGTGGGCTTGATCAGCAAGACCAGCACCAGAAGGACGAAGGCGACGACATCGCGCCACTGGGTGCCGAACAGCGCCTGGCCGTAGTTCTCCATCACGCCCAGTAGCAGTCCACCGATCAGGGCTCCGCGCAGGTTGCCGATCCCGCCGAGCACGGCGGCCGAGAACGCCTTGATACCCAACAGGAATCCACCGGAGTAGATGATGCCCTGCGGGACACGCAGCGTGTAGAGCAGTGCGGCGGCCCCGGCGAGCATGCCGCCGATCAGGAAAGTCGTCACGATGATGCGTTCCCGCGAGACGCCCATCAGGGTTGCCGTGGTCGGATCCTGGGCCACCGCGCGGATCCCGCGGCCGAACTTGGTGCGGTGGACGAACAGGTAGGTCAGCCGGGCCAGCACCAGTGCGGAGACGATGATCACCAGGGTGACGTTGGTGACCGAGGCGCCGAACACCTCGAACTGGGTCTTGGGCTGCACCAGGATGATCGGCTGCTGGGCGTTGCTGCCGCCGTAGCCTTTGATGATTGTCGGCAGCACGAAGTGGACAAACTCCTGCAGCACGAAGGACATGCCGATGGCGGTGATGAGGAAGGTCAGCGGACGGGCGTTGCGCCGGCGCAATGGCCGGTAGGCTACGAACTCCAAACCGACTGCGGCCGAACCGGATACCGCCATGGCGAACAGCATCGCGACGCCCAGGTACAGCACCGTCAACATGACGCCGCGGTTGTAGGCGTTGCCGCTCGGTGCGAAGCCGAGGATCACATCGAGACAGAAGTACGCCCCGAACATGCCGAGCATGAAGATCTCGGAGTGCGCGAAGTTGATTAGCCGCAAGACGCCGAACACCAGCGTGTAGCCGACGGCCACCAGGGCATAGATCGCTCCCCAGGCCAGTCCGTCGATAGTCAGTTGCCAGAAGCCGTTCCGCAGGTTCTCGACGTTGAAACCGATGTCACCGGCCAGACAGGCGTATTGGCCGACGCACTCGTGAATCATCGGTGACTACTGAACCTTGTAGATCCAGATCAGGTTTGACGTGAGCTCACCGTTCTCGGTCCACTGGTACTTGCGGGCCACACCCTGGCCCTGATAGGTGCGGACGAAGTCCAGCAGGGCCGGACGGGTGTCGGCGCCGGAGTCGATGCCGGTGAGCAGAATCGTGGCCAGGTCGTAGGACTCGAGGCTGTAGGTACCCGGGGCTTGACCGAACTTCTTGGTGTACGCCTCGGCGAAGGCGCCGGTCGGCGGGCCACAGGGGCAGGACAGCACCGCTCCCTTGGATGCTTCTCCGGCGGCCTTGACGAACTGCGGATCCTTGAGTCCGTCCGGGCCGGCGAACAGGCCGGTGTAACCGGCATCGCGCAGTTGCTGCAGCAGCAGGGCACCTTCGGTGTAGTAGCTGGCGAAGACGACCACATCCGGCGACTGGTTCATGATCTGGCCCACCGCGGCGGAGAAGTCCTTGTCGCCCTTCTTGATCGAGATGGTGCAGGCGGGGTCGGCGATCGGGCCCAGCGTGTCGCGCACGGCCCCGGCCTGGCCCACACCCGCGTCGGTGCTGTCGTCGACGACGCACGCCTTGTCGACGTCCAAGGTGTTCTTCAAATAGTTGGCCAGCGACGGACCCTGGACGCCGTCGTTGGACAGGCCGCGGAAAAAGGTCTTCCAGCCCTGCTCGGACAACGCGACGTTGGTGGCCGACGGGGTGACGGCGACCAGGCCGGCCTGATCGAACACCGCACCCGTCGCCTTGGTCTCCCCCGACCAGGTCGGGCCGACGAGTCCGATGATGGACGGGTCGTCGACGATCTGCGGCGCGACCGACGTCGCTTTCTGGGGATCGCCCTCGGTGTCGAAGGTCTTCAACTGGACCTGGCAGCCGGGGTTGGCCGCATTGTGCTGGTCAACGGCCAGCTGCGCACCGTCTCTGACGTTGGCACCGAACGGGGCGTCCGCACCGGTCAGCGGACCGGCCATCGCCAGTGCCAGCGGCCCACAGGTCGCCGTGCCGTCCCCGGCGGGATCAACCGGGGCGGCCGCTCCGGCCGCCGCTTCGACCGCCTCGCCGTTCGGGTTGATCTGGACCTGTTCGACGATCGTCAGATCGCCCTGCGCCGCGTTGTCAGCGGACTTGGGCTGCTGAGCGCACCCGGTCATCCCCAACAGAGCCAGCCCCGCGGCGCTCGCGGCCATCACGGTTCGGGTCCGCATTCCGCGCACGTTCTACCTCCGGGTAAGCAGCTGGGCTTCAGGCACAAGTCCCGTAGACCATAGCCGCACGTGGACCGCGACGGCGCATTCCGCCACGTTGGACTTACTGGACCTTGTACATCCAGATCAGCGTCGTGGTGAGTTCGCCGGTGTCGGTCCACTGGTACTTGCGGGCCACACCCTGTCCCTCGTATTTCTTGGCGTAGTCGAGCAGAGCCTCACGGGTGATGGCACCCGAGTCGATGCCCTTGGCCAGGATGGTGCCCAGGTCGTAGCCCTCAGTGCTGTAGGTGCCGGGAGCCTGGCCGAACTTCTTGGTGTACTCGTCGGAGAAGGCCGCGCTGGCCGGGCCGCACGGGCAGGACAGCACCGCATCCTTGGACGACTGACCAGCCTGCTTGACGAATTCCGGGTCCTTGGTGCCGTCGGCGCTGACGAACCTGCCGGTGAAGCCGGCGTCGCGCAGCTGTTGCACGAATGGGGCGGCCTCGGCGTAGTAGCCGCTGTAGAACACCGAGTCCGGCGACTGACCCTTCACCTGGGTCACCGTGGCCGAGAAGTCCTTGTCGCCCTTCTTGACCGAGATGGCGCAGGCCGGATCGGCCACCGGACCCAATGTGTCCCGGACCGCCTGGGCCAGCCCGGTGCCGTAGTCGGTGCTGTCGTCGACGACGCAGACCTTCGTGTCTCCCAGGGTGGTCTTCATGTAGTTGGCGACTGCCGGGCCCTGGACGCCGTCATTGGCCAGCCCGCGCAGGAAGGTGTTCCAGCCTTGCTCGGAGAGCGTCACGTTGGTGGCCGATGCGGTGGCCGCGAGCAGGCCGGCCTGGTCGAAGACCCCGCCGGTGGCCTTGGTCTCCCCGGAGAACGCAGGCCCGATCAGACCGATGATGGTCTCGTCGTCGACGATCTGCGGGGCGATGGCCGTCGCTTTCTGCGGGTCGCCCTCGGTATCGAAGGTCCGCAGCTCGATCTGGCAGCCCGGGTTGGCGGCGTTGTGCTTGTCCAGGGCCAGTTGCACACCGTTCTTGATGTTGATGCCGAGTGCGGCGTCGGGGCCGTTCAGCGCGCCGGCCATGGCGATCTTCACCGGACCGCAGGTGGCCGCACCGTCACCGGCAGGGTCGGCGGCGGTGGCGCCGGGTTCGGGCTTGACCTCGTTGCCGGCCTGGTCGATCTGGACCTGCTCGACGATCTTCAGATCGACAGGAGCGGCCGTATCACCCGATGCCGAGGTGCCGTCAGCCGCCGATCCGCCGTCCGGGGACGGCTGGCTGCAGCCGGCGATGCCCAGCATCACCAGCGCCGCAGAACTGATTGCGATTGCGTTTCGTGTCGCCCGACCGCGCACGTTTCACCTCCGGGTCAAATGGTCGTCTCCGGCATCAACCACCCGTGCCACCCCGGGCCTGAGGCGTCGATGCTTCGGTAGAACATAGCCAACCGGGGCGCAAACCGCGCGTGCTGGCCGTCCGGGACGGGGTTCCTACTGCGGCGCGGCCGGGTCCGCGGGACCGTCCAACGTCTCCAGAACCACTTCGGCAACGCGTTTCATCGTGGTGCGACGGTCCATCGCCGCGCGCTGCATCCACTTGAACGCCTCGGGCTCGGTCATCCCGTGACGAACCTGCAGCAGGCCCTTGGCCCGCTCGGTCAGCTTGCGGGTCTGCAACCGATCGCCGAGGTCGGCGACCTCGCGCTCCAAGGCCGCCATCTCCTGGAACCGGCTGACCGCGACCTCGATCGCCGGAACCAGGTCGGTGATCGAGAACGGCTTGACCAGGTAGGCCATCGCACCGGCGTCGCGGGCCTTCTCCACCAGATCCCGCTGGCTGAACGCGGTCAGCACCACAATCGGGGCGATCCGTTTGGCCGCGATCTCGGCGGCGGCGTCGATACCGTCGCGGCGGGGCATCTTGACGTCCATGATCACCAGGTCCGGACGCAGGCTCTCGGCCAGGTCGACGGCCTGCTGTCCGTCGCCGGCCTCCCCGACAACGGTGTAGCCCTCCTCGCGCAGCATCTCAGCCAGGTCGAGACGGATCAGCGCCTCGTCCTCGGCGATGAGCACCCGCCGCGAGGGGTTGTCACCGGCGCCGGTCGTAATGTCGGTCATGAGACTCAATTGTGGCCCGGCGGGACCCGATCGGGTAACCGGGGTTGGGCGGTAACGGGTCCAGGCCCATCCACTATCGTGGGACACCGCGATCCCAGCCGGCCCTCGTATCCCAACTGGCAGAGGAAACGGATTCAAAACCCGTGCAGTGTGAGTTCGAATCTCACCGAGGGCACCAGTTCACGGCTGCCGCCGGCCGGTCAGGCCCCGGCACTCCTCGACAACTGGCCGTGCGGTCGGTGAAATCCGTCGCGGGTGACAGCTGTCAGCTTTAGGCTCAAACCCAGCATGTAAGGACGTGCCCGAACGACATTGAGCAGGGTCCCTCATCTGCGGCGGACGGAGACGACGATCAAGGGTCAAGTACCGCGGCTGATTCTCGCGGGGGTGCTCGGCGGTACGTTCCTCGGTCTGGGGGCCGATCTGGCAAACGCCGATCCGGAACCGGTCGGGCCCACGGCACCGGCCTATGAAGACCCCCCACCGCCGCCACCGCCGCCAGAGCTCGTGGCTCAGGGGTTGACTCAGGCGGGGTGGGACCTGTTCTTCCCGAAATGCTGGCCGCCGTGGGAACCGCCGGGGGCGCCCGCACCGCCACCGGGTGTTCCGCGTTTCAACAACTGGACTGAAGTCCAGTATTCGCAATGCCCGGCTCCGCCACCGCCGCCACCGGGGCAGCCGTATCCGGCCCTGCCGCCACCGCCGCTTGCCAATCCGTGGTGTGGTCCGTCCGACGTCAGAAACGCCGCTTGCTTCCCCGGCGAGGCTTTCTACAGTCGAGTTCTACCGCCCGGCTATTACGGCCCGCCGAGTTGGTACCCCGAAATCGGGGTTCCTTTGTGGATGCCACCGTAAGCGCGCAATCGCCGTGTGATCCGGGTGAACACCACAAGGCCGCGGTCGAAGACGCGGCCACCGCACATCCCCCCGTGCCGCGTGTGCGGTGACCGCTCCCTCCTGATCATGAGGTCCAATTGACGGTTGCGCAACCAAACCGGAAACAAGCCGGTGCCGCAATTATTGCGGTCCCGGGCCCTGATTGACCCCGGCTTGACCTCGGCCCGGCATCGACTGCCCGACGGGGGCTACGCTGCTTAACGTGTGGTCCGAGCGGAAACGCGCTGGGCGGTTACTGCCGGAAGGACCGTTCCGGCGATCCGACTGTGAGCGCCTGCAGCGCAGGCCCCCGGCCCGCAATCAGCACTGGGCCGATTCCGTCACCCGCCCGCAACGGGTGCTCAATATCGCCGCATGGATCTCCGCCTTCGTCACCGGGACACTGGGCGTTCTGCAGACGATCACTGGTCAGGGCGTGCTGTACATCGGACTGATCAACCTGGCTACCGCGGCGGTATTCCTGGCGATTCCGCTGCTGCACCGGTTCGGCGACATCATCGCGGCACTGGTGTTCGTCATCGTTGCCTTCTCATCGCTGACCTTCGTCGGCTCCCAGATCGGCACCGACTCCGGTGTGCAGTTCTACTACCTGGTCTCGGCGTCCCTGGCGGTGCTGGTCCTCGGCATGAATCATCTGGCGCTGGCGGGCACGGTGGTGGCTGTCGGGGCCGCACTGGTTGTCGTCATGCAATTCCTGGTTCCCCAGGACACCGGGATCCAGCCACGCTGGGCACTCGAAGCCGGTTTCGTGTTCGCCACGGCCGGAGCGTGCTTCATGATCTTCGCGACCGTCTGGTACGCCCTGCGCGAAACCTCCCGCGCCGAAGCGGCGATGGAGGTCGAGTACGACCGCTCCGAGGCGCTGCTGGCCAACATCCTGCCGGCCAGTGTGGCCGCGAAACTGAAAGACCCCGCGCACGGGGTGATCGCCGACCGCTATGACGACGCCTCGATTCTGTTCGCCGATATCGCCGGATTCACCGAGCAAGCCAGCGAGATTCCACCAACTGAACTGGTCCGGTTCCTCGACCGGCTCTACACCACCTTCGACCGACTGGTCGACCGGCACGGCCTGGAAAAGATCAAGACGACCGGCGACGCCTACATGGTGGTCAGTGGTGTACCGACGCCGCGCGACGACCACCTGGAGGCCCTGGCTGCACTGGCCCTGGACATGTCGCGCGCCGTCGCCGACCTGCGTGATCCCCGCGGCAACCCGGTACCGCTGCGGATGGGCATCGCCGACGGCCCCGTGGTGGCCGGCGTGGTGGGTGCCCGAAAGTTCTTCTATGACGTCTGGGGCGATGCCGTCAATGTCGCCTCTCGGATGGAGTCCACCGGCGTCGTGGGCCGAATCCAGGTGCCGCAAAATGTTTTTGAGCAATTGCAGCACGCGTTCATCCTTGAGGAGCGGGGCGAGGTCGACGTCAAGGGCAAGGGAGTGATGCGCACCTGGTTCCTGCTCGGGCGCACGCTGGTAGCGCAGCCGTCCGATCATGCCCCGGCAACGTTGCCCGACCAACCCGGGGCTCGAACCCCCGCCACCTAGGACGGCCCTACATCACCTTCGACAGAAAAGCCTTGGTGCGATCGTGCTGGGGGTTGGCCAGTACGTCGCGAGGTGGCCCGCTCTCGACGATGACCCCGCCGTCCATGAACACCAGTTTGTCGGCGACCTCGCGGGCGAACCCCATCTCGTGGGTGACCACGATCATCGTCATACCCTCAGCGGCAAGCTTTTTCATCACGGCAAGCACCTCGCCGACAAGCTCGGGATCCAGAGCGGAGGTCGGCTCGTCGAAGAGCATCAGCTTGGGTTCCATGGCCAGCGCGCGGGCGATCGCGACCCGCTGCTGCTGTCCCCCGGATAGTTGAGCCGGGTAGGCGTCCGCCTTGTCGGACAGCCCGACCTGGTTGAGCAGGTCCCGCGCCCGGTCGGTGGCAACCGACTTCTTGACCTTTTTGACCTGAACCGGCGCCTCGATGATGTTCTCCAGCGTCGTCCGGTGGGGAAACAGGTTGAAGTGCTGGAACACCATGCCGATATCGCGGCGCTGTTTGGCCGCATCCCGGGCTGGCATCTCATAGAGCTTGCCGCGGCTCTCCCGATAGCCGACCAGATCACCGTCGACATAGAGCCGGCCGGCCGAGACGGTCTCGAGATGGTTGATACAGCGTAGGAACGTCGACTTGCCCGATCCCGACGGACCCACCAGGACCAGCACCTGGCCCTTATCGACCGATAACGTCACGCCCTTGAGAACCGACAGCGCACCGAAGTCCTTACAGACTTGCTGCGCCAGCACCATCGGCCTATCCGGCGCGGTCATACGTGACCCTCCTTGGCGCCGGTCTGCGCCTTGGCCAGGGCCTCAAGCTGTTTGGTGGTCAGCTTGCGGGAGATGCCCCGGGAGAAGTGCCGCTCCAGGTAGTACTGACCCACCATCAGCACGCTGGTGATAGCCAGATACCAGCTGGCCGCGACCAGCAGCAGCGGAACCGGCTCGAAGATCACCGCGGAGATATCACGGGTTCGGGTGTATAGCTCCAGGGTGTAGGGCACCGCCGTCACCAGCGACGTGGTCTTGAGCATGCTGATCAGCTCATTGCCGGTGGGTGGGATGATCACCCGCATAGCCTGCGGTAGCACCACCCGGCGCATGGTCATCCACCATGACATGCCCAGCGCGGTGGACGCCTCGAGCTGGCCCTCGGGCACCGAACTGATTCCGGCCCGAATGATCTCGGCCATATAGGCCGCCTCGTTGAGACCCAGCCCGATGATCGCCAGGATGAAGCTGATGGACAGCTCCCGCAGGTTCAGCTGAAAGAACGTGGGGCCGAACGGTACTCCCACCTGAATCTTCTGGTAGAGGGTGGGAAACAGGCCCCAGAACACCAACTGCACGTAGACCGGCGTGCCGCGGAAGATCCACAAATAGACCCAGGACACCGAGTTCAGGATCGGGTTGGGCGACAGCCGCATCACCGCGATGATCACCCCGAGAACCAGACCGAGCAGCATGGCCCAGAAGGTGAGCTGCAGGGTGTTCCAGGCCGCCTCGGAGACCCGGTGATCGAACAGGTACTTGCGGTAGGTGGCCCACCCGTAGGCCGGGTTGGTGGCCGCACCGTAGAGAAAAAGTCCGACCAGGCCGATGATGGCCGCAGCGCCCACCCACCGCCACGGATGCCGCAGCGGGACCGCGTCTATGGCGGCGGGGGACGCCTGCTCGACGGTCATACCGGTCAGCTGATAGCCCCGTTGATGACCGGCTTTTCGATCATCCCGGACTCCACGCCCCAGTTGGCGGCGACGGTCTTGTAATCACCGGTCTCAATCAGATGCTCAAGTGCCTTCAGCAGGGACTGGGCCAGCGGCGAACCCTTTTTGACCGGCCAGCCATATGGTGCTGAGTCGAAGATCGCCCCCGCACCCTCAAGCTTGCCGTCGCTCTGCCGGATGGCGTACGCCGTCACCGGCGAATCGGCCGACATCGCGTCGGCCTGGCCCAGCACCACGGCATTGGTCACGGCGTCCTGTCCGTCGAACTTCAGGATCTCGATCTCCGGCTTGCCGGCGTCCACGCAGGCCTTGCTCTTGGCCGGCAACTCATCGGTCTCCTGGACGGTGGTGGCCTGCACCGCCACCTTCTTGCCGCAGGCGTTCTCGGGATCGACGGCCTCCCCCGGGCGTTGCGCCCACAGGGTGCCCGCGGAGAAGTACGTGACGAAGTCGACCTGCTTCTCCCGTTCCTTGGTGTCGGTGAACGACGACATCCCCACGTTGTAGGTGCCACCGTCGATCGCCGGGATGATCTTGGCGAAGTCCGATTCCTTGTACTCGGCCTTCAGACCGAGAACACCGGCAACGGCGTTCATGAGGTCGACGTCGAATCCCACGATTTCGCCGTCGGAGTTCTTGAACTCATTGGGCGGGTAGGGGATGTTCACGCCGACGATCAGCCGCCCCGAACTGCGGATCTCCTCCGGGAGAGTGGCGGCGATCTCCTCGACCTTCTCCGGCTTCACGGCGACCGATGTCACGGTCGCGCCGGAACCGGTTCCCGAGCCGGTCTCGGTGTTCTTCGCGCATCCCGACAGCGTCAGCGCGCCCGCCATCGCGACAACCGCCGCGGCCCGCCAGAATCGGGGCCGTTCGTCCAGTGCTGAGAACACGTGTGTCTCCCTCGTTCGCCCGCGTGTTAGGGGGAACCTACAGCGGATCGGCGTCGGCGGCCCGCCGAAAAGGCCGGATCCGGGAAGTTGCCGGTTCGAACTGTAAACTTCCGCCCATGACAAATAGCTCTGGCGGAACCCTGGTCCCGCACCTCTGGAAGTCCGTGCTGCTGACCGGAATCCTGTCGGTGGTGCTCGGCGTGATGGTGCTGGCGTGGCCCAATGCGACCCTGGTCGTCGCCGCGATCTTCTTCGGTGCCTACCTGCTGGTGACCGGGATCTCGCAGGTGTTCCACGCTTTCACCCTGCACATCTCCGGTGGCGGCCGGGCACTGCTGTTCATCAGCGGCGCGGCGTCGCTGGTGCTGGCGGTGTTGTGCTTCCGCAGCATCGGCGACTCGATCCTGCTGCTGGCCATCTGGATCGGTATCGGCTTCATCTTCCGCGGTGTCGCGACGGCCGCCGCGGCGATCAGTGACCCCGGCACCCCCGGCCGCGGTTGGGAGATCTTCATCGGGATCGTCACCCTGATCGCCGGCATCATCGTGTTGGCCTACCCCTTTGCATCCCTGCCGACGCTGATCTGGGTCACCGGCATCTGGCTCGTGGTGATCGGGGTGATGGAGATCATCGCGTCCTTCGGTATCCGCAAGGCGGGCAATGAGGTCCGGACCGCGGTGGGCGAGGCACTCGGAGTCCGCTGACATCCAGCCGACAATGGCAGAGGCGCGGATCGTGGTTGCGTCAGCACCGCGATCCGCGCCTTTTCTTTGTCCGGCCAACGTGCCGGGTACCCTGACATTCGTCGCTGTCCACACCAAGGTGAAGCGGGAGCCATGACCGAGTACCCGGATCCATCGGGCAAACCAGAGCACCCGCCGGCGGGCCCGCCACCGGCTGGGGCGCCTCCGTATCCTTACGCCTACCCGCCGGGCCCGTATCCCGGCGGGTACCCGCCGCCGCCGTACGGGGACTACTACACCCCCGCGCCCGTCGCCCCGCGCAACGGACTGGGAATCGCCGCCTTGGTGGTGGCCATCATCGCGCTGGTCTCGTCCTTCTCGGTCGCCGGCGGAGTAGTGCTGGGCATCGTGGCGGTGATCCTGGGTTTCATGGGCCGCGGCCGGGTCAAGCGTGGTGAGGCTGACAACGGTGGCGTGGCGCTGGCGGGCCTCGTCCTGGGCGTCCTGGCGATCGTCGTGGGACTGGCCTTCATCGCGATCTGGGTGGGTCTGTTCAAAGAGGTCGGAGCCGGCGACTACTTTGACTGTCTGCAGCAGGCCGGACAGGATCGCGCCAAAGTGCAGGAATGCTCCGACCAGTTCCGCCAGTCCGTGGAGGACAAGCTCACAGAAACGCGGGCCCCGGGCCGGTAACAGGTTGCGGCACAATCACTTCGGCACACCCGGGAAGTACTTGACGATTCCCTCCTGGGCCACCGTGGAGACCACTTCGCCCGAACGGTTGAAGAAATGCCCCATTCCGAGTCCGCGCGATTCCGCGGCGACCGGCGATGCGGTTGAGTAGAGCACCCAGTCGGAGAAGTCGACTTGGCGGTGGAACCACACCGAATGGTTGATGGTGACGGCGAAGATCCGGTCCCAGCCCCAGGACAGACCGTGGGTGGTGATGATCGAATCGAGCACCGTGGTGTCCGACGAATACACCATCGCGGCGGTGTGCAGGACCGGATCCTCGGGCATCGCACCGGCGGCCGTCATCCACACCCGGTTTCGGTCCAGCCGGGCGCCCTTGTCCCGCATCACCCAGGCCGGGTCATTGGTGTAGCGCCACTCGATTGGGCGCAGCGCGTCGGCAAAGTGCGGCACCACCTTCTCGTAGCCGACCAGAAGTTCGTCGATCCCGGGCAGGGTGTGCGGTTCGGGGACCCGGGGGGCGGTGGAGTTATGTTCCAGTCCGTGGCCGCCAGACAGATACGACACCAGGGCGGTGGCGAGCAAGGTGCCGTTCTGGATCGCATCCACCCTTCGGTTGGCGAACCGTCGTTCGTCCCGCAGCCGAACGACGTGGAACTCGATGTCCTGGGCTGGATCCCCGCCGGCGATGAAGTGCACCGACAGAGCGCTGGGCGGCACATCGTGGACCAGGCTGCGGCTGGCCGCGACGAACGCCTGTGCCATCAGCTGACCGCCGAAGGTCCGAACCGGATTCTTGCGGGGGTGGCGCCCGACGAACACGTCCTCGCCCCGCGGGGAAAGCTCGAGGATCGACAGCAGTTCGTCGAAATCGGATATCCCCGATGAGCTGGGCACCTGCTGCCTCTCCGTGGATTCCCCGCCTAGTGGTCGTTCTCCCCGATCCGATGCACCTGAATCAGATTCGTTGAGCCTACTGTGCCCGGCGGAGCGCCCGCGACGATGATCACCAGATCCCCGCGCTGGTAGCGGGCCAACCCGAGCAGAGCGTGGTCGACCTGCTGGATCATGTCGTCGGTGCTCTCGGCATGCGGGACGATGAACGTCTCGGTGCCCCAGGTCAGTGCCAGCTGACTGCGTAGCTCCGGATTGGTGACGAACGCCAGCAGTGGCAGCCGGCTGTGCAGTCGGGACAGCCGGCGCACGGTGTCCCCGGACGAGGTGAATGCGACCAACGCTTTGGCGTCGAGACGCTCGCCGATATCGCGGGCCGCATAGGAGATCACCCCGCGCTTGGTCCGCGGGACATGGATCAGCGGGGGTCCGGTCGGCGAGTTCTGCTCGACCGCGCAGATGATCCGGGCCATCGTGCGAACTGCATCGATCGGGAACTTGCCCACCGAGGTCTCGCCGGACAGCATCACCGCATCGGCTCCGTCGAGCACCGCGTTGGCGACATCCGATGCCTCGGCACGGGTGGGCCGGGAGTTCTCGATCATCGACTCCAGCATCTGAGTCGCGACGATCACCGGCTTGGCATTCTCCCGGGCCATCTGAATCGCCCGCTTCTGCACCAATGGAACCTGCTCGAGCGGAAGTTCCACGCCGAGATCCCCCCGCGCGACCATGACCGCGTCGAAGGCCAGCATAATGGCTTCCAGGTTGTCGACGGCCTCGGGCTTCTCCAGTTTCGCGATCACCGGCACCCGGCGGCCCACCCGGTCCATGACCTCGTGGACGATCTCGATATCGGCCGGGGACCGCACGAACGACAGCGCGATCAGGTCGACCCCGAGTCGCAGAGCGAACTCCAGATCCGCAATATCTTTCTCGGACATCGCCGGAACCGAGAACGCCATCCCAGGCATGGACAGGCCCTTGTTGTTGCTGACCGGTCCACCCTCGGTGACGGTGCAGACCACATCGTTACCGACGATCTCTTCGACCACGACCGCGACCTTGCCGTCGTCGACGAGTAGCCGGTCACCGATCTTGGCGTCCTTGGCGAGGTGTTTATAGGTGGTCGATACGCGATCGTGGGTGCCCTCGCACTCCTCCACCGTGATCCGGACCGTCTCTCCGTTGGCCCACAACGCCTTGCCCTCGGCGAACCGGCCGAGGCGGATCTTGGGGCCCTGCAGATCCGCCAGGATGCCGACCGCGCGTCCACCGGCCTCGGCGGCCTTTCGGACGCGGGCGTAGGACTGCTCGTGATCGCTGTAGTCGCCGTGGCTGAAGTTCAGTCGAGCCACGTCCATACCGGCTTCCACCAACGCCTTCACGGTGGCATCGCTGTCGGTGGCAGGACCGAGAGTGCATACGATTTTTCCGCGCCGCGTCACGACGCGAGCATAGTCGCGTCTGCGCTCTTATGGACCGAGCATGGTGGGAACCAGCGGGAACCCGGGCAGGTTCCGGATGACAGTCCACACCGTCGCCGCGATCACCACCACGACCAGGAAGGCAGGGGTCAGCACGGGGCGGGCGCGGCGAACCCGTACCAGCGACCAGATCGCCAGCAGCGGCAGACCGGCCAGCAGGAACACGTTGTCGACGACGGCGGCCGACACATTGCCGTGCAACAGATCGTTGGTCATCCGCAGTCCGCCGCAGGCCGGACAGTCCCACCCGGTGATCATCTTGAACGGACAGGGTGGGAACACCGCCCCAGGCCGGTGCGGATCCACCAGCCCGACATAGGTCAGCGCGCCCAAACCCAGCGCGCCGGACGCGAGCCACGCGTGGCGCCGGGACCGTTGACTCACCTCAGACGGCATCACGCAGTGGCCGTCCGTAGGGATCGCGGACCTTGTCCGAAAGAATCAGGACCGCATCGATGATTCCCCACACGACCGGGACGATGAAGCCGAACCCGCAGGTGAGAATCCCGAGGGCCAGGCAACCCACGAGTTGGGCGATACCCAGTCCGGTGTAGCCCAGATAGATCCGGCCGATGCCCAGGATACCGAGCAGGCCCAGCAGTTGCAGCAGACCGCCCACGATTTTGGATTTGTCCGACAGCGGCTCCCCGGTGAGCGGATGCCGACCATAGGGTGCCGCCGGATCGGGATAGAAGCCAGGCGGCGGGTAGTCCAGCGGAGGTGGGAACTGGCCAGGAGTCGGGTAGTTGGACTGCGGACCATACGACTGCGGACCATACGACTGCGGACCATAGGACTGCTGGCCAAACGGCGGGAGGCCGTAGGGCGGCGGACCGTAGGGCGGTACGGCGCCGCCGGGACCGCCGAACGGCGGATCGGGCGGCTGGTCGGTCATATCGTCAGCATGCCAGAAAGCTCAGTCACCGCTGATTGCCGACGCCCCATAGCAGGCGCTTCAACGTCGGCCCGAACTTCGGTGCCGGGGGCTCCGGTTGCGGCTCGGGCTCGATCTCTGCCTCGGGCTCAGGTTCGGGTTCGGCCTCGGGTTCGACCTCAGGCTCAACCTCGGCCTCGGGTTCGACCTCAGGCTCAACCTCGGCCTCGGGTTCGACCTCAGGCTCAACCTCGGCCTCGGGTTCGACCTCAGACTCAACGTCGGCCTCGGGTTCGACCTCAGGCTCAACCTCGGCCTCGGGTTCGACCTCAGACTCAGACTCCGCCTCGACCTCGGGCTCGTCACCGCCAAGCTCGGCTTCGACTTCGGCTTCGACTTCGACCACAGCCTCAAGCTCGTCGGCTCCACTCTCGTACACCACCACGGTCTCGGCCTCCGGGGCAGCCTCGTAGACGACCATCGGGCCGTCGTCGGCATCCGCGGCAACCTCCGCCTCCTGGTCGACTTCCGCTTGGGCCGCCAGCGCAAGGTCCTCGACAGCCTCCTGCTCCTGCTCGGACAGCATGTCGGCCTCGGCCTCGGTCAGTGCGACTGCCTCGACTTCCAGATCCTCGGCGACACCCTCCGCGGCGGCCTCGACCACCGCCGGAATGTCCTCAGCGACGTACTCCTCGACCTCCTCGACATCGCCTACGGCTTCGGCGTCTTCCCTCTCGTGTTCACCGGCCACTGTCGCGGCGGCGACGATGCCACTGCCCTTGACCGCGGCCACCAGGTCCTCGGCCCACTCCTCGACCGCCGACTCATCATCGGCCTCCTCCGGCGGCTGCTTCCCGCGCAGCGTCTCGGGGTCTTCGCGTCCCTTCGGCGCCAGAAGCATGTAGACCACGGCCCCGATGAAGACGAACGTCGCGGTGAAGACGTTGATCCGGATGCCGGCAATCAACGTCGCGGTGTCATCGCGCATCAACTCGATCCAGAACCGCCCGAGCGAGTAGCCGGCGACGTAGAGGGCGAACAACCGGCCGTGACCGAGACGGAACCTGCGGTCCGCCCAGATCAACACGATGAACACCAGGACGTTCCAGAGCAATTCGTAGAGGAACGTCGGGTGCACGACGGCGGCCACCTCGCCGGTCGATACTCCGTCGAGCGAGTGCACGTCGACGACTCCGGACCAGTCGCGACGGTAGAAGATCTCCATCCCCCACGGCACGGTGGTCTCGCGCCCGTAGAGCTCCTGGTTGAAGTAGTTGCCCAGTCGGCCGATCGCCTGTGCCAGAACGATTCCTGGTGCTACCGCGTCGCCGAAAGCGGGCAGCGGAATGCCCTTGCGGCGGCAGGCGATCCAGGCGCCGACGCCGCCGAGGGCCACCGCGCCCCAGATTCCCAGGCCGCCCTCCCAGATCCGCAGGGCGGCCCCCGCTCCGGCGCCATCGGGTCCGAAGTAGGTCCTCCAGTCGGTCATCACGTGGTAGATCCGGCCACCGATCAGGCCGAATGGCACCGCCCACAGGGCGATGTCGTAGATGACACCGCGTTCACCCCCGCGGGCGGCCCATCGACGGTCACCGAGCACCAGTGCGACGATGATCCCGGCGATGATGCACAGCGCGTAGGCCCGGATCGGGAAAGGGCCCAGGTACCAGACGCCCTGGGCCGGACTCGGGAAATAGGCGAGCACCGTTGTCGTCACGTGGCGGGCACCTTCTCTCGGACGCCGACGGCAAGCTCACCGGTCAGACTGCGGACGGCACCAACCCCGTCGTCGGTCAGCGCCGACACCAGAGCGGAGCCGACGATGACCCCGTCGGCGAAGTGTGCGATCTCGGCGGCCTGCTCCCGCGACCGCACGCCCAGACCCACCCCGACCGGAATGTCGGAGATCTCCTTGACCCGGCGAACCAGTTCCGGTGCGGCGCTGGACACCACGTCCCGGGCGCCGGTGACGCCCATGGTCGATGCGGCATAGACGAACCCGCGGGAGGCCGAGACGGTCCGGGCCAGCCGCTCCGGCGTCGAGGACGGGGCCACCAGGAAGATCCGGTCCAGGTCATGATGTTCGGAGGCGGCCAGCCAGTCCCCCGCCTCGTCCGGAATCAGATCGGGGGTGATCAGCCCCAGGCCCCCGGCTGCGGACAGGTCGCGGGCGAAGGCATCGACGCCGTAGTGCAGCACCGGATTCCAGTACGTCATCACCACCGCATTGCCCCCGGCTGCGCTGATCGCCTCGACCGCGCGCAGGGTGTCCCGCACCCGCACACCGTGCTGCAAGGCCGCCTCGGTCGCGGTGGCGATTACCGGACCGTCCATACCCGGGTCGGAGTAGGGAACACCCACTTCGATGATGTCGCAGTCGGCGCTCATCGCGACCATCGCGTCGATGGAGGTCGCGACATCGGGATATCCGGTCGGCAGATAGCCGATCAGGGCTGCCCGGCCCTGCTCGCGGCAGGCGCCGAAGATCGGCCCGAGCCGACCCGGCGGGCTGTGCTGCACTGTCATGAGGCCCCCGGTCCCGCACCGTCGAGCAGGCCGAACCAGCGGGCCGCGGTCTCGACGTCCTTGTCTCCCCGACCGGACAGGTTGACCACGATGATCGACTCCGGTCCCAATTCCGCAGCCAGGTCGACAGTTCCCGCGATCGCATGGGCGGTCTCGATGGCCGGGATGATCCCTTCCAGCCGGCACAACAGCCGGAACGCCTCCATGGCTTGGGAGTCGGTGATCGGCCGGTACTCGGTGCGGCCGAGGTCCTTGAGGAACGCATGCTCCGGACCGACACCGGGATAGTCCAAACCGGCGGAGATGGAATGCGATTCGATGGTTTGGCCGTCCACGTCCTGCATCACGTAGGAGTACGAACCCTGGAACGCGCCAGGCGACCCGCCGGCAAAGGTGGCGGCATGGCGTCCGGTCTCCACGCCGTCGCCACCGGCCTCGTAGCCGATCAGTCGCACGTCCGGGTCGTCGATGAAGGCGTGGAAGATCCCGATCGCATTGGATCCCCCACCCACACAGGCGGTGATCGCGTCCGGCAGCCGGCCAGCCTGAGCCAGAATCTGTGCGCGGGTCTCCAGTCCGATGACGCGCTGGAAGTCACGCACCATCAGGGGGAAGGGGTGCGGTCCGGCCGCGGTGCCGAAACAGTAGTAGGTGTCATCTGCATGAGCCACCCAGTCCCGGAACGCCTCGTTGACGGCGTCCTTGAGGGTCTTCGAGCCCGATTGCACCGCAACCACTTCCGCGCCGAGCAGTCGCATCCGGGCGACGTTGAGCGCCTGGCGGGCGGTGTCGACCGCACCCATGTAGATCACGCACTCCAGGCCCAGCAACGCGCAGGCGGTCGCGGTGGCCACCCCGTGCTGGCCGGCGCCGGTCTCCGCGATGACCCGGGACTTACCCATCTGCCGGGCAAGCAGGGCCTGACCCAGCACGTTGTTGATTTTGTGCGATCCGGTGTGGTTGAGGTCCTCGCGCTTGAGGAAGATCCGGGCGCCCCCGACGTGCGCACTGAGCCGGGACGCCTCGTAGAGCGGTGAGGGCCGTCCGGCGTAGTGGGTCTGCAGATCGTCGAGCTTGTCCAGGAAGGTCTGGTCGGTGCGGGCCTTTTCATAGGCGGCGGTGACCTCCTCGATGACCGCCATCAACGCTTCGGCCACGTAGCGGCCACCGAATACGCCGAAATGGCCGCGCGCGTCGGGTTCGTGCCCGGACGGTTCGGCGACGGCCGCGCTGGCGCGGGGCAGGTTAGGAGTCGAGGTATCGGCCATGATTCAGGGTATGGGAGAGCTTTTCGGCGCTCAGCGTACCGGTTTCGGACAGGACGGATGCGCACCCGCAGTCACCAGGTCGGCCACCGCGCTGCGGGGATCTCCGCTGGTCACCAAACCCTCGCCGACCAGTACCGCGTCGGCTCCGGCGCCCGCGTAGGCCAGCAGGTCAGCCGGACCGCGCACCCCCGACTCCGCGATCCGGATGATGTTGGACGGCAGACCCGGTGCGATCCGGCCGAAGCAGTCCCGGTCGACGTTGAGCGTCTTCAGGTCGCGGGCATTGACACCGATCACTTTTGCCCCGGCCTGCAGGGCGCGATCGGCTTCCTCCTCGGTGTGCACCTCCACCAGTGCGGTCATGCCGAGGGACTCGGTGCGGTCGAGCATCGACACCAGTGCCGGCTGGTCGAGAGCCGCCACGATCAGCAGCAGCATGTCGGCCCCATGGGCACGGGCCTCGTGAATCTGGTACGGCCGCACGATGAAGTCCTTGCGCAGCACCGGGATGGTCACCGCCGCCCGTACCGCGTCCAGATCAGCCAGCGATCCGCGGAAGCGGCGCTCCTCAGTGAGCACGCTGATGGCGCGGGCGCCGCCGTTCTGATAGGCCCGCGCCAACTCGGCGGGATCCGCGATGGGCGCCAACTGGCCCCGCGACGGGCTGGCTCGCTTGACTTCGGCGATCACCGCGATGCCGGGGGCCCGAAGGGCCGCCATCGCGTTACGCGGGGGCGGCGCCGCCTCTGCGGCGGCCTTGATCTCAGCCATGCTCACGAGAGCCTCGCGAGCGGCGACGTCCGTGCGGACTCCTTCGAGAATGGAGTCGAGCACGGTTGCCGAAGTCATGACAGCCCGGTCCCCTCTTGCGGTGTCTGGCGATGACGTTGATGTCGGTCAAAGGGTAGCCGCCCGTCGGCCCGCATCCGTCACCGCCCCTCGCTGTCGGATCCGGTCGGGTCGCGGCCCTCATCGAGCGCGTCCCACATGCCGCGCTCGGTCAGACCGGCTGCGGCATCGGGCACTCCCGGCGCCGCATATCGCGCTGCCTGATGGTCCGATGACACCGCCGAGCGCATCAGCAGGACCGCGGCCACCAGAGCGGTGACGGCGACGACCAGGGTCAGCACCGCACCCCCGAGATGGCGTTGGCTGTCGACCAGGGTCGCCACCGCCACCCCGGCGACCTCGGCGCCGCGCGGGCCGACATCGGGCATCACGATGAGACTGACCCCGAGATACGCCATACCGAAGCACACCACCGCCACCAGCAGGGCCACCACCCGCAGCGCCCAACCCCGCACCGCGAGCGCAGCCAGTGCGGCCGCCAGCAGCAGAACCGCCATCGGCAACAGTGCCGTAGACCAGGCCGCACCGTTGAGCGCCGAGGTCTTCGGTTGGCCGAGGCCGTCGAAAGAGGTGACCGACACCCAGGCCAGCCGGGAGGCAACCCAGAGTCCGCCCGCGGCCAGCAGCAGCAGCAGTTGCGCGACCCGGATCACGGTGCGCTCAGTGTCTCGGCCGCAGCGATCGCGGACAACACGGCCTTGGCCTTGTTGGCCGCCTCGGTGTACTCATAGGGACCGTTGGAATCGGCCACCACCCCGCCGCCGGCCTGCACATAGGCGGTGCCGGCACGCATCAGCGCGGTGCGGATGGCGATCGCGAAGTCGGCATTGCCGGCGAAGTCGAGATAGCCGACCACACCGCCGTAGAGGCCGCGCCGGGTCTTCTCCACCTCTTCGATGAGCTCCATCGCCCGAACTTTCGGCGCGCCGGACAGCGTGCCGGCCGGGAAACAGGCCGTCACCGCATCCAGGGCGGTCCGGCCCCGGGCCAGCAGCCCAGTCACCGTCGACACCAGATGCATCACGTGGCTGTAGCGCTCGATATGGCTGTAGTCCTCAACCCGCACGGTGCCCGGCACGCAGACCCGGCCGAGGTCGTTGCGGCCCAGGTCGACCAGCATCAGATGCTCGGCGCGTTCCTTGTCGTCGGCCAGCAGCTCCTTCTCCAGCAGCTGGTCCTCCTCCTCGGTCCGGCCACGCCACCGGGTGCCGGCGATCGGGTGCGTTTTAGCCCAGCCGTCCGCGACGGTGACCAGCGCCTCGGGGCTGGACCCGACGATCGAGAACGCGGTTCCGCCGGAGTCGTCGGGGATGTGCATCAGGTACATGTAGGGGCTCGGGTTGGTCACCCGAAGCATCCGGTAGACGTCGATCGGATCAGCGGCGGTATCCAGCTCGAAACGCTGCGACGGCACTACTTGGAACGCCTCGCCGGCCTCGATCTCACCCACCAGCCGGTCCACGACCGCCCCGTACTCCTCGAGCGTGCACTGGGCGCGGGGCTTCGGTTCGGGCCGGCTGAATGTCGCGACCGTCGAGCCCAGCGGCTGACCGAGCGCGGCGGTCATCACGTCCAGCCGGGCACGTGCCTCGTCGTAGGCCTCGTCGACGCGGTCGTCGCTGCCATCCCAGTTGACCGCGTTGGCGATCAGCGTGATGGTGCCCTCGTGGTGGTCGACCGCGGCCAGATCGGTGGCCAGCAACAGCAGCATGTCGGGCAGCCCGAGATCATCGACGGCCAGTTCGGGCAGCCGCTCGAGCCGCCGGACGAAGTCGTAGGCGAAGAACCCCACCAGACCGCCCGACAGTGGCGGGGTGGCATCGCCGTCGCCCGCCGGAAAGCCGGTGGACAGCATCGCCATGGTGGCCCGCAACGCCTCCACCGGGTCGCCGCCGCTCGGGGCGCCGTTCGGTGCCGCACCCAGCCACACCGCCTCGCCGTTTCGGACGGTGAGCGCCGAGGTCGAGCCGGCACCGATAAATGACCACCGCGACCAGGACCGGCCGTTCTCGGCGGACTCCAGCAGGAAGGTCCCGGGACGGTCGGCAGCCAGCTTGCGGTACGCCGAGAGCGGGGTCTCGCTGTCCGCGAGCACTTTGCGGGTCACCGGAACCACGCGGTGTTCGGCGGCCAGCGCGCGGAACTCGTCCCGGGTGGTGGTGGGCGTGGAATGCACGGGGTACATCCTCCCAGACCTGTGCCCCACCTTTCCCCCGGTGCTCAGCGGCGATAGCGTGGCACCCATGACACAGGGGATCAAACGTGGTGACCGGGTGCCCGAGTTCGAATTGCCCGACCAGGCCGGGCGCTCGCGCTCGCTGTCCGGTCTGCTCGCCGACGGACCGATCGTGTTGTTTTTCTACCCGGCCGCGATGACTCCGGGCTGCACCAAGGAGGCCTGCCACTTCCGAGATCTGGCCGGGGAGTTCGAGGCGGTGGGCGCCTCCCGGGTCGGTATCAGCACCGACGCGGTGGCCAAACAGGCCAAGTTCTCCGACTCTCAGCGCTTCGACTACCCACTGCTGTCAGACGCCGACGGCACGGTTGCCGAGGCTTTCGGGGTCAAACGCGGCCTGCTCGGCAAGTTCCTTCCGGTCAAACGCACCACATTCGTCATCGACAGCGACGGCACGGTGCTCGAGGTGATCTCCAGTGAGGTCAATATGGACACCCACGCGGATAAGGCGCTGGAGGTATTGCGGGCTCACCGGCCCGGCGCATAAGCGACTAACGCTCAGGTGCCAGCAGCACCTCGGCCTCGAAGCAACTGTGCGCGCCGGTGTGGCAGGCCGCGCCGGTCTGCTCGACTTCCAGCAGCACGGTATCGCCGTCGCAGTCCAGCCGCACCGAATGCACATGCTGGGTATGCCCGGACGTCGCTCCCTTGACCCAGTACTCGCCGCGGGAGCGGGAGTAGTAGGTGGCCTCCCGGGTGGCCAGGGTACGGGCCAGAGCGGTGTCATCCATCCAGGCCACCATCAGCACCACTCCGGTACCGCGCTCCTGAGCCACCGCGGCGAACAGACCGTTGGCGTCGCGCTTGAGTCGCGTGGCGATCGCGGGATCGAGATTCACCTGACTGTTATCCCTTCGGCAGCCATGGCGGCCTTCACCTGACCGATCGTCAGCTCGCCGAAGTGAAAGACGCTGGCCGCCAGCACCGCATCGGCGCCCGCCCGCACCGCAGGCGCGAAATGCCCGACCGTCCCGGCCCCGCCGCTGGCGATCACCGGCACCGCCACCGCCTCGCGTACCGCACGCAGCATGCCGAGGTCGAAGCCTGCTTTGGTGCCGTCGGCGTCCATCGAGTTCAGAAGAATCTCTCCCACCCCGAGTTCGGCTCCGCGCCTTGCCCATTCGACCGCGTCGATTCCGGTGCCCTGCCGGCCGCCGTGCGTGGTGACCTCCCAACCCGACGGGGTCGGGGCACCCCCCGGCGGCACCGTGCGGGCATCCACCGACAGCACGATGCACTGGGAGCCGAATTGGCGGGCCAGTTCGGCCAGCAATTCCGGGCGGGCGATCGCGGCGGTGTTGACCGACACCTTGTCGGCGCCGGCCCGCAACAGCGCATCGACATCGGCCACCGACCGGACGCCGCCGCCGACGGTCAGGGGGATGAAGACCTGTTCGGCGGTGCGGCGGACCACCTCGAGCATGGTCGCCCGTCCCGAGGATGACGCCGTCACGTCAAGAAAGGTGAGCTCGTCGGCGCCCTCGGCGTCATAGACGGCGGCCAGTTCCACCGGGTCCCCCGCGTCGCGAAGGTTCTCGAAGTTCACGCCCTTGACCACCCGCCCGTCGTCGACGTCCAGACACGGAATCACCCGCACCGCCAGCTCAGACCTTCGGTCCATCAGCGAAATTCCTCCGTCGAGCCGACGCCGCGCAGAATCTCCAGCACCTGTCCGTGGGCGCCCCGCGCGGCGGTCAGCGTGGAGCGGGTGTCGACGGTCCACGGGCCGCCGTCGAGATCGGTGACCACCCCGCCGGCGGCCCGGACCAGCGCCACCCCGGCGGCGTGGTCCCACACGTGACCGCCGAAACTGACTGCGGCGCCCATTATTCCGGCGCCGACGAAGGCCATGTCGATACCGGTGGAACCGTGCATGCGCAGTTTCGAGGACACCCGGCTGAGACTCTCCAGTACCGCCAGCCGGTAGCGACCCGGGAAACGGCCGCCCCACTCGACGTTGAACGTCCCGAAGCCGACGATGGAATCGGCTAGATCGGCAGCCGTCAGCGGGGGGTGCGCAACACCGTTGAGGTAGAGCGGTCCGCCGGTCACAGCCGTGTAGCGCTGGCCGGTGAAGGGCATCCAGGTCAGCCCGGCAACCGGTTCACCGTGACGGAGCAGGCCGAGCAGAATGGCCGCCATCGGCGAGCCGGCCGCATAGTTGAAGGTGCCGTCGATCGGGTCGAGCACCCAGACCAGCGGGGCGTCGAGGTCGGCGCCGCCGAATTCCTCACCGTGGACCCCGATTCCGGTAGCTGACATCAGGTCGGCGCCGATCTGCCGTTCCAGCGCGAGGTCGACCTCGGTGGCGAAGTCATTGCCCTTCTTCTGCACCGCGGAGTCGGCGCGGTGCCCGGCGACGAACGGCACCGCTGCCCGGTCCAGGATCGCCGCAGCCTCGGCGACCAGCGCCTCCAGATCACCCACCTCAGCGGCTCACCGCGGCCAGCGCCTCGGGCAGGGTGAAGCGACCGGCGTAGAGCGCCTTTCCGACGATGGCGCCCTCGACACCGCTTCCGGTGAGCGTGGCAATGGCCCGCAGGTCGTCCAGACTCGATACCCCACCGGAGGCGATCACCGGAGCGTCGGTGCACTCGGCGACCGCCTCGAGCAGGTCGAGGTTCGGCCCGGTGAGAGTGCCGTCCTTGGTGACATCGGTGACCACGAACCGCGAACAGCCCTCACTGTCAAGGCGTTCCAGCACGAGCCACAGATCGCCGCCGTCGCTTTCCCAGCCGCGCCCACGCAACCGGTGCTCGCCGTCGATGACCTGAACGTCCAGACCGACAGCGACCCGGTCACCGTGTTCGGCGATCGCGCGGGCGCACCACTGCGGGTTCTCCAGTGCCGCGGTGCCGATGTTGACCCGGGTGCATCCGGTGGCCAGCGCCGCCCGCAGCGACTCGCCGTCGCGGATGCCGCCCGACAGTTCGACGTTGACCTCCAGTGTCCGCACCACCTCGGCCAGCAGTTCACGGTTGCTGCCCCGGCCGAACGCGGCGTCCAGGTCGACCAGGTGGATCCACTCGGCGCCGTCGCGCTGCCAGGTCAGCGCGGCCTCGAGAGCCGAGCCGTACTCGGTTTCACTGCCGGCCTTGCCCTGCACCAGTCGGACCGCACGGCCGTCGACCACGTCGACGGCGGGCAACAGGATCAGCGGCGCGTGTCCTGTCAGGATGTTCTGTGTCGGCATGTTCTGTGTCACAGTCCCTCAACCCAATTCGCGAGCAGCGCCGCACCGGCGTCGCCGCTCTTCTCCGGATGAAATTGTGTCGCTGACAGCGGCCCGTCCTCGACAGCGGCCAGAAACCGCACGTGGTGGGTGGCCCACGTCAGCAGCGCTGCGGGGTTGCCCTCCCACACCTGGGCGGCGTAGGAGTGCACGAAGTAGAACCGGGTGTCCGGGTCGATGCCCTTGAACAGCATGCTTCCAGCCGCGGCCTCGACGACATTCCAGCCCATATGCGGGATCACCGGGGCATCCAACCGGGTCACCGAACCCGGCCACTGCCCACACCCGCGGCTCTGGACGCCGAACTCGACCCCGCGGTCGAACAGGATTTGCATCCCCACGCAGACGCCGAGCACCGGCCGGTCCGCCGATAGCCTCTCGGCGATGACCTCCTCACCGCCGATACCGCGCAACCCTTTCATGCAGGCTTCGAAGGCGCCGACGCCGGGAACCACCAGCCCGTCGGCCCGCAGCGCCTCGGCGCGGTCCGCCGTCACCTTCACATCGGCGCCCACCCGCTGCAGGGCGCGCTGCGCGGAGCGGAGGTTGCCTGATCCGTAATCCAGCACGACGACCGACTTGCGGCTGGATCGTCCTGTCACAGAACACCTTTGGTGGACGGCACGCCGAGCGCCCGGGGGTCGTACTCGACGGCCGCCCGCAGTGCGCGGGCCACTGCCTTGTACTGCGCCTCGGTGATGTGGTGCGGATCGCGGCCGTAGATGGTCCGCACGTGCAGGGCGATACGCGCGTTTGCGGCCAGTGATTCGAAGACGTGCCGATTGATGACGGTGTGGTACGGCACACCGGACCCGGCGATGGTGAAATCCACCAGGTACTCGGGTTCCCCGGTATGCACGAAGTACGGCCGCCCGGACACGTCCACTGCGGCATGCGCCAGGGTCTCGTCCATCGGGATGTAGGCGTCGCCGAAGCGGCGGATTCCCTTCTTGTCCCCGAGTGCCTCACCCAGTGCGGTCCCCAGCACGATCGCGGTGTCCTCGACGGTGTGGTGGCCCTCGATCTCGACGTCCCCACGCGCGGTCACGGTCAGATCGAAGCTGGCGTGGCTGCCCAGTGCGGTGAGCATGTGGTCGAAGAACGGCACCCCGGTGTCGATCGCCACCCGGCCGGTTCCGTCGAGGTCGAGTTCGACAACGATGTCGGACTCCCGGGTCTTGCGTTCGACCCGGGCACGGCGCGCGGCCGGCGGGCAGGGGCGCAGCGACTCGGGAGTTGTCTGGGTCTCGGTCATGGCGCTCCTACAGGCTTGGGCGATGCACACAGGCTGGGGTTCACAGCGGCCAGTTTCTCGCTGGCGGCCAGGAAGGCGTCATTCTCGCCCGGCAGACCGACGGTCACCCGCAGGTAGCCGGGGATACCGACGTCGCGGATCAGCACCCCGTCGGCCAGATAGTGCTCCCACGCCGTGGCGGCGTCGCCGAACAGTCCGAACAGCACGAAGTTCGCATCGCTGGGGATCACGGCGAAGCCCATCTGCTGCAACGCCGCGCTGACCCGGTCCCGCTCAGCGGCCAGGGCGGCCACGCTGGCCAGCGTCTCATCGGCGTGGCGCAGGGCCGCCCGGGCGGCCGCCTGGGTGATGGCCGACAGATGGTAGGGCAACCGCACCAGCAGGACCGCCTCGATCACAGCCGGCGCGGCCACCAGATAACCGAGGCGGCCACCGGCGAAGGCGAAGGCCTTGCTCATGGTGCGACTGACGATCAGCCGGTGCGGGTACTGCTCGAGCAGGGCGACCGCACTGGGCCGGGCAGAGAATTCGCCGTAGGCCTCGTCGACGATCAGCACACCCCGGGACATACTGTCGAGCAGCAGGCGCAGATCGGCGGGTGAGGCACTCTGTCCGGTCGGGTTGTTCGGACTGGTGACGAAAACGACGTCGGGCTCGTCACGCCGGATCGCGGTGACGGCCGCATCGACGTCGAGGCTGAAGTCCGGGGCGCGCTGCGCTGCGATCCACCGGGTCTGGGTTCCGTCGGCGATGATCGGGTGCATCGAATACGACGGTACGAAGCCGATCGCGCTGCGACCCGGTCCGCCGAACGCCTGCAGCAACTGCTGCAGAATTTCGTTGGAACCGTTCGCCGCCCAGACATTTTCGAGGCCGATCCCGATGCCGGTCCGGCCGGTGAGGTAGGCCGCCAGATCACGCCGCAGTGCGACGGCGTCGCGGTCAGGGTAGCGGTGCAGGTTCGCTGCAGCGTCTCGCACCGACTCGGCCACGTCGTCGATCAGCGCCCGACTGGGCGGATGCGGGTTCTCGTTGGTGTTCAGCCGCACCGGCACGTCCAGTTGTGGTGCGCCGTAGGCGGACTTGCCGCGCAGGGTGTCCCGCAGCGGCAGGTCGGACAGTGTGACCCGCTCCCCCAGTGCCATTACCGCTCGAACCTTCGGCGCACCGCTTCCCCGTGTGCGGGTAGGTCCTCGGCCTTGGCCAGCGTGATGACGTAGCCGGCGACGTCCTTGAGGGCGGCCTCGGTGTAGTCCACGACGTGGATTCCGCGCAGGAAGGTCTGCACGGACAGGCCGCTGGAGTGCCGTGCGCATCCGGCAGTCGGCAGCACATGGTTGGAGCCGGCGCAGTAGTCGCCGAGGCTGACCGGCGACCACGGGCCGACGAATATCGCTCCGGCGGCGCGGATTCGGCGAGCCACCTCGGCGGCTTCGGCGGTCTGAATCTCCAGGTGCTCGGCGGCGTAGGCGTTGACCACCCGCACCCCGGTGTCGACGTCATCGACCAGGACGATGCCGGACTGCGACCCGCCCAGCGCCTCGGTGACCCGATCCCGGTGGACGGTGGTTTGCAATTGGACAGCCAGTTCGGCCTCAGTGGCCTCGGCCAGTGCGATGCTGTCGGTGACCAGGACGCTGGCTGCCATCACATCGTGCTCAGCCTGGCTGATCAGGTCGGCGGCCACGTGCACCGGGTCTGCGGTGTGGTCGGCGAGGATGGCGATTTCGGTGGGCCCGGCCTCGGAGTCGATGCCGACCTGCGAACGGCAGATCCGTTTTGCCGCAGTCACATAGATGTTTCCCGGACCGGTGATCATGTCGACGGGCGCCAGTTCTGCACCGTCGGTGTCGGTGCCGCCGTAAGCGAGAAGCGCCACGGCCTGCGCCCCACCGACCGCCCACACCTCGTCGACACCCAGCAGTCGGGCAGCCGCCAGGATGGTCGGGTGCGGCAGGCCGCCGAAACCGGCCTGCGGCGGGCTGGCCACCACCAGCGATTCCACCCCGGCGGTCTGTGCGGGAACCACGTTCATCACCACACTGGAGGGGTAGACGGCGGTACCCCCCGGCACGTACAGGCCGACCCGCTCGACGGGCACCCAGCGTTCGGTGACCGCGGCGCCGGAGCCGAACAGAGTGGTGGTGTCAGTGCGGCGCTGGTCGGCGTGTACGGCGCGGGTGCGCTCGATGGCGACCTCGAGCGCGGCACGGATATCGGGGTCCAGTCGCAGCAGTGCGCGCTCGAGATCCTCGACCGGGACGCGGACGGTGTCTGGACGCACCCCGTCGAACCTCGCGCCGAACTCCAGGGCGGCGATCGCCCCGCGCTCGGCCACCTCGTCGACGATGGGCCGGACGGTGGGCACCACCGCATCGACGTCCACCCCGCCGCGGGGCAGCGCCGTGCGCAACTGCGCCGCGGACATGGTGCGGCCGCGAAGATCGATACGGGGCATGGCGAAACGTGTCATTTCCTCAATTGTCCCTGATCGGTGCATGGATAGGAAAATCAATTACCCATCGAGCCGCGGTGGGGTTGTCCCTGGTCCGGGGCGGGGCCGCTGCCTGGAAGGGTTGACGGGGTCCCCGACTGGTCATCGGGTCGGGCGCCGCTGTAGCGAATACTGGGTTTCATGAGGGCCTCCGATCACCCCAACAATGCTCCCGGCGTGCCGATGAAGTTCCCGGTCTGGTTCGAGAATTTCCAGATCCGCCACATCAACCCGGTCGCGGTTCGGTTGGCCCGTTTCACCCCGGGGATCACGGTGATCACCCACCGCGGCCGTACGTCCGGACGCCGGTTCGAGACCCCGGTGTCGGCGTACCGCAACGGCGCCACCGTGGCGATCATGCTCGCGCACGGCAAGACCAACTGGGTCAAGAACGTGCTGGCCGCCGGCGAGGCCGACATCCGCCTCGGCGGACGCGACGTCCACCTGATCAACCCCCGAATCGTCGAGGCGGGAGCCAATGATCCCTCGCTGCCGCTGATGGCGCGGTTGGCGGCACGCGGCGGGGTCGGGGTGTTCGTCGCCGAGGTCGGCTGACTGCCGCTTTGCCAAGGCCCGCGTGCAGAGCGACCACGGCCGTGGTGCCGGCAGGTCGAGGCCGGGCCGCGGCCCTAGGGCGGGTCCCACCGAATCGAGTCCACGATCATCTGGGCCGGGAACCGGGTGGAGCTATCCGGTGCGCCAGCCCAGGAGCCGCCGACCGCGAGGTTCAAGATCGCCTCCATGGGCCGGTTGTAGACCCAGGTCGATCCTGGGCTCAGCGACTCCGGCGTGAACGTCACCAACGTCAGGCCGTCGACGCCGACGGTGATCTCGTTCTCGAGGTGTCTGACCCAGTAGTCGTGGAAGTCGGTGGAAAGATCCGGCAGTTCCGCGGTGTTAACGATCTGCGTGGCTTGGGTGCTCGTGCTGGTGGGTCCGTGCAAGGTGGTGTAGAGGGTGGTCGTCGTGCTCGGCAACTCGAAGACATCGACCTCACCCGATTGCCGCATCGGTATGGTCTCAATATCGGCGCCCACAAGCCAGAACGCGGGCCACAGACCCTGTCCTTTGGGAACTTTGACCCGTGCGGTGATGGTGCCGTAGCCGAAGCTCATCTTGTTCACCGACTCCACATATCCGGAGGTGTAACCACTCTTGGTCCTGGTTGCTGTGAGGACGAGGTGCCCCTGGCCGTCGAGGGCGACGTTCCTGCTGCTGTAGGTCTCGATGCCCTGATCCCAGCCGGAACCGGATCCCACGGTCCACATGCTGTTGGGGGCCGACCCCGCCTTTCCGACGAACTCGTCCCCGATCGACCCCGTAGTCGTCGTCACTTTGTCAAGGTAGAGCGCGCGTTGCGGGGTAGCTGTGGAGGACGAGATGCTCAGGACGTGAGAACCCGCGGGGATTACGCCCGCGAACGTGTAGTCCGACCAGGACGTCGCTTTGACGATGACCGAGGTCACCGGGACCCCGTCGATCGACAATGTCATGTTGGGGAATCCCGAACTTGCCTTGGCGCGGATGACCAGACCGGTCGATGCCGGCAGAGTCACGGTGGTTGTCACCGTACCGCTACTGCTCAGAGCGAGCGCAGACCTGCCCGACGCCTTGCGGTCTGGAAAAACGCCGCCCGCAGAGAGCGGCGAGAGAGCCATTCGTTCGGCCTCGATGGTGGCTGTTGTCACAGCGGTCGATGTAGCAGCGGTCGATGTCACAGTGGTGGTCGTTGCGACGGGAATCTGCGCCGCACGTCGCGCCGCTCCGATCATCAGCGCTAGCGACGTATCTGCCGGGACCGTAGGTGTTTTCCCTGACATCGCGCCAGACAGCGAAGCCAAAACATTGGCGATCATCGTTGCTACGGATGGCCCGGAAGCCCGCGGGGAGAGGACGGCGGCCGTCGGTTGTGGTTTCGGTCGCCGGCTCACACCGGCAGGGGTCGCGAGGGCTGTTGCCGACGTTGGGACTGTTGCACTGGCTGAAGCCACCGCAATGGCTGCCGTGGCGGGAGCCGGTGCTGCAGTGAGGGACGGGATGCTGAGCGCTGAGACGCCGATTGGAATGTTGAGGTCCCCATGCGGCGGTGTTGTGGCGGCCGGGCGGGCCGGCGGCGCGTTGTCGGACGACGAACGCAGGGCAACCGTCAACGCTGCCGCCGGCAGTTTCGCCGGAGATCTGAGGCCTGCCGTACCTCGCGGCGCGGGTGCCGGTGCCGCTTTCATCCTGGACGAGCTGCCTCTACCGGACGTGGTCGACCTCGTTTCCGACCGTGGGGTTTGAGCATTAGCCGGTCTCGACGGGGATGTGGTCGACTCTTGTTGGTCGGCATGGGCTACCGCGGCGCCAAGTCCCGTGGCGACCGCCGCTCCGATACCCAGTGCGACGGCGAGAGCGCCTATCCTGCCCACGTATGAACCCGGAGCCCGAGTGGTGAGGGAATCGGCGGCAGTTTCCGGCGGCCTCTCGGCATCGTCAGCCGACGGGTTGGTGCATTGATGAACAAGAAAGCGACTTGAAATTCCAGACGACATCGCTGGCTCCAACCCGTTGTTGAGTAGCCGTAGGTACTGGTCTTTGGAGGATAGCCCTAAAGAACTAGTTCCTTCTTGAATCTTACGATTTAGGACCGGTAAAAATTTGCTCTCCACCCCGGGGGCAGATAGTGCCAAAAGGCCCTTGAGAGCAAGCGGGATGCGCCGCCCTTGGCGCCTGTGAATTTTCAGATATCGAGGCCGATATCGAGCACCCGGACCGAGTGGGTGAGCGATCCGACTGCCAGATAGTCGACACCGGTGCCGGCGTACTCGGCGGCGGTGTCGAGCGACAGGCCTCCCGAGGACTCCAGCAGCACACCGGGAGCACGGGAATCGCGGCGCTGGACTGCGATCTGGGTCTGCCACGCCGGGAAGTTGTCCAGCAGGATCAGGTGCACATCCTCGCCGAGTACCGCATCGAGTTGCTCGAGGGTGTCCACCTCGACTTCGCACGGCAGGTCTGGCGCCGCCGCGCGGACCGATCGCAGCGCCGCGACAACCGAACCCGCCGCCGCGACGTGGTTGTCCTTGATCAGGGCGGCATCGCCCAGGCCCATCCGGTGGTTCACCCCGCCACCGACCCGCACGGCGTACTTCTGCAGCACACGCAGACCGGGCAGGGTCTTGCGGGTGTCGCGGATCTTGGCCTTGGTGCCCGCGACGGCGTCGACCCAGGCCGCGGTGGCGGTGGCGATGCCGGAGAGGTGGCAGACCAGGTTGAGCAGGGTGCGCTCGGCGGTGAGCAGTCCCCTGGTGTTGGCCTGCAGCCGCAGCATCGACTGACCTGGCTGCAGCCGATCGCCGTCCTGCACACGGCCCAGCACCTGATAGCCGTCGCTGCCGAGCACTTCATCGAGCACCAGTAGGGCGATGTCCACTCCGGCGGCCACCCCGGCTTCTCTGGACACCAGAGCCGCCTCGGTGATCGCCTCGGCGGACACCGTGGCCACCGTGGTCACATCGGGGCCATATCGTAGGTCTTCGTCGAGGCCACGACGGATCGTCTCGATGGCCTGGGCCTTCTCGGCGGCGTTCAGCCTCATGGCCGGCGCGCGACCGCGGCAGTCGGCCGGCCGTCGATCGTGCGGCTGACCGACTGGGCGGGATCGGTCTCTGGGTAGTCACTGCGGTGGTGACACCCTCGGCTCTCGGTGCGGGCCAGCGCCGCGGCGCCCACCGCCCGGGCGGTGGCCGTCAGTGCGACGTCCTCGAAGTCCGACCGGGAGGACATCGGTCGCGTCGGCACGTCCTGCAGCGCGGCAGCGAGGTCCCGCAGGCCGTCACCGTCCCGAACCACCGAAGCCCACCGCGTCATCGCCTGCTGCAGAGTTCGGCGATCAAGCGCATCATGAGCCATCACATCGACTTTCGCCATCGGCACACCCGCTACCCGAGCATGCTCGGCTGCAGCGCGCCCGGCACGTCCGCCGACCACGAGTCCCTCGAGCAGGCTGTTGGAGGCCAGCCGGTTGGCGCCGTGCATGCCGGTCCGGGCCACTTCGCCGGCGGCCAGCAGACCCGGCAGTTCGGTGCGTCCGTACACGTCGGTGCTGACCCCGCCGCAGCTGTAGTGCGCGCCCGGTACCACCGGGATCGGCTCGCGGGTCGGCTCGACCCCGGCGCTTCGGCAGGCCTCGGTCACCGTGGGAAAACGTTCCTCGAGCCGTTCGACACCGCGCGCGTCCAGGTAGACGCAGGCGTCTCCGGTCTCCCGCAACCGGGCGTCGATGGCCGCGGCCACCACATCGCGCGGGGCCAGGTCGCCCATCGGGTGAATGCCGGCGGTCACCGACTCGCCGCGTGCGTCGCGCAGCACGGCGCCCTCGCCGCGCAGCGCCTCGGTGATCAGCGGCCGACGGCCGCTGCCCAACGGGTCGAACAGCATGGTCGGGTGGAACTGCATGAATTCGACATCACTGACTCCGACCCCGGCCCACAGTGCCAGGGCGATGCCGTCACCGGTGGAACCGTCGGGGTTGGTGGTCGCGCTGTAGAGATGGCCGAGACCGCCGGTGGCCACAATGACCGACGGAGCGTGGATGACCCCGAGTCCGTCGGGGTTGCGGACCAGGACGCCGGTAACGGCCGACTCGTCTCGCAGCACCTGCAACGCGACGTGATTGCGGCGCACGTCCAGGGTGGCCGCGGCGTGATCGAGGGCGCGCTGGACTTCCGCACCGGTGGCGTCTCCGCCCGCGTGCATGATGCGCCGCCGGGAGTGTCCGCCCTCCCGGGTCAACGCCCACCGGCCCGGGGCGGCCTCGTCGAACCGGGCACCGGCGGCAATCAGATCGGCCACTGACTGATAACCGTCGGCCACGATCGACCGCACCGCGTCGGGGTCGCACAAGCCGACCCCGGCGATCAGGGTGTCCTGCATGTGCGACTCGACGGTGTCGTCGGTGAAGGGCAGCACCACCGCGATGCCGCCCTGGGCGTAGAAGGTCGCGGTGGTCCCCCCAAGATCAGGAGCCTTGCTCAGGATGACGGTGCGGGCGCCCCGCCGGTGTGCGGCGAGGCCGGCGGCCAGGCCGGCCACCCCGGTGCCGATCACCACGACGTCGGCGCGCTGCTGCCAGTCGGGGCCGGATCCGCCCCCACAGGCAAAGGGCCTACTCATTCCCCGCCTCCGGGCTGGCCGATCTCGATCATGCGCTGCACGCTGGCCCTCGCCCGCCGCGCCGTGTCGGGGTCGACCTCGACCTCGTCGGCGCCCTCGATAAGGCAGCGCAGCAGCGCGGCGGGGGTAATCATCTTCATATACCGGCACGAGGCCCGGTCGTTGACCGCCTGGAAGTCGACTCCCGGCGCGGCTTTGCGCAACTGATGCAACATGCCGACCTCGGTGGCCACCAGGACCTGGGTGGCGTGCGAGGTGCGGGCGGCATCGAGCATGCCGCCGGTCGACAGGATCTTCACCCGGTCCGCCGGGAACGCGCCCTCGCCGGCGAGGTAGAGCGCCGAGGTGGCGCACCCGCACTCGGGGTGGACATAGAGCTCGGCATCCGGGTGACTGCGGGCCTGCGCGGCCAGTTCGTCGCCGTTGATACCGGCATGCACATGGCATTCGCCGGCCCAGATATGCATGTTCTCCCGGCCGGTCACCCGCCGGACGTGGGCGCCCAGGAACTGGTCCGGGCAGAACAGCACCTCCCGGTCTGCCGGAATGGAGTCGACCACCTCGACCGCATTGGACGAAGTGCAGCAGATATCGGTGAGCGCCTTCACCGCGGCGGTGGTGTTGACATAGGACACCACGACGGCTCCGGGGTGATCGTCACGCCAGGCCGCCAATTCCTCGGCGGTGATGGAGTCGGCGAGGGAACAGCCGGCCCGCTGGTCGGGAATCAGCACCGTCTTGGCTGGGCTGAGGATTTTCGCGGTCTCGGCCATGAAATGCACCCCGCAGAACACGATGGTGTCCTCCGGGGCTTCGGCGGCGATGCGCGACAGGGCCAGGGAGTCCCCGACATGGTCGGCCACGTCCTGGATCGCCGGCAGCTGGTAGTTGTGCGCCAGGATCGTCGCGTTGCGAAGCGTGGCGAGCCGGCGGATCTCAGCGGCCCACTGCGCGTCTCCCTCGACGCCGGTGTAGCCACCCGGTCCGTCGCTGATGCGGGCGGCGAGGATGGAATCCCGGCCGCCGACGTCGAGCGGTTCCACGATCGTCATCGCGGTCTCCCGTCTATCCGAGGTTTTCGACTTATAATCGAAAACATGGTTCATACTAGCACTGAACACGAGGTACTGGCCGTCGTATTCCAGGTGCGCGACGTTTCCTCCGGCAAACCCGACCTCGACGTGCTGTTATGGCAGCGGGCAATGGCACCGGAGCGGGGCAAATGGTCGCTGCCCGGCGGCCGACTCGGGGCCGACGAGGACCTCAGCACCTCGGTACGCCGCCAACTCGCCGAAAAAGTGGATCTCCGCGAGGTCGCCCATCTCGAACAGTTGGCGGTCTTCTCCGATCCGGACCGGGTGCCGGACGGACGCGTCATCGCATCGACCTTCCTGGGCCTGGTGCCCTCCCCCGCCACACCAACCCTGCCGTCGGACACCCGGTGGCATCCGGTCGGCGACCTGCCGCCGATGGCATTCGACCACGGCCCGATGGTGGCCTACGCCCGCTCCCGGCTGGCCGCGAAGCTGTCCTACACGAACATCGGATTCGCCCTGGCCCCAAAGGAGTTCGCGGTCTCGACACTGCGGGACATCTACGGAGCTGCGCTGGGCTACCAGGTGGACGCCACCAACCTGCAGCGGGTGCTGACCCGCCGCGGCGTCCTCACCCCGACCGGCACCACCTCCCCCCCGGGCCGCAGTGGCGGCCGCCCCGCCGCCCTCTACCGCTTCAGCGAATCCCGGCTTCGGGTCACCGACGAATTCGCGGCGCTGCGGCCACCGGGGACCGGGACTGGATTCTTAGACCCTTCTTAAGGTAGAAATAGTCCAATGACAAGCGCGAACGGGGCGGTCAGTCCCGAGTGGATCGGCCGGGCGCCGCACGACGAGGTGCAGCGCGGCGCCCGTCCGGTACTGCCGTCGGAAGACTCGTTCTACGACCCGCCCGCGGGTTTCGAGCACGCGGCCCCCGGCACGGTACTGCGATCCCGCGATGTCGAGATGGGCTTCCTCGGCCTGGTGCCGCAGAAGGTGCGAGCCACCCAACTGCTCTACCGCAGCACCAACCGCAAGGGCGAGCCGGAAGCGTGCGTCACGACTGTTCTGGTACCCGCCGGCCACACCCACAGCCAGCCCCGCCATGTCGTGTCCTATCAGTGCGCGATCGACGCCGTCACCTCACGCTGCTTTCCGTCCTACGCGCTGCGCCGCCGGGCCAAGGCGGTCGGCTCGCTCTCCCAGTTCGAGTACCTGCTGATGGCCGCCGCGGTGGCCGAGGGCTGGGTGGTCTCGGTCCCTGACCACGAGGGCCGCGATGGCATGTGGGGAACCCCGCATGAACCGGGCTACCGGGTGCTCGACGGGCTGCGAGCCACGCTGAACTTCGAGCGGTTCGGCCTGGCCGACGACAGCCGGGTCGGACTGTGGGGCTATTCCGGCGGCGGACTGGCCAGTGCTTGGGCGGCCGAGGTGCATGCCGACTACGCCCCGGAACTGAATATCGTCGGCGCCGTGCTCGGTTCGCCGGTGGGCAACCTCGGCAACACCTTCCGCCGGCTCAACGGCACCAAGTTCGCCGCACTGCCCGCTCTGGTGGTGGCGGCGCTTGCCAAGACCTACCCCGACCTCAACCGGGTCATCGAGGAGAACGCCACCGAATCCGGCCGGGCGATGCTACGCCGGTTGGAGCACCTGACCACCGGAGAGGCGCTGATCCGGCACTTCAGACACGATATGGACCGCTGGGTGCATCCCCCCCTCGAAGACGTGCTGGCGATGCCGGAAGTGCAAGACGTCTTCGAGGCGATCAGGCTGGGCGGCACCGCGCCGACCCCGCCGGTGCTGATTGTGCAGGCCGTGCACGACTCGGTGATCGCCGTCGACGATATCGACGAATTGGCCCACCGGTACTCCACCGGCGGCGCGCAACTCACCTACCACCGGGACCTGTTCAGCGAACATATGCTGCTGCATCCGATGTCGGCACCGATGACGCTGCGCTGGCTCACCGACCGGTTCGCCGGGCAGCCTCTGGATGCGCACCTCGTCCGGACCAAATGGCCGACGCTGCTGAATCCGATCACCTATGCGGGGATGTGGCGTCTCAGCGGCATCGTGACCCGCGTCATGCTGGGTGGACGGGTGCCGTTTCGCCCGCTGTAGGCCACATCTGCCCGCGCTGCTCCGGCGGCCAGGCGCCGAGGTCGTCCCGCGGGGTGGCCACCGCCATCAGTGCGTAGGCCAGGGCCGCCAACGCCGCCGGCAGCAGCAGGGTGACCGCGATCTGAAACGGGCCGTGTCCCAGGAATACCGGCGGCGCCTCGGTGAAATAGTGCACCCGGTTCTCCGGGCTCAGCGGCACGCCCTGGTGATCGGGGGTGCCGTAACGCCAGTGCACCAGCACCGCGCCGACACCGGCCGCCACGGCACCGGCGGCGACCTGGCCCAGCCATAGCGCGGTGACGAGCACCGGCCCGCGGTGGGGCCGCCACTGCCACGCCAGCACTGCCGAGACGATCGCCAGCATCGAGAGCAGGCCGATGAG
Organism: uncultured Actinomycetota bacterium; assembly: GCA_963787055.1. Classification (GTDB taxonomy): domain Bacteria; phylum Actinomycetota; class Actinomycetes; order Mycobacteriales; family Mycobacteriaceae; genus Mycobacterium. Next base: position 750,757 of record CAWBBP010000007.1, read on the forward strand.
CATCGCGGCCGCGACGAACAGGTTGTCCGATGCCGTGCCGAGGAAGGCGTCAACCCGCTCACCGGAACGGGTCAACGCCGTCACGGTGTGGATCGGCGGCGCCATCCAGGACCACAGCGAACCGAGGACTGCACCGCAAATCCCCAGTGCGGCAATGACAATCGCGGCTGCCGACCGGGTGGACCGCCGCGGCGGCGGGTTCACCGCTCAGCCTCCAGATCCGTCGAGTCCACCCGGCCGTGCCGGGAACACTGGGCCCACCAGCCATCGGGTCGCACCTGCACCACCATTCGTCGGCCGCAGGCGGCGCAGAACCGCGGCGGTTCCAGACCCAGCCGCGCGGCGGTCGGGATGTCCGCTCCGCCGGCGGCACCGGTGTACACGTTGTAGCAGCCCCCGCCCACCGGCACCGGCAACTGATCCACCATCACAAGCTGGCGTTCAGTGCCTTGATCGGCATCTGCAGATCCTCCAGGAGTTCCAGGTCGGATTCCGCGGGTCGGCCCAAAGTGGTCAGGTAGTTGCCGACGATGACCGCGTTGATACCGCCGAGGATGCCCTGTTTGGCGCCGAGATCGCCGAGGGTGATCTCCCGGCCGCCGGCGAAGCGCAACATCGTCCGCGGTAGCGCCAACCGGAAGGCCGCCACCGCTTTGAGGGCCTCAGCGGCCGGCATCACCTCGAGATCGCCGAACGGTGTTCCGGGGCGGGGGTTGAGGAAGTTCAGCGGCACCTCATGCGGGTCCAGCTCGGCGAGTTCCGCGGCGAACTCCGCCCGCTGCTCCAGCGTCTCCCCCATCCCGAGGATGCCGCCGCAACAGACCTCCATACCGGCATCGCGCACCATCCTCAGGGTGTCGCGCCGCTCCTCCCAGGTGTGGGTGGTGACGACGTTGGGGAAAAACGACCGTGCGGTCTCCAGGTTGTGGTTGTAGCGGTGCACTCCCATCTCGGCGAGCCGCCGCACCTGCTCGGCGTCGAGCATGCCCAACGAGCAGGCGATGTGGATGTCGACCTCGTTGCGGATCGCCTCGATACCGGCGGCCACCTGGGCCAGCAGCCGTTCGTCGGGGCCGCGGACCGCGGCGACGATGCAGAACTCGGTGGCGCCGGTCTTCGCGGTCTGTTTGGCGGCCTCGACCAGGCTGGGAACGTCGAGCCAGGCGCTGCGCACCGGAGAGGCGAACAGCCCGGACTGTGCGCAGAAGTGGCAATCCTCCGGGCAGCCGCCGGTCTTGAGGCTGATGATCCCCTCGACTTCGACCTCTGGGCCGCACCAGCGCATCCGCACCTCGTGGGCCAGCGCCAGCAGATCCTCAAGTCGGTCGTCGGGCAGTCCCAGCACATCGAGCACCTGCTGGCGGGACAGCCCCTCGCCGCGCTCGAGCACCTGCTCGCGGGCCTGGGCAAGGACGTCGACAACAGGCTGGTTCACGCAGGACAGGCTAGTCCACCGGCCAGTCGAAGGCTCAGCCCACCAGTGGATAATCGAACCGCTCGTCACCGTCCCAGCGGCGCAGCCCCACCACATCCGCGGCGACATCCGCTGCCGTCCGGTTGACCACCTCCAACGCCGCACCGATCCGCTCGGCGCTGAACCGGCGCCCCAGGGTGGCGTGCGGCGTCCAGTGCCCCGGCCGGCAATGCGGGAACGGTTCGCCGACCACATGCGGCAGGGCCCGCCGGTAGACCTCGGCGTGCAGGTCGAGCAGTGCGGCCGAAGGGATGATGAGGCGTGCAAGCGTGAGCTTGGGTCCGCCGAACACCAACGGCGCGCCCACCACGACGCCGAGCGGGAACCGGTGGCGCAGCCCGCGCAGCGCCTCGTCGACGTCTGGGGCGATCCGGTCGGCCGCCACGAGGGTGACGTGCGGCCGGTTCGTCGGCGATTTCACCCGAACCTGGCTCGGCATTCCGGCATCGTCCAGGTCCTGCCAGACCGACCGGATCAGCGCGTCGGAGTGGGCATCCAGCAGCAACTCGATCGAATGCGCCATCTCAGATAAGTCCGGCGACCCAGTCCGGGTCGAAAGCCCGGCTGCTCATGGCCGCAAACGCGGCCGGCGACAACGCGCCCGACCCGGCGGGAAGCACCGCGCGCATCGGCGCCAGTCGCGCCAGCGCACCCCGGTTGTAGTCCTCCGCGGCACCCGGACTGGCCGGCCAGGCTCCGATGACCAGTCCGGCGCACGAAAGGCCCTTGTACTCAAGTGCTTCCAGCGTCAATGCGGTGTGGTTGAGAGTTCCCAGCCCAGCTTGGCAGACCACCAGGACGCGGGCGCCGAGTTCAGTCGCGAGATCCCGCAGGGTCACCCCCCGCGCCGCGATCTCCACCAGCAGTCCACCGGCTCCCTCGACAAGGGTCAGCCGCCCGGGCCGGTCGGCGGCTCGGATCGCGGCGAGGATTTCCGCGGCCGACGGCAACGGGCGACCGGCCGCTTCGGCTGCGGCGGCCGGTGCCAGCGGGTCTGGATACCTGGCCACCGAGATCAGGTCGCGGACCCCGGCCAGCCTCGCCACCTCGGCAAGGTCATCGTCAGGGGCACCCGTCTGGACCGGCTTGCACACCGTCACCTCCAGGCCGGCACCGCGGGCGTGGCCGGCCAGGGCGGCGGTGGCGATGGTCTTGCCGACCCCGGTGCCGGTACCGGTGACGACGACGACGCTCATCGGGCTTCGGCGCCCAAAACCGCCCTCAGAACCCGGCGGGCGAGGTCCATCTCATCCTCGGTGAGCGAGGCCCGGGCGGTCAGCCGCAACCGCGACGTGCCGGGCGGAACGGTCGGCGGCCGGAAGCAGCCCACCCGAACCCCGGCCTCCAGACAGGCGTTCGCCGCGGCCAGGGCGGTCGCCGGATCGCCGAGGATGACCGATACCACCGCCGATTCCGGCCGCGACACCACGTCGCACGCCTGGGCGAGGGCGCGGGCGTGCGCCAGGACGGCATCGGCGCGACCCGGTTCGTCGGCGAGGATCCGAAGCGCCGCCGCCGCGGCGCCGACCGCGGCGGGTGCCAGGCCGGTGTCGAAGATGAACGGACGGGCGGAGTCGATGAGATGGTCCCGGACCGCCTCGGTTCCCAGTACCGCACCGCCCTGGCTGCCCAGCGCCTTGGACAGCGTCGTCGTCACCACCACGTCGGGGGATCCGGCCAATCCCACCTCGTGCAGCAGACCCCGGCCCCCCGCGCCCCGCACGCCGAGGCCGTGCGCCTCGTCGACAAGCAGCACGGCCCGGTGCGCCCGGCAGACCTCATGCAGTTCCCGCAGCGGGGCAAGCGCACCGTCGGTGCTGAAGACCGAGTCGGTGATCACCAGTGCCCGGTCCTCGTCGCGGCCGGCCAGGGCGGTCTCGACCGCGGCTACGTCGCGGTGCGGTGTGACCACCACCCGGGCCCGGGACAACCGGCACCCGTCGACCAGCGAAGCGTGGGCGGCGGCGTCGGAGACGACCAGCGCGCCCGGACCCGACAGGCTGACCACCGCCGCGAGATTCGCGGTGTACCCCGAGGAGAACACCAGCGCGGAGTCGGCGCCCACGAAGTCGGCCAGTGCGGTCTCGAACTCCTCGTGCAACTCGGTGTTCCCGGTCACCAGCCGCGAACCGGTCGACCCGGCACCCCAGGTCCGCAGCGCGCGGACGCCGCCTTCGATGACCTCGGGGTGCTGCGAAAGGCCCAGATAGTCATTGGAGGCCAGGTCGACCTCGCAACCGACAGCGGCGCGGGACCGCAGCGATCGGCGCAGGCCCGCATGTCTGCGCTGACTCTCCACGCCGCCCAGCCAGGCCAGCGGCGAGGTATCGGTTTCCGGGGTCATCTCGGCCTCCACCCTAAGGGCCTAGCCGACGGCGCGGGCCACCGCGACCCCTAGCCGACGGCGCGGGCCACCGCGACCCCTAGCCGACGGCGCGGGCCACCGCGACCATGGCCGAGGTGATCTGGGCGATCTCGTCGGGAGTGCAGATGAAGGGGGGCATCGCGTAGATGAGGTTGCGGAACGGTCGCAGCCACACCCCGTGGTCAAGTGCCACTGGAGTGGCTGCCCTCAGGTCGACCGGGTGGCGCGTCTCGATGACACCGATCGCGCCGCGCACCCGGACATCGGTGACCGAGGCCAACGTTCGGGCCGGAGCCAAACCCTCAGCCAGTCCGGCGCCGATCTCGGCGACCCGAGTTCTCCAGTCCTGGCTCAGCAGCAGTTCCACCGAGGCCACGGCAACCGAACAGGCCAGCGCATTCGCCATGAAGGTCGGCCCGTGCATGAGCGCGCCGGCCTCTCCGCGGCTGATCACCTCCGCGATGCGGCGGCTGCACAGTGTGGCGGCCAGCGTGATGTAGCCCCCGGTCAGCGCCTTGCCGACACACATGATGTCCGGTGTCACCCCGGCGTGGTCGGCGGCGAACAGTTCCCCGGTACGGCCGAAGCCGGTCGCGATCTCGTCGAACACCAGCAGGACGTCGTGGCGGTCGCAGATGGCGCGCAGGTCCGCCAGGTAACGCGGATCGTGAAACCTCATCCCGCCGGCACCCTGGACCACCGGTTCGACGATCACGGCGGCCAACTCGTCGGCGTGGGCACGCAACTGGTCCTCGAAAGCGGCGATGTAGGCGGGGTCGTAGTCGGTGGGCACGGGTGGCGCGAACACCTGCTCGGGCAACACGTCGGCCCACAGGGCGTGCATCCCGCCGTCGGGATCGCACACGCTCATCGGGGTGAAGGTATCCCCGTGATAGCCGCCACGCCACGTCATCAGCCGGTGCTTGCCGAACCGGTCGAGACTTCGCCAGTACTGCAAGGCCATCTTGACCGCTACCTCGACACCGACCGAACCGGAATCGGAGAAGAACACCGTGTCCAGGCCCGACGGTGTGATGTCCACCAGCAATTGGGCCAACCGGGCCGCCGGCTCGTGGGTGAGCCCTCCGAACATGACGTGGTTCATCACCTGCAACTGCCGATTCAGGGCGGCATCCAGAACCGGGTGGCCATGGCCGTGAACCGCCGTCCACCACGAGGCCATGGCGTCGAGCACCCGGACCTCGGCGCCATCTCGAATCACGGTCAGCCAGGCTCCCTCGGCGGCCACCGCAACCACCGCGGGCACCGCCTCGACCCCGATAGTGCTGTACGGATGCCAGATGTGCGCGGCATCGATGGCGCTGATCTGCTGCGGAGACAACGCCGACACGGGGTGCAGCCTAACCGCGCGACGTTCCGCAGCGGATTTCGCCGAGGCCCGCAGTTGGTAGATTGGCGAGCGATCATGGCCACCCTCACCCTGACCCGGCCGTCGGCTCCACCCCTGCCGGGTCCGACCGAACCTGCCCCGGGCATTGCAGCCCGGACTTCGGCGTATCGGCACGACCTGGACGGTCTGCGCGGTGTGGCGATCGCTTTGGTGGCGATCTTCCATGTCTGGTTCGGCCGGGTGTCCGGGGGCGTGGACGTGTTTCTCGCGCTGTCGGGCTTCTTCTTCGGCAGTTCGCTGCTGCGCACCGCCCTGCGGCCCGACGCCTCGCTGTCGCCGTGGCCACATGTCAAACGCCTGGCCCGGCGGCTGTTGCCCGCCCTGATCGTGGTGCTGACCGCCGCTGCAGTCCTCACCGTGCTGGTCCAACCTCAGACCCGCTGGGAGTCCTTCGCCGACCAGAGCCTGGCCAGCCTCGGCTACTACCAGAACTGGGAACTGTCCGCCACCGCCTCGAACTACCTCAGCGCGGGCGAAACCGTCTCGCCACTGCAGCACATCTGGTCGATGTCGGTGCAGGGACAGTTCTACATCGCCTTCCTGATCCTGGTCCTCGGGTTCGCCGCGCTGTTCGGGCGGCTTGGTAGCCGGCGACTACGGATCGCCTTCATCGTGGTGCTGGCCGTCCTCACGGTGGCATCATTCGTGTACGCGATATTCGCCCATCAGAACGACCAGGTCACCGCCTACTACAACAGCTTCGCCCGGGCCTGGGAACTGCTGGTGGGCGTCCTGGTCGGGGCGCTGGTCCCCTATGTCAGCTGGCCGATGTGGCTGCGCACCTTGCTGGCGGCCGTCGGCCTGGCGGCCGTGCTGTCCTGCGGGGCCCTCATCGACGGTGTCAAGGAATTTCCCGGTCCGTGGGCGCTGGTTCCAGTGGGCGCCACCATGCTGCTCATCCTGGCCGCCGCCAACCGGGGTTCCCGGGCGTCGACCCGCGACCGCTTGCCGCTTCCCAACCGGCTGCTGGCGACCGCGCCACTCGTGACGCTGGGGTCGATGGCCTACTCGTTGTATCTGTGGCACTGGCCGCTGCTGATCTTCTGGCTGGCTTACACCGGCGGGGAGCATGCCCAGTTCCTTGACGGTCTGGCGATCCTGCTGGTCTCCGGCCTCCTGGCGTACCTGACCATGCGGTTCATCGAGGAGCCGCTGCGCTACCGCCGCGCATCGGAGGCCCCGGATGCGGGCGACGCTGTTCTGACGTGGCGGCAGCGACTGGGCCGGCCGACCGTCGTCGGCGGCACCATCATCATGCTTCTCGGCGTAACACTGACCGCCACCTCGTTCACCTGGCGCGAGCATGTGGCGGTCCAGCGCTCCAGCGGCCAGGAACTAGCCGGGCTGACCAGCGGGGACTATCCGGGCGCGCAGGCACTGATCGACGATGCCCGGGTCCCCCAACTACCGTTCCGGCCGACCGTGCTGGAGGCCAAGGACGATCTGCCGGAATCCACCAGTGACGGCTGCATCAGTACGTTCGACAACGTCGGCATCATCAATTGCACCTACGGTGACGCGTCGGCGTCTCGCACCATCGCCCTGGCCGGCGGGTCCCACGCCGAGCACTGGATCACCGCCCTGGACATCCTCGGCAAACAGCACGGTTTCAAGGTCGTGACCTATTTGAAGATGGGCTGCCCGCTGACCACCGAGCAGGCGCCGCTGATCATGGGCGACAACCGGCCGTACCCGAAATGCCGCCAGTGGAATGAACGGGTGATGGCCAGGCTCATCAAGGACCACCCCGATTACGTCTTCACCACCTCGACCCGGCCGTGGAACATCAAACCCGGTGACACCATGCCGGCCACCTACATCGGGATCTGGAAGGCCCTGGCCGAGAACCAGATTCCCGTCCTGGCGATGCGCGATACCCCCTGGTTGGTGAAGGACGGCAAGCCGTTCCGGCCGGCGGACTGTCTGGCCAAGGGCGGCGACGAGGAGTCATGCGGGGTCAAGCGCTCACAGGTGCTCTCCGAGCGCAATCAGACCCTCGACTTCGTCTCGCGGTTCCCGTCACTGAAGGTGCTCGACATGAGTGATGCGGTATGCCGCGAGGACGTCTGCCGCGCGATCGAAGGCAACGTGCTGATTTATCACGACACCCACCACCTGTCGGCGACGTACATGCGCACCATGACACCGGAACTCGGCCGCCAGATCGGCGAGGCGACCGACTGGTGGTGAATACCGGTCGCGTGACCGGACCGCAACGTTGACCTGTTGTCGGTGCCCCCAGCTACGATCGAACGTATGTTCGATAATGTGGATGGGGCGGGGTTGCTGGCCGAGATGGCCGCCGCCCAGCACGAGGAGCGGGTGGCGGTGGCGCGCCGGGTGTTGGCGGCGGGGCGGTTGTGTCAGGTGCGGATGGCCGAGGTGGACGACGCGGACCGGTTGCAGTGGTGTATCGACAACTGGGAGGCGGTGGCCGCCGAGGTCGGCGCGGAGTTGGGGATCAGCCGGGGCCGGGCGTCTTCGCAGATGAACTATGGTGTCGAGTTGCTCGAGCGGCTGCCCGCACTGGCTGCGGTGTTCGCCGCCGGGGAGGTGGACTTCCGGGTGATTGCCACCGTGGTGTTCCGCACCGGGCTGATCACCGACCTGGAGGTGCTGGCCGGTATCGACGCGGCGTTGGCCGCCCGGGCCCCGCGGTGGAACGCCTACTCCCGGGCCCGGGTGGCGGATCTGGTGGACTGGTGGGTGCGCTCGGCCGACCCGGCCGCGGTGCGCATCACCCGCGGCGCCGAGGCCGACCGGCACATCGACTTCGGGCCCACCCGCGACGGGATGAGCGAGTTCTGGGGCGTGCTGCACGCCCCGGAGGCCGCGGCGCTGGACCGCCGCCTCGATCAGTTGGCCGACACGGTCTGCCGGGCCGACCCGCGGACCAAACCCCAGAAGCGCGCCGACGCGCTGATCGCGCTGTCGGCGGGGCAGACCAGGATGGTCTGCGAATGCCGGTCCCCGGACTGCCCGGCCGGGGCCGTCGAGGCCGAGCCGGGCCAGATCGTGATTCATCTGCTGGCCGAGGCCGCCACCGTCGCCGGTACCAGCGACGCACCGGGCTACCTGCCCGGCCACGGCGCGATTCCCGCCGAGGACGTCCGTGCCCTGGCCACTCGGGCACGGCTGCGGACCCTGGCCCGCCCGGCCGACCTCCGCGGCGAGCCGCGCTACGAGCCCTCCGTGGCGCTGGCAGCCTTCGTCAAGGCCCGGGACCTGAGCTGCCGGTTCCCCGGCTGTGACAAACCCGCCGAGGTGTGCGATATCGACCACACCATCCCCTGGAGCATCGGCGGTCCGACGCACCCGTCGAATCTGAAACTTCTGTGCCGTGCGCATCATTTGACCAAGACTTTCTGGACTGCATGGCACGACGTTCAGCAGCCCGACGGCACGGTGATCTGGACCTCTCCGAGCGGACGCACCTACACCACCACGCCAGGTGGTGCGCTGTTCTTCCCGCAACTGGCCAACCCCACCGAGACGATAACTCCGACATCCCACCGGCCCGCCTCGGTGGGACGCACGCTGCGGATGCCCACCCGGCTGCGGAGCCGGGCCGCCGAACGAGCCGCCCGCATCCAATGGGAACGCAGCCTCAATGAAGCCCGAATAGACGCCGACCTGAGAAACCGAATAGACGCCGACCCGCCGCCGTTCTGATCAGTCCTGGATAGGGTCGGGACATGCCACCGAGCGATATCACCACCCCCACCGTGTGGCCCGGCAACCCGTACCCTCTAGGGGCCACCTTCGACGGCGCCGGCACAAACTTCTCGGTGTTCTCCGAGGTCGCCGACAAGGTTGAGTTGTGCCTAATCGACGATAACGACCGCGAGACCCGGATCGAACTCGACGAGGTGGACGTCTCCGTCTGGCATGCCTACCTGCCGGCCGTCGCTCCTGGACAGCGGTACGGATTCCGGGTACACGGGCCGTGGGATCCATCCACGGGCTTGCGCTGCGACTCCAGCAAGCTACTACTCGACCCGTATGGCAAATCCTTCGACGGACACTTCGATTTCACCCAGGCGCTCTACTCCTATGACCTCGAAGCCGGCGATCCGGCCGGTGGCGGGGTACCGCCGAGGATCGACTCGCTCGGGCACACCATGACCAGCGTCGTGATCAACCCGTTCTTTCAATGGGGGTCCGACCATGCACCGCGCACCCCCTACCACGAGACGATCATCTACGAAGCCCATGTCAAGGGCATGACCCAGACCCATCCGGCGGTACCGAAGGAGCTCCGCGGGACCTACGCCGGACTCGCCCATCCGGCGGTGATCGAGCATCTTCAGGCACTCAATGTCACCGCGATCGAACTCATGCCGGTGCACCAGTTCATGGACGACAAGCGCCTACTCGGCCTCGGGTTGCGAAACTACTGGGGATACAACACATTCGGGTATTTCGCCCCGCACGCCGGGTACGCCGCCAACCATCAGGCAGGCGGTGCGGTCGGCGAGTTCAAGACCATGGTGCGAGCGTTCCACGACGCCGGTATCGAGGTGATCCTCGACGTCGTCTACAACCACACCAGCGAGAGCGATCACCTCGGGCCGACCATCAACTTCCGCGGAATCGACAACGCCGCCTACTACCGACTGCTGGACTCGGACCCGCGGCTCTACAAGGACTTCACCGGAACTGGCAACAGTCTCAACGTCCGGCATCCGCACACCCTGCAACTGATCATGGACTCGTTGCGCTACTGGGTGACGGAGATGCACGTCGATGGATTCCGGTTCGATCTGGCCTCCACCCTGGCCCGCGAGTTCTATGACGTCGACCGTCTGAGCGCCTTCTTTGACCTGGTCCAGCAGGATCCGGTCGTCAGCCAGGTGAAGTTGATCGCCGAACCGTGGGATATCGGCGAGGGCGGATACCAGGTGGGCAATTTTCCCGGCCTGTGGACGGAGTGGAACGGCAAGTACCGCGATACCGTCCGCGACTACTGGCGCGGCGAACCGGCGGCGTTGGGCGAGTTCGCCTCCCGATTGACCGGTTCGTCGGACCTCTACGAGGCCACCGGACGACGCCCGGTCGCGAGTATCAACTTCGTCACCTGCCACGACGGCTTCACCCTGGCGGACCTGGTGTCCTACAACGAGAAGCACAACGACGCCAACGGCGAACACAACCGGGACGGCGAGAACCACAACCGGTCCTGGAACTGCGGGGTGGAGGGTCCCACCGAGGATCCGGAAATCCGTGCGCTGCGGCACCGCCAGATCCGCAACATCCTGACCACGCTGATGGTCTCGCAGGGCACCCCGATGATCAGCCACGGCGACGAGGTCGGCCGCACCCAGGACGGCAACAACAACGGCTACTGCCAGGACAATGAACTGACCTGGATCGACTGGGGCCACACCGACGAGTACGCCGACATCCTGGCTTTCGCCCGGCGGGTCACCGCACTGCGCGCCAAACACCCGGTATTCCGGCGGCGTCGATTCTTCGAGGGTCGGCATATCAAAAGTGCCGATCGGAACCGCGACATCGCCTGGTTCAACCGGGACGGCGTGCAGATGACCCCGGATGACTGGCAGTCGGGTATCAAATCGGTGGCAGTCTTCCTCAACGGCGAGACGATCCCAGAACCCGACGCGCGCGGCGAGCGTGTCGTCGATGATTCGTTCCTGCTCTGCTTCAACGCCCACGCCTACCCGGTGGAATTCCTCACTCCGGACGGCAAGTACGCGCGGCAATGGACGGTGGTGATCGACACCTTCGACCCGTCCGATGGACCTGGCCGGATCGTCACCGCCGGGACCACCGTCTCGATTCCCGAGCGCTCGATCCTGGTGTTCAGGAAGACCGCGTAGTCGCTCGCCCTACGGCTGTGGACAGCCGCAACCCCCGTCGCGGCGGATCGGTCATCATCGGTCGCTATGACTCAGATGCCGGCGATTCCGCCGATCGAAACCGCCACCGATCCGATCGACACCCCTGACGATATGGGCGATCGATGGCGAGCGCTCATGGGGCCGTTGGGTTTCGGTCAGAGACTGCTGTGGGTCGGCTTCGTCGGAGCCGACCGGCGCATGCACAAGGTTCTCAGCCAGGTTCCCCTCGGGCGCTCGCCGGACCGTGCATTGGTCGACAACCTGATGCTCGGACTGTCGGTGCTGCTGGAGACCGACTTCGCACCGGGGACATCGGTGGCACTGCTGTTGACACGGCCCGGAGCTGACCCGGTTTCGGTGGAGGACCGCCGCTGGGCCACTGTCCTGGCCCAAGCGGCACAGCGGAGCGCCGTCCCACTCGAGCCGATGTTCCGCGCCAATGACGCAGCACTTGAGGCACTGTGACCTGCCGGCGCCGGCACCGTCAGGTCAGATACCGGTAGGCCGGTGAACCTGGCTCCAGTGCCTCGACGTGCAGCCCGGATGCATCCATCCGGGCCAGTAGCCCGTCGAGGTCGGCGGCCGAGCCGAGTTCGATACCGACCAGCGCCTCGCCGGTCTCCCGGTTGTTTCGCTTGACGTACTCGAACAGCGTGATGTCGTCGTTCGGGCCGAGAATCTCGTCGAGGAAGCGTCGAAGAGCGCCGGGTTCCTGCGGGAAGTCGACCAGGAAATAGTGCTTGAGGCCCTTGTGTACCAGGGAACGCTCGAGGACTTCGCCGTAGCGGGAGACGTCGTTGTTACCCCCCGATAGCAGGCACACCACCGTGGCACCCGGCCGCACCTCGGCCTCCAGCAGCCCCGCGACCGCCAACGCCCCGGCGGGCTCGGCGATGATCCCCTCGTTCTGGTACAGGTCGAGCATCGCCGTGCACACCGCGCCCTCATCGACGGTGGTCACCGACACCATGTCCCCGGCCGCCGCCAGCGCCTGAAACGTCAACGCTCCGGCCCGCTTCACAGCGGCACCGTCGACGAACTGGTCGACGTGGTCGAGATCGACCGGGTGACCTTCGGCGAGTGCGGCGATCATCGAGGCGGCTCCGGCCGGCTCGATACCGAGGACTGAGGTGGTATTCGTCCGCTCCGCCAGATAGGAGGTGATCCCGGAGATGCAGCCGCCGCCCCCGACCGGAACGATCACCAGATCGGGCTCGCGGCCCAACTGCTCGAGAATCTCGACGGCGATGGTCCCCTGACCCGCCATCGTGCGGGGATCGTCGTACGGCGGGACCAGCGTGGCGCCGGTACGGGCCACGTCGTCGATCGCGGCCTCCGCGGCATCGTCATAGGTCGATCCCCCGACGATCACCTCGATGAACTCGCCGCCGTGATAGCGGATGCGGTCACGCTTCTGCTTCGGGGTCTTGGCCGGAACATAGACCCGGCCGTGCACCTTCATGGTTCGGCAGGCCAGCGCGAACCCCTGAGCGTGGTTGCCCGCCGACGAGCACACCACCCCGACCCGCAACTCGTCCTCGGTGAGTTGCTGGAGCAGGTTGTAGGCGCCGCGCAGCTTGTAGGAGCGCACACTTTGGAGGTCTTCGCGTTTGAGGTAGACCTCGGCCCCGGTGCATGCAGAGAGCCGATCGCTGTAATCCAGCGGGGTCTGCTGGACGAAATCGGCGATCCGTGCAGCGGCCTCATCGATATCGGCCGCGGTGATCGGCGACGATGAGCCACTCGGGCGAACACCTGACGGCTCTGACACAGAACGATGGCTCAGGTCAGCGGACACCGCATTATGGTGCCACCGATCAGCGTGAATCAGTGAATCGGGGTGAGCACGAATACCGGTATGTCGCGGTCGGTTTTCTGCTGGTAGTCGGCGTAGTCCGGCCACACCGCGACGGCGCGTTCCCACCACGCCGACTTCTCCTCGCCGAACACCTCGCGGGCCTCGTAGTCGCCGCAGGCGGTACCGTCCTGCAGTTCGACCCTCGGGGTCTTTTTGACGTTGTGGTACCACACCGGGTGTTTCGGGGCGCCGCCGAGCGAGGCCACCACCGCGTACTCGCCGCCGTGTTCCACGCGCATCAGCGGGGTCTTGCGCAGCTTCCCGGTCTTGGCCCCGATCGTGGTCAGCAGGATCACCGGCTTGCCTTTGAGTGCGGTGCCCTCGGTTCCGCCCGAGGACATGTACAACTCGGCATTCTCCCGGGCCCAATCCGAGGTGCTTGGTTCGTATTCTCCGTTCAGCGGCATGATCCCAGAGTAGTACTGACGCAATGCGGGATGGTGGGTAGCATCAGGGTCCTGAACAGCACGAACACGATTGGTAGCAGGAGGGCGGACCATGGTGAAGACATCGGTGGCGATCGCGGCCACGGCCGCGGCGCTGTGCTGCGCGGGAATCGCCTCGGCTGACGACCAGTACAACGGTCAGACCTACGCCGAGGTGAAGAAGACGCTGAGCGCAACGGGGACGACCAGCAAGATCGGCTCCACCGTCGGGGACGAACTTCCGATCGGGCAGTGCGTGGTCACTGGGTCGCAGACCGGCCAGCAGCTCGGTGCGAGCGGGGCAACCGGGGCAAAGGAAGTGGTGCTCGACCTCAACTGCAACCGGACCGCCGCGACAGCCGGCCAGCCAGAGCAGGCCGACCAGCAAGGTGGCCAGACCGAATCAGGGAGCCAGACCGGCGGCTGAAACTGAGCTCAGCCGCCCAGGCAGCCAGGTCCAAGCAGGGCTTTCAGGTCGCCCATCAACGCCGACGACGGCGTCACCCGCAGGGACTGGTCGAGTTCCAGGATGGTGATCCGTTCCCCACTGATCAGACGCAGGTGCACCTGGGAGGTTCCGGGATGCCGGGACAGCACCTGTTTGAGCGCGGTGACCTTGTCCAGGGTGCACTGCCGGGTGGGCAGGCTCACCGCCAGCGGCCTGTTCGGCTGCGCGTTGGAGAAGTCCGGCACCACGAGGTCGTTGGCGATCAGCGTGCGCCGGTCATCCTGGATGCGGACCTTCCCGCCGACGACGACCACCGCGTCATCGGCGATATCCGCTCCGAACAACGAGTATGTCTGCGGAAAGAACATCACCTCGATGCCTCCGACGAGATCCTCCAGTTGTGCTGAGGCCCAGGGCATTCCGCTCTTGTTGACGCGACGGTTGACCGCCGCCAGGATGCCGCCCACCCGGACCTGGGCGTCGTTGGCAACGGCCCCCTCGAGAATGGCGGGAATGGCGGTGTCGACCTGGGTCGCAAGCAGGTGTGCGACCCCGTTGAGCGGATGTCCAGACACGTACAAGCCGAGCATCTCGCGTTCCAGGGCCAGCTTGTGCTTGTCCTCCCACTCCTCGTCGGGCACCTTGATGGTGAACACCGCGTCCGTACCGCCGTCGTCACCACCGCCGAAAAGGTCGAACTGGCCTCTGGCCTCGGCCTTCTTGGTTCCCAGCACCGAATCGACGGCATCGCCGTGGACCAGGAACAGTCCCTTGCGGGCGTGTTTGAGCGAATCGAATGCGCCCGCCTTGACCAGGGATTCGGTGACCTTCTTATTGCAGGCGCCGATATCGATCTTGTTGAGATAGTCGGAGAAGTCGGTGAATCTGCCCTTTGCCGCGCGGGTGGCGATCAGCGAACTGACCACGTTGGCGCCCACATTGCGCACCGCGCCGAGGCCGAAGCGAATATCGGTGCCGACCGAGGTGAAGTTCAGCTCGGATTCGTTGACATCCGGCGGCAGCACCGTGATGCCCAGCTTGCGGCAGTCGGCCAGGTAGACCGCCGCCTTGTCCTTGTCGTCGCCCACCGAGGTCAGCAGACCGGCCATGTACTCAGCCGGGTAGTTGGCCTTCAGGTAGGCCGTCCAGTAGGACACCAGCCCGTAGCCGGCCGCGTGCGATTTGTTGAACGCGTAGTCGGCGAACGGGAGGATGGTGTCCCACAGCACCTTGATGGCACCGGCGGAGAATCCGTTGGCCTTCATGCCTTCGGAGAAACCCTCGTACTCTTTGTCGAGCACGTCACGCTTCTTCTTGCCCATCGCCTTGCGCAGAATGTCGGCTCGGGCCAACGAGTACCCCGCCACTCGTTGCGCGATGCGCATGATCTGTTCCTGATAGACGATCAGACCGTAGGTCTCGGCAAGGACATCGGCCAGCGGCTCGGCCAGTTCCGGGTGGATCGGCGTGATGGCCTGGCGGCCGTTCTTGCGGTCGGCGTAGTCGTTGTGGGCGTTCATGCCCATCGGGCCGGGCCGGTATAGCGCGAGCACCGCGACGATGTCCTGGAAGCCGGTGGGCTGCATGCGCCGAAGCAGATCGCGCATCGCACTGCCGTCGAGTTGGAAGACGCCGAGTGTGTCGCCGCGGGAGAGCAGTTCGTAGGTCGCCGGATCGTCCAGGGACAGCGACTCCAGCACCACATCGACGCCACGGTTGGCTTTGATGTTCTCGATCGCGTCGCCGATGATCGTCAGGTTGCGCAGCCCGAGGAAGTCCATCTTCAGCAGGCCGATGGCCTCGCACGATGGATAGTCCCAGCCGGTGATGATGGCGCCGTCCTGCGGCCGACGCCACAGCGGGATGGCCTGCATCAGCGGCTCGGAACTCATGATCACCGCGCACGCGTGCACGCCGGAGTTGCGAACCAGACCCTCCAGCCCGCGGGCGGTCTCGTAGATGGTCCGGACATCCGGGTCGGAGTCGATCAGCCCGCGCACCTCCGCGGCCTCCTTGTACCGCTCGTGGCTGGGATCGGTGATCCCCGACAGCGGGATGTCCTTGGCCATGATCGGCGGCGGCAGCGCCTTGGTGATCCGGTCGGCGATGGCGAAGCCGGGCTGCCCGTAGTGCACGCGGGCGGCATCCTTGAGCGCGGCCTTGGTCTTGATGGTGCCGAAGGTGATCACCTGGGCGACCCGGTCACTCCCCCACTTCTCGGCCGCGTAGCGCACCATCTCGCCGCGCCGACGGTCATCGAAGTCGATATCGATATCGGGCATCGACGCTCGCTCTGGGTTGAGGAAACGCTCGAACAGCAGTCCGTGCTCGATGGGGTCGATATCGGTGATCCGCAGCGCGTAGGCCACCAGCGACCCGGCCGCCGACCCGCGGCCCGGCCCGACCCGGATGTTGACCGAGCGGGCGTAGTTGATCAGGTCGGACACGATGAGGAAATAGGACGGGTAGCCCTTGTCGCAAATGACGTCGATCTCGTAAGCGGCGCGCTCGGTGTACTCGACGGGCACCCCGGCCGGGAACCGCCGGGCCAGGCCGGCGTCGACCTCATGGCGCAGCCAACTCCCCTGGTTGTAGCCCTCGGGTACCGGGAACACCGGCATCCGATCCCGGGGCGTCCAGACATCGGCGTAGGACTGCACCCGTTCGGCGATCAGCAAGGTGGAATCGCAGGCCTGAGGGATCTCGCCGTCCCAGAGTGCTCTCATCTCGGCCGCCGACTTCAGGTAGTAACCGTCGCCGTCGAACTTGAACCGGTTGGGATCGGACAGCGTCTTGCCGGTCTGCACGCATAGCAGCGCCTCGTGGTTGTGCGCGGCGTCGCGGGTGACGTAGTGGCAGTCGTTGGTGGCGAGCGCCGGGATGCCCAGCTTGCGGCCGACCTCAAGTAGACCGTCTCGGACCCGTCGCTCGATGGACAGGCCGTGGTCCATCAGTTCCAGGAAGTAGTTCTCCGCGCCGAAAATATCCCGCCACTTCGCCGCCGACTCAAGGGCCTCGGCCGTTTGGCCGAGCCGAAGCCGCGTCTGCACCTCCCCCGACGGGCAGCCTGTGGTGGCGATGATGCCTTCGGCGTGCTCGGCGATGATCTCGGCGTCCATCCGCCACCACTTGCCCAGCTGTCCCTCGAACGAGGCCAGCGAGGTCAGCTTGAACAGGTTCCGAAGCCCGGTGGCGTTCTCGGCGACCATGGTCAGGTGGGTGTAAGACCCGCTGCCGGAGACGTCATCGCTCTTCTGGCCGGGATCGCCCCACAGGATCCGGCGGGTGTCCAGCCGGGAGCCCGGCGCCACGTACGCCTCGACGCCGATGATGGGTTTGATTCCGACCTTGGTGGCAGCGTTGTAGAACTCACTGGCCCCGAACATGTTGCCGTGGTCGGTCATCCCGATGGCCGGCATCTCCAGGCGCTGCGCCTCGGCCAGCATGGGGGTGATCTTGGCGGCACCGTCGAGCATCGAGTACTCGGTGTGGTTGTGCAGGTGCACGAACGATCTGCCGGTCGGGATGCCCATAGGCCCGTCAGTTTAGGGCCGCGCGGGGACGGCTTCGGCGTGTCGGGTGGCCGTGTCCCCGCCCGGGTCCCCGGTCAACTCTCGTCGCGCAGCATGGTGGCGATCTGCTTGGCCTGCTCAGCGGTCAGTTCCCCGGACAGTTGCAGCACCTGTCCGTCGATCGGGGCTGCGATCTTGGGACCCCACACCACCGTCCCGGCCCGGACGAAAGCCACCTGCTTACCCACCTGACCGGCGGTGAACTTGCCGAACTCGGTCGCCGACTCCGGGGTCATCGTCATCTGGACCAACTCCACGCCGGTCAGCGGGTTCAGAAAGGAATCCACATTGGTCAACTGGACCCGCAGACCCTCCGGCCCCATCTCGTAGACCGCGGTCTTGTTGATATCGCAGACCCGCATCGGCTTATCCGGCGGCCCCGGGGTCGGCGGCGGACACTGCTCCGGGGTGGTGACGAACGCGCTGATCACTGGTCGTACCGGCAGCGGCTTGATGGTCAGCGGCGGTGCCGTGGTCGTCGGAGCCGACGGAAGGTCGGCTTGCTTACTGAGCTGCGGAGTCAGCAGACCCAGCATCATCGGCACGACGATGGCCGCAGAGGCGACGGTTGCCATCAGGGCGATCAGAATCTTCCGGTTCCGGCGTCTGGTGTCGGTCATGATGCCTGCAAGGTACCTGCACGGCCACCGAATGCGCGGAACAACCCGTCAGTACTGAAGATCGCCAGCGCCAGCCAGATTGCGGCAAAGCCGATCCACCGGACCGGCGGCATCGGCTCGTGCTCGACCAGCACACCCCAGACCATCTGCAGTGACGGGGTCAGATACTGCAGCAGGCCCAGGGTCACCAAAGGCAACCGCTGGGCGGCCGCGCCGAAGAACAACAGCGGGATTGCAGTCACCGGTCCGCACAGCAGCATCAGCACGGTGTGGCCGGCGCCGTTGCTGGTGAATTGCGAGGTGCCGGCCAACTGGAGGGCGAACAGATAGACCAGCGCGAACGGTGTGGCGATCGCGGTCTCAACCGTCACGCTGACCCGGGGATCGGTCGGAACCATCTTCTTGACCGCCCCGTAGAGCCCGAAGGACAGCGCCAACCCGATCGCGATCAATGGCGGTCCGCCGACACCCACCGAGAGCAGGACGACCGCAGCCACGACGATCAGCAATGCGGCCGCCTGGGCGCGGTTCAACCGCTCACCGAAGACGGCGACCCCCAACGCCACGCTGACCAACGGGGTGACGAAGTAACCCAACGCGGCGTCGACGACATGGCCGGCGTTGACCGCATAGATGTAGATCAGCCAGTTCGTCGAGATCAGCATCGAGGCGGCGGCCAGCAGAAGCCAGGTTCTGCGGGAGATGACCCGCACGTCGCGAACGCGCCGGATGGCCACCAGCAGCACCGCGAGCAGCAACACGGTCCAGACGATCCGGTGGGCCAGCACTTCCAGCGCACCGGCCGGGGACAGCAGCCCGAAGAACGCCGGGAATACGCCCCACAGCCCGTAAGCCGCCAGCCCGAAGACCAGGCCGCGCCCGTCACCGGCATGCTGCCGGGCCGTCGTCAAGGCACCGTGTCTGTCATTCCGCACCCAGCACGTCGAGCGCGTGCCGGAGGTCGGCCGGATAGGGGCTGGTGATCTCGATGTGCCGGCCGTCGGACGGGTGGGCGAAGGCCAGCGAACGGGCGTGCAGCCATTGCCGATCCAGTCCGAGTCGGCGGGCCAGCACCGGGTCGGCGCCGTAGGTCAGATCACCGACGCACGGATGGTGCAGCGCCGCGAAGTGCACCCGGATCTGATGGGTGCGACCGGTCTCCAGGTGGATGTCCAGCAGGCTGGCGGCGCGGAACATTTCCAGCGTGTCGTAGTGGGTGATGCTGGGCCGGCCGTTCTCGGTCACCGCGAATTTCCAGGCGCTGCCGCGGTGCCGGCCGATCGGGGCGTCGATGGTCCCACTGGACGGATCCGGATGTCCTTGCACCACAGCGTGATAGCGCTTGTCGACGGTGCGCTGTTTGAACGCCCGCTTCAGAACCGTGTAGGCATGTTCGGACAGTGCCACCACCATGACACCGGAGGTCCCGACGTCCAGCCGTTGCACGATTCCCTGCCGTTCATGGATACCCGAGGTGCTGACCCGGAAGCCCGCGGCTGCCAGGCCGCCCAGCACCGTGGGGCCGTGCCAGCCCACTGTCGCGTGCGCGGCCACACCGGGCGGCTTGTCGACGGCGACGATATCGTCGTCGGCGTAGAGAATTGCCATGCCCTCGATCTCGACCGGTGTGTTCTCCACCGGGCCGGGGTCTTCCGGCAGTATGACGGTCAGCCAGGCCCCGGCCTCCAGTTTGTCCGACTTACCGGCAGGTATCCCGTCGAGCTGGACCCCGCCGCTCTCGGCGACCGCGGCTACCGCAGTCCGGGACAGCCCGAGCAGCCGCGCCAGACCGGCATCGACCCGCATACCGGCCAATCCCTCCGGGACCGGCATGGATCGTTCCGCCATCAGGCCGACCCAGGATCAGATCCGCGGCGGCCGGAACTGTCGAATTCGTAACCGAACAGCGAGAGCACCACCAGCAGGATCGCCCCGCCGACCACCGCGGGATCGGCGACGTTGAACACCGGCCACCACCCGATGGACAGGAAGTCGACCACGTGACCGCGCAGCGGACCCGGCGAGCGGAAGAACCGATCCACCAGATTCCCCAGCGCACCGCCCAGGATCATGCCGAGCCCGACCGCCCACCACGGCGACACCAGACGGCGACCCATCCAGATGATGCCCACCACCACCCCGATCGCGACCAGGGTCAGCACCCAGGTGTAGCCGGTCGCCATCGAGAACGCCGCACCGGAGTTGCGGACCAACGTCCAGGTGACGGTGTCGCCGATGATCGACACCGGCTGGCCCGGGGTCAGCAGCTTGACGGCCAGCACCTTGGTCACGACGTCGATAACCAGGACCGCCGCCGCCACCGACAACAACAACCGGAGCCGCCGACGGGGTGCCTGCGCGGCAGGCACGGCGTCGTCGGTCACGCCCCCATCATTCCCTAAGTGCAATGATGACCGGCATGCCCCGCCTGACCGTCATCACCACCGGCGGCACGATCTCGACAACCGCCGGCGCCGACGGCGTGCTCCGACCTGCGCGAAGCGGCGCAGAACTGCTGGCCGGCCTGGAGACCGGCACCGAGGTATCGGTGATCGACCTGATGAGCCTGGACAGTTCCCAGCTCACGCCGGCGGACTGGCTGCGCATCGGCTCAGCCGTTGCCGAGTCGACCACCGACGGCGCGGACGGAGTGGTGGTCACACACGGCACCGACACCATGGAGGAGACGGCGGTCTGGCTGGACCTCGGCTACGGCGGCGAGGTCCCAGTGGTGCTGACCGGGGCCGCCCGGGCTGCCGACGATCCGGAGGCCGACGGCCCGGCCAATCTGCGTGACGCGCTGGCCGTGGCGGCCAGTCCGCAGGCCCGCGGTCTGGGAGTTCTGATGAACTTCGGTGGCGCGGTCCTGGCTCCGCTGGGCACCACCAAGCTCGGCGGTCCGGTGCTCTTCGGGGGAAGCCCGGTGGGGTCGGTGTCGCACGGCGCATTCACCGTCGACAGCGTCAAGCAGCGCCCCTACCTGGGCCGACTCGATTCGGCACCCAGGGTGGATATCGCGGCGGCCTACCCGGGTGCGGACGGCACCGCGGTCGACGCGTTCACCGCGGCTGGTGCCCGCGGGGTGGTCATCGAGGCGATGGGCGCCGGTAACGCCGGGACGGCGGTGGTCGCAGCGGTGGCCCGGGCCAGCCGGCGCGGTATCGCCGTCGCCGTCACCACCCGGGTTCCCGATGCCGGCACCCATGCCGCCTACGGCCCCGGACACGACCTCTTGGAAGCCGGCGCCGTGCTGGTGCCGCGACTGCGCGCCAGTCAGGCCCGGGTACTGATGATGGCCGCACTCGGAGCGGGCCTTCCGGTCGACGAGATCATCACCCGCTGGGGTTGACACCGGAGCCCGACCGTCACAGCCAGTCCAGACTGTCGACGGGATCCGCAGGGGTCAGTTCCGCGGCCTCAAGGGCGAAGGTGCGCATCACTCCCGGCCCACTGGCGCGGGTCTCGAACCGGACACTGACCACGCCATGGCCCGCACCCTGCACCCAGCCGTGACCGTATCCGGAATGGTGGACATCGTCACCAACACGCCAACCAGCTGAATCGAGAGCAGCCTCCGGTGTCGGCACGTCCGGCAGCAGGTCGATCTCCTGCTGGTCCAACTCCGGGAACAACGACTCCTGAAGGACATCGCTCAGTCCGGAGAACCCGACACCGACCAGCCGGATCGGTCCCACCTCACGGGGATCCAGCAACAGCCGGCGGGCAGTGGCCGTCAATGTGCCGGCATCGGCGGTGGCATAGGGCAAGGTCGCCGACCGGGTGAGCGTCGACATATCGGACTTCTTGAGCTTCACCGTCACCGTGCGCGCGCCGCGACCGTCGCGGGTCAGACGCCGGTGGGCATGTTCGGCGATCGGCCCCGCGGCCTCGCGGAGCTGGTCGAGGGTGGTCAGGTCGGTCTCGAACGTGGACTCGGCGCTGATCTGTTTGGACTCGGCCCGTTCGGTCACCGGACGGTCGTCAATCCCCCGGGCCAACCGGTGCAGCGCCGGTCCGGCGGCCGCGCCCAAAATGTCGGCGGCTTCCGACTCGGCGAGCGCCGCGAACTGGCCAACGGTCTCGATACCGAGCCGGTGCAGCTTCTCCTCTGCGACCGGACCGATACCCCACAGTCGGCGAACCGCAAGCCCGGCCAGCAGGCGCTGTTCGTCCTCGCGCGGAATGACTTCAACGCCATCGGGTTTGGCCAGTCCGGAGGCGATCTTGGCGATCTGCTTCCCGGACCCGGCGCCGACCGAGGCCACCAAACCGGTCCGCTCGCGCACTAGCAGCCGCAACTCGGAACAGAACCGCTGTACCTGTCCGGCCGTCGCACCGGCCAACTCGGCCGGCTCGCCGAAGGCCTCGTCGAAGGACAACTGTTCGAGCACCGGGACCACCGCGCGCACGGTATCCATCACCCGCCTGCTGGCGACGCCGTAGACCGCCCCGCGCGGCGGCAGCACGACCGCCGCCGGGCCGATCAGCCGACGCGCCTGGTGTACCGGCATCGCCGAACGGGCCCCGAAAGCCCTGGCCTCGTAGCTCGCACCGGCCACCACACCCCGGCCGCCCCGCCCGCCGACCAGGACCGGGCGGCCCTTGAGCGTGGGCCGGGTCAGCTGCTCGACGGAGGCGAAGAACGCATCCATGTCGAAGTGCAGCACCCAGCGGTCGGCCACCACATCACGCTTTCGCGATCGAGACCTTCACGCCATCACCGATCTGTACTCCGTCGGCGGGATCACCGAACTCGAAACCCGTCGCCAGGATCTCCCCGGCGATCAGATTACGGTGCGTGCGGGCCCACTCGGCCCGCCCGGCGGGCACCGACATCACCACGGTGATCCGATCGCTGACCTCCAGGCCCGCCGACTTGCGCAGATCCTGCAGTTCGCGGATTCGATCCTTGGCCCAGCCCTCGGCCTCCAGTTCCGGGGTGACGGTGTCGTCCAGGACGACGAGACCGGCGCCACCCGGCAGTGCGGCCGTACACCCCGGGTCGGCGGCGACCAGTTTGGAGTCGTACTCGCCGGCATCGAGCAGCACCTCCCCGGCGGTGAGCGTGCCGTCGGGGTTGAGCGTGCCGTTGCCTGCTTTGACCGCTTTGATGGCCTCCTGCACGGCCTTGCCCAGCCGCGGCCCGGCGGCCCGGGCGTTGACGGTCAACTCGAAGCGGCCGTGCGCGGCGATATCCTCGGTCAGGTCGACGACCTTGACGTTGAGTTCGTCTGCGATGAGGTCGGCGAACGGCCGGAGGCTGTCCGGATCCTCCACCGCCACAGTCAATTTCGGAAGAGGCAGCCGGACCCGGAGCTTCTTCGCCTTGCGCAGCGAGGATGCCGCCGAGCAGACCTCGCGTACCTGGTCCATCGCCGCGACCAGGCTCGGGTCGGCGGGCAGGGCGCCGGCCTCCGGCCAGTCCGTCAGATGCACCGAGCGACCACCGGTGAGAGCGCGCCAGATCACCTCGCAGGCCATCGGCAGCAGCGGTGCAGCCAATCGGGTGGTGACCTCCAGGACGGTGTGCAGTGTGTCGATCGCGTCGGGATCCTCCTGCCAGAACCGCGAACGGGACCGTCGCACATACCAGTTCGTCAGCGCCTCGGTGAACTGCCGCAACTGCTCGCAGGCACCCGAGATATCGCAGACGTCCATGGCGTCGGTGAGATCGTCGCGTAGATCCGCGAGCTTGGCCAGGATGTAGCGGTCCAGGACGTTGCTGGAATCGACACGCCAGGTGCCGACCTTCGGTGCGTAGAGGGTCAGAAAGCTGTAGGCGTTCCACAGCGGCAACAGCACCTGACGCACGCCCTCGCGGATGCCCTGCTCGGTCACGATCAGGTTGCCACCCCGCAGGATCGGCGAGGCCATCAGGAACCAGCGCATGGCGTCGGATCCGTCGCGGTCGAACACCTCGTTCACATCGGGGTAGTTTCGCAGCGACTTGCTCATCTTCGCTCCGTCGTTGCCCAGCACGATGCCGTGCGCCACACAGGTTTTGAAGGCCGGTCGGTCGAAGAGTGCAGTGGCCAGCACATGCAGGGTGTAGAACCAGCCGCGGGTCTGGCCGATGTATTCGACGATGAAGTCGCCCGGGAAATGCGTCTCGAACCAGCCCTGGTTCTCGAATGGGTAATGCACCTGCCCGTAGGGCATCGAACCGGAGTCGAACCACACGTCGAAGACATCCTCGATGCGTCGCATCGTGGACCGGCCGGTCGGGTCATCGGGGTTGGGCCGGGTCAGTTCGTCGATATAGGGCCGGTGCAGATTGTCCGGGCGCACCCCGAAGTCCCGTTCGAGTTCGTCGAGACTGCCGTAGACGTCGATCCGCGGATACGCCGGGTCGTCGGAGGTCCACACCGGGATCGGGGTGCCCCAGTACCGGTTTCGTGAGATCGACCAGTCCCGCGCTCCGGACAGCCATTTGCCGAACTGCCCGTCCTTGACATGCTCGGGATACCAGGTGATCTGCTGGTTGAGCTCGACCATCCGGTCGCGGAACTCGGTGACCGCCACGAACCATGACGACACCGCCCGGTAGATCAACGGGTTGCGGCAGCGCCAGCAATGCGGGTACGGGTGGTCGTAGGTTTCATGCCGGATCAGCACCGGCACATTGACGGCCGCGGCACCGGTGCCGTTCTTGAGGTCGCGGATGATCTGCGGATTGGCGTCGAAAACGTTCTGCCCCTGGTAGTCCGGCACGCTGGCGTCGAAACGACCCCGGGCGTCCACCGGGGTGACCGGCACGATGCCGACGGTGTCGGTGGTGGCCTTGTCGTCCTCGCCGTAGGCCGGCGCCATATGCACGATGCCGGTGCCGTCCTCGGTGGTGACGAAATCGCCGGCCAGCACCCCGAAGCTGTTGGTGGCATCGGCGAAGAACGGAAACGGCGGTGCGTACCGCAGCCCCAGCAACCGCTCCCCGGTGTAGCTGCCGAGAATCTCCGGGTCCTCCCCCAGTTCGCGGGCGTAGGCCGCCAGCCGGGCCCGGGCCAGGACCAGACGCCGCCCGTCCACGGCGACGACGACATATTCCACCGCCGGATTGACCGCGACGGCCTGGTTGGACGGCAGGGTCCACGGGGTGGTGGTCCAGACGACCAGGTAGGCGCCGTCCAGGTCGGAGCCCGGCGCGGTGATCCGGAACCCGACGGTGATGGCCGGGTCCTGACGACTCTGGTAGACGTCGTCATCCATCCGAAGCTCGTGGGCGGATAGCGGCGTCTCGTCATTCCAGCAGTACGGCAGGACCCGCACGCCCTGATAGGCCAGGCCCTTGTCCCACAACTGCTTGAACACCCAGATGACCGACTCCATGAACGAGGGGTCCAGGGTCTTGTAGTCGTTGTCGAAGTCCACCCAGCGGGCCTGGCGGGTGACATAGGCCCGCCACTCGTTGGTGTACTTGAGCACCGAGTCCCGGCAGGCGTCGTTGAAGGCCCCGATTCCCATCTGCTCGATCTGGGCCTTGTCGGTGATGCCGAGTTGGCGCTGCACCTCCAGTTCGGCGGGCAGACCGTGGGTGTCCCAGCCGAACCGACGCTCCACCTTGTACCCGCGCATGGTCCGATAGCGGGGCACGATGTCCTTGACGTACCCGGTGAGCAGGTGACCGTAGTGCGGCAGACCGTTGGCGAACGGCGGACCGTCGTAGAACACATACTCGGGTGCGCCGTCGCGCTGGGCCACGCTGGCGCGGAAGGTGTCATCCGAGGCCCAGTAGTCCAGGACATCGCGTTCGATGGCGGGAAAGTCCGGCGAACCGCCGGACGGCCTCGGGTAGCCGGTGTCGGTCACGATGGGGCGTTCTCCTGTGCCGTCGGGCCTACGGAGGCCGCAGGCCGACCGCAGACGGACACGGGGACGACGCCGCGCGGATGCGCAAGCGCCGCGGTACCACCCCGCTTACGCACACACCGGGGTGTACGTCGCTCATCAGGGCTGTGACGGGCCCGCCCGTCCGGTTCTACTGGGCCCCGCCCGATCGACCTGCGGGACCGTTCTTCCGGAAGCTCCCCGGTGATGGCCGGATCGACGCCGAACCGGATTGTATCGCGGCTTACCGGGACTGGCGATGCTGCTCAGTACCATGGTCCGGTGGCTCAACACCGCGAGTCGGCAGAGATGGCTGAGGCCGCCGGAGGTGGGGGCTTCTTCGGGCGGATCGGCCATATCGTCGTGCGCCGGCCGCTAGTGGTGATTGGGCTATGGATCGCAGCAGCGGTGATCCTGAGCCAGTTGTTCCCGTCGCTGGCCGTGCTGGCCCAGAAGGCGCCAGCCTCCATCCTGCCGCCAGACGCCCCCTCGCTCGTGAGCCAGACGGAGATGGCCGATGCGTTCCAGGAGGCCAGTTCCGACAACATCCTGCTGGTCGTGCTCACTAACGAAAACGGCCTGACCTCGGCCGACGAGGCCGTTTACCGCGACCTGGTCAACAACCTGCGGGCCCAGAACGACGACGTGGCGGCGTTGCAGGACTTCATCACCACGCCACCGCTGCGCGAAATCCTGGCCAGCAAGGACAACAAGGCCTGGCTGCTGCCGGTCAATATCGTCGGTGCAATAGCCACCCCGCAGGCGATCGCTGCCACCAAGCGGGCCATCGAAACCGTGCAGGACACCGTGGCTGGAACCTCGGTTCAGGCCTACACCACCGGACCCGCCGGCACATTCAACGACATTCAAGATATCGGCGAGCGCGACCAGCGCACCATTGAACTCGTCACCGTCGTCGTTCTCCTGGTGATCCTGCTGATTGTTTACCGCAACCCATTAACCATGCTGCTGCCCCTAGTCACCATCGGGGTGGCCTTGGTGGTAGCGCAGGGGGTGGTCGCGGGTCTGGGCACACTGGGGCTGAGCGTTACCAGCCAGACGATCGTATTAATGACGGCCATGATGTTCGGGGCCGGCGTCGACTATGCGGTCTTCCTGATCAGCCGATACCACGACTACCTACGCCTCGGCCAGTCCTCGGACACCGCTGTGCGCAACTCGTTGATCTCGGTCGGCAAGGTTATCGCCGCGTCCGCGTTCACCGTCGCGGTCACCTTCATGGGCATGGTTTTCACCAAACTGACGGTGTTCTACACCGTCGGCGTGGCATTGGCCGCCGCCATTCTGGTCGGCTGCCTCGGCGCGGTGACGTTCCTGCCGGCCCTGATGGTGCTGGCCGGCCGCCGCGGCTGGATCAAGCCACGCAAGGATATGACCACTCAATTTTGGCGGCGCTCAGGCATCCGGATCGTTCGCCGCCCCAAGGTGTACTTGGCCGCCAGCCTCGTGGTCCTCGCCGCGCTGGCCAGCGTGGCCACCCTGGCCGACTACAACTACGACGACCGCAAAGCATTGCCCGCGACGAGTGAGAGCATCCGGGGGTACGACGCGATCGGCCAGCACTTCCCCATCAATGCCAGCCTGCCGCAGTACATCCTGATCACCTCGCCGCGGGATCTGCGAACACCGGAGGCGCTGGCCGATATGGAGCAGATGGCCTACCGGGTGAGCCAGGTGCCCGATATCGACATCGTGCGCGGCATCACCCGGCCCACCGGCGAGTCGCTGGAACAGGCCAAGCTCTCCTTTCAAGCCGGCGAGGTCGGAAAGCCACTGAACCAGGCCTCCAGCTTGATCAATAGCAACACTGCCAGCCTCAACCTCCTTGCCTTCGGCGCCGATCAGATCGCCGATGTACTCGGCGCGTTACGCGGCCAACTGGGACAGACACTGGCCACGGTGAGCTACCTGGTGCAGTCGTTGGCATTCATGCAGAACCAGTACGGCACCGCACCGGCGCTGCCGGGGTTCGACCTGGGCAGCAATCCGCTCAACACCATTCACGGACTCGGCGGCAATATGGGTGTGAACACCGGCGATGCCGTTGCGGCCTACGACAAGTCGATCGCCCCCGTGCTCGACGCCCTCACCGGCAACCCGGTCTGCGACGCCGATCCGGACTGTGTCGCGACCCGCACCCGCCTCCAGTCGCTGGCCGACGCACGCAATGACGGCACCCTGGACCAGATCGCCGATCTCTGTGACCTTCTGGAGCCGACCACCCGCGATCCCACCGCGCTGCCGGCCGAACAACCGTTGACGCCGGATCCACCCATACCGGGCAAGGAGAAGCCCGGTCCGCTCGCCAGCATGCCCGGCAATCAGCCGACCCCGGCCGCCCCCGGCGACATGGGCCCTGCGCTGGATTCGATCAGCCAGAGCCTGCAGGCGGCGGGCATCACCAATCCGGCCGACTTGGCGGCCCAGCTGAACCAGCTCCAGCAGGGCATCGAGATGCTCGCGGTTGCCAGTCGCCAGGTCTCCGACGGCGTCTCGCTGCTCGTCGACCAGACCAAGCGGCTCGGTATCGGTCTCAATCAGGCGTCATCGTTCCTGCTGTCGATGAAGAACAACGCCACCACCCCGTCGATGGCGGGCTTCTACATCCCCGCGCAGATCCTCGACCGAGAGGAATTCCGCCGAGCCGCTTCCATCTTCATCTCACCCGACGGCCGCAGCGCGCGATATCTGGTGCAGACCAAGCTCAATCCGTTCTCCGCCGAGGCCATGGACCAGATCAACGCGATCGCGACCGCCGCCCGGAGCGCACAGCCAAACACAACGCTTTCCGACGCCTCAGTTTCGATGACCGGTTTGACGGTGGGCCTGCGCGATACCCGCGACTACTACTATCAGGATCTGATCCGGATCGTGACGACGACGATCTTAGTGGTGCTGGGCATTCTCATCATCCTGCTGCGCGCGCTGGTGGCACCCCTGTATCTCGTTGCCTCGGTGGTGCTTTCCTATCTTTCCTCACTGGGTTTGTCGGTTGTCGTGTTCCAGATGATCCTCGGCCAGGAGCTGCACTGGAGCGCGCCCGGCCTGACGTTCATCATCTCGGTGGCCATGGGTGCGGATTACAGCATGTTGCTTATCTCCCGAATCCGCGATGAGTCCCCGCACGGTGTCCGCTCCGGCGTGATTCGCACGATCACCCAGACCGGTGGGGTGATCACCGTCGCCGGCCTGATCTTCTCGGCGTCGATGATCGGCCTGCAGTTCTCCAGCATCACCACGCTGGTTCAGATCGGGTTCATCATCTCCGTCGGAATCCTGCTAGACACCTTCGTCGTCCGAACAGTCACCGTGCCTGCAATTGCAGTGCTGGTCGGCAAGGCGAACTGGTGGCCCTCGAAATGGCAGCCGCCTCCGCCTCCGAAAAACCTGACTCCCCAGCCGTCCGCGACCGGCTCCGACTAGCGAAACTCAATACCAATGTGGACCACCGTCCTGGTACTCGCAATCGCGTTGAACTTGGAACCCAACAGGCTGGCCTTGATAGCGCTACTCCTTGTCCGACCCCAACCGATCAGACAATTGCTGGCCTTTCTGACCGGCAGCTTCGCAACCAGCATGACCGCCGGAACCCTCATCCTCTACCTGCTTAGTCGCGGCACCTGGGCCGGAACCACATTAAACGGGGCAAGGGCACAGATCGTCATCGGCGTTCTCGCAATCGCTGTCGCCATTCTGTTGACGACCAACTTCCTACCGAGCGTGGCCGGCGCTGCGTCAGCCGATGGCTCAACCGTTCAATCAGGCTTGGCCGGATTGCTGTCGAAATATGTGGGCAAGATCGTCGAGGGAAGTTCGCCCTGGTTCGCCGCCGCTTTGGGCGTGGGGATCGCGGTGCCCTCCATCGATTATCTTGCGCTTCTGGTGCTGATCGCGGCCTCTGGATTGTCCCTGGCGGCGCAGGCGGGTGTCCTGCTGACATTCCTCACAATCGCGAATACGATTCTCCTGGTCCCAGTCCTGAGCTATCTGCTCAACCCGAAGCGAACCGGAGCGGTGCTGGACCTTCTCCGCGACTGGGTGCTGTCACGCAGGCGCCGTGACTATGCGATTCTGCTGGGAGTAATCGGCTGCGTCATGATCGCCATGGGGGTGAAAGGGCTATGACGGAATTCGTATCGCGCCATGAACCTGGTGCGGGGCCAACTGGCAGTACTTCAGTCAGCCGCCCCCGCAGGCGCTTCTACACCGCGATCGGTCTGATGATCGCCCTATGGGCGGCTGGCTTGACGGCAATCGCCTTGACCTTCATCCCCGATCTGTACTGGTTCTCCTACTACGCGGTCGATTACCGCATGGGTTTCGTCCGCAGAGGCCTTGCCGGCGAACTCACAAAGCTGTTTGGGGAGGACCGGTATTTCAGCGGGCTCGCGATGCTGAGGTGGGCACCTACCATCCTTTATTCCGGTGGCTTGGCTTTGGTTGCCTGGGTGGTGGCGAAGAGGTCTGGTGTGTCGGAGCGCCGGATCATGCTGGCGCTCCTAATCCCCGTGTTGCCGTTCGGCTTCGCATTCGCACTCTTTTCAGCGCGTCCGGACCTGTTTGGCGCGGCTGCACTGCTCGCCTTCGCCGCCGCCTTGAAATGCAGCGACAGCGACCGTTCCGTGGTGATAGCCAGCACCGCCTACGGATTTGTCACCGCGGTATTCACGTTGACTCACGAGGCGACTCCCCTTCTGTTCGCGCTTGGGACGCTCTTGGCAATCGCCGTTCTCGCCCGGCATCGGCCAGAAAGGACCCTGCGGCTGTGCGCCGCACTCGCGCTGCTACCAGGACTGTTCACAGGCTTCGCGGTGGCGATATTCGGCCGGAGGGGAATTTCAGGCGAGCTTTGCAGAACAACGCCGTACGGGACCGTTAATTGGCCGGCGTCAGGAAAGCCCAGCGTAGGCGAGATCCTGCGAGGATACCGGTTCGAAATCGAGTACCACGACTGGATCTGTAGAAACATCGCGCCGCTTTACGATCAGGGCTTTGGAGAAGCCGCCCGGTTTGTTGCAGACATTGGCCCGCTTCTCCTCACTGCGGCGACGGTGATCGGGTTCGCGTTGTTCACCATCACGATCCTTGCGATCAGTCACGTCTCTGGTGTCCCGTTCAGTCGCATGCGCGCGCTGCTCAGAGGGCGCATGCTCTGGATCGCTTTCGGCATCGTCTGTGTCATTCCAATCTTCGTCACTGGCGTCGATTGGATCCGCTGGTGGGTCGCGATAGCCTTCGACATCGGAATTGTTTTTCTGCTTTTCGTGAGTGGCGAACCCGAAGTCGACGAACCTCCGAACCGCCGGACACTCACTATCTTTGCGGTGGGAGTGGGCCTTCTGGCATTGTTTCCGTTGGGGGTTCTGCCCGGCTTCGGCGCTCCAGTGCCGATGTGAAATGCCAGAGGCCCTGAGCCGTGTGATCGGCGGTCAAAACCGCTCTACTAGGGTGTATTTGTGTGGATCACCGTTTTGGCATTGGCCGTCGCGATGAGCTTCGAGCCGTCCAGGCCGGTCTGGGTCCCGCTCATGTTGGCGAGGCGGAATCCCAAATTGCAGCTGTTCGCACTCTTCTGCGGGTGCATCTTGTCCGGTTTGAGCGTCGGACTCTTGGTCCTTTTCGTCTTCCGACGGACTCCGCTGGCCAGTGACACAACCAACGGTGCGATAGTGCAAATCGGCGTCGGCCTATGCTCGCTATTGATTGCGGCGATCATGGCCACCAAATTTTCGCTACCTGGACGCAAGCCTGCCGTCCCAGTCAATGCGCGCGGCGGCCAATCGCCGACCGACCACCAACTCAACCAGCGGGCCGATGACACCCCGCGGGCCATTGACAAGATGTCGGAGCGCGCCCGGAGGATTCTCCGAAAGGGAAACTCACCGTGGCTGTCTGGCGTGATCGGCCTTGCCATTGGGGCGACGTCCGTGGAATTTCTCGTCGCACTCGTCGTGATCGCTTCCTCCGGCGCTGGGAAGCTCGCGGAGATCGGCGCGCTTGTGATGTTTCTCCTCGTCGGTAATGCACTCATCACCATCCCCCTTGCTACGTACCTTTTCGCACCCCACAAAACCGGCGTGTGGACCGAAAAGTTTCAGAACTGGCTGCGGACTCGCGGCCGCCGCGAATTCGCCGCGATTTTCGCGACAATGGGTGTCGTCCAATTGGCTCTCGGCCTGACCAGGATCTGATCCGTCCGGGTGCATCTAGGGCGTGTCTCCCGAATCGACAATGCCCCCGGCGTTGGAGACCGAGTTCGACCCCCGAACGTCAGTCGCCGCACTGCCACGAACAATCCACCACCACCTGACCAAGGCGTGGGTGCGGGGACCGCTACCAGATTCCTCCCGCCCGCGCTGCCACGTCCTCACACAGCCGCTATCAGAATGGCTAAACGGTTGAGGCTCGTGTTTGTGAAACGTGTGGTTAAGATCTACCTGAGATTCAGCTGAGATGAATTCGACACGAGTGATGGGGCCAATGCCGCAACGGACTATTTCCGGCCAACGTCGCGTCGATGGCGTCTGGCAATTTTTCCTCGCCATCTCTGCAGTCCTAGTTGCCTCGGCCCAAGTGAGTTTCGGTGGATTAACGGCGGTGAGGACGCCGTCCGCGTTAATTGCTGACTACCGTCCCAGCGCCACAGCGCTCTTCATTGGCGGAACCGGCCAGCCTCTCATCATTCCGCCGAACACCCCGGAATTCATCAGGTCATTCGTCAACGGGATGTATGCCGACTTCGTCGCCCCCACCGGGCTGTGCACGGGCGGCGATCCCGGATGCACGTTGGTCGCCGTCTATACACCTGAACAACTCAGACCCCTCATCGGCGATTTGACACTTGACGCGTCGGTTGCGGCCGGACGTGGGCTTCTTAACAACTGCATCCGGGGCGCCGCGTGTACCGCGACCCTGTCCCCCTTCACAACCACCGTGTCGACGTCGCTGACCGACAAGTCGTATGTGGTTTTCGGCCAATCGCAGGGCGCAATGATCGCGTCGGGCCAAAAAAGCGACCTGATCGCACACCCACCGACTGGAAAAACAGTCAGTTTCGTTCTGCTCGCCAACCAAAACCGGCCTAACGGCGGCATAGCAGAGCGCTTCGTGGGTGCGTATATTCCGATCTTCGGCATCACGTTCAATGGCGCGACGCAAACCAATTCGCCGCAGCCTACACCGTTGACCACGGTGGACATCGCCGCTCAATACGACGGCTGGGCTGACTTTCCAACCAACCCGCTCAGATTGCTCGCCAGCCTCAATGCGGTTCTGGGAACAGTCTTTATGCACAATGACACGAGACCATTTTCAGGGGAGCCCCAACTCCAGGGTCACTTCCGGGACTCCAACTACTACCTGATGCCAGCCCAGTTATTGCCGCTGGTCATTCCGCTGAGCCTGATACCGGTCATCGGGCCTCCGCTCGCTCGCGCCCTTGACCCGCCGTTGCGTGTCCTGGTGGAGGCGGGGTACGACCGCACGATCAACCCCGGTCAGCCCACACCGGCAAAATACCTGTACTTTCCCAACCCCCTCAAGACGCTGGTTGATTTCGCTGTCGCAATACCGACCGGGTGGGACGACGCCATCGCCTCAATCACCGGCAATCCGGCCGACCGTCCTTTCAACACCGCGCCGCAGCCGGTCTATGGTGTCGGCGGTCCGCCGGTGTACGCCGGCGCGGTCGACCCCTATGGTCCGGTCGACCCATCAGTCACGGTGGAACCTGGAGACGCGAAATCCGCCCCGGCCAACTCCGGCGCCAACCGCACCAAATGGCGCCCTGCGGCTGCCGCAGCAGCACCTTCCAGTCGCGCAACGCCACACAGTGGTTCAGCTCAGTCGACGCGCAGTCCGAAGCTCTCGCGTGAATCAACGCAGCGGCGAGCCGAGAAGTCGCAATCGAAACCTTCGAATGCGAGGGTTCGTGCCGCCAACGCGGCATGAGCTTGATGCCCCGTCGGCCGAACGGAGCACGACTGGTCAATGGCAGACCGGAGCGTTTGGCCGCTAGTCGATCACGCCGGTGAGACCGAATTCTTCCAGCGTCTGAGTTGCCAAGTCGCGCAACGCTTGCCGGGAATTCTCGGCGCCGAGCTTGTAAGCCTCCACCGAGATCGAGATCTTGCCGTTGATCCGGCCCGACACAACAACCAGCTGGCCGTGGGATCGCTGCAATTCACCCACGGAAACGTTGGTGTCCAGCGCCCGGATGAAAACGTTCTCGGCGGGCGTGCCGTCGACCCAAGCGAGCTCCGGCGGCAGGTCTCCGAGATTCGAGCACGACACCGGCAAATCTTCGGAGTAGGCGAACAACAGATCGGCCACACCCTTGACCGCGCTTCGCGGAAGCCAGGGAATGAGCGGGAGGATTTCCATCGTCGGATCCGGCTCCTGCTTGGCCCTCTCCCGCGCCTCGCGCACAGCCGCGCGCGCCTCGGTCAGGTCGACGGTGACTTTCGTCGGGTCAACGGTGGCGTTGGCGAACGCCATCGCCAGCGCGCGGTCGTCATCGAGGCTTTCCCGCAGGTTGATGGCGATAAGCAGGGTCACTGCCCCATCAGCGGCGCGCCGTCGATCCAGTCGCTCGGCGATCTTGGCCGCGAACCCGCCCAACAATGAATAGCTATTGCCGCCAAGGACTTCGGCCTTGGCGTCCCACTCCGCGCTATCCACATAGATTGCTACCGATGGAACGACGACATGCCGGCTATCCGCAGGGCCCGCCTGCGCGGCCCGCGCCCGGGCGAAATCCTCCCGCTTGGCGAGGAACATTCTGACGGCCTTGACGGCGGTCCGGGCCGTCAACGGTAGATCCAGGATGGCGCGACGGAGGTCAGAGCCGATTACCGCGCGCCGCGACCGGGAACCAGGCTCCTCGTAGCCGGGGTTGCGAATGTTGCCGGTGATTGCCTCGAACACGGCCATCAGTCCGCCGACACCGTCCCCAATGACGTGGGAGGCCACGATGCTGACCGCGGTGGCGCCATCATCCAACGGCTGAACGGCAACATAACAGGCCGGCCCGCGCTCCGGGTCGATGGGCAAGTTGCCCAATTCGTCAGCCCAGTCCATCAGTTCGGCGCGCGGACGGACACCGTCCGCAGTCTGAATCGGCGGAGGCGGTCCCGCCGGTCTCACCCAGCGCGGCCGGCCGAACGGCAATGGTGAGCGTTCGATCAGACGGCTGGCCAGCGATGCGTAGAGGTTGTGATGGAACCGATTTAGCCCGTCCTGATCGAG
Source organism: uncultured Actinomycetota bacterium (assembly GCA_963787055.1). GTDB lineage: Bacteria > Actinomycetota > Actinomycetes > Mycobacteriales > Mycobacteriaceae > Mycobacterium. The sequence goes on from CAWBBP010000007.1 coordinate 785,882, forward strand.
TGGATGCTCATACACCCAGACAATCTGAATGAGTTGGTTTCGCCCTGTCACACGCAGCAGTTCTAATGCCGTGTGATCGAGGAACGCGAGCCGATGTTCGTCCACCTGCTCACGCTCGGCGCGTCGTAGCAGCCTGCCGCGTGGGCGGGTCTCTGTCGTCACTGTGATTCCACCTCAGACAATCTCACCAGAGAGGCCGAACTCGCCCAAAGTCTCAGCTGTCACTCCGTGCAGTTCGGCCTGCGTATTTTCCACTCCGGGCTGGTAGCCGATGATGGTGATGGTCATCTTGTCGGCGATTTGGCCGCCGGCCACG
>CAWBBP010000008.1:0-227070 GCA_963787055.1 uncultured Actinomycetota bacterium
CTGCGGCGGGTCCGCCTGCAGAGCGGCCAGTTCATCGCGGGTGATCGGGTTCTCGCGGAACTCGGCCGGGGTTGCGGGCAGATACACATCCAGTTTCTTCGCCGCCGTGGCGGGCTTCATGGACTGGGCGTTCGGCCTGCTCATTGCATGAGCTTATCCATCAGGCCTGTCGGTAGCCTGACCTGGTGACGTCGTCCTCGCTGATCCTGGGCTACGTCCCCGGGGGAACACCTGCGAAGTGGGTGCGGATCTGGGCGGAGCGCCACCCTGAGGTTTGGCTGAACTTGCGGGCGCTATCCGCTGCCGAGGCGGCCGAGGAGGTACGAACCGGCAGCGTAGACGTGGCGTTGCTTCGGCTACCGGCCGACACATCTGCGTTGGCCGTCATCCCCCTCTACCAGGAGACGGCGGTAGCTGTGCTGCCGACCGATCACCTTCTCGGCGCCGCCGATGTCCTCACCTCCGCGGATCTCGACGGCGAGCCGATACTGCTGCCGCGCGACGATGTTGTCGCCTGGGTGGAGGCTCCCGGTGCTGTGATCGAACATCGACCCGAAACGACAAGTGCTGCAGTCGAACTCGTCGCGGCAGGGTTGGGCGTGCTCATCGTGCCACAATCGCTGGCGCGGCTGTATCACCGCCGCGACCTCACGTATCGTCCGATCGCCGATGCGCCGACGTGTGCTGTCGCGCTGGCTTTCCGGGAAGGGCAACAGTCGCCGCTGATCCAGGACTTCATCGGAATCGTGCGGGGTCGCAAACCAGGCTCGTCGCGCGGGCAGATTCAGGGGGCGCCCAAGCGCACCGCACGGGAGAAGGCTCTCGCCAAGCAGGCCGCCCGCGCCGCAGCGGGGAAGCCGGCTCGCAAGCCGGGCCGGGGCGGGCGTGGTCGATCCTGATGACCGGCGGACGGTTCATCCGGTTCCCAAGGATCCCGCCGTCAGCCGATAGCGCTCGGCCGGCCGAAGCGGGTTCGCACTCCGGGGGAGTACAGCGCACGGATGCGGTCACCGCTGGGGGCGACACCGCTGGCGGGCAGCAGATCGTCCTCGAGGTGGACGATGTCGGCGGACTGCAACGGCCACGGGGCGTGTTCGTTGGGCACCCACCAGGTGCGCCCCGCTTTGCGCGTGTGTGCGCCCCAGCGGGCCGTCAGCCACACCTCCAACGGACTCGGCGTGATCGCCTCGCCGACGGTGATGGTCAGCCGGCTGCGTAACCCCGGCCGGGGCCAGCGCCGCACGCTGGAATAGCTGATGGTGGAACCGTTGCGGGTCAACCGCATTCGTGCCCAGGTATAGGGCATACCGAGGCCCACGCGGGTCAGCGGCACCACCGCCAGCCGGCTGCTCTCCAGCGACCGGAATAGCACCCCGTGCCGGCCCGCGCCGTCGACCGAGTAGAGCCGGATGTTGGTCTCGAGGAATGTGCCGAAGTAGGGAACCGGCGGCGAGGACCCCAATCGGATGCCGCTCATCACGAACGGCACGAGCGCGACGTAGGTCATGCCGTCGGCGAACACGTCCGGGAGGGTTCCCGGCGGGTAGAGATGCGCGACGGTATCCGGCCGTACCGGCCAGTGCACGAAGGTGAGATCAGACCAGTACTGATCGAAGAGCACCGGCCGGCGCAACGCCGGAGGTGTCAGCGCGAATCCGGCCGGTACGTCGCCCGGTGGCGACGTCACAGCACCTTGTGCAGCGGGCCGGAGGCCTTCTTGTACATCGACTTCAGCAGTGCATCGCGGAATCGGGCGTTGTCGATCAACTTGATGCCCGCGTTGGCCACCTTCGGGTAGCCGAGCAGCTTGTGGAAGTAGCGGCCGCGCCGGTACTCAGAACCCCACGCGGCTTCCATTCGCTGGGCGTAGTTGGTGAAGTCGTCGGGCCCGCCGTTCTCGAGGGCGGCCATCGCGCACTCGCCGGCCGCCAGACCCGACTCGAGCGCCTTCGAGATGCCCGCACCGGAGGCTGGCTTCCCGGCGCCGAGCGAGTCGCCGGTGAACAGCACACCGGGCCGCCACGGCGGCCACGCGGTGAAGCCCATCGGCAGCCGCCAGGCCCGGACGCTCTTGTTCTTCTTGAGTTCGGAGATGGACGGCAATTCCCAGTCCCGCGGCAGGGTGGCCATGAAGTCGCCCAGGAATTGGGTGGCGTTGATGGACTGCCAGTTCTTGTAGCTGTTGACATAGCCCAGGCCGATGTTGAACCGGCCCCCGCCCATCGGGAACACCCAGCCGTAACCGGGCAGTTGATCGCCCTGGAACTGCAATTTCAAGTAGATGTCCATGCTGTCGGAGTCGGGCCGCCGAGCGTCCATCTCGGCTCGGATTGCGATCGCGGAGTACCCGTTGTACTGGGAGTCCAGTTTCAGGGCCCGCTTGATGGGGGAGTAGGCGCCGTCCGCGGCGATGACCGCGTCACCGAGTACCTGCTCGCCGCTCTTGAGCGTGACCCCGGTCACCCGCCCATGCTCGTCGATCACCGGGCCGGTGACCTCGGCGCCCTGCCGGATCACCGCGCCGGCCGATTCGGCGTGCTTGAGCAGCATGGTGTCCAGTTCGGTGCGGCTGACGGTGGCGCCGTGGTCGGGCATGCCCGGCCGCTTCGGGAACGACAGTTCCCAACTCGACGGGCTGAACACCGTGACCCGGTTGACCCGGTGGAAGGCGGCCACCTCGTCGGCCAGACCCATCTTCTGCAGGTAGCTGACCGCCCGGGCGGTCAGGCCGTCACCGCACGGCTTGTCGCGGGGGAATACCGCCTTGTCCAGGACCACCACTCTGGCCCCGGTTTTCACGGCTTGCCAGGCGGCTGCCGACCCGGATGGGCCGCCTCCCGCAATCACCAGGTCGAATCGCTCGGTCACAGTCTCCGGCTTTGTCTCGTCGTTGTCGGTTTCACGATGATGCTAGCCGGGGCTGTTCGATATCTGCACGTCCGGACCGGCCAGTACAGTGCTGAAGGTGCGCAAACTTCCGGTGCCGCTGCCGGGTTCAGGCTCGGGCAAGGTCGATGCGCGAAGTGAGCGCTGGCGCGAGCACCGTAAGAAGGTCCGCACCGAAATCGTCGATGCCGCCTTCCGCGCCATCGATCGGTCCGGCCCGGAGGTGAGCCTGCAGGAGATCGCCGCCGAGGCGGGCACCGCCAAACCGAAGATCTACCGCCACTTCAACGACAAGGCCGATCTGTTCCACGCCATCAGCAGGCGCTTGCGGGACATGCTGATCGCGGCGATCTTTCCCAGTATCGACTTCTCCGTCGATTCCACCCGCGAGGTGGTCCGGCGCAGCGTCGCCGAGTACGTCGAACTGGTCGACGAGCATCCCAACGTGCTGCGCTTCATCCTCCGCGGCCGGTTCCCGGAACCGGCCGAGTCGACCACCAGGGGTGTCAACGAGGGCCGCGAGATCACCATGGCGATGGCCCAGATGTTCAACAACGAGATACGCGGGACGGATCTGGACCCCGCGGCCCTGGAACTGGCCGCGGCGGCGACCTTCGGGTCCGCCTCGGCGGCCACCGACTGGTGGCTCGGCAGTGACCCGGACAGTCCGCGGCGGATGCCGTCCGAGGAGTTCGTGACGCACCTGACCACGATCATGCTCGGGACCATCCAAGGCACCGTCGACCTGTTGGGGATCGACCTCGACCCTGACCTTCCAGTGCGCAGTGCAACCCCCCGGGACGCTCCGGTCGGCTGAAGTTTGCGACACGTTCGACACAACTGGTTGTGCTCACTCTGCTTGTCGGCCCCCAGGGGTAGTGTTCGGGTGTCGACGGAAATGTCCAACGACCTCAGGCGATCGAAGTGGGGTTTCAGGTGAGTGATGGCATCAAGTTGATCGACCGGGCGTCGGCGATCAACTGGAACCGGGTCCAGGACGAGAAGGACGCCGAAGTCTGGGACCGGTTGACCGGTAACTTCTGGCTGCCCGAGAAGGTTCCGGTGTCCAATGACATTCCATCCTGGAACACCCTGAGCGCATCCGAGAAGCAGCTCACCATGCGGGTGTTCACTGGACTGACGCTGCTGGACACCATCCAGGGCACCGTCGGTGCGGTCAGCCTGATCCCCGATGCGGTCACCCCGCACGAGCAGGCGGTGCTGACCAACATCGCCTTCATGGAGTCGGTGCACGCCAAGAGTTACAGCTCGATTTTCTCGACGTTGTGCTCCACCAGCGATATCGACGACGCCTTCCGCTGGTCGGAGGAGAACCCGAACCTGCAGCGCAAGGCCCACATCGTGATGGACTACTACCGCGGCGACGACCCACTCAAGCGCAAGGTCGCCTCCACCCTGCTGGAGAGCTTCCTGTTCTACTCCGGCTTCTACCTGCCGATGTACTGGTCGAGCCGGGCCAAGCTGACCAACACCGCCGATATGATCCGGCTGATCATCCGTGACGAGGCCGTACACGGCTACTACATCGGTTACAAATTCCAGCGGGCGCTGGCGCTGGAGGGCGAGGCCCGCCGCGCGGAGCTGAAGGATTACACCTACGAGTTGCTCTTCGAGCTCTATGACAACGAGACCGAGTACACCCAGGACCTCTACGACCAGGTCGGCCTGACCGAGGACGTCAAGAAGTTCCTGCGCTACAACGCCAACAAGGCGCTGATGAACCTCGGTTACGAAGCGTTGTTCCCGCGTGACGAGACCGACGTCAACCCGGCGATCCTGTCGGCGCTGTCGCCGAACGCCGACGAGAACCATGACTTCTTCTCCGGGTCGGGCTCGTCCTATGTGATCGGCAAGGCCGTGGTCACCGAGGACGAGGACTGGGACTTCTGATCCGCGGGTGAATGCCTGGTGAATTAGCTGGCGCGCAGGCCGGTCACCGGCGACACTGGGCACCATGACCGTCAAGTCACGTGCGCAATCGATCCTGAACTGGCTCCGCGCCGGCTACCCGGGCGGTGTGCCGGGTCCGGACCGGGTGCCACTGCTGGCGCTATTGCGCAACACTCCGCTGACCGAGGACGAGGTGCGGGAGGTGGTGCGGGAGATCACGGCCGCCGATTCCAATGCGCTCGCCGACGGTGTGATCCACCGCGACGAGATCGAGCATTTCATCGAGGGTGTCGCCCACCACGACGGCGGTCCGGAGAACATCAGGCGGGTCGCCGCCAAATTGGCAGAGGCCGGCTGGCCGCTGGACTCCCTCGACGACTGAGCGTTACGACTGGCGCAGTGACTCGGTGTCGATGACGAAGCGGTACCGGACGTCACTGGCCACCACCCGCTCATAGGCCTCGTTGACGTAGTCCGGCTGGATCACCTCGATCTCCGAGGCGATGCCGTGTTCGGCGCAGAAGTTCAGCATCTCCTGGGTCTCCGGGATGCCGCCGATCATGGATCCGCTGATGCTGCGGCGCATTCCGATGATCGAGAACGGCGGAACCACCAGGGGGTTCTCCGGGGCGCCGAGTTCGACGAAGACCCCGTCCCGGTCCACCATTCCGAGGTAGCCGCCGAGGTCGAGGTTGGCCGACACCGTATTGAGGATGACATCGAAGGAGTTGCGCAGGTTCTTGAAGGTGTCCCGGTCGCCGGTGGCGTAGTAGTTCGTCGCCCCCAGTCGCAGACCGTCCTCCATCTTCTTCAGCGACTGCGACAGCACCGTCACCTCGGCGCCCATCGCGACGCCGAGTTTGACCGCCATATGCCCCAGGCCGCCCAGGCCCACCACCGCGACCCGGCTGCCGGGGCCGACCTTCCAGTGCCGCAACGGCGAGTAGGTGGTGATACCGGCGCACAGCAGCGGTGCCGCACCGTCCAGCGGCAGTGCGTCCGGGACGCGCAGCACGTAGTTCTCATCGACCACGATGCTGCCGCTGTAGCCGCCCTGGGTCGGTAGGCCGTCCCGGCCGACCGCGTTGTAGGTGCCGGTCATCCCGCTGCCGGTGCAGTACTGCTGCAAGCCTGCCTCGCAGTTATCGCACTCCCGGCAGGAGTCGACGAAGCAGCCCACCCCGACTCGGTCGCCGACGGTGTATTTGGTGACCTCAGAGCCGATTTCGGTGACGATGCCGGTGATCTCATGACCGGGAACCACCGGGTAGCGGGGCGGTCCCCACTCCGCGCGGACGGTGTGGATATCGGAGTGGCAGATCCCGGCGAAGTGGATGTCGAAACGGACATCGTGCGGGCCCACGTCGCGGCGGGTGATGATGGTTTTGGTCAGCGGATCGGATGCCGACGTGGCGGCGTAGGCGTGAACGGTGCTCATTGTTGTGGGCATCCTTCGTTGGCGGGCGACGGGTTGTTCACTGCAGCAGGGCGATCGCGACGACCATCAGAAGCACCATCAGCGCGGGCAGCGATTTCGTCAGTGGGTCTTTCACCTTCGCATGCATCGCCAAGGCCCCGATCATCAGGACGGCCACGACAATCGCCGACGGCAGGATGACCTGCGGAACCCATATGCCGACGATCAGCAGGATCGCCGCCCCGATCTTCAACGCCCCGACCAGATAGAAAGTCCATTCGGGAAGTCCGTAGGTGGCGAACTCCTCTTTGAGCGACTGCGCCGAACCGCCCCGGTAGGCGGTCGAAGACTGGGCCCGAACAAGCCAGACGTTGAGGAGTCCGAGTGCGACGACGACTTGGAGAATGGTAGAAATCACGAACGATGACATGTGTTGCCTCACTGCCGGGTTGCGCTGTGCTGATGAACTATTAACTGATCGGAACCACCACATCATGGACGTGGCCTACGAGGTGCTCAGGGCGCTGTCGATGCTGTTGTTCTTCTACTACGGAATCAGTGTCCTCGCCTCCGACGCTATGGTGCGCGAGTTCGAGAAATTTGGGTTACCCCGGTTCCGACGGCTCACCGGCGTCCTCGAGGTTCTCGGCGCGGCGGGGCTCCTCGTCGGCTACGCGCTGCCGCCCCTGGTGATCGTCGCCTCCGGCGGTCTGGCCGTGCTGATGGTGCTCGGAGTCGCGGTCCGCCTGCGAGCCGGACCCCCTCTGACAGACGCCGTGCCCGCATTCGTGATGGCGGCCATTAATGCGTACGTTTTCGTCTACGCGGTCACCCACATCGGCGGCTGACCGGGTGAGCCACCAATCAGAGCATCTGGACGGCAAAGTCGTGGTCGTCACCGGGGCGGGCAGCGGCTTCGGCCGGCTGATCCTGCAGAAATGCGCCGCCGGCGGGGCCCGGGTGGTCGGACTGGATATCGACTCCGGGAATCTCGACGACGTCGTCACCGGCATCCGGGCGGCCGGGGGACAGGCACTGGCCCGGGTGGCCGATGTCACCGAGTTGGACCAGGTCAAGGCGGCTGCCAGGAGCGCCGTCGAGACCTTCGGCGGTATCGACGTGCTGGTCAACAACGCCGGGGTGATGCCGCTGGCCTATTTCGCCGACCACGAACGTGCCTGGCAGCGCTGGCATCAGGCCATCGATATCAACATCAAGGGCGTGGTCAACGGTATCGCCGCGGTCTATGACCAGATGATCGGCCAGGGCCGCGGCCAGGTGGTCAACATCTCCTCGATCTACGGCAACGGCGGCGTCGAGGGTGCCGGGGTCTATAGCGCCACCAAGGCAGCCGTCACGGCCATTTCGGATGCGTTGCGGGTGGAGACCCAGGGCCGAATCAAGGTCACCACGGTCAAACCCACCGGGGTCTTCGGGACCAACCTGGCCGGCGGCATCGTCAACCAGACCGCGATCATGGCGCTGGCCGGACAGAAGGGGCCGCAGTTCGCCGAGAACCTGGCCAACTACATGTCCGGGTCGCTGCGGCCGGAGCAGACCGACGTCGACTCGGTGCGCTACTGGCTGATCACGCCCGAGGACCTGGCCGACGCCGTGGTGCATGTGATCGATCAGCCGTGGGGGATCAGCCTCTCCGATGTGACGGTCCGGGCCACCGGGGAGAACTACATCCGCTGAGCCGCGCGGTCACGGCCTAGTTGATCGGGGCGTTGAGCCAGCGCAGGTCCTCGATGATGCCGCGGGCGGCGACCAGTCCCTGGCCGGTCTGCCACACCTCGTTGTTGACGACGAACACCCGGTTGTCGCGGTTGGCCGAGAGCCTGCGCCAGGCCTCGCTCTCCAACAGCGCCGGTGCGCGGTCCTTGGCGGCTGGCGACGCGAACGACAGATAGACGATGTCACCGTCGGCAGCGGAGAAGTCGGCGTCGGTCAGCTCGATCTCCATGAAGGGCTTGTCGGTGAACCGTTGCGCCGCGGGACGATCCACCCCTACCGCCGTCAGCACGCTGGCCGGGAAGTTATCGGCTCCCCAGACCCGCAGGGTGGAATCGGTGAGCTGGACGACGGAGGCCTGGAAGTGGGTGGCGTCGTTGGCGGCGCCCGCCTTCCTCGCTTGCTCGGCGAACCCGCCGATCAATTCGTCGGCGGCGCGGGCCCGCCCGGTTGCCGCGCCCACCAGGCGCAGGTTGTCCTGCCAGCGGGCTCCGGGGGCCTCGATGAACACCGTTGGTGCGATCTCCGCCAGCGCCGGGTAGGCCTCCGGTGTCAACGACTGCGATCCCAGGATCAGGTCCGGGCTGGCCGCCGCGATCGCCGGGAGGTCCGGCGCCGTCCGGGTGCCGACTCCCGGCAGGTCGTGCACGACGGTGCCCAGATACGACGGTTGGGTCGAGGCGCCGTCGGGCAGTGCAGCGGCCACGATCCGTGACTGCAGGCCCAGCGCGCACAGGGCGTCGAGTTCGTCACCGGCGAGCGCCACGATGCGCTGCGGATCCGGCGCCACGACGGTCTCGCCGCCGGCATGCCGCAGCGGCCCGGGCGGCGGTCCGTCGAGTGCCGCCGGCGTGGCCGCACAGGACTCGTCCGGACGGCGCTGGTTGCCCAGCACACCGGCCGAGGCGATCTTGGTGGTGCTGGTCACCACGGCGCCCGGCCGACCTGCAGGGGAGGAATCGGCGGGGGACTCCGCAGAACCCGAGCAACCGGCCACCGCCAGGGCAGCGACGGCCACTGCGACGACACCCCGCCGGGAGGCTCCGAACAGCACCACGCGACGGTAACACCCGACACCCACAAACTACCGCTGAGCTGGCCTTGAGCCTGTTCCGGGCGCGGCTTCGACGCGAAATACGACAGAATGTAGGACCAACGGCGCGCAGGGCCTGGTTTGGCGATAGGATGCCGGTTAGATTGCTTTGGGATGTGCCCAGTGGATGGTTGGAGGATCTTGTGACAGCGGTTGTGCCCCCCCGCGGAGAACTCGAGGCCAGTCGTCCGTTCCCGGCCCGGACCGGGCCCAAGGGCAACCTGATCTACAAGCTGATCACCACTACCGATCACAAGCTGATCGGCGTCATGTACGTGGTCGCGTGCTTCATCTTCTTCGCCATCGGTGGCCTGATGGCGTTGTTCATCCGCGCCGAGCTCACCGTGCCGGGCCTGCAGTTCCTCTCCAATGAGCAGTACAACCAGCTGTTCACCATGCACGGCACGGCGATGCTGCTGTTCTACGCCACCCCGATCGTGTTCGGGTTTGCCAACCTGGTTCTCCCGTTGCAGATCGGCGCCCCCGATGTCGCCTTCCCGCGGCTCAATGCGCTGTCGTTCTGGCTGTTCATCTTCGGCGCGCTGATCGCACTGGGTGGCTTCATCACGCCGGGCGGTGCGGCCGACTTCGGGTGGACGGCCTATGTGCCACTGTCGGACGCCATCCACTCGCCCGGCGTCGGCGGTGATCTGTGGATTCTCGGACTGGCCGTGGGTGGCTTGGGCACCATCCTGGGCGGGGTCAACATGATCACCACCGTGGTGTGCATGCGCTGCCCCGGTATGACCATGTTCCGGATGTCCATCTTCACCTGGAACATCTTCATCACCTCGATCCTGGTGATTCTGATCTTCCCGCTGCTGACCGCCGCGCTGTTCGCACTGGCCGCCGACCGTCGGTTGGGTGCGCATATCTATGACCCGGCCAACGGCGGACTCATGCTGTTCCAGCACCTGTTCTGGTACTTCGGGCACCCAGAGGTCTACGTCATCGCGCTGCCGTTCTTCGGCATCGTCTCCGAGGTCTTCCCGGTGTTCGCCCGCAAGCCGATCTTCGGCTACTCCACGCTGGTGTACGCCACCATTTCCATCGCCGCGCTGTCGATGGCGGTCTGGGCGCACCACATGTACGTGACCGGTGCGGTGCTGCTGCCCTTCTTCTCCTTCATGACCTTCCTCATCGCGGTCCCCACCGGGATCAAGTTCTTCAACTGGATCGGGACCATGTGGAAGGGGCAGCTGACCTTCGAGACGCCGATGCTGTTCGCCTTCGGCTTCCTGGTGACCTTCCTGGCCGGCGGTCTGTCGGGTGTGCTGCTGGCCAGCCCGCCGCTGGACTTCCACGTGTCCGACAGCTACTTCGTGGTCGCGCACTTCCACTACGTGCTGTTCGGCGTGATCGTGTTCGCCACCTACGCCGGGGTGTACTTCTGGTTCCCGAAGATGACCGGTCGGCTGATGGACGAGCGACTGGGCAAGCTGCACTTCTGGCTGACCATGATCGGGTTCAACGTCGCCTTCCTGGTCCAGCACTGGGTGGGCAACGAGGGCATGCCGCGGCGCTACGCCGACTACCTGCCGTCCGACGGGTTCACCGCCCTGAACGTCGTCTCCACGATCGGCGCGGCCATCCTCGGCATCTCGATGCTGCCGTTCTTCTGGAACGTCGTGAAGAGCTGGCGCTACGGCGAGGTCGTCACCGTCGACGACCCGTGGGGCCACGGCAACTCGCTGGAGTGGGCGACGTCCTGCCCGCCGCCGCGACACAACTTCACCGAGCTGCCCAACATCCGTTCGGAGCGCCCGGCCTTCGAGTTGCACTATCCGCACATGGTCGAGCGGATGCGGGCTGAGGCCCATGTCGGACGGTCGCATGACTCCGAGAAGCGTCCGTTGGCGGCTGCTGTCGGCTTCGACGCGTCGAAAAAGGCGGAGTTCGAGAAGGCCAAGCGGCCCAGCTCGCCCAGAATCGTGATCGACCCGGACCGCGACGCCTAGGGGCTTTTCGGGCTCTCGCTTCGCGCCGTATGGCCACTCCCAGGGTGTCGGTGTTGATCACCGTCACCGGTATCGACCGGCCGGGGGTGACCTCAGCTCTGTTCGAGGTGCTCTCCTGCTACGAAGTCGAGCTCCTCAACGTCGAGCAGGTCGTGATCCGAGACCGGCTGACCCTGGGCGTGTTGGTGTCGGGCCGGCCTGAGGTTGCCGACGGTCAGGCGTTGCGCGGTGCGGTCACCGGCGCCATCCGGGGCCTGGGTCTGGCGGTGAGCATCGAGCGCAGCGACGATGTGCCGATCATCGCCGAACCTTCGACACACACGATCGTCGTGCTCGGCCGGCCCATCACGGCGGCCGCGTTCGGCGCGGTGGCGCGCGAGGCGGCTGCTCTGGGAGTCAACATCGACTTCATCCGCGGTGTCTCGGACTACCCGGTGACGGGACTGGAACTTCGGGTGTCGGCCCCGTCCGGGCTGGGGGTGCAACTCCAGGCCAGCCTGGCCCGGGTCGGCGCCGAGCAGGGCATCGACGTTGCCGTGGAGAACTACAGCCTGGAACGACGCAACAAGCGGCTCATCGTGTTCGACGTCGACTCCACGCTGATCCAGGGCGAGGTGATCGAGATGCTGGCCGACCGGGCCGGTGCCGGCGCCGCGGTGTCCGCTATCACCGACGCGGCCATGCGCGGAGAGATCGACTTCGCCGAGTCGCTGCACCAGCGGGTGGCAACTCTGGCAGGGCTGCCCGCCGAGGTGCTCGACGAGGTCGCCGACCAGGTCGAGTTGACCCCGGGAGCCCGCACCACCATCCGGACGTTGCGGCGGTTGGGTTTTCACTGCGGGGTGGTCTCGGGCGGCTTCCGTCAGGTGATCGAGCCGCTGGCCCACGAGCTGATGCTGGACTTCGTCGCCGCCAATGAGTTGGAGATCATCGACGGGCGCCTCACCGGGCGGGTGGTGGGCCCGATCGTCGATCGCGCCGGCAAGGCCAAGGCGCTGCGCGACTTCGCCAATCAGGCCGGGGTGCCGATGGAGCAGACGGTGGCGGTCGGCGACGGCGCCAACGACATCGACATGCTCAATGCGGCCGGACTGGGTGTGGCGTTCAACGCCAAACCCGCGTTGCGCGAGGTCGCCGACGCATCGCTGAGCCATCCCTACCTGGACACCGTGCTGTTCATCCTCGGGGTGACCCGGTCCGAAATCGAGGCCGCCGACGCCACCGACGGTGTGGTTCGCCGGGTCGAAATCCCGGCAGAGTAGACCCCGAGCACACGGGATCCGGCGATACGGCACGATGAGCAGGTGACCGATGCAGTCGACTCCGTAGAGGCTGACCTGCTGATCGACTTCCGGCGCGTCACGCTGCGCCGCGGCGGCCGGGTGCTGGTCGGTCCGGTCGATTGGCAGGTGGAACTCGACGAACGCTGGGTGGTGATCGGCCCCAACGGGGCCGGAAAAACCTCCCTGCTGCGGATGGCCGCGGCGATGGAGCACCCGTCCAGCGGCACGGCGACCGTGCTGGGGGAACGGCTGGGCCGGGTGGATATGGCTGAACTGCGCCAGCGGGTGGGCTTGAGCAGTTCGGCTCTGTCCCAGCGGATTCCGGACGACGAAGTGGTGCGGGACCTGGTGGTGTCGGCCGGCTATGCGGTTCTTGGCCGGTGGCGCGAACGTTATGACGAGGTCGACTACACCCGCGCCGTCGACACCCTGGAGAGTGTCGGAGCCGAGCACCTCGCCGACCGCACCTACGGCACCCTGTCGGAGGGCGAGCGCAAGCGGGTGCTGATAGCGCGGTCGCTGATGACCGATCCGGAACTGCTGCTGCTCGACGAACCCGCGGCCGGACTGGATCTCGGCGGCCGGGAGGAGTTGGTGGCCCGACTGGCCGACCTTGCCGCCGACCCGGACTCGCCGGCCCTGGTGCTGGTGACCCATCATGTCGAGGAGATCCCGCCGGGGTTCAGCCACTGCCTGATCCTGGCGGAGGGGCATGTGGTGGCGGCCGGTCTGCTTGCCGACGTGATGACAGCCGAGAATCTGTCCGCGGCCTTCGGTCAAGCCATCGCGGTGGACACCATCGACGGTCGGTACTTCGCCCGCCGGGCGCGAAGCCGTGCCGCGCACAGGAGGCGTCAGTGACAGAGACACCCGAACCGGTAGCGGTCCGGCCGGCTGCGACGGTGATGCTGGTGCGCGACACCACGGTTGATTGCCTCGCTCCTCCTCCGCCGCCGGGGGCGGCGTCATCGTCGACTCGGCGCGCCGGCATTGAGGTGTTCCTGATGCGCCGCCACGCGGCGATGGAGTTCGCCGCCGGGATGACGGTGTTCCCCGGCGGCGGGGTGGACGATCGTGACCGCGACGCCGGGTTGGTGGGCAACCGGGCCTGGTACGGACCTGAGCCGGCATGGTGGGCGGAGCGTTTCGGGATCGAGGACGACCTTGCCGAGGCGCTGGTGTGTGCGGCCGCCAGGGAGACGTTCGAGGAGTCCGGGGTGCTGTTCGCCGGGCCCTGCGATGACCCGGACAGTATCGTCAGCGACGCCTCGGTCTACGGGGCGGAGCGGGCTGCGCTCGAGGACCGGAGTCTGTCCTTCGCCGACTTCCTGCGCGCCGAGGATCTGGTGATCCGGGCCGACCTGCTGCGGCCCTGGTCGAATTGGGTCACCCCCAAAGAGGAGCGGACCCGGCGCTACGACACCTACTTCTTCGTCGGTGCGCTACCGGACGGGCAGCGGGCCGACGGGCAGAACACCGAGTCCGACCAGGCCGGCTGGGCCAGTCCCGAGGCGGCGATCGAGGACTTCGCCCGGGGCCGGGCGCTGCTGCTGCCGCCGACCTGGAGCCAGCTCGATTCGCTGGCCGGACGCACCGTTGCCGAGGTGCTTGCCCTGGAACGTCGGATCGCCACCATCGAGCCCAATATGACGGTGCTCGACGACGGAAACTGGGAGATCGAGTTCTTCGACTCGGGCCGCTACAACGAGGCCCGGCATCGGGCGCTGCGCCTGTTGGGCGAGGGCTGAAGTATGCGCGAGTTCGTCGGCGTCCATACCCACGAGCATCAGCCCGGGATCGGCACGGTGCTGATCGGTCGCGAACCCACCAATGCGCTGACCCGTCAGACCTACCGTGAACTGGCCGATGCCGCCGATGAGGTGTCCCGGCGTGGGGATATCGCGTCGGTCATCCTGTACGGCGGCCACGAGATCTTCTCGGCCGGCGATGACGTTCCTGAACTGCAGACCCTGGACCGCGCTGGAGCCGAGACCGCCGAGACGGTCCGCCGTCGCGCCCTGGCTGCGGTGGCGGCGATCCCCAAACCGACTGTGGCCGCCGTCACCGGCTACGCGCTGGGCGCGGGGTTGAGCCTGGCGTTGGCCGCGGACTGGCGGGTCTGCGGGGACAACGCCAAGCTGGGCGCCACCGAGATTCTCGCCGGACTGGTGCCCGGCGGCGGAGGCTGCCCGATGCTGGCTCGGGCGGTGGGTCGATCACGGGCCAAGGAACTGGTCTTCAGCGGCCGATTCGTGGGCGCCAAGGAGGCGCTGGCGCTAGGCCTGGTCGACGAGTTGGTGGCCCCCGACGATGTCTACGATTCGGCGCTGAACTGGGCGGCGCGCTTCGTCGGCGGCCCAGCGGCCGCGATAGCCGGGGCCAAGGCGCTTATCGACGGTCATCTCGACGCCCGCGCCCAGGTTCAGCGCTACGGCGAGGTTTTTGTCGCGGCGATGGGCGGTTAGGCTGCCCTGCATGACGACGACGGACCCGGCTCCGAGGCCGCATGCCACCGCCGAGCAGGTCGAGGCAGCGCTGAAGGATTCCAAGCTGGCCCAGATCCTGTATCACGACTGGGAGGCAGAGACCTATGACGACAAATGGTCGATCTCCTACGACAAGCGGTGCGTGGACTATGCCCGCGACTTGTTCGACGCCACCGTGCCGGCCGAGGAGTTGCGTCACCTGCCCTATGACCGGGCTCTGGAGTTGGGCTGCGGCAGCGGGTTCTTCCTGCTGAACCTGATCCAGGCCGGCGTGGCCCGGCGCGGATCGGTCACCGACCTGTCGCCGGGGATGGTGAATGTGGCGGTGCGCAACGGCGAATCCCTGGGCCTGGACATCGACGGCCGGGTCGCCGATGCCGAAGGCATCCCGTACGAGGATGACACCTTTGACCTGGTGGTCGGGCATGCCGTCCTGCACCACATTCCCGATGTCGAGAAGTCGCTGACCGAGGTGGTGCGGGTGCTCAAGCCCGGTGGCCGATTCGTCTTCGCCGGAGAACCCACCACGGTCGGCAACGGCTACGCCCGCAACCTGTCCACCTGGACCTGGCGGGTGGCCACCAAGGCCACCACGCTGCCCGGGCTGGGGGGCTGGCGCCGGCCGCAGGCCGAACTCGATGAGTCCTCTAGGGCAGCCGCCCTGGAGGCGGTGGTGGACCTGCACACGTTCGACCCCGCCGACCTCGAGCAGATGGCGCGCAATGCCGGCGCCGTCGAGGTATCGACTCAGACAACCGAATTCACCGCGGCCATGCTCGGCTGGCCGCTGCGGACCTTCGAGGCCATGGTGCCGCCCGGCAAGCTCGGCTGGCGCTGGGCAAAATTCGCCTTCGGCGGCTGGATGACGTTGAGCTGGGCCGACGACAACCTGTGGCGGCGGGTGGTTCCGAAATCGTGGTACTACAACGCCATGCTCACCGGGGTCAAGCCCTCCTGACGTTCACCCGCACCGACGTCGCGTATCTGAGCGGTGACGCGGGTGTCGCCGCCTTGGCGGAGGTGGCGGGGTTCGGGCTGAGCGATACCAGTCTGCTGGCCGATGTGGCCGCGATCCGGGATCGCTTCCCCGATCATGCCGCCGTGTTGGTGGAGACCACCCGGCTGCGTCGCCGGGCGGTGACCAAACTCGGTGACTGCGCATCGGACTGGCTGTTCACCGACGAGTCCCTGCAACAGGCGACTGCCGGCGTGGTCGCCCGCCACCGTGCTCACCGGCTGGCCGGCCGGGTGGTGCATGACGCGACCTGCTCGATCGGGACCGAGTTGGCGGCGCTTCGTGAGACCGCGGCGTATCTGATCGGTAGCGATATCGACGTGGTCCGGCTGGCCATGGCCCGGCACAACCTCGGCCCGCAGGTGCCGCTGTGCCGCGCCGACGCGCTCGTCCCGATCACCTCCGGTCCGGGTGTCGTGGTGCTGCTCGACCCGGCCCGGCGCAGCGGTGGCCGGCGCCGGTTCGATCCGCGCGCCTACACCCCTCCGCTGGACCGATTGGCCGATGTCTACCGGGGCCGGGCCACGGTGCTCAAATGCGCGCCGGGAATCGACTTCGACGCGGCGCGGCGGCTCGGCTTCGACGGCGAGATCGAGGTGATCTCAGCCGACGGTTCGGTGCGGGAGGCCTGCCTGTGGTCGGCTGATCTGGCCGAGCCGGGTGTGAGCCGGCGGGCCACGGTCCTCGGCGGATCGCTCGGAACCGAGGAACACCTCACCGACCTGGACCCGGACGATTGCGGCAGCGGTGATCCCGGCCGCTGGATCGTCGACCCCGACGGCGCCGTCGTGCGTGCCGGGCTGGTGCGCCAGTACGCCACCCGGCACGGACTGTGGCAACTCGATCCGGATATCGCCTACCTCACCGGGGACGCGCTACCTGAGGGAGTGCGCGGTTTCGAAGTACTCGATCAGCTTCCGCTGCGGGAAAAGATTCTGCGGCAGGCGCTTTTGGCCCGAGACTGCGGCTCGCTGGAGATTCTGGTGCGCGGGGTCGATGTCGACCCCGATGTACTGCGTCGGCGCCTGCGCCCGTCAGGAAGTCACGCGATGTCGTTGGTGATCATGCGCCGTGGCGGTGGGCCGGCCGCCCGAGCGGTGGCGTTCGTGTGCCGGGCGTCCCGGTAAGCTGCGGATATGCGATTTCTGCGCCTGCTGCGCAACGTGGCCCCGCTGCTGGTAAGCGGCCTGCTGGTGACTGCCGTCCCGGCCGCGGCGGCACCCGGGGCTTGCGCGGCACTCGGCGGGGCGGTGGAGGTCGGGGAGATCTGTCGGATCCAGGCTCGTGAGCCGGCCTACACCATGGACGTGACGTTCCCGCTCGGCTACCCGGACGAGCAGGCGATCGTCGACTACCTCAGCCAAACCCGCGAGGGATTCGTCAACATCGCGGGTATCCCGGATGCCCGCGTCATGCCCTACGAAATGGATGTCACCGCGGAGTCGTTCCAGTCGGCGCAGACCCGCAGCGTCGTGCTGACCCTGTTCCAGGACGTGGGCAGCGCGCATCCGACAACCTGGTTCAAGTCCTTCACCTACGACGTCAACCGGGGTCGGCCGCTCACCTTCGACACGTTGTTCGCTCCGGACGCCAAACCGCTGGATGCGATTTTTCCGATCGTGCAGCGTCAGCTTGAAACCGACACCGGACTGGTGGGCAGCATCTCCCCGGCTGATGGCCGCGATTCCTCGCACTACCAGAACTTCGCCGTCACCGATGATGCGGTGATCTTCTTCTTTGGCCGCGCCGAACTGCTGCCCTCCTACGCGGGCGAAACCTCGGTGAGGGTGCCGCGTGATCAGATTCCCCCGCTGCAACTCTGAGGGTGTTGCGCTGTTGCTGTGGCGGCTGCTGCCGCCGGGCTGATTTCCGGTGAAGCTTCCGGACGAGTTTGTCGGCGTGGTGATATTGGTTGACTCCGCCCCGTAGTGGCAGGTGTGGTGGGGGTATCCATTCGGTGGTGCCGTTGGGGAGTTTTCGGGTGTTCCAGCCGCCGTGTTTGACGAGGCGGTTGTGGGGGCCGCAGCCGAAGGCGAGGTCGTCGATGTCGGTGTGTCCGCCGTCGGCCCAGTCCAGGGTGGCGTGGTGGGCCTGGCTGCCGTAGCCGGGCACGGTGCAGCCGGGGAAGGTGCAGCCGCGGTCGCGTTCGTGCATGACGATGCGCTGGTCGGCGCTGGCGATGCGTTTGGTGCGGCCCAGCCACAGGGCTCGCCTGGTCGCCTTGTCGAAGATGCTCAGGTAGTGGTAGGCGTGGGTGGCCATCCGGATGACATCGGGCATGGGTATGTAGGTGCCGGCGGCGGTGATGCCGACACCGGCGGCGTCGTGGAGATCCTGCAGGCTTGCTGAGACGATGACCGTGACGGGCAGGCCGTTGTGCTGGCCGAGTTTGGGGTTTCCCAGCAGGCTGCGCATCACCGCCGAGAGGGCGTCGTGTTGGCGCTGGGCCACGGAGCGGGTGTCGGCGTCGATGCGGGCCTGGGTGGGTTCGCCCTCGATCAGGGGTGTCTGGTCGGCCGGGTTGCAGCGTCCAGGTGCGGCGAATTTGGCCAGCAGGGCGTCGATCTCGGCGCGTAGTGCCGGGGTGGCCCAGAGCCGGCCCTGGCTCATGCCGTTGGCCTGTTGAGGTCCCCAGCTGAATCCGCGGCGGGCGGCCCGGTCGGCGTCGCTGAACACCCCGTCGGGATTGAGGAGCAGCGCCAACTGCTCCGCGACCTTGGCCAGTTGGTCAGGGCGCAACTGCCGGGCCTGGGTGGCCAGCAGGACCTCGGCCTCCTCGCGGTCGGCGTGCCCGACGGACAGCGGCAGCTCGTCGAAAAAGCGGGCGATCACCCGGACGTGCTCGACATCGAGGTCCCCGGCCCGCCAGGCGGCGGCGGTCGCGGGCCGGTGGGCGGGAAGCGGCTCGCCGAGCAGCGTGGTCCTGGGCGCCAGCGGCTCAGCCAGGCGCACTCTCCGGCGGGCCTCGGCGGGGCTGATCCGCACCCAGTCGGCCAGCACCCTATGTGGCGCGCCGCCGAAATCGGCGACGTCGCGGCCGGCCAGTTCCACCGCGATATCTGCGCACACCACCCGCTGGCGGCGCAGTAGCGTCTCGCATCGTTCGGCGAACCGAACCAACTCGGTTGCGCTCAGCGCAGACAAATTGACGCCGGAGAGCTCGTCGAGGGCGGCGTCGATCCGCGCCGCCACCTCGTGAGCGTTAATCGAAAGCATGTTCGAATAATAAATGTGCGGTCTGACACGATCGCCGCTCCGTCGAGGCTATCCCGGGCTGAAGCTGTAGACCTGTCCGGCGCTGGTGGCCACCACCACCCGGCGGTCGGAGCCGACCGAAACGCCGACCGGATAGCCGTCGGCTTGCGGAAGCGGGTAGCTGTTGAGTGTGCGACCGGCGTCGGCGGGGTTGAACACCAGCAGTGACAGCCGATCGGGCGCATCGGCCACCACCGTGTAGGCCACCTGTTCGCCCGCCTGGCCCGAGGTGGACAGCGGCCTGACGTCATCGCGGCGCCAGGTGATCTCAGCGCGCTCCCCGGCATCCCGGACCGCCACCAGTCGGGCGTCCGGTCCGCCGCCGGCGATGATCAGACCGCCCGGGCCGAGCGTCGGCGGCGTCTGGGGCTGGAACCCCAGCGGCACAGACCATTTCGGCTTTCCGGTGTCGGCTTCCAAGGCCCACAACCGGCGGTCGCGGCCGTTGACGTAGACCGTCGCGCCATCGGCTGACAGCACGGGACTGGCAAGTACGCCGGCTCCGATCGCATCGGATGTCCACGCCCGGCTCAGAAGCGGTGTCTGGCCGGGCTGGTAGCGCAGGGCGGTCAGTACCGACGATCTCGCGCCCGGCTGCCACACCCCGATCACGACAATCCCACTGGCGGCCGAGAACGCCGGCGCCGACGGCACCGGACACCCGGGCAGGGACTGCTGGCAGTCGGTCAGGCCGCGGGTGGCGTCGGTCGGGTCGATACCCTCGACGAGGTCCAGCGGGGTTCCGGAGACCGTGCCGCGATGCGCGTCGAAGATCAGCACCTGCCCCAGATGGGTGACCACCAACAACTGTCCGCCGCGGAGAAACCTTGCGGTGGTGGGCATTCCGATCACGGGGGTACGCCAACGCACCCACTGGGTAGGCGGGTAGGAGACCATCAGACCGGGCTGGCCCAGATAGAGGTTGTCGAACCCGTCGAACAGCGGGCTGGAGAAGCCGCCGCCGAGAACCATGCGGGTGCACCAGCGTTGCCGGCCGTTATTGTCGTTCTCCCACACCATCAGCGAACAACCGCCGGCGGTCTGCCCGTTGACGGCGAGGTACCCGCCGGCGCCCAGGGCGGCCGCCGCACCCAGTTCGCCCTTGACCGATCGGCTCCACCCCGGCGTCAGCGCGGTGGCTCCCTCGATGTCGATGTAGCTGGTGTTGGCGGCATCGGCGTACTGCGCGCTCCACCCCGGCGCCGCGGTGGACTCCACCCAGGAGTCGGTATTTGTACAGCCCGCCACGAAACCGGTCAGGACCGCCGTCGAGGTGAACGCGATCACTCGCCGCAGCACCGTTGTCCCTCCGTCATCGCCGCCTCAGACCGTACAGGCGAGACTAACTCGGGCCTGTCCTCGGCTTGGGTAGGCTCATCGGCCATGACGAGCATGTGGGGTTCGCCGATCCACAAGCGGTGGCGCGGTTCTCGGCTGCGCGACCCGCGGCAGGCGCGGTTCCTCACCAGGGCCTCGCTGAAATGGGTCATCGCCAACCGCGCCTACACACCGTGGTACCTGGTGCGCTACTGGCGGCTGCTGCAGTTCAAGTTGGCCAATCCGCACATCATCACCCGCGGCATGGTTTTCCTGGGCAAGGACGTCGAGATTCACGCCACCCCGGAACTGGCCCAGTTGGAGATCGGCCGGTGGGTCCACATCGGTGACAAGAACACGATCCGGGCACATGAGGGCTCGTTGCGGCTCGGCGACAAGGTGGTATTCGGCCGCGACAATGTCATCAACTGCTATCTCGACATCGAGTTCGGGGAGTCGGCGCTGATGGCCGATTGGTGCTATGTCTGCGACTTCGACCACAAGATGGACAATATCGAGCTGCCGATCAAGGATCAGGGCATCGTCAAGACCCCGGTCCGAATCGGTCCGGACACCTGGATCGCGACCAAGGTCACCATCCTGCGTGGCACCACGATTGGCCGCGGCTGTGTGCTCGGCGCCCATGCGGTGGTCAAGGGTGACATCCCGGACTTCTCGATCGCCGTCGGGTCGCCGGCCAAGGTGGTCAAGAACCGCAGGCTGGCCTGGGAGAAATCCGCGGCGCAGCGGGCCGAACTCGCCGCCGCGCTGGCCGACATCGAGCGCAAGAAGGCCGCCCGTTAGTTCGTCCGGTATCGCAGCAGTTGTCGCGCAGGCGGTACGCACAACGCCCTTGGCAGTCGGTGGCCCCGTCCGTGCCCGGTCCGGCCGGGGTGCCTTCACGGCGGCTTTTTGTGGGCAGGCCCCCGGCTACCATAAATTGTGTCTTCCAGCCTGAACGCCGCGAATTGGGGCGTCAGCCGCCGTGCGGTCCTGAAGGGCACCGTCCTCGTTGGTGTCGTCCCGACACTTGGTTTCACGACCACGAAGAGCGCTGGCGAACTATCCGGCGACCCGTTCACCCTGGGTGTGGCTTCTGGTGATCCGGCTCCCGACGGGGCGGTGATCTGGACCCGGCTGGCGCCGCGTCCGCTGGCCGATGACGGCCGGGGTGGCATGCCCGACCAGGTAGTCGAGGTGGATTGGGAGATCGCCGACGACGCGGGGTTTTCCCAGGTCGTCAAGCGTGGGGTGGCGGATGCCCGACCGGAGAGCGCCCACAGCGTCCACGTCGAACTGACCGGCCTGCGACCCGGTGCCGAGTACTTCTACCGATTTCGCGCAGCCGGATTCCTCTCGCCGGCCGGGCGGACCCGCACGGCACCGCCACCGGATTCGCTTCCCGCGCTGTTGACGATCTGCGTCGTTTCGTGTGCGAACTACGAGGACGGCTGGTTCACCGCCTACCGTGCCGTGGCCGAGGAACAGCCGGATCTCGTCGTCGCTCTCGGCGACTTCATCTACGAGAAGGGCACGATTCGGAGCGGCGCCCAGGTGGTGCGCCGGCATGTCGGGGCGGATCCGGCGATGACACTCGCCGACTACCGATTGCGCTACGCGCAGTACCGAACCGACCCGGACCTGCAGGCGGCGCAGGCTGCCGCGCCGTGGCTGGTGGTGTTCGACGACCACGAGGTGGCCAACAACTGGGCCGACGAGACGCCGGAGGTCCCGCAGCCGGACTTCCGGGAGCGCCGGGCCGCCGGGCTGCAGGCGTACTACGAGAACATGCCGCTGCGGGCGTCGGCCCGGCCCGTGGGTGCCGGGATGCAGCTCTACCGGCGGGTGCCCTGGGGCAGCCTCGCGATGTTCCACCTCCTCGACACCCGCCAGTACCGCACCAATCAACCCTGTAGCGACAAGCTGCCCAGCGACTGTCCCGGGAGGCTGGACAACGCAGCCTCGTTGACCGGGACGGAACAGGAACGCTGGCTGTTGGACGGTTTCGCGACGTCGTCAGCCCGGTGGGACCTGATCGCCCAGCAGGTGTTGTTCTCCCAGCTCGACCTCACCCCAGGATCCGGACGCAGCTTCAATCCTGATGCCTGGGACGGCTACGTGGTCCAGCGTGACCGGGTGGTAGAGGCACTAGCCGATTCGCCGGTGCGCAATGCCGTGATCCTGACCGGTGATATCCACTCCGCTTGTGCTGCCGAGGTGTGGCGGCGGTTTGATGATCCCTCCTCGCGCCGAGTGGCCGTCGAACTGGTGACGA
The DNA here is from genome assembly GCA_963787055.1 of uncultured Actinomycetota bacterium. Lineage (GTDB taxonomy): Bacteria > Actinomycetota > Actinomycetes > Mycobacteriales > Mycobacteriaceae > Mycobacterium. The sequence continues at coordinate 22,631 of CAWBBP010000008.1, forward strand.
CCTCCATTTCATCGGGTGGCGACGGATCAGACACCAGCCCGAACATCGTTGCGGTGCTTCCTGAGAACCCCCATATCCGCTACTTCAGCAACCGTCGCGGATATCTGCGTGCCCGCATTACGCCCGAGGTGCTTCGGGCCGACTTCCGCATGCTGCCCTACGTCTCACGGCCCGGCGCTCCGGTCAACACGGGAGCCTCGTTCGTCGTGCTCGACGGTGACCCGGCGCTGCTTGAAGTGTGACGTATTTCGGCCGAATGGGATTCATCCCGCGCACCGTATCGGTGATCGCGGCGCTGCTCATGATCACGCTCATGGCCGGACCGTTCGCCGCTGTGAGACATCCCGCCGACATTCGGGGGGGTGCGGTCATTCCGTATTCAGCTCCCGAAATCATCAATCCCTCGCGCGGCCAGTACCAGAATCTCGGCCTCGAGCTTCACCCGACAGCGGACGCGGGCAACCCGCAGTGGCCCGGCACCTACGATGCCGGCGACCGTTTTCTGTGGTCGGAACTTCAGCCGACCGGCGCCGACGAGTATGACTTCTCCGCAATCGACGAGGCGATCGAGACTGCGCACGCGGAGGACAAGCGTTTCCACTTCCGCGTCATGGCCCTGTGCAGCGAAGGCTGCGGGGACGGCGAGCTCCGCAGTGTGGTCCCGGGTTGGCTGCGTGCGCGCCAAGGCGCAGTCAGCGAGTTCGCCAAGGGCGACGCAACTTACGTGGTGCCCAACTGGAACAGCGACGCCTACCTGAGCGCCGCCGAAAACCTGATCGCTGCGCTGGGCGCCCGTTACAACAAGGACGAGCGTGTTGAGTGGTTCGAGTTCTCCGGGTACGGCGACTGGTCGGAAAATCATGTCGGATTCGTGGCGAAGGAACTCGGCGCTCGGATGCCCGGGCCGGAGGAAAGCGTTGCGCAACTCGGCTATTACGACCAGTATCGCGATCAGGCGATCACCAAATCGTCCATCTCGCGTCTGGTCGACGCGACCCTCACCGCCTTCCCCGACACCCGGATCGTCGTCGCGGCGGGCAACCCGGAAATCACCCGGCAACTCCTGGCCGCTTCGCCGGCGCAACCGGTCGGCATCCGCGGCGACTGTCTCGGCGTGATCGCGCCGACACAATATTGGGCCACTCACCCTGACTCCTGGTACGTGCACAACGACAAGAGGCTCGTCTCGGAGTTGTCGGCGCACTGGAAAGTCGCGCCCGTCGTCACCGAGTGGTGCAACTTCCAGCCAGACGGAGTTGCCGACTACTTCACAACGGCCTTGAAAGATGTTGTCAACCATCATGTATCGATGGTCGCCAGCAATGTCATGGCTCCACCGTCGCGCTTTCACACCATGTGGGAACGCACGAACAAGTACGCAGGGTTCCGTTATGCGGTGACGTCCGCGGTCCTGCCGGACCACGCCGCGGTCGGCACGAATGTGCCGATCACCCTCCGTTGGACAAACTTCGGTACTGCGCCCACCTATGACGACTGGGATATCTGGTACGACGTCCTCGATCCCGCGGGAGCGGTGGTGATGGAAGTGAAGTCGAGCCTCTTGCTGGGCACGATCGCCGCCGAGCAGAGCTATTCGGACTTGAGCCGGGATCCGACCGCCGCGACCAGTGATGACACCTTCCTGCTGCCGACCAGTGGGCTTCCCGCCGGGGAGTACACCCTGGTGGCGAAAGTCGTTTGGAACGAGCACAAGCCGGATGGGGTCAATGTTGTCGACTATCCCGCCATGGAGCTTGCCCAGTCGGGGCGTGACGACCGTGGCGCCTACCCGATCGCGCGATTTCGGCTGAACTGAGCAGTTCGGTGAAGAGTCAGCGGTTCGACAGCGGGTGCTCGGCGATCGGACGCCGGCCCAGCGGCTGCTGCGGGCGGCGTTTGGTGGCCCGGTACACCTGCGTGGTGTCGGCGGCTACGGTATGCCAGTCAAAGTCCGACGTGAGACGTTCCCGGGCGGCCAATGCGCGGCATTGAGCGCCGGCCGGGTCGGCCAGCGTCGCGCTGACGGCCTCGGCCAGGGCGGCAACGTCCCGGGGTGGGACGGACAATCCGGTCTGGTCGTTGATGACCGCCTCACCTAGACCGCCGACATTGGACGTCACCAAGGGTGCGCCAGCCGCCGAGGCCTCCAGGGCGACGATGCCGAACGGCTCGTAGTGGCTCGGTAGCACGGCGACATCTGTGCGGTGCAGCAGCTCCAGCAGGGTGTCATGATCGACCCGGCCGATGAAGTGAACGGCCCTGAGCACCTTGTGCTTTCGGGCAACCTCGATCAAACGGTCCCGCTGGGTTCCATCGCCGGCGATGGTCAGCGTCGCACCGGGATGGGCGCGACGGATTCGTGGTAGCGCGGCGATCGCGTCATGTACACCCTTCTCGTATTCCAGCCGGCCGAAGTAGAGCAGTTCCGGGGGGCCGCCGTGCCGATAACGGCGGGCGAAAGGCCAACGGCCGGAGTCGATACCGTTGGGAATGACTGAGATCGGCCCCAGTCCGGGGCCGAACAGTTCGGCGATCTCGTCGGACATCGACGCCGAACAGGCGATCAGTGCGTCGGACTTCCGGGCGAGCCAGGATTCCAGTGCGTGCACCTGCCGGCTGATCCTCCCGGACACCCAGCCGGAGTGCCGACCTGCCTCGGTCGCGTGGATCGTGGAAACCATTGGGATATGGAAGAATTCGGCTAGCGCGATGGCCGGGTGGGCGACCAGCCAGTCATGGGCGTGCAGCACATCGGGCTTCCAGTCGCCATCGAGGCGGAGCCCGGCCCGAATCATCGCGTGGCCCATGGCCAGCGTCCACGCCATCATGTCGCGGCCGAAGTCGAATTCGTGCGGGTCCTCGGCCGCGGCGATGACCCGCACACCCTCGCTCACCTCGTCGCCGGTGGGGTGGCTGGCCGGATCGGTACCCGCCTGCCGGCGGGACAGCACCACCACGTCGTGACCGTCGGCGGCCAGTGCGGTGGCCAGTTGGTAGACGTGCCGTCCGAGGCCGCCGATGATCACCGGCGGGTACTCCCACGACACCATCAGGATCTTCACCGGCGGATCACGTCGGGCGAGGGTGCGCGCAGTGCTCGGCCGCACGGCGTGTCGGCGTGCCGACACGCACTCTCGCGGTGGGGGACCCGCGGCGCAGCGCTCACTTCGGCAACCGCCGGGCGTCCAGGGCGCCGAACAGTCCATCGGCCCTGTTCCAGCCCTCGGCCAGGCGGACCGCGACCTCGCGACGGCCCGCGGCCAGGGTGTCGGCGATCTCCCGGGTGGCGTGCGCGTGCAGGTGGGCCCGATAGCGGGCGTAGTCCGCGGCGGAGTCCTTGGACACCATGAACGGCCAGTCGCTGGAGACGGTGAGCAGAGTCTCGCGCAGGATCTGATCGGCCACCGGATCCCGGGTCGGCGCGCAATCGCCCTGGGCCAGCGCCTTGTCGACGCAGGCCAGCGCGGTGTCGACGACCTCGGCGTTCAGCGCCACCAGATCGGCGACCTGCTCACCGGCCCACACCTGCCAATCCTTGCCCGAGCCCCACGAACTCGGCGGAAGCTTCACCGGGGCGCCGACGAAACCGTTGTCCAGTGCGTCGCTCAGGGTGCCGACCCGCACGCCGGCCTCGGGGAGCGCGCGCAGCAACCGCTCGAGCCAGACCGGACCCTCGTACCACCAGTGCCCGAACAGTTCGGTGTCGAAAGCGGCCACCACGTGGGCCGGGCGTCCGATCCGCTCAGACTCGCTGATCAGCCGCCGGCGCACCACGTCGACGAAATCGGCGACGTGGGCGTCGACAGCGCGGTCGGCACGTTGCGGGTCATACGGCGCCTTGGCAGCGGAATCGACGCCCCGGCCGGTGACCCGGGCGGGTTTGAGGCCGGTGAGGTGGTCGTAGGTGTGGAAGTCGCGGTAGGCGGCGTGACCGGGATAGCCGGACTTCGGTGACCAGACCCGGTAGCTGACCTGCAGATCGCGACCGAAGGCCACCACGCCGGTGTCCCCGACGGGCCGGCCGAGTGCGGTGTCTCCGTGAAGTGAGGGCCCGTCGACCATGAAGTGGCTCACCCCGGCGGCGGCGTAGTCATGCTCCATGCCCGGGGCGTAGGCGCATTCCGGCGCCCAGATCCCGGCCGGGGTCCTGCCCAGTCGCTGCCCGGCGTCGGCGAGGCCCTCACGCAGGGCGAACTCACGCAGTCGCGGCTGCAGCAGTGGCTGGAACGGGTGCGCCAGCGGGCCGCCGAGGAGTTCGACGGTGCCGATGTCGACGAGCTCCCGCAGCAGCGGGCTGGCACCGTGGCGCCACAGCACGGAGAAGTCCTCCAGGGCACCGGTGGCCTCGTCGTACTCCCGAGTTCCGAAGCGCCGCAGCGCCTCAGGTGTGGTCGCCGTGCCCGCGGCCGCGCCGGTGGGGGTGTGGACATGGGCGGCCTCCAGCGCCCGCAGCTGCCAGTTGGCCAGCCAGTGCTGCATACCGTCGAGGCAGTAGGGATCGTCGAGTTGCGCGGTCACCACCGGGGTCATGCCCAGCGTGATCAGGCCGCGGCGGTCCTCGGCGGCCAGCGTCCGCAGCACCCGCAACAGGGGCAGGTAGGCCGCCGCCCACGACTGATAGAGCCATTCCTCACCGACGGGCCACCGGCCATGGTGTGCCAGCCATGGCAGATGAGTGTGCAGGACGAGGCTGAATTGGCCGGGCACCTCGTCGCGGGTCCCCCGAGGGCAGGAGCGAAGCGACTCGGGGGAGGGCGATGTCGTCACGGGCGTGTCGCGATCGCCAGCAGGTCCAGGCTCGCGTCGATATCCCGCCGGCTGGTCTCGGACGCGATCTCGAAGTCCTCGCACCGAACTGCGGCCACATCGGCCAGCAGGTCGTCGGGCCACGGGGCGTTGGCCACCGCGCGGGCGATCTGCGCGTCGATGATCGACCCGCCATGGCGGGCATCCATCTCGGTGAGCCCGGAGCCGTGAAAGACCCCGTACATGCCGTCGACCGTGAAACCGCCGTCCTCGAGCAACTGCCGCAATTCGGCGGCGTTGAGTTCGCGGGTGTGGAACGGGTTGAGCGGAGTGTCGCTGCCGGGGGTGAAGGTGATCCGGTTCGGGGTGGACATCAGCAGCAACCCGCCCGGTCGTAGTAACCGTAAGCATTCGGTAATGAACTGTGGCTGATCCCACAAATGCTCGATGACCTGGAAGTTCACCACCACGTCGACCGACGCGTCCGGCATCGGAACCGCCGCCAGATTGGCCGCGAGGACCTCTACCCGGGGGTAGCGGGTGCCGACATGGGCGATGGTCGCCGCGTCGTAGTCGACCGCCACCACCCGGCGGGCCGTGGAGGCGATCAGGTCTGCTCCGTAGCCTTCGCCGCAACCGGCCTCGAGCACATCCTGACCTGCGTATTTATCGGCACACCAGCGATAGACGACCTCATGGCGGCGGAACCAGTAGTTCTCCACCGTCAGGCCGGGAACGGTCCGTTCGCCGGTCAGTGGGAGGCCGTCGTCGGCCGCGTCGGTCAGGTGCGCGCTCATCGCAAGGCAGGCTAACCTGCCGCCCGGCAATCGCGAACCCTTCCCGTCCCGACGGGCCTGCGGGAACGGCTTGCCGGGCAGGCTATCGTTATGGTGCAATCCATCATAAGTTACTCGCTAGTAACATGATGTGGTCAGCAGAAGACCCCATAACGTGCGTTCCGAACGGCCGCACGACGCCTGCCAGGAGGATGTAGATAAGCCATGACGAACATCGTGGTTCTGATCAAACAGGTCCCGGACACCTGGTCGGAGCGCAAGCTCTCCGACGGCGACTGGACCCTCGACCGGGATGCCGCCGACGCCGTGCTCGACGAGATCAACGAGCGGGCCGTCGAGGAGGCGCTGCTGATCAAGGAGCGAGAGGGTGGCGACAGCACGGTCACCGTCCTGACCGCCGGCCCGGAGCGCGCCACCGAGGCCATCCGCAAGGCACTGTCGATGGGTGCCGACAGGGGTGTGCACCTGCTCGACGAGCAGTTGCACGGCTCGGACATGGTGCAGACCGGCTGGGCGCTGGCCCGCGCACTGGGCACGATCGAGGGCACCGACCTGGTGATTGCCGGTAACGAGGCCACCGACGGCACCGGCGGCGCGGTCCCGGCGATTATCGCCGAGTACCTCGGTCTGCCGCAGCTGACCCATATGCGCAAGGTCGTCGTCGAGGGCGGCACCATCAGCGGTGAGCGCGAGACCGACGAGGGCCTGTTCACCGTCGAGGCCACGCTGCCTGCGGTGGTCAGCGTGAGCGAGAAGATCAACGAGCCGCGCTTCCCGTCCTTCAAGGGCATCATGGCCGCGAAGAAGAAGGAAGTCACCACCCTCAGCCTCGCCGACATCGGCGTGGAGGCCGACGAGGTGGGCCTGGCCAATGCCGGCTCGAGCGTCGTCTCATCGACCCCGAAGCCGCCGAAGACGGCCGGCGAGAAGGTCGCCGACGAGGGCGAGGGCGGTAAGAAGATCGCCGATTACCTGGTAGCCCAGAAGATCATCTAGTCCCCGTCTGACTTTCCGGAAACCCGAGAAACTGCGAGAAAGAGAACTGCTATGGCTGAAGTACTCGTGCTCGTCGAGCACTCCGAGGGCGCGGTGAAGAAGGTCACCACCGAACTGCTCACCGCGGCGCGCGCCCTGGGCGAGCCGTCCGCCGTCGTCATCGGCGGACCGGGCACCGCCGCACCGCTGGTCGAGGATCTCAAGGCCGCCGGCGCCGCCAAGATCTATGTGGCCGAGTCCGACGACGCAGAGAACTACCTGATCACTCCGTTCGTCGATGTGTTGGCGAACCTGGTGGAGTCGGCCGGACCGGCCGCCGTCCTGCTGCCGGCCACCGCCGACGGCAAGGAGATCGCCGGGCGGTTGGCCGCCCGGATCGGTTCCGGCGTGCTGTCCGACGTCGTCGACGTCAAGGCCGACGGCACCGCGATCCACTCCATCTTCGGCGGCGCGTTCACCGTCGAGGCCAAGGTCAACGCCGAAGTCCCGGTGATCACCGTTCGCCCCGGTGCCATCGACGCCGCACCCAGCCCGGCCGCGGGCGAACAGGTCAGCGTCGAGGTGCCGGCACCGGCCGCCGGCGCCACCCGGATCACCTCCCGGCAGCCCGCCGTGGCTGGTGACCGCCCCGAACTCGCCGAGGCCGCAATCGTGGTCGCCGGGGGCCGCGGGGTCGGCAGTGCGGATAAGTTCGTGGTTGTCGAGGAACTCGCCGACTCGATGGGCGGTGCGGTGGGCGCCTCGCGCGCGGCGGTTGACTCCGGCTACTACCCGGGTCAGTTCCAGGTCGGCCAGACCGGTAAGACGGTGTCGCCGCAGCTTTACATCGCCCTGGGCATCTCCGGTGCGATCCAGCACCGGGCCGGTATGCAGACCTCCAAGACCATCGTCGCCGTCAACAAGGACGAAGAGGCGCCGATCTTCGAGATCTCCGACTACGGCGTGGTGGGGGATCTGTTCAGCGTCACCCCCCAGCTGACCGAGGCGGTCAAGGCCCGCAAGGGCTAGTCGCAACGCTCACACGCCAACGCCCGGCCGGAAAACCCGGCCGGGCGTTGGCGCGTCAGTGGGATGGGCCCGGGTTCAGGCCGCCGTGGGCACCCGGCTCCCGGGCAGCCGTTCGGCGTCGGGAGTGCGCCGCCGCCTGATCATGTGCACGAGCATCAGAATCGAGGAGATGCCGGCAAAGACGCACCACAGCGATGCGAACGCGTTGAAGTAGAACACCGCGACCACGATCAGGCCCACCAGGTTCAGCACACCGAATGCGACGATCGACCGGTAGCCGGACATCAGCGGCGGCCCGATCACCGCCACGATGTACAGCACCGCCCACACCAGTGGGTGCTGCACGACAGTGAGGTATTCCAGCCCGAAGGGATGCCGGATCACCTCCACCGGATTGGCCAGAACCACGTATCCCAGGTAGGCGGCCACGACGGCGCCGAGGGCGACGAACGGGGCCGCCCAACGGCGGGCGCGGCCGGGAGGTTCAAGCAGCATCAGGGCCAGCGGCATATAGAGGGGCAGCAGCGGCCACGCGATGAACAAATAGGCCCGCATCGCCAGGTTCGCCACCCCCGGGGACACGTCTCCATCCAGTCCGGCCCAGACCGCGACCTCGAGGAACTGGTGCACCGCGAACACCGCCGGTAACAGGGCGAACATCAACTCCCGCCGATGTTTGACCTCCCGCAGCGTGAGCGCCGCCACCGGCACCAACGCGGTACCCGCCACCAGATCAGCCGTCATCGAGAAGCACACGCCGAAAATGGTGCCATGCCGGGGCCGGGCCGCCGCCCCGATTCGACGGCCCGGGTCTGTTCGCCCGGAATGCCAACCGGCCCCGGCCGGTATTCTGAACAGGCCATGAGTCAGACCAGGTCGGTGTATCTCGACCACGCTGCCACCACCCCGATGCACCCCGCGGCCATCGAGGCGATGACGGCTGTGCTGGCCACCGTCGGCAACGCCTCCTCACTGCACACCGCGGGCCGGGCCGCCCGCCGGCGGTTGGAGGAGTCCCGGGAAAGCCTCGCGGCCCGACTGGGCGCGCGCCCGTCGGAGGTGATCATGACCGCCGGCGGCACCGACAGCGACAACTTGGCCGTCAAGGGCATCTTCTGGGCCCGCCGAGACGCCGACCCGGCCCGGCGCCGCATCATCACCACCGCCGTCGAGCACCATGCGGTCCTCGACGCAGTCGCATGGCTGGCCGCCCACGAAGGCGCCGAGGTGACGTTCCTGCCGACCGGGCCCGACGGGTCGGTGACCCCGGCGGGGCTGCGCGAGGCGCTCGCCGAGCACGGCTCGGCGGAGGGATCCGATGTCGCGCTGGTCTCGGTGATGTGGGCCAACAACGAAGTCGGCACCGTCATGCCGATCGCCGAGTTGGCCGCCGTGGCTGCCGAGTTCGGTGTCCCGATGCACAGCGACGCGGTGCAGGCCGTCGGCCAGGTTCCGCTGGACTTCGCCGGCTCCGGGCTGTCGGCGATGAGCCTGACCGCCCACAAGTTCGGCGGGCCCACCGGTGTCGGGGCGCTGCTGCTGCGCCGCGACACCGCCTGCCTGCCACTGCTGCACGGCGGCGGCCAGGAACGTGACGTGCGCTCCGGCACCCTCGATGTCGCCGGTGCAGTCGCGATGGCAGCGGCCGCCGATATCGCCGTCGGCGCCCAGCAGGAGACCGCAACGCGGCTGCGCACCCTGCGTGACCGTCTCATCGACGGCGTTCTGGGTTCGATCGGCGACGCCCACCTCAACGGCGCCGAGGGGGACCGACGGCTGCCCGGCAACGCCCACTTCACCTTCCGCGGCTGCGAGGGCGACTCGCTGCTGATGCTGCTGGACGCCGGCGGTATCGAATGTTCCACCGGATCGGCCTGCACGGCCGGTGTCGCGCAAGCGTCCCATGTGCTGCTGGCGATGGGCGTGGACGCCGGCACCGCCCGCGGTTCGCTTCGATTGTCGTTGGGCCACACCAGCACCGGAGAGGACGTCGAGGCTGCACTGCGGGTGCTGCCGGCCGCCGTCGAGCGGGCCCGGCAGGCGGCGCTGGCCAGTTCGCCGGCCGGACCGCGATGAGAGTTCTGGCCGCGATGAGCGGCGGGGTGGACTCCTCCGTGGCTGCCGCCCGCATGGTGGAGGCCGGCCACGATGTGGTCGGCGTGCACCTGGCGCTGTCCCAGGCGCCGGGGGCGTTGCGCACCGGATCGCGCGGATGCTGTTCGCGGGAGGACGCCGGTGATGCCCGACGGGTTGCTGACATCCTCGGAATCCCCTTCTACGTCTGGGATTTCGCCGACCGGTTCCATGACGACGTCATCGACGACTTCGTGGCCTCCTATGCCCGCGGGGAGACCCCCAACCCGTGCGTGCGCTGCAATGAGCGGATCAAGTTCTCCGCGCTGGCTGACCGGGCGCTGGCGCTGGGCTTCGACGCGGTGGCCACCGGGCACTACGCCCGGCTGTCCGGGGGCAGGCTGCGGCGCGCGGTGGACCGCGACAAGGACCAGTCCTACGTGCTCGGGGTGCTGACCGCGGAGCAGCTGCGGTCTGCGGTGTTCCCGATCGGGGACACCCCCAAGACGGGAATCCGGGACGAGGCGGCACGGCGCGGTCTGGCGGTGGCCGACAAGCCGGACAGCCACGACATCTGCTTCATCCCGTCCGGTGACACCCGGGCCTTCCTGGGAGCCCGCATCGGAGTGCGGCCCGGGGCCGTCGTGGATGCCGCCGGCACTGTCCTGGCCCAGCATGACGGGGTGCACGGTTTCACCGTCGGCCAGCGCAAGGGTCTGGGCATCTCCGGTCCCGGCCCGGACGGCAAGCCACGCTACGTCACGGGCATCGACGCCGAGTCCGGTACCGTCCGGGTCGGCGATGCGGAGGATCTCGACGTGTGGTCGCTGACCGGTCACAATCCGGTGTTCACCGCTGGAACCGCACCGGACGGACTCACCGACTGCGAGGTCCAGGTGCGCGCACACGGTGGGATCGCGGCCGGAATCGCCGACAGCGTCGACGGGGTTCTGCACGTCGCCCTGCGAACCCCGCTACGGGGTGTGGCGCCAGGCCAGACGATGGTGCTCTACCGTCCAGACCCGGCCGGCGACGAGGTAATCGGCAGCGCGACGATCGTCCTCAACAGAGAGCGATCCTCCGACGCGTAGGTTTGGCCGGTGAACAGTTTCGCCGCGGCCACCGGTATCGGATCCTGGCCTGGCACGTCGCCCCGGACTGCCGCCGAGGTCATCGTCGGGGAACTGCACTCGTTGCCCTACCTGCCGGAGTTGCCCGCTCGCGGCGTCGGCGCGGACATGATCGGCCGCGCCGGAGCGCTGCTGGTCGACATCGCCATCGACACGGTCCCACGCGGATACCGGATCGCCGCCCGTCCCGGCGCCGTGACGCGGCGGGCGGCGAGCCTGCTCGGCGAGGACCTCGACGCCTTCGAGGAGGCCTGGGAGAAGGCGGGCGGGACGCACGGCGGATGCACCGTCAAAGTGCAGGCGCCGGGCCCGATCACCCTTGCCGCACACCTGGAGCTCGGCAACGGACACCGGGCCATCACCGATCCCGGCGCGCTGCGCGATCTGACGGCGTCGCTGGCCGAGGGGGTCGCGCTGCACCGGGACGAGCTGGCGCGTCGGCTGTCGGCCCCGGTGGTGGTGCAGTTCGACGAACCGCTGCTGCCCGCCGCTCTGGCGGGTCGGCTGGCCGGGGTTACTGCGCTGACCCCGGTGCACCCGGTCGACGAGACTTTGGTCATCGGGCTGCTCGACGATTGCGTGGCCCGTCTCGGCGGTGCGGTGCTGGTGCACAGCTGTGCGGCCGATCTGCCGTGGAATGCGCTGCAGCGCAGCAGAATCGACGCGGTTTCGGTGGATGTCGGAACGCTGGGCGCCGAGGCGCTGGACGGACTGGCCGAGTTCATCGACTCCGGACGCAGCGTGGTGCTGGGGCTGCTGCCGGCCATCGCTCCCGAGCACCCGCCCGCCTTCGAGGAACTCGCCCGCGCTGCGGCGGCGGTCACCGACCGGCTCGGTTTCCCACGCGCGGTGCTGGGGGAGCGGATCGGCCTGAGTCCGGCCTGCGGTCTGGCCGGTGCCACCGAAACCTGGGCGCGTGCCGCGACCGGGCTGGCCGTGCGGGCCGCCGCGGCGATCGCCGAAGACCCCGGGGCCATCTGAGTTGCCACTGTCCTAGGCTGATGGTATGCCCGTTCCCTCAGCTGACGTTTTCGACCGCCTGCGATCCCTGGCCGCGATCGAGGATTCCGACGCGCGCCCGACCCGCACGGTGGAGGAGATATTCACCGGAAAGCCATTGGCGACGATCCCGGTCGGGACCGCCGCCGATGTCGAAGCCGCCGTCGCCAAGGCACGCGCCGCCCAGGTCCAGTGGGCCAAGCGGCCGGTCTCCGACCGGCTCAAGATCGTCGAGCGCTACCGCGACCTGGTGATCAAGAACAGCGATTTCCTGATGGACCTGCTGCAAGCCGAGGCGGGCAAGGCCCGCTGGGCGGCGCAGGAGGAACTCATCGACCTGATGGCCAACGCGAATTACTACGCGCGGGTCTCCGCCGACCTGCTCAAGCCGCACCACGTGCAGGGGCTGCTGCCCGGGATCGGCAAGACCACGGTCTGCTACCAGCCCAAGGGTGTGGTCGGGGTGATCTCGCCGTGGAACTACCCGATGACGCTGACCGCCTCGGACTCGGTCCCGGCCCTGATCGCCGGCAACGCGGTGGTGGTCAAACCGGACAGCCAGACGCCCTACTGTGCGCTGGCCTGCGCTGAACTGCTGTACCAGGCCGGTCTGCCCCGGGACCTGTACGCGGTCGTGCCCGGCCCCGGCTCCGTCGTCGGCACCGCCATCCTGGACAACACCGACTACCTGATGTTCACCGGTTCCACCGACACCGGCCGCCTGCTCGCCGAACAGTGCGGGCGCCGACTGATCGGGTTCTCCGCCGAACTCGGCGGCAAGAACGCGATGATCGTGACCCGCGGCGCCGATCTGGACAAGGTGGCCAAGGCCGCCACCCGGGCGTGTTTCTCCAACGCCGGCCAGTTGTGCATCTCCATCGAGCGGATCTACGTCGAGTCCGATATCGCCGACGAGTTCACCCGCAAGTTCGGGGAGGCGACGCGCGCGATGAAGCTCGGTACCGGCTATGACTTCTCCGCCGATATGGGCAGCCTGATCTCCGAAGGTCAGCTCAAGACCGTGTCGAACCACGTCGACGATGCCAAAGCCAAGGGCGCCAAGGTGATTGCCGGGGGCAAGGCGCGTCCCGACATCGGGCCGCTGTTCTACGAGCCGACGGTGCTGACCGGCGTCACCGCCGAGATGGAATGCGCCGCCAACGAGACGTTCGGGCCGCTGGTGTCGATCTACCCGGTCGCCGACGTCGAAGAGGCGATCGCCCGGGCCAATGACACCGAGTACGGGCTCAACGCCAGCGTGTGGGCGGCGTCGACCGGGGAGGGCGAGAAGATCGCCGCACGCCTGCGGTCCGGCACGGTCAACGTCAACGAGGGCTACGCCTTCGCCTGGGGCAGCCTCAGCGCGCCGATGGGCGGTATGGGTACCTCCGGGGTGGGCCGGCGACACGGCGCCGAGGGATTGCTGAAGTACACCGAGGCGCAGACCATCGCGACGGCCCGGGTGCTCAACCTCGACCCGCCGTTCGGGATGCCGCCGACGATGTGGCAGAAGTCGCTGTTGCCGATGGTTCAGGCGGTCATGCGCCTGCCCGGACGCAAGTAGTCCCCGGGCCGGGGTTCCCGGCAGCTGGGGCGTCAGCGCCCGTGGAACCCACCCGGGTTGATGTGGGGCACGTTGATATTCGGCACCGGGATGCGCGGTACCACGTTGGCCACCGCATTGAGGTTCGGCACGTTGATGCCGACGTTGGTGCACGCCGACACCCCGACCGCGTTGACGCAGCCCCCCACCCCCGGGTCGGCGGTGAGGTGCGGCGGGCCGGCGACCGAGGCGGCGAACACCGCCACCGCGGCGGGAACCGCAGTGAGAAGAATCCGTCTGATTCGCATGTCAAGCATCCTTTCCAGGGGTGCAGCTACCGGCAGGAGAGTTCGACGAGCACCTGCGCGGGTGGTCCTAGACGCACCGCGTCTCGAATTCGGCCAATGGCTGGCGGATGCCCTGCAGATCGTCTCGGACCTGAGGGTAGGAGTTGAGATAATTCTCCACGTTGCTGGCCAGCAGCTCGGGGCCCTGGCCCTTCAGGCCCGTGAAGAAGGCGTTGACGGCTGGATTGGCATCCAGGTAATCCGCCGTCGCACTCGAAACGCCCGCGGAAACACGTGCCAGGTTCGCCGCGGTGCAATCGGGCGCAGGCTCGGCGCCGGCGATCGCCTCGCTGCCGAGCAGGACCGCACAGCTTGCCGCTCCGACGGCGAGCGCACGGATCAAAACAGGATTCGGGTTTCTCATAGTTGCCCTCTCGACTGAATTCCTCCGCGCCCAACCTACGTGAAAGGTGCTCTCGGGGAGGGCATTGCTGCGCCTCGTCGGGCTTGTGACCGTTCCTCGGCGGCATCGTCGGCCGGGCGGGATAACCTTCGGACTGTGGCTGCCGATGTCCCGGAAACAGATCCGATCGACCCGGATGTGCGCCGGCGATGGCAGGAACTGGCCGACGAGGTCCGCGGCCATCAGTTCCGCTATTACGTCAAGGACGCGCCGATCGTCTCCGACGCCGACTTCGACGCGCTGTTCAACGAACTCGTCGCTCTCGAGGCGCGCTACCCGGAACTGCGGGCACCGGATTCGCCGACCCAACTGGTGGGCGGGGCGGGCTTCGCCACCGAGTTCACCGCAGCCGAGCACCTCGAGCGCATGCTCAGCCTCGATGACGTGTTCAACACCGAGGAACTGGCCGCGTGGTCGGTCCGAGTGCAGAACGAGCTCGGCCCCGAACCGAATTATCTGTGCGAGCTCAAGGTCGACGGGGTGGCCATCGCCCTGGTCTACCGGGACGGCCGGCTGGAGAGGGCCGCCACCCGGGGCGACGGTCGGGTCGGCGAGGATGTCACCCTCAACGCCAGGACCATCGCCGACGTCCCCGAAACATTGACCGGGACAAGTGATTACCCCGTTCCGACCGTCCTGGAGGTGCGGGGCGAGGTCTTCTTCATGGTCGCTGACTTCAACAACCTCAACGCCAGCCTGGTGCAGGACGGCAAGCCGCCGTTCGCCAACCCGCGCAACAGCGCTGCCGGCTCGCTGCGGCAGAAGAACCCGGCCGTCACCGCCCGGCGGCCGCTTCGGATGATCTGTCACGGCCTGGGCTACGCGGAGTTCTCCGGCGGCTTCGCCCCCGCCTCCTTGCATGACGCCTACCTGGCGCTGAAGGCCTGGGGGCTGCCGGTATCCGAGCACACCGCCCGGGTGGCGGGTCTGGCGGAGGTGGCCGAGCGCATCGGCTACTGGGGTGATCGCCGCCACCAGATCGAGCATGAGATCGACGGCATCGTGGTCAAGGTCGACGACTTCGCCCAGCAGCGCCGGCTCGGTGCGACCTCCCGGGCGCCGCGCTGGGCGGTGGCCTACAAGTACCCGCCCGAGGAGGCCCAGACCAGGTTGCGCGATATCCGGGTCAACGTCGGCCGCACCGGGCGGGTCACCCCGTTCGCCTTCATGGACCCGGTGCGGATCGCAGGGTCGACGGTAAGCCTGGCCACCCTGCACAACGGCTCGGAGGTCAAGCGCAAGGGTGTGCTGATCGGCGACACCGTGATGATCCGCAAAGCCGGCGATGTGATCCCCGAGGTGCTCGGCCCGGTCGTCGACCTGCGCGACGGGACCGAGCGCGAGTTCGTCATGCCCACGCACTGCCCGGAATGCGCCACCCTGCTGGCCCCGGCCAAGGAGGGCGATGTCGACATCCGCTGCCCCAACGCCCGGTCCTGCCCGGCGCAGTTGCGGGAGAGGGTGTTCCACCTCGCCGGCCGCGGTGCCCTCGATATCGAGGGGCTGGGCTACGAGGCGGCCACTGCGCTGCTGGCCGCGAACGTCATCACCGATGAGGGCGACCTGTTCGGTCTCACCGCCGAGGACCTGATCAAGGCCGAGTTCTTCCGCACCAAGGACGGAAAGCTGTCCGCCAACGCCAACCGGCTGCTGGCCAACCTGCAGGTGGCCAGGGACCGGCCGCTGTGGCGGATCCTGGTGGCGCTGTCCATCCGTCACGTCGGGCCCACCGCGGCGCGCGCGCTGGCGACCGCGTTCGGTGACCTGGCCGCGATCATGGCGGCCGGCGAGGAGCAGTTGGCCGATGTCGAGGGCGTGGGTCCCACCATCGCTGCGGCGTTGCGGGAGTGGTTCGAGGTGGACTGGCACCGCGCCATCGTCGACAAGTGGCGAGCCGCCGGGGTGCGGATGGCCGATGAACGCGATACCGGCATCGAGCCGACCTGTGCGGGTCTGACCATCGTGGTGACCGGCTCGCTTGCCGGATTCTCCCGCGACGAGGCCAAGGAGGCCATCATCGTCCGCGGCGGTAAGGCAGCCGGGTCGGTGTCGAAGAAGACGTCGTTCGTGGTCGCGGGTGACGCACCCGGCTCAAAATATGACAAGGCCGTCGAACTGGGCGTCCCGATCCTCGACGAGGACGGTTTCCGGGCGCTGCTGCAGAACGGCCCGCAGTCGCCCGCAGCGTCCTAGCGCAGCAGAGTCGCGACGATACCGGCCAGGTATCCCAGTCGGGCTACCTCAGAGGCTCGGAAGTGCGGCCCACCGGGGCGGCCCAGCACCATTGCGGTGCACGGATCGCCCAGCGGCGCGGCGGCCAGCGTGGTGTCCATATCGCGCCACAGTTGTGGGACCCAGTCCTCGGTGGCATCCAGTGCCGCGGCGTGGCCGAGCGGCAGCCACGGGGTGGCGGCGGCCTGGGTCTCCGGCGCCCCGGGGCTGCCGGCGATGCGATGCGGGCCCGCCGCGGAGTGCTCCACCACCGTGCACCAGCCCACCCGGAGCACCCGTGGAGCCTCATCGACCAGCATCTGCAGTTTCGCCTGCCGGGGGCCGGCGGCCGCGACGTGGTCGATGAGTTCGAGTTCCCGGTGCGCCTCCAGCAGCCCGGTGTGCGGCCGGATGGACTCCACCCGCACCCCGTTGAGCCCCTCTGCGGCGGTGATCAGCGAATCCGGCATCGACCCAGCCGGCAGGTCGACCACCAGGTCGTCGACCACCCAGTTCGACTCCGTGCCAGCCCCTCGCTCGACCACATCCAGCGACAGGATGTCGGCCCCGACCGTGCCCAGCGCCACGGCCAGCGAGCCCAGGCTGCCCGGTCGGTCCTCAAGCTGCACCCGCAGCAGATACGAACGCACCCGCCCACCCTCCCACATCCGGCGGGACTGCTCCTGTTGGCCGAACCGCATCCCCGGGGTGGGTTTAGGCTTACCCCCCGTGTCCACGATCTCCCGCGATGACGTCGCCAAGCTGGCCAAGCTGGCCCGACTGGCCCTGACCGATGACGAACTCGACGCCTTCGCCGGCCAGCTCGACTCGATCCTCGGGTACGTCGGAGCGATCCAGGCGGTCGACGTCACCGGGGTGACGCCGACCGGCAACCCGCTGCGCGACGTCAACGTGACCAGGCCGGACGACGTCCGACCCGGTCTGACCCAGCAGCAGGCCCTCGCCGGGGCGCCGTCGGCCGACGACGGCCGGTTCGCGGTCCCGCAGATCCTGGGGGAGGAGGCCTGATGGATGAGCTGATCCGCCTCGACGCGGCCACCCTCGGCGCCGGGATCGCGGCCGGCGACATTTCCTCGGTGCAGCTGACCCGGGCCTGCCTGGAGCAGATCGCCGCCACCGACGGGCGCTACCACGCGTTCCTGCATGTCGCCGCCGACCGGGCGCTGGCCACCGCCGCCGAGGTGGACGCGACAGTGGCGGCCGGGGAAGACCTACCGTCGCCGCTGGCCGGGGTTCCGCTGGCACTCAAGGACGTCTTCACCACCACCGACATGCCGACCACCTGCGGGTCGAAGATCCTCGACGGCTGGGTGTCGCCTTACGACGCCACCGTCACCGCGAATATCCGCGCGGCGGGCATCCCGATCCTCGGCAAGACGAATATGGACGAGTTCGCGATGGGCTCGTCCACCGAGAACTCGGCCTACGGACCCACCCGCAACCCGTGGGACACCGACCGGGTTCCCGGCGGATCGGGCGGCGGCAGCGCGGCCGCATTGGCGGCCTTCCAGGCCCCGCTGGCCATCGGGTCGGACACCGGCGGGTCGATCCGTCAGCCCGCCGCCCTGACCGCGACCGTCGGCGTCAAACCCACCTACGGCACGGTGTCGCGCTACGGGCTGGTGGCCTGTGCCTCATCGCTGGACCAGGGCGGCCCCTGCGCGCGCACTGTCCTGGATACCGCCCTGTTGCACGCGGTGATCGCCGGGCATGACCCGCGCGATGCCACCTCGCTGGATGTGCCCGTTCCCGATATCGTCGGCGCGGCCCGGGCCGGCGCCGCCGGTGATCTCACCGGGGTCCGGATCGGCGTCGTCAGACAGTTGCGCACCGGCGCGGGCTACCAGCCCGGCGTGCTGGCGTCGTTCAACGACGCCGTCGCCCAACTGGCTGCCCTCGGCGCGCAGGTCAGCGAGGTCGACTGCCCGAACCTGGATCACTCGCTGTCGGCCTACTACCTGATCCTGCCCTCTGAGGTGTCGAGCAACCTGGCCCGCTTCGACGCCATGCGGTACGGCCTGCGGGTGGGCGATGACGGCAGCCACAGCGCCGAAGAGGTGATGGCCCTGACCCGGGCGGCGGGCTTCGGCCCGGAAGTCAAGCGCCGCATCATGATCGGCACCTACGCGCTGTCGGCCGGCTACTACGACGCCTACTACAACCAGGCGCAAAAGGTCCGCACGCTCATCGCGGCTGATCTGGAGAAGGCCTATCAGAGTGTCGACGTGCTGGTGTCCCCGGCGACCCCGACCACCGCATTCCGGCTCGGCGAGAAGGTTGACGACCCGCTGGCGATGTATCTGTTCGACCTGTGCACGCTGCCGCTGAACCTGGCCGGGCACTGCGGGATGTCGGTACCGTCGGGTCTGTCCTCGGACGACCACCTGCCGGTCGGCCTGCAGATCATGGCCCCGGCGCTGGCCGATGACCGGCTCTACCGGGTGGGCGCGGCCTACGAGGTGGCCCGCGGCCCGCTTCCGACTGCCCTCTGAGCGTCGATCCACCGACGGGCACAGCCGCTCCGTTACCCCGGTTCGGCTCCCGTCACTACTCTTCGCCGGGGCCGCGGATCAGGGCGATCCGCCGATCCAGTTCGGCCAGCAGCGGCCGGACAGCCGTCTCCGGCAGTGCCTCCTCGCTGCGAAGCCGGACGAGTTCCTCCTGCTCGGCCTCCAACATGGCGATCTGCAACGCGCGGACGCGCTTCTGGTCTCGTTGGGCGGCGGTGTGCCGCCGCATCAAGCCGATGCGGTGATCGGTTGCGGCCCGCAGGGCCTCGACGATATGCCCGGGGAGTGGTTCGCCGCGTGCGGCGGCCTCCCGGTTGGCGGCTTCCAAAGTGTTCAGGGCCGCTTCGGCCATCGAGCGGCGGAGCCGGCGCTGAACGGCCTCGGATCCGGCCGACTGAACCTTGAGCAGCCGGGCGACGGGAACCAGCGTGGTGGATATCAGCAATGTCAGCGCGATGGCCATCAGCGCAGCGGCGATCACCATGTCTCGGTAGGCCAGCGGCGCACCGTCGACCGTCAACAGCGGCAGGGAGAACGCGGCCAGAGCCGATACCGGCCCACGCGCACCAGCCCACCCGATCAGGGTGGCCCCGCGCCAGCCGGCCGGTGAATCCAGGCCGGCCAGGCGTGCCAGGCCGAAGCCGCCCAGAACGACGGCCATTCGCACCGCGATGAGTCCGATGACAATCACCGGTACCGCCCACCACAATGTATTGCGCTGTGAAGCAGGCAATTCCACCAACAGCGCGGGCAATTCCGTGCCGAGGAAGAAGAAGGCGATGGCCTGCATCACTGAAGTGATCTGACGCCACAGCGACGTCACCTCCAGACGACCCTGATAATCGGGATCGCCGTAGGCGGCGTGCGCGGCCATCAGTCCGGCCAGCACCAGAGCCAGGATCCCCGAGCCGCCGGCTGCTTCGGTGGTGACATACAGCGGCAGGGGCGCGACCAGAAGAATCGCTCCGTGCCCGATCGGGTCGCCGCCCTTGCGCAGCAGGAGCACCAGCAGCGAGCCTCCCAGAAGCCCCAACGCCGTGCCCACCGCCACGGTCTGGGCCAGCAGCACCGCCGCTTCACCTGCGGTGACCGTCCCGGCAACCGAGGCCATGATCGCCACCCGCAACGCGGTCAGCCCGGTGCCGTCGTTGAGCAGGCTCTCGCCCTCGAGGATGGTGACCAGTCGGGGTGGAAGCCGGGCCCGGCGAGCCGAGGAAGCGACCACGACGAGGTCTGTCGGCGCGAGGATGGCGCCCAGCGCCAGCGCCAGGGCCAGCGGAATCCCGCTGATCAGAAGGGCGGTCAATCCACCGATGGCGACGGTGGAGATGATCACCAAGCCGATCGCGAGCGCGAGCACCGGGCGCCGGACGGATTTGATGTCGACATACGACGATGACAGTGCCTCGCCGAAGACGAGTGGCGCCAGCACGAGCACCCCGATCAGTTCGGGTTCGTCGGTTGCCGACGGGCCCCACGGGAGCATCCCGATCAGCGCTCCACACCCCAGCAGTGGGAGCGCGACGGACCACCCCCGGGAGCGCACGAACACTGCTATCAGGGTCGCTATGAGCCCGAGCCAGACCGTGTTCGCCAAAGCGCTCATCGGCGAATCACGAGGACCGTCGCCTCAGCCTGAGGATGCGATCTAGCGCCGAATAAGAACACCGCGGTCACCATAGCGGATGGCACCGCGAGGCAGCCCCGGGCGATTACCGGGCCTGTTCGGGACCCTGCCCGCGAGCGGCAAATGAAAATCCCCGACTGATTTCCGGTGCGCGATGAATAATCGGATATCGCCGCATATCGGATGAATAATCGGATATCGCCGCATATCGACGGAGGTGAGACGGTGGCGACTGCCTTCCCGGACCGGGTGACTCTGGAGAGCGTGCTCGACGTCGCCGCCCGTGCACCGTCGTCGGGCAACCTGCAGCCTTGGCGGTGGCGGGTCGATGGTGCCGCTATTCACCTTTACGCCGATTCGCGCCGGCAGGCCGCCCTGTCGCCGACGGATCGGCGCGATGTGCTGCTCGGCTGCGGGGCGGTGATGGACCATTGCGCCGTGGCACTCGCGGCCGCAGGCTGGTCCCCGCGGGTGCAGCGGTTCCCCGACGGTGTGGACGGCAACCATCTTGCGATCCTGGAGGTCATCGAACAGCCGCCCAAAGCCGGGCACCTGGAATTGGCCGTCGCCATGTCCCGGCGCCGGGCCGACCCACGCCGTTACCCGGACCGCCCGATGCCGCCCGCGGCGTTGGAGTTGCTGTATGTTCGCGCGGCGCGGTTGGGCGTTGACATGGCCGTCGTCCCCCGATCCCGGTGGGTTCGACACGACGACGGGACCGTCGCGCTACGTTCTCCCGGGGTCGCGGGGGAGCCTGCCGACGGTGCGGTTCTGGTGGTGATCGGCACCCGCCAGGACAACGACGACATGCGATTACGGGCCGGTGAGGCGCTCAGTCAGATCACGCTGACGGCTACTGCGATGGGTCTGGCCAGCTGTCCACTCACCGAACCTCTCAACGAGATGCGCGGTCGTTTGGGATTGGCGGTCGAGGTGTTCGACGGTGAGGCGCATCCGCAGGCTCTGATCCGGCTCGGGCTCCCACCCGTCGATGCCATGCCCCGGCAGCCCACCGAGCGCAAGCCGGTGAGCGAAACCACGATGTGGACAACGATTCGCCCCGCGCAGGTCGATCGCGGCTAAGCCCCCCCGGACTCGGGCCGACACGGTTAGATGGAGGCCATGCGAATCGGAGTTCTGACCGGTGGCGGCGACTGCCCCGGCCTCAATGCCGTCATCCGCGCGGTGGTGCGGACCTGCGATGCCCGGTACGGGTCCTCGGTGGTCGGTTTTCAGGACGGCTGGCGGGGACTGCTGGAGAACCGGCGCATCCAGCTGTACAACGACGACCGCAATGACCGGCTGCTGGCCAAGGGCGGCACCATGCTGGGCACCGCGCGGACCAATCCGGAGAAGCTGCGGGCCGGTATCGATGACATCAAACAGACGTTGGAGGACAACGGGATCGACGTGCTGATCCCGATCGGCGGCGAGGGCACGCTGACTGCGGCGCACTGGCTGACCCAGGAGGGCGTACCCGTCATCGGGGTGCCTAAGACGATCGATAACGACATCGACTGCACCGACGTGACCTTCGGACACGACACCGCGCTGATGATCGCCACCGAGGCGATCGACCGGCTGCACAGCACCGCGGAATCGCACCAGCGGGTGATGCTGGTCGAGGTGATGGGACGGCACGCCGGCTGGATCGCGCTGAACTCCGGGCTGGCATCCGGTGCGCACATGACGCTGATCCCCGAGCAGCCCTATGACGTGGAGGAGGTGTGCCGACTGGTCAAACAGCGCTTCCAGCGCGGCGCCTCGCACTTCATCTGCGTGGTCGCAGAGGGTGCCAAACCGATCGAGGGCTCGATGGACCTGCGCCACGGCGGTGTCGACGAATTCGGCCACGAGCGGTTCACCGGAGTCGCTCAGCAACTCGGACACGAGGTCGAGAAGCGCATCCGCAAGGAGGTCCGGGTCACCGTGCTGGGCCATATCCAGCGTGGCGGCACACCGACCGCCTACGACCGGGTGCTGGCAACCCGGTTCGGGGTCAATGCGGCCGATGCCGCGCACGCCGGCGAGTACGGGATGATGGTCTCGCTGCGCGGAGAGGATATCGGCCGTGTGCCGCTGGCCGACGCGGTCAGCCAGCTCAAGCTGGTGCCGCAGAGCCGCTACGACGACGCGGCGGCGTTCTTTGGCTGAGATCCGGCGGTTCGTGGCCGCCGTGTCCGCCGCGACCGCCGCATGCCTGCTGCTGAGCCCGGTTCCGCAGGCCGTTGCCGACGGATGCCCCGACGTGGAGTTGGTGTTCGCCCGCGGCACCGGTGAACCTCCTGGGCTCGGCCGGGTGGGCCAGGCACTCGCCGCCGCGCTGACGCCGATGCTCGGGGGCCGTTCGCTGGCCACCTACGGGGTGAACTACCCGGCCAGTGTCAACTTCCTGTCCACCTCCAGCGGTGCCACCGATGCGGAGAGCCACCTGGGAGCGGCGGCTGTCGCCTGCCCGGCGACGCAGTTCGTCCTCGGCGGGTTCTCTCAGGGTGCGGCGGTGATCTCCATGCTGGCCGGGGTGCCGCCGTTGGGCAATCTCGTGGGCAACCTCGGCTCCGCCCCGCCGATGCCGCCGGAGGCGGCCGACCAGATCGCCGCGGTCGCGGTGTTCGGCAACCCGGCGGCCCGGTTCGGCACGCCGCTGTCGAGCACCGGGTTGTTCGCCGGCCAGGCCGTCGACCTGTGCAGCGCGGGCGACCCGATCTGCTTCCCGGGCGGGCGCGATCGTGCGGCGCACAACGGCTACGAGTTCCCGCCCTACATCACCGATGCCGCCGCCTTCGTCGCGGGCCGGGTCTGACGCACCCTCCCCGCGAGCCCCCCGCACTCTCCCCGCGAGCAGACACAAAGTCGCATGAAATCGGGCCGAACGGTGCGACTTTGCGTCTGCTCGGCGGGCTCTAGGATGCCGGTATGACGATTGCGACTGCCGAACTGATGGACTACCAGGACGTCGTGGCGCGGTTCGACCCGGTGCTGGGTCTGGAGGTGCACGTCGAGCTGTCGACGGCCACCAAGATGTTCTGCGGTTGCGCGACGACGTTCGGGGCCGAACCCAACACCCAGGTGTGCCCGGTGTGCCTGGGCCTGCCCGGGGCGCTGCCGACGCTCAACGAGGCCGCCGTCGAATCGGCCATCCGGATCGGGCTCGCGTTGAACTGCGAGATCGCGTCCTGGTGCCGCTTCGCCCGGAAGAACTACTTCTATCCGGATCAGCCGAAGAACTACCAGATCTCCCAGTACGACGAGCCGATCGCGTTCAACGGCTACCTCGAGGTTCCACTCGAGGACGGCAGCACCTTCCGGGTGGACATCGAGCGTGCGCATATGGAGGAGGACACCGGCAAGCTCACCCATGTCGGCAGCGATACCGGTCGCATCCACGGTGCCACCACCTCGCTCCTGGACGTCAACCGTGCCGGGGTGCCGCTGATCGAGATCGTCACCAAACCCATCGAGGGAGCGGGGGAGCGGGCACCTGAGGTGGCGCGTGCCTATGTGACAGCGCTGCGGGACCTGTTGCGTTCCCTGGATGTTTCCGATGTCCGGATGGATCAGGGTTCGCTGCGTTGCGATGCCAACGTCTCACTGCGACCGATCGGCCAGGCCGAGTTCGGTACCCGCACCGAGACCAAGAACGTCAACTCACTCAAGAGCGTCGAGGTGGCAGTCCGGTACGAGATGCGCCGTCAGGCAGCGATCCTGGCCGCTGGGGGTTCGATTCACCAGGAGACCCGGCACTTCCACGAGGATGGTCACACCTCGCCGGGCCGTACCAAGGAGACCGCCGAGGACTATCGGTATTTCCCGGAGCCGGACCTCGAGCCGGTGGCTCCGAGCGTCGAGCTCATCGAGCGGCTGCGCAGCACCATCGGCGAGCTTCCGTGGTTGACGCGCAATCGGATTCAGCAGGATTGGGGTATCTCCGATGAGGTGATGCGTGATCTGGTCAACGCCGGGGCGGTGGAGCTGGTGGCGGCCACCGTCGGCCACGGTGCCGCCAGCGAGGCCGCCCGCGCCTGGTGGGGCAACTTCCTGGTGCAAAAGGCCAACGAGAGCGGACTGGAACTCGACGCGCTGGCCATCAGCCCGGCCCAGGTCGCCAGAATCATCGCCCTGGTGCAGGAGGGTGCGCTGTCCAATAAGCTGGCCCGCCAGGTCGTGGAGGGCGTGTTGGCCGGAGAGGGCGAGCCTGAGCAGGTGATGGCCGGCCGCGGTCTGGCGATGGTGCGCGACGAATCACTGATCCAGGCGGCCGTCGACGAAGCGCTGGCGGGCAGTCCGGATATCGCCGAGAAGATCCGCGGCGGAAAGATCGCCGCCGCCGGGGCGGTCGTCGGGGCCGTGATGAAAGCCACCAAGGGCCAGGCCGACGCCGCGCGGGTGCGGGAACTGGTGCTCAAGGCCTGCGGCCAGGACGGCTGACCCCCGCGACAGTGCGTGTCGGCACGCCGACACGCCGGTGGCGGCGTACCGGCGCGCACCCTCGCGCAGCCGGACGGCCTCAGGCGCTCAACCGTTGCGAGCCGAGCAGCAGCCGTCGGCATCCGTGCACCGACAACTGCTCGGAGGCCTGTTGGCCGGACAGCACGGCAGCGGCTCCGGTGAAGTCGTCCTGGGAGATCTCTGCGGTCACCACGACGGTGGTCAGGCCCGCGGCGACGGCGGCGCGCAGACCGGTTGCGGAGTCTTCGACGGCCATCGCGTCGACGGCCCGAACCCCCAGCTGCCACAACGCATGGCGGTAGACCTCTGGATCGGGCTTGGGCTGGCTCACCTCGTCGCCGGTCACTAGGACCTCCACCGCGCCATCGCCGAGCAGTTCGCGAAGCGGCCGGTGCACGCTCGGCCAGTGTCCGGCGGTGACGACGGCCACCCGGATTCCCGCACAATGCAGGTCCCAGACCGCCTCGGCCAGCAACTGCTCGTCTGCCCGGGGATCGTTGAGCAATGCGTCGAGCGAGAAGATCACCGCCTCCAGATGCGCCGGCCGGTCCGACTTCTGCCACCGGAACGAGGTTTCCCACCAGAACGGGGTCTGCGGTGCGCTCATGACCTAACTATCGGCCGTCTGTCGGCGACGGCCATCCCCCGTCCGGGGGACTGCCCCGGGGAACCATCCCCACCCAGCCTGCCGGACAGCCCTCTACGGTTACCACATGCCCCTGCGAGTTGTGCTCGTTGACGACCACGAGATGGTCATCGAAGGCCTCAAGGCGATGCTCGCTCCCTTCGGCGACCGGGTCGAGGTGGTCGCGACGGCGATCGGTGCCGACGGCGCCATGACGGCGGTCGCCGACCTGGCCCCCGACATCGTGCTGTGCGACGTGCGGATGCAGGGCGTCAGCGGTCTGGATTTGTGCAAGGAGATCCGCGAGCGCCACCCCGGCCAGAAGGTGATTCTGCTGTCGGTCTACGACGACGAGCAGTACCTCTTCCAGGCCATGCGGGTCGGTGCCTCGGGGTATCTGCTCAAAGGCATCGGCAGCGACGAACTGGTCCGCCAGCTCGAAGGCGTGCAGGCCGGTGCCACCGCAATCGACGCCGGGTTGGCGGCGCGCGCCGCCGAGACCGCGGCACGGCTGCAGAGCGACCAGTTCTGGCCCGGCGCCCGCCAGGGTCTGACCCAGCGGGAGAGCGAGATCCTGTCGTTGGTGGTGACCGGTCTGTCCAACCGCGGGATCGCCGGCAAGCTGGTCATCGGTGAGGAGACCGTCAAGACCCATCTGAGTTCGATCTACCGCAAACTCGGGGTGGGGGACCGCACCAGCGCGGCGGCAACGGCCCTGCGGGAAGGGATCTTCCGGTGACCGGCGGGATCAGTCCGCAGGCCGTGCGCGGGCTGGTCGACGCCGACCGGGAGGTCGCCCTGCTGCTCGACATCATCACGGCGACCTCCAGCGGCCCCGGGGTGGAACCGATGGCCGCTGCGGTGGCCCGGATGATCACCGCCGCCACCGCATCCGACGTCTGCTTCGTGCATGTGCTCGACGACACCGACAGTTCCCTGACCCTGGCCGGTGCGACGCCGCCCTTCGACGAGCAGGTGGGCCGAATCCGGCTGCCGCTGGGCTCCGGCGTCTCGGGCTGGGTGGCCAGCCATCGCGAGCCGGTGGTGATCGCCCATGGCAAGGAGGGCGATCCGCGTTATCTGCCGATCGCGGCGCTGCGCGGCAAGGACTTCACGTCCATGGCGTCGGTGCCCATGGAGACCGAGCCGGGCGGCCTGGTCGGCGTGCTCAACGTGCACACCATCTCCAGGCGCGAGTTCACCGACCGCGATATCGAACTGCTGCTGGTGATCGGCCGTCTGATCGCCGGTGCGCTGGACAAGGCCCGGCTGCACCGGCAGCTCTCGACCCGGGAACGGGCCCACGAGAACTTCGCCGAGCAGGTGGTCGCCGCCCAGGAGAGTGAGCGCCGGCGGCTGGCCGGTGACATCCACGACGGCATCTCCCAGCGTCTCGTTGGTCTGACCTACCGGCTGGACGCGGCGGCTCGCGCGGTCGACGCCGGCGAACAGGCCTCGGCGGCGGAGCAATTGGAGAAGGCGCGCGATCTGGTGGATCTGACGTTGGGGGAGGCGCGCGCGGCGATCAGCGGCCTGCGCCCGCCGGTACTCGACGACCTCGGCCTGGGTGGGGCGCTGGCCAGCCTGGCGGCTTCCACCCCGGAGGTCGACCTGGAACTGGCCCTCGACGACTGTCGGCTACCCGAACACATCGAGGTCGCGCTGTACCGGATCGCTCAGGAAGGTGTGCAGAACGTCGTCAAGCACTCCCGCACTCTGGTGGCCACCGTGAGCTTCGCGGTGCGCGATCGGGTGGCCCGGTTGGAGATCGCCGACAACGGGGTCGGGTTCGACACCACCCGGGGGGCCGGCCCGCTCGAGGCCGGTGCGGAGTGGCCGAGCAGCGGCTACGGCATGTTGTCGATGGCCGAGCGGGCCGAACTCGTCGGCGGGACATTGACGGTCCGGTCCCGGCCCGGCGCCGGCACCACCGTCACGGTGACGGTGCCGATCGACGAGTAACTGCGCCGCTGCGGTATCGGTTGCAGGCTGACCGGATCAGGTCGGATCCGCCATGTTTCCGGTGCGTTTCGGCGTCGGAAGTCATTCCGATCCCGGCATCGCGGAGGTACTCTCGAAAAGTCGAGACATCCCGGATTTTGCGCGTCCCTGAATCGTCCCGCGAACTCGGCATCGCCTCGGGGCGATAGTGAGAGGAGTTCATCCATGGCTTCGGTTCTTTGGTTGCAGGGAGGGGCGTGCAGCGGTAACACGATGTCGTTTCTCAACGCCGACGAGCCCAACGTCGTCGACCTGATCGTCGACTTCGGCCTTGAGGTGATCTGGCATCCGTCCCTCGGCCTGGAGTTGGGCAATCAGGCCCAGAAGATCTTTTCCGACTGCGCCACCGGCGCCCGCCCGATGGACGTGTTCGTGTTCGAGGGATCGGTGATCGAGGCGCCCAACGGCACCGGTCGGATGGACATGTTCGCCGACCGCCCGATGAAGGAGTGGGTCACCGAACTGGCGTCACAGGCCGGGATCGTCGTCGCGATCGGTGACTGCGCCTGCTGGGGCGGCATCCCGGCGATGGAGCCCAACCCGTCCGGCTCGACCGGACTGCAGTTCCACAAGCGGGCCAAGGGCGGGTTCCTCGGCCCGAACTTCAGGTCCAAAGCCGGCCTGCCGGTCATCAACATCCCCGGCTGCCCGGCGCACCCGGACTGGATCACCCAGATCCTGGTGGCGCTGGCCACCGGCCGCACCAGCGATATCTCGCTGGATGACCTGCAGCGCCCGGAGACGTTCTTCAAGACCTTCACCCAGACCGGCTGCACCCGGGTGCAGTTCTACGAGTACAAGCAGTCGACGCTGTCCTTCGGCGAGGGCACCCGTACGGGCTGCCTGTTCTACGAGTTCGGCTGCCGCGGCCCGATGACCCACTCGCCGTGCAACCGCATCCTGTGGAACCGGCAGTCCTCCAAGACCCGGGCCGGCCAGCCCTGCTACGGCTGCACCGAACCGGAGTTCCCGCACTTCGACCTCGCCCCGGGCACGCTGTTCAAGACCCAGAAGGTCGCCGGGGTGATCCCCAAGGAGACCGGGACCGGCACCAAGAAGCTGTCCTACATGGCGGCCGCCGCGGCGGCCCGGGTGGCCGCTCCGCAATGGTCCAAAGAAGACATGTTCGTGGTCTAGCCCGACCCGAATCAACACTTGCCGTGAACTTGCCGTGAAAGGACCTTCATGACCTCGCTCGACCTGCACGTAAGCCCGCTCGGACGGGTCGAGGGTGACCTCGACGTCCGGGTCACCATCGAGGACGGGGTGGTCACCTCGGCCTGGACCGAAGCCGCGATGTTCCGCGGATTCGAGATCATCCTGCGGGGTAAGGACCCGCAGGCCGGTCTCATCGTGTGTCCGCGTATCTGCGGAATCTGCGGTGGCAGCCACCTGTACAAGTCGGCCTACGCGCTGGACACCGCGTGGCGCACCCACATGCCGGCCAACGCCACCCTGGTGCGCAATATCGCCCAGGCCTGCGAGACGCTGCAGTCGATTCCGCGCTACTTCTATGCACTGTTCGCCATCGACCTGTGCAACAAGAACTATGCGAAATCCTCGATGTACGACGAGGCCGTCCGCCGCTTCGCCCCCTATGTCGGCACCGCCTACCAGAAGGGTGTGGTGCTGTCCCAGAAGCCGGTCGAGGTCTACGCCATCTTCGGCGGACAGTGGCCGCACTCCAGCTTCATGGTGCCCGGCGGCGTGATGGGTGCGGCGACCCTGTCCGATGTCACCCGCTCGATCGCGATCCTGGAGAACTGGAAGGACAACTGGCTGGAGTCCGACCTGCTCGGCTGCAGTATCGACCGCTGGCTGGAGAACAAGACCTGGGAGGACGTGCTGGCCTGGGTCGACGAGAACGAGTCGCAGTACAACAGCGATCTCGGCTTCTTCATCCGGTACTCGCTGGATATCGGTCTGGACAAGTTCGGCCAAGGTGTCGGCAACTACATCTCGACCGGCACCTACTTCGACCCGAAGCTGTATTCCAACCCGACCATCGAGGGCCGCAACAAGGCGCTCATCGGCCGCGGCGGCATCTTCGCCGGCGGCCAGTGGCACGAGTTCGACCAGTCCCGGGTCCGCGAGGATGTCACCCACTCGTTTTACGAGGGCACTCGCGCGCTGCACCCGTTCGAGGGGGAGACCATCCCGGTGGATCCGGAGGCGGGCAAGAAGCAGGGCAAGTACAGCTGGGCCAAATCGCCCCGCTACGAGTTGGAAGGTCTGGGCAACCTGCCGCTGGAGACCGGTCCGCTGGCCCGCCGGATGGCCGCCGCCGGACCCAACCCCGCGATCCACCAGGACGACGATCCGCTGTTCCTCGACATCTACAACAAGATCGGGCCCAGTGTGCTGACCCGACAGCTGGCCCGGTTGCACGAGGCGCCGAAGTACTTCAAATGGGTCCGGGACTGGCTGGATCAGCTCGACCTCAAGGAGAGCTTCTACAGCAAGCCCACCGAGTACGCCGAGGGTAAGGGTTTCGGTGCCACCGAGGCGGCCCGCGGTTCGCTGGCGGACTGGATCGTCATCGAGAACAACAAGATCAAGAACTACCAGGTGGTGACACCGACAGCGTGGAATATCGGTCCCCGGGACGGCAATGACGTGCTCGGCCCGATGGAGAAGGCCTTCATCGGCTCGCCGATCGTCGATCCGGAGGACCCAGTCGAACTGGGGCATGTGGCGCGCAGCTTCGACTCCTGCCTGGTGTGCACTGTGCACGCCTACGACGGGAAGACCGGCAAGGAGCTGTCGAAGTTCGTCATCAACGGCATGGTGTGACCTCGGGCGCACCTCATTCCGACGTCGACCTCGAACCGCCGGCGTACGAGGTACTCGTGGTCGGCTGTGGGAATCTGCTGCGCGGTGATGACGGCGTCGGCCCGGTCCTGATTCGCCACCTCTGGGACCGCGGCGTGCCGACCGGGGCCCGGTTGGTCGACGGCGGCACGGCCGGGATGGATGTGGCTTTCCAGATGCGCGGCGCGCAGCGGGTGGTGATCGTCGACGCATCCGCCACCGGCGCTGCGCCGGGCACCGTCTACCGGGTGCCGGGGGAGGAACTTGGCGAACTGCCTCCGTTGGAGGGTCTGCACACCCACTCCTTCCGGTGGGACCATGCGATCGCCTTCGCCCGCTGGGCGCTGGCCGAGGCATGCCCCACCGACATCACGGTCTTTCTCATCGAGGCCGCGGGGGTGGATCTGGGTGCGGAGTTGTCCGAGCCGGTGCAGATCGCCATGGAACAGGTCATCGAGTTGATCGAACGGGACTACCTGGCCCCGCTGCGGCCGCGACTCGATGAGCAGGTGGTCGTCGAGATCACCGCGGACGGCTATCTGAGGGCCGACGCCGCTCTGGCCGCCGCGCGGTTTCCCTCCGATGCCCTGGCGGCGGTGCTGCGAGAAGGACAACTGTGGTTGTTCCCGCTGCGGGGTCCCAGTAGCGGCGGGCTGCTGCTCAAACAACGCAACCCCGCCGGTGACCGCAGCGTCTTGCTGAGCGAAGTGCTCGGTGACGGTTTCCAGGCCGGGGTCCGTGCGGCATTCTGGGACGATGAGCACAAGGCACTTCGGGTGCCATTGCAATCGTGATCGCCATGACTGAGCAGCAGCCGCCCAAGACGACCGTGCGCGCCGACAGTGCCGCCGACGACGCGCAGGACGTGCAGACGGAGGTGGTGGCTGACCGCGGCCGATGGGCGGTCGAGATCATTGTGGTGTTCAACGACGGCGTTGTCCGCAAGCGGATCTCCACCCACCCGACCAAGGCCCGCGCCGAACTGTCGGCCGATCTGATCAAGCGCACTGCCGAGCGCGACATCGGTGGGCCCGTTCACGGATGAGGCGGCCTAGATGAGACGGCTCAGATGACACAACGAGGAGAGCTGTGACAGACCTGCTGGACCCAACCGTCCTCGCGGTTCGGCCGCAACCGCTGGGCGCCTTTCCGCTGCCGGTGGGCTACCTGCTGGTGCCGGCTTCGCCGGATACCGAGGCGGCCAGACTGGCATTGCTGGCAGGACAGATTCCGCAGTGGCCGGTGGCGCTTCGCGCCCATGAGTTGGCGTTGGCCGGTGACCGCGACGGCGCGCTGGCGGAGCTCACCGGGTCGGATCCGATCACTCGCTATAACCGGTTTGTGATGGACCCCGACGGGGGGGAGGATCCCGACGAATTGCGCTCGCTGCTCGGCGATCTCGGTGTCATGGTCGACGTGGTGCTGTTCGCGCTGGGCCGCACCGACACTGCCCCGGAGATCGGCGCCGTGACCGGTGAACTCGCTGCGGTCGTGGGTTCGGCTCAGGCCGGGGCGGCCCTTGACGCCGGCGATGCGGAAGCCGCCGTCGCGGCACTGGACCGCGCCGCGGAGGCGGTCGCCGGAGTGTGCGAACCGTTGCGGGGGGTGCTGCTCGGCGCATCGGCCTCGATCGTTGCTGACACCGACATGGTGGATGCGGCGGCCCGATTCGACCGCGCATTGCGGGCGCTCGAGGGTGCCGACGGCCTGCGGGTGGCCCGCGCGGAGCTGCATCTGACGCTGGCCGGGCTGTTGCACGAGCAGGCCGGTGACCGGCCGGATCTGCTGAACCGGGCTGTGCCGCATTATCATTCGGCGCTGCAACTGGTGCTGCGCGAGGAGGCACCACTGCTGTGGGCATCCGCGCATGCCAATCTCGCGACCGCCTACCTGACCATGCCGATGACGGAGGCCTCAGGCCAGTTGCGGCTGGGTGTGGCCGCCCAGTCGCTTCGTTCCGCGCTGAAGGTGTACACCCCCGAGGACTATCCGGAGCAGTGGGCCAGTGTCCAGTTGAATCTGGCCAATTCGCTGGTCTACACCCCCTCCAGCCACCAGGCCGACAACCTTGTCGAAGCGGTCGAACTGTATGAGGCCGTGCTGGCGGCCCGGGACCGCGACACCGATCCGCTGGGGCGGGCCCGGGTGCTGGCCAACCAGGGAAACGTGCTGGCCCACCTCGGCGATTTCGATCAGGCAAAGGCCAAGCTGTACGACGCGAGGTTCCTGTTCGAGGAACTCGGCGACCACGACTCGGTCCGCACCGTGCGCGGTGTGCTCGACGAGATCGCACGGGAGTCCGCGCTGACCCGCACCGAATCCGATGAGGACGCAAACGATGACTGACACATCGACGCCCGACACGGCTTTCGAGGAACTCGCCGGGCGGGTCGATGCCGCGGTGGCTGCCCTCGACGACCTGGACCCGGCCGCTCGCAAGGTGGCCGAGGAACTCAAGGCGGCGGTCGAGGCCGTCCACCGGGCCGGTCTGGTCACTATCGTGCGGGCGATGCGGGCCGACGACGGCGCCCGCGCGGTGCTGTTCGACCTCGTTGACGACCCGGCCGTGCACCTGCTGCTGTCGCTGCACGGCATCATCCGGCCCGACCCGGTCACCCATGCCGGGCAGGTGCTGGACTCGGTACGCCCGCAGTTGCACAGCCACGGCGGTGACGTGTCGCTGGTCCGGATCGAGGAGGGCACCGCCTTCGTCCGGTTGGAGGGGGCCTGCAACGGCTGTTCGATGTCGTCGGTGACCCTGCGCAATCTGGTGGAAGAGGCTTTGGTGCAGGGGGTTCCGGCGATCAGCGCGGTCGAGGTGGTGGCCGCCGAGCCGACGCCCACCCTGATCCCATTGGAATCGCTGCGGATCGGCCGTGATCCATCCGCCGAAGGCTGGGCCACCATCGGGCCGGCCGCCGGACTGGCGGTCGATGGCCTGTCGACCGCGACGGTCAGCACCGCGGCGGGTGAGCGGATCGAGCTGATCGTGGTGAACCTCGGACAGCGACTGTCGGCCTACCGCAACGAGTGTGCTCACGAGGGCCTGCCGTTGGACAACGCGGTACTCGACGTCGGCAACGGCACGCTGACCTGCCCGTGGCACGGGTTCTGCTTCGACGCCTCATCGGGAGAGTGCCTCAGTGCTCCGGGCGCTCAACTCGAGGCGCTGCCGCTTCGAGTCGATGACGGCGATGTCTGGGTTCGCGTCGGGTGAGCCGATACACCGTCCGGCACAACGTCAGTGGGCTCGGGATGCGCCGGGACGTCGTCCCGGCCGTCGACCTGTCCGGCGGCTGGGCACCCGAAATCTGGCTGGGCGCACCGGCGCCCGGGGGGCTGGCACTACCGTCCGGGAAGCCGTCGATGGCGTGGATGTATTCGCCGCGCGGGGTCTTCCTGGGCGATCGGCATCTGGTGGTGGCCGACTCCGGCAATCATCGCGTGCTGATCTGGCACGGACTGCCCGAACGCGATGAGCAGCCGGCCGATGTGGTGCTGGG
This sequence comes from uncultured Actinomycetota bacterium, assembly GCA_963787055.1. Lineage (GTDB taxonomy): Bacteria > Actinomycetota > Actinomycetes > Mycobacteriales > Mycobacteriaceae > Mycobacterium. The sequence continues at coordinate 56,431 of CAWBBP010000008.1, forward strand.
ACAGCCGGACGGTGAGACCGAGGGGCACGGCGCCGGCGGACGCGGTCCGGAGAAGGGGATGCACCTGCCCACCGGGGTGCTGATCCACGACGGCCGTCTCATCCTCGCCGATGCCTGGCATCACCGGATCCTGGTGTGGAACACCGTCCCGGAGGTCAGCGACGTCCCTCCCGACCTGATTCTCGGTCAGTCCGGTCCGGGCGAGGTCGAGGTGAACCGGGGCGGGGACTGCTCGGCCTCCAGCTTGTACTGGCCGTTCGGGATCGCGATGGTCGGTGCCGCCTTCTGGGTCGCCGATACCGGGAACCGCCGGGTTCTCGGCTGGCGCAACGGGATTCCGGATCCCGATCAACCCGCCGATGTCATCCTGGGCCAGCCCGACGGGTCATCGCACGAAGAGAACCGAGGCGGCCCGGCGGGCCCGGCGAGCTTCCGGTGGCCGCACGATATCGCCGGCCGCGACGACCTACTGCTAGTCGCCGACGCCGGCGATCACCGCGTTCTGGGTTGGTCGCCGCAACCGGCCGGGGACACCGACGCCGATCTGGTGCTGGGACAGCCGGACTTCACCAGTGCCGAGGAATGGCCGTACGGACCGCACACCAATGACAAGTTCCGTTTCCCGTACGCGATCTGCCTGGACGGCGACACCCTGGCGGTGGCCGATACCGCCAACAATCGGGTGCTGATCTGGGACGGCATGCCGGATGGACCGCATTGCCGCGGCGCCGATCATGTGCTCGCCCAGCCGGATTTCGGTGCCAACGGCGAGAACCGCTGGACCGCGGTGCAGCACGACACCCTGTGCTGGCCCTACGGGCTCTCGCTGCGCGGCGACCGGCTTGCGGTGGCGGACTCCGGCAACAATCGGGTGATGCTGTGGAAGAGGTCAAGATGAGGCCGCGGATCGTGCAGGAGCAGGACCAGATCGGCTTCTTCTGGGCCACCCCGGCCGGCGCCCCGACGACCTTGCAGGCCCTCGTCGTCGACGACGAGGAGGCCGACCGGCTGATCGCCACCCATCTGGAAGCGCTTGATGACGCCCTTATCATCGCGGCCGAGCGATTCGGTGACATCCTCGGCGGGGGACGAGGTCCGGCCGACGCGGCCGAACGGGACGACCTGGTGGAGTTGCATCGCACCCTCGACCGATTGTGCTTCGACTACGCGGCTGCGCTGGAGAAGACCGGACTGGCCGCTGACGTCCGGGCCGGCAAGATCGTCGGAACCGCGGCGCTGTTCTCCATCCGTGCCCGGCAGCCGCTGGGTCTGCTCGGACCGGTGCCGTTGGACGGCGAGCTCGACGAGCCGTCGCCGGGAGTCGTCGGCGGGTTCGGGGAGATGGTGCAGGTCGACCCGGGCAAGCCGTGGAAGGGCGGCCGGTGGGTGGTGCGAACCGAAGCCGGACAACGGTTTCCGCTGACCCTGTCGATGCTGTTCTTCGACAGCTCCGGGACGAACAAGGAGGCGGCACGCAAGGAACACCGCGACGCCCTGCAGTCGGTGGTCTCGGCGTCGCGATCCCCGGATGCCGACCCGATGACGGTGGCCTGCGCGGTGGACTGGCTGCTGTATGACTGGCTGATGGCCCACCGCGACGGACCCGACAGCGCCGAGATCGTCTTCCCGAAGGGCTACGAGGGTGATGGCGCGTTGGTGGTCACGGCCGCCGCCACCTCGGTTGCCGCCCGGGCCACCTTCGACCCGGGTCTGGTGCTGACCGGACTGCAGCGGGGGAGCTGACCGAGGGTCGGTCAGGTGATCTCGGCGTTGGAGCGCGGGAAGCCGCCGCCCTGCGGGAACAGCGGGAAGACCACGTCGTCCAGTTTCTCGGCGTCGCCGGCGGTGCGGTTCACCGTCGCGCCCCAGATATTGCCGTCCGCGCCGACACCCAGCGCCCAGGCGTGCCCGTGTTTGCCGTCCCGCACCACTTCGGGATCGCCGGTGACCGCACCGGTGGCCTGGGCCAGTTGCAGGGCGACCGTCTGCTTGGTGTTGACCAGGTTCACCAGCACGGTGCCGTCCAGCGCCACGCAGCCGGCCACTCCGGGCCGGTCCGGCCAGGTCCACACCGTGGTGGCCTTCGAATCCGGACCAATGCGCTGCAGTCGGTCACCGGCGGGCGTGCGGTCGGTGATGTAGAGCGACTTGTCGGCCGGGTCAAGGCACATGCCGCCGCCGGAACCCATCCCGCTCAAGGCGGTGGTGGGCGGGGCCTGGTCCACGGTGGTGGGTTGCTCGATCCGGATGACCTTGCCCGCCAGCGACTTCGGGTCATTGGCCCGGGCGGGATCGCCGGCGTCGCCGGTCTGTACCACCAGCGTCGTCGGGCTGGTGAAGATCAGCGACCCGGTGTTGCCGGTGGCGCCCTTGGGGATTCCGGTCAATAGGTCCTTGGGCACGTCGCCGTCGGCGATGCGGATCACCCGGTTGTCGGTGGGGGTGCTGATATAGGCGTACATCAGCCGGTCCTGGGAGTAGGTCGGCGACTTCACGATCGACATCAGTCCGCCGTCGCCGCTGCCGTCGACCGGAATGACCATCTGGACCTTCGGCTCGGCGCTGACCGAGACCTCCTTGACCGCGCCGGTGGTGCGCTCGGCGACCAGGGCGGTCTTGGGGTCCTGACCCATGATCAGACCGCTGGTGCTCTCCAGGCAGCCCTGCATCACGCCGGGGGCCGGGCAGACCTTCGGGAACGGTTTGGCCGGCAACGGCGGGGGAGGCGGCGGCGTCGACGGCGGCCCGGGCACCAGCTTCGGTGGCTCGGTGAACGGCTGGGACACCGCGTTGTCGAACCGCGCGCACCCGGTCGCCAGCACCGTCGCCGCGCACAGCACGGCCATCGCCCGGATCGGGGTGCGTGATCGCATGCCCGCCAGGTTACGGATCGGTCGGTGCTCTCCGCCACGCCGGCTACGGGCCGGGGCGTGTCAGCGCGGATATTTGCCGGTCGAAGCACCCGTCAAATCCCCGATTTGCGCCGAAATGCACCTACGCTGAACCGTGTGACGAGCCAGAACCCCGATCCCGGCTGGCAACGGCCCGAGGACCCGGCGGGTCGCCCGGCGTCGGCCCGACTGGTCGATCCCGAGGACGACCTCGGGTCAGGAACGTACGGCGGCGACTTCGAGACCACCCGGATCGCCTCGCCCTACAGTGCTCCCGCCCCCGGTGCGCCGATGCCCGGGCCGGCGCCGTCCACCGGATACGGCCTGCTCCACGACCCCGAACCGCTGCCCTACGTACAACCTCCCGCCGATATGGCCCCGCACCCGATGGCCGCTCCGGTGGAGATCACGCCGATCGACGCCGAGGAACGTGCCAGGGCCGCCGCCCGGCGCGGCACCCAGGACCTGGGTCTGCTGCTGCTGCGGGTGGCACTGGGTGTGGTGTTCATCGCGCACGGTCTGCAGAAGGCGTTCGGATGGTGGGGTGGCTCGGGCCTGGAGGGCTTCAGGGCGACCCTGACTGAGGCCGGGTACCAGAACGCCGGCCTGCTGACCTATCTCTCGGCCGGCGCCCAGATCGCCGCGGGAGTGCTGCTGGTGCTGGGTCTGTTCACCCCACTGGCGGCCTCGGTCGCGCTGGCGTTGCTCGTCAACAGCGTCTTGGCGGCCTTCACGGCGCAACGCGAGAACGGTGGACTGCTCGTCTTCGGGTCGACCGGGGAGTACCTGCTGGTGCTCAGCGTCATCGCGGCGGCGATCATCCTGGCCGGGCCCGGACGCTACGGCTTCGACGGCACCCGGGGCTGGGCCAGGCGGCCGTTCATCGGCTCGTTCCTGGCCCTGGTCATCGGCATCGGCGGCGGCGTGGCCGCCTGGTTTTTCCTGCGCGGCAACAACCCGTTCGCCTGATCCCACTCGTCAGCGCTGGTACGGGTTGGGGACCTTCCCGCCACTGGCCGCGGTCAGCACTGGCAACGTCGCGAAGGTCACCGCCGGCAACAGCACGTCGCCATCGTTTCGGCAGGCCCGCGCCCAGCGGCCCCGGGTGAATTTCAGCCCCTCGATCGCAGACCACGGCATCGTCTGGCTGCGTACCAGCGTGCGGGCGGTGACGCTGTCCTGATCGGCGGTGGTGCGCAGCCGTTCGATGGCCACTGAGATCAGGGCCGGAACGACCAGCAGTGCCAGGCCCGCCGTGCCGAAGGCGGGAACCACCGTCAACAGTGCCAATGCCAGGAATCCGGAGGCGAAGTGCGCCATCGGGGAGATTCGGATCACCGTCGGGGTGCTGCCGGATCGACGCGCCATGCCGCACATCATGGCACTACCGTCGAAGCACCACCGTCGCGGCACCAGCGTTCCGGCACCACCGGGAATTTGACGCTTGACCTGTGCCGGGACTAACCTTCGCTGTTATGTCATCCGGTGGAAAGCTTGTAGTAGGTCAGCGCGTTGGTGCCGCGCTTGCCCTCCGCCGGGTTTAGCCACACGCACCAGCGCGCCACCCTCGTACAGCCGCCCATGCTGACGGGGGTTTTTTCTTGTCAAAGCCGCATATGTAGCCCCAGAGATCGAGGACACCAGTGAGCGCACCCGCCACCCGGGCAACCGAGCCCGCGGCCGATCCCACTCCGACCAACGGCGCCCATCACCAGCCGGCCGCGCAGATCCACAACCGGGTCGCGCCCCAGCAGCTCACCGGCGCCGAAGCCGTCGTGCGGTCGCTGGAGGAACTCGGCGTCGACGTGATCTTCGGCATCCCCGGCGGGGCGGTGCTCCCGGTTTATGACCCGCTGTTCGACTCGAACCAGCTGCGCCACGTCCTGGTCCGCCACGAGCAGGGCGCCGGCCACGCGGCCAGCGGCTACGCCCATGCCACCGGCCGGGTCGGGGTGATGATGGCCACCTCGGGTCCCGGCGCGACGAACCTGGTCACCCCGCTGGCCGACGCCCAGATGGACTCCATCCCGGTGGTCGCCATCACCGGGCAGGTCGGGCGCGCGCTGATCGGCACCGACGCCTTCCAGGAATCCGATATCACCGGTATCACCATGCCGATCACCAAGCACAACATCCTGGTGCGCGACGGCGACGATATCGCCCGGTCGATCGCCGAGGCGTTCCACATCGCCTCCACCGGACGCCACGGCGCGGTCCTCGTTGATATCCCCAAGGATGTGCTGCAGGGTCAGTGCACGTTCGCCTGGCCGCCGCAGCTGGAACTGGCCGGCTACAAGCCGAACACCAAGCCGCACGGCCGTCAGATCAAGGAGGCCGCCAAGCTGATCACCGCGGCCCGCAAGCCGGTGCTCTACGTCGGTGGCGGGGTGATCCGCGGCGAGGCCTGGGAGGAACTCAAGGAACTGGCCGAGCTGACCGGGATCCCGGTGGTGACCACCCTGATGGCCCGCGGCGCCTTCCCGGACAGCCACCCGCAGAACCTCCGGATGCCCGGTATGCACGGCACGGTGGCCGCGGTTGCCGCCCTGCAGCGCAGCGACCTGCTGATCACCCTCGGGGCCCGCTTCGACGACCGGGTCACCGGCAAGCTGTCGACCTTCGCCCCGGACGCCAAGGTCATCCACGCCGATATCGACCCGGCCGAGATCGGCAAGAACCGGCACGCCGACGTTCCGATCGTGGGCGATATCAAGGCCGTCATCCGCGATCTGGTCGACATGCTGCGCCGCCGGCCCGCCGGAGACGACCGGATTGGCAACGAGGGCGTCGGCGACCCGGACCTGGCCGAGTGGTGGTCCTATCTCAACGGTGTGCGCGAGAAGTTCCCGCTGAGCTACGGACCGCAAAGTGACGGCAGCCTCAGCCCCGAGTACGTCATCTCCCAACTCGGCAAGATCGCCGGTCCGGACGCCATCTACGTGGCCGGGGTGGGCCAGCACCAGATGTGGGCCGCGCAGTTCATCTCCTACGAGAAGCCGCGCACCTGGCTCAACTCCGGCGGGCTGGGCACCATGGGATACGCCGTCCCGGCGGCGATGGGCGCGAAGATGGCCTGCCCGGACACCGAGGTGTGGGCCATCGACGGCGACGGCTGCTTCCAGATGACCAACCAGGAACTGGCCACCTGTGCGGTGGAGGGTGTGCCGATCAAGGTGGCACTGATCAACAACGGAAACCTGGGCATGGTCCGGCAGTGGCAGACGCTGTTCTACGGCGAGCGCTACAGCCAGACCGATCTGTCCACCCACAGCCATCGCATCCCTGACTTCGTCAAGCTGGCCGAGGCGCTGGGGTGTGTCGGATTGCGTTGCGAGCGTGAGGAAGACGTCGTCGACGTGATCAATCAGGCTCGCGCGATCAACGACCGGCCGGTGGTGATCGACTTCATCGTCGGCGCCGACGCGCAGGTCTGGCCGATGGTGGCCGCCGGCACCGGTAACGACGAGATCATGGCGGCCCGCAATATCCGGCCGCTGTTCGACGAGGACAACTCCGAGGGGCGCGCCTGATGAGCACTAACACCGTCACCCACACCCTGTCGGTTCTGGTCGAGGACAAACCCGGCGTGCTGGCCCGCGTCGCGGCGCTGTTCTCCCGGCGCGGGTTCAACATCGAGTCACTCGCCGTCGGGCCCACCGACGTCAAGGACATGTCTCGGATGACCATCGTCGTCACCGCCGAGGAGACCCCGCTCGAGCAGATCACCAAACAGCTCAACAAGCTGATCAACGTCATCAAGATCGTCGAGCAGGATGACGAGAACATGGTGGCCCGCCAGCTGGCGCTGATCAAGGTCCGCGCCGACTCGGGCAGCCGCAGTCAGGTCATCGAGGCGGTGAACCTGTTCCGCGCCAAGATCATCGACGTGTCCAACGAGTCGCTGACCGTCGAGGCGACCGGTACCGCGGAGAAGCTCGACGCGCTGCTGCGGGTGCTGGAACCGTATGGCATCCGCGAGACCGTGCAGTCCGGTGTGGTAGCACTATCGCGCGGCCCGCGCGCCATCACGAACTCGAAATAGAAGAAACGACAGAAGGAAAATTGCACTGTGTCTAGTTCTGCGGCAATCGAGATGTTCTATGACGACGACGCCGACCTGTCGATCATCCAGGGCCGCAAGGTCGGTGTGATCGGCTACGGCAGCCAGGGCCACGCGCACTCGCTGAGCCTGCGTGACTCCGGCGTGGCGGTGAAGGTCGGCCTCAAGGAAGGCTCGAAGTCGCGGGAGAAGGTCACCGAGCAGGGCCTGGAGGTCGACACCCCGGCCGAGGTCGCCAAGTGGGCCGACGTGATCATGCTGCTGGCGCCCGATACCGCGCAGGCCGAGATCTTCCGCAATGACATCGAGCCGAACCTCAAGGCCGGCGACGCGCTGTTCTTCGGCCACGGCCTGAACATCCACTTCGGCCTGATCAAGCCGCCCGCCGATGTCACCATCGGCATGGTGGCCCCGAAGGGCCCCGGCCACCTGGTGCGCCGGCAGTTCGTCGACGGCAAGGGCGTGCCCTGCCTGGTGGCCATCGAGCAGGACCCGACCGGCGAGGGCCTGGCACTGGCTCTGTCCTACGCCAAGGCCATCGGCGGCACCCGCGCCGGGGTCATCAAGACCACCTTCAAGGACGAGACCGAGACCGACCTGTTCGGTGAGCAGGCCGTGCTGTGTGGCGGCACCGAGGAACTGGTCAAGACCGGCTTCGAGGTCATGGTGGAGGCGGGCTACGCCCCGGAACTGGCCTACTTCGAGGTGCTGCACGAGCTCAAGCTGATCGTCGACCTGATGTACGAGGGCGGCATCGCCCGGATGAACTACTCGGTGTCCGATACCGCGGAGTTCGGCGGCTACCTGTCCGGCCCGCGGGTCATCGACGCCGACACCAAGCAGCGGATGCGCCAGATTCTCAAGGACATTCAGGACGGCACCTTCGTCAAGCGATTGGTGGCCAACGTGGAGGGCGGCAACAAAGAACTCGAGGGCCTGCGCAAGCAGAACGCCGAGCACCCGATCGAGGTCACCGGCAAGAAGCTGCGCGACCTGATGAGCTGGGTGGACCGGCCGCTCACCGATACGGCGTAGCGCTCAGCCGCCCTGGGCGGTGCGCAACGCGTCACGGAACTGATCGACGGTCGCCAGGTCGGCCGCCACCGGTTCGGCGATCTGGCGTTCGGCGACCAGCGCGACCTCGGCCCGCAGCGCGGCGCGAGCCGCCCGGGCGGCGCGGGAGGCACTGGTGCGCGCCAGCACCCTGCCGAAACCGGCGAGGACGATCCCGCCGAGTAGGCCGACGATCAGCAGCAGGGTCGGCACCGGCAAGCCCTCCACGGTGGGCGCCTGGGCGACGTGGAACTGCAGGTAGGCCAGCCCGGCCAGGCCCAGCAGCCACAGCCCGCCGGCCACCGCGACGGCAAACAGCGCCCACTGCAGCACCCCGACGGCGCCCCACCAGCGCGGGTTACGCGCGGGGACCAGCGGAGCGCGGGTGACGGCCTGGTCGAGGTGGTCGGTCAGGGCGGCCGAAGCGCGGTCGGCCACCGCCCGGGCGCTCTGCACCCACGCCTGCGGCGCGCCCGCGCTGGCCTTGTCGGCGTACTCCATCACCGCGGTGTTGGCGCGCGCCCTGGCCACCGGATCGTTGGACGGCAGCGAGGAGCGCACCAGCCGCGGGTCGACGCCGGGACGGTCCAGCCGGAGCTGAGCCACCGGATCCTTGCGCAGACGCGCCAACCACTTCAGCGGCGGCCAGCCCACCGCCTGGACCGCCTTGTGCCGGCTGGACTTCTCGATCGCCGCGGTGATCACCGGAGCGCCGGCCGCCTCGGTCAGGGCGTCGGTCAGATGCTCGACGTCGGCCGGACGGGACCCGGCTACCGGCGTTCCGGGATCTTCGGCGGCCCGGGCAAGCCCGTCGGCCGCGGTGGCGACGTCGGCGGCGGATCTGGCCAGCGCGGTCCGGCGTCCGGTGACCGCGCTGAGGATCCGCTCGGCCAGGGCCTCCAGACCTTCGCCGCTGCGGTTGGACGTCGCCAGCACCACGGCGTCGGACAGGCCGTCCTCGGCCACCAGTCGTCGCAGATGCGACAGGCACTGCTGGGCTTCGGCGACGGTCAGCCGGTCGACCTGGTTGAGCACCACGACGGTCACATCGTCGTGCCGGGAGAACCGCCGCAGGTACTGCTCGTGCACCAGGGCGTCGGCGTATTTCTGCGGGTCGAGCACCCACACCATCAGGTCGACCCGCTCCACGAAGTGATCGACGTACGCGCGGTGCTCGGAGTGGGTGGAATCGTGGTCGGGCAGGTCGATCAGCACCAGGTCGGCCAGTGCCGCCGCGCCGTCGTCGACGACGTGCCAGCGGGTGACACCCAGCCATTGCAGCAGCGCGACCGTTTCCGGGCTGTCCTGCCAGATCGCCGCCAGCGGCTCCGATGTGGTGGGGCGCAGCACGCCGGTCTTGGCCACCTCCGCACCGACGATGGAGTTGAACAGGGTGCTCTTGCCTGCTCCGGTGGACCCCGCGAACGCCACGACGGTGAGTTGTTCGGACAGTCCCCGGCGGGCCTGGGCACGGTCGGCAATGACGCGGGCCTGTTCCACCGCCGCCAGCGCCAACCGGCCCTCGCCGAGATCGGCGGCCCGGGCCAGCGCCGCCAGCCTGCGGTCCAGTGCGGCGCCGTCGATAGGTGCCGGTGTATCGGCGCGCAGCGGGTTGAGTCGTGCGAACAGATCCTTCATCATCAACCGTTCCACCAATCGCGCATCTTGTCGCGCCAGTTCCGGCGGGGCTCCGACGGGTCTCCCGGGGCCGGCGGACCGGTGGGCAGAACCGTCTGGGCGTCTTCGGCCTGGCGGGCCCGCGCAACCTCCAGGGTGGCGGCCCGCAGGCGGGCCGGCAGCCCGGGGTCGAGCTCCAGTGCATCAAGCCGGGACAGGAAGCGCTGCTGCTCGTCGGCCATCAACCCGGCGACGCGCTCCTGGAGTTTCTCCATGGCGCTCTTCGACATTCGCCGGACGCCGTCCTCGCCGAACACCGCCTCGAGCAGTTTCTGGGCCAGCGCGGTCGAGGCGCCCGCGATGCCCACCTCAGCTCCGGACAGACCGCCGGTGGTCGAGAACACCACCACCATCAGCGCCAGTGCGACGGCGTTGACGCCGTAGGCCATCGCCCGCGCGGTCTGGCGTTTGTCGGCGCCCTCGGTCCGGATCATCTCGAGCAGATCGCCCTGCCAAGCCCGCACCAGTTCAGCGGCTCGGTCTGGGAATTCCGCCGACGCCCGAGCCAGATCGGACCCACCGAGCAGAGCCCGCCCGGCATCATCGGCGCGCCAGTGGTGGTCCGCCTGCCGCGCGGCATCGTTGGCGGCGTCGACGAGCAGGCTGGCCAAACCCGATTCGATTGCCTCGCTGACCCTTTCCGGTGGTGCCGGCTCGCCGCGAACCGCGGCACTGATGCGGTCACGCAATCGGCCCACGCCCTCCTCCAGCCGTTTGAGCAGCTGCCCGGTACCCACGAACTCCTGCCAACGGGCCAAAACCTCGCCGCGCATGAGAGAGCCGTCCGCGGCGGCCTCCTCCAACGTGGCGACTGCCTGCTCATACGGCACCGCGACCGCACCGCGAAGCCGATCTGCGGTATCCACCTGTTGCGCAACGGCATCGGCGATGACCGGCATCTCGGTGACGATTCGGCCGACGGCGCCGTCCACGGTCCGGCGGGCCACCGCTGCGCGCATGGCCGCATCGTCGACGAGATTGGCCAGCCAGGTCTGCATCGTCGCCGTGCGATCGGCGGGCAGCATGCCGTCCACCAGCGGCGATTCGGCGATGACGAACAGCGGTGCTCCTGCAAGACGTTCGTCGGCCAGGACCTGGCGCACATGCGCCGTCACTTCGGCCATGGCTTCGGGGGGTACCCGGTTGAGCACGATCACGACCGCTGCATTGCGGTCGACCGCGGCACGCAGGGCCGCCCACGGCACCGCGTCGGCGTACCGAGAGGCTGTGGTGACGAAGATCCACAGGTCCGCCGCCGACATCAGCATTCCCGCCATCTCGCGGTTGGCCGCCGACACCGAGTCGAGGTCGGGGGCGTCGAGAAGTCCTATGCCTGCAGGGACCTCATCGATGGCAACCAGGCGCAAGCCGAACACATCGTCGGTGCCGCCGAGGGCGGATCCACCGGTGATCCGGGGCAGGCGGGGCAGGATGCGGTCGGAGGCGAACCAGTCGGCGTCGGCCGGACTGTGGGCCAAGACCGGGTGCCGCGTCGTCGGCCGAAGCACCCCGGGAGTCGTCACCGGTGTGCCGACGAGACTGTTGACCAGTGTCGACTTACCGCTTCCGGTGGATCCGCCGACGACGGCCAGCAAGGGTGCGTCGGCGTCCCGAAGCCTGGGCAGCACGTAATCGTCGAGTTGGTTGGTGAAGGTGCCGGCGAGGGTGCGGGCGGCTTCCGCACCGGGGACCGGCAGGGGTATCCGCACCTGTCCCATGGCCTTGCGCAGCGATTCCAGCGGTGGCAGCAAAGGTCCGGACATCGGTACATCCTGCCGCACCGGGACGGCCGATGGTGAGCGGTTGTCCAGCTAAGGTCGCAGCGACGGTGTCGGTAGCCCGAACTCCCGTTTGAGTACCGTCCGTGCGGCGTAGTAACCGCTCATCCCATGCACACCACCGCCGGGCGGGGTCGCCGACGAGCACAGGTAGGCCCCGGGGACGGGCGTGCTCCACGGGTTCACCCGCGGGGTGGGCCCGAGCAGGGCGCGCAGCACCGAGTTGCCGCCCACCCCGATATCGCCGCCGACGTAGTTGGCGTCATGCTCGGCCAGGCGCGATGCCGGGATGCTGCGCGCTGCCACGACGATATCGGCGAAGCCCGGCGCGAAGCGTTCCATCACGGCGGTGATGGTGCCGGTCTGGTCGACGGTGGATCCGGCCGGTACATGGGCGTAGGTCCAGAACGGGCGCCGGCCCCCGGCGTCGATACGAGTCGGGTCGGCGGTGAAGGACTGGGCGGCCAGCACCATCGGCCAGTCGGCATGGTTGCCCGCCGCGATCTGCTTCTCGGCATGTGCCATCTGGGCGCGGGTGCCGCCGAGATGCAGCGTCGCCGCACCGGCGAGTTGTGAATCCGACCATGGAATATCCTGGGAGAGAACGAAATCCACTTTGGCAACGCCGGGGCCGAACCGGTAGTTGCGCAACGCCCGGGCGTAGCGGGACGGCAGTGCGTCACGGTAGATGTCCAGCAGCGCGGTAGGGGCGGTGTCGTAGAGCGCCACGCCGGGTGGGGGAGCGGTGACGGTCACCCCGGCGTGCAGTTCGCCGCCGTGCGCGCGCAGATCGTCCATCAGGGCGTCGGCGATCGACTGGCTGCCGCCTACCGGGACCGGCCAGCCCACGGTGTGGGCCAAGGTCGCCAGCAGCAGTCCGGCGCCGGCGGCCACCAGTGAGGGCATGCGTGCGATGGTGTGCGCGGCGACACCGGTGAATAACGCCCGGGCGTCCTCGCCGCGGAGCCGTCCCCAGGCGGGGCTGCCCTGCTCGAGCATCCGTTGCCCGAGCAGCACCGCCGCCGGGAAATCGGGGGGCAGGGACCGCTTATCGCCGATCAGGAACGCCACCACATCCTCGCCGCGGGCGGTCAGTGGTCCCAGCAGATGCCGCCACGAGTCGCCGTGCTGAAGGCCCGCGCAGGTGCGTTCCAGATCGCGCCAGCCGATCGCGGCCGGGAGGCCCGGCAGCGGGTTGGCATAGGAGATCTCCGGCACGGCCAAACCCACGCCCCGGGCCCGCAGATCGAACTCGGCGAAGAACGGCGACGCCAGCGCCAGCGGGTGGATCGCCGAGCAGATGTCATGGCGGATATCCGGGTACTCGGGGTCGGCGAGGGTGCGAGCACCCCCGCCGAGGGTGGCCTGGGCCTCCAGGACCTGCACTTTCAGCCCGGCGCGGGCGCAGGTCACCGCCGCGGATAGCCCGTTGGGCCCGCTGCCGACCACGGTGACGTCCATCTAGCGATTACACCCCATTCCCGGCCCTTTAGGCTGTCCCGGTGACTTTGCCCCCCAACGCGCCCGTCGTACTCATCGCCGACAAACTCGCCCAATCGACCGTTGCCGCCCTCGGTGACCAGGTCGAGGTCCGTTGGGTCGACGGCCCGGACCGCCCCAAGCTGCTGGAAGCCGTCGCCGACGCCGACGCACTGCTGGTGCGCTCAGCCACCACCGTCGACGCCGAGGTGATCGCCGCCGCGCCCAGGCTGAAGATCATCGCCCGGGCCGGTGTGGGCCTGGACAACGTCGACGTCGACGCGGCCACCGCGGCCGGGGTGCTGGTGGTCAACGCGCCGACCTCCAATATCCACAGCGCCGCCGAGCATGCGCTGGCGCTGATGCTCGCGGCGGCCCGGCAGATCCCCGCCGCCGACGCCACGCTGCGGGACAAAACCTGGAAACGCTCGGCGTTCAACGGCACCGAACTGTTCGGTAAAACCGTCGGCGTGGTGGGGCTGGGCCGGATCGGCCAGCTGGTGGCCCAACGGCTCGCCGCTTTCGGCACGCACGTCATCGCCTACGACCCGTACGTCCCGCCGGCCCGGGCCGCCCAGCTCGGTATCGAACTGCTGCCGTTGGACGATGTGCTGGCCCGCGCGGACTTCATCTCGGTGCACCTGCCTAAGACCAAGGAGACCGCCGGACTGCTCGGCGCCGAGGCACTGGCCCGGACCAAACCCGGGGTGATCATCGTCAACGCCGCCCGCGGCGGCCTGATCGACGAGCAGGCGCTGGCCGACGCGATCCGCAGCGGTCACGTCCGGGCGGCCGGACTGGACGTGTACGCCACCGAGCCATGTACCGACAGCCCGCTGTTCGACCTGCCGCAGGCGGTCGTCACCCCGCACCTGGGCGCATCGACGGCCGAGGCGCAGGACCGGGCCGGCACCGACGTCGCCGAGAGCGTCAAACTCGCGCTGGCCGGAGAGTTCGTACCCGACGCCGTCAACGTCGGAGCGGGCGCGGTCAGCGAGGAGGTCTCGCCGTGGCTGGATCTGGTGCGCAAGCTCGGCGTGCTGGCCGGGGTACTCGGCACCGAGCCGCCGGACAGCCTGTCGGTGCGGGTGTGCGGCGAGCTGGCCGCCGAAGACGTCGAGGTGCTGAAGCTGTCGGCGCTGCGCGGACTGTTCTCCACGATGACCGATCAGCAGGTCACCTTCGTCAACGCCCCGGCGCTGGCCGCCGACCGGGGACTGGAGACCGAACTCGCCACGGTCAGCGAGAGCCCCAACCACCGCAGCCTGGTCGATGTGCGGGTGGTGGCACCGGACGGCACCGCGGTCAATGTCGCCGGGACGCTGTCCGGGCCGCAACAGGTGCAGAAGGTCGTCTCGATCAACGGCCGCAGCTTCGACCTGCGCGCCGCGGGGATGAACCTGATCCTGCACTACGGCGACAAGCCCGGGGCGTTGGGCAAGATCGGGACCATCCTGGGTGCGGCCGACGTCAATATCGAGGCCGCCCAGCTGAGTCAGGACGCCAGCGGCGAGGGGGCCACGGTGATGCTGCGACTCGACCGTGACGTGCCCGCCGAGGTGCGGACCGCCATCCGCGACGCGGTGGACGCCGGGACGCTGGAAGTGGTTGATCTGTCGTGACAAGGCTTGCGGTCATCGCGGGCGACGGTATCGGCCCGGAAGTCATCGGCGAAGCGCTTCAGGTGCTCGATGCGGTGCACCCCGGTGTCGAGCAGACCCACTATGACCTCGGCGCGCGGCGCTACCACGCCACCGGCGAGGTGCTGCCCGACGGAGTCATCGACGAACTGCGCGGCCAGGACGCCATCCTGCTCGGGGCGATCGGGGATCCCTCGGTGCCCAGCGGTGTGCTGGAACGTGGCCTGCTGCTGAAGATCCGCTTCGAACTCGATCACCACGTGAACCTGCGCCCGAGCCGGCTCTACGACGGCGTGCGCAGTCCGTTGGCCGGTGACCCGGCGATCGACTTCGTCGTCGTCCGCGAGGGCACCGAGGGCCCCTACACGGGCACCGGGGGGTCGATCCGCACCGGCACGCCGCACGAGGTCGCCACCGAGGTCAGCCTCAATACCGCCTTCGGGGTTGCGCGGGTGGTGCGGTACGCGTTCGAGAAGGCCCGCGCCCGTCGCAAGCATCTGACGCTGGTGCACAAGAACAACGTGCTGATGTTCGCCGGCAAGCTGTGGTCCCGGATCGTGGCCGAGGTCGGCACGGACTACCCCGATGTCGAGGTGGCCTATCAGCACATCGATGCCGCGACCATCCACATGGTCACCGACCCGGGGCGCTTCGACGTCATCGTCACCGACAACCTGTTCGGCGACATCATCACCGATCTCGCCGCCGCGGTGTCGGGGGGAATCGGACTGGCCGCCAGCGGCAACATCGACGCCACCGGCACCAACCCGTCGATGTTCGAGCCGGTGCACGGCAGCGCGCCCGATATCGCCGGGCAGGGCATCGCCGACCCGACGGCGGCGGTGATGAGCGTGGCCCTACTGCTGTCGCATCTCGGCGAGGAGGCCGCCGCGGCCCGGGTGGACAAGGCCGTCGCCGATCATCTGGCCACCCGCGGCGGTGCCACGCTGTCCACCAAAGAGGTGGGCGAGCGGATCCGGGCCCGGCTTTAAGGCCTCGTTCTTCCGCGCGAGCGTGCGTGTCTGCCCGCCGACACGCCGGCTAGGTGCGCAGTTTGGGCACGGTCGCGGGGCGGTTACTCCCGTTCGGCGGGCACCAGTGGGAGCGCCAGCACCGGGAACAGCGCGCACACCGCGAACGCCACCGGAAATCCCGCCGCGCCGATCAGCGCCCCGAACAGCGGCGGGGTGAGCCCCGCGGTCAGTAGTTGGCTGGTGTTCTGGGTGCCCAGAGCACGCCCACTCCAGAACGGCCCGGCGATCTCGGCGATGGCGGTGAACGCCAGTCCGTTATCGCTGACGGTGACCACCGAGGCCACCATCATCGCGGCGATGCTCCAGCTCCAGTCCAGCGCGTCGGTGAGCGCCAGCGCCGCCATGGTGGCGCCCGCCACCGCGGCGATGGTCCGGATCGGCCGCAGTCGGGAGCCCACCCGGTCCGACCACCGCCCCGCGGCAACCCGCCCCAGCGCACCGAGGATCTGGGCCGCCGTCACCAACGCCCCGGCAGCGCCGGCCGACCAGCGGTGCTCAGTCATCAGCCACACCAGCGTGAACGTCCACACCACTGCCTGCGGAACGACCAGCAGCACCGACACCAGGTGGATGCGCGCCAGCGTCGAGGAATTGCGGTACGGGTTGGCCAACTGCTCGGCCGGGGCCTCCGCGCGCGGCGGACGCGCCGGGTCGCGCACGCCGACCGCGCAGACCACGGCCGCGGCCGCGCACACCACCGCCGGGAACAGCAACGCCGCCCCGATTCCGCCGGTTTCGGCCAGCCGCGGAATCACCAAGGCTCCCAGGCCGACTCCCAGCGGTTGTGCCGTCTGGCGGATACCCATCGCCAGACCGCGCTGCTCGGGTTCGAACCAGCCCACCACCAGCCGACCGCTGGCCGAATTGCTGCTGGCCGCCGCCATCCCGCCGAGGAACAGAAAGACCGAAACCGACACCAGGGAATGGCTCAGCGCAGCCGCCAAGGCCGCGGCCGCCGTCAGGGCGGAGCCGACGGCCAGCACCAGCCGCTCACCGAGCCGGTCGACCACGTATCCCCAGGCGATCAGCGTCAGCACCATCCCGAACGCGGGCATGGCCGAGACCAAACCGGCGCGGGCCAGATCGAGGCCGCGCTCGGTGTTCAGGGTCGGGATCAGGAAGGCGACGCCGTTGATGAACACGTTGGCGCACAGTGTCGCGAGCAGCCCGATACCCAGCATCGACCAGCGCCGGAGGGCGCTGACCGGCGTGGCGTTCACACGCTTTAGGCTGTCACGAATGCGCCTGGGTCGTATCGCCAGCCCCGATGGGGTCGCCTTCGTCAGTATCGAGGGTGACGGTGACCTGCCCAAGAATGAGGCCACCGCGCGGGAGATCGCCGAGCATCCCTTCGGCACACCGACCTTCACCGGCCGGTCCTGGCCGCTGGCCGACGTCCGGCTGCTGGCGCCCATCCTTGCCAGCAAGGTGGTGTGCATGGGCAAGAACTACCTGGCGCACATCCAGGAGATGGACGGTGTTACCGGTCCAGCTCCTGAGGATCCGGTCATCTTCCTCAAACCCAACACCGCCATCATCGGGCCCGGCGTGCCGATCCAATTGCCCGCCAAAGCCTCTCCGGTGCACCACGAGGGTGAGTTGGCAGCGGTGATCGGCCGGCCGTGCAAGGACGTCCCGGCCGCACGGGCCGCTGACGTCATCCTCGGGTACACCATCGCC
Organism: uncultured Actinomycetota bacterium; assembly: GCA_963787055.1. Lineage (GTDB taxonomy): Bacteria > Actinomycetota > Actinomycetes > Mycobacteriales > Mycobacteriaceae > Mycobacterium. The sequence continues at coordinate 73,723 of CAWBBP010000008.1, forward strand.
AACGATGTGTCCGCCCGCGATCAGCAGAAGGCCGACGGTCAGTGGATCCGGGCCAAGGGCCATGACACCTTCTGCCCGGTCGGCCCCTGGATCGTGACCGATCTCGACCCGTCGGATCTGGAGATTCGCACCGAGGTCAACGGCCAAGTGCGCCAACGCAGTCGGACCTCGATGATGATCCACGATATCGGCGCCATCATCGAATGGATGAGCGCGGTGATGACGCTGCTGCCCGGCGATCTGATCCTCACCGGTACGCCCGAGGGGGTGGGCCCGCTGGAGGACGGCGACACCGTCAGCGTCACCATCGAGGGCATCGGAACTCTGACCAACCCCGTCGTCCGGAAAGGCGCCCGATGACCGCGCAAAGTTCCAATCAGCCCGTACGAGTTCGGTTCTGCCCCTCGCCGACCGGTACCCCGCATGTCGGCCTGGTGCGCACCGCGTTGTTCAACTGGGCCTACGCCCGACACCACGCCGGCGCGTTCGTGTTTCGGATCGAAGACACCGATGCCGCCCGGGATTCCGAGGAGAGCTATGCGGCGATCCTCGAGGCGCTGCGCTGGCTGGGCCTGGATTGGGACGAGGGCCCGGAAGTCGGTGGGCCGCACCTGCCGTACCGACAGTCGCAGCGCTCGGAGAGCTATCGCGACGTGATCGCCCTGCTGGCCGAAGCCGGTGAGGTGTACCCGGCCTACTCCACCCCCGAAGAGGTCGAGGCCCGCCACCTGGCGGCTGGCCGCAACCCGAAACTGGGCTACGACAACTTCGATCGCGATCTCACCGACGCCCAGCGTGCGGATTACGAGGCGCAGGGACGCAAGCCGGTCCTGCGGTTGCGGATGCCCGACGAGGACATCAGCTGGCATGACCTGGTGCGCGGCGAGACGACGTTCGCCGCCGGCACGGTGCCCGATTTCGCGCTGACCCGAGCCACCGGGGAGCCGTTGTACACCCTGGTCAATCCGGTGGACGACGCGCTGATGAAGATCACCCACGTGCTTCGCGGGGAGGACCTGATGCCGTCCACACCGCGACAGATCGCCTTGCACCGTGCGCTGATCCGGATCGGGGTGGGCGAGCGTGTCCCCGAATACGCCCACCTGCCAACGGTTCTGGGGGAGGGGACCAAGAAGCTTTCCAAGCGCGACCCGCAGTCCAACCTGTTCCTGCACCGCGATCGCGGGTTTCTGCCCGAGGGCCTGATGAACTATCTCGCCCTGCTGGGCTGGGGGATCGCCGACGACCGCGACGTTTTCGGCCTCGAGGAGATGGTGCGCGCCTTCGACGTGGTCGACGTCAACTCCAATCCGGCCCGCTTCGACCAGAAGAAGGCCGAGGCGATCAACGCCGAGCACATCCGCCGGCTGGATCCGGCTGAGTTCGCCACCCGGTTGCGCGCCTTCTTCGAAGCCCACGGCCATGACACCGGCCTGGACGAGGCGGGTTTCGCGACGGCAGCGGAGTTGGTGCAGACCCGCGTCGTCGTGCTGTCGGAGGCGTGGAACCTGCTGAAGTTTCTCGACGACGCCTCCTATGTCATCGATCCGGCCGCCGCGGCGAAGGAACTCGGCCCCGAATCGGTGCCGGTTCTCGACGCCGCCTGCGAGGCACTGGCGGGTGTGGCCGACTGGAACACCGCCGGTATCGAAGATGCGCTGAAGACCGCGCTGATCGACGGGTTGGGGCTCAAGCCCCGCAAGGCATTCGGCCCGATCCGGGTGGCTGCGACCGGCGCGACGGTCAGCCCGCCGCTGTTCGAGTCACTGGAGCTGCTAGGTCGGCAGCGCAGCCTGGATCGGCTGCGCGAGGCCCGAGACGGGGCAGCGCGGAATCTTTGGTAGTCTGCACAGCGTTGTTTGGAAGCCCGGCATAGTTGGTTCTGACCAGCTGTTATGGGTGTCCAATGGGGTATGGTGTAATTGGCAACACAGCTGATTCTGGTTCAGCCATTCTAGGTTCGAGTCCTGGTACCCCAGCCAATCTGCGGCAATTATGTCGGCCTTGGCCGTTCGGTTATGCTGTTTCACGTTCTAGCCCCCGTCGTCTAGCGGCCTAGGACGCCGCCCTCTCACGGCGGTAGCGTGGGTTCGAATCCCATCGGGGGTACTTCCGTTCTTCGGCGAGCAGACACAAAACGCTCCATTTCCCGGCGTGTCCAGGGCATTTCACGTCTGCTCGCGGGGATTCAGGAGGGGGCCGTCGAACCGGCCACCGGCATCGCGGGTAGGCCCAGCTTGTGATGGTCCCAGGACCGCACCCGGTTGGGCGCGATCCGCACCGCGACGCGTTTGTTCATCATCATGTCCACCGCAGGCCTGAGGTCATCGGTGTAGGGCCCGTTGTAGCGTTCCCAGACGCTGACGCCGACTGCGAAGATGGTGTCCGGGTCGTCGTGGATCTCGGCCACGCCCTCGAACGACACCCCCATCAGGGAGTCGTAGGTCATGCCGGCCTCGATCATGAAGCTGACCCGGGGATTGCGCCGGATGTTCACCACTTTTTGCGACTTGACCTTGGTCTCGACCCAGATGTCACCGTCGACCACCGCGTACCACATGGCCACCAGGTGCGGCTGGGCGTCTGGGCCGACGGTGGCCAGGGTGCCGGTGCGGCTGCGGGCCACGAAGTCGGTGATCTCCCCGTCGGTCATGACAATCTGACTGCGCTGTTTGGATCCCATGGCTGTCAGTGTCTCAGGCGTGGACCATCGACACTGCGTACAGATTGCATTCTGGCGTGAATCGACGCTCTGGTCGCAGACTCGGCGCACTGGTCGCAGAGTCGGCGCACTGGTCGCAGAGTCGTGTCGTCACAGCCGCTGAGTCAACTCCGCAGCGGCGGCCAGCAGGTCGGCCGCCCACCGTTCACCCGGCCGTCGGCCCATCCGGTCGATCGGGCCGGATACCGATACCGCGGCGATGACGGCACCGCTCCGGTCGTGCACCGGGGCCGAGACGCTGGCGACTCCGGGCTCGCGCTCGGCGGCGCTCTGTGCCCAGCCGCGGCGGCGGACTTCGGCCAGGGTCCGTTCGGTGAACTCCGCCTCGGGAAGCACCGCCCGCTGGGTGGCGGGATCGGCGTAGGCCAGCAACACCCTGGCGCCGGACCCTGCCGTCATCGGCAGCCGCGCCCCGACGGGGACGGTATCGCGCAGTCCCGCAGGCGGTTCCAGGGCGGCGATGCAGACCCTGGTGGTGCCTTCGCGCCGGTACAGCTGGACGCTTTCCCCGGTGATCTCTCGCAGCCGCGGCAGCGCCGCGGCCCCGGCGGCCAGCAGCGGATCGTTGACGCCGGCCGACAGTTCCGACAGGGCCGGGCCCAGTTCCCAGCGTCCGGATCCGTCGCGGGCGAGCAGCCGATGGACCTCCAGCCCGGCGGCCAGCCGATGCGCGGTGGCGCGCGCCAGTCCGGTGCGTTGGCACAGTTCGGCCAGACCGCAGGGTGACTCGGCGATCGCGTGCAGCACGGTCACGGCTTTGTCGAGCACGCCGATCCCGCTATCCTGTCTCATATCCAGATATTAGCGTCTCAATATGTGAGATGACGGTGGCGAGGCCACCGGGAGTACGAGATGACGGTGGCCGCGCCACCGGGAGTGAGATGAGCTGATGGCAGAGCCTGACCGCCCCCTTACCCTCGCCGAGAAGGTGTGGGCCGACCATGTCGTCGTAGCAGGCGCCGGGACCGGCGCGGCCCGCGAACCCGACCTGATCTATATCGATCTGCACCTCGTCCACGAGGTCACCAGCCCGCAGGCCTTCGACGGTCTGCGTCTGTCTGGGCGTCCGGTCCACCGGCCCGATCTGACCCTGGCCACCGAGGACCACAACGTGCCGACGATCGATATCGACAAGCCGATCGCCGACCCGGTGTCCCGAATCCAGGTGGAGACGTTGCGCCGCAACTGTGCCGAGTTCGGCATCCGCTTGCATCCGATGGGCGATCCGGAACAGGGCATCGTGCACGTGGTCGGTCCCCAACTCGGCCTGACCCAACCCGGCATGACGATCGTCTGCGGTGACAGTCACACCTCCACCCACGGCGCCTTCGGTGCGCTGGCGATGGGCATCGGCACCTCCGAGGTCGAGCATGTGCTGGCGACCCAGACGCTCCCACTGCGTCCGTTCAAGACGATGGCGGTCAATGTCGATGGCCGGCTGCCGTCCGGGGTCACCGCCAAGGACATCATCCTTGCGGTGATCGCCAAGATCGGAACAGGTGGCGGGCAGGGACATGTCATCGAGTACCGCGGCAGCGCAATCGAATCGCTGTCGATGGAAGGCCGGATGACGATCTGCAACATGAGCATTGAGGCCGGTGCCCGGGCCGGCATGGTGGCGCCGGACGAAACCACCTACGAGTTCCTGCGCGGGCGCACCTACGCACCGGCCGGAGCGAATTGGGATGCGGCCGTTGCGGCGTGGGACCGGCTGCGCACCGACGACGGGGCGGAGTTCGACACCGAGGTCTACATCGACGCCGCGACGTTGAGCCCCTTCGTCACCTGGGGCACCAACCCCGGCCAGGGGGTGCCGTTATCGGATTCGGTACCCGACCCCGAACTGATGGGTAGCGACGCCGAACGGCAGGGCGCCGAGAAGGCGTTGGCCTACATGGACCTTCGCCCCGGCACCGCGATGCGGGATATCGCCGTCGACGTGGTGTTCGTCGGCTCGTGCACCAACGGTCGCATCGAGGATCTGCGTGCGGTGGCCGATGTGCTGCGCGGTCGCAGGGTGGCCGACGGGGTCCGGATGCTCATCGTTCCGGGATCGATGCGGGTGCGGGCACAGGCCGAAGCCGAAGGGCTCGGCGAGATCTTCACCGCGGCGGGTGCCGAGTGGCGGCTGGCCGGCTGCTCGATGTGCCTCGGGATGAATCCCGATCATCTCTCGCCCGGTCAACGCTGCGCGGCGACGTCCAACCGGAACTTCGAGGGCCGGCAGGGCAAGGGCGGGCGAACCCACCTGGTGTCGCCGGCCGTGGCTGCCGCCACCGCAGTGCGCGGAACCCTCTCGTCGCCAGCCGATCTCGGCATCTGAACCAGGAGAAGAAGACTGATGGACGCTTTCGACACCCACACCGGCATTGCCGTGCCGTTGCGCCGATCCAATGTCGACACCGACCAGATCATTCCGGCCGAGTATCTGAAGAGGGTTTCCCGGACGGGTTTCGAGGACGGCCTGTTCGCCGCCTGGCGCAACGAGGGATCGTTCATCCTCAACCAGCCGCCGTTCGACCGCGGTTCGGTGTTGGTCGCAGGACCGGACTTCGGCACCGGATCCTCACGCGAGCATGCGGTCTGGGCGCTGATGGACTACGGCTTCCGGGTAGTGATCTCCTCGCGATTCGCCGATATCTTCCGCGGCAATGCGGGCAAGGCCGGACTGCTGGCCGCCGAAGTCGCACAAGATGATGTCGAACTGCTCTGGAAGCTGATCGAACAGCAACCCGGGCTGGAAATCACTGTGAATCTTCAAGATCGGACCATCGACGCCGGAACGGCCGTGGTGCCGTTCAGCATTGACGACTACACCGCCTGGAGACTGCTCGAGGGACTCGACGATATAGGTCTTACGCTGCGGAAACTTCCCGAAATCAAGGCTTTCGAGGCGGCTCGCCCGCAGTGGAGGCCACGCGTTCCCACGGGTTCCTGAGCGGCCTTGCGGCTGGGCGGATCCAGCCTCACCGGGGGTTGCTGTGCGGGTCGGCACTTCGGCTCAAGCGCCCCAAACGGATTGACGGAACGCCCCGCTCGTTTTGCTGAGATTACGCGTGGCTCATGGATATCTGCTCGTCGAAGGTTTACCGTGTTGTGCAGTCGGTCCAGGGTGGACCATTGTCTCGGAGGATTTGAATGAACAAAGCAGAGTTGATCGAAGTTCTCACGGAACGGTTGGGCACCGATCGTCGCCACGCGAACGACGCCGTGGAGCATCTGATCGACGCCATCGTTCGCGCTGTGCAGAAGGGCGACAGCGTGACCATCACCGGGTTCGGTGTGTTCGAACGTCGCCGCCGCGCAGCGCGTGTCGCTCGCAACCCGCGAACCGGCGAAACGGTGAAGGTTAAGCCCACCTCGGTTCCCGCATTCCGTCCCGGCGCGCAGTTCAAGGCGATCGTGTCTGGCGCGCAAAAGCTCCCGGCCGAAGGCCCCGCTGTCAAGAGAGGTGCCGTGGGCGGTGCAGTGAGGAAGGCTGCTGTGAAGAAGGCCGTCAAGAAGGCCGCCGTCAAGAAGGTCGCTGCCAAGAAGGTCGCTGCCAAGAAGGCTCCCGCCGCGACGAAGGTCGTCGCCAAGAAGGCTCCGGCCAAGAAGGCTCCGGTCAAGAAGGCGGTCGTCAAGAAGGCCGCCGTGACGAAGGCGCCCGCCAAGAAGGCTCCGGTCCGCAAGGTCGTTGCCAAGAAGGCTCCGGTCAAGAAGGCGGTCGTCAAGAAGGCCGCCGTGACGAAGGCGCCCGCCAAGAAGGCTCCGGTCCGCAAGGCGGTCGTCAAGAAGGCTCCGGTCAAGAAGGCTCCGGTCAAGAAGGCCGTGGTCAAGAAGGCCGTGGTCAAAAAGGCGGTCGCCAAGAAGGCTCCGGCCAAGAAGGCTCCGGCCAAGAAGGCCCCGGCCAAGAAGGGCCGTCGCTAAAACCTGATCGCGAATACGCCGCGGGCCGAAAGGTCCGCGGCGTATTCGCGTTTCAGGACCGTGACATGGAAGCCAGCGGGCTGGGCAGATGATCGGCGGCGATCAGCCGTCCCTGCGCCAGCGACAGCACCCAGGTACTGCCCTTGCGGTTTCGGGACTTGTCCGGCTTGACGCCGTCACGCTTGCACCACCAGTCGATCAGGGACGGAATCACCTCGCCCTGCGTGCAGATCACCGGAGTGCCGCCCTCTGCGGCGATGGCCAGAACCCTCTTGTGCGCCCGTTTGGGATCGTCCGCGTAGGAATCCGCCGTCAGCGCGGCCTCCACTGCAATCGGGACGTCCAGCCTGCGGGCCGTCGGCTCCACGGTCTGCACACACCGGAGCTTCTCGGCGGCGTAAATGCGGTCCGCACCGAAGGCCAGCAGTTGCGGCACCAGCGATTCCGCTTGGGCTCTGCCCTTCTTGTCCAACGGCCGCTGGCGGTCGTCGCCCTTGTACCGCGCCTTGCGGCCCGCGGTGCCGTGCCGCACGATCAACACCGTCTGGGTGTCGGCCGGCTTCTTGGTGAATCTCGCCAGCATTTTTCGGTCCAACGGGTAGCTGAGCCGCTTGGCGGCGTCCGGGAGCGGCAGCCAGAGCATGTCGTCGGCTTCCGGGCCCGGGGCGAAATCGCCGCCGGTGGCGCGAGCCGCCCAGTAGCGAACGACCTTGGTGCCGGACCGGATCGGGTAACTGACCACACCGAGGCGTCGGCCCAGGTGCGCCACCTGGCCGGTCTCTTCGAGGATCTCCCGAACGGCGGCAACCGGTTCCGTCTCGCCGGCGTCCAGTTTCCCCTTCGGAAGGGACCAGTCGTCATAGCGCGGCCGGTGTATCACCGCGATCAGAGGCTGCCCGGCTACCTCGTCGGAACGCCACAGCACTGCGCCCGCGGCAAGTACCTGCTTGCCGGCCTTAGTCTTTGCCGATGCCACCTCAGGACGACCGGTGCCTGTCCATCAACCAGACCTGGTGGTCCCGCACCTCGCGGCCGGCCTGCGGCGAGGCGGTCCAGCGTCCGTCAGGACCCAACTCCCAGCAGCGGGTGGCCGGGTTCATCGCCGAGTCGAAAACCTCGTCCAGATACCCGCTGAGCCGGCGGTCCTTGACCTGCGCCATGACCTCCACCCGACGGTCGAGATTGCGGTGCATCATGTCTGCGCTGCCGATCCAGCACTCGTCGATCGCCCGGAAGTGCATGACGCGAGAGTGCTCGAGGAACTCACCGAGGATGGACCGCACCGAAACGTTCTCCGAGAAGCCCTGCACACCGGGACGCAGTGCGCAGATGCCGCGGACCACGACCTCGACGCGCACCCCGGCCTGAGAGGCGCGGTAGAGGCCGTCGATGATCTGCTCGTCGACGATCGCGTTGGCCTTCACCCGGATCCGGCCCTGGCCGTTTTGGCCGTGCGCCTCAACCTCACGCTCGATACGGTCCAGGATGCCCTTGCGGATACCCTCCGGGGCGACCAGCAGATTGCGGTAGCCCACCTTGCGGGAGTATCCGGTCAGCGAGTTGAACAGATCGGTCAGGTCCGCCCCGATCTCGGGTGAAGCGGTGAGCAGGCCGACATCCTCATACAGGCGAGCGGTTTTCGGGTTGTAGTTACCCGTCCCGATATGACAGTAGCGGCGGATGGCCGAGCCTTCCCGGCGCACCACCAGACAGGTCTTGCAGTGCGTCTTCAACCCGACCAGGCCGTAGACGACATGGACGCCGGCGTCTTCCAAGGCGCGGGCCCATTTGATATTGGCCTGCTCGTCGAAACGTGCCTTCAGTTCCACCAGCGCCACCACCTGCTTACCGGCATCGGCGGCCTCGATCAGGGCATTGACGATCGGCGAGTCACCGGAGGTCCGATAAAGGGTCTGCTTGATGGCCAACACATCCGGGTCGGCGGCAGCCTGTTCGATGAAGCGCTGCACACTGGTCGAGAACGACTCGTAGGGGTGGTGCACCAGCACATCGCCTTCGCGCAGGGTGGCGAAGATGCTCTTGCCCTCGCGGTCGGCGAAGGCGGGGTGAGTGGTGGGGACGAACGGCCGCTCTTTAAGAGCCGGTCGGTCGACGGCGTAGACCTGCCACAGCGATTTCAGGTCGAGCAGTCCGGGCACCTGCACCACATCCCCGGGGTCCACGTCGAGTTCGCGCAGGAGCAGCCCCAGCATGTGCTCGCTCATGTTGCCGGAGACCTCGAGGCGAACCGGCGGGCCGAAACGGCGCCGGGCCAGTTCGCGTTCCAGGGCCTGAAGCAGATCCTCGTCGCGGTCCTCGACGTCCATATCGGCGTTCCGGGTGATTCGGAAGGCGTGCCGTTCGACGATCTCCATCCCGGGGAACAGCGCCGGCAGGAATGCGCCGATGAGTTCCTCCATCGGCAGGAACCGGATGGTCTCGACTCCGTCGGTGGTGCTGTCGAGCCGGATGAACCGGTCGACGTTGTCGGGGACCTTCACCCTGGCGAAGTGTTCGCCGCCGTCAGCCGGGGATTTGACCGTGATGGCCAGGTTGAGGCTGAGCCCGCTGACGAACGGGAAGGGGTGGGCCGGGTCGACGGCCAGCGGTGTCAGGACGGGGAAGACCTGGTCGTTGAAGTACTTCGACAACGCCGGGTGATCGGCTTCGGAAAGGTCGTTCCAGCGGACGAACTCGATACCCTCGGCGGCCAGCGCCGGGCGGACGGATTCCATGAACACCTGGGCGTGGCGGATCGCCAACTGCTGGGTGCGCTCGCCGACCAGTCGGAGCTGTTCGCGCGGGGTGAGCCCGTCGGCCGAGCGGACCTTGAGTCCCATCTCGTCGCGGCGCTTGAGGCCGGCGACCCGCACCATGTAGAACTCATCGAGGTTGGAGGCGAAGATCGCCAGGAACTTGGCCCGGTCAAGCAGCGGCAGCGAGGGGTCGGCGGCCAGCGCCAGCACGCGGGCGTTGAAGTCCAGCCAGCTCAGTTCCCGGTTGAGGTAGCGATCCTCCGGCAGCGGATTGTCGACGGTGGCCGCAGTGGCGGCCGGGGGGGCCTCCGGTGCCCCGTCCGCGATTCGGCCGTCGGTCTCTGATAAGCGGGAATCCGCCTCCGTCTCGGTCATGTCCACATCTTCCCCCATCGGGTGCGGACACGGTTGGTTGCGGGCGAATACTCGGTTAACTTCCCGCTCCCGGGGTATCAGTGCCTGGCCAGCGTCTCGGCGGTCGCCGGACCGACGCCCAGCAGGTGCGCGTCGGCAAGGTCCTGAGGGGTGTCGATATCGCACCGCAGCCCGGGCCAGTCCCCGGTGAGTTCCACCGCGCCGTCCTGATGGTGGCGTCGTGCGGAGTCGGTCCCGAACATCGGGTTGAGCGGCACCCCGAATGCGATCAGGGCGCAGGTGCCGCTGCCCTGACGGTCGGCGACGAAGCTGCGCGGCTGTGCTCGGGCGGCGGCCAGCGCCGCACTCAGCTCGCCGGTTCGCAGCGCCGGCAGATCGCCCTGCAGGACAGCGACATTAGGTACGCGCAGGTGGGCGTGCGCGACCCGGATGGCATTATTCAGCGGGTCCGGGTGCTCGGCCGGGGTGGGATCGTCCACGGGGACGGCCCCGAGATCGCGGGCAGCGGCGGCGGCAGTCGCATCGGGGGTCACCACGGTGATCGATGCAATCGATTCGACCGCCCGCGCCGCGGTGATGGTGTCGATCAGCATCGCCAGAACGACGCGCTCGCGGTCCCGGGCGGAAAACAGTTCCGACAGCCGGGACTTGGCGACCTCAAGGCGCTTGACCGCGATGATCAAGCCGACATCAGGGGCACCACTCATGGGCGTCATCCTGCCAGCGATCCGCAGGCCGGTCCGCCGCGACCAGCCGCCGATACTAGGTTGAGTGCATGGGCGACTCGCTGGGGACCGCGGCGGTGATGGGGGCCGGCGCCTGGGGCACCGCGCTGGCCAAGGTTCTGGCCGACGCAGGCAACGACGTCCGGTTGTGGGCGCGCCGTCCGGAGATCGCCGATGAGGTCAACGGTGCCCACACCAACAGCGGGTACCTCCCCGATATCGTGCTGCCGGCCGCGATCAGGGCGACGGCAGACCCCGCCGAGGCCCTCGACGGCGTCACCACCGTGTTGCTCGGAGTGCCGGCGCAGACGTTGCGGGGGAACCTGCAGGCCTGGCGGGGTCACATCGCCGATGGGGCCACCCTGGTCAGTCTGGCCAAGGGGATCGAACTGGGCTCGCTGATGCGGATGAGCCAGGTGATCGTCGCGGTCACCGGTGTCGATGCGGGCCAGGTGGCGGTGGTGTCCGGGCCCAACCTGGCCGACGAGATCGCCGACGAACAACCGGCCGCCACCGTGGTGGCCTGCTCGGACTCGGGCCGGGCGGTGGCGCTGCAGCGTGCGCTGAGCACCGGCTACCTACGGCCCTACACCAATTCCGACGTGGTGGGAACCGAGATCGGTGGTGCCTGCAAGAACGTGATCGCGCTGGCCTGCGGGATGGCGGCGGGTGTCGGACTCGGGGAGAACACCGCGGCGGCGATCATCACCCGCGGGCTGGCTGAGATCATCCGGCTGGGAATGGCGCTGGGCGCCAAGACCGCAACGCTGGCTGGACTCGCCGGGGTGGGCGACCTGGTGGCGACCTGTACCTCGTCGCACTCCCGCAACCGCAGCTTCGGTGTGCACCTGGGCCGAGGGGACACCCTCGAGCAGGCCCAGGCGGCCACCCACGGCCATGTCGCCGAGGGGGTCACCTCCTGTTCGTCGATTCTGGCGCTGGCATCCAGCTATGACGTCGAGATGCCGCTCACCGAGGCGGTTTACCGGGTCTGTCACAAGGGATTGTTCGTCGACGAGGCCGTCGTCCTGCTGTTGGGCCGCAGCACCAAGCCAGAATGAAGGAGCGCTACGGGGACTCCACCCGCACCGTGAAAGCGGTTGATACCGAAGGGGTTCCTGGTCAGCCGGTGGGCCACACCCCGGTTCCGGCCTCGGCGTTCCACCTCTGCGCGGACGAGGGCACCGAGGATCACGTCTACGGCCGATACTCCAATCCGGTGTGGACCCGGCTGCAAGCCGCGCTGGCCCAGCTGGAGGAGGCCACCACCGCGTTGTGTTTCGGCTCCGGAATGGCGGCCGTCAGCGCGGCGCTGCGGGTGCTCTGCCGGCCCGGTGCGGTGCTGGTGGTGCCGGCCGACGGCTACTACCAGGTGCGTCGTTACGCCGCGGAGAGCCTGGCCCCGATGGGTGTGACGGTGCGGGAGGCGACGGCAGACGAGATGTGCGAGGCCGCGCGGCATGCCGATGTGGTGCTGGCCGAGACACCGACCAATCCGGGTCTGGATATTGTCGATCTGCACCGGCTCGCCGGGATCTGCCACAGCCGGGACGCCCGGCTCGTCGTGGACAACACCACCGCAACTCCGCTCGGTCAGCAGCCGTTGTCACTGGGCGCAGACCTGGTGGTGGCCAGCGCCACCAAAGCCCTTGCCGGGCACAGTGATCTGATCGCCGGGTATGTGGCCGGCAGCCGGCCCGAACTGATGGCTGCGCTGGAACGGGAACGGCTTCTGGCCGGGCCCATCCTCGGCGCGATGGAGGGCTGGCTGCTGCTGCGCAGTATCGGCAGTTTCGGTTTGCGATTCGACCGGCAGTGCCAGAACGCGGTGGCGCTGGCCACCGCCCTGCATGACCACCCGAACGTGCGGTCGGTGCGTTATCCGGGGCTGCCGGGTGACCCCGCCCACGAGATCGCGCTCACTCAGATGCGCCGGTTCGGCGGCCTGGTCTCGATCGAACTCGACGGTCCCGACGCGGTTCACGCCCTGGTTCACCACAGTGAACTACTGGTGGCGGCCACCAGTTTTGGGGGGCTGCACACCTCGGTCGATCGCCGGGCCCGATGGGGGGACGCGGTGCCCGGCGGGTTCGCCCGCATCTCGGCGGGTATCGAGGACACCGACGACCTGGTTGCCGACGTGCTGGGCGCGCTCGACGCCGCCCCGGGCACCGGTGGGCTGTAGCCTCTCTAGCTTGTGACTCCCCGCCCCGGCTCCCGGATCCGTGTTGCCGTCGTCTACGGCGGACGTAGCTCCGAACACGCGATCTCCTGCGTATCGGCCGGCAGCATCCTGCGCCACCTCGACCCGCGCCGTTTCGACGTGGTGCCGGTCGGTATCGCCAGGGACGGGTCATGGCTGCGTGCCGATGCCGATCCTGACGAGCTGGTCATCGCCGACGGGCAACTTCCCGAGGTTGTCGGCGGCTCGGAGAACCCGCTGTCCCAGGTCGGCGAGGTCTTGGCCGATATCGACGTGGTCTTCCCGATCCTGCATGGCCCCTACGGCGAGGACGGCACCGTTCAGGGTCTGCTGGAACTGGCCGGCCTTCCCTACGTGGGTGCCGGCGTGTTCGCCAGCGCCGCCGGGATGGACAAGGAGTTCACCAAGAAGATCCTGGCCGCCGCCGGTCTTCCGATCGGCGACTTCACCGTGCTGCGCCCGCATCAGAGCGCCCCGGCCGCCGCCGACATCGAACGTCTGGGCTTCCCGCTGTTCGTCAAACCGGCCCGCGGCGGCTCATCGATCGGTGTCAGCCGGGTCATCGGTCCCGACGAGGTGTCGGGCGCGATCGCCGAGGCCCGCCGGCACGACCCGAAGGTCGTCATCGAGGCCGCGATCATCGGCAGGGAACTCGAGTGCGGCGTGCTGGAGTTTCCCGATGGCTCGGTGAATGCCAGCACCATCGGCGAAATCCGGGTTCCGGGTGTCGGCGTCTACGACTTCGAGACCAAGTACCTCGATGACGCCGCCGAACTCGATGTCCCCGCCGCGCTACCCAATACCGATGCGAAACTGTTGCAGGACTTGGCCATTCGCACCTTCGACGCGCTGGACTGCCAAGGCCTGGCCCGAGTCGACTTCTTCCTCACCGAGGATGGCCCGGTCATCAACGAGATCAACACGATGCCCGGGTTCACCACCATCTCGATGTATCCCCGCATGTGGGCCGCCAGTGGGGTGGACTACCCGACGCTGGTCGGGACGATGGTGGAGACCGCGTTGGCCCGGGGCACCGGTCTGCGCTGAGCGCTCAGGGCTGGCCGGGCCGGATCGGCGTAGCCGGCATGGTTCGTTCGATGACCTCCGACAGCGTCTGGATCGGCGTTGGACCCGAGCCGTCCGGCAGGGTCAGCGCCACATAGACCGGTCGGTCCACGCACACCCAGGTGCTGCGCCGGGTATCGGGGTCGGCCAGTCGGAACCAGGAGACCCGGTCCACCATCTGGATCGGTGCGCCGATGACGAACTCGGCCGGCCGGTCCAGTCCGCAGCGCATGATGACCGGTTCGGTTCCCGGTTCACCGTCCCCGCGCCAGGCCGCGGTCCCGGCCGGGGTGGGTTCGGCGGTCGCCGCGCGCTGGTAGTCGCCGAGTCGGTCGGGCAGGGTGGCCAGCAGGCCCTCGCATTCCGGCGTCTCGGCCTGCGCGGCCGGCAGGGCCGCGATGGCGACCGGTGCGGGCGGGGTGCTCAGGGAGGCGGCCATCGCCAACACCACACCGATGGCCACCACCGGAACGAGCACCGCGGCGATCAGCAGTGCGCGGGGGGGACCGTCGGTGACCGGAGCGTCCGCCGGATCGCCCTGCACCTCGTCTCCTCTGCTGTCGGCGTGGACATGTCCGGTCCACTGTCAGGCCACCGTCAGTCGTAAACTGCGGTACCGAACCTACCTCAGGGCCGGGGGAGAGGAGCGGGCCGTGGCAGACCGTGATGACCCCACACTTGCGCAGGTCGGGGAGTTTTCCGTCATCGACCGGCTGACCGCCGGGCGGGGCCGCCCGGCCGGGGTATCGGTGGGCCCCGGCGACGACGCCGCCGTGCTGGAGGCGCCGGACGGCCGAGTGGTGGTCAGCACCGACATGCTTGTCGAAGGCAGGCACTTCCGGCTGGACTGGTCGGCTCCGCACGATGTCGGCCGTAAGGCGATCGCCCAGAACGCCGCCGATATCGAGTCGATGGGAGCCCGCGTCACCGGCTTCGTGGTCGCCTTCGGCGCCCCGCCGGAGACCTCGGCCGCGCGGGTTGCCGAACTCTCCGACGGTATGTGGGCGGAGGCGGCCAAGGTGGGCGCGGGGATCGTCGGTGGAGATCTGGTCGCCAGTCCGCAGTGGGTGGTGTCGGTCACGGCGCTGGGCGACCTGGGCGGCGGCGATCCGGTGCTGCGCAGTGGTGCGCGGGCCGGATCCCTGATCGCGGTCGCCGGTGACCTCGGCCGCTCGGCAGCCGGGCTCGGTTTGTGGCGCAACGGGATTGCCGGGTTCGCTGATCTGCGCGCCCGCCATCTGGTGCCGCAGCCGCCCTACGGACAGGGCCGAAGCGCCGCCGAGGCCGGGGCGCAGGCGATGACCGATGTCTCCGATGGACTGCTCGCCGACCTCGGCCACATCGCCGCCGCGTCCGGGGTGGTGATGGATCTGCGCCGGGCGGCGCTGCTCGAGGATGTCGAGGCGGTGACCCCGGCGGCCACGGCGGCCGGGGTGGACCCGTGGTCGCTGGTGCTCGGCGGCGGTGAGGACCATGCCCTGGTGGCCTGTTTCCCGGACTATCCGCCGCACGGCTGGCGGGTCATCGGGGCGGTACGCACCGGTGCGCCGGAGGTTCTGCTGGACGGGCAGCGGTGGCCGGGTCCGGCGGGCTGGCAGTCCTTCGACTGACTCGCCTGTCGCACACGTTAGATTGGCATCCCGTGACGCCGCGGCCCCTGACCGAACTCGTCGACGATGGCTGGGCGCGGGCGCTGGCGCCGGTAGCCGATCAGATCTCCCGGATGGGTGAGTTCCTGCGGGCCGAGGTCGCAGCCGGGCAGCGCTATCTGCCCGCTGGGCCGAACGTGCTGCGCGCCTTCACCTTTCCCTTCGACGAGGTGCGAGTGCTGATCGTCGGGCAGGACCCCTATCCGACGCCCGGCCATGCGGTGGGGCTGAGCTTCTCGGTGGCCCCCGAGGTGCGGCCACTGCCGCGCAGCCTGGCCAACATCTTCACCGAGTACAGCGCCGACCTGGGCCATCCGCAACCGGCCAACGGCGATCTCACACCCTGGTCCGGGCGTGGGGTGATGCTGCTCAACAGGGTGCTCACGGTGCGGCCAGGGCTGCCTGCATCGCACCGGGGCAAGGGCTGGGAGGCGGTCACCGAATGTGCCATCCGGGCCTTGGCGGCCCGCGATGCCCCGATGGTGGCGATCCTGTGGGGCCGCGACGCCGGAGCCCTCAAACCGATGCTCGCCGACAGCGGATGCGCGGCGATCGAGTCGCCGCACCCCTCGCCGCTGTCGGCAAGCCGGGGGTTCTTCGGATCACGGCCGTTCAGCCGGGCCAATGAACTGCTGGCCGGGATGGGGGCCGCGCCGGTCGACTGGCGGCTGCCCTGAGCGGGGTGGGCTCAGCCCAGCCTCAGCCCCGGACGACCTTGCCGGCCTTGAGGCAGGAGGTGCAGACGTTCACCCGCTGCTTGTTGCCACCCGGGCGGGTCACCGCGCGGACGCTCTGGATGTTGGGGTTCCAGCGCCGATTGGTCCGGCGGTGCGAGTGCGACACCGACTTGCCGAACCCGGGGCCCTTCGCGCAGATATCGCACACGGCAGCCATGTCACAACTCCTCAGATCTGATCGGTGGGGGCCAGCAACCAAGCCAGGGTGACCCGTCAACCCCGCAAGGATACCGGCGCAGCGATCTGAACGCCAAAAAGGCGCCCTGCACGGCATCGAATTCGGCTGTCGCCCGTCCTGGCTAGGCTGACGCCGGGCGAGGATCGGAGGCGGTGATGGCGGAGCGGCGGCTGGACGGAACAGCCCTGCATGACTGGGCTCATGCCGCAGTCGGGGACTTGCTCTCCCATGCCGATGAGATCAACCGGCTGAACGTGTTTCCGGTGGCAGACTCCGACACCGGCACGAACATGCTGTTCACCATGCGTTCTGCGCTGGCCCGGGTCGAGGCGGCCACCCCGGCCGGGGACGTTGCCGACGTGGCCGCCGCCCTGGCCCGGGGGGCGGCGGACGGGGCCCGCGGTAACTCCGGGGTGATCCTGGCCCAGATTCTGCAAGCGCTGTCGGACGCGACGGCCGCAGCGGCCACCGACACCGACCTGGCCGACCTGGACGCGGCCCTGCTGGGTGCGGCGCTGCGGCACGCGGTGGCGCTGGTGGTCTCGGCGATGGGCGGCGAGTTGGTGGCGGGCACGGTGGTCTCGGTGCTGCAGGCCGCGGCCGAGGCCGTCGAACGCCGGGCGGATGAGCGCGCGGGCCTGGCCGGTGCGCTCGCCGCGGCCGGTGAGGCAGCCGCGACCGCCCTGGACCGCACCCCCGACCAACTCCCGGTGCTGGCCGAGGCCGGCGTGGTCGATGCGGGCGGCCGCGGGCTGCTGGTCCTGCTCGATGCCCTGACCGGCACGGTCACCGGGCACACCCCGCAGCGCCGCGCCTACCGGCCGGCCGCGGCGGCGGCCGGTTCACCGGCGGTGCTGCATGACGCTGAGCTGGCACCCCCGCAGTTCGAGGTGATGTATCTGGTGACCGGCCTGGACCCGGCGGGAGCAGACCGGCTGCGCGGAGCGTTGGAGGGTCTCGGCGATTCGGTGGCGCTGGCCGCCGCGGCCGCCGGCCGGCATTCCGTGCATGTGCACACCGATGATGCCGGCGCGGCGGTCGAGGCGGGTCTGGCGGCCGGGCCGGTGACCCGGATCCGGATCTCAGCGCTGACCACCGGCCGGGTCGCCCCGGGCGGCTGGAGCCGGCCTCGTGCGGTTCTCGCGGTCGTCGACGGCGACGGCGCGGACCAACTCTTCGGCACCGAGGGTGCCTGCGTGCTCCGTCCGGATCCCGAGCTGGTCGACCCGGCTAACGGGGTCAGCGCCGACCGGTTGTTGCGAGCACTGGTCGATACCGGTGCCGCGCAGGTGATGGTGCTGCCCAACGGCTATGTGGCGGCCGAGGATCTGGTGGCCGGTTGCACGGCCGCGATCGGTTGGGGGATCGACGTGGTTCCGCTGCCGTCGACGTCGATGGTGCAGGGCCTGGCCGCGCTGGCGGTCCACGACCCGGCCCGCCAAGCCGTTGACGACGGCTACACGATGGCGCGGGCGGCCGCCGGATGCCGGCACGGCTCAGTCCGGATCGCCACCGGAAAGGCCTTGACCTGGGCAGGGCCCTGCTCGGCCGGCGACGGGCTCGGCATCTCCGGTGATGAGGTGGTGGTGGTGGACGCCGACGCCGGCGCCGCCGCCGCCCGGCTGATCGACCTGCTGCTCAGCTCCGGTGGCGAACTGGTCACCGTGCTTGTCGGCGCGGCGGCCGGCGCGGCGGGCGGCGAAGCACTGGCCGGGGCACTCGCCGAACACGTCCGCCGGCGCCACCCGGGCACCGAGTTCAGCAGTTATGCCACCGGCCATCGCGGCGATGTCCTGCTGATCGGGGTCGAGTAGCCATGGTGTCGCTGACCGACCGTCTCGACTCGATCGTCGGCGGCAAGGCGGCCCGCAGCCTCGACGAGGCCTTCGGTATCCGTACCGTCGACGGTCTGCTGCGCCACTATCCGCGAAAATACAGTCACGGCAGCAAGGTTCTCGGCGAGGATGACGACCCACCCGAACCCGGTGAGCACGTCACCTTCGTTGGGGAGGTGGACAGTGCGGAGGTCCGCTGGACCAACCGAAGCCCCCGCCGGGAGTATCTCGTCATCACTCTGAGCCAGCGCCGCCCGAAGGTGACCGCGACCTTCTTCAATGCCAAGTACCTCAAAAAGCAGTTGGTGAAGGGCACCCGGTTGATGCTGTCCGGCGAGGTGGGCTACTTCAGGGGCACCATGCAACTCACCCATCCGGGGTATCTGATTCTGAACTCGCCGTCGGGTCGTCTCGGCGGATCCAAGTCCCTGAAGACCATCGCCGCGTCCGCCACGGATCAGGGCGGCGAGTTCGACATGTCTCCGTTCGAGCGGGACTTCTTCCCGATCTATGCGTCCCGGGCGAAACTGCAGAGCTGGGATATCTACGCCTGCGTCCGCCAGGTGCTCAACGTGCTGGATCCTGTCCCGGAGCCGTTGCCGGAAAGCGCTGTGCGCCAGCGCCATCTGGTCAGCGAGGACACCGCTCTGCGTGCCATCCACATCGCCGAGAGCCAGGATGAGCGGGATCGTGCGCGCCAACGGCTGACCTTCGACGAGGCGGTCGGCCTGCAGTGGGCGCTGGCCCAGCGCCGCCATGGTGAACTGGCCGACTCGGGTCCGCCCGCGCCTCGGCGCCCCGGCGGTCTGCTGGCCGCGATGACCGCGGCGCTGCCGTTCGACCTGACGGCCGGCCAGCGCGAGGTGCTCGACGTGATCGCCGGGGAACTGGCCGCGACCAAGCCGATGCACCGGCTTTTGCAGGGCGAGGTCGGCTCGGGTAAGACGATCGTGTCGGTGCTGGCGATGCTGCAGCTGGTCGATGCCGGTTATCAGTGTGCGCTGCTGGCTCCCACGGAAGTCCTTGCCGCCCAGCATGCCCGGTCGGTCCGCGACATCATGGGTCCGCTGGCGATGGCCGGGCAACTCGGCGGTGCTGAGGGCGCGACCAGGGTGGCGCTGCTGACCGGGTCGATGTCGGCGGCCCAGAAGCGGCAGGTGCGTGAGGAGGTGGCCGCCGGCGGGGCCGGCATCGTGATCGGGACGCACGCGCTGCTGCAGGACGCCGTCGAGTTCCACAATCTCGGCATGGTCGTGGTCGACGAACAGCACCGGTTCGGCGTCGAACAGCGAGATCGCCTGCGCGCCAAGGCGCCCCCCGGGCTGACCCCGCATCTGCTGGTGATGACCGCCACCCCGATCCCGCGGACGGTCGCGCTGACCGTCTTCGGCGACCTGGAGACCTCCACGTTGCGGGAGTTGCCGCGCGGTCGCCAGCCCATTGCCAGCAACACCATTTTCGTCAAGGAACAGAAGAGCTGGCTGGAGCGTGCCTGGCGGCGGGTCGCCGAGGAGGTGTCCCGGGGCCGGCAGGCCTATGTGGTGGCCTCCCGGATCGATGAGAGCGACAAGCCCGGCGGTGAGGAGGGCGGGCCGGCTCCGATCACCGCGGTGGCCCTCTACGAGCACCTACGCCACGGTCCGCTCACCGGGCTGCGGCTGGGCCTGATGCACGGGCGGCTGCCGGCCGAGGAGAAGGACTCGGTGATGGCTGCCTTCCGGGCCGGGGAGATCGATGTGCTGGTCTGTACCACCGTGATCGAGGTTGGGGTCGACGTGCCCAATGCCACGGTGATGGTGGTGATGGACGCCGACCGGTTCGGCATCAGTCAGCTGCACCAACTCCGCGGCCGGATCGGGCGCGGGCAGCACGAGAGCCTGTGCCTGCTGGCAACCCAGCTGCCACGGCTCTCCAAGGCGGGTGACCGGTTGACGGCGGTGGCCGCCACCCAGGACGGTTTCGCGCTGGCCGATCTGGACTTGCGGGAGCGTCGGGAGGGAGATGTGCTGGGGGACAACCAGTCCGGGCGGCCGATCGAGCTGAGGTTTCTGTCGCTGGCCGAGCATCTGGAGGTCATTCTGGATGCCCGGGAACTGTGTGAGGCGGTGTATGCCGCCGATCCGGACCACCCCGGGATGGCGGTCCTGGCGCAGCAATTCACCCGCAGCGACCGCATCGAGTATCTGGACAAGGCGTGAGCCGCCGCCAATTGCGCTGGCTGGCGGCGTTCGCGGCGATCGCCGTGCTGGTCGCCGCCCAGGTGGTTTCAGCCGCTCGCACCGATGCGCCGACTGGTTCCGGGGCGCCGACGGTGGCTGCCGGGGCCGACGTACTTACCGGCGTGCGGGTGGTGAGTGACCGGATGCGTGGCAACGATTACCGCCGGTCGGCGTTCGGACAGGCCTGGGATGACCAGACCGGGGCACCCGGCGGGCGCAACGGTTGCGACACCCGGAACGACATCCTGCGCCGGGACCTGATCGACACCACCACGGTGGCGACCACACGGTGCCCGCAGGCGGTGGGGGCTGGAACCCTGCGCGACCCGTACACCAACGCGACGGTGTCTTTCGTCCGGGGAAACCGGGTGGGCGCCTCGGTGCAGATCGACCACATCGTCCCGTTGGCCTATGCCTGGGATATGGGGGCTCGGGACTGGACCGACGCGATGCGCAGCCGGTTTGCCAACGACCCAGCCAACCTCATTGCCGTTGCGGGACAAGCCAATCAGGACAAGGGCGATCAGCCGCCGGGGGCCTGGATGCCGCCGAATGCCGCATTCTGGTGCCAGTACGCGGTCCAGTTCATCGACGTGCTGCGCGGCTACCGGTTGGCGGTGGACGAGGCCTCGGCTCAGCGGTTACGGGCCGCGACACAGACCTGCCCCGCCGGGTGATCCCGGCGGGGCAGGTCTGCGGTCCAGGAACCTACCCCCGCGATGCGGCGCCCCGCGCCGCGCGCTTGGGGGTCGACGAACCCGTTGTGGCGGCGCTAGCTTTTTCGCCTCCGCGGCCGCTCCTGCTCGCGGCCCGCGGTGCGGTCGGGGTGGTGTCGGCTGTATCGGCAACCTCGTTCGCCGGTTCGCTCACCGGATCCGTGACCTCTGCCTGGGCCTCGACGTCCAACGCACTGACCTTCGGGGCCGACGCAGGGGCCACCTCGACCTGCGAGGCCTCGGTTGCCACTGCCGGCGCTTGGCCGGCGGCTGCGGCGATCTCCACCGGAGCCTCCTCCGGAGGAGCTACCACGATCGACTTTGAAACGTAGTTGGCCAGACCGGCCAGTGCGCCGATCGGACCGATCGGCAGGCCGGGGACATCGACGGACAGCACATCTGGGATTGCTGCGACTGCTGCGAGGGCGTCGAATCCCACCCCGCCCGGGCTGAGCAGGCCGCCCATTTTCAAGCCGATACTTTGGATCGAGTCCGGCAGCGTGACACCCAGGAGACTCAAAACCGGGGTCAGGTCGAGGGTCTGGCCGCCGTTGAGGACGGCGCCGATGACATTGGCAGGGATATTGATCAATTCGGTCAGCGCGCCGCCGAAGTTGGACTCCCGCAGCAATTCGATGGTGTTGGAGATGCTGTTCACCACGGCCAGCACCGGTGCCACGATCGGGCCGATGGCCCCAACCAGCACGCCGCTTACCGGAGTGGAGAGGAAGTCCAAAATCGGCTTGAGGCTGGCGTATGCTTCCGCCCCGGCCAAGGTGGGGAGCAGAGCCCAGACGTCGCGCTGGGACGTATCTCCGAATATGGGCAAAGCGAAGTAGGGAACAGCGTTGACGTTCTGGTTGTAGGGGGAGACCGGGAGAAGGGCACTGTTGAACGGCCGCCCGGACTCCTCTACGCCAGCCTCGAACGGGGCCATGAATCCGTTACTCAAGTTCTCGAACACCTGGCTGATGATGGTGCCGAAATCGGGCAGTTCACCGAGATAGGTCGCCAGGTTGCTGACCACCTGGTTGAGGATGGGCAGCGCCACGCCGGACGCGTATCCGCCCCTCCGCCAACCGAGATTGCCGTTTTGAAAGAGTCCTGTTCCGGTGTTCGGCGGGGAAGGGATTGTCCCGTTCACGTACAACCCGGCCGCCCAGTCGTTCACCAGCGTGTTGAGGTTGACGCCGGAGTCGTTGACGACATCGATGATGTTCTGGATCGGATCGACCGGCGTGACCGCGGCTGCCAATCCGACGGCCAGATCGCTGACCGACTTGTGTCCTGCCGCGGCGAGGTCACTGTTCAGAGGCTGAACCGGCGCCATCACGATGGCGGTGGCGCTCAACGCCGCCGCTCCGGCGGTGAGATAAGACCGGGCAGAAACGTTCATGATGAGATCCCCTTACCCTGTGAAGAAGCTGATTGTTGGACGGTAGCGCTCAGGGTTTTGTCAGTGGGCGGAAATCGGCAAGAAATCTGGGATTCAAACGCCGGTGATGTCGGGAGGGCGCAAACCTGCCCCGCCGGATGATCCCGGCGGGGCAGGTTTGCGGTGTAGGGGACTCAGCCCCGGGAGACGGCGCCTCGCGCAGAGCGCTTCGGGGTCGATGCGCCCGCCCCGGTGGCGCTGCTGGCCTCGCCGCCACGGCCGGCCCGGCTCGTGGCGCGCGGCGCGGCAGGCTTCGTCTCGTCCTTCTCGACTGCCGCGGCGACCGGAGCATCGACCTCAACTGCCACCACCTGCGGAGCTGACGCGGGGGCCGCAGCCTCCACCTCTGCGCCGTTGGTGGCGGGAGCCTCAGCGGCGGCCATCTCCACTGGAGTCTCGGTCGGCGGGGTCACCTTGATCGCCTCGGCCACGTTGTTGGTCAGCCCGATCAGGGAGCCGATGGGGCCGACGGAGAGCCCTGGATGGTCAGCGAGTGCCCCCGTTCCGAGGTCAGCGGTGAAGGCCAGCCCGTCGAACATCACCTCGGCCACCGGTCCCGGCATATCGGGCTGCGCGGGGCTGATACCGGTGCTGAGCAACCCGCCCATGTTGAACCCGAGGCTGGAGATCGAGTCCGGAAGGGTGACCCCGACCAGGGATAGTACCGGCGCCAGGTCCAGGACCGGGCCGCCGTTGAGGAAGGCGTTGACCGCGTTGGCCGGGATGTTGATCAGCTCGTTGATCGCGCCCTCGAAATCAGACTGCCGCAGTGCGTCGATGATGGCCCCGACACTGTTCACCACCGACAGCACCGGTGCGACCACCGGACCGATCAGTCCGAGCAGCACCCCGCTGACGGGCGAGGTGGTGAAGTCGAGCACAGGCTTGAGGCTGGCGTACTGATCCTCCGGCAGGATCGCGGGCAGCAGAGCGAAGACTTGCTGCTGGTTCAAGGTACCCAGGACCGGGATGCCCGCGAGTACGTTCGCTGTGGAGATGCTCTCGCAGGGGCCTTGCTCGAGATCCGAGCACGAGACTGGCACCGCGAACGGAGCGCCCAAGGCGTTGCCGACATTGCCGACCACCTGATTGAGGATCAGGCTGATATCGGGGAATTCGGACAGGTAGGTGCCCAGGTTGGCGAGCACCTGAGTGATGATCGGAGCCGGCGCGGTGGTGACCGCGGAGAGGATTCTCTCGATGTTCACCGCGGCGGTCTGGAACGTCTCGACCCACGGCGTGATCGGGTCGATCGAGGCGGCCAGGTTGACCGCGAGGGCGCTATGCAGCGCCGGCGACGTGGCCGAACCCTGGGGCAGCGGTTGAACCGGCGCCATCACGATGGCGGTGGCGCTCAACGCCGCCGCCCCGGCGGTGAGATAAGACCGAGCAGAAACGTTCATGACGAGATCCCCTTACCCTGTGAACAAGCTGATGAGGGGACGCTAGCGCTCAGACGATTCTCAGCGTGCGGAAATCGAAAAGAATTCCGGACTTAAGCCGCCGGTAACTCAGGCGTCTGGGTTGGGCCGGAACCGGGTGCCGTCGTCGAGGCCGTTGAGGGTGTCCATCTCGGCGGTGGTCAACTCGAAGTCGAACACGTCGATATTCTCGGCGATATGGGCCGGGTTGGAGGCCCGCGGGATCACCACGTTGCCCAGTTGGATGCTCCAGCGGATCAGCACCTGGGCCGGCGACTTGCCATGTGCCGCAGCCACGGTCGCGACGGCTGGGTTCCCCAGCAGCGTTCCGGTACCGAGCGGGCAGTAGGCCTCGGTGGCGATGGAGTACTCGCCGTGCACGGCACGCAGGTCGGCCTGGTTGAGCAGCGGGTGCAACTCGATCTGGTTGACGGCGGGGGTGAAGTAGGACAGTTCGATGATGTTCGAGAGGTGCTCGGGGGAGAAGTTGCTGACCCCGATCGACCGGGTGTCCCCGACCTCCTTGGACTTCATGATGCCGCCCCAGGCGTCGATGTACTTGCCGTTCTCCTCGGCCGGCCAGTGGATCAGGTACAGATCCAGATAGTCCAGGCCCAGACGCGCCAGGCTGGCCCGGCAGGCGTCCTGCGAGGACTGGAAACCCTGATCGGCGGTCGCCAGTTTGGTGGTGACGTACAACTCCTCCCGGGGAATCCCGGACGCGGCGATCGCCCGCCCGACGGCCTCCTCGTTGCCGCCGACGGTGGCGGTGTCGATCAGCCGGTAGCCGGCCCCCAGTGCGGCGGTCACCGCCGCCTCGGCCTCGTCGGGCTCCAAACCGGCGACCCCCAGGCCCAGTGCCGGGATGGTGTGGTCGTCGTTGAGCGTGACGGTGGGAACTGCGGCCGTCGGTGTCATGTCACCTGCCTGTGCATTTGAGGGTTTTCCGGTGGGCCGGTGTCACCGACTTCGCAGAGGATAGTACGAGAACGCCGCCGCGGACCGCTGGCACCGCCGGGCGTAGGCTCCGGCCCATGACAACCGTCAAGGAGCGGGCACTGGCCCTCGGCAACCGGTTGGGTGTGAAACTGATCCCGAGGCTGCCCGACGGTGCCAAACGGCTGCTGTCCGGCGGTCGGGCGATCACCATCGACGGCAACACTCTGGATCCGTCACTGCAGATGTTGCTCGCCGCGCAGAAGGCCACCGGCATCAACGGTCTGGTGGTCGCTGACGACGCCGTCGCCACCCGGGTCAGCAACAATGCGCTCACCAGAACCCTCGACGAGCGCGACATCCGGGTCGCCGGGATCAGGCCGGTGTCAATCCCCGGACCGGCCGGCACCATCGCCGCCCGGCACTACCGCCCGCCGGCCGGCGGGCAGCCCGCCCCGCTGGTGGTCTTCTACCACGGCGGCGGCTGGGTGTTCGGCGATCTCGACTCCCATGATTCCGCCTGCCGGCTGATCTGCCGCGACGCCGGTGTGCACGTGCTCGCCGTCGACTATCGGCTGGCACCCGAGCACCCGGCGCCGGCCGCCCACGATGACGCCTACGCCGCCTACCGGTGGGCCCGCGAGCATGCCGGCGAACTCGGGGCGGACCCGCGCCGGGTGGCGGTCGCCGGCGACAGCGCCGGCGGCAACCTCAGTGCCGTGGTCTGCCGGCTGGCCCGTGACGCCGGGGACCCGATGCCGGCGCTGCAATGGCTGATCTACCCGGCGACCGATCAGCGCGGGCAGACCCGCTCGCGCTCGCTGCTGGGCGACGGGTTCCTGCTGACCAAGCACGATATGGACTGGTTCACCGACACCTACCTGAAGGATTCGGGCCTGGACCGAACCGATCCGGTCGTCTCCCCGCTGCTGGCCGACGACCTGAGCGGTCTGCCCCCGGCGCTGGTGATCACCGCAGGCTTCGACCCGTTGCGCGACGAGGGGGAGCAGTACGCGGTGAAACTCCGGGAGGCCGGAGTGACCGTCGACCACCGCGTGATGACCTCGATGATTCACGCGTTTCTCAATCTCAACGTGCTCGGCGGCGGTGTCGCCCGGGCCAACGCCGAGATGATCTCGGCGCTGCGGGCGCACCTGTCCCACGATTGAACGCACTGCTGAGCCGGGGCGTGGCGGGCCGCCGGTACTCTGAAGGCGCCAATAGTGACCGAACAGCGAGGATCAGCCGACAGTGGCCACCAACAAGAAAAGCTCGGCCCGTTATGACCTGCGAGCTCAGGACCGCAAGCGTGACATGGCCATCAAGATCGGCCTGACCGCTCTCGTCGTCCTGTTCGCCGTCGGTCTGGTGCTCTACATCGTCATGGGCAACGACAAGAAGTTCTCCGGCGAGACCCAGGCCGTGCGGATGACGTCGGAGAAGCTGATCAAGAAGGACGGCACCGACGAGCCCAAGGCGGTGCTGGCGATCTACGAGGACTTCCAGTGCTCGCACTGCCGGGACTTCGAGAAGACCTTCGGGCCCGCGGTGAACAAGATCATCGAGAGCGGCGCAGCGGCCGTGGATTACTACATGGTTGCGATCCTGGACAAGTCCAGCAAGGGATTTTCGGCTCGTGCCGCCAACGCCGCCTACTGTGTCGGCGACGAGGACAAGGCAGCCTTCGGGCGCTTCCATTCCGCGCTGTTCGTCCAGCAGCCCATGGAGGGCTCCGGTACCGGCCCCGACAACGCCGCGTTGATCGAGACCGCCCGGCAGGCCGGCGTCACCGGCGGCGTTCCGGACTGCATCAACAAGAACCGCTACACCGATATGGTCAAGGGCCTGGCCTCCGCGGCCAAGATCACCGCGACGCCGACCATCCGGCTCAACGGTCAGGACATCAGTCCGGCCAACCCCGATGAGCTGATCGCCAAGGTCCGTCAGATCGTCGGTCCGGTACCCGGTCTGGAGCTGACCCCGTCGCCCGCCCCGGCCGCCCCGGCCCAGGCGCCGTGAGCGTGACCACGCCGGCTCCGGCCCAGGCCGGGCCGTCCGACGTGGACACCCGTGACGGGGTTCCGGTGGGGCGTGCCGGCGCCTGGTCGATCCTGATCGCCGGCATCATCGGTCTGGTCTCTTCGGCCACCCTGCTGATCGAGAAGATCGAGACGCTGAAGAACCCGGACTACGTGCCGACGTGCAGCATCAATCCGGTGCTGGCCTGCGGTTCGGTGATCAACACCCCGCAGGCCTCGATCTTCGGTCCGCCCAACCCGACATTCGGCATCGTGGCGTTCACCGTGGTGATCGTGACCGGGGTGCTGGCGATCGCCAAGGTTCCGCTGCCGCGTTGGTACTGGGTGGGCCTGACGATCGGAACCGGGTTGGGCGTCGTCTTCGTGCACTGGCTGGCCTATTCAAGCCTGTACGACATCGGCGCGTTGTGCCCGTACTGCATGGTGGTCTGGTCGGTGACCATCCCACTGTTCGCGGTGGTGGCCCCGATCGCGTCGCAGCCGTTGGCGGGCAACCCGATGGCCAGGGCGCTCTATAACTGGCGGTGGCCGCTGGTGACGCTGTGGTTCACCACGATCGCCCTGCTGATCCTGGTGCGGTTCTGGGACTACTGGTCCACGCTGATCTGACATCCGTGGCCGGAACGATCTAAGCGATGACCCGGATCGTCGCCGGTGTGGCCGGTGGTCGCCGGCTGGCCGTGCCGCCGAGTGCCCGGCCCACCACCGACCGGGTGCGCGAAGCGTTGTTCAACGTCCTGGCCGCCCGTCTGGATCTCGACGGGTTGCGGGTGCTGGATCTGTTCGCCGGCTCCGGGGCACTGGGTCTGGAGGCGCTGTCGCGCGGTGCGGCGTCGGTGCTGCTCGTCGACAGCGACCGGCGGGCCGCCGAGGTGATCGCCCGCAACATCGGCGCCCTCGGACTGCCCGGTGCGGCGGTTCGCCGCGGCCCGGTGACCGCGGTGCTGGCCGCCGGCACCCCGGATCCAGTGGATCTGGTTCTGGCTGACCCGCCTTATGACTTGGCCGCCGATGCCGTCCAGGACGTCCTTGCGGCGCTGTCCCGGCACGGGTGGGTGCGGCCGGGCAGCGTGGTGGTGGTGGAGCGGCCCGCCTCGGCGCCGGAGTTGGCGTGGCCGGGGGACTGGCTGGTGTGGCCGTCGCGCCGCTACGGTGACTCCAGACTTGAGGTCGCCGAAACGGGCGGAGGCCCGGGGGCCGGCTGCTGCTAGCGTCGTGCCCTATGAGCGGCGCGGTCTGCCCCGGATCCTTCGACCCGGTCACCCTCGGGCATCTCGACGTCTTCGAACGTGCCGCCGCGCAGTTCGACGAGGTGATCGTCGCGGTGCTGACCAACCCGAACAAGGCCGGCATGTTCAGCGCGGAGGAGAGGATCGCGATGATCGAGGAGGCCTGCGCGCATCTGCCGAACCTGCGGGTGGAGTCCGGCCGGGGCCTGGTGGTCGACTTCGTCAAGGCGCGGGGGCTCACCGCGATCGTCAAGGGACTGCGCACCGGCACCGATTTCGAGTACGAACTTCAGATGGCGCAGATGAACAAACACGTCGCGGGAGTGGACACCTTCTTCGTGGCCACCACTCCGCAATTCTCGTTCGTGTCCTCCTCGCTCGCCAAGGAGGTCGCCGGTCTCGGTGGCGACGTCTCGGGTTTACTGCCGGAGTCGGTGAACCGACGGCTGCGGGCGAAACTCGCCGGGCGCTGATTGGCGACACACCGCCGCACCAGCGCAGTCACAGGCGTAACAGCAGGCACACTGGTCACTACCAATGTGAGATCTGGAGGGTGGCGCCGTGTACCGAGTTTTTGAAGCGCTCGACGAGTTGAGCGCGATCGTCGAAGAGGCCCGCGGCGTGCCGATGACGGCTGGCTGCGTGGTGCCCCGCGGGGATGTGCTGGAACTGATCGACGACATCAAGGATGCGATCCCCGGCGAACTCGACGACGCCCAGGACGTTCTCGACGCCCGCGACTCCATGTTGCTCGAGGCCAAGGAGCACGCCGAGTCGGCGGTGTCCGGTGCCAACGCCGAAGCCGATTCCGTGCTCAGCCACGCCCGCGGCGAGGCCGACCGACTGTTGGCCGACGCCAAGTCCCAGGCCGACCGGATGGTCGCCGAGGCCCGCCAGCACAGTGAGCGGATGCTCAACGACGCCCGCGAGGAGGCGGCCCGGCTGTCCTCCACTGCCAAGCGCGATTACGAGGCGGCCACCACCCGGGCCAAGGCCGAGGCCGACCGGCTGGTGGAGAGCGGCAACATCTCCTACGAAAACGCCGTTCAGGAAGGCATCAAGGAGCAGCAGCGGCTGGTCTCGGCGACCGAGGTGGTCCAGGCCGCAAACGCCGAGTCGACCCGGCTGATCGACACCGCCCACGCCGAGGCCGACCGGCTACGCGGTGAGTGCGATATCTACGTCGACAACAAGCTGGCCCAGTTCGAGGAGTACCTCAACGGCACCCTGCGCTCGGTGAGCCGGGGTCGCCACCAGCTGCGCACGGCGGCCGGTACCCACGATTACGTCCAGCACTAGAGGTTGCCGGCCGCGCGGTTAGGATCGCCGTTATGGCGACGCCTCGGAACGCGGCAAATCGGCCCGATACACGTTCGCCTCTGGTGTTGGACGTGTCCCGGCTGGGACGGCGTCCGGGTTCCATCCGGACTATCCAACAGACCGTGCCCAGTTCGGCTCGAATCGGCTTGGACCTCATCGCGATACCCCAGGGCGCCGATATCGATCTCGATCTGCGGCTGGAGTCGGTGTCCGAAGGCGTGCTGGTCTCCGGGACGGTGAGCGGCCCGACCCGGGGGGAGTGTGCGCGCTGTCTGGAACCGATCACCGGTGAGGTCGAGGTGGCCTTGACCGAACTGTTCGCCTACCCCGACAGTGCTACCGAGTCCACCACCGAGGATGACGAGGTGGGTCGCGTCATCGATCAGACCGTCAACCTCGAGCAGCCGATCATCGATGCGGTGGGACTGGCCTTACCGTTCGTTGCGCTCTGTTCGCCGGACTGCCCGGGACTGTGCCCGCAATGCGGTATCGCGCTGTCCGCCGCGGAGCCCGGTCATCATCACGATCAGATCGACCCGCGCTGGGCCAAGCTCGCCGGGATGCTGCCCATCGATCGCGACGCCTCCGAGGACCAGCCGTCATGAGCCGACGCGCCCTCGTCGACGCACTCGGCGTCGGGTTGCCCGACGATCTGCTGACGCTAGCCCTGACCCACCGCAGTTACGCCTTCGAGAACGGCGGCCTGCCGACCAACGAGCGCCTGGAATTCCTCGGCGACGCGGTGCTGGGCCTGATCATCACCGACGAGTTGTTCCACCGGCACCCGGACCGCCCCGAGGGCGACCTGGCCAAGCTGCGGTCCAGCATCGTCAACACCCAGGCGCTGGCCGGGGTGGCGCGGGAACTCACCGAGGAGGGCTTGGGCGAGTATCTGCTGCTGGGCCGGGGCGAGATCACCACCGGCGGCGCCGACAAGTCCAGCATCCTGGCCGACGGGATGGAGTCGCTGCTCGGCGCGATCTATCTCGAACATGGGATCCAGACCGCCCGGGCCGTGGTACTGCGACTCTTCGGCGGACTGCTCGACACCGCGGCAACCCTGGGCGCGGGCCTGGACTGGAAGACCAGCCTTCAGGAACTCGCCACCGACCGCGGATTGGGTGTCCCCCGTTACGAAGTCAGCTCCGAGGGACCCGACCACGACCGGCGGTTCTTCGCGGTGGTGTACGTCGGCGGCGAGATCTGCGGCACCGGGACCGGACGGACCAAGAAGGCCGCTGAGACCGACGCCGCAGCCCAGGCCTGGACGGCCCTGGACTCCGAGTCGGCGCCAGGCGGGGTAGTCGCCGCCGAACTGGATGCCTGAACTCCCGGAAGTCGAGGTCGTGCGGCGCGGCCTGCAGGAGCATGTCGCCGGCAGGGTCATCACCGAGGTGGCGGTGTTGCATCCGCGCGCCGCGCGCCGGCATGAGGCCGGCTCCGCCGACCTGGAGTCAAGGCTGCGCGGGGCGCGGGTGACGGGGACCGACCGCCGCGGAAAGTACCTGTGGCTCAACCTCGATGACGATCAGGCCGCGCTGGTCGTGCACCTGGGGATGAGCGGACAGATGTTGCTCGGGCCGATCACCAACACCGGCCACCTGCGCATCGCGGCTGTGCTCGATGACGGCACCGCGCTGAGCTTCGTCGACCAGCGCACCTTCGGCGGCTGGCAGCTGGCCGACTTGGTGGCTGTCGACGGCAGCCCGGTTCCCGCGCCGGTTGCACATATCGCGCGCGATCCACTGGACCCGAGGTTCGACCGCGATGCCGTCGTCTCGGCGTTGCGCCGCAAGCATTCCGAGATCAAGCGACAGCTGCTCGACCAGACGGTGGTGTCCGGGATCGGCAACATCTACGCCGATGAGGCGCTGTGGCGGGCCCGGGTCAACGGTGCGCGCATCGCCGGAAGGCTCACCCGCCGCCAACTCGGCGAGGTGATCGACTGTGCGGCCGAGGTGATGCGCGAAGCGCTGCGGGAGGGCGGCACGTCCTTCGACTCGCTCTACGTCAACGTCAACGGCCAGTCCGGCTACTTCGACCGTTCGCTCAACGTCTACGGCCGTGCGGACCGCAACTGCCCGCGCTGTGGAGCGGTGATCCGGCGGGAGAAGTTCATGAACCGGTCCTCGTTCTACTGCCCGGTATGCCAGCCCCGGCCGCGCCGGTAGTCTGCGCCGATGACTGAGCTATGGGTTGAACGCACCGGGGTCCGCCGCTATACGGGGCGCAGCGAACGGGGCGCGCAGGTGCTGATCGGCTCGGTGACCGACGAGGGCGTGTTCACCCCGGGCGAGTTGCTGAAGATCGCGCTCGCCGGTTGCGCGGGCCTGAGCAGTGACCAGCCGTTGCGCCGCCGACTCGGTGATGACTACCCGGCCGTCATCAGGGTCTCCGGCGACGCCGACCGTGATCAGGAGCGTTATCCGCTGCTGACCGAGAAGTTGGAGATCGACCTGTCCGGGCTGTCCGCGCAGGACCGGGACCGGCTGCTGCTGGTCGTCACCCGCGCCGTCGACCAGGTCTGCACCGTCGGGCGAACCCTGAAGTCCGGTACCGAGGTGACGTTCGACATCGTGGAAGCGGCGTCGTGAGCGACGAGGTCCGCTTGACCGCCTGGGTGCACGGCCACGTGCAGGGTGTCGGCTTTCGGTGGTGGACCCGGTCCCGGGCGCTCGAACTGGGACTGACCGGATCTGCCGCCAATCAGCGCGACGGGCGGGTGCTGGTGGTTGCCCAGGGTTCCAGGCAGGCCTGTGAACGGTTGCTGGACCTGCTGCGCGGCGGAACCACCCCGGGCACGGTGGAGAAGGTCGTCGCCGAGATCGGTCCGGCGGGCGAGCCGATGGCGGGTTTTCGCGAACGCTGATTCCGGGCGGGTACCGGTGGGGGTATCGTCGGAGGGGAGTGAACGATACCGATCCCACCTTGGAGAGACCATGTCCGACACCGCAGCGCCCCATGTCATCCCGCTGGATTCCAGTGGTCTGGGAGACCGCAGCTATATCGCCCATGACGGTGCCCGCGCCCTCGTCGTCGATCCGCAGCGGGACTTCGACCGCATCGAGGAACTGCTGGCCGAGCACGGCCTGACGCTGACGCACGTCGCCGAGACCCACATCCACAACGACTACGTCACCGGTGGTCTGCAACTCGCGCGCCGGCACGGTGCGACCTATGTGGTACCGGGAGATGTAGAACTGGCCTTCGATGCGCTGGCCGTGCGCGACGGCGACTCCTTCGACGTCGGCGACATGACCGTCGACGTGATCCACACTCCGGGGCATACCCCGCACCACGTGTCCTTCGCCGTGCGCAAGGGCGATCACCTGGGCGCGGTGTTCACCGGGGGTTCCCTGCTGTACGGCAGTGTCGGCCGGCCCGACCTGGTCGCGCCGGATCTGGCCGTCAAACAGGCCCACGACCAATGGCACTCGGTGCGCCGACTGGCCGACACCCTCGATGACGCAACCCCGATCTATCCCACTCACGGCTTCGGTTCCTTCTGCGCCGCCACCCAGGCCCAGGGGCTGTCGTCCACCATCGGCAACGAGAAGACCATCAATCCCGCTCTGACCGAGGCGGAGGAGCAGTTCGTGGCCAATCTGCTCGCCGGCCTCGATGTTTTCCCGGCCTATTACGCCCATATGGGACCGGCCAACGCCGCCGGGCCGGGCGATCTCGACCTGTCGATGCCCGAGCCCGCTGATCCCGCCGTGCTTCGTGAGCGCATCACCAACGGCGAATGGGTCGTCGATCTGCGTTCCCGCAAGGTGTTCGCGGCCGGCCACGTGCCCGGCGCGGTCAACTTCGATCTCGACGGCCCCTTCATCAACTATCTGGCCTGGA
This sequence comes from uncultured Actinomycetota bacterium, assembly GCA_963787055.1. Taxonomy (GTDB): domain Bacteria; phylum Actinomycetota; class Actinomycetes; order Mycobacteriales; family Mycobacteriaceae; genus Mycobacterium. The sequence goes on from CAWBBP010000008.1 coordinate 107,041, forward strand.
TGATCCCGTGGGGCACCCCGGTGACTCTGCTGGGATCCACCCCAGAGCAGGTGCACGCTGCGCACCGCGAGCTGGTCCGGGTCGGAATCGACAACGCCGTCGGCCAGGCCACCGGCGGACCGGAGGCCTGGCTGGAGGACCCTGCGGCGGCCCAGCGCCTCGAGCAGGTCGACTTCCACGGCGTCGCCGCGGCACTGGCCGCCGGTGCGGATATCTGCCTCCTGGACACCCGGCAGGTCCTGGAGTGGGAGTCCGGTCACATCGCCGGGGCCGTCTTCATGCCGTTCTACGAGGTCGCCGACCGGCTCGGTGAGATCCCGCGCGACAAGCCCGTCTACGTCTACTGCGGGTCGGGCTACCGCGCCGCGGCGGTGGCATCGCTGCTTCAGCACCAGGGTTTCAGCAATATCGTGCACATCGACGACGACTTCGCCGATGCTGCCGCCGCGGGACTCACCGTCGTCGCTGAAGACGCCCCCGAGCGGGAGCCGGGCTGGACCTGGATCGCGTCGCGGGCGGCCGTTCGTGAGTACAGCCCCCGCTCGGCCGCCGACACCCGGCGCTAATGCGGATGGGGTCGGGGTACCGGCGCCGCCGATCGGCCCGCCGGTACGCTGACCCGACGTGTATCTCAAGAGTCTGACGCTCAAGGGCTTCAAGTCCTTCGCCTCAGCGACGACTCTGCGTTTCGAGCCGGGGATCACCTGTGTGGTGGGGCCCAACGGGTCGGGTAAATCCAATGTCGTCGACGCTCTGACCTGGGTGATGGGCGAGCAGGGCGCCAAGACGCTGCGCGGCGGCAAGATGGAGGATGTCATCTTTGCCGGCACCTCGTCACGGGCGCCACTGGGCCGTGCCGAGGTCACGCTGACCATCGACAACTCCGACAACGCGCTTCCCATCGAGTACTCCGAGGTATCGATCACCCGTCGGATGTTCCGCGACGGGGCCGGCGAGTACGAGATCAACGGCCAAACCTGCCGGCTGCTGGACATCCAGGAACTGCTCAGCGACTCCGGTATCGGCCGCGAGATGCACGTCATCGTCGGCCAGGGCCGGCTGGCCCAGATCCTGGAATCCCGCCCGGAGGACCGGCGGGCCTTCATCGAGGAGGCCGCCGGCGTCCTCAAACACCGCAAGCGCAAGGAAAAGGCGCTGCGCAAGCTGGACGCGACGTCGGCGAATCTGGCCCGGCTGACCGACCTGACCACCGAGTTGCGCCGCCAGCTCAAGCCGCTCGGCCGGCAGGCCGAGGTGGCCCGGCGCGCCGCGACCATCCAGGCCGACCTTCGTGACGCCCGGTTGCGGCTGGCCGCCGACGACCTGGTGATCCGTCGCGCTGAGTTCGCCGGGGCGGACGATATCGAGACCACCCTGCGTCGCGAGCACGAGGTGGCAGCTGCCCGGCTGGCCGAGGCGTCGGCGGCGCTGGCGGCCCACGAAGCCGCGGTGGCCTCGTTGTCGGAGCGCACCGACGCCGCCCAGCAGACCTGGTTCCGGCTCTCGGCGCTCGCTGAGCGGGTCAGCGCGACGGTCCGTATCGCCAGCGAGCGGGCCCAGTACCTGGATGCCGAACCGGCGGCCGGTACCGGTCCCGATCCCGACGAATTGGAGGCCGAGGCCGAGCAGGTGGCCGAGCGCGAGCGGCGACTGGTCGCTGAACTCGAGGAGGCCAAGGCCCGGCTCGCGGCCGCCCGCGCCGAACTGGCGGAGCGGGAGACCGCGGCCACCGAGGCCGAGCGGGCGCACCTGGCCGCCGTCCGGGCCGAGGCTGACCGCCGGGAGGGCCTGGCCCGGCTGACCGGCCGGGTCGAGACCGGCCGCGCCCGGGTTGAGTCCATCGACGACGGCGTGGCCCGGCTGACCATCGCTATCGACGAGGCCGCCGCCCGCACCGAGGCGGCCCGGGCCGAGTTCGAAACCGTCCAGGGCCGGGTCGGCGACCTCGACCAGGGCGAGCTGGGTCTCGACGAGAACCACGAACGGACGGTGGCGGCGCTGCGCCTGGCAGACGAGCGGGTGTCCGAACTGCAGACAGCCGAGCGAGCCGCCGAACGCCAGGTGGCCTCGTTACGCGCCCGCATCGACGCGCTCGCGGTCGGCTTGGAGCGCAAGGACGGCGCGGCCTGGCTGGTGGAAAACCGAAGTGGCACTGGGCTTCTGGGGACGGTGGCCAAACTGGTCAAGGTCAGCCCCGGCTACGAGACGCCGCTTGCGGCGGTACTGGGGGCTGCCGCCGACGCGGTCGCGGCCGACGGCTTCTCATCCGCTCGCTCAGCCGTCCAGGCGCTCAAGGACGCCGATGGCGGCCGCGCCGCGATCGTGCTCGCGGACTGGCCCGCGGCGGACCCCGAGGCCACGGCGCTTCCCGACGGTGTCCGCTGGGCGGCCGACCTCGTCGAGGCGCCAACGCGACTGCAGGGTGCGATGACGGCGATGCTGTCCGGGGTCGCCGTCGTCGAGGATCTCGCCGCCGCGCTCGATCTGGTGGCGGCCCGCCCGGCGCTGCGCGCCGTCACCCGCGACGGGGATCTGGTGGGTGCGGGCTGGGTCGACGGCGGATCCGACCGCAAGCCCAGCACCCTTGAGATCGCGGGACAGATCGAACAGGCTCGCGCCGACCTCGCTGCCGCCGAGAACCAGGTTGCCGAGCTGGCAGCCGCGCTGGCGGGCGCGTTGACCGAGCAGTCCGACCGGCGGGACGCCGCCGAGCAGGCACTGGCGGCCCTCAACGAGTCCGACGCGGCCATCTCGGCGATCTACGAACAGCTCGGCCGGCTGGGCCAGGAGGTTCGCGCCGCCGAGGACGAGTGGCGCCGGCTGCAGGCCCAGCGCGAGGAACTAGAGGCGGGTCGGGTCCAGACCGTCGAGGAGCTGGCCGAACTCGAGGCCCGCCTGCAGGCCGCCCAGGAATCCCAGGCGGTCGTGGAGGCAACACCGGGGGAGCGTCAGCAGATCCAGGCCGCCGCGGAATCGGCCCGGGCCACCGAGGTGGAGGCCAGGCTGGTGGTGCGCACCGCCGAGGAACGCGCGAATGCCGTTCGCGGGCGGGCGGATTCGCTGCGCCGCGCGGCAGCGGCCGAACGCGAGTCGCGGGTTCGCGCGAGCGCGGCACGGGCCGCCCGCCAACACGCCTCGGAGGTGGCCGCTGCGGTAGCCGACAGCGGACGACGAGTTGCCGGGCGGCTCGCCGGTGTGGTTGCCGCGGCCTCTCGGTCCCGCGATCACCTTGTCGCCGAGCGCCAGCAGCGGGCCACCGCGATGGCCGCCACCCGCGAGGAGGTCACCGCACTGAACGCCCGGATCGGCGAGTTGACGGACTCGCTGCACCGCGACGAGGTCGCCAAGGCCCAGGCCTCGCTGCGCATCGAACAGCTCGAGCAAATGGTGCTCGAGCAGTTCGGTATGACCGGTGACGACCTGATCGCCGAGTACGGGCCCCAGATTGCACTTCCGCCATCCGAGTTGGAGATGGCCGAGTACGAGCAGGCCCGCGAGCGCGGCGAGCAGGTCAGCGCGCCGGCGCCGATGCCATTCGATCGGCCGACCCAGGAGCGCCGGGCCAAACGGGCAGAGCGCGATCTGGCCGAACTGGGCCGGGTCAACCCGCTGGCTCTGGAGGAGTTCGCCGCGCTGGAGGAGCGCTACAACTTCCTGTCCACCCAACTCGAGGACGTCAAAGGCGCCCGCAAGGACCTGCTCGACGTGATCGCCGACGTCGACGACCGGATCCTGCAGGTGTTCACCGAGGCCTATGCCGACGTGGAACGCGAGTTCACCCAGGTGTTCGCCGCACTGTTCCCCGGTGGTGAGGGGCGGCTGCTGCTCACCAATCCTGCCGACATGCTCACCACCGGCGTCGAGGTGGAGGCCCGCCCGCCCGGCAAGAAGGTCAAGCGGCTCTCGCTGCTCTCCGGCGGTGAGAAGTCGCTGACCGCGGTGGCCATGCTGGTGGCGATCTTCCGGGCCCGACCCTCGCCGTTCTACGTGATGGACGAGGTGGAGGCCGCACTCGATGACGTGAACCTGCGCCGTCTCATCGGGCTGTTCGAGCAACTGCGGTCGCAGTCACAGTTGATCGTCATCACCCACCAGAAGCCGACCATGGAGATCGCCGATGCGCTCTACGGCGTCTCCATGCAGGGCGATGGCATCACGGCGGTCATCTCCCAGCGGATGCGCGGGCAGGACCTGGTCTCCCCGGCCTCCTGATCAAATCGCGTCCGGCCGGTCAGCCTGGGTATGTGCTGAAAACGCCGGGCTGCAACACGTGCCCGTAGCCGGATCGTTGGCCGATTCGAGGCTATTTGGACGTGGAGGATGTGCCTTTGGTCGTCGACCCCGTCGACCCCGTCGACCCCGTCGAGCCCGTCGAGGTTTTGTTGGTCGTGCCCGTTGAGCCCGTCGAGATTTTGTTGTTCGTGCCCGACGTGCCGGACGTGCCCGACGAGCCTGTGGTGCCCGTCGAGCCCGTTCCGGTCGTGCCCTTGGAGCCCGTCGTTCCGGTCGTGCCCGTTGTTCCGGTCGTGCCCGTGGTGCCCTTGGTGTTCGTGCCCGTCGTTCCGGTCGTGTTCGTCGTGTTGGGTCCGATGCTTGCCTGCAGGTTTGGCGACACGCCCTTCGAATTCGTAATGGTCGAGGGGTTCAGATTCGGAATGGAACCGAAGTTGGCCGGGGGTGCGGTGTTGATGGGTGCGGTGTTGATGGGTGCGGTGTTGATGGGTGCGGTGTTGACGGGTGCGGTGCCGACCGGTGCGGTGTCGACCTGGGGGCTGGGGCCGGTGGCTTTCGGATCCGAATCCGGGACGATTGCGGAGCCGATCTGTGCCGGGGCGGGAGCAACAAAGGGACCGGCATTCGCAGGCACGATTTCCGGCGCCGCGCCGGTGTTGTTGGTACCCGGGGTCTGACTGGGGGCGTCAGCGCCCGGAGCGGTCTGAGCCCCCGGAGCCGTCTGTGCCGGCTGAGTCGGCACAGACGGTCGCGCTGCACCGGCCGGCGGGGCCGGCTGCAGATTGCCCGAGGCAGCGGGGGGACTCTTGACGGGGGACCTCTTGACGGCAGCGGGCATCGCCGGAAGCGGTCTGCCGCTCGAATCCATCTCCGCGCCGGTGTCGACCACCCGGGAAACGGGGTCCTCCGAGCGCGGGAACCAGGTAATCACCAAACCCAGACACACGAGCGGAATGCCCACGACGAGTGCCATCCGCCGCTTCCCGGCCTGCCGCGATCCGGCGGAATGTCCGGACGGTTCGGTAAAGCCGGGGCTCGCGGAAGGATCGGACGGTTCGGTAAAGCCGGGGCTCGCGGAAGGATCGGACGCCTCGGTCATGCTGGAGCTTGCCGACGTCAGCTCTACGCGGTCCAACGTCTGGCGACGGAGCCATGCCGGGGCGGGGATGAATACCGCCCCGCTCCCCAGCAGGGCGACCGGGTTGACGTGCTCTCGCTGGTCCTGTTCGCAGGTGTCGCAGGAGTCGATATGGCGGGCCATGCGTTTACGCATGAGAACAGTGAACTGTCCGTCCCAGCCCTTGAGGACCGCGGCCAACTCAGGGCACGCAGCTGGATTGGCTTGTGCGCCGCGCGCCACCAGAAGAGCACCCAGGCAGCGTTCGACGGTTTGGCGCAGCCGGAACATCATGGTGTTCGCGCTGGTCAGCGTTACTCCAAGGGCTTCCGCGAGTTCAGGGCCGTCCAGTCCATGCCGGTAGGAAAGATCCAGCAGTTCGCGGTCGCGGTCTGACAGCCCGCCGGCAGCATCGGCGACCAGACGGGCTAATTCGCTTTGTCCGGCAAGCGTTTCCGGGCTTGCTTCGTGAGAGACCATGTCAGGCAATTCATCAGAGACCTCCTCGCGGTAGCGGTGCCGGAGACGGCGCATCGCATGATGGCGGGTGATCGTGTAGAGCCACGGACGGAGTTTGTCGGGTTCACGCAGATTCCCGAGGTCTGTCGCGGCGACGCAGAAGGCGTCCTGCACGCAGTCGGCCGCGGCATCGCGGTCGCCGATCAGCCCGACGCAGAAGTCGTAAAGCCGGTCGGCATAGCGGTCGTAGATCTCGGCGAACGCCTGTCGATCACCGTCAGCGGCCGCACGCGCCAGATCACCGTCACTGACGCTGGGCTGCAGCTCCAGTGCTCCGGTCATGTCGCGAACCTCCGCAGCCGATGAATTTTCCCAATCGTAAACCCGTAACCGGTCCGGTACCAGGGACATTGGTCACTGATACCGGACCGCCGAGGCTTCACCAGACCAGCTGCGAGACCTGCGGTGCCGCGTTGGGGCATTCGACGGAGATGTTCCAGGTCGAGCCGGTGGGGTAGCTGGGGAACCACAGACGGGACTGTGCTGGCGCCCCGGGTCCGTTTTCCGGCAGATAGAACGGGATATTGATCGCCGGAAGAGGCTTGCCGATCGGGTTGCCCACCACTGAGGAGTTGAATAGGCACCAGCCGCTGGGTGCGGTCTCTCCGGCGTTGTTCGCCCAGGTGGTGACGATCACGTCAACGCCGCCCGGGGCGGGATTGGCCCCAGTAAACATGCCCGCCTGTGCGGTGCCCCCGCCGAGGAACAACATCGCCGGCGCCGCCACAGTGGCAGCCATCGCACCGATTTTTGCGAGGATAGAGGTAGCGGTCATGGGGTTCTCCTAGCTGATGTTCGCCGCCCCCGATGGGCTGCTCTCACAGGTAGGTGCAGACACCCCACGCCGATCGCACACTTTTTTCGAAATCCGTTTTCGTGGCCCACTGAACAGGCACTTCCCGCTGCGACGGGGAGTTGAGGGCTATCACCGGACTCTCGGGGCAGTCGGGCGCACAAAAAGAAATCCCAAAAAAGCGTGCGCCGGGCACGGGTTGGTTGCACCTACCTGTGAGAGCAGCCCATCGGGGGCTGCGCCCACGCAAGGTGAACCCCATCATGAGGATGTCCCTGGCACGTGAAACGTCTGTCGTCCCGACCGCAACATATGAGCCCGTCACCGGCCGTACCCCGAACGCGTGGGCCGCGCGGCGCGAGGACCAGGCACAGTCGGCGACCTTCAGGGCGCTCGCGTGGTCCGAGGATGACGACAGCGTCGCCGAGCCGCTGCCGTACACCGGCGAGGAATACCCGGAGTGCTCAGATTCGCGGCCGGGTGTGCGGGTCACCGCGGATACCGCCGAACCGCCGTCTGCGACCGGGTACCGCCGGCCGACGCTGCTGTACGGGATTGCCGCGGGCTTTGCCGCGGCTGCCATCGGCGGACTGTTGCTCACCGTCGTGAACACGGACGACGGGCCCACCACAATCTCCACGAAGGTCACCCAGCCAGCAGCAAACGTCGTGAACTCGCAGCCGGATAGCGAAAAAGCCAGGCAGGACGGCCCGATTCGACAGTTCGTGCCGGCCCCGGTGAAGACCGCGGGAGTGCCGGTCCGCGCCGTCCCGTCGGCGGTCGCCCCTGGGCCCACTATTGCCGGTCCGGCGCCCGAGACGCAGACACCCTCCACGCCCGAGGCCGCGGTGCCCGAGGTCGCGGTGCCCGAGGCCGCGGTGCCCGAGGTCGCGGTGCCCGAGGCGGTGGCGCCCGAGGCGGCAGCACCCGAGTTCACCGCGCCGGACGCCAAGCCGCCGGTATTGGTGCCTCCGGTCATCTCGTCGCCGGTCGTGTCACTGCCGGAAGTGACACCGCAGCAGGTTCCAAACCCGGTGGGTCCGCTCGACTTCGATCTGCCGACGGACTTCCACGTGCCGACGGTGGCTGATCCCCCGATCGCGTGGCCCGCCGCGCCAGCGGCGCCCAATCCGGTACTCAACTGGCAACCGGAGGTTGTCATTCCTGTGGTCATCCCGACGATTTCCACCGGAGCCGGCCAGTAGCGCGCACCTGCGGTCTGACAATGTCAACCTCGGCACATCTCTGAGGAGTCAATTCCGTCGTAGCGGCACGCTAAAATCGAACACATGTTCTATAGTGAGCTCCGGTCGGCGGATGATGCGGCGGTGGTCGCCGCCATCGAGCAGTGGGCGAGCGCCGAAGCATCGGCCGCCGCCCGGCGACTCGCCGCCGTCGCGGAGTTGGCCCGCCGCCGCTGCGGTGACGACGACCGTGCCGACTGGGCGTGCGACTCCTGGGATGCCGCGGCCGCAGAGGTGTCGGCCGCACTGAGCATCAGTCATGGACGCGCATCAGGTCAGATGCGCCTCGGCCTCACCCTGGCCCGTCGGCTGCCACGCGTCGCCCAGATGTTCTCCGACGGTCTGCTGGGCTACCGCGTCGTCTCGGCGATCGCCTGGCGCACCCTGCTCGTCGAGGACGAGGACGCCTTGGCCGCGATTGACGCCGCCCTCGCCGACCACTGCCGCACGTGGGGCCCGCTGTCGGATCACAAGTTGGAGCAGGTCATCGACGGCCTCGTCGACCAAGTCGACCCCGGGGCGCTGCGGCGCACCCGCGCCCGGGCTCGCAGTCGCGAGGTTCAGATCGGCGGCCGCGACGACGAATCCGGGACCAGCGCGATGTGGGGCAGGCTGTTCTCCACGGATGCCGCGATCCTCAAGAAGCGGTTGACCCAGATGGCGCACGGAGTGTGCGACGGCGACCCTCGTACCGTCGACCAGCGCCGCGCAGATGCCCTCGGCGCGCTGGCCGCTGGGTCTGACCGGCTGCCCTGCCAGTGCGGTTCGCCTGCGTGTGAGGCGGCAGACGGCGCCGGTTCCGCCTCCGCGATCGTCATCCACGTGCTCAGCGATGCTGCTGCTCCGCCGGGCGATCCCGACCCCAACCTGTCCGGCCGGCCGGAGTCACGCCCCTTTACCCGCGGTATGAGCCTTCTCGACTACTTGGCCGGAGATCCGGAACCCGAACCGGTCTGCCCGCCATCGACCTCAGTCATCGCCGGGGGCGGGGTCATTCCGGGTCCGTTGCTGGCCGAACTGATCCGCGCCGGCGCCAAAGTCCGGCATCTGCGCAGTCCGTCCGATGACCCCGAGCCCCAGTACCGACCGTCCACCGCGCTCGACGAGTTCGTCCGGATGCGCGATCTGACATGTCGCTTTCCGCACTGCGACCAGCCCGCTGAGGCCTGCGATGTGGATCACGCCATCGCCTGGCCAATCGGGCCGACGCATGCCTCGGGTCTTCGGCTGCTGTGCCGCAAACATCACCTTCTGAAAACCTTCTGGACCGGCGAGCGCGGCTGGTCTGACCAGCAGTTCCCCGACGGCACCATTCGCTGGACCTCGCCCGCCGGGAGGGTTTACGTCACCGTTCCCGGTAGTCGGGTGCTGTTTCCCGGCTGGGACACGACGACGGCCGCTCTGCCGTCGTGCCCACCGACTGAGGAATCCGCGGAACGGGCCCGCAAGATGCCGTTGCGCCGCCGAACGCGAGCCGTGGAGCAGGCCTGCCGGATCAAGCGGGAACGGGCGCTCAACGACGCCCATGTCGCCGAGCGCACCCGGCCGCCGCCGTTCTGATGCGGCTCAGCCGCTCACTTCGACATGGCGAAGCGCCTCCAGATCGGCCGCGTCGCAGCCATGCAAACAGATCCGCATTTCCTCGATGAATCCGCCCAGGGCTTCGACCACCGCATCCGTCGACTCGATGGCCGGGGCCAACAGGGGGCGGGCCATGGCCACCACGTCCGCGCCGAGCGCCAGCGCCTTGGCGGCGTCCATACCGGAGCGGATCCCGCCCGAGGCCACCAGTGGCATCCCCGGTAGTTCGCGGCGCACCTCGATCAGGGCTTGCGCGGTCGGAATACCCCAGTCGGCCACCGCCGGGTGGCGTATGTCCCCGTAGCGGACCAGTTGCTCGACCCGCGCCCAGGAGGTGCCGCCGGCCCCGGCGACGTCGACGGCGGCCAGTGGCATGCCCCGCAGCCGTGCCGCCGCGGCGGCGCCTATTCCGTGGCCCACCTCCTTGACCATCACCGGGAAGTCCAGATCGACGGCCAGCCGGTCCAGCCTGCCCAGCGAGCCGGTGAAATCGGTGTCGCCGTTCTCCTGCATCGCTTCCTGCAGTGGGTTGATGTGCACGGCAACGGCATTCGCGCCCACCCGCTCCAGTGCTGCGCGCAGCGCCGGGGCCAGCGTGTCAGACACCTGCGCCAGGCCGATATTGCCGATCAGCAGGATGCCGGGGGCCACGTCGCGGACCTCGAAGCTGGCCGCCGCCCGGCGCGCGTCAGGGGCGTCGCCGAGCATGATGCGCTGGGAGCCCAGCATCATGCCGATCCCCAACTGCTGGGCCGCGCCGGCCAGGTTGCGGTTGATGGTGCGGGCCAGTTCGGCTCCGCCGGTCATCGCGCCGATCAGCACCGGCGCCCGCAGGGGTACTCCCAGGAAGCCGGTTGACAGGTCCACCGCGGCCAGACTGGTCTGGGTCAGCGCGTTGTAGGGCAGGTCGAACCGTTCGAAGCCGGTCGTGACCCCGTCGAACTCCACCGGCCCGGTCAGGCAGGCGTCGATATGCCGCAGCTTGCGGGTCGCCATCGTCATCAGCGGCGTTCCCGGGTGGGTTCACCGGGGTGCGGGGGCTGCGTCCGGGAACCCTGGAACAATGACACGGTGTCCCAGGGTCTCTGGATCGCCATAGCGGTCATCGCCGTCCTCGTCATCATCGCCCTCGTCGTCGGATCGGTGCTCTATCGCCGGCGGCAGGTCAGCCTGCGCGGCGGCGTGGACACTGCCATCGAGGCTCCCACACCCGTCGACCGCTCCGGCGGCTACACCGCCTCATCGGGTATTACCTTCACACAATCGTCAGGCCCGGCACCGGTGCTGGACACCACCGGACTGCCGGGTGTCGGGGATGACGCCGCCATCCCGCGGGATTCGCTGAAACGCCCCATCTCCCAGGTCCAGCTACCGGAACCGGAGCTCATCGAGGAGCCCGCGGACATCGACATCCCGGTCGACATCCCGGTCGACATCCCGGTCTCCGATGAGGTTGTTCCGACCGTCGCCGCCGCCCCGGCGGCACCCGATATCGACTCCATCGCCCCGCCGGCCGGCCGGCTGGAGCGACTGCGTGAGCGGCTGGCCAAGTCGCAGAACGCCTTCGGGCGCAGCATGCTCGGCCTGCTCGGCGGGGGTGACCTGGACGAAGCCTCCTGGGATGAGGTCGAGGACACCCTCCTGATAGCCGATCTCGGCCCGACGGCGACCGCGTCGGTCACCGAGCACCTCCGCGCCGCGATGGCGAGTGCGAACGTGCGCAATGAGGCTCAGGCCCGCGCGGTGCTGCGCGAGGTGCTGATCAGTGAGCTCAATCCGGGCTTCGACCGGTCGATCAAAGCGTTGCCGCACGCCGACAAACCCTCGGTGCTGCTGGTGGTCGGCGTCAACGGCACCGGCAAGACCACCACGGTGGGCAAGCTGGCCAGGGTCCTGGTGGCAGACGGCCGCCGGGTGGTGCTCGGTGCGGCCGACACCTTCCGGGCCGCGGCAGCCGATCAATTGCAGAGCTGGGCAGCCCGGGTGGGCGCAGAGGTGGTGCGCGGCGCGGAGGCGGCCGACCCCGCCTCGGTGGCTTTCGACGCGGTGACCGAGGGTATCGCTGCCGGCGCTGATGTCGTCGTCATCGACACGGCCGGTCGGCTGCACACCAAGACCGGCCTGATGGACGAACTCGGCAAGGTCAAACGGGTGGTGGAGAAACGTGCCGCCGTCGACGAGGTGCTGCTGGTGCTCGACGCCACCATCGGCCAGAACGGGCTGGCCCAGGCCCGGGTGTTCGCCGACGTCGTGGACATCACCGGGGTGGTTCTGACCAAACTGGACGGGACCGCCAAGGGCGGCATCGTATTCCGCGTCCAACAGGAACTCGGTGTGCCGGTCAAACTGGTCGGTCTCGGTGAGGGTCCGGATGACCTCGCGCCCTTCGAGCCGGCCGCGTTCGTCGACGCACTGCTCGGCTGATTGCCAGCACGTAACAACAGCGAAACGCAAGCCGGTCATCCGTTCACCTCCGTGAAACACCGGGGTGTGGCCCCGGAAACAACCACTGCGCAATGTTCTGACCTGAGTCGTCGGGGTACGGCGATCTGAAGGAGGGATCTGCGAGTGGACCAATACCCAGTGATGGGGGTGCCGGACACCGGTGACACCGCGTGGCTGCTTGTCAGTGCCGCGCTGGTGTTGCTCATGACACCGGGACTGGCATTCTTCTACGGTGGCATGGTGCGCGCCCGTGGCGTGCTCAACATGATCATGATGAGTATCAGCGCCATGGGCCTTGTCACGGTGCTGTGGGTGATCTACGGATACTCAATCGCGTTCGGTAACGACAAGTTCGGCCTGTTCGGCGACCCGAGTCAGTACTTCGGGCTCAAGGGGCTGATCGGCGGCAACGCATTCACCGAGGTGATCGAAGACCCGGCGGCCGGTATCGAGGCAGTGGCCGAGGTGACCATTCCGCTGGCCGGCACCATCCCGATGACGGTGTTCGTCGCATTCCAGTTGATGTTCGCCATCATCACCGTCGCGCTGATCTCCGGTGCGGTCGCCGACCGACTGAAGTTCGGAGGCTGGCTGTTGTTCGCCGGGCTGTGGGCAACGTTCGTGTACTTCCCGGTGGCGCACTGGGTGTTCGCCTTCGACGGTGTGACGTCGGAGACCGGCGGCTGGATTGCGAACAAGCTCAAAGCGATTGACTTCGCTGGTGGAACCGCGGTGCACATCAACGCCGGCATTGCCGCGCTGGTGCTGGCCCTGATCCTGGGCAAGCGTCTGGGTTGGCCCGGCTCTCCGATGCGTCCGCACAACCTGCCGTTCGTGATGCTCGGCGCGGGACTGCTGTGGTTCGGCTGGTACGGCTTCAATGCGGGATCGGCGCTCGGCGCCGGCGGTATCGCCGGCACCACGTTCGTGACCACGACGGTCGCGACCGCCGCGGCCATGCTCGGCTGGCTGCTCACCGAACGGATCCGGGACGGCCGCGGCACGTCGCTGGGTGCCGCATCGGGTGTGGTCGCCGGGCTGGTGGCCATCACCCCGGCCTGCTCCTCGGTAAACGTGCTCGGAGCGTTGGCCATCGGCGCCACCGCGGGCATCCTGTGTGCGCTGGCAGTCGGACTGAAGTTCAAGTTCGGCTTCGACGACTCGCTGGACGTGGTCGGCGTGCACCTGGTTGGTGGCTTGGTCGGCACCCTGATGGTCGGCCTGGTGGCCACCCAGGAGGCGCCGGCGGCTGTGGATGGACTGTTCTACGGTGGTGGTGCCGATCAGCTGTGGCGGCAGGCCGTGGGCGCGTTCGCGGTTCTCGGGTACTCGGCAGTGGTCACGGCTATCTTGGCCTTGCTCGTGAAATTCACCATCGGACTGCGGCTAGACGGCGAGGCCGAGGCGTCCGGTATCGACGAAGCCGAACACGCGGAGACCGCGTACGACTTCACGGTTGCCGGCACCAGTTCGGTCTTCTCTCGTCAGGGCTCGGAGGTTTAAGGGAATATGAAGCTGATCACTGCGATCGTCAAGCCGTTCACGCTCGAAGACGTCAAGACCGGTCTGGAGGAGATGGGCGTCCTCGGCATGACGGTAAGTGAGGTTCAGGGCTACGGCCGTCAGAAGGGGCACACCGAGGTCTACCGCGGCGCGGAGTACTCGGTGGACTTCGTACCGAAGGTCCGGGTCGAGGTTGTCGTCGACGACGCCACCGTCGACAAGGTGGTGGATGTCATCGTCACCGCCGCGCGCACCGGAAAGATCGGTGACGGCAAGGTCTGGGTCAGCCCGGTGGAGACGATCGTCCGGGTCCGGACCGGCGAACGGGGATCTGACGCGCTCTGACAGCACTCTCGTGTTAAGGGACGTCACATGACAAAGCGGACAACGAACTCCGCCGCCGGGGGGTGGGAGCCCCCGGCGGCGGAGTCGCTGCACCCGGCCACCGATCTGGCCGCGGCAAGCCGGCAACTGCTCGATGGGAACCAACGCCACCTGGACGCCGCGGCTCTGCGGGAGGCGCTCTCGGACCTGCACGAACTGTGGCTCACCACCAAGGCCGCCGAGTTGGGAATCGCCGACGGAAGCGGGTTCGCACTCGTCGCCACCGGCGGTCTGGGACGGCGCGAAATGGTGCCGTACTCCGACCTCGATCTGATGCTGCTTCATGACGATATGCCGGTCGAGTCCGTGACCCGGCTGGCCGAGTTGTTGTGGTATCCGCTGTGGGACGCCAATATTCGACTGGACCACAGCGTCCGCACCGTGTCGGAGGCATTGCAGGTGGCCGGCTCCGACATCTCTGCGGGCCTGGCCATGCTGGAAGCCCGTAACATCGCCGGCGACGCGGAACTGGCGGCACAGCTGATCAGTGGCGCCCGCAGGCAGTGGCGAGCCGGCATCGCCTCCCGCTTCGACGACCTGGTCGAGCAAACCCGGTCCCGATGGCAGCGCAGCGGCCAGATCGCGCACCGGGCCGAGCCCGATCTCAAGTCGGGGATGGGCGGGCTGCGTGACGTCCAGTTGCTCAACGCGCTGGCGATCGCCCAACTCGCCGATGTCTATCCCAGCCTGGCCGCGGACTCGCCGGCCGGCTCGCTGGGTGCCGCGCACCTGGCCATGCTCAACGTCCGCACCGAGTTGCACCGGGTGTCCAGGCGCGGCCGCGACCAGCTGATGGCGCAGTACGCCGACGAGATCGGCGCCGCACTGCGTATCGGCGACCGGTTCGACCTGGCCCGGGTGCTCTCCGATGCCGCCCGCACCGTCAGCTATTACGTCGATGCCGGACTGCGGACCGCCGCCAACGCGCTGCCCCGGCGCGGTCTGGCGGCGCTGCGCCTGCCGATGCGCCGTCCGCTGGACGAAGGCGTCGTCGAACAGGCCGGGCAGGTCATCCTGGCCCGTGACGCCCGGCCGCAGCGGGACCCCGGACTGAGCATCCGGGTGGCCGCGGCCTCCGCGGCCACCGGCATACCGATCGCCGCGTCGACGCTGGGCCGGCTGGCCGACACCGCGCCTGAGCTACGCGCACCGTGGCCGCGCGACGCGTTGGATGACCTGTTGGTGCTGCTGACCGCGGGACCGACGACAGTGACCACCATCGAGGCCCTGGACCGGACCGGTCTGTGGGGCCGGCTCTTCCCGGAGTGGGGCGCAGTCCGCGACCTGCCGCCGCGGGATCAGGTGCACACCTGGACGGTAGACCGTCACCTTGTCGAAACCGTCTCGCGGGCAAGCGCATTGACCACCCGGGTGTCGCGCCCGGATCTGTTGATGCTCGGTGCCCTGCTGCACGATATCGGCAAGGGACGCGGTGGCGACCACAGTGTGATCGGTGCGGAACTCGCCGTCCAGGTGGGCGAGCGCCTCGGGCTGTGGCCCTCCGACGTCCGGTTGCTGTCCGCCATGGTGCGCCACCATCTGCTGCTGCCCACGGCAGCCACCCGCCGTGACCTTCAGGACCCGGCCACCATCGGCGCCGTGGTCGATGCACTCGGCGGCGATCCGGTGCTGCTGGAGCTGCTGCACGTTCTGGCCGAGGCCGACGCGCTGGCCACCGGACCCGGGGTCTGGGGCGACTGGAAGGCCACCCTGGTCGGGGACCTGGTCCGCCGGTGTCGTGCCGCGATGGCCGGTGAACCCGGGCCGGAGCCCGAACCCATACCGGCCGAACATCTCGCACTGGCCCGGGACGGCGGGGTGCACGTCGAAATGGTGCCGGGGGAGTCGCACTACTCCTACGCGGTCACCATGATCGCGCCGGATCGCCGCGGTCTGCTCTCCAAGGCCGCCGGTGTGCTGGCGCTCAACGCGCTCGGCGTGCATTCGGCATCGGTCAACAGCGCCGGGGGCTCCGCGATCAACACGTTCATAGTCTCCCCGCATTTCGGCTCGCCACCGGCGGCGGAGCTGCTCCGGCAGCAGTTCATCCTCGCCCTGGCCGGGGAGTCGGATGTCGTCGGATCGCTGCAGAGACGCGACCGCGAGACGGCCCTGTCCGGCACCGGCCGGGCCGGCGAGCACACACAGGCCGTACCCGGTGCGGTCCCGGCCCCGCCGCGGGTGCTGTGGCATGAACCCGATCACGGCGGCCGGCAGTTGGTGGAGATCCGCGCCAGCGACCGGACCGGACTGCTCGCCGTGCTCACCGGGGTGTTCGAACGGGCCGGGGTGGATATCGCCTGGGCCAAGATCACCACGATGGGCTCCTCGGTGATCGACGTGTTCGCCATCACCGCGCCCGGATCCGTCGCGGCGCGGGAGGCGCTGGAGCGGGATCTCTACGCCGCGCTGCCCGCCCCTGCTGTGCCCAAACCCGCCGCGGAGGCCGGGTAACGCAGAGCGCGCGGCCCGCCATGTGCTCACAGATGGCCGAGACCCTCTACGTCGCTGAGGCGATCGGCTGGCGGCGGGCTAGGCTGGCCACGTGTTTGAATCGCTCTCCGACCGGTTGACCGGGGCGCTGTCCGGCCTGCGTAGCAAGGGCAGGCTGACCGACGCCGATATCGATGCCACCGCCCGGGAGATCCGGCTGGCACTACTGGAAGCCGACGTCTCGCTTCCGGTCGTGCGGGAGTTCATCAACCGTGTCAAGGAACGGGCCAAGGGCTCCGAGGTCTCGGGTGCGCTCAACCCCGCTCAGCAGGTCGTCAAGATCGTCAACGACGAACTCGTCGGCATCCTGGGCGGCGAGACCAGGCAGCTGGCCTTCGCCAAAACCCCGCCCACCGTCATCATGCTGGCCGGCCTGCAGGGCGCCGGTAAGACGACGCTGGCCGGCAAGCTGGCCAACTGGCTGCGCGGGCAGGGCCACACCCCGCTGCTGGTGGCCTGCGACCTGCAGCGTCCGGGTGCGGTCAGTCAGCTCAAAATCGTCGGCGAACGCGCCGGTGTCAGCGTTTTCGCGCCGCACCCCGGAACCGCGGCGGACGCCGCCGAGACCGCGGGTGCCGGCCCGGGCGATCCGGTCACCGTGGCGGCGGCCGGTCTGGCCGAGGCCAAAGCCAAACATTTCGACGTCGTCATCGTCGATACCGCCGGCCGGCTCGGCATCGACGACGTGCTGATGGCCCAGGCCGCGGCCATCCGCGACGCCGTGAAGCCCGACGAGACGATCTTCGTCCTGGACGCGATGATCGGCCAGGATGCGGTCGCCACCGCCGAAGCCTTCGGTGCCGGCGTCGGCTTCACCGGTGTGGTGCTGACCAAGCTCGACGGCGACGCTCGGGGCGGTGCGGCACTGTCGGTCCGGGAGATCACCGGGGTGCCGATCTTGTTCGCCTCCACCGGGGAGAAGCTCGAGGATTTCGACGTCTTCCACCCCGACCGGATGGCCAGCCGCATCCTGGGCATGGGCGATGTGCTGTCGCTGATCGAGCAGGCCGAGCAGGTCTTCGACGCGCAGAAGGCCGAAGAGGCCGCCGTCAAGATCGGTTCCGGCGAACTGACGCTGGAGGACTTCCTCGAGCAGATGCTGATGATCCGCAAGATGGGTCCGATCGGCAACCTGCTGGGCATGCTGCCCGGAGCCGGACAGATGAAGGACGCGCTTGCCGCGGTGGACGACAGCCACCTCGACCGGGTGCAGGCCATCATCCGGGGCATGACCCCGCAGGAGCGGGCCGATCCGAAGATCATCAACGCCTCCCGACGACTGCGTATCGCCAACGGCTCGGGGGTGAGCGTCTCGGAGGTCAACCAGCTCGTAGACCGGTTCTTCGAGGCCCGGAAGATGATGTCGCAGATGGCCGGTGCGATGGGAATGCCTTTCGGCCGGCGGTCCTCCAAGCGCAATGCCAAAAACAGCAAGAAGAAGGGCAAGAAGGGGCGCGGCCCGACCCCGGCGAAGGCGCTCAACCCCCTGATGGGCGGTGGGATGCCCGCCGGATTCCCGGACCTGTCGCAGATGCCGGAGGGCCTCAACGAGTTGCCCCCGGGCCTGGCCGGTATCGACCTTTCGAAGTTGAAGTTCCCCGGCCAGAGGTGAGCGTCCTGCCCGGCCCACTGCACGTCCGGGGTCGCGGACTGCCCGACGGCGAGCCGGTGCAATGGTGGATCGTCGACGGAATCCTGCGTAGCGATCCTGTTGCCGGGGCGCAGACCATCTTCGGCGCCGACAGCGCCGACGGCTGGATCCTGCCGGGCCTGGTCGATGCGCACTGCCATGTCGGACTGGGCCGCCACGGTGTCGTCGAACTCGACGAGGCGATCCGCCAGGCGGAGGCTGAACGAGACGTGGGCGCGCTACTGCTACGGGACTGCGGCTCGCCGGTCGACACCCGCAGCCTCGACGGTCACCACGATCTGCCCCAGATCATCAGGGCTGGAAGGCATCTCGCGCGGCCTAAGCGGTACTCGCCCGGTTTCGCCCTGGAACTCGACGACGAGTGGCAATTGCCGGATGCGGTGGCGGAGCAGGCCCGCCGCGGCGACGGTTGGGTGAAGCTCGTCGGGGACTGGATCGACCGGTCGGTGGGGGACCTGACACCGTTGTGGTCCGACGAGGTGCTGGTGGCGGCCGTCGCCGCCGCGCACGCCGAGGGTGCGCGGGTGACCGCACACGCATTCTGCGAGGACTCGCTGCCAGGGCTGATCAAGGCCGGAATCGACTGCATCGAACACGGAACCGGCCTGACCGAGGACACCGTCACGTTGATGGTCGAGCACGGCACCGCCCTGGTGCCGACGCTGATCAACATCGAAAGCTTCCCCGGATTTGCCGACGCCGCAGGCAAATACCCGCGCTACGCCGCGCACATGCGGGCCCTCTACGCCAGCAGTCGGGCCCGGATCGGTGCCGCCCGGGAGGCCGGCGTCCCCATCTTCGCCGGCAGTGATGCCGGGGCCTCCATCGAGCACGGCCGCATCGGAGACGAGGTCGAGGCACTCAAAGGCATCGGCATGACACCCACCGAGGCATTGGGTGCGGCGTGCTGGGACGCCCGAACCTGGCTGGGCCGCCCGGCACTGGTCGACGGCGCGCCGGCGGACCTGCTGTGCTTCACCGAGGATCCGCGCACCGGGCCTGCGGTGCTGTCGCGGCCGGATCGGGTGGTGTTGCGCGGTCGGGTGTATCGCGGTTGGGGGTACTGAGCCGGGTCTAGCCGTAGTGCCGGAATCCCCAGTCGAACAGCGCCCGGCCCTGATCCCAGAGATCGTCGCTGCCGTACATCTGGACCACGACCAGTCGGTGCCCGCCGCGCTGGGCCATCCCCACATAGGTTTCCTGGGCGAGGTTGGTGTAGCCGGTCTTGCCCCCGATATAGCCGGGATAGCCGCGCAGCAGGGGGTCGCGGCTGGTGAGCTCCTTGAGGCCGTCGCCGTCGGGGAACAGCGCGGAGGTCTGGTGGATGATCTGGGTGAACAGCGGATAGTTCAGCGCCGCGCGGTACATCAGCGCCAGGTCGTGCGGGGTTGACACCGATTCCCAGCCCGGACCGTCGAGTCCGGACGGCGAACTAGCCCGGGTGGAGCGGGCGCCGATCGCGAACGCCTTGGCGTTCATCTTCGCCACCGCGGTCTGGTAGCCGCCGAGCATATCGGCGAGCATGTTGGCGGCGTCATTGCCGGACACCATCAGCAGCCCGTCGAGCAGTTGCCGGGCGGTGTAGGCCTGGCCGGGGATCAGCCCCACACAGGAGCACTCGACGTCGGTGTTGGCCTCGGTCGCGCGGGCGGCGGCATTCGGGTTGATCTGGTCCAGGACCACCATTGCCAGTAGTGCCTTGATGGTGCTGGCCGGCGCGTAGGAGCCGTACGGGTCCTTACCGCCCAGCATTTGCCCGGTGACCATATCGGCGACCAGCCAGGCCGCGGCCGGCCCGTCCGGCGGGGCTGCGGCGGCCGCTCCGACCGGGGGCTCCGCGCCGGCGGTCGGTGCTGCCGGGAGCGTCGTCACCACCGTCACCGCGAAGGTCATCGCGAAGCCGAGGCAGCCGCGGCGAAGCCGACGAGGCAATGCAGGCATGCCGCTGAGATTAGTGCGGCCAGCCCGCGGGTAGGGGCTCGGTAGGGGCTCGGTGGGGTCTCCGATTGGTAGCGGCAGCCCGGGATCGCGCCCCCGCTTTCGCGGTTAGCCGTGGCGATATACCCTGATCACGTCGGCAATCGGTGCGCAGCGCAACTGTCAAGCTAAGGGGATTCAGCGTGAAGATGAGGAAGTTGGCAGGCGTCATCGCCGCCACGGCTATCGCCATGGGTGCCGGTGCGGTCACCGTGACTCCGGCGTCGGCAGCCGACAACATCAAGATTTTCGGGGAGCAGGAACGGCTCATCGGACCGAACGGGTTCCCGTACATCGGGTACGTCGTGAAGGATTTCGGGCCGAGCAACGACCCGGTCCCGCACAACGGCACGCTGTACTCCGCGAAGCTGTACATCGATTATTTCGGCGGCAACTACAACCCGATGATCGAACGGTTCGGAGCCCGCGCCCTCAAGGGAGCCTTCTACCCGGCCATCCGGGGCGCGTCGAACGTCAACATGCTGTACTTCGACGTCGTCGGTCCGGTGCCGAACAGCGTCGTGTGGAACGACGGTATCCGCGACATCCTCGCGTGGGTTCCGGGCGAGATCCCGCTGGAAGGCTTCTGGGAAGCGCCTCCGCCCCCCGAGCCGGCGCCGATGCCGGAGCAGTCGACGGTCATTCCCGAGTCCTCCGGTTCGATGCCGGCGGAGGCCTCGGCGCCGACGGAGACCGATCCGGCCTTGGTGGCCACGCCGAATGACCTGGCGACCCCGCCCTTCGAACTGACCGAGGCCGAGGTCTCCATGCCGGGCTTCGGTCGCTAAGGGCCTACAAGGCGGCGACGGACTGGGCCGGGTTCTGGGCGAAACCCCAGTCCAGCAGCGTCGCCGCCTGATCCCAGTAGGTCGGTCCGCCCTCGCGAACCAGGCCGTACATCATCGCGACGACCAGTCGACGGCCATTGCGGTCGGCGGCACCGACAAACGTCTTGCGCGCCGCGTTGGTGTAACCGGTCTTTCCGCCGATCGCGCCGGGATAACGCATCAGAAGCTCGTTCTGGCTGATCAGCGGGCGCTCCCCGGAGCCGGTCGGGAACACCCCCGTCGGCTGCGCGGTGATCTGGGCGAACACCGGGTTGGCCAGCGCGGCCCGGAAGATGGCCGCCAGGTCGTGCGGGGTCGTCCAGCCCGGGCCGCCGGGACCATCGAGTCCGGATGGGCTGGTCGCGTGGGTGTTGGTCGCTCCGATGGCGGCAGCCTTGATGTTCATCTTGTCCACCGCGATGTCGTAGCCACCCAGCATGTCGGCCAGGGTGTTGGCGGCGTCGTTACCGGATACCAGCAGGGTGCCCTCGAGCAACTGACGCACCGTGTAGGTCTGGCCGGCTTTGACGCCGGCGCAGTTGCATTCGACCCGGGCGTTCGCCGGGCTGGCGACCACCGTCGCATCCAGGGGCAGTTCATCGAGGGCGGTCAGGGCGAGCAGCACCTTGATAGTGCTGGCCGGCGGATGCGCGCCGTACATGTCGCGGCCGGCGAGCACCTGCCCGGAGTCCAGATCGGCGATGATCCAGGCCGGTGCCGGACCCTCGGGGATCGGCACCGAGCCCACCGGCTGGATGCTCGGCTCGGCGCCGGCCGGAGCGGCCGCACCGATGGCGAGAACGATTGCGATCGATGTCAATGATGCCGCGAGAGCGTCGGCGAGCCTGCCCATGGCAAATCAGCCTAACCCGTGGCTCCGGGGACGATGCCGGTGTTGAATCTCCAGAATGCTGAGCGTGGCGGAAATCTCTGACCGGCTGGAGATCCAGCAACTGCTGGTGGACTATGCGAGCGCGATCGACCAGCGGCGGTTCGACGATCTCGACCGGATCTTCACCCCGGATGCCTATATCGACTACCGGGCGATGGGCGGGATCGACGGCCCCTATCCGACGGTCAAGGCGTGGCTCGCCGAGGTGTTGCCGAACTTCCCGGCCTACTACCACCTGCTCGGCAACTTCGACATCCGGTTGGCCGGCGACACCGCCAGCGGCCGGACCATGTGCTTCAACCCGATGAAACTCAGCGATGACGGCCAGATCCTGTTCTGCGCGCTGTGGTACGACGACGACTTCATCCGCACTGCCGAGGGGTGGCGGATGACCCGGCGGGTCGAAGCCAAGTGCATGGACACCCTGCTCTGAGCGCCGAGCGGCCGGCAATGCGCGATTTCATACGGCGCGGGGAGGTCTGGCACAATGCTCCGTTGGCATCCACGCGAGGCAAAACCGGATCCGGCAACCCGCCGGCATCGCTGAATTGCAGCGTGACATTGAGGAGAAGTCTGTTTCATGGCAGTCAAAATCAAGCTCACCCGGCTCGGCAAGATCCGCAATCCCCAGTACCGCATCGCCGTCGCCGATGCCCGCACCCGCCGCGACGGCCGCTCCATCGAGGTCATCGGCCGCTACCACCCCAAGGAAGAGCCGAGCCTGATCGAGGTCGACTCCGAGCGCGCCCAGTACTGGTTGTCGGTCGGAGCCCAGCCCACCGACCCGGTTCTCAAGCTGCTCAAGATCACCGGTGACTGGCAGAAGTTCAAGGGCCTGCCGGGCGCGGAAGGCACCTTGAAGGTCAAGGAGCCCAAGCCCAGCAAGCTCGAACTGTTCAACGCTGCCCTGGCAGCTGCCGACGGGGCGCCGTCCGGCGAGGCGACTCAGCTGAAGAAGAAGAAGGCGCCGGCCAAGAAGGCCGAAGATAAAGCCGAAGAGGCTCCGGCCGCCGAAGAGGCTCCGGCCGCCGAAGCTGAGCCGGTGGTCGAAGCGCCCGCGCAGGCCCCCGTCGAATGAGCTCGGTCGTCGTCGACGCCGTCGAGCACCTGGTGCGCGGGATCGTCGACAACCCCGATGACGTTCGTGTCGACATGGTGACCAACCGCCGGGGTCGGACCGTCGAGGTGCATGTGCATCCCGAAGATCTCGGCAAGGTGATCGGTCGTAGCGGGCGCACCGCCACCGCGCTGCGGACGCTGGTCGCCGGTATCGGCGGTCGCGGTATCCGCGTCGACGTGGTGGACACCGACCAGTAGTGGACTTGGTGGTCGGGCGGATCGCCAAAGCGCACGGCGTCACCGGCGAGGTCGTTGTCGATGTTCGCACCGACGATCCCGACGCTCGGTTCGTGGCGGGTGGATCGATGCGTCTCAAGGGGGGCCGGGGTGCCGGCGAGACCCCGGTTGTGATCGAGGCGGTGCGCCCGCACGGGGGTCGGTTGCTGGTGCGGTTGCGCGGCGTGAGCGACCGGGACGGTGCCGACGCCCTGCGCGGCGGTCTGTTCGTCGTCGACTCCGAAGAACTGCCGCCGATCGAGGATCCCGACGAGTTCTACGACCACCAGTTGGAGGGTCTGGCCGTCCGTACCACCGACGGTCGGTCGGTCGGCACCGTCGTCGAGGTGCTCCATACCGCCGGCGGAGAATTGCTCTCGGTCCGCAGCGACGCCGACGGCGAGATCCTGGTGCCCTTCGTGGCCGCGATCGTGATCTCGGTGTCGCTGGCCGATGGAGTCATCGAGATCGATCCGCCGGAAGGTTTGCTCGACCTGGATGCTCTCTGATGCGCATTGATGTCATCACCATATTTCCCGACTATCTGGAACCGGTGCGACAGTCGTTGCCGGGCAGGGCAATCGAGGCCGGCATCCTTGAACTCGGGGTGCACGACCTGCGCCGGTGGACGCACGACGTGCACCGATCGGTGGACGACACCCCCTACGGTGGCGGTCCCGGAATGGTGATGAAGGCTCCGGTATGGGGTGAAGCGCTCGACGAGATCTGTTCGCAAGACACGCTTCTGGTGGTGCCGACGCCGGCCGGTCGGCTTTTCGGTCAGGCCCACGCGCAGCGCTGGACGACCGAGTCGCACCTGGTGTTCGCCTGTGGCCGCTACGAGGGCATCGACCAGCGGGTCGCCGAACACGCCGCCACCCGGATGCGGGTGGAGGAGATCTCGATCGGGGACTATGTGCTGGCCGGCGGCGAGGTCGCGGCGCTGGTGATGATCGAGGCGATGGTGCGGCTGCTGCCCAACGTCATCGGCAATCCGCTTTCCCACCAGGATGATTCGCACTCCGAATTGTCGGACGGACTGCTGGAGGGTCCCAGCTACACCCGCCCGCCGGTATGGCGGGGGCTGGAGGTGCCGCCGGTGTTGTTATCCGGTGACCACGCGAAAATCGCGGCGTGGCGCCGACAGCAGGCGATGCAGCGGACCCGTGAGCGCCGTCCGGACCTGCTCGTCGAGAACAGGGACTAGATCCGTCCGCCCGGGAACATCGTCTTGAGCGCCTGAGTGAGCGTATCCCGGGCTGCCGCCTCGTCCACGGGCTGCATCGAACCGATGGCGATGACGTAGCGGCGATCGGCGCCGACGACACCGGTGGACATGTGCAGTTGGTTCGGCCCGTTCCAGCAGCACATCCAACCCTGCTTCACCGCGACGGGTTCGGCGTAAAGGGCGTCCGGGATTCCGAAGCGCTGTGGATAGCCGTCGATGCCGAGTGGGGTCGAGGCGGCGAGGTTGGAGATGATGATGTCAGCCTGTGCGGACGGCAGTCCACCGGTCCCGTCGAGCAGCATGTCGTAGTAACGCACCAGGTCGGCGGTGGTGCTCATGGTGTTCCACCAGTCGCCGTTGTACGGCGCGGTGGTGGAGGCCAGCTTGTAGCGGGTCACGATCCGCTCGATGACCTCATTTCGTCCGTCGCGAACCCAGAAATCGTTCGCCGGAAAATCATCGGAGGACCGCAGCATGGTCTCGAGTCCGCGCCGGTCCCCGCGATTCAGTTCGGCGTTGCGCCGCGACAACCCCATGAGCAGATCGTCGGCGATGAACAGCTTGGCCACCGAGGCGATGGGAAAGGGAGCGGGGTCGCCCCCGGAGACCACCCGGCCGGTGCGGCGGTCCAAGATGGTGAAGGTGATGTCGGCCCCGTTGCGCGCGGCGTCGGCGGCGGCTCGCCGGGCACGGGCGCCGAGATCGGTGGTCGGGTCGGGCTGCGCCTGCGGCGGGGGAGCCACTGAGGGTCGTGCGGCGAGCAGTGTGACCGGTTCGGGTTCACCGCGCATATGGGCTTTGAGTTCGATCGAGGATGCACTCACCAAAAGCAGCGCGGACAGGACGGCCACGGTGGAGAGAATCATCGACCGTCGGCGTCGCATGGTTCCCTTCCTCTACAGGGCCCACCCGCGTGAAAACCTGGCTCTACCAGGGTAGCCGCCGTGTTTCTGCGCTGCACCATCCCGGTGGCGGTCGCGGCGATTTCGCCGGCGCGCGTCGATCTGGCACAATTGAGCAGTTGACCGCGCGGGCCCACTCCCGCCTGCTGCGGCAGACATCCGACCACATGCTCGGCATTGTCAGGCTCATGCGCCCAGGACAGCTGACCGAAGCCCGAACGCAAGGAACTCCCAGCAGATGAATACTCTCGACTTCGTCGATCAGGCCTCGCTGCGCGACGACATCCCCGCGTTCGGACCTGGCGACACGGTCAACGTTCACGTGAAGGTCATCGAGGGCAACAAGCAGCGTATTCAGGTGTTCAAGGGTGTGGTGCTGCGTCGCTCCGGTGGCGGGATCCGCGAGACCTTCACCGTGCGTAAGGAGAGCTACGGTGTCGGCGTCGAGCGGACCTTCCCGGTGCACTCGCCCAATATCGACCACATCGAGGTGGTCACCCGTGGCGACGTGCGGCGCGCCAAGTTGTACTACCTGCGTGAACTGCGGGGCAAGAAGGCCAAGATCAAAGAGAAGCGCTGAGCTTCGACATCGAGCGACCGCTGTGGTGGGTAGCGGGGTTCCGCGTTCCGGGATGGCTACGCTGATCCCGTGACCGTCACCCCTGATCCCGCCGATGCGAACCCGGAGCCACCTGCCGGTGCCGATGCTCCGGAGAAGCCCGAGAAAAGCGGCAAAGCGCGTTCCGCCCTTCGTGAGGGCGTGATTCTGGTCGGCACCGCGGTGCTGCTGTACTACGTGATGCTCACCTTCGTGGCACGGCCGTACCTGATCCCTTCTGAGTCGATGGAACCGACGCTGCACGGTTGTAAGGGCTGCGTCGGCGACCGGATCATGGTCGACAAGATCAGCTACCGGTTCGGTTCGCCCGAGCCCGGCGACGTGGTGGTGTTCAAAGGCCCGCCGAATTGGAACGTCGGCTACAAGTCGATTCGCTCGGACAACACCGCGATCCGCTGGGTGCAGAACGCGCTGTCATTCGTCGGGTTCGTCCCCCCGGACCAGAACGACCTGGTCAAAAGGATCATCGCGGTCGGCGGGCAGACCGTGCAGTGCCGGGCCGATACCGGGCTGACGGTGGACGGCAAGCCGCTCAAGGAGCCCTACCTCAATTCGTCGGTGATGATGGCCGACCCGGCTGTCTATCCCTGTCTGGGCAATGAGTTCGGCCCGGTCCGGGTTCCCGAGGACCGGCTGTGGGTGATGGGAGACAACCGCACCCATTCGGCGGATTCCCGGGCGCACTGCACCAGCACCCCTGGGGAGGCCCAGAAGGGAATCATCTGCACGGGCGACCCGGTCACCGGCACGGTGCCGGTCGACAACGTCATCGGCAAGGCGCAGTTCATCGCGTGGCCGCCGTCGCGCTGGGGCGGTGTCACCACGGTCAACCCGCAGCAGGGATGACATGCCGGCTCAGAAGACTGACGGCGCGACCTGGCCCCCGCGGACGGTGATCCGGCGGTCCTCGGGACTGCGGGCCCTGGAGTCGGCCCTGTATCGCAGCGGGTTGGGTCCGGTGGCCGGGGTCGACGAGGTGGGACGGGGTGCCTGTGCGGGTCCGCTGGTGGTGGCCGCCTGCGTTCTCGGGCCGAACCGCTTCGAGAGCCTGTCGGCGCTCGACGACTCCAAAAAGCTCTCCGCGAAGGCGCGGGAGGAACTCTTCCCGTTGATCCGGCGTTACGCGCTGGCCTACCACGTGGTGTTCATCCCGCCGGCCGAGGTCGATCGCCGCGGTGTGCACGCCGCCAATATCGAGGGGATGCGCCGCGCGGTCGCGGGATTGCCGGCGCGGCCGGGGTATGTGCTGTCCGACGGGTTCCGGGTGCCCGGACTGCCGATGCCGTCGCTGCCGGTGGTGGGCGGCGACGCCGCGGCGGCCTGTATCGCCGCGGCCAGCGTGCTGGCCAAGGTCAGCCGCGACCGGTTGATGGCGGCCCTGGATGACGAACATCCCGGTTACCGGTTCGCCGAGCACAAGGGATACAGCACAGCGGCGCACAGCGCGGCGCTGGCCGAACTCGGCCCGTGCAGCCAGCATCGGCAGTCATTCATCAACGTCCGGCGGGTGACCCGGCCCCGGTGCAGTGAAGTGGTGGCGGAATTCGCTCCGGCCGCCCGCGAGAACGACGCGTGAGACAGGATGGGACCAGCATGCGAGCAACCCCCACACGACGACCACCACAAGACGACAAGGACCGTTGAGCCGATGAGTGCCGAGGATCTCGAGAAGTACGAAACCGAGATGGAACTCTCGCTGTACCGCGAATACAAGGACATCGTGGGACAGTTCAGCTACGTCGTGGAGACCGAGCGGCGGTTCTATCTGGCCAACAGCGTCGAAGTGGTGCCCCGCAACACCGACGGCGAGGTCTATTTCGAACTGCGGCTCGCCGATGCCTGGGTCTGGGATATGTACCGGCCGGCCCGCTTCGTCAAGCAGGTCCGGGTGATCACTTTCAAGGACGTCAACATCGAAGAGGTCGAGAAGCCGGAGTTGCGCCTGCCGGAGTAGAGGTTGACTACCGGCGTGAGTTGGGCTGTGCATCGATGATCGGGTGGGGATAACCCCCGCCGGGTCGGGTCGTGCGGTCGATGTCTGTCACAGGCGTCGCCCACGGTAGGTCCATGACGACATTCAGCCGCAACGAACTCGGTGCACTGGGGGAGCAGGTGGCCGTCGAGTACCTGGGGTCCCTCGGCCTTCGTATCGTGGCGCGCAACTGGCGCTGCCGGTACGGCGAACTCGACGTGATCGCCGCCGACGGCGATGAGACGGTGGTGTTCGTCGAGGTCAAGACCCGCACCGGGGACGGTTTCGGCGGTCTCGAGCAGGCGGTCACCCCGCAGAAACTGCGGCGTATCCGTCGGCTCGCCGGGATCTGGCTGGCCGGCCAGGACCGCCGGTGGCCGGGGCTGCGCATCGATGTGGTGCGGGTACGGGTCGGCCGCGGTCGAGTCCCCGAGGTCACGCATCTGTGCGGGGTCGGCTGATGACCCTCGGCCGAGCGTTCTCGGTGGCGGTCCGCGGACTTGACGGTGAGATCGTGGAAATTGAGGCCGACATCACCTCCGGCCTGCCCGGTGTGCACCTCGTCGGCCTGCCTGATGCGGCACTCCAGGAATCCCGGGACCGGGTTCGCGCTGCGATTACCAACTGTGGCAACACCTGGCCGATGTCCCGGCTGACGCTGGCGCTGTCCCCTGCAACCCTGCCCAAGACGGGTTCGTTGTATGACATCGCGCTGGCCTGCGCGGTGCTCTCGGCCGGCCGCCGCAAACCCTGGCACCGACTGGAGAAGACGGTGCTACTGGGAGAACTGGCGCTCGACGGTCGCATCCGCCCGGTGCACGGGGTGCTCCCGGCGGTGCTGGCGGCCAAACGGCAGGGGTGGCCGGCAGTGGTGGTTCCGATCGGCAACCTCGCCGAGGCCAGCCTGGTGGACGGTATCGAGGTCTTCGGCGTGCACACCCTGCGTCATCTGCAGCAGTGGCTCGACAATGGTGCGGGTCTCAAGGGCCGGGTCGACACATCGGTGCCGGAACCGCCACCGGATGCCGACCTCGCCGATGTCGTTGGCCAGACCCAGGCCCGCTTCGCCGTCGAGGTCGCCGCCGCCGGTGCCCACCACCTCATGCTCACCGGTCCACCGGGGGTGGGTAAAACGATGTTGGCGCAACGTCTTCCGGGACTGCTTCCGGATCTGGCCGACAGCGAGGCGTTGGAGGTGACAGCCATCCACTCGGTGGCGGGGCTGCTCTCAAGCCGGACGCCGCTGATCACCAGGCCGCCGTTCATCGCGCCGCACCACTCGTCGAGCGTGGCGGCGTTGGTGGGCGGTGGCTCCGGGCTGGCCAGGCCGGGGGCGATCAGTCGTGCCCACCGCGGGGTGCTGTTCCTCGACGAGTGTGCCGAAATCCGGCTCAGTGCACTGGAATCGCTGCGCACACCACTGGAGGACGGCGAGATCCGGCTGGCCCGGCGGGACGGGGTGGCGTGCTACCCGGCCCGGTTCCAGCTGGTGCTGGCAGCCAATCCGTGCCCGTGTGCCCGGACCGATCCGCGTGACTGCATCTGCTCGTCGCTGGACAAGCGCCGCTATCTGGGCAAGCTGTCGGGTCCCCTGTTGGATCGGGTGGACCTGCGGGTGTTCATGCACAGCGTGCGGGCCGGCGCCTTCGCCCCGGATCCGGCGGAGAGCAGCGGGCAGGTGCGGTCCCGGGTGGCAGGGGCGCGCGCGGCGGCCGCCGAACGGTGGCAGCCATTCGGATGCAGCACCAATGCCGAAGTGACCGGTGCGGTGCTGCGCCGGCACTTCCGGCTGGCTGCCCCGGCGATGGCGCCGCTGAAGACGGCCATGGAGCGTGGCCTGCTGAGCATCAGGGGTGTTGACCGGTCCATGCGGGTCGCGTGGACCCTTGCCGACCTGGCCGGCAGGAGCAGTCCGAGCGTGGACGACGTGTCGGTGGCACTGAGCTTCCGGCAACCGGAGATCAAGCCATGACCGGCCGGTCCGAACGCCAGGCCTGGGCCTATTTGTCCCGGGTCGCCGAGGCGCCCTGTGCCGAACTGGCCGGACTGCTGCGGCAAGCGGGGCCGGTCGAGGCCGCTGAGCGCATCCGCCGCGGAGATGTCGGGCCGGCGTTGGCGCAACGGACCGGGGCGCGTCGTGAGGTCGATTGTGCCGCGGCGGATCTTGAGACGTTGCACCGCCGGGGCGGCCGGCTGCTGACCCCGGACGACGACGAGTGGCCGCATCTGGCGTTCGCCTCGTTCGCCGGGATTCCCCTGCGGGACAAACCGCAGGGCCTTGCGCCGTTGGCGTTGTGGGTGATCGGTCCGCTGCGCCTGGACGATATCGCCGGCCGGGCGGCGGCAATCGTCGGTACCCGGGTCGCCACCGCGTACGGCGAGTATGTGGCCGCTGATCTGTCGGCGGGCCTGGCCGAGCACGATGTGGCGATCGTCTCCGGGGGTGCCTACGGTATCGACGGTGCCGCCCACCGTGCTGCGCTGGCGGCCGACGGTACCACCGTGGCGGTGTTGGCCGGGGGATGCGACGTGCTGTATCCGGCCGGGCATTCGGCGCTGCTGCATCGGATCGCCACCAACGGGTTGCTGGTCACCGAGTACCCGCCCGGTGTGCGGCCGGCCCGCCACCGGTTCCTGACCCGCAACCGGCTGGTCGCGGCATTGGCGGGGGCCACCGTCGTGGTCGAGGCGGGCCTGCGCAGCGGCGCGGCCAGCACGGCTGCCTGGGCGCGCGCACTGGGCCGGGTGGTGTGCGCGGTTCCGGGCCCAGTGACGTCCGCGGCCTCGGCCGGCTGCCACGTTCTGCTGCGCTCGGGTGCCGAACTCGTCACCCGCGCAGATGAGATACGCGAGATCATCGGCAGGGCAGGCGAATTCGCCGACGACCTACCCAGGCCTGCCAATCCGCTCGACGGGCTGAGCGAGAGTGAACGCCTGGTGTACGAGGCGCTTCCGGCCCGGGGTGCGCGGACCCCGGACGAGATCGCCATCGCCTCCGGGGTGCCCGCCGCCGGCGTGCTGGGCCCACTGGCCATGTTGGAGATCGCCGGCCTGGTCCAGCGTCAGGACGGAAAGTGGCGCATCTACCGGACATCCGCCTGAGATTGCGGGCGCTGCACTCACGTGGCGCCGGAGGGCTTCAACCCGCCTCCCGGTGCCGGGTCGGCGTCGTCGGGCCGGTGCGGCTTCGGGCTGAAGATGTCCTCAAACACCGCCTCACGCCTGGTGACGTGGTTCATCCGCTCGGAATAGGACGGCCGGGACCGTACCTTCAGCGGCCACCAGAACCACGGTCCGAGTATCGCGGCGATGGACGGGGTCATGAGGGAGCGCACGATCAGGGTGTCCAGCAACAGCCCGATGCCGATCGTGAGACCGCCCTGGCCCACATTGAGCAGGTCACCGGAGATCATCGCCCCCATGGTGAAGGCGAACACCAGACCTGCTGCGGTGACGACGCTTCCGGTGCTGCCCATCGAGCGGATGATGCCGGTGTTGATGCCGGCGCCGATTTCCTCTTTGAACCGTGACACCAGAAGCAGGTTGTAGTCACTGCCGACCGCCATCAGGATGATCACCGCGAACGCCAGCACGATCCAGTTGAGCTCCACCCCGGCTATGCGTTCGAAGATGAACACCGAGAGGCCGAATGCGGCCCCCAGGGAGATCACCACGGTGCCGACGATCACCATCGAGGCGATCAGCGCCCGGGTGATGATCAGCATCACGATGAAGATCAGCGTCAACGCGGCGAAGGCGGCGATCATGGTGTCGTACTTGGCGCCGGACTGGATGTCACGGTAGGTCGCCGCGGTACCGGTCAGGTAGATGTCAGCCCCGGCCAGCGAGGTGCCCTTGACCGCCTCGTGCGCGGCGGTGAGCTGGTCGTCCACGACTGAGATGCCCTCCTCGGAGGCGGGATTCACATCGTGGGTGATGATCAGCCGGGCAGCCTGGCCGTCCGGCGACAGGAACAGCTTGAGGCCCTTCTGGAAATCGGCGTTCTCGAACACCTCCGGCGGCAGGTAGAAGTAGTCGTCGCTCTTGGAGGCATCGAATGCCTCACCCATCGCCGTGGCGGTATCGGTCATCTCCTGCATCTGCTCGATGAGCCCGCTGAAGGTGCTGTGGATGGTCTGCAGGGTCTGCTGCATCATGGTCGCGGTGCCGATCAGCGGCGGGAACTGGGCGACCATCTGCGGGAACAGGGCGTTCATCTCGCCCATACCGCCGACCATCTCGTCCATGCCGCCGATCATCGCGGACATGTTCGTCTGCAGCGCCGTCATATTGTCGCTGAACGTATTCACGCCGTCCATGGCGTCGAACGCCGACCGCATACCCTCGCAGGCCGGGATGTTGAAACAGTGCTGTTCCCAGTAGAAGTAGTTGCGGAACGGTCGCACCGCATCGTCGAAATTGGCCAGGTTGTCCCGCATCTCGTCGAGAGTGACCTTCATGGTGTTCATATCCTCGACACTGCGCTGCCCGGACCCGACCATGCCGTTGGCGGACTCGACGGTGTTGTTCATCGACCCCGACATCTGGGTCATGAGGTTCTGCATCTCGGTCATCGACGCGATCATCGCGCCCAGATCATCCGACATCCCGCTGATGTCGCCGACCCGTTCGGAGAGGAACTGCAGGTTCTGGGTGATCGGCACGGTCGACATGCTGATCTGGTAGGGGATCGAACTGTGCGCGATGGGGGAACCCAACGGCCGGGTGATGCTCTGCACCATGGCAATTCCCTCGATGCGGAAGATCGACTTGGCGATCCGGTCCAGCACGATCATGTCGGTGGGGTTGCGCATATCGTGGTCGGACTCGATGGTCATGATGTCGGGATTCAGACGTGCCGTGCTGAAGTGCTTCTCGGCGGCGGCGTATCCGACGTTGGCCGGGACGTCCGCGGGGATGTAGTACCTGTCGTCGTAGCTGGTCTTGTAGCCGATCATGGCCAGGATGCCCAGCAGGACGACGGTCGTCGCGGCGGCCAGGATCGGCTTGGGCCAGCGGACGGTGGCCGTGCCGACCTTCCGCCACCCCCTGGTCTTCATCATGCGCTTGGGCTCGAGAAGCCCGAACCGGCTGGCGACGACCAGCACCGCGGGGGCCGCGGTCAACGCGGCCGCGACGACGATCACCAGGGCCATCGCCGACGGGTAGGCCAGCGAGTTGAAATAGGACAGCCGGGTCAGGCGCAGCGTGAGCATGGCACCCGCGATGGTCAGACCCGAGCCGAGGATGACGTGACCGACGCCGCGGAATGCCGTGTAGTAGGCCGTTTCCGGATCTTCGCCGTTCTGCCGGGCTTCGTGGTAGCGGCCGATCAGGAAGATGGCGTAGTCGGTGCCCGCGGCGATCGCCAGGGCCGTCATCAGGGGGACCGAGAAGGTCGAGAAGTCCATCAGGCCCAAGTGGCCGACGACCGCGACCACGCCGCGGGAGGCGCCCATCTCGATGCCGACGACGGCCAGGATGAGCAGCACGGTGCTGACCGATCGGTAGACCAGGGCCAGCATGATGGTGATGACGATCATCGTGACCACGGTCATCTTGATCATGCCGCTGTCGCTGGCGTGCAGAGAGTCCGTCGTCAGCGGCGCCGGGCCGGTGACGTAGGCCTCCAGGCCGGCCGGCGGCGGGGTCTCGTGGATGATCTCCCGCACCGCCTCCACGGACTCGTTGCCCAGGGTGCTGCCCTGGTCGCCGACGAGATTGAGTTGGACGTAGGCGGCCTTGCCGTCACTGCTCTGAACGCCGGCGGCGGTGATCATGTCGCCCCAGAAGTCGTGGACGTGCTCCACGTGCTTCTTGTCGGCGTCGAACTTGCCGACCAGGGTGTTGTAGTAGGCGCGCGCGGACTCGCCGAGCGGTTCCTCGCCGACCAGCACCACCATGGCGATGCTGTCGGAGGTGGACTCCCCGAACTTCTCGCCCATCCGCTTGGCAGCGATCACCGCCGGTGCGTCCTGGGGCGACATCGAGATGGCGTTGGCCATGCCGACCTTCTCCACCTGCGGGACAAGCAGATTCGTCGCCGCGGTGAAGGCCACCCAGATCAGGATGATCGGAACCGCGAAGGTTCGGATGAACCGGGGGAAGCCGGTGCGCGAGTCCGAGCCGTGGCCGCTCATGCGGCTTTGTCCAGACAGAAGGCCTGGGCGTCGCGGCCCTCGGCGAAGTCTTCGGTGACGAGTTTGTCATCGACCAGGATGCGGCAGCCCAGTGCGGCGGTGTCGCCCTGGGCGACCACGTTGGCCAGCACACCCGGGTCGGTGGTGCTCACCGTGACCGACCACGGCAGCGAGGTGAAACTGTCCTCCATGGTTTTGCCGTTGACATCCAGATAGCTCACCCTGCCGGACGCATCGGCAGGCCCGACGATCTCATAGGTGACCCGCTTGGTGTTGATCGGCTTGATCTCGTCGGCCGGCAGCGCAGCCCCGATATAGGGCTTGTCGGAGTCGAAGAACGTGCGCAATCGACTCACGACCGCGCCCGCGGCGAGCACTGCCGCGACGACCACCAAGGCCACCCAGAACCGCTTCAAAAAGGCGGACATCACCGTTGTCCTATCTCGAGATACATCTGACCGGAACGTCCGGATAACCGAAAAGAACTGGTGTCAAGAAACTCCGGACGAGGACAGTAGTTGTCCGGGTTGCTCGCATCCAACCGCAACGCCCGCGGTACCGTCTTGATCACGAATAACTAATACCATAGGGGGTATGGTATACACGAACGTAACGCAACCGGAGGTGAACGCATGACCCAGGCGCCCGAACGGGAATCGCACTGCGACGCCGCCCCCACCGCCACCCTCAATCGGTTGCGGCGGGTGCACGGACAACTCGGCGGGGTGATCGCGATGATCGAGCAGGGCCGCGGCTGCCGAGACGTGGTGACTCAACTTGCCGCGGTGTCCAAGGCGTTGAACCGGGCCGGATTCACCATCATCGCGACCGGTCTGCGGAACTGCATCGACCCGTCGGCTGCGAATGCCGATGAACGGCTCAGTATTGAAGAACTCGAACGGCTCTTCTTGAGCCTCGCCTGAAATGTCACGCCTGAAAAGTCACGCCTGAAACGAAGGGAAACCAGCTATGTGTCGTGCTGTCCAATGCCGGGTCTGCGGCAAAACCACCTGGTCGGGGTGCGGCAACCATGTCGATATGGTTCGCCGCGGCGTGCCGGCCGGCCAATGGTGCGGCGGAAAGCATTCCAGCAGCGAGATCGCCGCGGCCGCGCCTCGGCGCAGTTGGATGTTCTGGAAGAAGAACGGCTGATCCCGGATGGCAACCAGAAGTCGACCCACCCGGTTCGGCGCGGTGGTCGCTGTGGTCGCATCGGCCGTCATGGCGGCACCGGGTATCGCCTCGGCTGATGCCACCGACGACTATCCGATCCCCAACCGCATCCTGCGGACCACCTGCACCGCCGAGCAGATCATGGCAGCCGCCCGCGACGTGAAGCCGGTCTACTACGAGCGCTACATGATCGACTACAACAACAAATCGCCCCAGGTGCAGTCG
The DNA here is from genome assembly GCA_963787055.1 of uncultured Actinomycetota bacterium. Lineage (GTDB taxonomy): Bacteria > Actinomycetota > Actinomycetes > Mycobacteriales > Mycobacteriaceae > Mycobacterium. Next base: position 142,294 of record CAWBBP010000008.1, read on the forward strand.
GCGGCCCGCGACCGGATCCACTGGTTCTTCTCGATGGACTACGCCGGGCGCCGGCAGTACTCCGAGAACATCGCCACCGACATCTACTACGAGCAACTGACCTTCGCATGGCCGAACTGGGCGAAGTTGTTCTTCAACAACAAGGGTGTGGCCGCCCGCAGTACCGACGTGTGCGAGCAGTACCCGCCGGACGACCAGGGCGTCTGGAACTGGTGATCGCCGTCCGCCGACACGCCCGGCGAGGTGGTCGGCGGTAACGCTGCCGTCTGCGACGGTAGAGCAGTGGCCGACCCGGATAGGTACGAGGCGATCCTGCGGGAGTACGCCGAGTATCTGGCACTGGAGCGGGGGCGCTCCGAAAACACCCGCCGCGCTTATCTGACCGATCTGCGCTCGCTGTGCGACTTCCTGGACACCCGCGCCCCGGGCGCCGGACTCGACGGGCTCAGCCTGCCGCTGCTACGGGCATGGCTGGCGGCCCAGGCCGTCGGCGGGGCGGCCCGCACCACGCTGGCCCGGCGCACCTCGGCGGTCAAGACATTCACCGCCTGGGCGCTCCGGCGTGGCCTGCTGGCCGCCGATCCCGCGGCCCGGCTGCAGGTGCCCAAGGCCCGCCGCACGCTGCCGGCGGTGCTGCGTCAGGACCAGGCGCTGGCGGCGATGGCTGCCGCCGACCTCGGGGCGCAACAGCGCGATCCGTTGGCGCTCCGCGACCGCCTCATCGTCGAGATGCTGTATGCCACCGGCATCCGGGTGAGCGAACTGTGCGGCCTCGACATCGACGATGTCGACGCCGGCCGACGGCTGCTGCGGGTGCTGGGCAAGGGCAACAAACAACGCACCGTCCCGTTCGGCGGGCCGGCCGGCGCCGCCCTCGCCGGCTGGCTGGACGACGGCCGCCCGGCCCTGGTCACACCCGACTCCGGTCCGGCCCTGCTGCTGGGGCCGCGGGGTCGTCGGCTCGACCCGAGGCAGGCCCGCACCGTGGTGCACCAGACCGTCGGCGCAGTCCCCGGCGCGCCGGATATCGGCCCGCACGGACTGCGGCACAGCGCAGCAACCCACCTGCTCGAGGGTGGGGCCGACCTGCGGATCGTGCAGGAACTGCTCGGCCACTCCACGCTGGCCACCACCCAGCTCTACACCCACGTCACGGTCGCCCGGCTGCGCGCGGTCCACGACCAGGCACATCCGAGGGCCTGAGCTCACCCGGTCAGCGGCTTGAGCCGGACCGGAGTGGCCGCCAGCAGGCCGAGCGGATCGACGTAGTCGGCCCGCGCCGCCGGGCCCCACATGGCACCCCAGTGCAGGCAGGCCGCGACCGGGCAGCCCGGGTGCCCGGCCGCCAACCGGCCCAGTGGACTCGCCGCGCCGACCGGTTCGCCGGGCCGGACCTCGGGATCGACCGGTTCGTAGCTGGTGCGCAGGCCACCGGGGTGGGCCACCGACACCACCGGCCGGCCGGCCAGCAACCCGGCGAACACCACCGTGCCCGGACTCCCCGGGTAGACCGGCTGCCCGGGGATGCCGGCCAGGTCGACACCGCGGTGGCCGGCCCGCCAGTCCGGGGTCGGAGCGTCGAAGATCCGGGTCACCACCGGGACCCCGGGACGCAGCGGCCACTGCAATCGCAGCCCGTCGGCCTGCGCCGGGGTTGCGCAGGCCGACAGGATGACCGCCGTGGCCACCGCCGACGGAAATCGCATGCACACAGTCTCACCGCCCCATCGGGGCAACTGTCACCGCCGGATATCGGCGCTGTGTATCCGCGCGCTGCTGTGGACGAAGTGACCCGCCGTCGGGTGTAAACTTCCCTTCGCAGTCCGTGCGAGCGGGCTGACTTCGCGCGCCTGAGTGCACTGTCGCTATGACGGCAGTCGCCGCGCATGCCGGTTGGTCCCGTCTCACGACGGGTCGGTGTGCGCGCAGGTGCCAGGGCCCGGCATCACCCGATGCCGGGCGGTAACCGACCAGTAAGGCATCAGCATGGCCGTAGTAACTATGAAACAGCTGCTCGACAGCGGCGCCCACTTCGGGCACCAGACCCGTCGCTGGAATCCCAAGATGAAGCGGTTCATCTTCACCGACCGCAACGGCATCTACATCATCGACCTGCAGCAGACACTCACCTTCATCGACAAGGCCTACGAGTTCGTCAAGGAGACGGTGGCCCACGGCGGGTCGGTCATGTTTGTCGGCACCAAGCGCCAGGCCCAGGAGTCGATCGCCGAAGAGGCGACCCGCGTCGGGATGCCGTACGTGAACCAGCGCTGGCTGGGCGGCATGCTCACCAACTTCTCCACCGTGCACAAGCGCCTTCAGCGGATGAAGGAACTCGAGGCCATGGAGCAGACCGGAGGGTTCGAGGGTCGCACCAAGAAAGAGATCCTGATGCTGACCCGGGAGAAGAACAAGCTCGAGCGCAGCCTCGGCGGTATCAGGGACATGAACAAGGTGCCGTCGGCGATCTGGGTCGTCGACACCAACAAGGAGCACCTCGCCGTTGCTGAGGCCCGCAAGCTGAACATCCCGATCATCGCGATCCTGGACACCAACTGCGATCCCGATCTCGTGGACTACCCGATCCCGGGCAATGACGACGCCATCCGGTCGGCCGCGCTGCTGACCAAGGTCATCGCCGCCGCGGTCGCCGAGGGCCTGCAGGCCCGCGGCGGTGCCGGTGCCGGTGCCGGCGACAAGCCCGATGCTGCGGCTGAGCCGCTGGCGGAGTGGGAGCAGGAACTGCTGGCCAGCGCGGCCATCGAGTCCGCCCCCAGCGAGCCCGGCCCGGTTGCGGACGAGTCCGTCACCACGACCGTCACCGTCCAGGAAGGCTGATATGGCTAACTACACCGCCGCCGATGTCAAGCGGCTTCGCGAGCTCACCGGCTCCGGAATGATGGACTGTAAGAACGCACTGGCTGAGGCCGACGGCGACTTCGACAAGGCCGTCGAGGCGCTGCGAATCAAGGGCGCCAAGGATGTCGGCAAGCGTGCCGAGCGGGCCACCGCTGAGGGACTGGTGGCCGCCCGCGACGGGGCGCTCATCGAGCTGAACTCCGAGACGGACTTCGTCGCGAAGAACGCCGAATTCCAGCAGTTGGCCGATCAGATTCTGGACGCCGCGCTGGCATCGAAGGCGGCCGACGTCGACGCCCTCAAAGCCGCCAACGCCGGCGACAAGACCGTCGAGCAGGCCATCGCGGAGTTGTCGGCCAAGATCGGCGAGAAGCTGGAGCTGCGCCGGGTTCAGTACTTCGACGGCAACGTCGAGACCTACCTGCACAAGCGCGCGGCGGACCTGCCGCCCGCGGTCGGCGTGCTGGTCGAGTTCGAGGGCAGCGACACGAGTGCCGCGCACGCCGTCGCCCTGCAGATCGCCGCTCTCAAGGCCAAGTACCTCACCCGCGACGACGTGCCCGCGGATATCGTCGCCAACGAGCGCCACGTCGCCGAGGAGACCGCCAAGGCCGAGGGCAAGCCCGAGGCCGCGTTGCCCAAGATCATCGAGGGTCGCGTCAACGGCTTCTTCAAGGATGTCGTTCTGCTGGAGCAGCCGTCGGTGGCGGATGGCAAGAAGTCCGTCAAGGCGCTGCTCGACGAGGCCGGCGTGACGGTGACCCGATTCGTCCGCTTCGAGGTGGGTCAGGCCTAGCCGCCAGACCAATCATGCGGGGAGTCAACGCCTTCGGGGATGATGCGCTCGGCGAGCTTGACGCCGTCGCGCTGGTCGACGCGATCCGCACCGGCCGGGTATCCCCGGCAGAGGTGATCGACGCCGCGATTGCCCGCTGCGAGGCGGTGAACCCCACCCTCAACGGGCTGGCCCACGAGTCGTTCGCCCAGGCCCAGGCCCGGGCGAGGTCCTCGACCGGGCCGGGCGGCTACTTCGACGGTGTGCCGACGTTCTTCAAGGACAACGTCGACGTCGAGGGCATGCCCACCATGAACGGCACCGATGCGTGGGAGCCGGTTCCCAAACTAGGGCACGGGGATTTCGCGCGGTTCTTCCTGGGCACCGGCCTGATTCCACTGGGCAAGACCCAGCTGTCGGAGTTCGGCTTCAGTGCCGCTGCCGAGCATCCTCGGATCGGGGCGGTTCGCAATCCGTGGGACACCGACTACACCGCCGGGGCGTCGTCCTCGGGATCGGGGGCGTTCGTCGCGGCGGGCGTGGTGCCCATCGCCCACGCCAACGACGGCGGCGGCTCGATCCGGATTCCGGCGGCCTGTAACGGCCTGGTCGGTCTCAAGCCGTCCCGGGGGCGGCTGCCCCAGGACGAGATGTCGCGCAAGATGCCGGTCCGACTGGTCAACGACGGCGTGCTGACCCGGTCGGTCCGCGACACCGCCGCGTTCTACCGGGAGTCCGAGCGGATCTGGCGGAACCGGTCGCTGCTGCCGGTCGGTGCGGTGACCGGGCCGGGCCGCGACCGGTTGCGGATCGCGGTGGTCACCCGGTCGGTGAACCGGGACTGCAGTGCGGCGATGCGCGACCACACGCTGGCCACCGCCGCCCTGCTCGAGGACCTCGGCCACCGGGTCGAGCAGCTCGACGCCAGCCCGATCCCGGCATCCTTCGCCGATGATTTCCTGCTGTACTGGGCGTCGCTGGCGATGACGCTGGTACGCACCGGCCGACTCACGTTCGGGTCGAGTTTCGACCGGTCCCGGTTGGATAACCTGACCCTTGGGTTGGACCGGTACGCGACCCGCAATCTGCACCGGGTTCCGTTGGCGATCACCCGGCTGAGCCGACTGCGCAGGGTCACTGAACGGTTCTACCGCGACTACGACGTCCTGCTGACACCCACGCTGGCCGAGGGGACGCCGCGGGTCGGCCACCTGGACCCGACCGCGGACTACGGGCAGGTTATCGATCGGCTGCAGGACTGGGTCGCGTTCACCCCGCTGCAGAACGCCACCGGCGAACCCGCGCTGTCGCTGCCGCTGGCGCAGGGGGCCGACGGACTGCCGGTCGGGATGATGTTCAGTGCGCCGTTGGGCCATGAGCGGCGCCTGCTGGAACTGGCCTATGAACTCGAGTCGGCCCAGCCCTGGCCGCTCATCACCGATGCCGCGCAGACCAGGTCGCCCTAGCGGACGGTCTGCAGCCCGTGGGACATCCGGTCGAGCAGCTCGTCGTACGTACGCCGGGCATGGTCGGGCAGGGTGGCCTGCAGCAGGGTTCGCCAGGCCCGGCTGAGCCGGGTGTACGGGTCGTCGGCGAGCGCCGCTGACAGCAGGTGGCAGCCCAGCACCCCGACCCACATCGCCTCGGCGAATTCGGCAGGGTCGACTCCGGGGCGAGGCCCGATCCGCTCGATCGCCTTGGTGAGGTTGGTGATGAAATCAGTGGTCCACTCGCGGTAGATCTGCGAGGCGACGCTGCTGACCTGGCCCAGGGACTGAAGCAGTTGGTTGCCGATGCGGGCGGCCTGGTCCGACTCGATCATCGCCGCGGAGACGAAGGTCGCGACGATGATCCGGTCCAATAGTGGTGTGGACCGATCCGCATGTTCGAGCACCGTTTCGGTGTTCCGGCGGCGGAAGTCCTCGATGATGGCGACCGCCACCGCTTCCTTGGAGTCGAAGTGGTAGTAGAACGCACCCTTGCTGACCCCGGCCCGCGCCAGCACATCGGCCAGTCCGGTTTCGCCGTAACCCAATTCGCTGAAAAGATCGATCGCGGAATCGAGAATCCGGCGGCGTGTCGCTTCCGCTCTGGCCTGTAGCGCCACGATTACGCACACCTCCGGGAATCGGCCCACACGATTTCTTAACCATCCCCCCGATCTACTTTAGTACCTCACGTGTAACCGGTCCGGTCCCGCCTCGCCAATCAACCCCGCAGGTCCGCGGCCGGTCCCGATGAGGCAGGATGAGGGGGCCGTTCCGGCGGTCGCCGGGATGGCTCTCTCATGCCGGTACGAGGGTGAGGAGTGCGGATGGATCAGCCGACTGGGCAATTGCGGCCGAAGTATTCGCGGGTGCTGCTCAAACTCGGCGGCGAGATGTTCGGCGGCGGTGCCGTCGGCCTGGACCCGGACGTGGTGGCCCGGGTGGCCCGCCAGATCGCCGAAGTGGTGCGCAGTGGGGTGCAGGTCGCCGTGGTGATCGGCGGCGGCAACTTCTTCCGGGGTGCCCAACTGCAGCAGCGGGGTATGGAGCGGACCCGGTCGGACTATATGGGCATGCTGGGCACCGTGATGAACAGCCTTGCGCTGCAGGACTTTCTGGAGAAGGAAGGCATCGTCACCCGGGTTCAGACCGCGATCACCATGGGTCAGGTCGCCGAACCGTACATCCCGCTTCGTGCGCGCCGGCACCTGGAGAAGGGCCGGGTGGTCATTTTCGGTGCCGGTATGGGGCTGCCGTACTTCTCCACCGACACCACCGCCGCCCAACGGGCGCTGGAGATCGGCGCCGAAGTGGTGCTGATGGCCAAGGCGGTCGACGGGGTGTTCACCGACGACCCACGGGAGAACCCGGAGGCCGAACTGCTGCCCGAGATCACCCACCGGGAGGTCATCGACCGCGGCCTGCGGGTAGCCGACGCCACCGCTTTCAGTCTCTGTATGGACAACGGAATGCCGATTCTGGTCTTCAATCTGCTGACTAATGGGAATATCGCCCGAGCGGTTGCCGGTGAGAAGATCGGAACACTGGTCACCACCTGATATCGCACCGACTGAGGAGTCGCATGATTGACGAAGCTCTCTTCGACGCCGAAGAGAAGATGGAGAAGGCCGTCGCGGTCGCCCGCGACGACCTGTCCTCCATTCGCACCGGACGGGCCAACCCGGGCATGTTCTCCCGCATCGTCGTCGACTATTACGGCACACCCACCCCCATCACGCAGATGTCGAGTATCAACGTTCCCGAGGCCCGGATGGTGGTGATCAAGCCCTACGAGGCCTCCCAGCTGCGTCCGATCGAGGACGCGATCCGCAACTCCGACCTCGGTGTCAACCCGACCAACGACGGTTCGATCATCCGGGTGGCGATCCCGCAGCTGACCGAGGAACGCCGCCGGGAACTGGTCAAACAGGCCAAGTCCAAAGGTGAGGACGCCAAGGTGTCGGTACGCAACGTCCGGCGCCGGGCGATGGAGGAACTGCACCGGATCAAGAAGGACGGCGAGGCCGGCGAGGATGAGGTCGGCCGGGCCGAGAAGGATCTCGACAAGTCCACCGCCCAGTACGTCCACCAGATCGAGGAACTCGTCAAACACAAGGAAGGCGAGCTGCTCGAGGTCTGAGGACCCTGGCAGAGAAAAAGTGGCAGACACCGAATCGCCGCCGGCGAATACCTCGAAGGCCGGGCGCAACCTGCCCGCCGCCATCGCCGTGAGCCTGCTGCTCGGCGGCATGCTGATCGGCACACTGATCTTGGCCCCCCGCGGATGGGTGGTGATCCTGTCGGTGGCGATGGCGATCGCGACCCACGAGGTGGTCAAGCGGTTGCGCGAGGCCGGGTATTCGATCCCGCTCATTCCGCTGCTGGTCGGTGGCCAGGCCATGATCTGGCTGACCTGGCCCTTCGGTCCGGCCGGCGCGTTGGGGGGATATGGCGGGACCGTGCTGGTCTGTCTGATCTGGCGATTGCTGAGCCAGGGATTGAAGAGCCAGCCGGTCAACTATCTGCGCGATGTCGCGGTCACCATCTTCCTGGCTACCTGGATTCCGCTGTTCGCCGCGTTCGGTGCGCTGCTGGTCTATCCGGAGGACGGCTGGGCCCGGGTGTTCGCCTTCATGCTCGCCGTGGTGTTCTCCGATGTCGGTGGTTACACCGCGGGTGTGTTGTTCGGTAAGCACCGGATGGTCCCGGCGATCAGTCCGAAGAAGTCCTGGGAGGGACTGGCCGGCTCGCTGGTCTGCGGCACCACGGCCGCGGTGCTCGCCGTCACCTTCCTGATGCACAAGCCGTGGTGGGTCGGGGTGCCGTTGGGGATCATGCTGGTCATCACGGCCACCCTCGGCGATCTGGTCGAATCGCAGTTCAAACGCGATCTGGGCATCAAGGACATGGGTACGTTGCTTCCGGGGCACGGCGGCCTGATGGACCGCATCGACGGCGCCCTGCCGTCTGCGGTGGCCACCTGGATCGTGCTCAGCCTGTTGGCCTGACCCCGGAGGGCGTGTGAAGCAGGAGTTGGTGTTCGAGGCCCCCCGCCGGGGTCTGCCGCCGCGGCACTTCGCCGATCTGGACGCAGACGAGCGGGTGGCCGCGGTGGCCGATCTCGGGCTGCCGGGTTTCCGGGCCAAACAACTTGCGGCGCACTACTACGGACGCCTGCTGGCCGACCCGCAGCAGATGACCGACCTGCCGGCCGCCATCCGCGACACGGTGGCCGAAGCGCTGTTCCCGCCGCTGCTGACGGTGGTGCGGGAAATCGAGTGCGACAGCGGAGAGACCCGAAAGACCCTGTGGCGCGGGCACGCTGGAGCGACCTTCGAGTCGGTGCTGATGCGTTACCCGAACCGCACCACGGTCTGCATCTCATCGCAGGCCGGCTGCGGGATGGCCTGTCCGTTCTGCGCGACCGGTCAGGGCGGGCTGACCCGAAACCTCAGCACCGCCGAGATCCTCGAGCAGGTCCGCGCCGCGGCTGCCACAGTTCGAGATCGGTTCGGTGAACGACTGTCCAACGTGGTGTTCATGGGCATGGGTGAGCCGCTGGCCAACTACACCCGGGTGCTGGCTGCCGTCCGGCGGATCACCGCCGCCCCGCCGGAGGGTTTCGGCATCTCGGCACGCTCGGTGACGGTGTCCACCGTCGGTCTGGCCCCTGCCATCCGCAAGCTCGCCGACGAGCACCTCGGCGTCACCCTGGCGCTGTCGTTGCACACCCCCGACGACGAGTTGCGCGACACCCTGGTTCCGGTGAACAACCGCTGGCCGGTCGACGAAGTTCTCGACGCCGCCCGCTACTACGGTGACGTCACGGGCCGGCGGGTGTCGATCGAGTACGCGTTGATCCGCGATATCAACGACCAACCCTGGCGGGCCGACCTACTGGGCAGGAAGCTGCACGCGGTTCTCGGATCCCTGGCGCACGTCAACCTGATTCCGCTCAACCCGACCCCGGGGAGCAAGTGGGACGCCAGCCCGAAGGCGGCCGAGCGGGAATTCGTCCGGCGGGTGCGGGCGCAGGGGGTGTCCTGCACCGTGCGTGACACCCGTGGCCGCGAAATCGCGGCGGCCTGCGGACAACTCGCCGCCGAGGCTTAGCGCAGCATGCCCCGGCGGCGCATGATCACGTCGCGCACCATCACGGCGGCCACGATCACGGCGAACGCGAGCAGGAACCAGTCCTCGACATGGCCGACGTGATTACCACGGAGCATGCCCACCAGGAACAGGATGATGAAGATGCCCAACGCGTACCAGGTGCGATAGGTGATCTTGCTCCAACCCCAAGCGGCCGAAGGCACTTCGGCGGGATCGACTTCCGAGTAACGCTCCACCTCGGTGTTGACCATTGCGGCTCCTGTCGTTCGACTGCCGATATTCTGGCACATCGCCCGTCCGGATCGCTGACGATCCCGGCCGCTCAGCGGATCAGGCCGTACCGCCGCAGCGCCTCGGTGCGTTCGGCGGCGTGGTCCACCATCGGCTCGGGATAGCCGGCCGGCCGGCCCGCCTTGAACCGGTGCACGTCGGCGGTATCGGCGAGTTCGGGCACCCAGCGCCGGACATAGTCGCCGGACGGGTCGAACTTCTCGCCCTGGGCGGTCGGGTTGAACACCCGGAAGTACGGTGCGGCGTCGGTCCCGGTGCCCGCGCACCACTGCCAGCCGTGCTGGTTGCTGGCGACGTCGGCATCGACCAGTTGCTCGAGGAACCAGCGTGCGCCCCACTGCCACGGCAGATGCAGATCCTTGACCAGAAACGATGCCACGATCATCCGCACCCGGTTGTGCATGAAGCCGGTCGCGGACAGCTGGCGCATCCCCGCGTCGACGATCGGATAGCCGGTGCGGCCCTGTTTCCAGGTTTCGAAGGCCGCCCGCGCCTCGGTGCCGGTGTCGATCTCGATGGCATCGAATGCGGGGTTCCAGTTGTGCCAGGCGCTGGCCGGTCGCTGGTTCAGCACCGCGGCGTAGAAGTCCCGGAACGCAAGTTCGCGCAGGTAGGCGCCGGGTCCGGAGTCGCGAAGGGTCAGATCGGCCGCCATGGTTCGCGGGTGGATGGTGCCGAATTTGAGGTGGGCGGACATCCGGCTGGTCCCGGGCCGGTCCGGCCGGTCCCGGTCGGCCGCGTAGTCGGCGATCCCGTCGGCGAGGAACTCCGCCCAGCGGCTCCGCGCGGCCGCTTCGCCGGCCGGCGCATCCAGTGTCACTCCCGGATCCGGTGCATCGGCCGGCGTGGGCAGCCCCGGGATATCCGCGGGGTCGACCCAGTTGGCCATCGCCGGATTGGACTGGGCGGGGGCGCGCCAGCCGATCTCGCGCCAACGGTTGAAGAACGGGGTGAACACCTTGTACGGAGTGCCGTCATCCTTGGTGACCCGGCCGGGGGACACCAGGTAGGGCGAGCCGGTCGCGACGAGGGGAATTCCGGCCGCGGACAGCGCCGCCCCGACGGCGCCGTCCCGGCGCACCCCGAACGGGCTGAAGTCGGCGGAGATGTGTACCGCGGTGGCATCGACCGCAGCGCAGATCTGCGGAATCAGGTCCTCCGGACGGCCGCGGGCGATCAGCAGTCGTCCGTCGAGCGCGTTGTTCACCTCACGCAGCGCATCACCGAGGTACTGCAGCCGGCGTGGGCCGGCGGCGGCCTCAAGGCGCGGGTCGAGAACGAAACAGGCCAGCACACTGCCGCCCGATCCGGCGGCTTCCAGCAGTGGCGGCAGGTCGTACAGTCGCAGGTCGCGGCGGAACCACAGGACGGAGGCGGCGGAGGGCATGTTTCCTATGCTGCCGGGTGGCTGTGCTGCCGCCGCTGCGGGGCCGTGGTCAACCGCGGAAGTAGTTCCGCGATTCCGGCGCGCCGGCGCAGTGCGGTGATGCCCCAGGCGAGGGCGGAACCGAGGAGAAGCGAGGCGACCACCCCCGGCAACGGATGGCCGAACAGCGGATAGACCTGAAAATGCGTGAGGTAGGTGTACAGCGACCCCTCGGCGACGATGCCGGCGGCGGCGGCCACCGGCGTGGGGCAGCGCAGTGCGGGTAACCAGATCAGCAGCAGCAGGCCGGCGCCGACGAGTGCCTCGCGCCCTCCGCTGCCGAAATACCCGCCGATCGCGATCAGCGTGACCACAGAGAGGCCGGCCCGCTGCCAGATCCCGTCGGCCCTGGCCGCGGCCCAGCCCGCGGCGAAGAACCAGAACGCCAGCAGGCTGAACCAGGCCTCGCGGCCCAGGCCCAGTCCGGGGAGGTCGTAACGCAGGGCCAGGCCCAGGGCCAGGAAGGCCATCGCGATCCCGAACGGCCAGCGCCGTTCGAGGCGGTCGACGGCGGGTATGGCGAATACCGCCGCCAGTACCACGACGGTCCAGACCAGAACCTCGATGAACCACATCCGGCCGGCGGTCATACTGTCCGACGGGCCGATGATCTTCTGCAGCAGAACAAGATTGGACGGCCCGTAGTCATCGGAGAACCGCATCACCACCGCGATCCAGATCACGGTGGGGATCGCGATCCAGCCGACGGTCCGGACGGCCCGGCCCAGCCGCTCCCGGCGCGGAGTGCGGCCCAGGCAGAACTGGGCGAAATTGAAACCGGCCACCGCAAGCAGAATGTGCGCGCCGCCCCAGAGCTGGAACAACCCGGCGTGGGACCCGACGATGAGAACGATCGCCACGGCGCGTAACGCCACCCCGGTGTCGATGACCGATCCCCGCCGGCGGTCCGGACTCCGGGCCGCTGCCTGAAGTTCGGCGACGGTCCGGGACGGCCACTGCGGCGGCAGGGTGCCCAGAATGCGCTCCAGCCGCACCGATGTGGTCACGTAGGACAGCGATGTGCCGCCCAGATCCACGAAGCTGCTCTGCGGGGTCACCGCGGCCGGGTCGATCTGCAGGACGTCGGCGAACAACTCGCCCACACCCGGCGCGCAGGGGTGGTCGGCGTCCCGGGCCAGCGCGGCCAGCCGCGGGTAGTCGGGCTTGCCCGACGGCAGCACCGGCAGTTCGTCAAGGTGGACGGCGTGAACCGCGTCGGCTGGCAGTCCGGCCGCCAGCGCGGCGCGTTGCCGCAGGTCTGCGGTATCCGTCCGGCCGCCACCCCCGATACCGGCCACCACCAGCCGACCTTCGGATTCCGTACACATCGCCGGTGCCTCCGGTGCGGCGATCGCCGACTCGACGCGCTGCAGGTCGATCCGGAGCCCGTAGAGCTTGGCGAATCGGTTCAACCGTCCGACGACCTGGTAGATCCCCTCCCCGAGGTGGCGGGCCAGGTCCCCGGTGTGCAGTGCCTCGAGCGTGCGGCCGGCGGCGAGATCGGTCACTGACTCGGCGTAGCCCATCATCACGTTGGGCCCGCGGTAGACCAGTTCGCCGACATCGGGCTCATCCCAACCGTCCAGCGGCACCAGTTCGAAGGAGCCACCGGGTATCGCCCGCCCGATCGCCTCCGGCTGGGCCAGGGCCCGCTCCGGCGGGAGGTACGCCATCCGGGCGGTGGCCTCGGTGGCGCCGTACATCACGACGAAGTCGAAACCACGCCGGCCGCCGAGGCCGGCATAGCGACGCACCGTCTCGGGCTTCAGCCGGCCACCTGCCTGGGTCACGTACCTCAGATCGGGCAGGTCCATCTCGGCGAACCCGGCCCGGTCCAACAGGTCGAAGGTGTACGGCACCCCCGCGAAACTCGTCGCACCGTGGCGGCGGACCAGAGCCCAGAACTCCTCGTCGATCACCGACCGGTCGGTCAGGATGAGCGCTGCCCCCACCGACAGGTGACTGTGGATCACCGATGCTCCGTAGCAGTAGGACAGCGGCAGGGTCGTCGCGGCCCGGTCAGTCTCGACGATCCCGAGGTACTCGGCGATCGAGGCCGCATTGGAGCACAGGTTCTGTGCGGAGAGCCGGACCGTCTTCGGCGATCCGGTGCTTCCGGAGGTGCTCGCGAGCAGGGTCAGATCCGGGTGCAGACGGTGGGACGGCCGCGGCGTGCGGTGCTCGATGCGCCCGTCGGCGTCGACGATCACATCGGGCCGGTAGGTCGACACCAGCGCCGTGTGGTCCCGACCGGGCGGCACCGGCAGCACGACGTGGCCGCCGGCCAGTGCACCGAGATAGGACTGCAGGCTCTCCAGGGTGTTGCGGGTCTGGACCATCACGAGTTTTCGCTCTCGGCCCAGGGCCGCGACGACGCTGTCCACCCGGTCGGCCAATCCGGCGTAGGTCAGGGTCTGGGTCTCGGTCGCGACCGCGAGCCGGTCGGAGAAGCCGGCGATCCGGTCCAGCAGGTCAGCCACGGTCGCTCCGGAAGACCACCCCGTCGCCGATCACGTCGACGCGGATCTTGGCATGAAGGCGAGGGGCGTCGAAACTGCTCTGCCTGGCCGTCACCGGGCCGGTGCCGGCACCGAGGTCGACGGTGAGAACGACCTCACCGCCGAGGAACTCCGCAGCGGTGACGGTGCCGGTTGCTCCGTGGTCGTCCCGGTCGAGCACAGCGCCGGCCCGAACCTGCTCCGGGCGCAGCATCAGGGTGCCGGGTCCGTCGGCGGCGTCGGGCACCGGTACCCGGCCGAACACGGATTCGGCGACCCCGTCGGCCACCGAGCAGGGTGCGAACACACAGTCACCGAGGAACTCCGCGGTCGCCCGGTTCACTGGCCGCAGGTACACCTCTTGCGGCGTCCCGACCTGGGTGAATCGCCCGTCGAGCAGGACGGCCACCTGATCGGCGATCGACAACGCCTCCTGCTGATCGTGGGTGACCAGCAACGTGCTGACGGCAGCCGCCCGGAGGGCTTCGGCCACCGAATTGCGGGTGGCGACGCGTAGTCGCGCGTCCAGTGAGCTGAACGGCTCATCGAGCAGCATCAAACCGGGCCGACGGGCCAACGCCCGGGCCAGCGCCACCCGTTGCTGCTGCCCGCCGGACAACTCGTCGGGCCGCCGCCCGGCCAGTGCGGGGTCGAGCGACACGGTCGTCAGGAGCTGATCGACCCTCGCCCGCACCGCCGCGTCGCGCAGGCTGCCCAGGCCGTAGGCGATATTGCGGCCGACCGTCAGGTGCGGGAACAGGGCGCCGTCCTGGGTGACGTAACCGACCCCGCGCTGGTGGGGTGGGACGTCCCGCCCCGGCCCGGCCACCGTCGCTCCCGCGATGGCCACGGTGCCGGCATCCGGCCTCTCGAATCCGGCGATGATCCGCAGCAGGGTGGTCTTTCCGCAACCCGACGGGCCGACCACCGCGGTGGTGCCGCCGTCGGCGATGTCGAGGTCGAGTCCGCCGATGACCGTGGTGTCGCTGAATGACTTTGACAGCGAACGGATCTCGAGCGTGGGCGCGGTCATGGTGCGGTAGCCGATCTGGTGGCCTGGGCGAAGAGCAGCATCGTCACCGGCAGGGTGAGGATCACCATGATCGCCGCGTAGGGGGCGGCGGCCGCATAGTCCAGTTCGCCGGCGAGTGACCAGAACCGCATGGCCAGAGTCCTGGTTCCGGTTGGTGCGAGCAGGAGGGTGGCGGTGAGTTCGGTGGCCACCCCGACGAACACCAGTGCCGCGCCGGCGGCCGCGGCCGGAGCGGTCAGTCGCAGCGTCACCCGGGCGAAGGTGCTGACCGGCGCGGCGCCCAGCGACCGCGATGCGTCCTCAAGACCCCGCGGCACCTGGGCCAGCCCGGAGCGCACGCTGACCATGGCCCGCGGAATGAACATCAGCACATAGGCGAAGAGCAGCAACGCGACGGTCTGATAGAGCGGGGGAGTGACTCGGATGGCCACGGTGATCAGTGCCAGCGCGGTGACGATGCCGGGCAGCGAACTGGTCACGAAGTTGGCGCCCTCGATCAGCCGGCCGGCAAGTCCGTGGTGGCGCACCGCCACCCAGGCCACCGGGTAGGCCAACGCGGTGGCGGCCAGTGCGCCGAGGGCCGCCAGGGTGGCGGTCTGGGCCAGTGCGGAGCCGATGTCGATGACGGGCCACACCTCGACGCCGCCGATCCACAGCCAGCGGGTCAGGGTGGCCGCCGGGACGCCGAGGGCCAAGACCGACAGGGTGATCAGCGATAGTAGTGCCGGTGTGCGGGCCCGGCCGAGCCGGATCGGCGTCGCCGGCCGCGGTGTTCCGGATCCGATGCGGGCGAACCGGCCGCGACCGCGGGCGGCGACCTCCGCCGTCAGCAGCAGCAGGCAGAGCATGACCAGGACGCCGGCCAGCATCGAACCGGCCGCCCCGTCGAAGGTTGACTGGAACTGCTCGACGATCGCGGTGGTGAAGGTGTTGAAGCGCAGCATGGCGAAGGCGCCGTACTCGGCGAGCAGGTGGACGCCGATCAGCAGTGCGCCGCCGAGGATGGCCAGCCTCAGTTGTGGCAGCACCACCCGGGTGAAGACGGCTACCGGGCCGGAGCCGAGGGTGCGGGCGGACTCCTCCAGGCCGGGGTCGAGGCGGCGCAGTGCGGCCACCGCGGGTAGGTAGACGAATGGGAAGTAGGACAGCGTGGTCACCAGCACCGCCGCGCCGAATCCGTGCAGCGACGGCAGCACCGAGACCCAGGCATAGGAGTTGACGAACGCCGGCACCGCCAACGGTGTCACCAGCAGCGGTCGCCACAACGCCCGGCCCGGGACATTGGTGCGTTCGACCAGCCACGCGGCCCCCACCCCGATCAGTACGCAGGCCGGCACGGTGACCAGGACCAGGCTCACCGTGTTGAGTAACAGTTCGGCCACCCGGGGCCGAATCAGCATGGCCGCGGCCCGGGTTGGCCCGGTGCTGACGAAGGACCACGCCACATAGCCGAGGGGAATCAGCGAGACCGCGGCCACCACCGCGGCCGTGCCCAGCGTCGCCGACCCGACCGGCCGGCCCGGGGCGGCCGTCGATGGTGTCGTCAGTGCTGGACCCCTCACCTACAGAAGACCCACCTGGGTCATCAGTTCGGTCACCGCGGCCGCGTCGAGGGTGGAGAGGTTGACCTCGGGTGCCTGAAGCTGATCCAGCGGTACCAGCGCGCTGTTGGCCGGGACACCGCTGCCGACCGGGTATTCGAAGGATTTTCCGTTGCGGATCACTTCCTGGCCCTGCACCCCGGTGACGAACCGCAGAAACTCCCTCGCGCGGTCCGATCGCTTGCTCGATGCGAGCACTCCGCCGCCGGACACACTCACGAATGCGCCGGGATCCTCGTTCTTGAAATAGTGCAGCTTGGTATTGCGACTCATTTCTTTCGTCATGGACTGATCGCGGTACCAGTAGTAGTGGTAGATCACCCCGCCGGTGACTTCGCCGCTGTTCACCGCTCGCAGTGTGGAGACATTGTCGGTGTAGAGGGCGGCACCCGACTTCATCGCCGTGAGCCATTGTTCGGTGGCCGGCGTGCCCTTCAATTGCAGCAGGGCGGCCACGATCGCCTGGAAATCGGCCTTGGCCGGCGGTGCACCCCACCGGCCGCGCCACTGCGGTTCCTGCAGGTCGAGCAGTGACGCGGGTAGTGGCGCGGAGCCGAGTTTGTCCGGGTTGTAGACGAAGACCGTGCTGCGGGCGGCGATTCCGACCCAGGTGTTGTTCGCCGGTCGGTACTGAGCGGGGACCTGGGCGGCGGTCTGCGCGTCGACCTCGGCGAGCAGGCCCGCCCGATCGACCGCGGCGATCGCCGGAGAGTTCTCGGTCAGGAACACATCAGCCGGGGAGTTCGCACCCTCGGCGATGATCTGGTTGCCGAGTTCGGTATCACCGCCCTGGCGGTAGCTGACCTTGATCCCGGTCTTGCGGGTGAAGGCCTCGATCCACTCCTTGGTCAATGATTCGTGCTGAGCGTTGTAGATCAGAAGTTCGTCGGGTGCCTGGGAGCAGGAAACGGCCGAGGCGACCGTGGTGAGGACGGCCAGCACGGCCAGCGCACTGCGCAGACGGCGAACTCGCATCTGGGGCATCCAATCGTCAGGCAATTAAGGTGAGGATTGCCTAACCATACAGGGCAGCGAGCACAAGCCGGCCGCGGTGGCGTGAAGGAGAGGCACGCCGCCGCGGCCGGCAGTGAGGGTGCTTCACGCCGCGCCGGATCGGCGCGGCGTCCCGCCTAGGCGGCGGGCGGGATCAGCACCGAGTCAATGAGGTACACCGTGGCGTTGGTGGTCGCGATACCGCCGCAGACCACATTGGCCGCATTGACCGTCAGGGTGTCGCCACCGCCGCCGACGGTGAGGTCGGAGCCCTGAACGGTCTTATGGGTGCCGACCACCTGGTCGGGGCCCGCCTGGCCGGGGACCACGTGATACGTCAGGATCGAGGTCAGCAGGGCGGAGTCGGTCTTGAGTTTGTCGAGGGTCGCCGCGTCGATCTTGGCGAATGCGTCATTGGTCGGCGCGAAGACGGTGAAGTGCCCCCCGTCGAGGGTGTCGACGAGGTTGACAGCGGGGTTGAGGCCACCGGACACGGCGGCGGCCAAGGTGGTCAGCACCGGACTGTTGGAGGCCGCCACGGTCAGCGGTGACGCGGCCATACCGGCCACCGAACCCGGTCCGGTGGGGACCTGCTGGGCATAGGCGGCGCAGCCGGGGCCGACGAGGTGGGCGTCGGCCGTCGCGGCGGGCGCTGCGACCAGTGCCAGGCCGGCGGCAAGGGCGACGGCCGGCAGTGCCTTGATGGCTGTCATGTGCTGTTTCATGGATGTCCCTTCGTCATGGGTCCGCGGTCTGCGCGGGGTGTCAATGGTCATTCGGTGCGGTGGCGTCCCCGGATGGGTGTCGTGTGTCACTGTCTGCCGTCGGGCCGGGCTGAAAAAAATGAGACGCGGAATCGCCGATTGCCTTGCGGCAGCGACGATTCCGCGTCTCGTTCGCGGATGCTGGGGACTAGGGCGTCGGGGTCGCCGTGGTCTCCATCGAGGAGGTCTCCATCGACGTGGTCTCGGCGGGCGCCGCGGGCGGCATCAGCACGGTGTCGATGAGGTACAGCGTCGCGTTGGCGGTCTTGATGCCACCGCACACGACACCGGCGTCGTTGACCTTCAGGTCGTTGCCGGACCCGGTGACGGTCAGATTGGAGCCCTGA
Source organism: uncultured Actinomycetota bacterium (assembly GCA_963787055.1). Classification (GTDB taxonomy): domain Bacteria; phylum Actinomycetota; class Actinomycetes; order Mycobacteriales; family Mycobacteriaceae; genus Mycobacterium. Next base: position 160,481 of record CAWBBP010000008.1, read on the forward strand.
ACCGTCGCGTGCTCACCGACGACCGCGGCGGGATCGGCCTGACCGGACACCACGTGGTAGGTCAGGATCGATGTCAGCAGATCGGAGTCGGTCTTGAGCGTCTCGATGGTGGCCGCGTCGATCTTTCCGAACGCCTCGTCAGTCGGCGCGAACACGGTGAACTCGCCGTTGTTGAGCGTCTCCACCAGGTTGACGTCGGGATTGAGCTTGCCCGACAGCGCACCGGCCAGAGTGGTCAGCACCGGGCTGTTGGATGCCGCGGTGGCAACCGGGTCTTTGGCCAGGCCCTCGACCGAGGCCGGGCCGGTCGGGTTGGCCTCCGCGTAGGCGGCACAGCCCGCGCCGACCAGATCGCCGGCGGCCGGTGCGGCCATCGCCGAGGTGGTGGTCATCGCGGACGAGGTGGTCTCGGTGGCCGTGCTGGCCTCCTCCTTGGTGGCCGACGAGCAGCCCGACAGAGCCAGGGCCGCGATAGCGGCCACACCGGCAGCGGTGATAACCGAACGGTGGACAGTCATAGATTCTCCTTTGATCCCTCCGACAAATACGGCCGATCCTCACGGCGGCCGTACCCAGCATTCGGTGCACTGCGCGCTACGGATAGGGGAATGTGACCACGATCACAGAACTGGGCATCAGTCATCAGCCATCAGCAACCGGTCGGCGGGTCGGGCCGGGCCGGTGGCGCTGGCACAATGATGGCGTGAATTCGGAGCGGTTGAGTCCGGCCGGGCGCCTGCGCGTGCTGATCCTGGGAAGTACCGGTTCCATCGGTACCCAGGCTTTGGAGGTCATCGCCGCCAACCCCGACCGCTTCGAAGTCGTCGGACTCGCGGCCGGGGGCGCCAATCCCGATCTACTGGCCCGTCAGCGCACCGAAGCCGGAGTCGGCGCCATCGCGGTCGCCGATCCGGCCGCCGCCGAACGGATCGGCGAGGTGACGTTCAGCGGTCCCGACGCGGTGACCCGCCTGGTTCGCGAGACAGAGGCCGATGTGGTGCTCAACGCCCTGGTCGGGGCGCTCGGGCTGGAGCCCACGCTGGCTGCGCTGGCCACCGGCGCCCGGCTTGCACTTGCCAATAAGGAATCCCTGGTCGCCGGTGGTCCACTGGTGCTCAAGTCCGCCCGGCCGGGTCAGATCGTGCCGGTGGACTCCGAGCACTCCGCGCTGGCCCAGTGCCTGCGGGCCGGCACCGCCGACGAGGTGGCAACCCTGGTGCTCACCGCCTCGGGCGGCCCGTTTCGCGGCTGGTCGGCTGCCGACCTGGAGTCGGTGACACCCGAGCAGGCCGGCGCCCACCCCACCTGGAGCATGGGGCCGATGAACACGCTGAACTCTGCCTCGCTGGTCAACAAGGGCCTCGAACTCATCGAGACGCACCTGCTGTTCGGCATTCCCTACGAGCGCATCAGCGTGGTCGTCCATCCCCAGTCGATCGTGCACTCGATGGTCACCTTCGCCGACGGCTCCACCATCGCCCAGGCCAGCCCGCCGGATATGAAGCTGCCGATCTCGCTGGCGTTGGGCTGGCCACAGCGGGTCGCCGGATCGTCCGCCGCCTGCGACTTCAGCACCGCCTCGCGCTGGGAGTTCGAACCGCTGGACGATGAGGTGTTTCCGGCGGTGCGCCTGGCCAGAGTCGCGGGGCAGGCCGGTGGATGTATGCCTGCCGTCTACAACGCCGCCAACGAAGAGGCCGCCGAGGCCTTCCTGGCCGGGCGCATCCGTTTCCCGGCGATCGTCGGAACAATCGCTGACGTGCTGCACGCCGCTGACCAGTGGACGGACGAACCGGCTACCGTGGAAGAGGTACTCGACGCCCAGCGATGGGCCCGGCAACGTGCTCGCGAGGCGATCGCGGCACAGGAGGTCACTTCACGGTGATGATGTTCGACTCATGATGTTTGTCGTAGGCATTGTGCTGTTCGCTCTCGCCATCCTGCTTTCGGTGGCGCTGCACGAATGCGGCCATATGTGGGTTGCCCGCGCCACCGGGATGAAGGTGCGCCGGTACTTCGTCGGATTCGGACCCACGCTGTGGTCCACGACGCGGCCCAACAAACTCGGCACCACCGAGTACGGGCTCAAGGCGATCCCGCTGGGCGGTTTCTGCGATATCGCCGGTATGACGCCGGCCGACCAGTTGCGGCCCGAGGACGAGCCGCACGCGATGTACAAGCAGAAGACCTGGAAGCGCGTCGCCGTATTGTTCGCCGGCCCGGCGATGAACTTCATCATCGGGCTGGTGCTGATCTACGGGATCGCCCTCATGTGGGGCCTGCCCAACCTGCATCCGCCGACGACCGCGATCGTGGGCGAGACCACCTGTGTCAAGCCGGAGATCGTCAAGGGTGAACTGGGTGACTGCGCGGGCTCCGGCCCGGCTGCCGAGGCGGGTCTGCGCTCGGGTGACGTGGTGGTCAAGGTCGGCGCCACCGAGGTGAACACCTTCGAGGAGATGGTGGCCGCGGTGCAGAAGTCCGCCGGGCCCACCCCCTTCGTGGTGGAGCGCACCCAGGACGGGCGCACGACGACCGTCGACACCGTCATCGACGTCACCAGCACCACGCGCTGGGTTGCGCCGGCCGGCGGTGGCGAGGCCACCGGTCCCTCGGATGTCGGCGCGATCGGCATCACCGCCGCCCAGTTCGGGCCGACGCACTACAACGTGCTCTCGGCGGTGCCGGGGACCTTCGCGTTCACCGGCGATCTGGCGGTCGAACTGGGCAAGTCGATGGCCAAGATCCCGTCCAAGGTCGGCGCGCTCGTCGACGCCATCGGCGGCGGCGAACGGGACCCGGAAACCCCGATCAGCGTGGTCGGCGCCAGCATCATCGGCGGCGACACCGTCGACCACGGTCTGTGGGTGGCGTTCTGGTTCTTCCTGGCGCAACTCAACTTCGTGCTCGGCGCGATCAACCTGGTTCCGCTGCTTCCGTTCGACGGCGGCCACATCGCGGTCGCGCTCTACGAAAAGCTACGCAACATGATCCGCTCGGTCCGGGGCCTGTTGCCCGCCGCGCCGGTGGACTACGGCAAGCTGCTGGCCCCCACCTACGTGGTTCTCGTCGTGGTGGTGGGCTACATGGCGCTGACCGTGACCGCTGACCTGATCAACCCGATCAGGTTGTTCCAATAGGAGATGCCGATGTCCACCGCCGCTGCAGGGCCCTCGATCGGTCTCGGAATGCCGTCCGCGCCGCCGCCGACCCTTGCACCGCGACGCAAGACCCGTCAGCTCATGGTGCGCAATGTCGGGGTCGGCAGCGACTATCCGATCTCGGTGCAGTCGATGTGCACCACCAAAACCCATGATGTCAACTCCACGCTGCAGCAGATCGCCGAACTGACCGCTGCCGGCTGCGACATCGTTCGGGTGGCCTGCCCGCGCCAGGAGGACGCCGACGCGCTCGCCGAGATCGCCCGCAAGAGTCAGATCCCGGTGATCGCCGATATCCACTTCCAGCCCAAGTACATCTTCGCCGCGATCGACGCCGGGTGTGCGGCGGTCCGGGTGAACCCCGGCAATATCAAGGAGTTCGACGGCCGGGTCGGCGAGGTGGCCAAGGCCGCCGGCGCCGCAGGCATCCCGATCCGCATCGGTGTCAACGCCGGCTCGTTGGACAAGCGGATGATGGAAAAATACGGCAAGGCGACCCCGGAGGCGCTGGTCGAGTCGGCGCTGTGGGAAGCGTCGCTGTTCGAGGAACACGGCTTCGGCAATATCAAGATCAGTGTCAAACACAATGACCCGGTCGTGATGGTGGCTGCCTACGAACTGCTGGCTCAGAAGTGTGACTACCCGTTGCATCTGGGGGTGACCGAGGCCGGGCCGGCTTTCCAGGGCACCATCAAGTCCGCGGTCGCCTTCGGTGCGCTGCTCTCCCGCGGTATCGGCGACACCATCCGGGTCTCGCTGTCGGCGCCGCCGGTCGAGGAGGTCAAGGTCGGCAGCCAGATTCTCGAATCGCTGAACCTGCGTCCGCGCACGCTGGAGATCGTGTCCTGTCCGTCGTGCGGACGCGCGCAGGTCGACGTCTACACCCTTGCCAATGAGGTCAGTGCCGGCCTCGAGGGTCTCGACGTGCCGTTGCGGGTGGCGGTCATGGGCTGCGTGGTCAACGGCCCGGGAGAGGCCCGGGAGGCCGATCTCGGGGTGGCCTCGGGTAACGGCAAGGGGCAGATCTTCGTCAAGGGCGAGGTGATCAAGACGGTGCCGGAGGCCAAGATCGTTGAGACGCTCATCGAGGAGGCATTGCGGCTCGCCGAGGAAATGGGTGCGGCGCAACGCGACTCGAGCGCAGGTGCGGGCGGTTCGCCGGTGGTGACCGTAAGCTGAACAAGTCCCGCCGGATGTCACCCGGGTAGGGGCCAGATCCGCAGAAGGAACACCCATGTCGGCTCCGTCACTGATCCGGTCGGTCGACGGTCGACGTGTCTCAGTGGCCCGGGATGCCGTCGCGGTGGCCCGTGTGCTCGCCGACGATCCGGTGGCCTGTTGCATGGTGGCCGCCCGGGTCGCCGACCACGGTGTCGACCCCTCGGTCATCGGGGGCGAGTTGTGGACCCGGCGCCGCGTTGAGGACTCGCTGTGTTACGCGGGGCCCAATCTCATCCCACTGCGCGGCGCGCCCGCCGATCTGCGGGCTTTCGCCGAGCAGGCGCTGAGTACGCCCCGCCGGTGTTCGTCGCTGGTCGGTCCGGCCGATCTGGTGCTGCCGATGTGGGAGCGACTGGAGCAGGGCTGGGGCCCGGCCCGGGACGTACGGGATCGTCAGCCGCTGATGGCACTGCACTCACGACCGCGGTGCGCGCCCGACCCGGGGGTGCGTCGGGTGCGCGTCGACGAACTGGATGCCTACCTGGTGGCCGCGGTCGACATGTTCATCGGCGAGGTCGGCGTCGATCCCCGGGCCGGTGACGGCGGACGCGGATACCGCCGCCGGGTGGCCACCCTGATCGCCGCCGGCCGGGCGTTCGCCCGTTTCGACAACGGCAGGGTGGTGTTCAAGGCGGAGATCGGGTCGCAGTCCCCGTCGGTCGGGCAGATCCAGGGGGTCTGGGTGCACCCGGAGTGGCGCGGCCGCGGACTGGGCACGGCCGGGACCGCTGCCGTCGCGGCGGGGGTGCTCCGCGGCGGGCGTATCGCCAGCCTTTACGTCAACGACTACAACGTCGTGGCCCGGTCCTCCTACGCCAGGGTGGGGTTCCGCGAGGTCGGTACCTTCGCCACCGTGCTTCTGGACTGACCGGGCGTCTGCACTACCTACCGCACAGCGTCCGCTCACCCCACCCCTGCGCGAGCGTGCGTGTCGGCGCGCGACACGCCGCCGTCTGCGGGGCGTCTGCGCACGCTCGCGGACATTTTCCGGTGCGCCTCCCCGGCATCGCGGTGACGAACTCATAACATTTGCCCCAATGGCAACTTCCACCTCAGTAGTAACGCGAGTCGCGGGCCTGATCCTGGCGGCGGTGACCGCGGGTGCGACGGTGTCGGCCTGTACACCCCGTCCGGACGGCCCCGGACCTGCCGCCGCGGAATTCTTCGCCGGCCTCGGCCGCGGTGACACCGGCGCGGCCGCCCAACTCAGCGACCGGCCGACCGACGCCCACGCCGCCCTCAACGAGGCGTGGTCGGGGCTGCAGGCCAGCCACCTCGACGTACAGATCCTCGGCTCGCGCTACACCGAGGACACCGGCAGCGTGAACTACCGGTTCACCTGGGAGTTGCCCAAGCAGCGGAACTGGACCTACGACGGTGTGCTCAACATGGTCCGCGACGAGGGCCGGTGGCGGGTCCGCTGGAGTTCCAGCGCACTGCACCCCAAACTGGGCGAGAACCAGACCGTGGAACTTCGCGCCGACCCGCCGCGGCGAGCCTCGGTCAACGAACTGGGCGGGACCGAAGTCCTGGTGCCAGGCAAACTGTTCCGTTACCAACTCGACGCCGCCCGGGCCGGCGTCAATCTGATGTCGAGCGCGCGGGTGGTCGCCGACGTGCTGCAACAGTTCGACCAGACCCTGAACCCGCAGCGTCTGGCCGAACAGGCCAGTTCCTCCAACGGGCCCATGGATCTCATCACGCTGCGCCCCTCCGATCACGACAAGGTCGCCCGGGCTCTCGACACGCTGCCCGGGGTGGTGGTCACCCCGCAGGCCGAGATGCTGCCCACCGACGACACTTTCGCGCCCGCGATCGTCGGCGAGGTCAAGAAGGCCGTCCTCGATGACCTGGACGGCGAGGCCGGCTGGCGGGTGGTCAGCGTCAACCAGAACAGTGCTGACGTCGAGGTCCTCGCCGAGGTGCCACCCAAGCCGGCGCCTTCGGTCTCGCTCACTCTCGATCGGCTCGTCCAGAACGCCGCGCAGCACGCTGTGGACAGCCAGTGGCGCAAAGCCATGATGGTCGTCATCAAACCCTCGACCGGCGAGATCCTCGCGGTCGCCCAGAACGGCGCCGCCAACGCCGACGGACCGGCCGCCACCACCGGCCTGTATCCGCCGGGGTCGACCTTCAAGATCGTCACCGCCGGGGCGGCGATGAGCCGCGATATGGCCACCCCCAACACGCTGCTGGCCTGCCCGGGCGTCATGGAGATCGGTGACCGGGTGGTCCCGAACTACAACCGGTTCGATCTTGGTGTGGTGCCGATGGCCAAGGCGTTCGCCAACTCCTGCAACACCACCTTCGCCGAACTCGCCAGCCGGATGCCGCCGACGGCGCTGACCGTGGCAGCCTCCCAGTACGGCATCGGCGCCGACTACGTCATCGAGGGTTTGACCACGGTCACCGGCACGGTCCCGCCGACGGTGGACCTAGCCGAACGCACCGAGGACGGGTTCGGCCAGGGCAAAGTCCTGGTCACCCCGTTCGGGATGGCCCTGACCGCGGCCACCGTGGCAGCCGGCAAGACCCCGACCCCGCACCTGATCGCCGGTAGTCGGACGGTCGAGACCGGCGCACACCCGCCGGCCGACCCGGCCATCCTCGACGGACTGCGCTCGATGATGCGGCTGGTGGTGACCAACGGCACAGCCAAGGAGATCGACGGACTCGGCGAGGTCTACGGGAAGACCGGGGAGGCGGAGTTCCAGGGCGGTTCACATGCCTGGTTTACCGGCTACCGCGGAGACCTGGCGTTCGCGGCGCTGATCGTGGGCGGCGGGAGTTCCTCCTACGCGGTGCGGATGGTGCGCAGCATGCTCGAGGAACTTCCGCCCGGATTCCTGGCCTGAGTAGTCAGCCGGCGACGATCTCGGCTCCCTTGACCGAGACCGGCCGGGCAACCAGCGGCTCGGTGGCCGGACCTCGCTGCACCGCCCCGTCGAGTTTGAATCGGCTTCCGTGGCAAGGGCATTCGATACCGCCGTTCTTGAGAACCAGCGCGCATCCGGCATGCGTGCAGCGGGCGATGAAACCCTCATAGACCCCCGGGCTGGGCTGGGTGATCAGGGTGCCGTCCACGATGGCGGCCTCGCCCACCGGGACGTCGGCCGCGGCGGTGAGGACCTGACCGGGCGTGGGCGGCGCCGACACCGGCGCATTGTCGGTCTTTCCGCAGGCGGTCAGCGGGGCGGCGACCGGGGCCAGGGCGGCTCCGATCAGGACTGCGCGTCTGGGCAGATCGGACATGCGCACGGAGCTTAGTTGACGCGGCGGGGGAGCGGGAGCGGCCGGACGGTCGCCCCTGTCAGGATGCCGAAGGTAAATTGAAGAGGTCATGACTGAGATTGAGCACAGGATCGAGAGCGCGCCGGCGATGCGGGTCTCCGATGCCGACCGGAGCGGAACGCTGCGCCGACTGCACAACGCCGTCGCGCTGGGGCTGATCGACATCGGTGAGTTCGAGGAGCGCGCCGTCCAAGTGTCCGGCGCCCGGCAGCCCGCCGACCTTGAAGCGCTTGTCGTGGACCTGCCCGGCCCTGGTGCGATCGCCTCGTCGGCGACCGACCGGCTGGAGTTACGCGGCTGGATGGGATCGCTGCGCCGTAGCGGCGAGTGGACGGTGCCCACCCGTCTGGCGCTGGTGCGCCGGGTGGGCTCGGTGGACCTCGACCTCACCCGCGCCCGGTTCGCCGGACCCGTGGTGGTGATCGAACTCGATATGGTCCGCGGATCGCTGAACCTCCGGCTTCCGGAGGGCGCGAGCGCGTCCGTCGATGACGTGATCGTCTACGGGGGCAGTGCGCGCGACCGCCGCAAGGATCCGCCGGCCGACGGCAGACCGCATGTGGTTCTCACCGGCAGGGTGGTGATGGGGTCGGTGAACATTCGCGGACCCAGGCGTCCGCTGCTCCATCGCCGTTAGACGTTAGGAGACATACCCGTGCGCACCGCGCTTCGTCCCGGAGTGGTCTCACCGACCCTGCCGGTGCCCAGGTCCATCGAACGGCCGGAGTACGTCGGCCGGAACACCGCGGCCGAGGGCCACGAGCCGTGGGTTCAGACCCCGGAGGTCATCGAGAAAATGCGGATCGCCGGTCGCATCGCGGCCGGTGCCCTGGCTGAGGCCGGGAGGGCCGTCGCACCCGGTGTGACCACCGACCAGCTGGACCGGATCGCCCACGAGTACATGATCGACCACGGTGCCTACCCGTCCACCCTGGGCTACAAGGGCTTTCCGAAGTCCTGCTGCACCTCGCTCAACGAGATCATCTGCCACGGCATCCCGGATTCCACCGTGGTGGCCGACGGTGACATCGTCAACATCGACGTCACCGCCTACATCCACGGCGTGCACGGAGACACCAACGCCACCTTCCTGTCCGGGGACGTCAGCGAGGAACACCGGCTGCTGGTGCAGCGCACCGAAGAGGCCACCCTGCGGGCCATCAAGGCGGTCAAGCCCGGGAGGGCGCTGTCGGTGGTGGGCAGGGTCATCGAATCTTACGCAAATCGGTTCGGCTACAACGTGGTTCGTGACTTCACCGGCCACGGAATCGGAACCACCTTCCACAACGGCCTGGTGGTTCTGCACTATGACCAGCCCGAGGTGGAGACGGTGGTAGAGCCGGGTATGACCTTCACCATCGAGCCGATGATCAACCTCGGCACCCTGGATTACGAGATCTGGGCCGACGGTTGGACGGTGGTCACCTCCGACCGCAAGTGGACGGCCCAGTTCGAGCACACCATCGTGGTGACCGAGGACGGCTCCGAGATCCTCACCCTGCCGTGAGCCCCCTCGCCCCTTCCCCGCGAGCAGACACTAAAGTCCGCGACACGCCGAGGAATTCGGGTCGTCTGCGTCTGCTCGGCGGTAAGGGGTGAGCGGGGCACTGCTGGTGGCCGGCACCACCTCCGACGCCGGCAAGTCCATGGTCGTCGCCGGACTGTGTCGGCTACTGGTGCGCAGGGGGATTCGGGTCGCGCCGTTCAAGGCTCAGAATATGAGCAATAACTCCGTGGTGACCGTCGACGGCGGCGAGATCGGCAGGGCACAGGCGATGCAGGCCCGGGCGGCGGGTCTGGCGCCCAGCGTGCGATTCAATCCGGTGCTGCTCAAACCGGGTAGCGACCGCACCTCACAACTGGTGGTGAGAGGGCACCCGGTGGGCAACGTCAGCGCAACCGACTACATCGCCCACCGCGACCGGTTGGCCGGGGTGGTTGCCGAGGATCTCGCTGCGTTGCGCGCCGAGTTCGACGTCGTCCTGTGCGAGGGGGCTGGCTCACCCGCCGAAATCAACTTGCGTGCAACGGATCTGGCGAATATGGGTTTGGCCCGCGCGGCGGGACTGCCGGTCGTGGTGGTCGGCGATATCGACCGTGGCGGGGTGCTGGCACACCTGTTCGGCACCGTCGCGGTGCTGTCCCCGCAGGATCAGGCACTGGTGGCCGGGTTCATCGTGAACAAGTTCCGCGGCGACCCGGCGCTGTTGGCCCCCGGACTCGACCAACTGACCGCGCTCACCGGCCGCCCGACATACGGGGTACTCCCGTACAGCGACGAACTCTGGCTGGACGGCGAAGATTCCCTGGCGGTGGTGTCCGGCGCAACCGTCGGCGCCCCGGAGCCACCCCACGGCACGCAATGGCTGCGGGTTGCGGCGGTGCGGCTGCCCCGGATCTCCAACTCCACCGACCTCGAGGCGCTGGCCTGCGAGCCCGGGGTCCGGGTGCGCTGGGCCGGCGCACCCGCCGACCTGGTGGACGCCGATATCGTGGTGATCCCGGGCAGCAAGGCAACCGTGGCCGACCTGCGGTGGCTGCGTGAGCGCGGACTGGCCGACGCGATCGCGACGCATGCCGCTCGCGGTGGAGTGGTGCTCGGTATCTGCGGTGGTCTGCAGATGCTGTGCCGGCGGATCGACGACACCGTCGAGAGCGGGTCCGGAATCGTCACCGGCCTCGGATTGCTGGACGCCGATATCGAGTTCGCCGCCGAGAAGACGTTGCGACGGTGGGAGGACCCGCTGCGCGGTTACGAGATCCGGCACGGCCAACTCCGCCGGTGCGGCGACGACGCCTGGTTCGAGGTGGACGGTTCGGCACAGGGCTACCGGCGCGGCGCGGTATTCGGGACGCACTGGCACGGACTGCTGGACAACGATGGTTTCCGCCGGGGCTGGCTCACCGAAGCCGCTGAGGCCGCCGGCCGCCGGGGCTTCCGGGTCGCGCCGGACGTCGGTGTCGCCGCCCGGCGAGACGCCCAACTCGATGTGATGGCCGACCTGCTGGCCGACCATCTCGATATCGACGCCGTGCTGGCACTGCTGGACGGACCGCCCCCGGTCGCTCGGGTGATCACCAGCGCCGTCGGTGACTTAGGCTGAATCCCATGAGGCGGCGCACGGCGATCGCGGTGGCGCTGGCCCCGGCCATGATTTTGCTGGCCGGCTGCGGGGGCACCGTGGAGGGCACCGCGACCTGGCCCGGGGCCGTCCTGCAGCAGGCGCTACTGGATCCCTCGGACTTCCCGGCGGGGGTTCAGTACGACCGGATCATCGAGCAGCCCGGTCAGCCCGACGGTGCCGACGGACCGGGTTCGATGCTCTCCCGGCCGGAGGGCTGTTCCAATGCGCTGACCAATGTGATCAAAGAATCCGCCGAGCGCGGGCCGGGAAGTGCCGCTAAGTATTCGGTTTCCTATGACGGTGCCCGCATCGTGATGACCCTGCTGTCCTGGAACCTTGATCTGGACGCATTGCGGACAGCCGCCGATCGCTGCGCGAATTTCGAGGCCTTCTTCGATAGTGTCTCCGAGGGCATTCCGATCACCACCACCGAACTTGCCGGGCTGGAGTCCGGGGCGCTCGGGTACCAGCAAACGATGAACCTCGGCAATTCCTCGAGCAGTGTCTACATGGCCTTCCAGAATGTCGGGAGACGGGCGGTCTTCGGGGTCGCGTTTCCGGGGATGGATCCGAGAATTGCGGCCAAAGCATCACTGCCACAGACATTTCTGGACGTGTTCACCGATCAGGTGGGAAAGCTGCGCGCTTCCTGAGCAGTGCCTGAGAGTGCACGCGTAAGCGGGTCCGGCCCGCAGGTCGGCGCAGTAGCGTGTGCGGATGCCCGCGACGATGATGACTGTCGACGGGTTCCCGGTGCGGGTGAGCGTGACGGGGCCGGACAAGGGGCCCTACGTCGTTCTGCTGGGCTCGGCCCAGCATCCGATCGCCGCCTACGACACGTTGTGTCAGCGTCTGCACACGGCTGCCGTGCGTACCGTCGTCATCGGTGCGGACCCGCGGTTGCATCCGAAGGCGGTCGTGGCGATCCTGGAAGCTCGCGACGTGCCGTGGGCGGTGCTCGTCGGTGACCGGTCCGGGGCCGAGTTGGCCTGGGAACTGGCCGCCACCCGGCCGGACCGATTCACCGGCCTGGTGGTGATCGACCGGGGGCATCCCCGCGTGGCAGACGCGCGCGGGGTGGTGCCGGACCCGGACTGTCCGCCGGTCGAGATCAACACCACCGCGTTGGTCACCGGCCCGGCCGCCCGGGCCGTGGCGCGGGCGAGCCAGCGGTTCGTCTACAGCGATTACCGGCTGGTGGAGTTCGCGACCCGTCGTAACGCGGCCATGGCGACCGCGCAGTTGGCCGCCGAGATCGTGCTGCGGACCAGCACCTGGTGACACCGGCGACCCTCAATCGCTGTGGCCCTCAATCGCTGTGGCCCTCAATCGGTATGGCCCTCAATCGGTATGGCCTTTGAGGATTTCATCCTCGATGGTGCCGCCCAGACCCTCCGAGGCCGGGTCGTAGCCGTGCAGACCTCCGCTCACCGCGTACTCCTCCTCGGGGGAGAGCACCAGCCGGTGCCGTCCGTAGAGACCGAACACCAGAAGTCCGATGGCGTAGAGGGCGACGATGGTGACTACCGCCGGGCGGTAGGTGGGGTTGATCAGCACGGCCACGAACGTGACGGCGGCGATCACGAAGGCGACGATGGCGCCCCAGTTTCCGGTGGGGCTCACCCACGGCCGGCGGGCATTCGGGAACTTGCGGCGCAGCAGCACGAATGAGGCCATCTGCAGCATGTAGGCCAGGACCGCTCCCCAGACCGCGATATTGAGCACCACGGCGCCGGCGCCCTCGTTCACGCTGACGATCAGCAGTGCGAGGAATCCGATCACGGCCCCGGCGGTCAGGGCGATGAACGGGGTCTGGCGCGTCCCGGTCAGCGACAGGACCTTGGGGTAGTAGCCGGCCCGGCTCAGCGAGTACAGGTTGCGGCCGTAGGCGTACATGATGCCCTGCAGGCTGGCCAGCAGGCCGATGAGAGCGAATGCCGACAGCACCGCCGCCCACCCGGTCGGCAGGAAGGCGCGGAACCCGTCCAGCAGCGGTTCGTCGGCACTTCCCAGCGCTGCCGAACCGGTGACCGCGGGATTGAGGAAGAACACCAGTGCTGCGCAGCCGACCAGCGTGACCAGACCCCAGATACCGGCTTTGGGGATGTCCTGGCTCGGGTTGTGGGCCTCCTCGGCGGCCAGTGGCAGCTCCTCGATGCCGAGGAAGAACCACATGGCGAAGGGCAGCGCGTAGAGCACACCGAGGATTCCGAACGGCAGGAACCAACTGGACCCGGCGGCCTCCGGGTCCGGCGCGATGTCCAGCAACCGGCTGAAGTCGACGGCGCCCTTGGTGATCGCCAGCACGGCGAACAGGATCAGGATGCCGATGGACAACACCGCAACGATCAGGGCGAACCGGAACGATGCCTGCGCTCCCCAGGAGTTCAGCGCGACAAACACCGCGTAGAGGATGATCCACCAGAGCCAGGCCGGCAGGGACAGGTTGAACAGTTCGCTGGTGACCGCGTCGGCGTAGCTGGCCGAGAAGTACACCACCACCGCCGTGGTGAAGACGTATTCGATGGTTTCGGCGAAACCGGTGATGAAGCCACCCCAGGGCCCCATGGCGGCGCGGGCGAACGAGTAGGCCCCCCCGGTGTGCGGCATCGCCGCCGACATCTCGCCGATCGAGAACAGCATCCCGAAGTACATGACGATGATGAGGAGTGCGGCGATCCCCAGCCCACCCCAGCCGGCCTCGCCGATGCCGAAGTTCCAGCCGGAGAAATCCCCGGAGATCACGGCCGCGATACCGATTCCCCACAGGCCCCAGAAACCGGCCGTGCGCAACAGGGTTCGTTTCTCGAAATACTCCGTGCCGGCCTGCCGGTAGGTGACGCCGGAGGTTTTCATCTGCTCTGCCGCCATCTGGATGGCTCCTTGATCGGGCCGGGCCCCGCGCGGCTGATCCGGCGGCGTCTGCAGGGCAGAATAGGATCTTCAATGTCGGCTGTCCGACCTTTGGCATGTCCGTCGCGTTAATCGTCGGGATGTGGCCAGAGTGGATGGTCGTTCGAATGGTTCACTTCTCGGCGCCGGGTGTGACCCAGCGCGGGTGGCGTCACCTGCCGAGGGAAAGGGTCCGATGAGCCAGGGATCGCGGTCTGGGATGCTCGGGGTATCGGAGCTGGAACGCCGGGTCCGGGCCGGCGAGATCGACACGGTGATCGTCGCGTTCGCCGACATGCAGGGCCGACTGACCGGAAAGCGGGTGGCGGCCAGGCTTTTCCTCGAGGAGGTCGCCGAACACGGCGCGGAGTGCTGCAACTACCTGCTCGCGGTGGACGTCGACATGAACACCGTCAGCGGGTACGCGATGTCGAGCTGGGACTCCGGCTACGGCGATATGGTGATGCGGCCCGACCTGCGCACGCTGCGGGTCATCCCGTGGTTGCCGGGCACCGCCCAGGTGATGGCCGATCTGCACTGGCACGACGGCGATCTGGTGCCTGCCGCGCCCCGCAGCATTCTGCGGACCCAACTGGACCGACTGGCCGGGCGCGGCCTGAGCGCGTTCGTCGGCACCGAGTTGGAGTTCATGGTGTTCGACGACAGCTTCCGTGCCGCGTGGGCGGCGGGCTACCGCAATCTCGCGAAGTCCAGCGACTACAACGTCGACTACGCGATCCATGCCTCCACCCGGATGGAACCGTTGCTGCGTGATATCCGGCTCGGCATGGACGGGGCCGGCATGTACTGCGAGGGCGTGAAAGGGGAGTGCAACCCCGGCCAGCAGGAGATCGCGTTCCGTTACGCCGACGCCCTGGCGACCTGTGACAACCACACCGTCTACAAGAACGGCGCCAAGGAGATCGCCGACCAACACGGCAAGAGCCTGACGTTCATGGCGAAGTTCGACGAGCGCGAGGGCAACAGCTGCCACATCCACATCTCGCTGCGATCGACCGACGGTACCCCGGTGTTCGCCGACGAGAACGAGCCGTTGGGGATGTCGGCGATGTTCCGTAGCTTCCTGGCCGGGCAAGTGGCGACCCTGCGCGAGCTGGCGTTGTGTTACGCCCCGAATATCAACTCCTACAAGCGATTCGCCGACGGCAGCTTCGCTCCGACGGCGATTGCCTGGGGTATGGACAACAGAACCTGCGCGCTGCGGGTAGTCGGACACGGCAATTCCATGCGGATGGAGTGCCGGGTGCCGGGCGGCGACGTCAACCAGTACCTTGCGGTGGCGGCCCTGATCGCGGGCGGCCTGCACGGTATCGACCACGGACTGCAGTTGCCCGAACCGGTCGCCGGTAACGCCTATATCGGCGACGCCCAGCGGCTGCCCACCACCCTGGCCGAGGCAGCCGAACTGTTCGAGCGCTCGGCGGTGGCCCGCGAGGCCTTCGGCGACGAGGTGGTCGAGCACTACCTCAACAACGCGCGGGTGGAACTCGCGGCGTTCAACGCAACGGTCACCGACTGGGAGAGGGTGCGCGGTTTTGAACGTTTCTAGCGGCCCGGCTGTCCGGCCGGTGATCGGCCTGACCACCTACCGGCAGCAGGCCAGCAGCGGGGTCTGGGATGTCGACGCCGGTTTCCTGCCGGGTGTCTACCTCGACGGGGTGACGCTGGCCGGTGGTATCGCCAGCCTGTTGCCACCCCAGCCGGTCGACGCCGATATCGCCGCCCGGGTGCTCGACGGGATCGACGCATTGATCATCACCGGTGGCAGGGACGTCGACCCGGCGGCCTACGGACACCGGCCGCACCCGGTCACCGACGAACCCGCCCGCGATCGGGACGCCTGGGAGTTCGCCCTGCTTGACGCCGCGTTGCGCCGGCGGATGCCGGTGCTCGGTAT
Source organism: uncultured Actinomycetota bacterium (assembly GCA_963787055.1). Classification (GTDB taxonomy): domain Bacteria; phylum Actinomycetota; class Actinomycetes; order Mycobacteriales; family Mycobacteriaceae; genus Mycobacterium. The sequence goes on from CAWBBP010000008.1 coordinate 176,089, forward strand.
CTGCCGCGGTGCCCAGGTGCTCAACGTCGCACTCGGCGGAACCCTGCATCAGCATCTGCCCGACGTCGTCGGTCACGGCGGCCACCGCCTGGGCGACGCGGTGTTCGCCACATCGACGGTGTGCACCACCGCGGGCAGCAGGCTGGCCGCGCTGCTGGGCCCACGTGCGCAGGTTCAGTGCTACCACCATCAGGCGATCGACCGGCTGGGCGAGGGTCTGATCGTCAGCGCCACCAGTGACGGTGTGATCGAGGCGGTGGAGATGCCCGGGCCGGACTTCGTGGTGGCGGTGCAATGGCACCCCGAGGAGACGCTCGGCGACCTGCGGTTGTTCGCGGCCCTGGTGGAGGCCGCCCGGGAAGTCGCGACAGGAAGGGTGACGTGAGCGCCGTCGAACTGATCAACCCGGCGACCGAGCAGGTGCTGGGGACCGTCGATCTGCTCGATGCCGACGCGGTCGATGACGCGGTGGCACGCGCGGCCATCGCCCAGCGGCATTGGGCTGCCAGGCCGCCGGCCGGACGTGCGGCGGCGCTGCGGGACTTCGCCGCCGCCGTCGATGCCCACATTGCCGAACTGGCTGCGCTGGAGGTGGCGAACTCCGGCCATCCGATCTGTTCGGCGGAGTGGGAGGCCGGCCACGTCCGCGACGTGCTGCAGTTCTACTCGGCCTCCCCGGAACGGCTGTCCGGCAAGCAGATTCCGGTTGCCGGCGGCCTGGACGTGACCTTCCACGAGCCGATCGGCGTGATTGGTGTCATCACGCCGTGGAACTTCCCGATGACGATCGCTGCCTGGGGGTTCGCCCCGGCACTGGCCGCCGGCAACGCGGTGCTGCTCAAACCGGCGGAATGGACGCCGTTGACCAGCATCCGGCTCGGGCAGCTCGCGGTCGAGGCAGGGCTGCCGCCGGATCTCTTCCAGGTACTGCCCGGCCGGGGACCGGTGGTGGGGGAGCGACTCGTCACCCACCCGGGGGTGCGCAAGATCGTGTTCACCGGCTCCACGGACGTGGGGACGAGGGTGATGGCCACGGCGGCGGCCCGGGTGAAGCGGGTGACCCTGGAACTCGGCGGCAAGAGCGCCAATATCGTCTTCGATGACTGCGATCTGGAACTGGCTGCGGCCACCGCCCCATACGGCGTATTCGACAACGCCGGCCAGGACTGCTGTGCCCGCAGCCGGATCCTTGTGCAGCGCAACGTTTTCGACAGATTCATGGAACTTCTCGAGCCGGCCGTCGCCGGCGTGGTGGTGGGTGATCCCACCGACCGTGGCACCGAGATGGGACCGCTGGTGTCCCGCAAGCACTTCGATTCGGTGGCCGCCTACGTCCCGGACGGCTCGCCGGTGGCGTTCCGCGGAACCGCCCCGAGCGGACCGGGGTACTGGTTCCCACCGACGGTCCTGACCCCGGAGCGCGCCGACCGGACCGCTACCGAGGAGATTTTCGGGCCCGTGGTGGCGGTGCTGCCCTTCGAGGACGAGGCCGACGCGGTCGCGCTGGCCAATGCCACCGATTACGGCCTGTCCGGCTCGATCTGGACCGACAACCTGTCCCGGGCGCTGCGGGTGTCGCGGGCGGTCGAGTCCGGCAACCTCAGCGTGAACTCGCACTCCTCGGTTCGCTACAACACACCCTTCGGGGGGTTCAAGAATTCCGGCCTGGGCCGCGAGCTCGGCCCCGACGCCCCAGAGCATTTCACCGAAACCAAGAATGTGTTCATCGCGATTGGAGAAGCCCCGTGAATGTCGACCTGACCCAAAGGCTGGCCGGCAGGGTCGCCGTCATCACCGGTGCGGCCAGCGGCATCGGACTGGCTGCGGCCCGCCGGATGCGCGCCGAGGGGGCCACCATCGTCGTCGGCGATATCGACCCGGCGGCCGGGGAGGCGGTCGCCGCGGATCTCGACGGCTTGTTCGTCGCGGTGGACGTGTCGGACGAGGCTGAGGTCGACAACCTCTTCGACGCCGCTGCGGCCGCCTACGGATCGGTGGACATCGCCTTCAACAACGCCGGTATCTCACCGCCCGACGACGACCTGATCGAGACCACCGAGCTGCCGGCCTGGCAGCGGGTGCAGGATGTCAACCTCAAGAGTGTCTACCTGTGCTGTCGGGCCGCGCTGCGGCATATGGTGCCGGCCGGTCGGGGTTCCATCATCAACACCGCCTCGTTCGTCGCGGTGCTGGGCTCGGCGACGTCGCAGATCTCCTACACCGCGTCCAAGGGCGGGGTGCTGGCGATGTCGCGGGAACTCGGGGTTCAGTTCGCCCGGCAGGGTATCCGGGTCAATGCACTGTGCCCAGGCCCGGTGAACACCCCGCTTCTGCAGGAACTTTTCGCCAAGGATCCCGAGCGGGCGGCGCGGCGGTTGGTGCACATCCCGCTGGGCCGGTTCGCCGAAGCCGACGAACTCGCCGCCGCGGTGGCGTTCCTGGCCAGTGACGATGCCTCGTTCATCACCGCGTCGACTTTCCTGGTCGACGGCGGGATCAGCTCCGCCTACGTGACCCCGCTGTAGCAGTTAACTGCGGGACAGTTCGAGATTGATGGCCGTTGCGTCATCGCCGATCTCGGCGTACTGACCCTGCATCCGGCCGTCGACGAGGCGGCCCTCGAAGAGACCGTCCTCATCGACGATGAGAATGTCGCCGTTGGGTCCGATGACGCCGTTGATGATTTCCTTCTGCGGTGGCGCACCCTCGCGGGTGTACTCCTTGAAGCCGGCGAAACCCTGGCCATCGGCCTCGTCGATGACCACCGTCTGGTTCTCCCAGGTGACCGGACTGCCGTTTTCATAGCCGGATCCCTGTTGTACCCAGGTTCCCTTGAGGTCCGCGCCGGTGGGAACCGGGGCAGCCCGGTCAGTCCCACAGCCGGTGAGGGCGACGATGAGGGCTGCCGTGCCGACGCCGACCACGATGCGTTTCACGGGATGCTCCTATTCGGTAGGGAAAGCACGGTAGTCCCGGCCGTCAGCCTGTGGAATCCAGCCACCGGCCCAGCTCCCGGTAGGCCACGGCGCGGGGTCCGGCCAGCGACAGGAAGACATCGTGTTTGGCGTCGGCCACCGGCACGATCATCTGCCGGTTGCCGATGCAACCGGCCCAGCGGGCGATGTGGCCGACGTCGAGCACGGCGTCGCCGCGCTGCATCGCCTCGGTGCTGGCGGTCTCGGCGACACTGTGGTCCGAGCGCAGCACCAGGTTGGGCACCCCGACGTCCAGGCCGCGGTGCAACCGGGCCTGCCCGCGCCGGATGGCGTTGATCCACCCGACCCGCACCGGGAAGCCGCCCAACGGTTTCCAGCGCAGGTTGTAGTCGAACTCGCCGTGGTAGTCGCGGTGCAGGGTCAGGCCGTAGCCGCCCTTGCCGGCGTTGCGCACGACGCCGGTCTTGCGCACCCGGGAGGCCGCCCCGATGGCCGTCGAGGTGGCTCTGGTGCGCAGCACGGCCGGCCCGTTCAGGTCCAGGAACGGACTGTTGAGCACCAGGCCGGTCAGCCTGAGCGTGGCGGTGTCGCCCCGGTGGCGCACCCGGTCCAACCACAGCGACACCACGAGGCCGCCGGTCGAGTGGCCGTAGACGACGACATCGGCCGCCGGGTTCTCTGCGGCCACCAGTGCCAGCGCGCGTTCCAGGTCCCGGTCATAGCGGGACAGTTCGGTGGTGAAGTGCGGAGTCTGGCCCGGCCGCCAGGAGCGGCCGCACTTGTGCAGGTCCAGACCGTAGAGCCGATGGCCTTGGGCGGCGAAGAAGTCGACCAGTTCGGTGTTGAAGAAGTAGTCGGTGAAACCGTGCACCGCCAGGGCAACCCGCGCCGACGGGCCGGTGTCGGCCCGGCGGACCACGGTGGCGAACAGGTCGCCTTCGCCGTCGGGGTCGGAGCCCAGCGCACAGGTGCTCTGCCGGTAGCCGGGAAGCACATCCTCGGACCAGTCGGTCCACCCGGTGCTCTGCGCAGCCGCCACCGGTCAACCTTAGCCAGCCGGGCAACTGGGCGCCCCCTGCCCCGGCGGCCGGGATAACCTAGCGGTACACCCGCGACTGGCGACGCGCCCAGCGGATCAGGGAAGGACAACACCGGTGTCGGACAACACTGCGTCAGATCGAACCGACGTCGTACTGGTTGGTGCGGGAATCATGAGCGCGACCCTGGGTGCGTTGCTGCGCCTGGTCGAACCGGACTGGTCGATAACACTGGTCGAACGTCTCGACGCGGCCGCCGCCGAGAGCAGCGATCCGTGGAACAACGCCGGCACCGGCCACTCGGCATTGTGCGAGTTGAACTACACCCCCCAGAATCCCGACGGCACCATCGACATCGCCAAGGCCATCAACGTCAACGAGCAGTTCCAGGTCACCCGGCAGTTCTGGGCCTACGCCCACGAGAACGGCATCGTGCGCGACGTCCGCGGCTTCCTCAATCCGATTCCGCACGTCAGCTTCGTGCAGGGCGCCGAGAACGTCGACTACCTGCGCCGCCGCCACGAGACCCTGGTGCGCAACCCGTTGTTCGCCTCCATGGAGTTCATCAACGATGACGACGAGTTCGCCCGCCGGTTGCCGCTGATGGCGGCCGGGCGGGACTTCTCCAAGCCGGTGGGGCTGAACTGGACCGAGGCCGGAACCGATGTCGACTTCGGTTCGCTGTCGCGCCAACTCCTCGCATTCGGTGTGGAGCAGGGGATGGACACCATGTTCGGTCATGAGGTCCGCGATCTGCATCAGGAGTCCGACGGCACCTGGACGGTGAAGGTGCTCAACCGCCGGACTGGCGAAAAGTCCAAGCTGAGAAGCAAATTCGTCTTCGTCGGCGCCGGGGGAGGTGCGCTGCCGCTGCTGCAGAAGTCGGGTATCAAGGAGGCCAAGGGTTTCGGCGGCTTCCCGGTCAGCGGCGAGTGGCTGCGCACCGACAAGCCCGACCTGGCCGAGGCGCATCACGCCAAGGTGTACGGGTTGCCGCCGCTGGGCGCCCCGCCGATGTCCATGCCGCACTTGGACACCCGGGTGATCAACGGTAAGGACTGGCTGCTGTTCGGGCCGTTCGCCGGGTGGTCGCCGAAGTTCCTCAAGGCCGGGAAGGTCACCGACCTGCCGCTGTCGGTGAAGCCGAACAATATTGCCTCGATGATCGGGGTCGGACTGACCGAACTGCCGCTGCTGAAGTATCTGATCGGCGAGTTGCTGCAGTCATTCGAGGCCCGCGTCGACACGCTGCGGCAGTTCGCCCCGACGGCTGACGGCAAGGACTGGGAGACCGACATCGCCGGCCAACGGGTTCAGGTGATCCGCCGCGACGCCAAGAAACTCGGGGTGCTGGAATTCGGCACCACCGTGCTGGCCGCGGCCGACGGCTCGATTGCCGGCCTGCTCGGCGCCTCGCCCGGCGCCTCCACCGCGGTACCGGCGATGCTGGAGGTGATGGCGCGCTGCTTCGACGACCGTTACTCGGGCTGGGAGCCCAAGCTCAAGGAGATGGTGCCCTCGCTGGGGTCGAAACTGTCGAGCGAGCCGCGGCTGTTCGCTGAGGTCTGGGATCACGGCACCCGGGTGCTCGGGCTCAACAGTCGCCCGGGAGTGGTGTGACACCTCCGCTGCATTGGCGTTGGGGCAGGGACCTGGATGCAGCAACCCTCTACGAGCTGCTCACGCTGCGGGTACAGGTGTTCGTCGTGGAGCAGTCCTGCCCCTACCCGGAGCTCGACGGCCGCGACCTGCTGTCGGAGACCCGGCACTTCTGGCTGGAAGGCGCCGACGGCGAGGTTATCTCGACGCTGCGGCTGATCGAGGAGAACGCGCAGGGGCACAAGCTGTTCCGGATCGGCCGGGTCTGCACCAAGGCCGGTGCGCGCGGCCGGGGCCACGCGGCGCGGCTGATGCGGGCCGCGCTGGCCGAGGTCGGCGAGCATCCGTGTGCGATCAACGCCCAGACCTACCTGACCGAGATGTACGCGCAGTTGGGTTTCGTCCCGGACGGCGAGGAATTCTACGAGGACGGAATCGCGCACGTGCCGATGCTGCGGGTCTGCCGGTGATCCCGCCGGCCTACCCGTTCAGCGCCATCGTCGGCCACGACCGGCTGCGGTTGGCACTGGTGCTGTGTGCGGTGCTGCCGGGGATCGGCGGGGTGCTCATCCGCGGCGAGAAGGGCACCGCCAAGTCGACGGCCGCCCGCGCTCTGGCCGCCGTCCTCGCGGCGGTCGACCCGGCAACGCGTCTGGTGGAACTGCCGATCGGGGCCACCGAGGACCGGGTGATCGGCTCGCTGGATCTGCAGAAGGTGCTGCGCGACGGCGAGCATGCGTTCTCGCCCGGCCTGCTGGCCCGGGCGGACGGTGGCGTGCTCTACGTCGATGAGGTCAACCTGCTGCCCGACCATCTGGTCGACATTCTGCTCGACGCGGCCGCCATGGGCCGGGTGCACGTCGAACGCGACGGGGTCTCGCACTCCTACGAGTCGAGGTTCGTGCTGATCGGCACGATGAACCCCGAAGAGGGTGAATTGCGTCCCCAGTTGCTCGACCGGTTCGGCCTGGCCGTCGACGTGGCGGCCTCCCGCGACGTGCCGGTCCGCAGCGAGGTCATTCGTCAGCGACTGGCCTACGAGGCCGACCCGGCGGGTTTCGCCGCCCGGTATGCCGGCCCCGACGGGGAACTGGCCCGGCAGATCGCCGCGGCCCGGGCCAGGGTGGCCGGGGTGGAGTTGGCCGATGCCGAGTTGAACCGGATCGCGGCGTTGTGCGCGGCCTTCGATGTCGACGGTATGCGCGCGGATCTGGTGGTGGCCCGCACCGCCGTCGCGCACGCCGCCTGGCGCGGAGCGGACAGCGTGGCCGCCGAAGACATCCGGGCGGCCGCGGAACTGGCACTGCCGCACCGCCGCCGCCGGGATCCCTTCGACGATCCCGGCATCGATCCGGCCCAACTCGACGAGGCGATGTCCGCCACCGCCGACGACGGGGCCCCCGATCAGGATCCCGACCCGCCGGGAGGTGGACAGGCCCCGGAGGATCCGCCGGAAAGCACTGGGCGCCAAGGTAACCCGGGATCATCGCCCCGCCCTGCCGGGCCGCCCACCGCCACCTTCCGGACCAGGGCGCTGACCGTGCCCGGGATCGGCGACGGTGATGCCGGGCGGCGGTCGCCGGCCCGTAACTCCGTCGGTGCGGTGGTGCGGGCGGGGCGCACCCCCGAGGAGGGCCACGGTGTGCACCTGTTCGCCACGGTGCTCGCGGCCGCGGGGCAGCGGAGTGAGCCGGGGCCGCCGCGACCGGATCCCGCCGACATCCGGCGTGCGCTGCGGGTGGGCCGGGAGGGCAATCTGGTGGTCTTCGTCGTCGACGCCTCCGGATCGATGGCCGCACGGGACCGGATGGCGGCGGTCACCGGCGCGGCACTGTCCCTGCTGCGCGACGCCTACCAACGCCGGGACAAGGTCGCGGTCATCACCTTCCGCGGCCCAGCCGCACGACTGGTGCTGCCGCCGACGACCTCGGCCCATATCGCGGCACGCCGCCTGACCGGTCTGGACACCGGCGGCACCACCCCACTGGCCGAGGGCCTGCTGGCCGCCCGCGATGTGGTGGTGCGCGAACGCGCCAGGGACCGGTCGCGGCGTCCGCTGGTGGTGCTGCTCACCGACGGGCGGGCAACCGCAGGACCGGATCCGTTGCGGCGCAGTCATATTGCCGCCGCCAGACTAGCCGCCGAAGGTGCTGCCGCGGTGGTCGTCGACTGTGAGACCGGCTATGTCAGGCTGGGACTGGCCGCCGATCTCGCCATCCGACTGCGGGCACCGGTGCTGAGGCTGGAGCAGCTGCGGGCAGACGGTCTGGCGCAGGTTGTGCGCGGGGCCGCCTGACCGCCAAGCGGGCCACGAACGAGGAAAGGGGCGCGGTGATGCCGCAGGGCCGACCGCCCGTCGTTCCCGACGACGGGCTGACCACCCGGGTACGCCGCACTGCCCCGGTTCTGGCTGTGCACACCGGTGCGGGCAAGGGAAAGTCCACTGCGGCCTTCGGAATGGCGTTGCGGGCCTGGAACGCCGGGCTGGACATCGCGGTGTTCCAGTTCGTGAAGAGCGCAAAGTGGCGGGTGGGGGAGGAGGCGGCCTTCGCCCACCTGGGCCGGTTACACACCGAGCAGGGCATCGGCGGCCCGATCCAGTGGCACAAGATGGGCGCCGGGTGGTCCTGGGCCCGCAAGGAGGGGGCGGCCGATGACCATGCTGCCGGTGCGGCCGCAGGATGGGCCGAGATCGCCCGCAGACTGGCTGAGGAACGGCACGACTTCTATGTCCTCGACGAATTCACCTACCCGCTGAAATGGGGCTGGATCGACGTGCGGGACGTGGTCGAGGTGCTGGCGTCCCGCCCCGGCCGCCAGCATGTGGTCATCACCGGCCGCGACGCCCCGCAGGCGTTGCTCGATGCCGCCGATCTGGTCACCGTGATGGACAAGGTCAAACACCCGATGGATGCCGGCCGCAAGGGCCAGCGCGGTATCGAGTGGTGAGCACCGTGCCGGCCGTCGTCATCGCCGCGCCTACCTCGGGAAGCGGAAAGACCACCGTCGCAACTGGTTTGATTGGTGCGCTGCGTGCAGCCGGGCACCGGGTGGCCCCGTTCAAGATCGGTCCGGACTTCATCGACCCCGGCTACCACGCGCTTGCGGCCGGACGGCCCGGGCGCAATCTCGACCCGGTGCTGGTCGGCGAGGACCTGATCGTCCCACTGTTCCGGCATGGGACGCGCGATGCCGATATCGCCGTGGTCGAAGGTGTGATGGGGCTGTTCGACGGCCGCATCGACGAACGGTTCACGGTGCCGGCCCGCGGTTCCACCGCGCAGGTCGCCCAACTGCTGGGCGCCCCGGTGGTGCTGGTGGTCGACGGTCGCGGACAGAGCCAGACCCTCGCCGCCGTGCTGCACGGGTTCACGACATTTCATCAGGGTGTGCGGATCGGTGGCGTCATCCTCAACCGGGTGGGTTCGCCGCGGCATGAACAGGTGTTGCGGCAGGCCTGCGAGGCGGTCGGTGTGCCGGTGCTCGGCGCCGTCCCGCGCCGGGACGAACTGTCGGTACCGTCCCGCCATCTGGGCCTGGTGACCGCGACCGAACACGGTGAGCAGGCGCGGGCCGCCGTCGCGGCGATGGCCGACCTGGTGGCCCGCCATGTGGATGTGGCCGCGGTGCGGGCAGTGGCCGCATCAGCGGCCCCCGGCCGGGCCTGGTCCCCGGAGCAGGCGGTCGGCGAGGGCGTCGGAGGCCGGCCGGTGGTGGCGCTGGCGTCGGGTCCGGCGTTCACCTTCGGCTACGCCGAGCACGCCGAGTTGCTCGGTGCCGCAGGCGCGGACGTGGTGACCTTCGATCCGATGTCCGATGTCCTGCCGGAACGGACCGCCGCACTGGTGCTGCCGGGCGGGTTCCCCGAGCAGTACCCGGACCAGTTGTCCGGCAACGAGGCGCTGCACGGGCAGATCCGGCACCTGGCCGCCCGTGGGGCGCCGGTGCATGCCGAGTGCGGTGGGTTGACCTACCTGATGTCGGATCTCGAGGGGCATCCGATGTGCGGGGTGATCGCGGGATCCGCGCGGTTCACCCCGCGGCTGACGCTCGGGTACCGGGACGCGGTCGCCGCCGCGGACTCGCCGTTGCACTGCGCGGGTCAGCGGGTGACGGGCCACGAGTTCCACCGCACCACCGTGGACTTCGCCGAGACGGTTCAGTCGGCCTGGCTGATGCGGGAATCGGGCGCCGCGGGGGAGGGCGCCATCCGGGGTGGGGTGCACGCGTCCTATCTGCACACCCACCCGGCCGCCCACCCCGGGGCGGTGCGGCGATTCGTCGAGCACGCGTTCACTAGGCTCGGCCGGTGACCGAGAACGCCTACCTGGTCGGGCTGCGACTGGCCGGCAGGAAGGTTGTCGTGGTCGGCGGCGGCACGGTGGCGCAGCGCCGGGTGCCCGTACTGATCGCCCACGGGGCCGATGTGCACGTCGTCGCCCGGGCGGCCACCCCGGCGGTGGAGGCCCTCGCCGAGCAGACCCCGGGCATCACCCTGCATCTGCGCGACTACCGCGACGGCGACCTGCAGGGCGCCTGGTACGCGATCGCCGCCACCGATGACCCGTCGGTCAATGCGGCGATCGTGGCCGAGGCCGAACGCCGGCACATCTTCTGTGTGCGCGCGGACGCCGGCCGGGACGGCACCGCCGTCACCCCGGCGTCCTTCGACTACGAGGGCCTGCTGGTCGGCGTTCTCGCCAGCGGTGAGCACCGGCGGTCGGCCGCGGTCCGCTCGGCGATCAGGGACGCCTTCCAGCAGGGGCGTATCGCCCCCGATATCGTCGCCGTCACTGCCTCCGACGTGGTGCGCGGCGGGGTGGCCCTGGTCGGAGGCGGGCCGGGGGACCCGGAACTGATCACGGTGCGGGGCCGGCGCCTGCTCGCCCACGCCGACGTGGTGGTCGCCGACCGGCTGGCTCCGCCGGAGTTGCTGGCGGAGTTGCCGCCGCACGTCGAGGTGATCGACGCCGCCAAGATCCCGTACGGCCGGGCGATGGCCCAGGAAGCCATCAACGCGGTCCTCATCGAACGGGCCCGGGCGGGTCAGTTCGTGGTTCGTCTCAAAGGCGGGGATCCGTTCGTATTCGCCCGCGGGTACGAGGAGGTCCTCGCCTGCACCGAAGCCGGCATCCCGGTCACCGTCGTTCCCGGGATCACCAGCGCCATCGCGGTGCCCGCACTGGCCGGGGTCCCGGTCACCCACCGGTCGGTCAATCACGAATTCACCGTGGTCAGCGGTCATCTTGCGCCCGACGATCCGGAATCGCTGGTCAATTGGGACGCGCTGGCCCGGCTGTCCGGAACGTTGGTACTGCTGATGGCGGTCGAGCGCATCGAACTGTTCGCCGAGGTGTTGCTCAAGGGCGGGCGGCCGGCCCGAACACCGGTTCTGGTGGTCCAGCACGGGACCACCCCAGCCGAGCGCATTCTCCGCGCAACCCTGTCTGACGTGCCGGAACGTATCCGAACGGAGGGTATCCGGCCGCCGGCGATCGTCGTCATCGGCCCGGTCGCCGGCTTCGAGACGTGATCGAGACTTTAAAGTCTTCTTAATTTTGAGGTAGGGTGGGCCGCTATGACGGCTCTCAACGATGCTGAGCGCGCGACCCCGTTCCGACGGGTTGGTCGCGGTGACAGCAATCGGGACGGGTACCGGAACGACTCTGACTCCGGGTTGGTCCCGGCCCGCCCGCACTCGACGGCCCTGCAGACGACGGGCACCCCGTCCTGGCTTCCCTCACCGCGCTTCCTGGCCGCGATCTTCGCCATCGGCGGAATGCAACTGCTCGCGACCATGGACAGCACGATCGCCATCGTGGCGCTGCCCAGGATCCAGAACGAACTGGGCCTGTCCGATGCCGGCCGCAGCTGGGTGATCACGGCTTATGTGCTCACCTTCGGCGGTCTGATGCTGCTCGGCGGCCGGTTGGGCGACACCATCGGCCGTAAGCGCACCTTCATCGTCGGCGTCACGCTGTTCGTCATCGCCTCGGTCCTCTGCGGCATCGCCTGGGACGAAGCCACTCTGGTGCTCGCGCGGCTGCTGCAGGGTGTCGGCGCGGCGATCGCGTCGCCGACCGGCCTGGCCCTGGTCGCCACCACGTTCTCCAAAGGCCCGGCCCGTAACGCCGCGACCGCGGTGTTCGCCGCCATGACCGGTATCGGCTCGGTGATGGGTCTGGTCGTCGGCGGTGCGCTGACCGAGGTGTCCTGGCGGTTGGCGTTCCTGGTCAACGTGCCGATCGGCCTGTTGGTGATCTACCTCGCACACACCACGCTGCGGGAGACCCACAAGGAGCGTCTGAAGCTGGATGCGGCCGGTGCGCTGCTGGCCACGGTGGCCTGCACTGCGGCAGTGTTCGGCTTCGCACAGGCCCCGGAGAACGGTTGGGGATCGCCGTCCACCCTGGCGGCGGGCCTGACCGCGGTGCTGGCGTTCGTGGCGTTCGTCGCCGTCGAACGCAACGCCGTCAACCCGGTCGTGCCGTTCACCCTCTTCCGGGACCGCAACCGGCTGGCGACCTTCGCCGCGATCTTCCTCGCCGGCGGGGTGATGTTCACTCTGACCGTTCTGATCGGCCTGTATGTGCAGGACATCCTGGGCTACAGCGCGCTGCGCGCCGGTATCGGGTTCATCCCGTTCGTGATCGCCCTCGGCGTCGGACTGGGCATCTCCTCGCAACTGGTCTCGATCTTCGCGCCCCGGCTGCTGGTGATCGCCGGCGGCGTGCTGGTGCTGGGCGCGATGCTGTACGGCTCGACCCTGGATGCCGGCATCCCGTATTTCCCCAACCTGGTGATCCCCATCGTCGTCGGCGGCTTCGGTATCGGCATGATCGTGGTGCCGCTGACCGTCTCGGCGATCGCCGGAGTGGGTTTCGACCAGATCGGTCCGGTTTCGGCGATCGCCCTGATGTTGCAGAACCTGGGCGGTCCGGTGGTGCTGGCCATCATCCAGGCGGTCATCACCTCGCGGACCCTGTACCTGGGCGGCACCACCGGCCCGGTGAACCGGATGAACCCCGAGCAGTTGCACGCCCTGGACCAGGGCTACAGCTACGGCCTGCTCTGGGTGGCCGGGGTGGCGGTGATCGTCGGCGCGGTGGCGCTGTTCATCGGCTACACCGCCAAGCAGGTCGCCCACGCCCAGGAAGTCAAGGAAGCGATCGACTCCGGGGAGATCTGAGCATCTGCGCCGCGGCCGTCAGACGGCCGGCTTCCGCTGGGTAGGGTAGCGACCTATGGCCGGCGTGAGCGTTCCCGAACCGCCGGCTAAACCGCTCGCCTCCAGCGTGCTGGGCATCGCGATCGTCGCGATCACCGGCATGCAGCTGATGGCCACCCTGGACGGCACCATCGTGATCGTCGCGTTGCCGCGGATGCAGGCCGATCTGGACCTGTCCGACGCGGCCAAGAGCTGGGTGATCACCGCCTACGTGCTGACCTTCGGCGGTCTGCTGCTGCTCGGTGGCCGGGTCGGCGATGCGATCGGCCACAAGCGGGCGTTCATCTCCGGTGTGGGCGTCTTCACCATCGCCTCGATGGCCTGCGGACTGGCCACCGACGGGCCGCTGCTGATCGCCGCGCGGGCGGTCCAGGGCATCGGCGCGGCAGTGGCCGCGCCCACCGGCCTGGCATTGATCGCCACCACCTATGCCGTCGGCCACGCCCGCAACCAGGCCATGGCGATGTCGGCGGCCATGCAGGGCCTCGGCTCGGTGCTCGGCCTGGTCGTCGGCGGTGCGCTGACGGTGATCTCCTGGCGGCTGGCATTCCTGATCAATCTGCCGATCGGTGTGCTGATCATCTGGATCGCGCTGACCCGGCTGGAGGAGACCCGCCACGAGCGGCTCAAACTCGACATCTCCGGCGCCCTGCTGGCCACCCTGGGCGCTGCGGCGGCCGTCATGGTGTTCACCCAGGGACCACCGCGGGGCTGGGTGGACCCGTGGGTGATCGGCGCCGGGATCGCCGCGTTGGCGTTCGGTATCGCGTTCCTGGTGGTGGAGCGCTCCGCTGACCATCCGCTGGTGCCGTTGTGGCTGTTCCGCGACCGCAATCGGGTCGCGACATTCGTCTCGCTGTTCATGGCCGGCGGGGTGCTGCTGACGCTGACCGTCATGATCGGCTTGTACGTACAGGACGTACTCGGCTACTCGGCGCTGCACGCCGGTATCGGGTTCATCCCGTTCGCCTTGGCCCTCGGCGTGGGAAATCTGCTCACCGCCCGATTGGCCATGCACATCGCGCCGCGCTGGCTGATCATCGGCGGTGGCGTCTTCGTCCTCGGCGCGATGCTGTTCGGATCCACCCTGACCCGCACCATTCCGTACTTTCCCGACCTGCTGGTACCCATCCTCATCGGGGGCTTCGGGATCGGGATCATTTCGGTGGTGCTGCCGCTGTGCGCACTGGCCAACGTCGGGCCTCGCGAGATCGGCCCGGTCAGCGCGATCACCCTGATGGCCCAGAGCCTCGGCGGCCCCCTGGTGCTGGTGGTCATCCAGGCGGTCCAGATCTCCCGGACCCTCTACCTGGGTGGCACCACCGGTCCGGTCGCGGAGATGACCCCGGCCCAACTCGACGCGCTCGACGCCGGCTACACCTACTCGCTGCTGTGGATCGCCGCCGTCGCCGTGCTGGTCGGCATCAGCGCCTTCTTCATCGGCTACTCCGCCCGGCAGATCGCCACCGCCCAGCACACCCGGGAAGCGGTCGAAGCCGGCGAGTTGTGAGCGAGGAACCCGTCAGCACCAGGGACACGGCGTCGGTGCGGCCCTGCGTACTATCTGCACGTTGCTTGTAGGGCTGCATTGCTTGTAGGGCTGCATTGCTTGTAGGTGTATTGAGGAGCGGAGTCACATGAACGCACATGCGGAACAGCTGGAATTTCAGGCCGAAGCGCGCCAACTGCTGGATCTGATGATCCACTCGGTCTACTCGAACAAGGACTCCTTTCTGCGGGAGCTGATCTCGAACGCATCCGACGCCTTGGACAAGCTGCGCATCGAGGCATACCGGAACAAGGACCTCGACGTCGACACCTCGGACCTGCACATCGAGATCGAGGTGGACAAGGATGCGCGCACCCTGACCGTCCGGGACAACGGCATCGGCATGACTCGCGACGAAGTCGTGGATCTCATCGGCACCCTGGCCAAGTCCGGTACCGCCGAACTGCGCGAGCAGTTGCGAACGGCCCAGGGCGCCGAGGACTCGCAGGAGTTGATCGGCCAGTTCGGAATCGGCTTCTACTCGACGTTCATGGCGGCCGACAGGGTCGAACTGTTGACCCGAAAGGCCGGTGCCGGCGATGCCACCCGCTGGGAGTCCAGCGGCGAGGGCACCTACACCATCGAATCGGTCGATGACGCCCCACAGGGTACGGCGATCACGCTGCACCTCAAGCCCGAGGACGTCGAGGACGAACTACACGACTACACCTCGGAGTCGAAGATCAAGAGCCTGGTCAAGAAGTACTCCGACTTCATCGCCTGGCCCATCCGGATGGAGGTCGAGCGACGCACCCCGCCCACAGAAGACGGGGGCGAGGAGGTCGTGACCGTCGAAGCCGAGACGCTCAACTCGATGAAGGCGCTGTGGGCCAGGCCCAGAGACGAAGTCTCCGACGAGGAGTACGCGGAGTTCTACCGACATATCGCCCACGCCTGGGACGACCCGCTGGAAGTCATCCCGATGAAGGCCGAGGGAACCTTCGAGTACCAGGCGCTGCTCTTCATCCCCACCCACGCCCCGCTGGACCTGTTCAACCGCGATGCCGTCGGGATCGAGCTCTACGTCAAACGGGTTTTCATCATGGGCGACTGTGACCAGCTCATGCCCGAGTACCTGCGCTTCGTCAAGGGCGTCGTCGACGCACAGGACATGTCGCTCAACGTTTCCCGCGAGATTCTCCAGCAGGACCGTCAGGTCAAGGCGATCCGCCGGCGGCTGACCAAAAAGGTGCTTTCGACGATCAAGGACCTTCAGTCCGACCGGCCCGAGGACTACCGCACGTTCTGGACCCAGTTCGGCAGGGTGCTCAAAGAGGGCCTGCTGTCGGATTTCGACAACCAGGACACCCTGCTCGGCATCTCGTCGTTCGCCTCGACGCTCAGCGAGGAGCAGCCCACCACGCTCGCCGAGTATGTCGCGCGGATGAAGGACGGCCAGACCCAGATCTACTACGCCACCGGCGAATCCCGTCAGCAACTCCTCAAATCTCCGCACCTGGAGGCGTTCAAGGCCAAGGGCTATGAGGTGCTGCTGCTCACCGACCCGGTCGATGAGGTCTGGGTGGGAACGGTGACCGAGTTCGACGGCAAGCCGCTTCAATCGGTGGCGCGGGGCGAAGCCGACCTCGGTTCCGAGGAGGACACCAACACCGCCGAGCGCGAGGAACAGCAGAAGGAGTTCGCCGAACTGCTGACCTGGTTGCAGCAGACACTGGCCGACCACGTCAAGCAGGTGCGGCTGTCCACCCGGCTGACCGAATCGCCGGCGTGCCTGGTCACCGACACCTTCGGCATCACCCCGGCCCTCGCGCGTATCTACCAGGCCTCCGGACAGGATGTTCCGGCCGGCAAACGGATTCTCGAGATCAACCCGAACCATCCGCTCGTGACCGGCCTACGCAACGCCCATCGGGACCGGGGCGCAGATGAGGCCCTCGCCGAAACCGCCCAATTGCTTTACGGAACAGCACTTCTCGCCGAAGGTGGGGCGCCAGAGGATCCGGCGGCATTCGCCGCCCTCCTCGCTGACCGGCTGGCCCGCACGGTCTAGACACCCGAGGGCTGTAAGACGTCACGAGGGCAGGGTGGTGAGGCGTCGGGCTGAGCTTCTTCGTGCGCGGCCGAGGTTGTAGGCGGGATTAAGGTGATCGATTAATCGGTCTTGGTCGCCAGTCCGACGACGAACTCAGACGACGGTGCTGGCAACCACGTCGGCAAGGGCGTCGGTATCGGCACCCACTCGTGGCGGGTGGCGCGGATATTGAATGCGCACACGACCGCGTCGAAAGGCTGAGCGGCGGAAAGGGTCTCGATCGCGGACGGGACCACCGTCACCGGCACGGCTGCTGTGTTGGCCGCATGCGTCGCTTTGGCGAACAGCCTGGGCTCAGGTTCCAACGCAATCACCTCACGCACCGTATCGGGGTAGAACCCGAAATTCGTCCCGGTGCCGGCACCCACCTCGAGCACCCGTCCAGAGAGCCCGGCGAGGTTTTCCCGCCTGAGGTCGCGCAGCGCCTGTGACTCTCGGGCAGACTTCATCGACCACACCCGAGAGAAGAAGCGGTGGTCGATACTCTGGGTGGGCATCTCGCCGATGAGACTACCCGGGCGATCGGGATGTCCCTGCCGCCATTTACTGTGCCCGCTCTGCCCGGGCGTTGGTCCCCGCCCGGTGGGGGACCGCCACAGATCGCCGTTGCGCCGGCGCCTCCGGGCCACCACGGCCGGGTTGCTGCGGTGCCACGTCATCACAGCATGCGAACTGGGACCGCGGGCGCATTTGACCGGGTGTGCTCCGGCGGGCGGTGGGGCCATCCCCGGCGGTGGCTAAGCTGCCCGCTGTGATCACCCGCATGTCTGAGCTGTTCCTGCGCACGCTGCGCGACGATCCTGCCGACGCCGAAGTTCCCAGCCACAAGTTGTTGATCCGGGCCGGATACGTCCGGCCGATCGGGCCCGGGCTGTACAGCTGGCTGCCGCTGGGCCTGCGGGTGCTGCGCAAGATCGAGAACATCGTGCGAGAGGAAATGGTCGCCATCGGTGGCCAGGAGATCCTCTTCCCGGCGTTGCTGCCCCGCGGGCCCTACGAGACCACCAATCGCTGGACCGAATACGGCGACGGGGTGTTCCGGCTCAAGGACCGTCGGATGAACGACTATCTGCTGGGTCCCACCCACGAGGAGCTGTTCACCCTGACGGTCAAGGGTGAATACAGCTCCTACAAGGACTTCCCGGTGCTGCTGTTCCAGATCCAGACCAAGTACCGCGACGAAGCCCGGCCCCGGGCCGGGATTCTGCGCGGCCGTGAATTCATCATGAAGGACTCCTACTCCTTCGACGTCAGCGACGACGGTCTGCGCGAGGTCTATCTCGCACACCGGGACGCCTACCAGATCATGTTCGCGCGGATGGGGATTCGCTATGTGATCGTCTCGGCGGTGTCCGGGGCGATGGGCGGCAGCGCCTCCGAGGAGTTCCTGGCCGAGAGCGAGGTCGGTGAGGACACTTTCGTGCGCTGCCCGCAGTCCGGGTACGCCGCCAATGTGGAGGCGGTCACCACCGCGGTACCCGACCCGTTGCCGGTTGACGGTCTGGCCGAACCGGTGGTGCACGACACCGGTGACACGCCCACCATCGCCTCCCTGGTGCAGTGGGCGAACGGTGCGGGCCTGCCGCAGTTCGAGGGACGCGAGGTCACCTCGGCCGACACCCTCAAGAACGTCTTGCTGAAGGTTCGCGCACCCGGAGGAGACTGGGAGTTGCTGGGCATCGGCGTGCCCGGTGACCGGGAGGTCGACGACAAGCGTCTCGGTGCAGCGCTGGACCCCGCCGAGTACGCCTTGCTCGATGACGCCGACTTCGCTGCGAATCAGTTCCTGAAGAAGGGCTACATCGGGCCGAAGGCGTTGCTGGACAACGGCGTTCGATACCTGGTGGATCCGCGGATCGCGGTCGGGACAACCTGGATCACCGGAGCCGACGAGACCGGTAGGCATGTGGTCGGTCTGGTGGCCGGGCGCGACTTCACCCCCGACGGGACGATCGAGGCCGCCGAGGTGCGCGACGGGGATCCCTCCCCGGACGGAGCCGGAACGTTGGTCAGCGCCCGAGGGATCGAGATCGGGCACATCTTCCAACTGGGCCGCAAGTACACCGACGCGTTCTCGGTTGACGTGCTCGGCGAGGACGGCAAGCCGGTTCGGCTGACCATGGGGTCCTATGGAATCGGGGTGTCGCGGCTGGTCGCGGTGATCGCCGAACAGAACCACGACGAGTTCGGGTTGCGCTGGCCGGCGTCGGTGTCACCGTTCGATGTGCACGTGGTGATCGCCAACAAGGACCCGGACGCGCGCGCCGGTGCCGAAGTGCTGGCCGCCGAGTTGGACATCCTGGGCCGCGAGGTGCTGTTCGACGACCGGACGGCCTCTCCCGGGGTCAAGTTCAAGGACGCCGAACTGCTGGGCGTGCCGTGGATCGTGGTGGTCGGCCGGGGGTGGGCGGACGGAACCGTTGAACTGCGCAACCGGTTCACCGGGGAAACCCGACAGCTCGCCGCGGGCACCGCCGTCGCCGACATCGCCGCGGCACTGGACTATCAGCCGTAGCGAGGGGCGCTACTCGCTGCCGCCGGGGAACGCCTCAGTCACCGGCCAGCCGCCCAGCACCTGACGCCAGAGCGCGGCCATCACCGCGCACCGTGTCAGTGCGGTGCCGGCCAACTCGCGGTCCTGCTCGTAGTCGGTCTGCTCCAGCACCGCCCGCCAGGCCACCGCGCAGTCCTCCTCCATTCGCACCGCCAGCCTGGCGGCGGTGGTCGGCGAGTCCACCGCCATCGGCAACTGGTAGCCGATCGCGGGCAGTGGCACCGTCACCGACCGCTCGGTGAGCAGCGCGACCGCCTGCTCCCGGCGCTCGCGGTGCTCGGCCAGCGCTTCGGAGATCAGCTGATTGCGGGTGGGCAGGCTGTGCGCGGACACCACGCCGTAGCCATAGATCGCGGCGTGTTCGGCGGCGATGGCGTCGTACAGGGCGGCCGGCCCGGCGTCCTCGGGGCGGTCCGGATCCGGTGTCGGAGACGAGGGGGACGTGGGTGTCGTCACCGTGGCCTCCCGGGCGGGGTGCGGGGCGTGGTGAGGCCCACCGTGTAGGACGCCGTGCACGCCGCGGCGATCGAACCCATGAGGCCCGCGCGGTAACCCGACAACGTCGGGACCAGATCGGCGGCACTCTCGGCAGATTTCCGCAATGCGGTGGCGACGTCCTGCACGGTCGGCGCGGGGGCCGGTGCGGCCCCCGGCCCGGCCGGCGAGGCACTGGTGACGGCAGTGGTCTCGGTCGCCGCTGTCGGGGTCGGCTTGCCGGCGGCCCGGGCCAACTCCTCCACCAGCGCCGCGGCGTGCCGGGTCCGCTCGTCGGCGATCACGTTCAGAGCCGGAACCATCCATGGAACCGCCGCTGTGGCCGCCGCGGCCGCCAGTTCGGCGTCCCGCCGGGCGGCATCCAACTGGACCTCCAGCGGGTCGGGTGTGGGCGGCCCGCCCGGCCCGCACGCGGCGGCGGTGCCGACGAGCGCGAGCGCCAGCAGGCCCTGCCCGCCTCTGGCCAGCACATGGCGCCGGCTAAGCAGCGGTGCGTCACTGTCGGTGGCACTGTGGGTGGCACCTGAATTGGGGTGGAGCACGTCAACATCCTGCCATTAGCGCCGCGGATGCTGGCGTATCGTTGTCAGCTGGTTGGAACAACTCAAGATGAGGAGCTCGCCGTGGTGCAGCGGCCCGAGGGACTGCCCTCGCCGGATCGGGTGATCGAGCTACTCGACGACGAGTTCACGCGGGCCGGGTACGAGATCGAGGACGTCGTGGTCGACACGCGTACCAGCCCGCCGACCATCCGGGTCGTCGCCGACGGCGACCTCCCACCGGACCTGGCGGCCGTTTCCGCGCTGTCCCGCGCCGCGTCCGATCTGCTGGACTCTCTGGACACCGGGTCGGCCCCGTACCTGCTCGAGGTCAGTTCACCCGGGGTGGACCGGCCGCTGACAACCGAGAAACATTTCCGCCGCGCCCGCGCCCGCCGCGTCGAGGTGACTCTCGGCGATGGTGCCGTCGTGACGGGGAGAATCGGCGCGGTCCGCGACGGTGTGGTGGATCTGGTGGTCCGCTCGGGTAGCGGCTGGACCGTCCGCCGCCTACCGCTGACAGATATCCGCACAGCCGTTGTCCAGGTCGAGTTCTCGCCGCCGAGTGCGGCGGAACTCGAGCTTGTCGGCGGCACAGCCGACACGGAGGTCGGAGCATGAACATCGATATGGCCGCGCTGCATGCCATCGAGATCGACCGCGGAATCGCGGTCGATGAGTTGCTCGACACCATCAAGTCCGCCCTGCTGACGGCCTACCGGCACACCGAGGGTCACCAGCCCGACGCCCGGATCGAGATCGACCGCAAGAGCGGGGCGGTTCAGGTCATCGCCCGCGAAACCGACGCGGAGGGCAACCTCATCAGCGAATGGGACGACACCCCGGAGGGATTCGGCCGGGTCGCCGCGACAACGGCGCGGCAGGTCATGCTCCAGCGGTTCCGGGACGCCGAGAACGAACGGGTGTTCGGCGAGTTCTCCGCCCGGGAGGGCGATATCGTCGCCGGGGTCGTCCAGCGCGACGCCCGCGAGAACGCCCGCGGGAACGTGGTCGTTCGGCTCGGCAGCGAGACCAAGGGTTCCGATGGCATGATCCGGACCGCCGAACAGGTGCCGGGGGAGAGCTACGCGCACGGTGAGCGGCTGCGTTGCTATGTGGTCGGGGTGACTCGTGGCCCGCGCGAGCCGCGAATCGAACTGTCCCGCACCCACCCCAACCTGGTCCGCAAGCTTTTCGCGCTGGAGGTTCCGGAGATCGCCGAGGGGTCGGTCGAGATCGTGGCGGTGGCCCGGGAGGCCGGCCACCGTTCCAAGATCGCGGTCCGCTCGAAGGTGACCGGCCTCAACGCGAAGGGGGCCTGCATCGGTCCGATGGGCCAGCGGGTGCGCAACGTCATGAGCGAGTTGTCCGGCGAGAAGATCGACATCATCGACTTCGACGAGGACCCGGCCCGGTTCGTCGCCAACGCGCTGTCCCCGTCCAAGGTGGTGTCGGTCACCGTCATCGACGCCGCGACCCGGGCGGCGCGGGTGGTGGTGCCCGACTTCCAACTTTCGCTGGCCATCGGCAAGGAGGGGCAGAACGCCAGGCTGGCCGCCCGGCTGACCGGTTGGCGAATCGATATCCGCAGCGACGCGGCCGGACCCGAAGGCGCCACCGACGCGCCCCCCGGCGCTCCGGCGAGTGCCCGTCGGCAGCCCTAGGGATGCTGGTTCGGGACAGGGTCTCGACTGACGTAGACTTACCGTGATCCAGCGCGAGATTCCGGCGGCTGCGATGCGCACCGCTCCGGTGCGTACCTGCATTGGCTGTCGGAAGCGAGAGTTGGCCGTCGAACTGCTCCGGATGGTGGCGGTGCGGGCGGGGAACGGTCAGTATGCCGTCACCGTCGACACCACAGGCTCACATCCGGGCCGGGGAGCCTGGCTGCACCCCGACGGTCGGTGCCTATCGGCAGCGATCCGGCGGCGAGCCTTCGGCCGAGCGTTGCGCATCAGCGGTCCACCGGACACATCCGCGGTGGCCGAGCATTTCGCGATGCTCGGACACCCGGGGAAGAGAACAGGTAGCGAAGAACATGAGCACACCGTGAAGTCCCGATGACCATGCGTCATAGCTAAACCCGAGGCGCGGCCTACCCACCGCTCGCCTCTAGAAATGGAGATGTAGTGGCAGGCAAGGCCCGCGTACACGAGTTGGCTAAGGAACTCGGTGTCACCAGCAAGGAAGTTCTCGCTCGTCTGAGCGAACAGGGCGAGTTCGTCAAATCGGCGTCGTCGACAGTGGAAGCCCCGGTCGCGCGTCGACTGCGGGAGGCGTTCGGCGGCTCCAAAGCCCCCGAGAAGGCCCCGCCAAGGCTCCCGTGAAAGCGCCGGCACCTGCTCCGGAGAAGCCGGCAGCAGGATCCGGTGACGGTGCCGTCGCGGTGACGGCACCGCCGGCGGCGAAACCGGCCGCTCCGGCTCCGCCGGCCGCCCCGGTGCCGACCCCACCGCGCCCGCGCCCCGGCGCCCCCGGTGGCCACTCCGGCACCCGCCCAGCCCGCCGCGGCACCGGGCCCCAGGCCAGGCCCGGCGGCACCCAAGCCCGGACTCCCTCGACCCCGGCGGGTCGGCAACAATCCGTTCTCCTCGGCGCAGCCGGTGGAGCGGCCGGCACCCAGGCCGCAGGGTCCGGGCGGTGCCCGGCCCGGCCCCGGCGGTATGCCGCCGCGTCCCGGCGGCGGTCCCCGCCCCGGTGGAGCCACACCCGGCAACATGCCGCCACGTCCCCCCGGCGCCCGCCCCGGTGCGCCCGGTCGCCCCGGTGCGCCCCGGCCCGGTGGCGGGCCGCGCCCCGGCTCTGGTCAGGGTGCGCGCCCCGGCGGTGGCGGCGGTGGTAACTACCGGACCGGCGGTGGTCCCGGCGCGGGTGCCGGCGGCGGCGCGGCGGCCGGTGGTTTCCGTGGCCGTCCCGGCGGTGGCGGCGGTGGCCGTCCAGGTCAGCGCGGTGGTGCGGCCGGCGCATTCGGCCGTCCCGGCGGTGCTCCGCGTCGCGGCCGCAAGTCGAAGCGGGCCAAACGCGCCGAGTACGAGAACATGCAGGCGCCGGTCGTCGGTGGTGTGCGGTTGCCGCACGGCAACGGCGAGACCATCCGGCTGGCCCGCGGCGCTTCGCTGAGCGATTTCGCCGACAAGATCAACGCCAACCCGGCTGCTCTGGTGCAGGCGCTGTTCAACCTCGGCGAGATGGTGACCGCCACCCAGTCCGTGGGGGATGAGACCCTCGAACTGCTCGGCAGCGAGATGAACTTCAATGTGCAGGTCGTCTCTCCCGGAGGACGAGGACCGCGAGCTGCTGGAGTCCTTCGACCTGACCTACGGCGAGGACGAAGGCGGCGAGGAGGATTTGGTGATCCGCCCGCCGGTGGTCACCGTCATGGGCCACGTTGACCACGGCAAGACCCGCCTGCTGGACACCATCCGTCAGGCCAACGTCCGCGAAGGCGAGGCCGGCGGGATCACCCAGCACATCGGCGCCTACCAGGTGACCGTCGAGCATGACGGTGTCGAGCGGTTGATCACCTTCATCGACACCCCGGGCCACGAGGCGTTCACCGCTATGCGTGCCCGCGGCGCGAAGGCCACCGATATCGCGATCCTGGTGGTCGCCGCCGACGACGGCGTCATGCCGCAGACGGTGGAAGCCATCAACCACGCCCAGGCCGCCGACGTGCCGATCGTGGTCGCGGTCAACAAGATCGACAAGGAGGGTGCGGACCCGCAGCGGATCCGTTCCCAGCTCACCGAGTACGGACTGGTGGCCGAGGACTTCGGCGGCGAGACCATGTTCGTCGACATCTCGGCCAAGAACGGCGTCAACATCCAGGCGCTGGAGGAAGCGGTGCTGCTGACCGCCGACGCGGCGCTGGACCTGCGGGCCAATCCGAACATGGAGGCCCAGGGCGTGGCGATCGAGGCGCACCTGGACCGCGGCCGCGGCCCGGTGGCCACCGTTCTCATCCAGCGCGGCACACTGCGGGTCGGCGACTCGATTGTCGCCGGCGATGCCTACGGCCGGGTTCGCAGAATGGTCGACGAGCACGGCGAGGACGTCGATGAGGCGTTCCCGTCCCGGCCGGTCCAGGTCATCGGCTTCACGTCGGTTCCCGGTGCCGGGGACAACCTGCTGGTTGTCGACGAGGACCGGATCGCCCGTCAGATCGCCGACCGGCGCAGCGCCCGTAAGCGCAACGCGATGGCCGCGCGGGCCCGCAAGCGGATCAGCCTGGAGGACCTGGACTCGGCACTGAAGGAGACCAGCCAGCTCAACCTCATCCTCAAGGGCGACAACGCCGGCACGGTGGAGGCGCTCGAGGAGGCCCTGCTGGGTATCCAGATCGACGACGAGGTGGAACTGCGGGTCATCGACCGCGGTGTCGGCGGTATTACCGAGACCAACGTCAACCTGGCCTCGGCCTCTGATGCCATCATCATCGGCTTCAACGTCCGAGCGGAGGGCAAGGCCACCGAGCTGGCCAACCGCGAGGGTGTCGAGATCCGCTACTACTCGGTGATCTACCAGGCCATCGATGAGATCGAGAAGGCGCTCAAGGGCATGCTCAAGCCGATCTTCGAGGAGCGTGAACTGGGCCGTGCGGAGATCCGCGCGCTGTTCCGGTCGTCCAAGGTGGGCAATATCGCGGGTTGCCTGGTGCAGTCCGGCATCATGCGGCGCAACGCCAAGGCCCGGTTGCTGCGCGACAATGTCGTGATCGCCGAGAACATCACCGTCTCGTCGCTGCGCCGGGAGAAGGACGATGTGACCGAGGTCCGCGAGGGCTACGAGTGTGGTCTGACGGTGACGTATTCCGATATCAAGGAGGGCGACGTCATCGAGACCTACGAGTTGGTCGAGAAGGAGCGGGTCTAGTTGACATCGTGGCTGACCCCGCGCGGGCCAAGCGGCTGGCCAAGCGGATCTCGACGATCGTCGCCTCGGCCATCGAGTACGAGATCAAGGATCCGCAGGCTGGCCGGTGTCACGATCACCGACGCCAAGGTCACCGGCGACCTCCATGACGCCACGCTGTACTACACCGTCATCGGCCGGGACCTGAACACCGAACCCGACTATGCCGGTGTTGCGGCGGCGCTGGAAAGTGCCAAGGGTGTTCTGCGCACCAAGGTTGGCGCCGGCACCGGGGTGCGTTTCACCCCGACGCTGGCCTTCATCCGGGACACCGTCCCCGACGCTCGCGCACCGGATGGAGGAACTGCTGGCCAAAGCCCGCGCGGCCGACGCCGACGTGGCCCGAATCCGCGAGGGTGCCGTCCCGGCCGGAGATGCGCAGCCCTACCGGGTCGCGGGAGACGGCGTCGACGGAGACGACGGGGCCGAAACCCATGAGGGGGAGTCCGGTGACAGCGATCGAGCCCGCGACTGAGATCAGCCCGGGCTGGACAGCGCGTCGACGCCGCCGGGGCGGTGGCATTGCTCGGCGCGGCCGGTTCGGTCACGGTGCTGTGCCATGTTCAACCGGATGCCGACACCGTGGGTGCCGCGCTGGCGCTGGGGCTGATCCTGGTGCGCGGGGGTGCCGACGTTCAGGTCAGCTTCTCCGCCGCGGACACCCTGCCCGAATCACTGCACGGACTACCCGGCCGTGAGCTGCTGGTCGCGGCCGGTGACGTCCGCAGGGACGCCGATCTGGTGGTGACGGTCGACGCGCCCAGTATCAATCGGCTGGGCGAACTTGCCGAGCTGGCGCAGGCCCCGAACGTTCTGGTGATCGACCACCACACGTCCAACACCTTCTACGGCATCGCCAACTTCGTTGATTCCCAGGCCGATTCGACCACCATGTTGATCGCCGAGCTGTCTCGACGTCTGGGGCAAGGAGATCGACACCGGGGTGGCCCGCTGCCTGTACGCGGGGTTGAGCATCGACACCGGGTCGTTCCGATGGGCCTCGGCTCCGGCCTTGCGGCTCGCGGCGCGGCTGGTCGATATCGGGGTCGATAACGCCGCGCTGAGCCGAACCCTGCATGACACCCATCCGTTCGGCTGGCTGCCGCTGTTATCGCGGGTGCTGGCCACCGCGCAACTGGTGCCCGGGGCGGTCGGCGGGGCCGGACTCGTCTATGCCGTTGTCACCCAACCGGACTGGGCGGCGAACCGGTCCGAAGAGATCGAGTGCATCGTCGACATCGTGCGCACGACGCGGGAGGCCGAGGTCGCCGCGGTATTCAAGGAGGTCGAGCCGCAGCACTGGTCGGTGTCGATGCGCTCCAAGACCGTGGACCTGGCCGGGGTCGCGTCCGGTTTCGGCGGCGGCGGCCACACCCTGGCGGCCGGGTATCTCGGCGAACGGCCCGATCGACGATGTGGTGGCCGCCCTGGCCGCCGCCCTTGGCTAGCGCGGCGGGGGAGCCGCTGGTCCGGCGGATCGCCGCGCTGGCGCTGCCCGCACTCGGGGTGCTGGCCGCCGAACCGCTCTACCTGCTTTTCGACACCGCCGTCATCGGGCGCCTCGGCGCGGTCAGTCTGGCCGGCCTGGCCGTCGGCGGTCTGGTGGTCACACTGGTCAGCTCGCAGTTGACGTTTCTGTCCTACGGCACTACCGCCCGCTCGGCCCGGCTCCACGGTGCCGGCGACCGGGCCGCCGCCGTCCGGGAGGGTGTGCAGGCCACGTGGCTGGCAGTGGGGCTGGGCGTGTTGGTGGTCGCCGCGGTGCACCTGGCCGCGGTGCCGCTGGTGTCGGCCATCGGCGGTTCGGGACCAATCGCGGACGCGGCCATACCGTGGCTCCGGATCGCCATCTTCGCCGCCCCCGCCATCCTCATCTCGTTGGCCGGCAACGGCTGGATGCGCGGTATCCAGGACACCGTCCGCCCCCTGCGCTACGTGCTGATCGGCTTCGCTATCTCCGCGGTGCTGTGCCCGCTGCTGGTCTACGGATGGCTGGGCCTGCCGCGCTGGGAACTGGCCGGTTCGGCGGTGGCCAACCTGGTGGGGCAGTGGATCGCGGCGGCGCTGTTCTGCCGGGCGTTGATCAGCGAGCGGGTGAGCCTGCGGCCCGACCTGCCGGTGTTACGCGCGCAGGTGGTGATGGGCCGCGATCTGGTGGTGCGCACCATGGCGTTTCAGGCCTGCTTCGTCTCCGCGGCGGCGGTGGCGGCCCGGTTCGGTGCGGCCGCCCTGGCCGCCCACCAGGTGGTACTGCAGCTGTGGGCTTTCCTCGCGCTGGTGCTGGATTCGCTGGCCATCGCCGCGCAATCGCTGGTAGGCGCCGCGCTCGGCGGCGGTGATCCCGGGCAGGCCCGGCAAGTGGCCTGGCGGGTCACCGGCATTTCGGCGGTCGCCGCGGCCGGGTTGGCGGCACTGCTGGCGATCGGTGCCACGGTGATACCGGCAGTGTTCACCGACGACCCCGCGGTGCTGAACGCAATCGGGGTGCCGTGGTGGTTTCTGGTGGCGCAGTTGCCCTTCGCCGGTGTGCTGTTCGCCCTCGACGGGGTGCTGCTCGGTGCCGGTGACGCCACCTTCATGCGCAATGTCACCGTGGCGAGCGCGATCATCGGGTTCCTGCCGCTGACCTGGTTGTCGCTGAGATTCGGCTGGGGCCTGGCCGGAATCTGGGCGGGACTCAGTGCCTTTGTCGGCCTTCGGCTGGTCTTCGGGTGCTGGCGGGTGCTGGCCGGCCGTTGGGCGGTAGCGGGGACGGGCTGAAAACCGCAGTCCCACCACGACTGTGCGATGTCATACCCGACACGCCGCGACGGGGGTATGAGGATTCACACCCGGCGCCCGGCCGCGTCTATTGCCGGGCCTGCGCCCGGCCGCGCTCGATGACCGATGCCCGGCTGGCCGCGATGTCCTCCCCGGTGGCTGAGCGCATCCAGGCCTGCGCCGACTCGGCCTCCATCCACAGCCCGGCACCGGTGTTGGCCCCGTCGATGCGGTGGTAGGAACTCAGCAGCGCCCGAACCGCCTTCTGGTTGTTGCCGACAATGGACGCCGCGACCGCGCGCGCGGTGGGTAGCAGCTCGGCGTGCGGGACGACCTGGGTGACCAGGCCCGCCCGCAATGCGTCCGCGGCGGACAGATAGTCACCGGTGAGGCTCATCCGCCGCGCCATTCCGATCCCGACCTTCTGCGGTAGCCGTACGGACAGGCCCCAGGTGGGCAGCAGCCCCACCCGGGCGTGGGTGTCGGCGAACCGGGCGTTCTCCGAGGCGATCAGGATGTCGCAGTACAGCGCCAACTCCAGCCCGCCGGTCACGGCCGCGCCATTGATCGCGCCGATCACCGGTTTGTCCATCGGCGGCCACTTGGGCGAGATATCGGGCAGTTCGGTGGTGTTGCCCAACTCCTTGAGGTCCAGACCTGCGCAGAACACCGGGTCGGCACCGGTGACGATCACCACGTCGACCTCGTTGTCGGCCTCGGCCTCGCGCAGCGCGGCGAAGAACTCCCGGCGCAGGGCCGCCGACAGCGCGTTACGGGCTTCGGGCCGGTTGAACGTCAGTGTCCGCACCCGGTCGGTGGTGTCGGTGAGCAGAATGTCGCTGGTCATACCGAACACCGTATCCGGCGGATCGAAGCCCAAATACCCTGGCGCCGGGCGGCAAACGCTGCGAGGCTGAAAGTGTGGCTAACCGGCGGATGGTCAATCCCAAGATTCTGTTGCTCCTGGGTGCCGCGGTTCTCCTGCTGACCACGGCGATCGCGTTGTTCTTTGCGGTTGGCTACAAACCTGACCCGGATTCCGGCTACCGGCGCGCCCCGGCCGCACCGCTCACCGAGACCTCGACGGTCCCATTCCAGCCCCCGCCGCCGCCGGTGATCCTGCCTCCGCCGATGCCGCAGGTGCCGTTCATGGGCGGCTGAGCCGGCCGCGTACGGGCCCTAGAGGCGAAGGGACTGCACGACCGGCAGGATCAGCCGGGACCGCTCGCCGTGCCGCACGGTGTGGGTGGACGCGACCATTCGGCGGCCGCTGATGACCGGTTCGCCGGTTCCGAGATTACGGGCGAACCGGGGATGTGAGCCGCCCCCGATCAGCACCCGGATCCGTGAGCCGGCGGCGAAGCGATGTGCGATCGGGTCGAGGTCAAGCCGAACGGGCCGGTCCGGAGTGGTGCTGAACCGGTGGAACCCGTCGCTGACGTTGCGGGACCGGCCGCGGGCGTCGACCTCGCTGATCCGGACGAACACGTCGAAATGCGGGATATCGCACGCGTAGTCCAGTTCGACAACCGGGGACCCGCACACCCGGATCGCGCTGGCCAGCGGTTCACCGGTGAAGGCGAACACGTCCTGACGGTCGGCCAGTGCGGCGTCGTCCCGGTAGCCGGCCTGCCGGGACAGCAGCCGCCCGCCCACCGTCGGGGTCGGATCGGCGGGGTCATAGCGGAACGTCGAGGACCCGGAGTCCGCAGTCGGCGCACGGTCGCCCAGGCGCCGGTCGGCCTGCAGGTAGAACTGTTGCGGGTCGGACGGCGGCGGCCAGTCGGGAAGCTCGACCCAGCGGCGGCGCTTCAGTCCGGTGACCTGCAGGCGGACCGGCGCCGGACTTGGCGGGGCCGGCCGGCCGGCCAGGTGGCGGTCCAGCCAGGCCAGCGTCTCCAATGCGGTGACACCGGTGCCCCGGGTGACCATCTCGTCATGGGTCCACGGTCCGATGCTGAGCGCGACATCGACACCCCGGCGGCGCAGGTGCTGAAACTGATCGACGGTCTGGGTGAGGAAGACGTCCTGCCAACCGGTGAGCAGCAGCACCGGCACGGTGCAGCGGTCCAGTGCCGTGGTCATGCTCATCGGCGCCCAGAACGGGTCGTCGCGGTCGGGGTGGGCCAACCAGGTCTCGTACCACGGCGACTTCTCGCCCAGCAGTGCGAGGCCGCCATCGCCCAACGGCAGGTTCCGCACCGCCCGCCGCATCCGGCGGGTGGCGTTGATCTGGTAGGCCAGCCGTTTGCGTAGGCCCTGTTGCTGATGGGCCATCATGTCGGCCCAGCCGAGGAAGTCGTTGAGGCTGAACGCTCCGGATCCCCAGGTGGAGGTGTAGAGGTCGTGCGGGCCGACGGTGATCACCGCGGCGACAAGCTCCGGCGGGGGCTCGGACAGCAGCGCCCACTGGGTGAAGCCGAGGTAGGACAGCCCGAGGGTGGCGAACGTTCCGGTGAACCAGGGCTGGTCGCGCAACCACGCCACGGTGTCAGCGGCATCATCGACTTCGTGGACCATCGGCACGAAGGTGCCGCCGGAACCGAACGTGCCTCGCACGCTCTGGAACAGCACGTGGTAGCCGCGGGCTGCATAGATTCGGGCGTAGACCAGCGAGAACGGGAATGCCCGGCCGTAGGGGCCGCGAACCAGCAGGGTTCCCAGCGGCCGGTCGGTGAGTGGTTGGTAGTGGTCGGCCAGCAGGTCGACACCGTCGCGCATCGGCACCGCAACGCCGCGGTTGACCGCGTAGTCCGTGCTGGGCGGGGGTAGTCGTAGCCCACGGCCGACAGCCCGGTCGACGAACCTGGTGTTGGCCACCGGGCCAGGATAGGGAGCGCAAGTACCCTGATCGGTTGTGGCACCTACCCTCTGGGCTATCAGCGACCTGCATACCGGGCACGCCGGCAACAAGCCGGTGACCGAATCGCTGTACCCGGCGACACCGGAGGACTGGCTGATCGTCGCCGGTGACGTCGCCGAGCGCACCGACGACATCCGCTGGTCGCTGGATCTGTTGCGGCGCCGGTTCGCCACGGTGATCTGGGTGCCGGGCAACCACGAACTGTGGACCACCGGCAAGGACCCGATGCAGGTGTTCGGCCGGGCCCGCTACGACCACCTGGTAGAGATCTGCGACGAGATGGGGGTCCTCACCCCGGAGCACCCCTATCCGGTGTGGACCGAGCAGGGCGGCCCGGCCACCATCGTGCCGATGTTCCTGCTCTACGACTACACGTTTCTGCCGCCGGGGACCATTACCAAGGCCGAAGGGTTGGCCGTCGCCAAGCGAAACAACGTGGTGTGCACCGACGAGTTCCTGCTGTCCTGCGAGCCCTATGCCACCCGGGACGCCTGGTGCGCCGACCGGCTGGCCTACACCCGGGCCAGGCTAGACGAGCTGGACTGGATGGTCCCAACGGTGCTGGTGAACCACTTCCCACTGGTGCGGGAACCCTGCGACATGCTGTTCTACCCGGAGTTCTCGCTGTGGTGCGGGACGACGCAGACCGCCGACTGGCACACCCGCTACAACGCGCTGTGCTCGGTGTACGGGCACCTGCACATCCCGCGCACCACCTGGTACGACGGGGTGCGGTTCGAGGAGGTCTCCGTCGGCTATCCGCGGGAGTGGCGGCGGCGCAAGCCTTATCGCTGGTTGCGTCAGGTGCTACCGGACCCCGATTACGCCCCCGGCTACCTCAACGAGTTCGGCGGGCACTTCGTGATCACCCCCGAGATGCGCGCTCAGGCCGAGGCGTTCCGGGACCGGCTGAAAAGCCGGCGGACGTGAACGGGCATCTGCGGGCGGTGCTGCCCGATATCGCCGACCTGGTCTACGCCGAGATGTACGGGGACCCGGCGGATCTCGCGCCGCTACCGGAGGAGGAGCCGCTGATCGCACGCTCGGTTCCCAAGCGGCGCAACGAGTTCGTCACCGTCCGGCACTGCGCCCGGGTTGCGATGGAGCAACTCGGGGTGCCGCCGTCACCGATCCTCAAGGGGGAGAGGGGCGAACCGCAGTGGCCGCGGGGCGTGGTGGGCAGCCTGACCCACTGTGAGGGCTACCGGGCCGCGGTGGTGGGCCGCAGCGAGGCGGCGCGGTCGGTCGGCATCGATGCCGAACCACACGGGGTTTTACCCGATCGGGTGCTGGGGGCCATCAGCCTTCCCGTTGAGCGGCGTGAGATCGCAGCACTGCCCGGTGGGCTGCACTGGGACCGAATCCTGTTCTGCGCCAAGGAGGCGACGTACAAAGCCTGGTTTCCGTTGACGCAGCGCTGGCTGGGGTTCGAGGACGCGCATATCAGCTTCGAGGTGGATTCGGACGGTTCCACCGGCAGCTTCGTGTCCCGGATCCTGATCGACCCCGCCGCGCGATCCGGTCCGCCGCTGACGGAGCTGTCCGGGCGATGGACGGTGGCCGGTGGCTTGGCTCTGACGGCGATCGTGCTGTGAACGCACCCGGAGGGCAGGAGCGCAGCGACCCGGGAATCAGCACCGCTGCCGGACTGGTGATCGTCGACAAGCCGGCCGGGATGACGAGCCACGACGTGGTGGGCCGATGCCGCCGGATCTTCGGCACCCGCAAGGTCGGCCACGCCGGCACCCTGGACCCGATGGCCACCGGCGTGCTGGTGATCGGCATCGAACGGGCCACCAAGATCCTCGGACTGATCAGCGGAACCGACAAGTCCTATGCGGCCACCATCCGGTTGGGGCGCACCACCACCACCGATGATGCCGAAGGTGATGTGTTGGAGGAGGTTTCGTCGATGACTGTCACTGACGAGCAGATCTGTGCGGGTATCGCGGCCCTGCGTGGCGAGATCGAGCAGCGGCCGTCGGCGGTCAGCGCGGTCAAGGTCGGCGGCAAACGGGCCTATCAACTCGCCCGCGAGGGCCAACCGGTTGAACTGGCCCCCCGCGCGGTGCGTGTCGACCGCTTCGAGGTGCTGGAGATCCGTCGCGACGGCCCGTTCACCGACCTCGACGTCGAGGTGGACTGTTCGTCGGGCACCTACATCCGCGCCCTGGCCCGCGACCTGGGCGCGGGTCTGGGCGTGGGCGGCCACCTCACGGCGTTACGGCGCACCCGGGTCGGCGGTTACGGCCTCGACCACGCCCGCACCCTCGACGACCTCGCCGAACATCCGACGCTGAGCTACACCCTCGACGAGGCCTGTCTGCTGGCTTTCCCGCGCCGCGATATCACCGCCGAACAGGCCGAGGACGCTGGCCACGGCCGTCCACTGAATGCCGCCGGTGTCGGCGGCCTTTACGCGGCGACCGATCCCTCCGGGCGGGTGATCGCGCTGTTGGAGGACCGAGGTCCTCGGACTGGGTCGGTAGTCGTGATCCGCCCGGCAACCCTGGCCTGAGGTTGTCCACAGCCCGACGTTCATCCACAAGCGTGGCTTGACCCAACTTCTTTAGAACAAATGTTCGATAAAATTGCGGGCATGTGCACCACCGAACCGCAGCCGGTACCGCTGACCGCCGAGGCGGTGCGCGTCGCGGTCCGGGCGGAACTTGACGTGGTTGAGGCGGCCCACGACCGACTGCGTGCCCTCGCTACGGATCTGGTGGGCAACGCCTTTCGGATCGAGATCGCTCAGCGTCTGGAGGCCCAGCAGCGAGCCAATCGGGGACTCTCCTACAGAGTCTTCGCGGAGATTGCCGAACCCGTGGACGGCACCGACGATCCCAGGTTGCCGGCCGGTGTCAAAGTGCGCGACGTCCTGGCGTCGCGGCTGCGACTGACCGCCGCTGAGGTCAGGCGCCGGTTCCGGGTGGCCGCCCGCATCCGTCCCCGCCGGTCCTTGACCGGTCCGGTGCTTGCACCCGAACTTCCCGAACTGGCCGCCGCAGTCGAGTACGGCCAGGTCGGTGATGACCACATCACCGCGGTCTGCCGTGCCCTGGATCGACTGCCGGCCTCAGTGGCCGCAACCGACAGGGAGAAGGCCGAGCGCACCCTGGTCCGCCACGCCCGCGAGCAGGACGCCCAGTTCGTCACGGCCGTCGGAACGGTCATCGCCGATTGCCTTAATCCCGACGGCAACTTCACCGACGAGGACCGCGCCCGTCGCCGCGGCCTGGTGCTCGGCGCCCAGGGGCCCGACGGTATGAGTCGGCTGTCCGGTTGGCTGGACCCTGAGGCCCGCGCCTATCTGGAGGCGGCGACCGCTGTGGTGCGCCCGGGGCGACACCAACCCGACGGCGATCCGGAACGGGACCGGAGAAGCCCCGAGCAGCGATGCCATGACGCGTTCAAACTCGCTATGAAGGCCGCGGTGGCCTCCGGCGGGCTCGGGCAGCACCGCGGCGCTCCCGTCTCGGTCGTGGTGACGACAACGCTGGCCGAACTGGAGCAGGCCGCGAAAGCCGCCGTCGACCAGGGCGTCGCGATGCCGCCGCCGGCGCGGACCGGCGGGACCGGTCGCCTGCCGATGAGCGATCTGATTCGGATGGCCGGCGAATCGATCCACTATCTGGCGGTCTTCGAGAACCATTCCGCGCGACCGCTCTACCTCGGACGCAGCCGGCGTCTGGCGACCGCCGACCAGCGCATAATCTGCCACGCTCGCGATGGCGGCTGCACCAAACCGGCCTGTTTCGTGGGTGGCTACGACTGCGAGATCCACCATGCGGTCGAGTGGAGTAACGGAGGTGCGACCGACGCGGACAACCTCTTCTTCGGATGTGGACCCGACCATGGTGCCGTCACCGACGGCGTTTACAGCACCACCGTCACAGGGGACGGCCGCATCGCCTGGACGGATGGCACCGGGCCGCCGCGAGTCAACGAAGTCCACCACCCCCAACGGCTCCTCGGCGACGATGGTGATGACGGTCGCGACCGTGACGAAGATGACGGCGACCTGCCGCGGACGGCCTGACTCCGGGTGCCGCGGCGAGTCGTAGGCTGACGGGCGTGGAGCGATGGCGCGGGCAGGAGGACATCCCTTCGGACTGGGGCCGCTGTGTGCTGACCATCGGGGTCTTCGACGGCGTTCACCGCGGCCACGCCGAACTCATCCGCCGGGCGGTCAAGTCGGCCCGGTCCCGCGGTGTGCCCACGGTGCTGATGACCTTCGACCCGCACCCGATGGAGGTCGTCTTCCCGGGCAGCCACCCCGCCCAGCTCACCACCTTGACCCGTCGCGCCGAACTAGCCGAGGAACTCGGCATCGACGTGTTCCTGGTGATGCCGTTCACCGCGGACTTCATGAAACTGACCCCGGAGCGCTACATCCACGAACTGCTCGTGGAGCGCCTTCATGTGGTCGACGTGGTGGTGGGGGAGAACTTCACCTTCGGTAAAAAGGCCGCCGGCAACCTCGGCACGCTGCGCAAGGCGGGGGAGCGTTTCGGATTCGCGGTGGAGTCGGTGTCGCTGGTCGCCGAACAGCACCAGAGCCAGACCGTCACCTACTCCTCTACCTACATCCGGTCCTGTGTGGACGCCGGGGACGTGGTCGCCGCCGCCGAGGCCCTCGGGCGTCCGCACCGGGTCGAGGGGGTGGTCGTGCGCGGCGACGGCCGGGGGCGCGGACTGGGATACCCGACCGCCAACGTCGCCCCGCCGATGTACGCCGCGATCCCGGCCGACGGGGTCTACGCGGCGTGGTTCACCGCGCTCGGGCACGGACCGGGGACCGGAGCCGTGGTTCCCGGGAAGCGGTATCTGTCGGCCGTATCGGTGGGCACCAACCCCACCTTCTCGGGGCGCACCCGCACCGTCGAGGCCTTCGTCCTCGACACCGAGGCCGACCTCTACGGACAGCACGTCGCGGTGGATTTCGTGGCCCGACTGCGCGGCCAGCGCAAGTTCGACTCCGTGGACGCGCTCATCGAGGCTATGGGCCGCGACACCGATAAGGCTCGGACGATTCTGACCGCGCAGGCCTGATGGGCGGGCGGCGCCATGTCGGCGCCAGTCCTGCAGGAGCCGCGCGTGCAGGCCACCCGCAGTAACCGGTCTGACCCGTTGCATCATCGCCACGCCCGTCGCGATTTCGGGTCGCCGGGCCCGCGTTGCTAGACTCCCCGGAGGTGCAGGCTGCAGTCCGCGGCGGCCGCGCCGGTCTTTCTCTCGCGGCACTGAAACAGATGGAGTAGTTGAATGGCGCTGACCGCCGAGCAGAAAAAAGAAATTCTGGGCTCTTACGGCCTGCACGAGACCGACACCGGCTCCCCTGAGGCCCAGGTCGCGTTGCTGACCAAGCGGATCTCCGACCTCACCGAGCACCTGAAGACCCACAAGCACGACCATCACTCGCGGCGCGGACTGCTGCTGTTGGTGGGTCGTCGCCGCCGGCTGCTCAAGTACGTGGCCCAGGTCGACGTGGCCCGCTACCGTTCGCTGATCGAGCGGCTCGGCCTGCGCCGCTAAGCCCCGGGTCGTCGGGTTCCGCGCCTGCCGCGGTGTAATATACGGGTGTCACGAACCGGTTTCCGGCTCGTGCACCAGGGTGCGATTCGCGCACATCCGCGTGGCTTGTACCCGCGTCTCCCTGGCGAGGCTCCCCGAATCGGGCGGTCTTCGGTAGTGGCTGCCGGGCTGCGAGAGCAGGCCGGCCGCTTCGATCGACGGCCGTAGCCGTTTCTGGGTGTTCACCTCGCGCTCGGGTCCACCGAGTCCTGTAGGCGGCGCGAAATTGAACAGTAAACCCCCAGAAAGGCTTTACGGACCTCTATGTCTGTCGCTGAAATCGACGAAGGCGTGTTCGAAGCAACCGCCACCATCGACAACGGGAGCTTCGGCACCCGCACCATCCGGTTCGAGACCGGCCGGCTGGCCCAGCAGGCCGCCGGCGCCGTGGTGGCCTACCTTGACGACGAAACCATGCTGCTGTCGGCAACCACCGCCGGTAAGGCCCCCAAAGAGCACTTCGACTTCTTCCCGCTGACCATCGACGTCGAGGAGCGGATGTACGCCGCGGGCCGCATTCCCGGCTCGTTCTTCCGCCGCGAGGGCCGGCCGTCCACCGACGCGATCCTCACCTGCCGGCTGATCGACCGCCCGCTGCGCCCGACCTTCATCTCGGGCCTGCGCAACGAGATCCAGGTCGTGGTGACGATCCTGAGCCTGGATCCCAACGATCTCTACGATGTGCTGGCCATCAACGCCGCATCGGCGTCCACCCAGATCGCCGGCCTGCCATTCTCCGGTCCGGTCGGCGGCGTCAGAGTCGCACTGATCAAGAACCAGTGGGTGGCATTCCCCACCGTCGAGCAGCTTGAGGACGCCGTGTTCGACATGGTCGTCGCCGGCCGCGTCGTCCATGACGGTGACGTCGCGATCATGATGGTGGAGGCCGAGGCGACCGACAAGGTCATCGACCTGGTCGCCGGGGGCGCGACCGCGCCCACCGAAAGCGTTGTGGCCGAGGGCCTCGAGGCGGCCAAGCCGTTCATCGCCGCGCTGTGCAAAGCCCAGCAGGAGCTGGCCGACAAGGCCGCCAAGCCGGTCGCCGACTACCCGCTGTTCCCCGATTACGCCGAGGACGTTTACGCCGCGGTGGTTTCCGCCGCCGGCGACGATCTTGCCGCCGCACTGCAGATTCCCGGCAAGACCGAGCGCAACGATCGCACCGACGAGATCAAGGTCGAGGTGCTCGGGCGCCTCAGCGAGGCCTTCGCCGGGCGCGAGAAGGAGATTGGTGCGGCCTACCGCTCGCTGACCAAGAAACTGGTCCGCCAGCGCATCCTGACCGACCACTTCCGCATCGACGGTCGCGGCATCACCGATATCCGCGCACTGTCCGCCGAGGTCGCGATCATCCCGCGGGCACACGGCAGTGCGCTGTTCGAGCGCGGCGAGACCCAGATCATGGGTGTCACCACGCTGGACATGGTCAAGATGGCCCAGCAGATCGACTCGCTGGGACCGGAGAAGTCCAAGCGCTACATGCACCACTACAACTTCCCGCCGTATTCGACCGGTGAGACCGGCCGGGTCGGTTCGCCCAAGCGTCGCGAGATCGGTCACGGTGCGCTCGCCGAGCGCGCGCTGATGCCGGTGCTGCCCAGCGTCGAGGAGTTCCCCTACGCCATCCGGCAGGTGTCCGAGGCGCTGAGCTCCAACGGCTCGACATCGATGGGTTCGGTCTGTGCCTCGACGCTGTCGCTGCTGAACGCCGGTGTGCCGCTCAAGGCCCCGGTCGCCGGTATCGCGATGGGTCTGGTGTCCGACGAGGTGAACGGTGAGACGCGCTACGTTGCGCTGACCGACATCCTGGGCGCCGAGGACGCCTTCGGCGATATGGACTTCAAGGTCGCCGGCACCAAGGACTTCGTCACTGCGCTGCAGTTGGACACCAAGCTCGACGGCATTCCCTCCAGCGTGCTGGCCGGTGCCCTGGCCCAGGCCAAGGACGCCCGCACCACGATCCTCGAGGTGATGGCCGAGGCGATCGACGAACCCGACGAGATGAGCCCGTACGCGCCGCGTGTCACTGCCATCAAGGTGCCGGTCGACAAGATCGGCGAGGTGATCGGGCCCAAGGGCAAGATGATCAACTCGATCACCGAGCAGACCGGCGCCTCGATCTCCATCGAGGACGACGGCACGGTGTTCGTCGGCGCCACCGACGGCGCATCGGCGCAGGCGGCGATCGATATGATCAACGCGATCGCCAACCCGCAGCTACCGAAGGTCGGTGAGCGGTTCCTCGGAACAGTGGTCAAGACCACCGACTTCGGGGCATTCGTCTCGCTGCTGCCCGGCCGCGACGGCCTGGTGCACATCTCGAAGCTGGGTCGCGGCAAGCGGGTCGCCAAGGTGGAAGACGTGGTCAAGCTGGGTGACAAGCTGCGCGTCGAGATCGCCGATATCGACAACCGCGGCAAGATCTCGCTGATCCCGGTCGCCGACGACGCCGACGCAGCAGGGGACGCCGCACCGGCACCCGCCGATGCCGCGACCGTCGGCAGCTAAGGCCGACCAGCGGGACGGTTCGACGATTCGTCGGACCGTCCTGCCGGGCGGCCTGCGGGTCGTCACCGAGTTCGTGCCCTCGGTGCGGTCGGCCTCGGTGGGGTTGTGGGTCAACGTCGGATCCCGTGATGAGGGCACCACCGTCGCCGGTGCCGCCCACTTCCTTGAGCATCTGCTGTTCAAGGCGACCCCGACGCGCACCTCGGCCGAGATCGCCCAGGCCGTCGACGCCGTCGGCGGCGAACTGAACGCGTTCACCTCCAAAGAGCACACCTGCTACTACGCCCATGTGCTCGACGACGACCTGGAGATGGCCATCGACATGGTCGCTGACGTGGTCCTCAACGGCGTCTGCGCGTCCGCCGACGTCGAACTCGAGCGCGATGTCGTGCTCGAGGAGATCGCCATGCGCGATGACGATCCCGAGGACACCCTCGGCGACGAGTTCCTCTCGGCCATGTTCGGGGACCACCCGGTGGGCCGGCCGGTGATCGGCACGGTGGATTCGGTGTCGGCGATGACCCGAACCCAGCTGAGGTCCTTCCACGTTCGGCGCTACGTTCCCGAGCGAATGGTCCTGGCTGTGGCCGGCAATATCGACCACGCCCACGTGCTCGCGCTGGCGCGGGAGTACTTCGGGTCCCGGCTGATGAAGGGCCGCACACCGCTGCCCCCGCGCAAGGGCGCCGGCCGGTTGTCCGGCCTGCCCGGGCTGACCCTGGTCAACCGCGACTCCGAACAGAGCCACCTGACCCTCGGGGTTCGGGTTCCGGGCCGCAACTGGTCGCATCGGTGGGCACTGATGGTGCTCAACACCGCTGTCGGCGGCGGCTTGAGTTCTCGTCTGTTCCAACAGATCCGGGAGACTCGCGGGTTGGCGTACTCCGTCTACTCCGCCATCGACACCTTCGCCGACAGCGGGGCGTTCTCGGTTTACGCCGGCTGCCTACCGGAGCGGTTCGCCGAGGTGGTGCGGGTGACCGCGGAAGTGCTCGAGGATGTGGCGCGAAATGGCATCACCGAGGCGGAGTGCCGGATCGCCAAGGGTTCGCTGCGCGGCGGACTGGTACTCGGCCTGGAGGATTCGGCGTCCCGGATGAACCGCCTCGGCCGCAGTGAACTGAACTACGGCCGATACCGCAGCGTCACCGCGACCCTGCGAAGCATCGAGGACGTGACCACCGACGAGGTCAACGCCGTGGCCCGCAAGGTGCTCTCCGGCCAGTTCGGTGCCGCGGTCCTCGGCCCGCACCGAACCAAACGGTCGCTGCCGCAACAACTGCGGGCGATCGCGGGCTAGGCGGGCTAGACGCGCCCCGCGGACACAGCTCCGCGCCGAGCAGACGCGAACTCGCGCAAAACGGGGCTGATTCGTGCGACTTCGCGTCTGCTGGCGGAGATGCGAGCCCTCAGGCCAACAGGCCGGCCGGATCGGTGAACGGTCAGGTCGAGGTCGCGGGCGACCTCCTTGTTGAGCAGCTTGCCCTCGTGGGTTGACAGGCCCTTGGTCAGCGCCGGATCGGCGAAACAGGCACCCTGCCAGCCCTTCTCGGCGAGCTTGACGACGTAGGGCATGGTGGCGTTGGTCAGTGCATAGGTGGACGTGCGCGGCACCGCGCCGGGCATGTTGGCCACGCAGTAGAACACCGCGTCGTGAACCTTGAAGGTCGGTTCGTCGTGCGTGGTCGGGCGGGAGTCCTCGAAGCACCCGCCCTGGTCGATGGCGATGTCCACCAGCACCGCGCCCGGCTTCATCTGGGCGACGGTCGCGTTGGTGACCAGCTTGGGTGCCTTGGCGCCCGGGCACCAGCACCGCGCCGATCACCAGGTCGGCCTCGGTGACCGCGGCCTCCAGATCCAGCCTCGATGAGTAGCGGGTCTCGATGGCCCCGCCGTACTCGGCGTCGATCTTGCGCAGTGT
The DNA here is from genome assembly GCA_963787055.1 of uncultured Actinomycetota bacterium. GTDB lineage: Bacteria > Actinomycetota > Actinomycetes > Mycobacteriales > Mycobacteriaceae > Mycobacterium. Next base: position 216,616 of record CAWBBP010000008.1, read on the forward strand.
GTGGATGTTGAGGTCGAAGACGGTGACGTGGGCGCCCATGCCCCAGGCGACCGCGGCGGCGTTGTCGCCGGCCATTCCGCCGCCGATCACCACGACTTTGGCCGGAGCGACGCCGGGCACTCCGCCCATCAGCACCCCGCGACCGCCCTGGGTCCGCATCAGGTGGTAGGCGCCGACCTGGGCGGAGAGCCGGCCGGCGACCTCGCTCATCGGAGCGAGAAGAGGAAGCGCCACAGATCCGTCTGAGTTAGCGGTCTGTACGGTCTCGTACGCGATCGAGGTGGTGCCGGAGGCCAGCAGCGCGTCGGTGCACGGCCGCGACGCCGCCAGATGCAGGTAGGTGAACAGCACCTGTCCCTTGCGCATCCGGGTGTACTCGGGCTCGATGGGCTCTTTGACCTTGAGCAGCAGATCGGCCTCGGCCCACACCTGTTCGGCGGAGTCGACCATGCGCGCTCCGGCCGAGATGAAATCCGGGTCGTGGATGGCGGATCCCTCACCGGCCCCGGCCTGGACGAGCACCTCATGTCCGCGGTGAACCAGTTCGGCCACGCCCGCGGGCGTGATGGCGACGCGGTATTCGTTGTTCTTGATCTCGGTCGGGATGCCGACGCGCACGGTTGCTCCTGGGTCGCGGATTGTTCGGCACAATTGTGAAGAAATTTCGACTGTCGAGGGATGATTGCGGCGATACTTCGCTATATTCGCGTTGTGGCCGAAGGGAAAGCGGGAAAACCAGTAGGTCCGACAGGCAAACCGAAGAATCTTCGGCCTGCCGATCTCGATGACGTCGACCGCAGGTTGCTGGCGATGCTGCACTCCGACGCGCAGGATCTCCAACAGCGCACTGGCCGACGCGGTCGGCATCGCGGCGTCGACTTGTCACGGCCGGGTCCGCCGGCTGCAGGAACTCGGTGTCATCCGCGGCTTCCACGCCGACATCGACCCGGCGGCGATGGGACTGCCGCTGCGGGCGATGGTCTCGGTGCGCCTGCAGTCGGGCGCCCGGGGCAGGATTCGCACCTTTCTGCAGGAGATCCGCCGCAAGCCGCAGGTAATCGATGTCTACTTCCTGGCCGGCGCCGACGACTTCATCCTGCATGTGGCCGCCCGGGACACCGACGATCTGCGCTCCTTCGTGGTCGATAATCTCAACGCCGACGCCGATGTGGCCGGCACCCAGACCTCGCTCATCTTCGAGCATCTGCGCGGGGCAATGCCGCTGTAGCGACACTGCGCCGGTGGCTGCCGGCTAGGCTGCACGCATGCGAGTGGGGGTGCTGGGTGCCAGGGGCAAGGTCGGTACCACGATGTGCGCGGCGGTGCGCGACGCCGCCGACCTGACCCTGAGCGCCGAGGTCGACGCCGGCGACGCGTTGTGCCTGTTCACCGATCGGCGTACCGAGGTCGTCATCGACTTCACCCACCCCGACGTCGTCATGGACAACCTGAAGTTTCTCATCGACAACGGGATTCACGCGGTTGTCGGCACCACCGGGTTCACCGGGGAGCGCATCGAGACGGTCGGGGTCCTGGCTGGCCGCCAACCGCGACACCGGCGTGCTGATCGCCCCAAACTTCGCGATCGGCGCGGTGCTGTCGATGTACTTCGCCCAGAAAGCGGCCCCGTACTTCGAATCCGCGGAGGTGATCGAGTTGCACCATCCGAATAAGGCGGACGCCCCGTCGGGAACCGCCACCCGGACCGCCGCGCTCATCTCGGCGGCCCGAAAAGGTATGCCGCCCAACCCCGACGCCACCAGCACCGGGCTACCGGGCGCCCGCGGCGCCGACGTCGACGGCATCCCCGTGCACTCGGTACGACTGACCGGACTGGTCGCCCACCAAGAGGTGCTGTTCGGCACCGTGGGGGAGACGCTGACCATTCGGCACGACAGTCTGGACCGAACCTCCTTCGTGCCGGGCGTGCTGCTCGCCGTAAGGCAGATTGTCCGGCGCCCCGGGCTGACCATCGGCCTGGAACCCCTGCTGGACCTGTGACGCCGCGACTGCTCATCGGCTTCCTCTGCCTGGCGCTGCTGGTCTACTTCGGCCTGCTCACCCGCACCGCCGTCGAGCTGTTCCGGGCCGGGTCACCGAGTGCCATCGCGTTGGGCCTGGGGGTGTTGCTGCTGCCGGTCGTCGGTGCCTGGGCGGTGATCGCCACCCTGCGTTCGGGGCTGGCCATGACCCGCTTGGCCCGACTGGCCGCCGAGGAGGGTGCCGAACTCGACGTCTCCGATCTTCCCCGGATGCCGTCCGGCCGGATCCGGCGAGAGGCCGCCGATGCCCTGTTCGAGACGGTTCGGGCAGAGGCGGCGGCCGACCCGGACAACTGGCGGTGCTGGTACCGGCTGGCCCGGGCCTACGACTACGCCGGCGACCGCTCCCGCGCGCGGGACTCGATGCGCAAGGCCCTGGCGTTGCAGGCCGCGGAGCCGAAGCCGTGAGCGTCCTGCTGGTCGTGCATCACACCCCCTCGCCCGCCACCCGGGAATTGCTCGAGGCCGTGCTGGCGGGTACCCACGACCCCGATATCAGTGGGGTGCAGGTGGTGGTGCGCCCGGCCCTGTCCGCAACCGTCACCGATACGCTCGACGCCGACGGCTACCTGTTCGGAACCCCGGCGAACATCGGGTACATGTCCGGTGCGCTGAAGCATTTTTTCGACACGGTCTACTACCCGGTGCTGGACCATGTGGCCGGCCGACCCTACGGTCTGTGGGTGCACGGCAACAACGACACCGCCGGTGCGGTCTCGGCCGTCGAGCGGATCAGCACCGGCCTCGGGCTGGTGAAATCCGCTGCCGTGCTGGCGGTGACCGGTGCAGTCGACGCGGCGGTGCGTCGTGAGGCCCTCGAATTGGGCGGCACGCTCGCTGCTGTACTGATGGCGCGGCCGTAGGGCCGCCGTTGTGATGGATGGGGTGTGATGTTGATCGCGGACTTGGCGTTGGGAGCGGCACCGATCGCCGGCGGCGCGCTGTTCGGGGCGTTGGCCGGCAACCTGAAGGGCCCGGATTACCGTGCGCTGGTCAAGGCTGACCAGGACATACTTGCAGAAGATCCCACCGGAGAACGTCGAGCTGCGCGAGACTCCTCGAGGCCAGCATCGACCGGCGGGTCAGGGATCTGATCGTCACCACGGAGAAGAGCCGCGAACTGATCGGCGCCGCCGCCTCATACAAGGGCAACTGGCGGGACATCGTGCTGTTCGTTTGCGCGGTGTTGTTCACCATGGTCTGGTGGGCGGTTGCCGCACAGCCGACCAAACTGGCTGGCGACCTTCATCTTTCTCATCATCGTGACGGTGATCGTGACGGGATCTACGCCCTCCGCGGCATTCTGGGCGTGGTGTTCGGCAGGCGACGGCACGCCGAGCCCGGCTCAACGGGCTAAGTGCTCGCCGAAGAAGGTCGCCATCGCCCGCCAGTGCTTCTCGGCGGCCGCGTTGTCATACGGGGCGTTGTCGGTGACGGCGAATCCGTGTGCCGCCGGGTACCACTCGATGATGTGCTCGACGCCCGCGGCGGTCAGCGCGTCGTCGAGGACCGCTGACTGCTCCGGGGTGTAGGACGGGTCGTTCTCGGCCGCGCCCACGTACACCGCCGCCCGGATCCGGTCGGCCAGCAGATGCGGGCTGTCGGGATCGTCGTCGGCCAGCCCGCCGCCGTGAAAGGACATCGCCGCGGCCACCCGATCGGGAACCCGGCCGGCCACCATCAGTGAGGTCCGCCCGCCCATGCAGTACCCGGTCGTGCCGAACCGCTCCCCGGTGACCTCGGGCCGGGCCTGCAGATAGTCGAAGAACGCCCGCGCGTCCGAGGCCATCACCTCCGGGGTGACCGCCCGCATCATCGCGAAGATCCGGTTGCGTTCGGCCGCATCGGCGAAGACGGTCTTCATATCGAACGGCGCCCACCGGCCGTTGCGGTAGTAGACATCGGGCAGCAGAACCGCATACCCCAGCGCGGCGAGCGTGGCGGCCATCTCACGAAACGCCGGTCGCACACCGCCGGCATCGGGGTACATCACGATCCCGGGCCAGGGGCCCGTCCCGTCCGGTGTGCAGAGGGTCACCGGGCAGCGTCCGTCCGGGGTGGTGATCGCATCGGTCAAGCGTCGGCATGGCTTCTGTTCTACCGTCGGGGGCCGCACGTAAGCTGATCGACGTGCCGATTCCCACTCCCTACGAGGACCTGCTCCGCCTGGTTCTGGAGCGGGGGACACCGAAGTCCGACCGCACCGGCACCGGCACCCGCAGCCTGTTCGGCCACCAACTGCGTTATGACCTGTCGGCCGGCTTCCCGCTGATCACCACCAAGAAAGTCCACCTGAAGTCGGTGGTCTACGAGCTGCTGTGGTTCCTGCGCGGCGACTCCAACGTGCAGTGGCTGCAGCAGCACGGTGTCACCATCTGGGACGAATGGGCCTCTCCCACCGGCGATCTCGGCCCGGTCTACGGGGTGCAGTGGCGGTCCTGGCCGACGCCGACCGGTGAGCACATCGACCAGATCAGTGCGGCACTGGAGTTGTTGCGCACCGACCCGGACTCCCGGCGCATCATCGTCTCGGCCTGGAACGTCTCCGACCTGCCGCGGATGGCGCTGGCCCCGTGCCACGCGTTCTTCCAGTTCTACGTCGCCGACGGCAAGCTGAGCTGCCAGCTCTACCAGCGCAGCGCCGACATGTTCCTCGGCGTGCCGTTCAATATCGCCAGCTACGCCCTGCTGACCCACATGATGGCTGCCCAGGCCGGTCTGGACGTCGGCGACTTCGTCTGGACCGGCGGTGACTGCCACATCTACGACAACCACGTTGCGCAGGTCACCGAACAGCTGCGCCGCGATCCGCGACCGTATCCCGAACTGGTTCTGGGCCATCGGGATTCGATCTTCGACTACACCTACTCCGATATCGAGATCCGTAACTACGACCCGCACCCGGCGATCAAAGCGCCGGTAGCGGTCTAGGGGCCGCGCCGTGACGATCGGGCTGATCTGGGCGCAGTCCACCTCCGGGGTGATCGGCCGCGACGGCTCCATCCCCTGGGCGCTGCCGGAGGATCTCGCCCACTTCAAACGTCTGACCATGGGGCACACCGTGGTGATGGGCCGGCGCACCTGGGAGTCGCTGCCGGTGCGGTTCCGGCCGCTGCCGGGCCGGCGCAACATCGTCGTCAGCCGCAACCCCGACTACCGGGCCGAGGGTGCCGAGGTCGTCGACTCCATCGAGGCCGGCCTCGGCGAGGGGCAGACCTGGGTGATCGGCGGGGCGGAGATCTACCACCTCGCCATGCCGCTGGCCTCCCGGTGCGAGATCACCGAGGTGGATATCGACCTGCACCTGCGCGATGACGACACCCTGGCCCCGGTGCTGGGTGAGTCCTGGACCGGTACCACCGGGGACTGGCAGGACAGCACCTCCGGCCTGCGCTACCGGTTCTACAGCTACCTGCGCGCATGACCCGGCTGACCGCCGCCCAGGCCAGTCGGGTCGCGGTCGCCGCCCAGGGGCTCGCGGCCCCACGTCCCGCCGGGACGGTGACCCGCGCGCATCTGCGTCGTCTGATGGGCAGGATTCAGGTACTGCAACTGGATTCGGTCTCGGTGGCGGTGCGTGCCCACTACGCGCCGGTGTTCAGCCGCCTCGGCCCCTACGACCGTGATGTTCTCGACGCCGCCGCCTGGAGTGGCGGTGGCCGCGTGCCACGGCTGCTGGTGGAGTACTGGGCCCACGAGGCCGCGCTGATGTCGGTACAGGACTGGCCGCTGCTGAGGTGGCGGATGCGGGAGTACGTGCACGGCCGCTGGGGTGTGGAGATCGTCAAGGGCAACCCGCACCTGGTCGACGATGTCGTCGCCGCGGTCGCCGACCTCGGGCCGAGCACCGCCGGGCAGATCGAGGCGTACCTGGACTCCGGGGCCCGGCGGGGTAAGGGCACCTGGTGGAACCGCAGCGACACCAAATGGGTGGCCGAGGCGCTGTTCGCCGCGGGCGTGCTCACCACCGCGCACCGCGTCGGCTTCGCCCGACACTACGACCTGGTCGAACGGGTTCTACCGGCTGATGTGCTGGCCCGCCAGGTCGAGGACACCGAGGCCGTCCGGGAACTGGTGCTGCGCGCGGCGACGGCCCTCGGGGTGGCCACCGAGGCAGACCTCCGCGACTACTTCCGGCTGCGGGCCGAGCAGGCCAGGCCCGCGGTGGCCGCCCTGGTCGCCGCGGGTGAACTGGAACCGGTGCGGGTGGCGGGCTGGACCGCCCCGGCCTATCTGCGGTCCGGGCAGAGCGTGCCGCGGGTCAGCCGCGGTACCGCGCTGCTGTGCCCGTTCGACCCGCTGATCTTCTTCCGGCCCCGGGTGGCACGGCTGTTCGGATTCGAGTACCGCATCGAGATCTACACCCCGGCCGCCCGGCGCCGATACGGCTACTACGTGTGGCCGCTGCTGCTGGACGGCGAACTCGTCGCACGGGTGGACCTCAAATCCGACCGGGCGGCCGGGGCGTTGACCGTCGTGGGGGCCTTCCTCGAGCCGGAGCGCGACCCCGCGCGGGTCGCGGGCGCGCTGGCGGGGGAGTTGCAGACGATGGCCGGGTGGCTGGGGCTGGGCCGGGTGATCGTCGGTGAGCGTGGTGATCTGGCCGGGGCGCTCGCCGGGTGTGGGCCCTAAGCCTGAATCCACCGATGGGCTGGGTTGGCTGATTTTTCGGTTTTTGGTGGGCCCTTTCCGGCCGTGAGCAGGGGGTATCTGCTGGTTTGTCCAGCTTTTCCTGTTGTTCCTCGGTCGGGCCCTGGTGGGCGGTTGGTCAGGGTGTCGCGGGTAGAGGTGGATCGGCGCCGATGGTGTTGCGCCACAGTGCGAGCCAGGGCTGCGACCAGGGCCAGTGGGTGGGCAGGTGCAGGACCGGGCGTCGTTGCGGTCGTGCCAGTCGGGCGGGGATGTTGACGATGCGGCGGCGCAGTGTGGCACCGCGGGCTACCGCGTATTGCCCGCCGGCCAGGGCCCCGGCGGCACGCAGCAGGTTGTGGGCGATGGCGGCGCAGAGGATCCAGGCACTGTTGGCGCCGAAACGCCCTGAGGGCAGGTGGGCCAAGGGGCCGTCGATGAGGTCGGCGAACACGGTTTCGATGACGGCGTGTTGGCGGTGGGTGATGTCGGCCTCGACGGCCGACAGCGTCGAGTTGGTCAAAAACGGGTGATGCCGCCACACCGGGAACAGGGCGTCGAGGTGGGTGGCGTCTTTGACCCGACGCACGACCAGTCGGGCGGTGATCTCCTCGGGGCGCCCGGTGAAGGCGGTGTAGGTGGTCTCGGCGACCTCGGCATCAGAAATCCAGGCGCGGTGTCGGGATCGCGGACCGCCCCGGGATAGTCCACCGGTGTCCACGCCGTGTCCGGGATCGCCGCGATGGCCCGCTGGACGGCTTTGTTGTGGGTCATGACCAGCGGAACTCCACCTCGCTGGCGCACGCAGGCGCCGATGACGGCGCGGCTGCCGTAGGCGGAGTCCCCACGCACCAGGATCTCGCGGTGGCGCCGGCGGCGCGGGCGGTGTTGATGGCTGCGGCGATCATCCGCCCGGCGCCTTTGCCGGAGCCGGCCCGCCCGGCACGTAGCCGCATCCCGGCGATCACGGGGGCTGAGGTGGCGGTGCTGATCGTGGCGACCAGCGGGGACAGTCCTTTGCGTAGGACCTGGCGGCCGGCGATCTTGGTGTGCCCGTAGGAGGCGCCCTGTTTGGCGTGGCCGTAGACCGGGCGCAGCAGCGAATCGATGTCGATGAACACCCGCTGATCGGCGCCGGTGAGCAGATCGCCCCGCTCGCATAACGCCCCCAGGTGCTCCCCGAGTACCGCGTCGAGTTGGCGGGCGTGGCCGAAGGTGAACTCCCGCAGCAGGGTTCCGAGGGTCGAGGGCGCATACACCGCGGCGAAGAGGGTCTTCATGCCGCCGCTGCGGACCACATCGAGGTCACCGATGCTGTCCGCGCCGGCGCACATGCCCGCGACCACCGTGGCCAGCTTCGGGGCGGGGTTGGCCGACCCGGAGGCGATCTTCGGCTCGGCGATGTGGTCCTTGCCGCCCAGCAACTCGATCAACCCGGTCTGCTCAGCAAGAGTCATCACCGGCACCAGCCCCGCGCACGACACGAGATTTGCTTCATCGAACACAGCGGACTCAGGGGTGAACGTGTGGGCCACTCGCACTGGACGCACCTTTCGAGAATCGGGGCCGATTGCCGCCTAGGCAACACCAATCATCCCAGCTCAGGGGGCACTTTCTCGCATCCCGACACCCCGACGCTCCCCCCATTCATCGGTGGATCGAGGCTTAGCTTAGGCACGGCGATCCGCGAGCTGGTTGAGCACGCGCTACCTCGTCGGCCGGTTCCTCGATGCGATGATGCGGGCGTGAAATCCAATAAGTCCCCGAGTCCGGCGGTGCAGGCCGCGAATACCCTGACCGCGCGGTGGTGCGGCCATCTCGGCGGCGAGGACTATGCCCTCTCAGGGGCCGGGCTGTGGCCGCTGCTGGCATTGCTGGCCTCGGCGGCCGACGACCCGGCTGCAGCCGAACTGGTGTGCAGCCCTGGACCGGCCGACTGACGACGCGCAGCAGGAAGCCCTGGAGATCATTGAGCTTCTTCGCGGCGGCCAGTCGACCACCGCCGCGTTGGGCATCTGGACCCGCCAGCATGTTCCCCTGGATGAACAGTGGGCCGCCCCGTGCACGATGGGGTGGTGGGGCCCCTCACCGATCAGGCGGCATTGGATCGGTGGGCGGACGAGCAAACCGGCGGGCTTATCGAGAAGTTCCCGCTCGGCATCGACGACGAAACCCTGCTGGTGCTCGCCTCCGCGCTTACTGCGCGGGTGCGCTGGCGCACACCGTTCGAGGGCGCCCCCCGCGACGGCGGGGATGAGTGGTCGTGGTCAGACGATCCGGGCCCGGCTGATCAGCAGTCGCTGCGCCGCGCCACCTCGATCTGTCCATCGCGGCGGTCCTCGATGATGTTGTGACCCGCGTCGTTGTTGAAGGCGACGGCGACGTCGACGTCCACCTGCTGCTTGGCGGTGATCAGCCGCCTGGCGAGGTGCTCGGCGCTGGCTTGCGGGAACTCTCCGGTCAGGCCCGGGTGCTGCTGGCTGTTGATGCCGGCGATGGCGGCGGGCCTGGGCTGACCATGGGGCGGCGGCAGTCATTTGACCCCGAAGACAGGTTGGAGTTGGCGCTGCCGTCTTTCGAGATCAGAACCAAGCACGACCTGCTGGCCGACCCAGATCTGTTCGGACTTGGCCTGGTGACCGACACCTCGACGTCGCACCTGCCGCGGCTGAGTCCGGTCCGGCTGGCCATCTCCGGCGGCGCTCAGGAGGTGTTGGCCCGGTTCTTCGCCGAGGGGTTCGAAGCCGCCGCCGTCACCGCCTTCGCCGCCATGCTCGGCAGCGGACCACCGGAAGATTTCTACGACGTCACCGACACCCGGGTGGACTTCAACCGCCCCTTCGGCTTCCTCGCCGTGCACCGGCCCAGCCGCCTCGCGGTCGTCGCCGGCTGGGTGAAAAGCCCCTTCGGGGCCGGGTAGCCGACACGACAACGAAGGGGGAGGAGTAAGAATTGGGCGTCACAGTGGCTTTGTCTCAGCCGGAAGTGCGGTACCGCATGTCGGCGCGTGTGAATATGACCCCTGCATGGAGTTGGCTCGCCGAGTTGGTGATGAACTATGTCCTGGGCGTTTGCCGCCGACGGTTCTGATGACTGTGCAGGTCAGGCTCGTTGGCTCTGCCGACTGAGGACGACTTCGCCGGTTCTGCTGCGGACTGGCTGCGGACTGGCGCAGCATCACCACCAGCACGGCAACGCCTTGCGCCTCAACCCATGCCGGCCCTGGCTTTCTTCGACGACATTTCAGCCTGACCGCTACGTCCAAGGAATCGCGATCACCGGTGGGGTCGCGGCGGCGTTGTTAACCTCCGTTGAGTGCGGCTGCCCTTGGCAGACGCGCGTAATGGCATCGAGCAAAGGTGGCCGCATGTTCGGGTTTAGTGTCTCCTTTCGTCGGCGCGGGATGGCCGCCATCGCCGCCGGGTCCAGGGGGCGGGTCATCGAGTACCGTCGCCGGGCGGTCCAGCGCCACCGAGTCCGTTCCTGCGGGTTATGCCCGCTACATCGGGCGGGTGGGCGCACTCGCGGTGGCGTTGGGGGTGGGCTCGGCGGTGGCGCCGGTGCCGGTGGCGCTGGCGGATACGACCGGGTTCGGCAGGTTCGGCGGGTGGGTCGGGATGCTCTCGGGTTCGTCGTCGGCGTCCTCGACCCCGCGATCTTCGGCCAGGCGCCCGTCGACGGCGGCCTCGCCTGGGTGGGGGTCGGTCCGGGCCGGTGCGCGGCCGGGTCCCCGGTGCCGGCTTTCCCGCGTCGGGTTCTGTCGGCGCGGATTTTTCTGCTGATG
>CAWBBP010000009.1:0-112962 GCA_963787055.1 uncultured Actinomycetota bacterium
ACTGCTGGATCGCTGATCCGTATGACGCCGGGCCGTTTTCCCGCTCGCCTTATCGCCCGCGACGGCGTTCCAGCGCTTCGAGTATTAGACCAAGGTGCTCGACGATGATCCCGAAGTCCCGCCTCCGCGTCGATGAACACGAGGACTCTCCGGCGGCGTTTTCCAGGTTAATGCGAGCTATGTCGAATTCATGGCTCTCCGGTTCCTCCACGAACTTCACAAGATGTTTAAGGGCGACCCGGGTGCGTTCCGCGAAGCGTCTCCTGGGTTCCTCGTTAGTGTCTTCCCCGACGTGGCAGTCCGGAATGACTGCTATCTCGCCGATCATTGAACGCAGGATTCCGACGATGAGTGTCTGACGTGGCAGCTGCGGGCCGCCGGCTCCGGCCGGGACCGCAGAGTCCAGGTTGTCGCGCACATGGTCGAGTTCTTCCGGTGCCCAGGGGCCGTTCACGAACGTCAGGACATGGTCGAAAGCTGTCTTCACAGAGTCGGAGAACGGCGTCTGGGGCCACTCTGAGTATCCCGCGCTGAGATGGGCTCGCCACCAGGCCCCGTCCTCGGCGGCATGGGTTCCGTCGAGTTCCTTGGCGAACTCCGCGCGCGCCGCTCTGATCAGAGCGGGATCGGGGTTCGGATGTGCGGCAGCGACTTGGTCAATCGCGCCCATCGTGTGATGGTCGACCATCGCTCCGCCCCCCGTGCAGAACTCGCCTTTGACGACTGCCCGGATCAGATACTCGTTGAACCGCTCGATATGAGCCACACGGTCGTACGGCGCCGGCATGCCAATCATGATCAACGTTCCCCCTAACAATTTATTTTAGTGGGCAGCTGTGACAGACTCGGCGGTCATTCCGGCCGGTGCTGTGGCATCGAAATGGGCTCCCGCAGTGGTCGGTTTCCGGTTTTATTGGCCGCAGCACTACTACGATTCGGCAGGAACCCGATTCAGACAAAGAGGGGGCTATGCGGTGCCGAGGCAGCTAAGCAAAGAAGAGCGTCTGACACGATTGGTCGAAAAGTGCCGCAGGGACGTCGCCTTGCGGCGGGATGCTCAGTCGTTGTCGCAGACACCGGACCGGCTGCTGGGAACGTTGGCCCGCGAGGCGGGATACCAGCGCATCGGGGCCAAGTTCTGTCAGGTTCTCGATGAGCGCCTTCGCGCCGCTGGCGTCGAGACATTTCCCGAATTGGTCGACCCGACCAACACCCGCACGACCCGGATCTACCTCTTTGAGGCGGGGCATCGAATCCCGGGCATCCAGGAGACCCGTCGGCTCTTCGATCAGGAAGCGTTGCTGTCGAATTTCCTGCAGAAGAACTTCCGTGCGCTGCCCTACTTCAAGAAGGCGGGGCTGCGCTACCTGGGCGCCGAAGTGGTCATCGCGCCCGGATGCAAGATCGACATCCTGGCCGAAGACACCAAGACCAGCGAGCTGGTCGGCATCGAATTGAAGACGGCTGAACCTGACAAGGGACTTGTGTCCCAGGCCGGCCGCTACATGAGCGCGTTGAAACAAAAAGCGGCCCGGGACGGACGGCGCGGGGCGCGGCTGCTGATCGTCTCCGGCCAACCGGATCAGGATTTCCAGGAACAGGTTCAAGCCGTGGCGGCGAAACGGGGAGTGCCCACAAACTGGCTCATCTACACGGTGGACCTTGCCCTTAAGGAAGCGCCCCAGTAACTCCTCCGATGGCCCAAAATCCGGCAGGGCTTCTGTTCGTTGCAGATCAGGAACGCCAGTTAAGGGCGCTGGTCGCCGCTGAAGCTGAGATCGCTGAAGTCGCGAGCCCAGTCTGTCCAGGTATCGCCTTACAGGTTCTCTGCCCAAAGCCGTTATCCTGCTGAAGGAAAGCCGTCAGACGGGCAACCGAAACTGTCGGTGCCGGACCCTAAAATAAAAGCATCCGATCGCCGGCCACCGCGGCGGCGAATCGGCCGATCCGGCGGGTCCGCGAGGCTCGGTCTCATACCGGAATGACCTTCAATGGCCCCCCCGAGGGCCCGCGGCTACGCCGGGGGCCAGACCACCGCGCTAAACCAAACAACTGTCGGGGCTCAGCAACAACCCCCGAACGCCTGACCTGCTCGTGGATCGCTTCAAGGCTATCCAGCACCCCGCATCGCTCATCTTGCCAGCGGAGGAGCGCGTCAGATGACAAGACATTAGCTGCATCACGGTTACCAAGCGTCGGTGGCCCGACAGTCTTATTTGCCGCGTGGCAGCCGCTGGCCGCGATCGTGATCGCCCGCGCACTGTCGGCCCCGGCAGGGTGCATGGGATCTTGAATCCGCCACTTTCCCGATACAAACGTCCGTGGATTCACATGGATCGGGCTAAATCGGGATGGCCTTCCGGGAACGAATTGCCTGGTAGGGCCGTATCCTCAAGGACTCACCTAGACCCTGGGATACCGTCGAATATGCCAGAAGGTTAGGGGTTCGAATCCCTTCGGGCGCACTCTCTACCAGCGGAAATGTCGCTGTAATTAGAGCCCTAAACGCCAGCAATCCGCTACTTTCCCGATAGGTGCCGCCGTGATCGGCGCCGTGATCGGAACCATCGGTGGCTATAGCTGGCTAGGCTTCGCGCCGTGACACAGGCACCGCCGGAAACTCTCGACAAGGACGCTGCGGCGCCGATCGAGATTCGCAGTCTGAAGATGCATCGCAACGCGATGCTCCTGTTCGCCGTGTTGGGCTTCGTTGCTTATGGCATCTCGGGAGTGGCTGCGACGCAACTGGACGGCGTGATCTCGCTGATCAATTTCGGAGCCGCGATCATCGCGGGAAGGCTGGTTCTGGTGGCCGATGAGCCACCTACCCCGCGGGACCCTTACGGCCGACTGGCCTTGGAGAACCTCTACGTCCTGTTCCGTTCGCTGATGCTCTTGGCAGTGCTTGGCGTCGCCGTCATCACCAATGGCACCAAAGTCGTCACCTACCTGGTTGAGCGTGAGGCAGAGGAACCGCATTTTGGCATCGCGGCGGCCTACACCGGCTTCGTCGCCGTCGGCAGTCTTCTGTTGTCCTGGAACCACCGCCGCAACAACGCCAGGATCCAGCACAGTTCCAAACTGCTCAAGGTGGAGGGCCATGCGGCACTGATGGAAGGTGCGATCTCGGCCGGCATCTGCTTCTCGTTGCTGCTCATCACTGTCCTTCCCAACGGGACGGCGATCACCAGCGAGTCGTTCAACATCAAGGCGATTGCGGACAGCCTCATCGTGTTGATTCTGTGCGCGCTGTTATTCCGTGAACCACTCCATGAGGCCAGGGCCGAATTCAGTCGTCTATCCGGACGGCGCACCGACGGTGACCTTGACCTCTTGGTTCGCGACACGCTCAACACCATCATCGACGAGCACGCCGAGGCCGACTCCAACGATTTCGAACTGGTCGATGTGATGACGGTCCGCCGCGGCAAGTTCAGCGAGATCGATCTTCGGGTGAGCTATTCCGGGGTGCTGGGAGTAGCCGAACTCGATGCCATCCGTGCGGACACCCTGGCCGAACTCGAACAGCGCATCGGTCCTGTACGCCTCTTCGTGATCTTCACGCGGCACCTCATCCATGAACTTCCCATCCGCGACTAGTCGGCAAGCAAGGCGCGGCGCACTTGAAGGACTGCGTTCAGATCTGGGCTGTTGCGTCAGGGCGTCCACTAGGTTTGACGCAATCAATGAGCCCCTGGAATTTCCGGATCTGAATGCCTCTGATTCCGCCGAGTCGACTCTCACGATGCTGCAACGTCCCGGATGCGGCGAACCGGACCGTTCACCAAGAGAAATAGGGACTCCGGCAGCGTTGAGGCGCTCGCCGGGGAAAGCCGTGCCGGTCTATCCCGGCGAACGGCATTGCAACGGCTGGCCATCCTCGGGGTGGGCGGCTCCGGGGCTGCCGCACTGACATCGGCGTGCGGTAACGGCGGGAGCCCCACGTCAGGGTCCTCGCAGGTGCCAGGCAGCCCCGCCTCGTCGGGCGAATGGCCCGACCGCAGCCGCCTCCCGATCCCCCTATGCCAGAAGGTCGGCAAGATAGCCCCGACGGTGGAGGGTTCGGATCCGATCGAGTGGCCCCGGGAAGTGGTGGCCCCCGAGGGGGCGCCCAATGTGCTACTGATCATGACTGACGACGTCGGATTCGGCGCCACGGAAGTCTCCGGCGGGCCGGTACCGACCCCGACGTACGCGCGGTTGGCCGAAAACGGTTTGCGGTACAAACGTTTTCACACCACGGCATTGCGTTCGCCGACGCGGGCCACGCTGTTGACCGGACGCAATCACCACGTGGCCTCGACCGGCATCATCATGGAATTCTCCACCCCGTTTCCCGGGTATCACAGCATCATGTCCAAGAGTGTGGGCACTCTCGGTGAGGTTCTCACCGGAAACGTTTACGGCACTGCCTGGTTCGGCAAGAACCACAACGTTCCCGACTGGTTGACCACGCCCGCCGGCCCGTTCGACTTGTGGCCCTCAGGTCTGGGATTCGAATACTTCTACGGGTTCCTCGGCGCCGACGTTCATCAGTTCCGTGCTCGACAACACCCTGATCATCTACATCCAGGGTGATAACGGGTCCAGCGCCGGGGATCCGTCCGGTCGCGGAATGACCAGCGAGATCGTCACCCTCGGCAATGGGATCGACGACCGCGAGGACTTCATGATCGAGAACATCGACGACTTCGGCGGCCGGTGGTTCCAGAACCACTTCTCGCACAGCTGGGCCCATGCGATGAACTCGCCCTATCAGTGGGACAAGAAGATCGCGTCGCATCTGGGCGGCACCCGCACCTCGATGGTGGTGTCCTGGCCGGCGCGGATCAAGGACCCCGGTGGGTTGCGTTCGCAGTTCACCCATGTCACCGACATCCCGACCATCCTGGCGGCCGCGGACCTGCCGATGCCCTCGGTCATCGACGGTGTCGACCAGGTTCCCCTCAACGGGACCGCTAATGGGCTTAGTAACGGTTGACGTTACTAACGGCTGACGTTATTGTTGGCAGGTGATCCGCTCGTTCCGGAGTAAGGACGCGGAGGCGATCTGGCAGCGTCGTTACGTCAAGAGGATCAGTCCGGAACTCAGCAGACTCGCGTACAACAAGATGACCCTGATCGATGCCGCTGGAACTATCAACGATCTGCGTGTGCCGCCCGGCAATCGGCTGGAGAAGCTGAGCGGGGACCGCACCGGTCAGTACAGCGTGCGGGTGAACGACCAATGGCGAATCTGTTTCACCTGGAGCGCCGGCGGTGCGTCGAACGTCGAGTTCGTCGACTACCACTAGAAAGGGCAGGCATATGGCTGACTTCGCACCCACCCATCCCGGGGAGATCTTGATGACGGAGTTTCTCGAGCCGATGGGCATCACCCAATACCGGATCGCCAAGGCTATCGACGTGCCACCCCGCCGTATCAACGAAATCGTGCACGGGAAACGGGCGATCACGGCTGACACTGCGCTGCGACTGTCGCGTGCGTTGGGGCTCAGTGACATGTTCTTCATCAATATGCAGGCTCGGTATGACGCCGAAGTCGCCCGGGACAAGCTGCAGGGTGAACTCGGCACGATTGAACGCATCGCCTGATCGTGTGGGGGGTCTGCCTCCGGCGCACCGCCGGCGCCCGATCGGGCACTTCGATCCGCCACTTTCCCGATACAAACGTCCGTGGATTCGCCAGGACCGACCTATATCGAGAATGGCACGACGCGGCGAATGGCCTGGTAGAGCCATATTCACTCGGACTCACCTAGACGCCTGAGATACCGTCGAATATGTCAGAAGGTTAGGGGTTCGAATCCCTTCGGGCGCACTCCAGGGTAGGCGTAGTTGGACTCCCCGATACTGCCCATCGAACCGGAACGGACTCGGTCGCGACGGGAGCCGCGGGTCCGCGACGGCGGGGTGAAACCGACGTCAGCTATCGGCTCGGCCGACTGGTTGTTTCGGGCCACGATCAATGCGGCGGCGGGATGGATTGGGAGTGGGTGAACACGCCCTCCGGATCCCACGTCGCCTTGATGCCCTCGAGTCGCGCCAGATTGTCGCCGTAGTACGCGCTCGCCCAGTTCCGCAGTTGGGGGTCGGGGAAGTTCTGGTAGGAGCGGCCGGTGCTGTGCGGCAGCAGTACCTCCCAGAGTTCCTCCATCCAGGCGCGCATGTCGGCAGGGACGGGCGTGAGCGGCTCACCGGGGTCCGGTGGCGTGCGCCATCCGGAGGACATCTCGATCAACATCCGGGCTGGCCGATGGACGTAAGCGGTGGCATCGGGGGCGATATCGCTGACCGCGCCCCCCACCCATCCGAAAAGCCCCACCGCCCCGCGGCGTTCAGGGTCACCGTTGGTGGGTAGTCGCCGCACCACATCCAGGGCCGCACCCAGTGCATCGTCGGACAGATATTCATCGGCGTACAGCGAGCGGTCCCAGAACGAGTACGCCGGAGTGGGAGCCACGACGTACCACCGGTAGCAGTCCCACCACGGACGCTCGGTGACCTCTGCCTCCACCCCCGGAATCGCCAGCACCGGGGCGAGAAGGTCGCGGGCCTCGGACTCGCCCGCCAGTACCTGCATGCGCAACTTCGCAGAGTCGGGTCTGCCGCTCCAGGTGCCGCTGGCAATCCGCTCCGCCGCCGACCGCACCCGCTGGAAGGCCAGGCCGGAGGCGAGCACGGCGTCATCGCCTTTGAAGACGAACAGGCCAGTGGTGGCGCGGGTTACCGGCACCTCGACCAGTTCGTACTCCAGATCGGTGACGACGCCGAAGTTGCCCCCCGCCCCGCCGCGCAACCCCCAGAGCAAGTCCGGGTTTTCGCTCGCGCTCGCGGTAACGATGCTGCCGTCGGCGGTGACGACGGTGGCTCTGCGCAGCCGGTCCGTGGCCAGGCCGGCCCACGGGGCGTTGGGTCCGATGCCGCCGCCGAGGGTAAGGCCCGCCACACCCACTGCCGGGCAGTTGCCGCCGGGTAGCAGCAGCCTGCCTTCGCCGCCCTGGGGTAGCAGCTTTGCGAGGTCGGCGTTGCGCACCCCGGCCCCGGCGCGCAGTGTGGTCCCGTCGAGGTTCGCGGCATTCATCCGACGGGTGCTGATGATGATCCCGCGCGAGCTTGAGGCGTCTGCATAGTTCTGGCCGCCGCCGCGAATCGCGAACGGGGTGTTGGTTTTTCTGGCCCAACCCACGGTCGTTGCGACATCCTCGGGGTGGGCGCACAGCACCACCGCTTCCGGCATGGTTGCCACAAAGCGGAGGTTTCGTGGAGTCGCCAGATCGCCGAAGTCGGGGTCACCTGGGCGCACCACCGAGCCGCGTAGCCGCCGTTCGAGGTCGGCCCAGGCTGTCTCCGCCGATCGTGTGGGCGCCGGTGTCGTCGTGCAGGAGACGGCCAGCCCCGCCGTGGCGAGGCCAGCCGCGGCAAGCAACCCGCGGCGGGTCAGCATTGGCATACCGGTAGTGAACCACCGGAGGGCGCCCGTGGCACCCGTCCGCCCCGGGTTCCCGGTAATTCGGTCGGCATGGGATCGACCATGCGTTTCGATTCCCCGTCGACGCCCGGGCCGGCCGGCACCGGCGATACAGTCGAGAGATGATCGGGGTGGTCTGTCCATGAGTGGTCAGGTCATCGCCGTGATGTCTGGGCTGATCTTCTGCTACGCCCTGGTTGCGCGGGGGCTTCTGTCGGCAAGTCTCACCGCGCCGATGCTGAGCATCGCGGCGGGAATGGTGTTCTTCGCCGCCAGCTCCGTCGACATCAATGCGGACTTCGTCCATGCTCTGGCCGAAATGACGCTGGTGATCATTCTGTTCCACGACGCTTCGACGGTCCGCCTCGGCCAACTTCGGCACGACCCGGGAATCGCTTTGCGCCTCTTGATGATCGGCTTCCCGCTGGCGCTGCTGGCGACCTTCCTGGTGTCCAGAGCGCTGTTCCCGGCGGTGGGGATCGCCGGTGCTTGGTTGATCGCGGCGGCGATCACCCCCACCGACGCCGGCCTCGGTGCACCCACGGTGCTGAATCCGGTTGTACCGCTGCGGGTTAGGCGCGGTCTGAACGTTGAGAGCGGACTCAATGACGGCCTGGCGACACCCATCGTGCTGATGGCTCTGGCAGTCTTCGCGGAACGCGAGGACGCGCCGATCCCGGGCCTGCTCGGCATCGGGGTGGCGCCGGTGCTACTGGCGCTGGGGTGCGCGGTGGTCCTGGCGTTGGTGGCGGCGTGGTGCATGGACCGATCCCGGGAGAGGGGTCTGTCCAGTCCGCGGGGACGGCAGATCGCCACCCTCGGTGTGCCGGCACTGCTGTTCGGCGTTGCCGAGTTGATCGGGGCGAACGCCTTCATCGCGGCCTTCGCCGGCGGGCTGGTATTCGGCGCCGCATCGATCAGTCTGGCCGAGGACCGTGGGACCGGCGGACTCAGCGAGACCGCTGCCGATCTGCTGGGGTTCGTCGTCTGGTTCTTCTTCGGCGGTCTGCTGTTGGTCGTCTTCGAGGTCGGAATCCGGTGGCAGGCCGTGCTGCTCGCCGTCTTGGCGGTGACGGTGCTCCGGCTCATCCCGGTGGCCCTGGCCATGATCGGTTCCGGATTCAGTTGGCGCACGGTGGCATTCCTCGGCTGGTTCGGACCCCGGGGGCTGGCCACGATCGTCTTCGGGCTACTCGTGCTCGAGGAACTCGGCCGGTCCGCGCCCGGTATCGAGGAGATCGAAAGCGTCCTCGCCGTGACGGTGCTGCTGAGCGTGTTCGCGCACGGAGTCACCGCCGGCCCGCTGTCGCGGTCCTACGGTCAGTGGGTACAGCGCAGCGGCGCAACGATCGGCCTGGAGCCCTCGGTGGAGCCGATGCCCTCACGTGGCCGTACGGGTCATTGAGCCCGTCCGGCGGCCGAGCGTCCGGTGTGCGGTGTCGAGCAGGGTCGCCGATGCCGTCGGTGCTGGCGGCGTCCGAGACGGCCCCGACACCGCCGATCAGCGCAGCGGTCTCGGCGCGACCGATACCGGGTCGATATCGCCGGCTACCACCGAGGCGCCGGCGGAGACACCCGAACGGTCAACCACCCAAGAGCAGGTAGAGCCCGGTGAGGGTGTAAGCGACCATCACCGCCATCATGGCCAGTTGTCCGGTCAGCTGGTGGCCGACCGGGATGACCCGCAATGCCTGATCGTGGGCAGCGAGCACGCCAACGACGTGTCCCGCGACGACGAAGGCGACCTTGATGGTCCACAGCAGTGTCGGATTCATCGACAACACATAGATCACGTCGCCGGAATCGAGGCCCAGGAGGTGCCATCCCCTGGCCAGGGGGTCAGCCAGTCGGACGATGGTCTCCTGGCCGCGCTCGACAAGATAGGACAGGTAGTGGGCGAAGATGTAGCCCACGACGATCGGGATCAGGCAGTGCGCCAGTCGACCCGGTAGGGCGCGGCGTTGTCCGCGCGTCAGCCCGCCGGTGGCGCGCGCGGCGGCGGAAAAACTCACTCCGACGACGACGATGAAGAGCAGTAATCCGAGGCTGCGCAGGACCGAGGCGCCGCCGGCCTCGCCGATGACGGGTACACCGGCGGCGTTGCGGTCGACGAAGTTCCGGAAGCCCTTGAACTGGGAGAAACTGTCGAACGCGGTGGAACCGAGAAGCACTGCCATCACCGCGACGATGCCGGGCCGCACAGGCATGGTGGGCAGGTGATCAAGCGGGTTGCCAATGACGATCCGTCCGGTTTCGCGGTTTCGCCGGAAGGGTGCCAGCCGCGACACCGTCACGCTGTACACCTCGAAGGGATCGGCACGGGCGAACCACGTCGATCCGAATATCGCGGCACCGACGAACATGGCCAAGGCGTACAGAAGGATCCACAGCTTGATCGCGGCCAGCGATCCGGGATCGGGGCTGGCCAGTTCCAACCACACGAATGCAAGCAGGGCTGCGGCCGCCGGCCAGTACCCCCAGCGGGCGGGATACCGCCGACGGGTGTGCCCGTTCCGCCTGCCGCCGAAGAGTCGCCAGATGGTGCGCACTGGCGAGATGACTCGCCAGATGGGGCCGACGACGACCGAGATTGCGACCAAGCCGACCCACAACAGAACGTAGAAAGATCCGGGCAACGGATTGTCACCGTCCTGCGGTCCCCAGATCGCCGCGATGCCAACCCAGATCACGAAAAGGACTGCGATTGCCGCCAGGAGGTGTCGAACTGCCGGACAGTCCACCGTATCGGTGACCCACTTCGGCAGAGCGCGACCGGGCTTGGCCGGGTCGAACTTCGGTGTCCGCCATGCGACCGCGACGACGGCGAAGGTCAGGATCAATGCCCACACACCGCCGACGAGCGCGTAGGTCAGTGGGATCGGCAGATCGGTCGAGCCGCCCACGCCATGCGCCAGAACGGTTTCGGTGTCCGCTGTCATCGCGGCCGGACCGTGATGGTGACGATCGTCCGATTCAGTTCGTGGAGTTCGACGTCCACCTGTCCGGGAATATCGACGGTGAACTCGAACCGTTGATCGGGGCGGGGCTGTACCTCGAAGACATGTTCGGGCACGGAATGAACGTGAATGCTGTCGGGTGCATCGCTGCTGACCTCAAGCACAATCGGCTGGCCCGCGACGGCCTCTGCCTCGGCATTGGTGGGGGTGACCGAACCCCCGACGATTCCCACCCTGATCACCGTCCCGATCTGCGGAAGCACAGCCACGGAACTGGGCGCGGACGTCACCGGTGAGGGCTTTTCAGCGGCCGGTGACTGCACCGAAGGGTCCGCACCGGAGCCGCAGCCCGATGCGAGGACGATGGTGAGACAGGCAACCGCGGAGATCACGTGAGCGCGCTTCATCGGGTCAGTCCGCCGCAGAGACGGAATCGACGGCGGCCGGGCGACGGGAGGCCCGGTCGATCGCGAACACACCCAGTCCCAAACCGATGACCGAGAGTCCCAGGGCGGTCCAGGCGATGACGGGTAGCAGGCCACCGTCGGACTGCCGGGCGATCGTCACTGTTGGGACCGGAAACTTGGGCTTCTCGCCACCGGTGGCCTGCTCTGCCCAGACCTCGGTGCTGCCGTCGGAGAAGGTCTGGGTCGTGGGCAGTGCGAGGGTATCGGCATCCGGTATGGGTCCGAGGTAGAGGCCGAACTCCTGGAACTGACCCTGCGGAATACCGCCGCCGGCTGCCGCTGTCCAGGTCACGGTGTTGACCACCTCATTGACCGGGGTGCCGTCGTCCTTACGCAACGGCGGGTCGATCTTTCGCATCTGGATGTCCAGCGTCCAGCCCGCCAACGGTTCAGCCCGCACGGTCCGCAGCGGGGTCTCGTCGGGGATGCGGACCTGCACTTTGGTGGTGCTGGGCTTGCCCGACTCGGTGGGAACACCCAACGTGACCACCCCGAATCCGCCGGGGCCGGTGCCGTCGAGTTCGGCGTCGACGTGGGCGGCCGCGGCCGGGCTGCTGAGCATGGCCACCACTCCTCCGACTATGAGAATTCCTGCTGCGCGCCGTAGGGATGTGAACATTTGAACCTCCATCTGTGTGTGCGGTCTGGGCTGATGAATCACATGTCGAAAAGTGGACTTCCGGGCGGGGTCGTCGGTCACCGGGCGGCACCCACCGCCTGCGGGTCGGTGGGGTAGCGCAGGTGGCCGTTGCGGGCCAGGGCACGTAGTGCGGCCGCCGATATGAGGCCGGTCAGGGCTAGTGCGGACCACACCAGCACGCCCGCGCCCCGCGCGTTCGCGGCCTCTATCAACGCCCCGACGGCGACATTGCCGACCAGGATGCCGACGCCGACGATGGTGCTGTAGAAGCCGTAATGGGTGCCGACCAAGCGGCCGCCGGACAGGCCTACCACGGTGTCCATCTCGAAGGGGAACACCGCCGCCGATCCGATCGCCAAGACCGCAGCGCTGACCAGCAATGCGCCGATGGCCACGCCGGCGCTGAACCGATTGTCCGGCAACAGGATCAGCGGCAGGAACGACAGCGCCACCACCGTCATGCCGATGACCAGCGAGCGGCCCGAACCCCACCGACTGGAGAACCACCGGGTGATCCGCAACTGTGCGACCACTGCCACTACCCCGGATACCGCGAAGACGGCGGCGATCAGCGTCGATGCATGGTGGGGTGCGATCTCGGCCGCATGCAGCGGCAGTGCCAGGTAGACCTGGAAAGACAGCAGGTAGCAGCCGATCATCGCCACCGAGAACAGCAGGAACGAGCGGTTGCCCGCCACGGTGCGCCAGTCCTGCAGAACGGAACTCTTCTCACCGGCGGACTCGGGATCACGTTTCGGGAGGGCGAACAATTGGGCGACGGTCAATAGCGCGAACACGGCTGCCGCACCGGCGGCCGTCACCCGGAAGTCGATTGCCATGAAGGCCAATCCGACGAGTGGGCCGGCGAGGATACCGGCCTGGTAGAAGACGTTGAACAACGCAAACGCCTCCACCCGTCGCTCGCCGGTATCGGCGGCCAGGTAGGCCCGCACCGCCGGGTTGAACAGTGCCCCGGCGAAACCGGTTGCCGCGGCGGCGATTAGCACTGCGGGCAGCGAGTGGGCAAAGACCAACAGTCCGAAGCCGGCAGTGCGGAGCAGGCAGCCCGCGACGATGAGGGGTTTATAGCCCAGGCGATCGGCCAAGGTGCCGCCCACGATGAACATGCCCTGCTGGGAGAAATTGCGGACCCCGAGGACCAAGCCAACCGCCCAGGCCGCCATACCCAGCGGTCCGGCCAGATACCCGGCCAGATAGGGCATCAGCATGTAGAAGCCTAGGTTGATACCGAATTGATTGACCATCAGTAGCCGACTCGGCAACCCGAAGCTGCGGAACTGCGCGACCATCCCCATCAGCGCCCCACGTCCGCCGGATCTACCACCCGGGTACACCGCGCCCAGGAGTTGACCACCGTTGCGGTGGGGTCAACGATGGTCAGCGGTTCGCCGGGGGGGTCACCGCCCAGATCATGCTCGCGGCAGTAGTCGTCGTTGAACACGGTGTCGAAATAGCGTTGCGGGCCATCCGGGAAGATCGCCGCGATCGTGGTCGTCGGCGGGTAGGTGCGGGCAGCCCAACCTGCCACCAGAGCGACCGCGCCCACACTCCACCCGCCGGTCGCGTAGGTGGTTCTCGCCAGCGCACGTGAGGCCCACACCGCCTCAGAGGGGGCGACCCAGTGGACTTCAGTGAAGGCTCGGTAGTCGACGTTGCCCGGCAGGATGCTTGACCCCAATCCGCGCATCAGCCGGGACGCGGCCGGTTGCCCGAAGATGGTCGAACCCACCGTGTCCACCCCGATCAGCTCCAGTGCCGGGTTCAATGCCCGCAGGGCGCGGCTCACGCCGGATGAGTGCCCACCGGTGCCCACCGAGCAGACCAGCACGTCCACCCGGCCCAGTTGGGCGTGCAGTTCCAGCGCGAGTCCACGGTATGCGTCGACGTTATCGGGGTTGTTGTACTGGTCGGGATGCCATGCGTCGGGGTCTTCGGCCAGCAATTCCGCAACCCGATCGCAACGTGCCTGTTGCCAGCCTCCCTCGGGGTGCGGTGTCTCGACCTGTTCGACCGTTACGCCGTAGGCCGACAACATCCGGGTGACAATCGGTTCGAGCCCGGTGTCACTGACCACGGTGACCGGGTGTCCGTAGACCTTGGCGGCCAGGGCGAGGCCCAGACCCAAAGTGCCACTGCTGGATTCGATGATCCGTGCCCCTGGCCGAAGGTCTCCCCGGGCCCGGGCCCGCTCCACCATGTGCATGGCGGGACGATCCTTGATACCGCCCGGATTCAGGCCCTCAAGCTTGGCCCAAAATCCCAGTTTGCCATCGGTAAACGGTGCGGTGACTCGGAGAACCGGGGTGTTGCCGACCGCCGCGGCGAGCGTGCCGGTTGGGTCGTGGCTACGCAGCGGCCGATGATTGGTGGCGCGCCGGTTGGCGGGGTGAAATGGGATAACAGAGGCCATCGGAGGGTCGCTTCCGTTCCGGGCCGCGAGATACCAGCGCGGCCGCTGAAGTGGACACCGGTCACCGACCGATCAACCCGCGGGAAGGAATGCGGTCGACCGGTCTGTGCCATCCGATCAGCGGCGCGAAATGCACAGCCGGGAAAGTACATCCCGGCCCGGAGAACTGGCGATCGACCTGCGGGGTGGGTCCCGCCCGACCAGCACGATGTGCCGAGGAGCGAGACCCCACACCAGGGCGGTCGCGAAGAGCAGTCCCACGGCGACAAGCGCCGCCCGCGATCGGGGGGCCGTGATATCGCCGAGTATGTCCGGTGCCTCAGGGGTGGCGGCAAGGCCGATGTGGGCGTGTTCTGTGAAAGCGAGGTGGTCATGATGACCGTCGGCCGTCAGATGATGGTGTGCGTGCGCGACATCCGGGGCGGCCGCTGCGACCGGTGCCGAACCGAAGAGGGCGCCGATGAAGAACAGACCGATCGCCGCCCATAATCTGGCGTTCGGCGGCGTTGTCATCGCACTCATGATGGCGCCGACGGTAGCAGCGGATTCAGGCCCCTCGGTGCGCCCGAACCGCACTTCAAGGAATCTTTGTTGAATCTTTACGGAACCCATACTGCGCCATGGCGACCACCGGGACCGTAGGC
Source organism: uncultured Actinomycetota bacterium (assembly GCA_963787055.1). Taxonomy (GTDB): domain Bacteria; phylum Actinomycetota; class Actinomycetes; order Mycobacteriales; family Mycobacteriaceae; genus Mycobacterium. Next base: position 14,611 of record CAWBBP010000009.1, read on the forward strand.
GACAGTATGTTCGGGCCGAGCCTGACATCTGTGAAGTTGGGTGGCTTACGCCAACGATGCAAGTGCGGCACGTAGCTTGCCGGTGACTTCGTCGGCGACCTCCTGCAACGCAGGTTCCCCGGTCACCTGAACCAGCAGTTGGGGGTCCATGGCCTCCACCAGCACGCGGTTGTCGTCGGAGGGGTCGCTGCGCACGACCACATTGCACGGAAGCAGCAAGCCGATCTGGCGGTCGACGTTCACCGCGCGATGGGCCAGTGGTGGATTGCAGGCTCCGAGGATCAGGTAGTTCTCCATGTCCTGATCCAGTTTGGCCTTCAGGGTGGCCTTCATGTCGATCTCAGTCAGCACGCCAAAACCCTGTCCGGCCAGTGCTTCTCGGGTACGGGCCACCGCATCGGAGAACGACGACTGCAACGATGTCGAGATAGCGATCGTCATCCGGGACTCCCTGGTGATCTGTCGGCGCCGATATCCTCTTCCAACCCTGGCACCGGTGCCGGCGCCAGGGATGAGGCGGGTGCCGTTCTTTATCGAATCTTCACACAACGACTAGGCCACCAGTACGTGGGTTCGGAAGGCTGGGTACGAAATCGACGTGTGCGATGAAAGGGAATCATTGTGACCAGGACCAGGACCGTGCTCACCGGGGTAGCGGCTCTCGCGGCTGTTGCCGTTGTGGGCGCGTGTGGAAATTCGGCAACCAGAGATGCCACGCCGGGCGCCACGAGCGCAGCCCCGCCTTCGGCGTCCGCCCAGGCCGCGATGCACAACAAGGCCGACATGCGCTTTGCCCACATGATGATCCCTCATCACCAACAGGCGATCGAGATGAGCGACATCATCCTGGGCAAGGCCGATATCGACCCACGAGTGATCGATCTGGCCAAACAGATCAACGCTGCCCAGGGCCCGGAGATCGCCGAGATGCAGGGCTGGATGAAGCAGTGGGGCATGCCGGGTATGAGTGGGATGCCCGGTATGGACCATGGCGGAATGAACAGCCCGGGCTCCCCGACGGGCACCACGATGCCGATGCCCAGCGGTTCGATGATGCCCGGCATGGGCGGGATGTCGGCAATGGACGGCATGATGTCGCCGGCCGAAATGGATGCGTTGACCAACGCTCAGGGGGTCGAGGCCAGCACGCTTTTCCTGACCGGGATGATCAAGCACCATCAGGGCGCTCTGACCATGGCTCAGGACGAAATCGCCAACGGTCAGTTTCCTGAGGCCATTGCGATGGCGAAGTCGATTCTGGAGAGCCAGCAGAAGGAGATCGACACCATGAACCAGATTCTCGCTTCCCTTTAGCGGCAAACACGTGTCAGGTGAGCTGCTGTCTCGCAGCGGAATTCAGCGTTCGACGTGCCTGCTATCACCTGGTCGACCCATCACCTGATCGACGAAATGGCTGACGGTTCGTAGCGCACAATCTGGGCCGCAGGAGGCTCGTGGGCCGGCAGCGTCACGGTGAAGATGCTGCCCTGGCCGGCGCCGCGGCTGCGCACCTGAACATGGCCGCCCTGGGCTTCGGCCAGTGCCTTGACGATGGCCAGGCCGATCCCGGAGCCGCCGTGGTCGCGGTCGCGGGCGGTGTCGGCGCGATAGAACCGTTCGAACAGGTGCGGCAGGTGTTCGGCGTCGATGCCTTCTCCGTCGTCTTCGACGCTGAAGATCACTTCGGCGCCGCGTCGTGCGGCGGTAAGGGTGACTTGTCCGCCGGCGGGAGTGTGCCGCAGGGCGTTGTCGAGAAGGTTGGCGAGTATTTGGGAGAGCCGCTGCCGGTCGGCCCACACCGCTCCGGTATGGCCGGCGGAGGTGCGCAGGGTGACGTTCTTGGCGGCGTAGCGGTCGGCGAACGACACGTTCACGGCATTGACGAGACCTGCGGTGTCCACCCAGTCCGGGGTGACCGCGGTATGGGATTCCTCGGCCTGGGCCAGGGCGGCGGCATCGGCGGAGAAATGCACCAACCGGGCGGTCTGCTCGCGCAGCATCGCGATCGTCTCCGGGTCAAGGGTTTTCACCCCGTCCTCGACGGCTTCGAGGTAGGCCTCCAGTACGGCTACCGGGGTGCGGATCTCGTGGGCCAAGTCTCCGAACATTCGTCGTCGGGTCGATTCCACCGATTGGAGACGTTCGGCCATCTGATTGAACGCGGTTGCCAGCTCGTCGAACTCGTCACCGAGTCGAGGCGAGGTGACGCGGATGTCGTAGTGACCCTCGGCCACCGCTGATGCCGCCGCGGACAGCTCGGCGATCGAGCGTTGCAGGCGCCGGCTCAGGTATGCGGTGACCACGAAGGCGGTCAGAACGGCCACCGTGATCGCCACCGCGATGGACAGTGCGGTGGCAGCCCGGTAGGCCTGCTCCGCGTGGAACTGCTCGTTGGAGTTGTGGGCCACGCCGGCCTGGTGAAGGTGATCGCGGAAGAGTGGCGGGCCCACCACCGCCGCCACCAGTCCTGTGGTGATCCCACCGGCGAGCAGGACCAACGTCTGAGCGAGCAGCAGTCGCCGCCGCATCCCCATTCCCGCCCGGGCGGTCACTGTCTGGCTCGCATCCGGTATCCGACACCACGGACGGTGAAGACGAAGCATGGCTCTGCCGGGTCGTCACCCAGTTTGCGGCGAAGATGTCCAACGTGGACGTCGACAAGATGGTCGTTACCCACCCATGGCTCGCCCCAGACAGCGTTGATCAGTTGGCGGCGGCTCCACACTACGCCGGGCCTCGATGACAGCGCGGCCAGGATGTCGAATTCGGTGCGGGTCAACGGGATCGGTTCCTCGTGGAGGAAAACCTGTCGGCTGGCAGGATCGATCGACAGCGGTCCGAAGCGACGGATCGGCGGCATCAGATCGGCGGTGTCGGCGACACCATTTGAAGGGGTGACGGTCCGTGGCCGGCGCAACATCGCACGAATCCGGGCGACCAGTTCCCGTGGGCTGAAGGGTTTGGTGATGTAGTCGTCGGCCCCGACCGACAGACCGACGATGGTGTCCATCTCGGTGTCACGGGCGGTCAGCATCACCACGTAGGCGTCGGAGAACGTCCGCAACTGCCGGCAGACTTCGAGTCCGTCGAGACCGGGTAATCCCAGATCGAGCAACACCACGTCGGGATCGACTTCGCGGGCCACCGCGAGTGCCTCGACCCCGGTGTGACACACCGTCACCTCGAAGTGCTCACGCTTCAGGTAGCTGGCGACCACGTCTGCCAGGGCGGCTTCGTCATCGACCACCAGGGCGCGATAGCCCGGGTCGGCACCGCTCTCGACGATGCCGGGTATGGGGTCCATATCTTCCATCGTGCCGTGCTGCCCGCCCAGGTTCCTGTCTTGACCGAATCTTCACACAACCAACACCAAACACCTGAGCACCCCGGCGCAGTCTGGAGTGATGAGCCGACCGGGCATTGGCACCACCGAGTCGACGCGGATCTCCGGCGGCCCCGGAATGAGGGGCCCGCACGACCGGCCGCAATCGTCAAGAGAGGAGTTACTCCCATGATGTTCTGGTCTGACCACGACATGGGTGGATGGGGATATGCAGGCATGGCAATCGGAATGGTGCTCTTCTGGTCTCTGGTCATCGTCGGGATCATCGCCCTGATCCGCTACACCACCGGTGCTGCCCAGACCCGCATCGTCTCCGCACCCCCGCACCACAGCGATTACGAGTCACCCGAGCATCTACTGGCCGGGCGTTTTGCCCGCGGGGAGATCGATGAGGCCGAGTACCGCCACCGGCTCGAGGTCCTACGTAATAACCACCACCAATTGCCCGTAGTGCAACAGCGTTCATGAGCCGCCGCGATTACCACCGCCGAGGCACCCCCGCCAAGCACCCGATGAATGGCAGCGGCGTGAACGCATCCGACCGCCGGTCGGTGCTGCGGGCCCTGGGTGTACTGGGCTTTCTGGGTGTGGGCGCGGTTGCCGGGTGGCGGCGAGAACCTCAGCAGCCCGGCGGGCCGCGTCGCGGCAGGGTTGATGTCCAACTTGCCGACAACGGCATGATGGCTGGCGCCAATATGGGCCAATACATGGCCATGTTTGCCCGGCACAACGAGATCCGCCGAACCGTTACCGACATTCCCGGCGGCGTGCGGGCGACCACCGAATCGAAGTCAGCCGACCTGGCAGCCCTGCTACAGGCCCACGTCGCCGACGCGTATTACCGCCTCGACAACGGGATCCCGGTGATGGCTGCGGCGAGTAGTGCGACCCTGCCGATCCTGGTCCGCAGCGCCGGTAGCTACCGGCGCCGACTCGTAATGACGCCCAGTGGCATCACCATTGAGGAAATCTCCGACGACCCCGCTCTGGCCAAGGTGATCCGCGAACATGCTCGCGAGGTCAGCAGCTTCGTCGCCGACGGCATGCCCGCCTGGATGGAAACCATGATGGGTGGAATGGGATCTGGCGGCATGGGGATGGGCGGAATGGGGATGGGCGGCATGGGACCGATGGGTCACTCCTAAGAACGTCATGACAGCCGGTCGAATCGCCGTTGGTTTTCACACCCATATGGGTAAAGCAGTCCTGGGTCCGTAGGCCCTGATTTTCAAACCTGAGAGGGGCACAGTCATGATCGAATCGGCACCAGCCACCGACGCGCCGGGCGCGACCGGCAGCACCGAGATCGCTGTTCACCGCAGCACCCGGCTTTACCAGGTGCTGGCATGGGTGGGGATCGTCGCCGGCATCCTGTTCATCGTCGCGGTGGTCTTCTTCTCCGGGTTCCTCGCAGCCCGCACTGCCGACGGGTACGGGCTGCACCGGGATGCCCAGATCGGCCAGATGCGCCCCGGCGGGCCCATGGGCGCCGGTTGCCCGATGATGCAGATGCAGGGCGGCGGCATGGGATCCGGTGGCATGGCTCCGGGCGGAGCCAGGGCGTCGAACCCGACCACGCCGCCGCCTGTCGGACAGCGGTGATCTCGACCTCTATCCGCCAGGGATGCGGGTGGGGCCAGAACCGCCACTGCCTCCCGTGCCGCTGCTGCTGAACGGTCCGCTGGCGGCTCTGATGACTCCAGGCCTTACGCGATCACGCTGCGGTCTCGCCCAGTGGCCTTGGCGGTGTAGAGCGCCTGGTCGGCGATTCCGATGAGTTCCGCCGGGTCGCGAACGACCTGATCGGGTAGACCCGCGCCACCGATGCTCACGGTGATCGTCAGCCTATGCGCGCCAGTGACGGTCTCCGCCTCCGAAACACTGCGCCGGATCCGCTCGGCCATTTCCGTCAGGTCCCGCCGACCCGCTGCGGGCAGGATGACGAGGAATTCCTCACCTCCGTAGCGGACCAGCACGTCGCCCTCGCGCAGCACCTGGCGAGTGGCGTGGACGGCGGATTGGAGCACCCGATCACCGACCATGTGGCCGTAGGTGTCATTGACGGACTTGAAGTGGTCAAGGTCGAGCAGGAGGAGTCCGAGGGCGTCCCCGGATCGCTGCGAACGGGCGACTTCCTCATTGAGCCGCTCGATACCGAACCGGCGGTTATAGACCGACGTCAGCGGATCGAGAGCGGCAACCCGTTGGAGATCCTGGTGACTCAGTGCATTGGCGACGGCCACGGCCAAGCCGGGAATAACCGACTCGACGACGGCGACGGCCTCCCTACCCATGGGGCGCGCTGCCGCAAGTACCAGGACGCCGACGACAGCGACTCCGTGGCGGACGGGAAGAACCCGCACCTCAGCGGGGACGAAGGTGACGACCGTCCCGGTCAAGGTGATCCCGGTTGGCAGGTGGAGAACCCGGCCTTGGTGTGATCGGATGGCGTTCTGGACAGCGTCGGAATCCGCGAGCCCGGACGCGTCCCGGATGCCGAGTGAGCCGACGAGGTCGACGCGACCGGCATTGACCAGTAACAGTGCGGCTCCGTCGATGCCTGTACGCATCGTCAACTCATGGAGGGTCGATTCGGCCAGTGGCGCGAGTTCCAGGTGCGCGGCGAGGGCCTCTCCAATGGCCGATATCCCGTCGCTCACGCGGTGACTGGCTGCCAGGCTCTCAACGAGCACGTTGAAGGAATCGGCAGACTCGCCGAGTTCGTCGGTGGAGTCGACCGGAACACGGCACGATGCCGGGTCGCATGCAGACCAGTCACCTGTTTCGGTGGCCTCGCGCATCGAAATCTCGACGCGTCTCATGCCGATGGCGAGTGCTCGCAGCCGGACACCCACGACCATCTGGACGAGGACGGTGTTGACCGCGCCGACCAGCAGGCCCGCGAGGATGGTCGCGGCGAAGAAGGCTGGGCGGATCGCGACGCCGCTCGGGACTCCAAGGGGGACAACTGCGAACGGGAAGACCACGCCGATGAGAAGCCCAAAGCCCATCATCCAGATTCGCAGATCACGCAGGACGCTACCGGTCAGGCGAGGGGGCCAGCCGCGGTAGGACGTCGTCGGCGGCGCGGACGCCGCCACATGAGACGCAGAGATATTGGTTGTCCTCTCCTGAGTCGCGCCGAATACTGCGCCTCAACACCACCTGCTCGCGGCGTTTTGGCCCGACAAGCACGGCGCTGACGAAATAGTGAGGAGCCTGCAGTTGATCTGCAGCCGCCACCGACTACGTGAAAGCAATACGAGTTCTGCATCATGGTTGCACAAGCGCGACAGACCTCCCTTCGCCGGATCGGTCCCCGGTAAACGCCCAGATCCGTCGCGGTGAGCCTCGCGAATTCCTGGTCAATCCGATGGTATCCATCCAAGCGACACGTCAAACTGGGATGGAAGGACCGGACATTGGTCTGCGTAGCGGCCGGCTCCCGTCGAAGCCGTGTTCAGGTGCGCCTTTGATGGCCAACTGCATTTTCTTCAGCGCGTGTTGACGGGAACGCCCCAACGGCCGGGCAGTCGCGGCCGCTCAGGCTTGGCGGCTCGAATCAGGTCGTGGCAGGGACCCAGATTGTCTGCTGAAGACCGTCGCTCGGCGATGGACTCCCTGATGGTGAGTCCGTCGGCCACCGCGATCTGGCGATTCGCTGTGCTGATGTTCCTGTCCAGCCTGGTCGCAGCAATAGGACTACTGCAGAACTCCGCGGCCGTCGTGATCGGAGCGATGATGATCGCACCCCTGATGGCGCCGATCATGGGAATCGCCGCCTGTCTGACCATGGGGTGGGGACGTCGGCTGGTGGGCGGATTGGTGCTGGTGTTGATGTCTGCGGTGGGCGCAATCGCGGTGGGGTGGTTCTTCTCCACTATCTTGGCTGCCGCAGGCACCGAACTGCCCTCTCAAGTGGTGGAACGTTCCAGCCCCGACATCCGCGACCTGCTGGTGGCCCTCGGGGCCGGTGCCGCTGGTGCGTATGCGACCGTCCATAAGAAGATCTCCGGAGCTCTGCCTGGCGTCGCGGTCGCCGTCGCGCTCGTCCCGCCGCTGGCGGCAGTCGGCGTGCTGTTGGGCTACGGACAACCTCAACTGGCCCGCGGCGCGGTGTTGCTGTTTCTGACCAACCTGGTCGGCATCGTGATGGTGGCGACGGTGGTGTTCCTGGTGACGGGTTTGGTTCCCAGACACAGATTTCGCACGCATGGCCGCTGGATCGTGGGCGCGGTGATGATCACCGCACTGAGTGCTCTGGTGTTTACTTTCATCCTCACCCCCCGGTTCATCGCGATCAGCGGTCGGGCCCACGATCTCAAGGTCGCCACACAGACGATCGCGGATCTGCTCGGTTCGGGCAGCCGACTCAGTCACACCACCATCGCCGGCGGCACGGTCCGTGCGGACATCACCGGCGAGGCCCCGCCACCGCCGGTGGGGGAAGTCGCCGCCGCTCTCAGTCGGGCCCTGGGCCATCCGGTCACGGCGCAGTTGGGGTGGATCCCGGTGAAGGATGCCGACCACATCCAGCCCGACCCGCCTCAGCTACCGCTTAGCGAGTTGAGCCCCGTCGTGGAGATATGGCTGGCAACGCAATCTTTGATCCTCCAGGGGCTCAGTTATCAGTCCGGCGCGTTGGTCGTTTCCACGGCCGGGCCGCATCCACCCGAGAACTCTGACGAGTTGGCGAAGTTCATCAGTGCTCGTTTCGCGCAGGACATACCGGTGAGCCTGGCCTGGACCTACACTCCCGGGTCCACTGAGCCGGACGACTCGGAAACTGCTCTGGTCGCGGCCCGGGAAGCGGTCGTGGCGTGGGCTTCATCCGAGCCGGACACCGAGGTGTTGAGCGTCACCGCCGGCGGCGCCGCCAACGCCATCACCGTCACCTTGATCGGGCCTGAGAAGCCAAACGTCGACACGCTGAAATCTGAACTACGCACCACACTTCCGCAGGCCATCATCGCTATTCAATGGGTAGAGGGGGGTCTGTTGAGTACCGAAACGCCACCGGCCGACGCCGACAAACGGCCCAGCACGTCAAAGGCGGCCGGGTCCGATCCCAACGGTCCTCCAAGGTGAGCAAACGCTGTGCCGAGGGCGGCTCAGCCGGGTTGGCCGTCGGAGCCGGGAATCCCGGGCTCACCGCCTGGAATTCCACCGGGCCCACCGACGGCCCCGCTTCCCGCCGCACCGGGTGTACCGCCGTCAGTCCCTCGGCCGCCGTTGCCGCCGTCACCGCCGTCGCCACCGTTCGCACCGCCTCCGGTCGTACCGCCGGACGCCACACCGCCGTTGCCGCCACCTCCGCCGGGGCCGCCTGAACCTCCGCTGCCTCCCGTGCCGCCGCTGCTGAACGGTCCGCCGGCCCCGCTGGCACCGCCGGGGCCGCCGTTTCCGCCGTCGCCGCCCAAGCCACCGGTACCGCCGGTGCCGGTGGTGGCGGTGCCGCCGTCGCCGCCGCGACCGCCGGCTGCCCCAGAACTGGCCTGACCGCCGTTGTATCCGGTGCCGATGCTGTTGCCGCCGTCGCCGCCGTTGGCGCCGTCGCCGCCGGTGCCGCCAGTGCCGCCGTTGCCGCCGCTGAGGCCGTTGCCGCCGGTGCCGCCGGTGCCGCCGGTGCCGGCGCTGCCAGCACTGCTGCCGTCCCTGGCCAGGGTGACGTTGGTTGGGCCGACACCACCGGCGTTTCCGCCGTTTCCGCCGTTTCCGCCCTCGCCGCCGTCGCCGTCATTGCCGTTGATCCCGGTGCCGCCGTCACCGCCGCGCCCACCGGCCTGGCCGGCGCTGCCGTTACCGCCTCTGAACGGCGAACTGAACTCCCCCGGCCAACTTGCGGTGCCGCCGGTGGCGCCGTTGCCGCCGTTGCCGCCGTTTCCGCCGTCACCGCCTTCGAAGCCGCTGCCGCCGGCCCCGCCGTTACCGGCGGTACCCGCGGTTCCGGCGTTGCCGCCGTTGTGGCTGCTGGTTTCCTGATCGGTGGTGCCACCGCCGGTGCCGCCGTTTCCGCCGTTTCCGCCGGTGCCGCCGTTGCCGGTGACACCGGTGATGCTGGTGCCGCCGTTTCCGCCGGCACCGCCGTCGGCGCCGTTGCCGGCCGCACCGCCGTTGCCGCCGGAGGCGACTTCGCTGATGTTGCCGGTGCCGCCCGCGCCGCCACTTCCGCCGTTTCCGCCGGTTCCGCCGTTACCGCCGGTGCCGGTGGTGGCGGTGCCGCCGTCACCGCCTCGACCGCCCGCGGTGCCGGAACTACCGCTTCCGCCGTTGTACCCGCTGACGACGATGCCCTTGCCGCCGTTGCCGCCATTGGCGCCGTTGCCGCCGTTTCCGCCGGTGCCGCCGGTGCCGCCGTTCACGCCGTTGCCGCCGGTCCCGCCGGCTCCGGCGGCGCCCGCGGTCCCGGCGTTGCCGCCGTTCTGGAAGCTGGTGGTGGTGGTGACCGCGCCGGCGTTGCCGGCGTTTCCGCCGTTTCCGCCGTTTCCGCCGTCGCCGTCGTTGCCGTTGACTCCGGTGCCGCCGTCGCCGCCGCGCCCACCGGCCTGGCCGGCGCTGCCGTTGCCGCCGTTCCACGGCCCGACGAATTCCCCTGCCCAACTCGCCGTGCCGCCGGTGGCGCCGTTTCCGCCGTTGCCGCCGTTTCCGCCGTCACCGCCTGCCAAGCCGTTGCCGCCGGCGCCGCCGTTACCGGCGGTGCCCGCGGTTCCGGCGTTGCCGCCGTTGTGGCTGCTGGTTTCCTGATCGGTGGTGCCACCACCGGTGCCGCCGTTGCCGCCGTTTCCACCGGTGCCGCCGTTGCCGGTCACCCCGGAGCTGCTGGTGCCGCCGTTGCCGCCGGCACCGCCGTCGGCGCCGTTGCCGGCGGCCCCGCCGTTGCCGCCGGAGGCGACTTCGCTGATGTTGCCGGTGCCGCCGGCGCCGCCGCTGCCGCCGTTGCCGCCGGTGCCGCCGTTACCGCCGGTGCCGGTGGTGGCGGTGCCGCCGTCACCGCCGCGACCGCCCGCGGTGCCGGAACTACCGCTTCCGCCGTTGTACCCGCTGACGACGATGCCTTTGCCGCCGTTGCCGCCATTGGCGCCGTTGCCGCCGTTTCCGCCGGTGCCGCCGGTGCCGCCGTTCACGCCGTTTCCGCCGGCCCCGCCGGCTCCGGCGGCGCCCGCGGTCCCGGCGTTGCCGCCGTTCTGGAAGCTGGTGGTGGTCACCACCCCGCCGGCGTTGCCGGCGTTGCCGCCGTTGCCGCCGTTGCCCCCGTCGCCGTCATTGCCGTTGATCCCGGTGCCGCCGTCACCGCCGCGGCCGCCGGCCTGGCCGGCGCTGCCGTTGCCGCCGTTCCACGGACCGAGGAATTCTCCTGCCCAACTGGCGAGGCCGCCGTTTCCGCCGTTGCCGCCGTTTCCGCCGTTGCCGCCGTCGCCGCCTGCCAAGCCGCTGCCGCCAGCGCCGCCGTTACCGGCGGTACCCGCGGTTCCGGCGTTGCCACCGTTGTGGCTGGTGCGATTGTCGTCGGTGGCCAGGTTGCCGCCGCCCGTGCCGCCGTTGCCGCCGGCGCCGCCGTTGCCGCCGTTTCCGGTCAGCCCGGAGGTGCTGGTGCCGCCGTTGCCGCCGGTGCCGCCGTCAGCGCCGTTGCCGGCTGCGCCGCCGTCGCCGCCGCTGCCGACCTCACCGATGTTGCCGAAGCCGCCGTTGCCGCCGTTGCCGCCGCTGCCGCCCGCACCGCCGTTGCCGCCGGCGCCGCTGCCCGTGGCGGCACCGCCCGATCCGCCCTGGGCCCCAGCGGTGGCGTTTCCGCCGCGGTTTCCGGCGTATCCGTCGCCCGAAAAGCCCGGACCCAAAATGCCGACCCCGCCATTGCCGCCGGTCCCGCCGTTGCCGCCGTTGCCGCCGGTGCCCCCGTCGCCGCCGTTGCCGGTGCTGTAGCCGATACCGCCGGTGCCGCCCGTGCCGGCCGTGCCGGCCGCCCCGCCGAGGCCGCCGTTGCCGCCGCCGTTTCCGCCGTTTCCGCCGCTACCGGCGTTGCCGCCCGTCCCGCCGGTTCCGCCGTTGCCGCCGCCGACTCCGATCTGACCACCGTTGCCCCCGGTGCCGCCCTGGCCGCCGCTGGCGCCTTGGCCGCCGTTGTAGCCGGGTGTGCTGCCGCTTGTTTCGGTGCCCAGACCGCCCCAGCCGCCACCGCCGCCGTTGCCGCCAGTGCCGCCATCGCCAGCGGCTCCCCGCTGGGCTCCGCCGGTTCCGCCGTTCCCGCCGTTGCCCCCGGTGCCGCCGTTACCGCCGGCACTGCCGTTGCCGCCGTCGGCGCCGTTGGTGAGTCCGCTGAATCCCGCTCCACCGCTTCCACCGGCGCCGCCGTTGCCGCCGCTGCCTCCGGTGCCGCTGCCCGTGCTGATCCCGCCGTTACCGCCGTTACCGCCGACGGCGCCATCGCCGGTCCTTCCGGCTACCCCCAGGGCGGCGCCGGCCGCTCCATTCGTCCCACCTGCGCCGCCGGCGCCACCGCGCCCGCCCTGGCCGCCGTCTCCCGCGTCGCCACCGTTGCCGCTGCCGTTGGTCGTTCCGCCATTGCCGCCGGTTCCTCCGGCTGCGCCATCGCTGCCGTTGCCGCCGTTACTCCCCGTCGGTGAGGTGTAGGAATCGCCCGATCCGCCGTAGCCGCCGTAGCCGCCGTAGCCACCCGCGCCGCCGACCCCACCGTTACCGCCGCTGACGGCATACCCGGTGCCGCCATTGCCGCCGGTGCCGCCGACTGCAGCCGCGCCTGCATCGCCGCCGGTTCCGCCGGCGTTGCCCCCGATACCGCCGTTACCGGCGTTACCGCCGGCGCCGGCAGCGCCGCCGTTGCCGCCGAGAGCCCCTCCGAGGCCGGCGGCGCCGCCGTTGCCGCCGTCGCCGCCGATCGCGCCGTTGCCGCCTTGGCCGCCGTTCTCCTGATACCCGCCGCTGCCGCCGTCGCCGCCGTGGCCGCCGTTGCCGCCGATCCCTCCGGCGCCGCCGTTGCCGCCGACACCGTCAGTGCCGGCGCTGCCGGCTGTGCCGCCGCCGGCAACGCTGCCCGCTGCACCGCCGGCGCCGGCGTTGCCGCCGGTGCCGCCGGTGCCGCCATCGCCGCCTGCGGTGCCGTTTCCGCCCGTGCCGCCTGCTGTACCCCCGGTGCTGGCGCCGTTGGTTCCGGCTGCGCCGCTCGCGCCCGCTCCGCCGTTGCCCCCCGCGCCGCCTCCGGCGCCGTTTCCGCCCGTGCCGCCGTTGCCGGCGATTCCCCCGTTTGCGGCACCGCCGCGCCCGCCAGCGCCACCGGAGCCACCCGCATAGCCCGCTCCGCCGTCGCCGCCGGTAGCGCCCGCCTGGCCGCGCGCACCGTTGCCGCCGTTGCCGCCGTTGCCGCCAAGCCCGCCGACGCCGCTCGTGCCGGCGGTTCCGCCGGTTCCGGTCCCGCTGCCCGCCGCGCCTGCACTACCCGCGCTGCCGCCGTCGCCACCCGAGCCGCCATCGAACCCGGCGCCAGTGGAATTTGCTCCGGCATTGCCGCCACTGCCGCCGTTTCCGCCGTAGCCGCCCCGGCCACCGCTGCCCCGGGTGCCACCTGCTGCTGCGTTGCCGCCGTTGCCGCCGGTGCCCCCGTCTCCACCGGCGTAGCCGTCTGTGCCGTTCCCGCTCGTCGGCGTCACTCCGCCGGCACCGGTGCTGCCGTTGCCGCCGTGGCCCCCGTTGCCGGCCACTCCCGCGTTGCCCGCTGTGCCGCCGGTGCCGGGCCCGGTGCCTGCCGCACCACCCTCGCCGGCGTTGCCGCCGTTGCCGCCGTTGCCACCGTCGAAGCCGACGGTCCCGGCGTTGGCGGCGCCGTTGCCGCCGGTGCCGCCGTTGCCGCCGTAGCCGCCCTGACCACCGCTGCCCCGGGTGCCGCCCGCCCCGGCGTTGCCGCCGGTGCCGCCGACCCCGCCGCTTCCGCCGGTGAACCCGTCGGTTCCTGCGCCGCTGGAACCGGCGGTACCAGCGGCTCCGGCGCTTCCGTTGCCGCCGTTGCCGCCGTTTCCGGCCACCCCGGCAGATCCTGCGGTGCCGCCACCGCCGGTTCCGGCGCCGGCGGTCCCACCGTTTCCGGCGTTGCCACCACTGCCGCCGTTACCGCCGTCGAAACCGGCGCCGGTGCTGACGGCGCCGTTACCGCCACTGCCCCCGTAGCCGCCGGCGCCGCCCTGACCGCCGCTGCCTCGGGTGCCGCCGTCGCCGGCGTCGCCCCCGTTTCCGCCGTCGCCGCCGTTTCCGCCGGCATATCCGTCGGCGCCCGTCCCACCGCTACCCGCGGCGCCACTGGCGCCTACCGAACCGAATCCGCCGTTGCCGCCGGTGCCGCCGGTGCCGGCGTTCCCTGCTGCTCCGCCGCCCCCGGTACCGGTACCGGCGAGGCCGCCGACTCCGGCGTTGCCGCCGTTGCCGCCTTTTCCGCCGTTGAAACCGGCTGCACCGGTATTGCTGCCGGCGTTGCCGCCGGTCCCGCCACTGCCGCCGTTGCCGCCTGAGCCGCCGTTGCCCCGGGTGCCGTCGGCTTCCGCCGCGCCGCCGTTGCCGCCGGCCCCGCCGTTGCCGCCGTTGTATCCGTTCGTACCGGCTCCGGTGACCACCGCGGCACCGCCGGTGCCCAGTCCGCCGTTGCCGCCGTCGCCGCCGTTGCCGGCGACCCCGCCGGTTCCGGTAGCTCCGTCGGCGGCGGTACCGGCGCCGCTACCGCCGCCGCCGCCAGAGCCGGCGTTGCCGCCGTTACCGCCGTTGCCGCCGTCGAACCCGTTGCCGCCGTCGATCGCGGCACCCGCGCCGCCGTTTCCGCCGGCCCCGCCGTTTCCGCCCGTGCCGCCGGCCCCCCCGGTGCCGTCGGTACCAGCGAGGGCGGCACCCGCGCCGTCGCCGCCGTCGCCGCCGTCGCCGCCGACTCCGCCGCGCCCGGCGCTTCCGCCGTTACCGCCGGTGCTGCCGTCTCCGCCGCTCGGTGACTGGGCCGTGCCTGCCGCACCGACCGCACCGTTGCCGCCGTTACCCCCGTTGCCGCCGGTACCGGCGTTTCCGCCGTTGCCGCCCGCGCCGTCTATGCCGGCGACGCCACTGCCCACCGCGGCTCCGCCCAGTCCGCCGGTTCCGCCCCGGCCGCCATCGCCGCCGTTGCCGGCGTCGCCACCGCTGCCGCCATCGGTGCCGGCAGTGATGCCGTTGGCGCCCCGGTATCCGCCGCCGCCGTTGCCGCCGACGCCGGCGTTGCCGCCCCTGCCGCCGTTACCGCCGGTGCCATCGTTGCCGGAGGCCGCCGTGCCGGCGCCGATTCCGCCGGCGCCGCCGTTTCCGCCCCGGCCGGCTGTACCGCCGTCACCGCCGTTACCCCCGTCGCCGCCGACCGAGTCAGCGGTGCCCACCGCGCCCACGGCGCCGTAGCCGCCGTTTCCGCCATTGCCGCCGGCCCCCGCTGAACCTCCGTTGCCGCCGGTGCCGTCTGCGCCCGAGGCCGCGCCTCCGCCACCTGTCCCGCCCTGCCCGCCGGTGCCGCCCTGGCCGCCGTTGCCACCGTTGCCAGCAGCACCACCGCTACCGCCGTCGGCTCCGGGAGCGGTGGCGTTGGTGCCCTGATAGCCGTACCCACCGTTGCCGCCGATACCGGCGTTACCGCCCCTGCCGCCGATCCCACCGGTGCGATCGGCGCCGGATGTCGCCGTTCCGGAGGCGAGTCCACCAGCGCCCCCGGCCCCACCGCGGCCCGCGGCACCGCCGTTGCCGCCGTTACCGCCGTCGCCGCCTGCCGACTCAACGGTGCCCATCGCGCCGGCCGCGCCGTTGCCGCCGAAGCCCCCGTTTCCACCGAGCCCGGCGGTCCCGCCGTTGCCTCCCGATCCATCGGCGCCTGCGGCGGCACCGCCGGCGCCGGCCCCGCCGCGGCCGCCGGTCCCGCCTTGGCCGCCGTTGCCGCCTTGGCCGCCCTGGCCGCCGTCCTGGCCGTCAGCTCCGGCGCCGGAGCCCGCAGCACCCTGGTAACCGGTACCGCCGTTGCCGCCGAAACCGGCGTTACCGCCCCTGCCGCCCGCGCCGCCGGCACCGTCGACACCGGCTGGGGCGCCATCGCCGCTGGTTCCGGCCGCACCGCCGGCTCCGCCGTTGCCGCCCGCCCCGCCTGCGCCGCCGTTGCCGCCGTCGGAGGCGTTGATCGACTCTGCGGTACCTGCCGGGCCGGCGCCGCCGTTGCCGCCTCGTCCACCGCTGCCGGCCGCGCCCCCTGCACCGCCGGAACCACCCACACCCGTGGCGCCGCTGCCGCTTCCGCCGATGCCGCCGGCGCCGCCATCGCCGCCCGCGGTTGCGCTGGTCCCGTCCCCACCAGGCAGCGTGGCGTCGGTTCCGTCCGCGCCGGCCGCACCCGTACCGCCTGCGCCGCCAGCACCGCCATTGCCCGCAGCGAGTGCGCTTCCGCCTCTTCCGCCGGCCCCGCCGTTTCCGCCGTCAGCCGATGACGACGAGGGGCCCCCGTTTCCCCCGGAACCGCCCTTTCCGCCGGCGCCCGAGGTCGTTCCGCCTGACCCGCCGTTGCCGCCTGCCCCGCCGTCGCCGCCCTCCGGACCGCCACGGCCACCGTTGCCGCCGCTTCCTCCGGTTCCGACGGAGCCGCCACGGCCGCCGTTTCCGCCGCTGCCGCCGGTCCCGGCAGCGGCGGTGTTGTCGGCGCCGTTGCCGCCGTTGCCGCCGTTCCCCGCGGCACCGGCCACGGCGACCCCGTCGGCCCCGCCTGATCCGTTGTCGCCGCCCGATCCGCCGGTTCCCGACCCGCCGCCCACGCCGCCGGCGCCGGCGTTACCCGCGTCGCCGCCGGCGCCACCATCTCCGCCGTCGGGTGTCCCCGCCTCGCCGGTCGCGCCGGCGCCACCATCTCCCGGCGTACCCGCGGCGCCGCCCGTACCACCGGCACCGCCGCTACCGTTTCCGCCGGCCCGGCTGAGCAGGAGCAGGGTCCGACCGGTTCCCGCGTTACCGCCGATGCCGCCGGCGCCTCCGGCGGCCCCGTTTCCGCCGTTTCCGCCGGCGCCGCCGGCACTGCCGGCCGTGGTGGCGTCCGAGCCCGATTCACCGGCACCGCCGCCTCCGCCGGTGCCGCCTTTTCCACCGGTGCCTCCGGTCCCGCCGGCGCCGAAGATCACGCCGCCGTTTCCGCCGTTTCCGCCGCGTCCGCCGGCACCGCCGGTGGTGCCGTCGGTGCCCGCTGCGCCGGCCCGGATCGCGCGCGCGCCCGAAACGCCATCGCCGCCTATTCCGCCGTTTCCGCCGTTTCCGCCATCGCCGAACACCGATAGAACACCGACGTCTCCGCCGTTTCCGCCGTTTCCGCCGGTGCCTGACGGCGAGGTCGCCGCTGCGCCGGCGCCGCCGTTACCGCCGTTACCGGTGAACAGACCACCGGATCCGCCGTTACCTCCGGCGCCAGCACTGATGCCGATGACGCCCGCGCCACCGTCGCCGCCGCGGCCGAACCAGCCGGCTGAGCCGCCGTTACCGCCGTTGTAGCCGTTGCCCCCGCTGCCGAAAATCCCACCGTTGCCACCCGTGCAGGCGACTGCGCCGGTGCAGGTCTCAGCGGTCCACGAATATCCGCTTCCAAACAGCAGTCCGCCGTCCGGGTGCTCGGCGGTGCCGTCACCGAACAGCCAGAAATTTCCGATGCCGATGGCCGAAACCGCTGCGGTCACCGATTTCGATGCCGAGCCGGCGGCGGCTGCGGCATCGGATCGACCCGTTGCGGTACCGGGGGTGCCTGGGTCGACCGGATCGCTCGTCGCCGCGGGTGCGGGGGCGACACTGCGGCCCGGCCTGCCGGCCAAGTCGCGGCGAACCAGTGCCAATGCGGCCCACATCTGTGGCGAGGATCCCGGTGTGTCTCCGCTTCCGCCGCCGAAATGGGCGCCAAATCCCAACCACGACAACAGTCTTGCGCCCAAGCCGAATGCGGCTTCCGGTGCCGGGTCCGGTGCCGCCGGGACAGCTGAGGCCGACGTGTCAGAAGCCGACTGCACTGGGACCGCGTCCGGCGCAGCGGACACCGCCGTTATCGTGGCCGTGCTCAGCGGGGCGGTGGATGACGGGTTGGCGATCAACGGGATCCCCGCCGACGGTGCGTCCGCGCCCCGGTTGGCGATGACTGGGCCGCTCGGAGGTGCGAGGTCCGGCGTGGCAACCGATGCCGCCGCGGGCGGCGACGTGCGATCGCCGTTCTCCCCGGTCGGGACGGCCAGGATCGGCAATTCGGAACGTCGCTTTCGGACCTGCCCTGCAAGCTGTGCGCCGGTTCCCGTGCGCGCTGAGTCGGGTGCGGCAACGGTCTCTCCGGGACTCATCAGTGAGCCCGACCCGGCAGAACCAGACGGAACAGCCGGCTTCGCCGGGGCGCCGCGGCGAGGCCCGGTGTTCGGCGACGTCGACTGCCGGTTGGTCCTTGGCGAATCCGCGTCCGATGCCGCCGTTCCGACAGCACCGCCCGAACCAGTGGAGTCCGCGTAGGCCAACGCGGGCAACGCCCCGAAGCCGGCGCCGACGCCGAGTGCAACGGCCAGAGCGCCCACACGACCGACGTGCGCCGTGTAGTTGGATTCGGCCGACCTGGCGGCACCGGTGACCGCCTGCACGAGTTGAACCCGCAGGCTGGTGCCGGATGCGCGGTGCCGACCGGCCGTAGGGGCGCGATGACGGCCCGGCCCAGGGGTGGGCGCAGGTAAAGGCATGCCGACGGTCGGGGTAGCACGATCGGTGCCAGCGGGAAAATTGGTGTTCATGTGGTTTTCTCCCCCACGAGACCGGCATAGATGGACCCGGGTGGCAGCTAACCAGTTCTCCGGCCCCGGCAGGCGCCGAATCGGCAACAAAGCGCCGGACTGACCGGCGAGCGTGGGGCGGGGCGTCAATCCTGAATCTTGATTCGATCCCATTCGTGGACCACTCCCTTCGTGATATACGTCACCTCTAGCTGCGTCGAGGGTGAAGACAGGTTCCGGGGGATTCGCGATGCCGGGTTTACCGGTAGCGGGCAGGGAGTCCCAGCGGTGACTGTCGGTGCCGTTGCCGTGGGTCAAGACAATTGCCCGCAGAAGGCTTGCCGATCAGGTGGCCCGTGGAGGTCGGTGATGTGCGCAGATAACGTGTCCGGTCGAACCCGTCGGGCTGTCGGCTCGAGGCATCGGGCGGTGACCGGAACGCTACGGATGACCGCAGACGGTGCGGGCGGCTGGGCGTTGGTTCCCGCGACCCGCTCGGCGCATGTCGTGGGACGGGTCGGGGCATTGGCCATCGCTCTCGGCATCGGGGTGGTGATCGCGGAATTCCCGGCCGTCGCAGCGGCGGATACCGAAACGGGAAACGCGGCAGGCTCGAGTGCCACCTCGGACCCCGCGAGTGCTGGCCCCTCGGCACGGGGATCCGCTGCGGGGAGTCCCGCCAAGCCCGGGGTCGGCACCCGGTCCAGGGCTTCCCAACGAGCCGGCGGCGATGCCTCGGGGTTGCTGGAGCAGGGTGACTCAGCACGACCGGATGGTGCGCCCAGCATCGGAAACGGCAGGGTGGGTCCGAACCGGCGGACG
The DNA here is from genome assembly GCA_963787055.1 of uncultured Actinomycetota bacterium. Lineage (GTDB taxonomy): Bacteria > Actinomycetota > Actinomycetes > Mycobacteriales > Mycobacteriaceae > Mycobacterium. Next base: position 33,544 of record CAWBBP010000009.1, read on the forward strand.
GGCGTGGGCCGACGCGCGGTGGAACCCGTCAATCCCTACCCCGGCGGTGCCGCCGTCCCTTCCGGCGACGCCTCCACGAACACCGGGTCCGCAACCGGCGGTGGCGGCCCCGCGATGCTGCCACCGAGATTGTCGGTGTCTACCGGCAAGGCGCCCGGAGAACCTGCGCCGGCCAGTGCGGGGCCGCCGCCGTCGACACTGCTCGCCGACGATGACCCCGATCAGGTGGCCGACAGCGGTCCAACGGATGCGCTGCGGGCGGGAAGTGTTGCGGCGGGGCCGGATTCCGGGCAGATCGGGACGTTCCAGCCGCCTGTGATGACGGCGGCACAACCGCTCGGTGAACTCTCCGGCGCCGACGGCGCGCCGGATCCGGCGGCGGCCGGCGATCCGCTGTCGGGAAACACCGCGTTGGCGTTGGCGTCTCAGGCGTTACTGGCGGCGGGGCTCATCAGGCGTGAATCGCCCTCCGGCGTGTCGAAGGTCGCCCCGGCGGCGTCCGTCGGAACCGGCGAGTCGATCGACCCGCCGTCGGGGCTGCCCGCCGGCGGAACCGCCACGAATGCACAGGCAGTCCCAGCGCCCCCATCCGCGCCGAGCGATCCGATCGCCGCTTTGATTCGGTTCTTCATCGGTGACGGCACGGCTGAGAACCCCGACGCCGGAATTCTGTTCGGCAACGGCTACAGCTTCACCGAATACGGCGGCGCTTGTCCCTCGGGGGCCTGCGACGGAGGAAACGCCGGCCTGATCGGCAACGGCGGCAACGGTTTCAACGGTGGCAACGGTGGCGCGGCCGGATGGTTCGGCAACGGCGGTGCCGGCGGCGCCGGTGTGGCCGGCATCAACGGCGGCGCGGGCGGTAACGGCGGCCGGGCCGGTTTGTTCTTCGGTGACGGCGGCAATGGCGGTGATGGTGCCGCCGCAAGCGACCCGGGTGGTATCGGTGGCGCGGGTGGACGGGGCGGTGACGCCGGGCTACTGGGTTCCGGCGGCCATGGCGGTGACGGCGGAGCAGGGGCGAACGCGGGCGGAACGGGCGGTGACGGCGGCCGCGGCGGCCTCATCGGCGGTGACGGCGGTGCTGGTGGGCAAAGCGGAGCGTCCACCGCGAATCCCGAAAGCCGCGGTGGTGACGGCAGCGGCGGCGCCGCGGGGGCGTTGTTCGGAAGTGCCGGAGTAGACGGGCTGATCGCCGGCGTGCCAATGGCGGCGGCCGCGGAGCCGGACCCGTACTCCGGAAACGTGATTGCGGCTGTCGTGATTGCCGCCGAGAGTCTCATTACCGCTGCACTCGAGGCGCTCATCGTCTCGGAATCTCCCATACCTCTGCCGGCCAACATGGTCCAACTGTTCGGCAACGTGGGTTACAACATCCTGCTCAACGTCGTGGTCGGCTACTGGCCAGGGGTCATTACGGCCCTCAATGAGCTCGTCTACAACCCTTCCGGTCTTTATGGCAACGCGCAGTTCCTTCCCTTCGTCTCCGATACGGTCGCGAGCTTCCTGGGCCCCGACACCGGGGTGCCCGCGGAGTTGGCCGAGACCATCGGAAATGGGGTGGCCTACCTCCTCGAGCAGACGATCGGCAACCCGGTCGTCCAGCAGGGACTGGCGTACTCGGTCTTCACGCAGATCCCGCCGTTCACCCTCGAAGGGGTCACCGAGTGGGTCAGCCTCCTGATCAGCGAGGGCGGCAAAGGCGCGATCGTGTACCTCCTGGACAACGGTGTGCTTCCCGGACTTGTTCAGTTCTTCAGTAGTCCCGCGGTCCAGGTCCAGGTCGGTACCGCACTCGCGGGCACGGTCAACGTCGTGTTGGGTCAGATAACGCCGGACTTCGTGACAACGCCGCCACTGCAAACCCCCGCTCTCGCAACGTATGCCGGTGAGTTGATCGCCACCGCACTGCTGGGGGAGGGCAACCCCGGGATCCCTGATGTCGCTGCGCTCGTCACCGGCGACCTGGCCTATCTCCTGGCCGATATCGCCAATCCGCTCAGCACCCTGGTCGGGACCACCTATCAGAACTTCATGCTCTATCCAGGCATCGCCACTTTCCTCGCGACGACCGCCGTGAACACCCTGCTCGTCGCCCTCGACGAGCCCGCCCTGCCCGTCGACTCCATCGTCGTTCCGGTAGAGGTGGTCGTCACTCAGGCGACGAGTTCGTTCCTGAGCAGTTCTGCGCTGTTCGGTGCGGTCGGCGACTTCATCACCCAGCTGACCACTGACCTTGCCGGTGATCCCACGGTGCAGGAATTCGCGAGCCAGACGGTCGCGGACACAGTCGCCGCATTGCTCGGGGGCGATCCGTTCGCGGTGAGCGTGGGTATCCAGATCGGCAACACGGTGGCCTCCCTGATGGGCGACTCCAACATCACCGGAACACTGACCTACGCGCTCGTATCGCTGCTCGAAGGTATGAACAACCCCGCTGTTTCCGGGGCGATCGCCGCAGCCGCCGGTGGCATCGCCGGAAACCTGGTCGGCCCTGATCCCCAGCCGATCGCCGAACAGATCCAAGCGGCGGTGAACCGGCTGCTGCAGGACCCTGCCTTCCAGACCGTTCTGGACGACAACGTCACGTCGGTGGTGCGCACCCTTCTCAGCACTCAGGGTTTCTGGAATGCGTTGGGCAACGGGCTTTCCGGCACGGTCACCGGCCTTGCCGGTGACACCACCGCGCAGGAGTATGCCGCCCAGCTTGTGGCGGGACTTGTTGCCGACCTGCTGCCCGGTAGCCCGATTGCCGACGCCGTCGGTTCCGCGGCGGGCAATGCCGTGGTGCAGCTGCTGGCCAACTCTCCGCTGACCGATTCGGTCGGCAGGCTTCTGGGTTCACTGTTGTCCGATTTCTTCGGGCAGCCCGGGGTTCCCGATGTATTGGCCGACGCGGCAGGACAATTGACCCTTGCTGCGGTGACCGGAACGCTGGCCGATGTCCTACCCCTGGTGGTGGCGGCCTTGCAGGGCAACACCGATATTCTCGATGCCGTCGACGTGACGGTGAGCGGCGCCGTCACCTCCCTGTTGAGTCCCTCGATTCTGCAAGGTGTCAGCCCAGCCCTGTCCGGGCTGATCACCGATCTGCTCGGGAACCCGGCTATCCAGACCTACGCCAACCAGGAGGCCGCTGCCCTGGTGTCCAGCGCCTTGGGGGGTGGCCCGTTGGGCACCCTCGTCGGAGACGCGGTCGGCAACGCGGTTGCCCAGATCATGGGCATTCCGGCTCTGGGTGCCGTCGCCACCGGAGCCGTGGACGTGCTGCTCGGATTCTTTGACGAGCCGGATGTTGTTCCGGCGCTGGCGACGATCGTCGGGCAGTTCGCCACCGCGGTCGTCTCCGGGGAGGACTTCAATTCCGCACTGGCGTTGGCTGTGCTTGCGGTGCAGAGCAGCACGGCCCTCCTCGGAGCCGTGAAGACGACCGCGACCAACACGGTCGAGGATCTTTTAGGGAACTCGGAACTATGGGCTGGACTCGGCCTTGCGGGTACCGACCTGATCAACGCCCTAGGGGCCGATCTGGCGGTTCAGCAGACCGTGTCCGCAGCAGTGTCCGAACTGGTGGCACAGTTATTGGACGGTAATCCGCTGGCCGGCGTGATCGGCGAGGCCGCGGGCGGCGCGGTGGCGACCTTCCTGGCTGCGCCCGGTGGGACGGCAGGTGTGGCGTCGTGGGTGGGCGGGCTACTGCCCGACCTGTTCGGGCAGCCCGACCTTGTGGCGGCCATCGCTGACGCGGTGGGCGTGGCGGCGGAGGCGTTGGTGGCCGGCCAGGACACCACCACGGTGATCGACGACTTGATCCGGACCCTTCAGTCCAGCGCTGCGGTCCAGGACGGCCTGGGCGCATTCACCGCCGACGCTCTGAACGGATTGTTCGCTGATTCCTCGGTGTGGAACGCGTTGGGGACCAGCATTTCCGGGTTGATCGCCGACCTGGGAACGAATGCCGAGGTGCAGCAGTTCGCGTCGCAGACGGTGTCGGATTTGGTGGCGGGCTTCCTGGTCGGCAATCCGTTGGCTCCGATCGTGGGTGATGCGGTCGGCGCCGCGGTGGCCGGGTTGCTGGCTTCCCCGGGTGTGGTGGCCAGTGTGGGTTCGGTGATCGGCGGGTTGGTGCCTGACCTGTTCGCGCAGTCCGGTCTGGTGTCGGCGGTGGCCGGTGCGGTGGGCGATGCGGTGTCGGCGTTGGTGGCCGGCCAGGACACCGCCACGGTGATCGCGGATCTGATCTCCGCACTGCAGGGCAGTGTCGCGGTCCAAACCGGTTTGGGGGCCTTCACCTCGGATGCCCTGAGCGCTTTGTTGGGCGATGTGACGTTGTGGGATGCGTTGGGGCAGCAGGTGTCCCAGCTGATCCTCACCCTGGGAACCGATACCGAGGTGCAGGAGTACGCGGCGCAGACGGTGTCGGATCTGGTGGCCGGGTTCCTGGTCGGGACTCCGGTGGCTGCGATCGTGGGTGATGCGGTCGGTGCCGCGGTGGCCGGGTTGCTGGCTTCCCCGGGTGTGGTGGCCAGTGTGGGTTCGGTGATCGGCGGGTTGGTGCCTGACCTGTTCGCCCAGCCTGGTCTGGTGTCGGCGGTGGCCGGTGCGGTGGGCGATGCGGTGTCGGCGTTGGTGGCCGGCCAGGATACCGCCACGGTGATCGCGGATCTGATCTCCGCACTGCAGGGCAGTGTCGCGGTCCAGACCGGTCTAGGGGCCTTCACCTCGGATGCCCTGAGCGCTTTGTTGGGCGATGTGACGTTGTGGGATGCGTTGGGGCAGCAGGTGTCCCAGCTGATCCTCACCCTGGGAACCGATACCGAGGTGCAGGAGTACGCGGCGCAGACGGTGTCGGATCTGGTGGCCGGGTTCCTGGTCGGGACTCCGGTGGCTGCGATCGTGGGTGATGCGGTCGGTGCCGCGGTGGCCGGGTTGCTGGCTTCCCCGGGTGTGGTGGCCAGTGTGGGTTCGGTGATCGGCGGGTTGGTGCCTGACCTGTTCGCCCAGCCTGGTCTGGTGTCGGCGGTGGCCGGTGCGGTGGGCGATGCGGTGTCGGCGTTGGTGGCCGGCCAGGACACCGCCACGGTGATCGCGGATCTGATCTCCGCACTGCAGGGCAGTGTCGCGGTCCAGACCGGTTTGGGGGCCTTCACCTCGGATGCCCTGAGCGCTTTGTTGGGCGATGTGACGTTGTGGGATGCGTTGGGGCAGCAGGTGTCCCAGCTGATCCTCACCCTGGGAACCGATACCGAGGTGCAGGAGTACGCGGCGCAGACGGTGTCGGATCTGGTGGCCGGATTCCTGGTCGGGAATCCGGTGGCTGCGGTCGTCGGTGATGCGGTCGGTGCCGCGGTGGCCGGGTTGCTGGCTTCCCCGGGTGTGGTGGCCAGTGTGGGTTCGGTGATCGGCGGGTTGGTGCCTGACCTGTTCGCCCAGCCTGGTCTGGTGTCGGCGGTGGCCGGTGCGGTGGGCGATGCGGTGTCGGCGTTGGTGGCCGGCCAGGACACCGCCACGGTGATCGCGGATCTGATCTCCGCACTGCAGGGCAGTGTCGCGGTCCAGACCGGTTTAGGGGCCTTCACCGCCGGACGCCCTGAACGGTTTGTTGGGCGATGTGACGTTGTGGGATGCGTTGGGGCAGCAGGTGTCCCAGCTGATCCTCACCCTGGGAACCGATACCGAGGTGCAGGAGTACGCCGCGCAGACGGTGTCGGACCTGGTGGCCGGACTCCTGGTCGGGAATCCGGTCGCCGCCATCGTCGGTGATGCGGTCGGTGCCGCGGTGGCCGGATTACTGGCTTCCCCGGGTGTGGTGGCCAGCTTGGCTCCGGTGATCGGCGGGTTGGTGCCCGACCTGTTCGCCCAGCCCGGTCTGGTTCCGGTGATCTCGAACGCCCTCGGTAGCGCGGTGTCGGCGTTGGTGGCCGGCCAGGACGCCGCGGCCGTGATCGCCGCTCTGATCGACTCACTGCGGGCCGCCACTCCGATTCAGGACGGGTTGCAGGCTTTCGCCACCGATGCCCTCAACGGACTGCTGGGTGATGCGACGTTGTGGGATGCGTTGGGGGATCAGATTTCAGTACTGATCACCACCCTGGGCACGAACACTGAAGTGCAAGATTATGCGTCGGTGGTGGTGTCGGACCTGGTGGCCGGTTTGCTGGTCGGGAATCCGGTCGCCGCAATCGTCGGTGATGCGGTCGGTGCTGCGGTGGCCGGATTGCTGGCCGCCCCGGGTGTGGCGGCGAGCCTGGGCTCGCTGATCGGCGGCCTGCTGCCCGACTTCTTCGGTCAGCCCGGTCTGGCAGCGGTGATCGCGGATGCCGTCGGTCCGGCGGTGTCGGCGTTGGTCGCCGGCCGGCAAGACACCACCACGATCATCGGCAATCTGATCGCCACCCTCCAGGCCAGTGCAGCGGTCCAAACCGGTTTGGAGGCCTTCGCCACCGACGCGCTTACCGGACTGCTGGGTGATGCGACGTTGTGGGATGCGTTGGGGGAGCAGGTGTCCCAGCTAATCCTCACCCTGGGAACCAACACCGAGGTCCAGGATTACGCGGCGGAGACGGTATCGGAGTTGGTGGCTGGTTTCCTGGTCGGTAATCCGGTCGCCTCGATCGTGGGTGATGCGGTCGGTGCCGCGGTGGCTGGGTTGCTGGCTACCCCGGGTGTGGTGGCCAGTGTGGCTCCGGTGATCGGCGCAGTGTTACCCGATCTGTTCGCCCAGCCCGGTCTGGTGTCGGTGGTCACGGATGCCGTCGGTCCCGCATTGTCGGCGCTGTTCGCCGGCTACGACTCCGCAACGGTGATCGACGCCTTGATCGCGACCCTGCGCGCCAGTTCCGCGATTCAGGACGGCATCGGGGCGGTCGCGGCCGACGCCCTCAACGCGTTGCTGGGCGACGCGACGTTGTGGAATGCGCTGGGCGATCAGGTCGCTGTCGTGATCACCACCCTGGGTACGAACACCGAGGTGCAGCAGTACGCGGCGCAGACGGTGTCGGACATCGTCTCCGGCATTCTCGTCGGCACTCCGGTGGCATCGATTGTCGGCGATGCGGTCGGTGCCGCGGTAGCCGGACTGCTGGCATCCCCGGGAGTGGCGGCGAGCCTGGGTACGGTGATCGGCGGCCTGCTGCCCGACTTCTTCGCTCAGCCTGGTTTGGCAACGGCGATCGCCGATGCTCTCGGTCCGGCGGTGTCGGCGTTGGTCGCCGGCCAGGAAGACACCACCGAGATCATCGACACCGTGATCGCCACCCTGCGGAGCGATACGGCCATTCAGGAGGGGATCGGGGCGTTCACGACCGATGCCGTCACCGCACTGCTGGGCGACTCGATCCTGTGGGATGCGTTCGGCACGCAGGTGAGCGACCTGATCGACGTTCTCGCAACAAATCCCGAAGTCCAGACCTACGCCGGGCAGCTCACCGATCAGTTCGTCACCGAGGCGCTGGTGTCGCTGCCCGCCGATGTCGTCGATCCGGTCGCTTCCGCGCTGGGTTCCGCGGTCGTCGAGCTACTTGGGATCCCCGCCTTCACCGGTGGCGTGGCGGCAGTGGTTGGAGCGGTGGTACCGACACTGCTCAGCCAGCCCGGTCTGGTCGACACGGTGGCCGTCGTTGCCGGGCAGCTGGCCGCAGCCGTGGTGGCAGGGCAGGACACCGGTGAGGCTCTGCAGGAGGCGTTAACCTACCTGGAATCCGATCCGGTGATCCTGTCCGCGGTCGGAGCGACGATCTCGGTGGCCCTCGGGATTTTTGAGTCCACGGTGTTGGACGCCCCCGAGTTCCAGCAGGGCCTGGGCGCCATCCTCACCGGGGTGGTGAACCAGATACTCGGCAGCCAGGCCGTCGTGGCGTATGTCCTGGAGGCGGTGGGTGAGCCGTTCGCGGAACCCCTGGCGGTGCTGCTGACCAATCAGGAGGTGACCGCGACGATTGCCGACGCACTCGGGGTGACGGTGACCGACTTCCTGGCATACCCCGGTTTCAACGCGGCGCTCGTCACGGCGGTCAATATCGCCGTCGATCAGGTGCTCGCCGGCGTCGAGGTATCGACGGCGATCTCGGAGGCAGTGACCGCGCTGCAGGCCGACCCCGATTTCCAGGCGGCCGTCTACGCGGTGATCCCGACCACCGTCGCGGTCGTCCTCGGCAACCGGGCGGTCCGGCAGGCGGCAGGTTCGGCGGTGGCTATCGTGGTCACCGATCTGCTCAAGGAATACGGCATCAACATCGGATTCCTGGATGCCGCCGCGGGACGGGTGGTCGGATCGGCAACGGAATACCTGTTGGGACAACTACCCACGTGGGATCTCATCGATACCATCGCCTCGGACATCATCGTCGGGAAGATCGGCGTCAACGCCGACGATATCCTCGGTGTGGTCACCGATCGGTTCCGCACCGATCCGGGTCTCCAGATCGCCGTCGGTATGGCGGTGGGAGCAGGAGTCGGGTTCGGGCTCCTCGGCGACAACATCTTCGGGTTTTTCGTGTTCCTGGGAGTCGGGGCGACGGCGTCGGTCGGTATCGTCGCCGCTGTCGCGCTGGTGAATCTCGTCGATGCGATCTCCCGGCTTCTGTTCGGCGGGAACTCGAGCGTGCCGACACCGAATCCGGCCGCGAGCCTCGGCGAGAGCCACGTCGTCCAGATCTCGACAGTCTCGGACTATTACGTGATGCACGCGATCGCCGCGGACTGGCACGACGCGGAATCGATTCGTCCCGCTGCGGCCGGCTACAGCCAACTCGCTCTGGCCGATCTGAAGGTCGATATCGCCGAGGCCGGGCCGGATGCCGTCACGGTGAGCATGATTTTCGACGCCGGGACGGCAGATGGTGGCCCCGCCCCGATGGCGCCGCTGATGGTGGATATCAGCTTTCCCGTCGGTGTGTTGTTCCCCTCTCCGGGGCCGGCCTTCTCCGCACCACGGCCGGTCAAACGGCGTCAGTTCGCCTGATCCGGATCTCGCCCATCGTGGGCTCAGGTGATCGTCAGTCCGCCGTCGACGACGATCGTCTGCCCGGTGACGTACCCGCCGGCCGGTGAGGCCAGCCACACCGCGGTTGCCGCGAGTTCGGCGGCCTCGCCCAACCGGCCCATGATGATCCGCGGCAGCAGGGCGTCGAGGTAGCCGGGCTTGAGTTCGTCGGTCATCTCGCTGGCGAAGAACCCCGGCGCCAGCGCGTTGACCCGAATTCCCTTGCGCCCGCTCCACTGCTGCGCGAGGTCCCGCGTCAGTCCGATCACGCCGGCCTTGGAGGCGCTGTAGGCGGCCTGCGGCAGCCCTGCGGTGGTCAGGCCCAGCACGCTGGCGATGTTGAGGATCGAACTGCCCGGCCCCATCACCCGGCCGCAGGCCTGCGCCATCCAGTAGGAGCCGTTGAGGTTGACATCGATGACGGCGCGGAACTCCTCGGCGGTCTCCCGGGAGGCCGGCACCGCGGTACCCACCCCGGCGTTGTTGATCAGCACGTCGACCCGGCCGAACTCGGCCATCGCCGCGTCCACCAACTGCCGGCACTGCTCCGGATCGGCGACATCGGTCTTGCGGGTGTAGGCCCGTCGTCCGGCCGCCTCGACCAGCGTGGCGGTATTCGTCATCTTCTCCACCCGCCGGGCTCCGAGCACCAGATCGGCGCCGGCCTCGGCGAAGGCCTGGGCGAACGACACCCCCAGACCGGAAGAGGCGCCGGTCACGATGACCACGCGACCGTCGAGGCGGAACGAATCGAGCACGCTCACCGGGGATCCCGCAGAATCTGCCGGGCGATGGCGTACTTGTGCACCTCGGTGGGGCCGTCGTAGAGCCGGAAGGCCCGCATATCGGAGAAGATCATCCCGACCGGGGTCTCATCGGAGATGCCCATGCCGCCGAGCACCTGTACGCACCGGTCGGCGACCTTGAACAACTCCTCGGACACCGAGGCCTTGACCATCGAACTCTCGTGGCGGCCCTTGGCGCCCTGATCCAGGGTCCAGCAGGCCCACCAGATCGCCAGCCGGCACTGCTGAATCGCAATCTCGTTGTCGGCCAACATGAATGACACACCCTGATGTTCGCCCAGCGGCTTACCGAACGCGGTGCGGGTGCGGGCATGCTCGACGGCGATTGACTGCGCCCGCGACGCCGCTCCGAGCCAGCGCATGCAGTGCGTGAGCCGCGCCGGGGCCAGCCGCATCTGCGCGTAGCGCAACGCCTGGCCGACCTCGCCGAGCACCGCCGAGGCGGGCAGGCGCAGATCGTTGAACCGGACCACCCCGTGGCCCTGCACATAGTTGCGGTCCATGGTGTTCATCACCCGTTCGAGTTCGATCCCGGGGGTATCGCCGTGACACAGGAACAGCGTCGGTCCGTCGCCGCCGTGCGCATTCGGTGCGACCTTGGCCATGATGATCCAGGTCTTGGCGCCGTCGGCACCGGTGATGAGCCACTTGAGACCGTTGATCACGTAGTCGGTACCGTCGAAGACGGCTTCGGTCTTGAGTTGGCCGGGGTCCGATCCGGCGCCGTCGGGTTCGGTCATCGCGAAGACCGAGCGTTGGCGGCCATCGATGACCGGTACCAGGAATTCCTCGGTCTGCTCGGCGTTGGCGATCTTGGACAGGATGAACATGTTGCCCTCGTCGGGGGCGGCGCAGTTCAGCGCCACCGGTCCGAGGGTGGACCAACCGGCCGCTTCGAACAGCACCGCCTGATCGCGGTGCGAGGGCTCCCAGCCGCCGAAGCGGCGCTGCGCCTGGAACGTCAGAAGGCCTGCAGCCCGGGCCAACTCGACCATCTCGGTGCGCAGTTCCTCGTTTGGGCCGTGCCGGGTCAGTCGCGGATCACGCTCGAAGGGAACGATGGAATCGGTGACGAAGGCACGGATCTCGTCCCGGCGGCCCGCCACCTCGGCCGGAATCTCGAAGTCAATCATTGATGTCTCCATTCATAATCGCCGTCGCTCGCGCGAACAGGCGCACCGTCGCGGTGTGCAGGACGTCGCCGATCTCCCTGGGCGCCAGGCCCGCTGCGGCGCGGGCGTGCGAACCCTCCAGGATGATGCCGAGCTTGAAACAGGCCAGCACGGTGTACCAGTCGATCCGGGACAGGTCCCGACCGGTGTTGGCCGCGTATCGTTCCACCAGTTCGTCCGGGGCGGCCAGGCCGCCGGCGGTCATCAGAGCGTTGGGCAGCACCGGTTCATGGCCGGGGCGGTACCACGTCGCCAGCATCCAGCCCAAGTCCTGCAACGGATCGCCGATGGTGCACATCTCCCAGTCCACGATGGCCACCACATCGGGTCCGTTGGGGGAGAACATCACGTTGGCGGCGTGATAGTCGCCGTGCATGATGCCGGGGGTGAAGGTGGGCGGCTGATTGTCGCGCAGCCAGGCTGCGACGCCGTCGACGTCACCGATATCGGGACCGGGGTAGCCGTCGAACTTGGCGTAGGATTCCAGCTCCGAAAGCCAGCGCGGCACTTGCCTTTCCAGGAACCCCTGCGGTTTGCCGAAGTCCTCCAGCCCCACCGCCCGGTAGTCGACCGCACTGAGTTTTGCGGCGGCGTCGGCCATCGACAGGCCCATCCCGTGCCGGACGGCCGGGTCGCCCGCGTGCAGTGCCGGCAGTCCGGCGCCGGCATTGAAACCGTCGATCGGCTCCATCAGGTAGAACACCGCGTCGCCGAGCACCGAGGTGTCCTCGCAGACCGCGATCAGCTCCGGGTGCGGCACCTCGGTTCCGGCCAGGGCGCGTAACACCCGGGTCTCGCGCAGGATCACCGCATTGCTGACCGGGCGCAGGTGGCGCGGCCCGCGGCGGAACACGTACTCGCGGCCCGCCAGCGTGAACCGCAGCATGACGTTCTGGGTTCCGCCGGTGATCTCGGCGACGTCGATGATCGGACCCTCACCGAGGCCCTGCTCGGACATCCAGGCGGCCACCCGCGTCATCTCGGGGGTCAGGTCGTCCACGCTCGCGAAGCTACCTCACGCGTTGGCGGCTTCGGCTTTCGACCACGGCAACCAGCCGTCGATAGTCCGGAAGATGCTCCAGCCGACCAGGGTGCCCAGCGCGATCGACAGGATTGCCGAGCTGACTTGGCCCAGGCTGGAGAGGTCGGCGTTGCCGCCGGTGGCGACCTGGCTGACGTACATGAAGCTCGTCGTCGAGGGAACCAGTGACCAGAACGACACCACGATGAGCACCACCGCTGGCGGCGCGGTCCTGATCCGGGTGGCCAGGTTGGCGAAGAGCACCGCCACGATCGCGCCGAGAAAACCGGCGTGGACCGGGGTGATGACGGTACTGGCGACCTGTTGGGTGATCAGCGCGATGGCGATCGCGGCGGTCAACCAGAACAGCGAGCCGGGTGGCGCGGAGAGGTATACCGACAGGCTCAGGCCGACGACGATGATCGCCAGGTACAGCGACCACCAGCCCATCTGCGGCGAAGGGGTCTGCGGAGCCACCGGCCCGGCGAGATGCATGCCGATGATCACCCCGAACACCAGCAATGCCAGTTGAGAGATCCCGTATACCAACCGGCTGGCCCCGGAGATGATCTGGGAGGCGGCCAGTTCGGTGGCGCCGACGGCCAGAGCCATGCCCGGTATGGCGGCCACCAGGGCCGGGCTGATCACCCGCAGCAGGCCGTCGTTGGCGCTTTCGGCGACGAACCAGACGGCCAGCAGGGTCACGACGAACGCAGCGAGCGTCGGCAGGATCGGGGTCAGAGACGGAAGAGGCTCGCTGAGCATCAGGATGGCACCGGCCACCAGGCCGAGCAAGAAGTAGCCGGGCAGCGACGCCCAGGTCGGGTTGATCATCATCCCGAACCCCACCGAGGTGACCGCGGATGCGGTGATGGTGGCCACCTTGCCGAACCGGGGCGGCCTGCTGCGGGCCGCGGCCACCGCGGCGACCGCGTCGGTGGGGGTGATCGCGCCGGCCTCGGCCAGGCTTGCGATCTGGTCGATCCGGCCGGCGGCGTCGAGTTGCAGCGACGACCGGGTCGATCCGTCGATCTCGTAGGCGTCCCGTCCGATCTGGATCAAGAGCATGGTGGGCAGGACCACCGTGCGCACCCGTTCGGTGGTGTATTTGGCGGCGATCAGGGTCAGTCGGTCCTTCACGATCGATGTCGGCTGGTCGACCTCGACCAGGGCGATACCGATCTCCCGAAGCATCGCCGCGACGTCATCCGGGTCGTAGGTGTCCGGCGGCGCCAGTGCGGCCGGCTGGGCCTTTCGCAGCGCGTCGAGGATCCGGCGGCGACGTTCGTGCCGGTTCACGGGGTTGTCGTCGCGGCCTGCTGCCCGCGGGCCCGAGCGGCCTGCCACGGCCAGTATCCGGTGACCTCGAGTTGCAGCGAGAAACTCAGGAAGGTTCGGATCAGCACGATCCCGCCTAGGACCGCCACACTGCTGGCATTGGGTGTGATGGCCACGGTGCGGATGATGTCGGCCGCCACCAGGAACTCCAGGCCCAGCAGAATGGAGCGGCCCAGCTGTTCCCGGAAGACCCGGTAGACGTCCCCGGCCTTGCGGTGCAATCGCGATAACGCGCCGGCCGCGGAGATCAGGGCGCCGATGGCGATGGCCGCGACGCCCACGCCGTCGATGACCTTGCCCACCGTCTCGATGACCTCATAGAAGTTCATCGCATGGATTCTAGGGAGCCACCCGTCGGAATCCGGACTTCACAGCCCGTCCACAGCGGGGGCATAGGGATGGCCCAGAGCTGCGCCCATACTTGAGGCATGACTTCATCGGCGGCCGAGCGGGTCGTCATGCGGCGCGCCGACGGCAGCCCGATCAGGATTCTGGTCGTCGACGACGAGGCAGTACTCGCCGAGATGGTGTCGATGGCGTTGCGCTACGAGGGCTGGACCATCGGCACGGCGGCCGACGGGGCATCGGCGGTCGCGACCGCGCGCGAACTGCGCCCCGACGCGGTGGTGCTCGATGTGATGCTTCCCGATATGAGCGGGCTGGACGTGCTGCGCACGCTGCGCGAGCACAGCCCCGGGTTGCCGGTTCTGCTGCTGACCGCCAAGGACGCCGTGGAGGACCGCATCGCCGGACTGACCGCCGGCGGCGACGACTACGTCACCAAGCCGTTCTCCATCGAGGAGGTGGTGCTGCGGCTGCGGGCACTGTTGCGGCGCGTCGGGATCAGTGCCGAAGACAACGATGCTCAGATCGTGGTCGGCGACCTGGTGCTCGACGAGGACAGCCACGAGGTGACCCGCGGTGGCGAGCCGATCGTGCTGACCTCCACCGAGTTCGAGTTGCTGCGGTATCTGATGCGCAACCCCAGGCGGGTGTTGTCCAAAGCGCAGATCCTCGACCGGGTCTGGAGTTACGACTTCGGCGGCCGGTCCAATATCGTCGAGCTCTACATCTCCTACCTGCGCAAGAAGATCGACAGCGGCCGCGAACCGATGATCCACACGTTGCGCGGCGCGGGTTATGTCCTTAAGCCGGCCTAGCCGGTGGTCGCTGCGGGCCCGCCTGCTGGCCGGGCAACTCGCATTGCTGGCCGCGGTCTGTATCGGGATCGGGACGGTCACCGAGGTGGCGCTGTACCGGTACTTGGTTGGCGAGTTGGACAGCCAGCTGCTGCAGATCGCGCAGCGCTCCTCGATGATGGAGCGCCGGCCGCCTTTGCCGGAGTATCCGCACTCCCGGCCGCTGCGGCCGCGGCCCGGACCCGGGCCAGACTTTCTCGATGCGCCCGGTCAGCCGATCGGAATGGTAGCCGTGGTGGTCAACGGTGCCGGCACGGTCACGGCTGGCATGCTCGGTCGCAGCGGTGACCGCGACCCGCTGTCGGCGACCGCGATCGGGCAACTCGCTGAACTGCCGGGCCAACGGGGTCCGGTCACCCGCAACCTCGACGGGCTGGGCCGCTACCGGCTGGTGACGATGCCTGCCCGGCGCGGTGGCAACACCCTGGTGATCGGGGTGAGCATGGGTAACGTCGAGCAGACGCTGGCCCGGGTAGCACTGATCTTCGCGGTCGTCACGACCCTGGCGCTGCTCATCGCGATATCGGTCGGGATGCTCATCATCCGCCGCGCCCTGTCACCGCTGAACCGGGTGGCCGGCGCGGCCGGTGCCGTCGCGGACCTGCCACTGGACCGGGGCGAGGTGGCGTTGCCGGTGCGGGTCAACGATGCTGACGCCAACCCGAACACCGAGGTCGGCCGGCTCGGACTGGCGGTCAACCGGATGCTCGACCACATCGCCGCTGCGCTGTCGACCCGGCAGGCCAGCGAGAGCCGGGTTCGTCAGTTCGTCGCCGACGCCAGCCACGAACTGCGGACGCCACTGGCCGCCATCCGTGGCTACACCGAACTGGCCCAGCGGCGGCGTGCCGAGGTACCCGACGACGTCGCCCATGCGATGAGCCGGGTCGAGTCCGAAGCCGACCGGATGACCCGTCTGGTGGAGGACCTGCTGCTGCTGGCCCGGCTGGATTCCGGCCGTCCACTGGACAGCGACCCCGTCGACCTGGCCAGGCTGTGTGCCGATGTGATCAGCGACGCCCACGCCGCGGGCCGCGGGCATCATTGGAACCTGGACGTGCCCGCCGAGCCGGTCGTGGTCGCCGGTGACGACGCCCGCCTGCACCAGGTGGTGGCAAACCTGCTGGCCAATGCCCGGGTGCACACCCCGCCCGGCACGTCGGTGACGGTGGCGTTGACCACAGATGCCCATCAGGCGGTGCTGCGGGTGACCGACGACGGCCCGGGCGTCCCGGTCGAGCTGCAATCCGAGGTGTTCGAACGGTTCGCCCGGGCCGACACCGCGCGTTCCCATAGGGACGGTTCCACCGGCCTGGGCCTGGCCATCGTCTCGGCGGTGGTGCGCGCACATCGCGGAACGATCGAACTGCGCAGTGCGCCAGGGCATACCGAGTTCACCGTCCGATTGCCGGTCGGGCCGGCCGGCAAGCGGCCTGACCCGTCGTGGCGCAATCGGTTCTAGCAGGGAAGAATTCGCGGGATGGACCAGAAATCCC
Organism: uncultured Actinomycetota bacterium; assembly: GCA_963787055.1. GTDB lineage: Bacteria > Actinomycetota > Actinomycetes > Mycobacteriales > Mycobacteriaceae > Mycobacterium. The sequence continues at coordinate 49,559 of CAWBBP010000009.1, forward strand.
CGACATCGACGATTGCTGCGGCCAACGCCGGTCACCTGAATTCGCTCCCGTTCGACGACACTCGTGATGTCGAGGACGCCGACCGCGGCTTCCTCGGCGCGCTGGAGCCGTGTGTCATCACAGCCGCCGACGGCCGGGTGGTGTGGGATAACGACGCGTACGCATTCCTTGTCGGCGACGCTCCGCCGACGGTGCATCCCAGTCTCTGGCGCCAGTCGACACTGGCCGCCAAACAGGGCCTCTACGAGGTGGTCGAGGGGATCTATCAGGTCCGCGGCCTGGACCTGTCCAACGTCACCTTCATCGAGGGCGATAGCGGCGTCATCGTCATCGACCCACTGGTGTGCACCGAGACCGCCGCCGCCGCGCTGGCGTTGTACCGCAGCCACCGCGGGGACCGCGCCGTCACCGCGGTGATCTACACCCACAGCCATGTCGACCACTTCGGCGGAGTGCTGGGGGTGACCACCCAAGCCGACGTGGACGCCGGCAAGGTCCCGGTCGTGGCACCGGAGGGTTTCATCGGCCACGCGGTACAGGAGAACGTCTACGCCGGAACCGCGATGACGCGCCGGGCCGCCTACATGTACGGCACCGCACTGGACCGCGGAGCGCAGGGACAGGTCGGCTGCGGACTCGGTCAGGCCCCGTCCACCGGCGAGGTGGGCATCATCGTGCCGACCCTCGACATCACCACCACCGGGGAGACCCACACCATCGACGGGGTCCAGATCGAGTTCCAGATGGCGCCCGGCACCGAGGCGCCGGCCGAGATGCACTTCTACTTCCCTAAGTTCCGGGCGCTGTGCATGGCCGAGAACGCCACCCACAACCTGCACAATCTGCTGACCCTGCGCGGTGCCCTGGTGCGTGACCCGCACGCCTGGTCCGGCTATCTCACCGAGGCCATCGACACCTTCGCCGACCGCACCGATGTGGTCTTCGCCTCGCACCACTGGCCCACCTGGGGCCGCGAGCGCATCGTGGAATACCTATCGCTGCAACGGGATCTGTACGCCTATCTGCACGACCAGACGCTGCGGCAGCTCAACCAGGGTCATACCGGCATCGAGATCGCCGAGAATTTCGCGATGCCGCCGGCACTTGAGCGGGCCTGGCACACCCACGGTTACTACGGTTCGGTGAACCACAACGTCAAGGCTGTCTATCAGCGCTATATGGGCTGGTTCGACGGTAACCCCGGCCGGCTGTGGCCGCACCCGCCCGAGCAGGCCGGGCCGCGCTATGTCGCCGCGATGGGCGGTATCGACCGGGTGGTCCAACTGGCCGCCGAAGCCTTCGATTCCGGTGACTTCCGCTGGGCGGCAACATTGTTGGACCATGCGATGTTCACCGACGAGGATCATGCCGGTGCCCGGGCCCTGTACGCGGATGCCCTCGAGCAGATGGGATACGGCGCGGAGTGCGCAACCTGGCGCAACTTCTTCCTGTCCGGGGCGACCGAACTGCGGACCGGCAACTTCGGCACCCCGGTGAGCACGCAGGCCCCGACCATGCTCAGCCAGCTCACCCCGGAGCAGATGTTCGACGTGCTGGCGATCTCGGTCAACGGTCCCCGGGCCTGGGATCTGGACCTGGCATTGGACGTGACCTTCGCCGACCTCGGCACCAACTACCGACTGACGCTGCGCAACGGGGTGCTGGTCTACCGCAAACGGTCCGCCGACGCGGCGACCGCCACCGCGACGGTCACGCTGGCCGCCAAGATGCGGCTGATGGCCGCGGCCATGGGCGATTTCAGCTCCCCCGGCCTGGACGTCACCGGGGATGCCGGCGCCCTGCAGGCCCTGCTCGGGGTGCTGGACCGGCCGGACCCGGCTTTCAACATCGTCACGCCGTAGGCGAGGACGCCATACGCCCGCCGAGTGTGGGGTCTTTTCAGAAAAAAGCGCCCTCCTGACTGCTTAGGGCTCACAGTCGACGCCGGCGTCAGGGGAATCCGCCGTCGGCGTGCAGGATCGAACCGGTGGTGAAACTCGACGCGTCTGACATCAGGAACAGTGCCGCCCCGACGATCTCGGCGGGGTCGGCGGCGCGTTGCAGGGCGTAGCCGGCGAAGGGATTGGTATCCCCGAGGTTCCAGGCCTTGCTGATATCGGTGCGGAAGGGGCCCGGCATGAGGGTGTTGACCCGCACCGTGGGGCCGTAGGCCTTGGCCAACCCTTCGGTCAGCGCGTTGAGGCCGGCCTTCGCGGCGGCGTAGGGCAGATACGACGGGTGCGGGCGCAGCGACCCGTGGGTGCTGACGTTCACGATCACCCCGCCGCCGTCGGTGACCATCCGTTCGCCGGCCAGAACCGACAGCCGGAACGGCCCCTTGAGGTTGAGGTTGACGACGGTGTCGAACAGCTTCTCGGTGACATCGGCCAGGGTGTCGTAGGTCGGTGACATGCCGGCGTTGTTGACCAGGACATCGAGCTTGCCGAACCGTTCATAGACGGCCTCGACGAGGCCGTCGAGCTCATCCCAGCGGCCGACGTGAACCTGGTAAGGCATTGCCGCCCGGCCGGTTTCGGATTCGATCTCAGCGGCAGTGGCCACACAGTTGTCGTACTTGCGGCTGGCGATCACCACATCCGCCCCGCAGCGGGCCGCGGCGAACGCCATCTCCCGGCCCAGCCCGCGGCTGCCCCCGGTGACGAGCACCACCCGGTCGGTCAGGTCGAACAGTCGGTCGGCATAGGCCACAGGTCACCCTATCGCCGGGAAGTTAGGCTGCGCCCATGCTGCTCCTGCTGATCCGGCATGCGATGCCGTTGCGCACCGAGGCCGGGCAGGGGTCGGATCCCGACCTGACTCCGGAGGGCGTCGAACAGGCCCGCCGGTTGCCTCAGGCGCTGGCCCGATTCCCGGTCAGCCGGCTGGTCAGCAGCCCACAGCGGCGGGCCTACCAGACGGCTGAGCCGGTTTCCGCGGCGCGGAACCTGAGCATCTGCATCGATGAGCGACTGGCCGAATACGACCGCGGGATGTCGCACTACATTCCCCTCGAGCAGGTCCGCGCCGAGCGGCCGGAGGACTGGCAGCGAATGGCGGGCGGCCTGCTGCCCGCCTCGGTGGACGCCGATGCCTTTCGCAGCCGGGTCAGGGCGGGCCTGGCCGATATCGTCGCCGAGGCCGGACATGACGACACCGTCGCGGTGTTCAGCCACGGCGGGGTGATCAACCTGGTGCTGCACGAAATCCTGCGGACTCCGAATCCGTTGTCCTTCCCGATCGACTACGCATCGGTGACCCAGGTGCGTCATTCCCGGACGGGAAGGTTCACGGTGGCCGGGGTCAACGGCATCGAGCACGTGTGGGATCTGCTGCCCCACCGGTTGCGCTGAACTACCTCTCGCTGACCTACTTTTTCAGGGCGAACTGCAGATTCTTCTTCGCCGCGCGGCGCAACTGGAACATCCGGGCGGCGCTCACCAGTGCGGTGATCAGGCCGCCGCCGACTGCGGCCAGCAGGATCGCCACCCCCAAGGGCAGGTCCCAATGCCAGGTGAGGAAGGTGAACGGCGTCGAGGCGGTGTTCTGCGTGATGAAGATCAGCAGCACGATCAGGATCAGGAACCCCAGGATCAACGACGACCACAATGCCGCCGCCCGGGTGAACTTGACGTCTTCAGCCTGCGCGGAGGGAGGATTGCCGGTGTCGGGGCCAGCTACCACCGGCGGCAACGGCTCGCCCGGCGCGACATTCGGTTCGCTGCTCATAGGGTCATCTTTGCCTGCCGGGGCGCGGAAGAAAACCACCAAACCGGCAACGGGATCGTAACGGCGGGTTCCGGCCCCGACTGATCCAAATGGCGACAGGTTCCGGGTCGGGTGGATAGGGTCGGGCCTACGGGGCGAAAGGACGAACGGGTGCGACGCTGGTTGGCCGCGATCGCGTTGGCGGTGATGGTGCCGGCCCTGGGCGGCTGTGGCAGTTCCAACCCGCTGGGCGGCGGCACGGTTTCCGGCGACCTCAAATCGGTGGTGGTCGGGTCCGCGGACTTCCCGGAGTCGAAGATCATCGCCGAGATCTACGCCCAGGCACTGGAAACCAACGGGTTCACCGTGGTGCGACAGTTCGGCATCGGCAGTCGGGAGACCTACATTCCGGCATTGCGCGACCACTCCATCGACCTGATCCCCGAGTACACCGGAACGCTGCTGCAATATTTCGACCCCGACAGCACTGTCACCGCGCCGGAGAAGGTGGATCTGGAGTTGTACCGCGCGCTGCCCGGCGACCTGGCGATGCTCACCCCGTCTCCGGCCAACGACAGCGATACCGTGACCGTCACCGAGGCCACCGCGAAGAAGTGGAACCTCACCAGCATCGCCGATCTCGCCCCCCGTTCGGCCGAGGTGAAGTTCGGTGCGCCGTCGGAATTCATCAAGCGCGCACAGGGTCTGCCCGGGCTGAAAGCCAAGTACGGACTGGACATCGCCCCAGACAATTTCGTCGCGATCAGCGACGGGGGCGGACCGGCGACGGTGCGGGCACTGGTGGACGGCACCGTCACCGCGGCCAATATCTTCAGCACCTCTCCGGCGATCCCGCAGAACAAACTGGTGGTGCTGGCTGATCCCAAGGACAATTTCCTGCCCGGCAATGTGGTGCCGCTGGTCAGTTCGCAGAAGATGTCCGAGGAGCTCAAGACCGTCCTGGATGCGGTATCCGCCAAGCTGACCACCGCGGGTCTCACCGAACTCAACGGGTCGGTATCCGGGAATTCCGGGATCGACCCAGACGAGGCTGCCCGGAACTGGTTGCAGGACAATGGTTTCGACAAACCGATCGGTACCAGGTAGATGATCTCGTTCGCCGGCGTCAGCAAGCGCTACCCGGACGGGACGGTGGCCGTCGACGATCTGAGCCTGGATGTCCCCGAGGGTACGCTCACGGCGTTCGTCGGGCCGTCCGGATGCGGGAAGACGACTTCCATGCGGATGATCAACCGGATGGTCGAGCCGACCTCGGGAACGGTCATGGTCGACGGACGGGACGTCTCGAAGGTCAACCCGGTCAAGCTCAGGCTGGGCATCGGATATGTCATCCAGAGCGGCGGACTCATGCCGCATCAGCGGGTGATCGACAATGTGGCGACGGTGCCGGTTCTCAAAGGGCAATCCCGGCGGGCCGCCCGCCGCGCGGCCTACGAGGTACTGGAAAGGGTCGGCCTGGATCCCAAGCTGGGCGCGCGTTACCCGGCTCAGCTTTCCGGCGGTCAACAGCAGCGCGTCGGCGTTGCCCGGGCGCTGGCCGCCGACCCGCCGATCCTGTTGATGGACGAGCCGTTCTCGGCGGTCGACCCGGTGGTCCGCGATGAACTGCAGGCCGAGATGCTGCGCCTGCAAAGCGAATTGCACAAAACCATCGTGTTCGTCACCCACGATATCGACGAGGCCGTGAAACTCGGGGACGCGGTCGCCGTCTTCGGCCTCGGCGGAACGCTGCAGCAGTACGACACGCCGGCGCGGCTGCTGTCCAATCCGGCCAACGACTTCGTGGCCGGGTTCATCGGTGCTGACCGCGGTTACCGGTTGCTGCAGTTCTTCACCGCCTCCACCCTGGAACTGAAACCCGTTCCCACCGTCACCGAGAACGAGATCGACGATCTGGTCCTGGGACTGGACGAATGGCGACTGGTGACCCACCCGGACGGTTCGCCCTTCGGCTGGATCGACGCCGATGGCGTCGAATGCCATCGGGACGGCGACACGCTGTACGACAGCGTGACCGCCGGTGGTTCGCTGTTCGGCCCCGGCGGCACCCTGCGGGCTGCCCTCGACGCGGCGCTGTCGTCCCCGTCGGGGATCGGAGTGGCCGTCGACGACGCAGGGGCGGTGATCGGCGGCACCATGGCCGATGACGTCATCGACGCACTCGATGAGCAGCGCCAGGCGCAGGAGCCGGAGGGGGAACCGGTACCCGAACCGACGGATGAGCCGCCGCCCCAACCGGATTCCGAGACGGGCTGACACCCTTGCGGTATCTGCTCACCCACCTCGACAGTGCCTGGACGCTGACGGTGATCCATCTCAGGCTCGCATTGATCCCGGTCCTGCTGGGCCTGTTGATCGCCGTCCCGGTCGGGGCGCTGGTGTGGCGGCACACCGCGCTGCGCCGGTTGACCACCCTGACCGCCAGCATCATCTTCACCATCCCCTCGCTGGCGTTGTTCGTGGTGCTGCCGCTGATCATCCCAACCCGGATTCTCGATGAGACCAACGTCATCGTCGCGTTGACCCTCTACACCACCGCCCTGCTGGTGCGCGCGGTCCCGGAGGCGCTGGATGCGGTGCCCGCCCACGTCCGGGACGCCGCCGCCGCGGTGGGCTACACCCGGATCGGCCAGCTAATGAAAGTTGAACTCCCGCTGTCGATTCCGGTGCTCACCGCGGGCCTGCGGGTGGTGGCGGTGACCAACATCTCGATGGTGGCCGTCGGCTCCGTCATTGGAATCGGCGGTCTGGGAACCTGGTTCACCGAGGGCTACCAGGCCGATAAGAGCGACCAGATCATCGGCGGGATCATCGCCATCTTCGTTCTGGCGGTCATCGTCGATGTCCTGATCCTGGCGGCCGGCCGCCTCATCACGCCGTGGGCGCGGAAGGCCAAGGCGGCGACGTGAACTTCCTGCAGCAGGCGCTGGCCTACATCTTCAGTGTCGAGAACTGGAGCGGCAAAGCCGGACTCGGCGCGCGGATCCTCGAGCATCTGCAGTACACCGGGGTGGCGGTGGCGGTGTCGGCGCTGATCGCCATCCCGATCGGACTGGTGATCGGGCACACCGGCCGCGGGTCCTTCCTGGTGGTCACCTCGGTCAACGCGTTGCGTGCCCTGCCGACCCTGGGGATCCTGCTGCTCGGTGTGCTGCTGTGGGGGTTGGGCCTGTTGCCCCCGACCGTTGCCCTGACTCTGCTGGGAGTGCCACCGCTACTGGCCGGAACCTACGCCGGGATCGCCAATGTGGATCCGAAGGTGACCGACGCGGCCCGTTCGATGGGGATGTCCGAGCGGCAGGTGCTGACCAGGGTCGAGGTGCCCAACGCGCTGCCGCTGATCCTCGGCGGTCTGCGCACCGCCACCCTGCAGGTGGTCGCCACGGCGACGGTGGCTGCCTACGCCAGCCTGGGCGGGCTGGGTCGCTACCTGATCGACGGGATCAAGGTCCGGCAGTTCTACCTGGCTCTGGTCGGGGCGCTGATGGTGACGGTGCTCGCCCTGCTGCTCGACGGTCTGCTGGCGATGGTGGTGTGGGCGTCGGTGCCGGGAACCGGTCGGTTGCGGGGCCGGCTGCCGCAGCCACTGCTCGATGATGAGGTGCGCCTGGACGCTGGATCGCGGGGGCGGACTCCGGACTACAGCCGCGGTGGCTCGTCGCCTACGGTAGAGGGGTGGTGACTGCAGCCGAGGGTGCCAGCGCGCGAAACTGGCCGGCGATCCTGACGTGGCGCTCCCCGGACGTCTCGCGCATCGAGTCGACCCGGGTGCAGCTGACCGGCAACCGAATCAAGGCGCACGGCCGGATCGTCGCGGCGGCCACGGAGACGAATCCGGCGTTCAGCGCGTCCTACGACCTGGTGACCGATGACACCGGCGCCACCAAACGGTTGTCTCTCACCCTCACCCTGGCCGAGCGCGACCGGCAACTGTCGATCGCCCGCGACGAGGAGGGCATGTGGCTGGTGACCGGTCACGAGGGCGAGGTTCGCGGAGCTTACGGCGGGGCGCTGGACGTCGACGTCGTCTTCAGCCCGTTCTTCAACGCACTTCCGATCCGCCGGACCGGGCTGCACCGAACCGCCGAGTCGATGACTGTTCCGGTGGTCTACGTTCGCCTGCCGGAGTTCACCGTCAGTGCGGCCACCATCAGCTACACCAGTTCCGGCGCGGATGCCGGCGAGGGGATCAAGTTGCACTCGCCGGTCGCCGAGACCACCATCGTCGTCGACGATGACGGGTTCATCGTGGACTACCCGGGCCTGGCAGAGCGGATCTGATCACCGCGCCGGAACGTCCGGCAGCGGCGAGTTCGGCACGCCAGTTCTCCTCGCCGACCACCACCGTGACCACATCGGGCCGGGGGAAGCTCTCGAATCGGATCCGCGCGGCATGTCCGGCGTAGACCAACTCGGCCACCGAGCCGCTGTCCACCAGCGAGGCCCGCGCCCGGTGCAGCAACTCCAGCGCCCTATCGAGGGCCGGGACCAGCTGATCGGAGTTGGCCTCGCACATCGCCCGGACCAGATCCGGGGCCGTGGCCGCCACCCGGGTGCCGTCCCGGAACGATCCGGCGGCCAGAGCGAAGGCCAGTGGCACCTCGCCGGCGGTGGCGGCCAGCGACTCGGCGAACAGATGCGGCAGGTGCGAGATGCTGGCGGCGGCGAGGTCGTGCTCGTCGGACCTGGCCGGGACCACCACGCTGCCGCAATCCAGGGCCAGGTGCATTACCTGGGACCAGATGGCCGCATCGACGTGGTCGTCGACACTGATCACCCAGGGCGCCCCGGCGAACAGGGCGGCGTTTCCGGCCGGCCAGCCGGAGTAGGCGGTGCCGGCCATCGGATGGCCCCCTACATAACGGTCGAGTAGGCCCGCAGCACGCACCTCCTCGAGCACCGCTGCCTTGACGCTGATCACGTCGGTCAACGGGCAGTCGGCGGCCAGTTGCCCGATATGGCCGAGCAGCTGCCCCACCGCGGGCATCGGGACCGCCAGCACGATCAGCGCTCGGCGGTCGGCCGCCCAGGTCAACGCCTCGGTGAGATCGGTGCCGGCGGCGAAACCGTCCGCTCGGGCGGCCCGGGCTCCCTCGGCGGAACGGTTGTAGCCGAATGCCTCCCGGCCGGAGGCGACGGCCGCCCTCAACACCGACCCGCCGATGAGTCCCAGTCCGAGCACGCACACGGGTGTATTGGTCACGCTTTCCAGGTTGGCACACCCGCCGCCGGGGGCCACGCTCAGCTAGTCAACCGCCCTGCTCAGGGACTAGCGTATGGCGCCATGGAGGCACAGCGAGCGCCGGCGGCCGGGTCCGGGGACACCCCCTTCGGGTTCGCCGTGGCCGTGGTGCGCGAGGGTGCGGCCTGGCGCTGCTCGCCGTTGAGCGCCCAGGCGCTCACCAGCCTTGCCGCCGCCGAAACCGAGCTGCGGGAATTGCGCAGCGCCGGAGCGGTGTTCGGTCTGCTCGACGTCGACGACGAGTTCTTCCTCATCGTGCGGCCGGCCCCGTCGGGCACCCGGCTGCTGCTGTCGGATGCGACCGCGGCTTTGGACTACGAGATCGCCGCCGAGGCGCTGGAGAAGCTCGACGCCGATATCGCGACGGAGGATCTCGAGGAGGCCGACCCGTTCGAAGAGGGCGATCTGGGCGTGCTGGCCGATATCGGGCTGCCCGAAGCGGTGCTGGGCGTGATCCTTTCCGAGACCGACCTCTACGCCGACGAACAGATCGGCCGGATCGCCCGGGAAATGGGCTTCGCCGAGGAACTCTCGGCGGTTCTCGACCGTCTCGACCGGTGAGTGCGGCAGCCGACGAATCCCTGATCCGTGCCGCCATCGCCGCCGCCGGTGCGGCCGGCGGCGATGACGTGCCGATCGGTGCGGTGGTCGTCGATGCCGAGGGGGTGGAACTTGCCCGGGCCGCCAACGCCCGCGAGGCGCTCAGCGATCCGACTGCGCACGCCGAGATCCTGGCCCTGCGGGCCGCCGCGGCGCGACACGGCGACGGATGGCGGCTGGAGGGGGCCACCATCGCGGTGACGGTGGAGCCCTGCACCATGTGCGCCGGCGCCCTGGTGATGGCCCGGGTGGCGCGATTGGTGTTCGGCGCCTGGGAGCCCAAGACCGGCGCCGCCGGTTCGCTGTGGGATGTGGTCCGGGACCGGCGCCTGACCCACCGGCCGCAGGTCCGCGGGGGAGTGCTGGCCGGTGAGTGCGCGGCATTGCTGGATGACTTCTTCGCGCGGCATCGCGATTTGGGCAAGCCGGGCGCGGGACCGTAAGCTTTGCAACGGTGGCGTGTCCGAGCGGCCTAAGGAGCACGCCTCGAAAGCGTGTGACGGGTAACCCCCGTCCGAGGGTTCAAATCCCTCCGCCACCGCCATGGAGTCCCCGGCCTTTCCGTTGACGGGGTAGCTCATTCACAGCTATGGTTTCCTGATTCCACAGCAAAATCTCAGGAATTAGCGGAAGCACGGGGCCTATGTCGGTAATCAAGCGTGGCACGCGGGCCGGCGTTGCGGCGGTCGCACTGGGGTTGTCCCTGGCCGGCCCACAGGCGACGGGTATCGCCGGTGCCGAACCGGCCGATGGTGACGCGTCCTCGGTCTCCGCGCCCCGCCCCGACCAGCCGAACCGCGCGCGATCCAGCCGGTCAGCATCCACGGTTGGGTCGACATCCACGGTTGGGTCGACCAACACCGTCCGAAAGGGCCGCCTGAGCCCGGAGATCCCGGACGCGGCGGCCACCACCGATGCGGCGCCTGTCCCGGCCGGGGCCACCGGCTCGACCCCGGTGGTCAGGGTTCCCGGCCGTCGGCCCGCGGCGGTCCGCGACGACACCCCCGCACCCCCCGTCGCACAGTCCCCGACTTCAACGCCGGACATAAGTCCAGCTACCGAGGTTGGCGATTCCAGCAACACCGGCGTCGGCGCGGTGACGTCGCCCGCCCCGCAGGCCGGCGCCGGGGGCCAACCCGTTCCCGCGCCCACGGCGGCCGCCGTCGGCACTCCGATGCCGCCGGCATTCCAGTTGCCGCCGATCTTCACCCCCGCACCTGGTGCCCTCGCCGCCCCGATCGCGACCATCGGCTCCGCGGTCAACGTGCTGTTCGACTCGGCGTCGAACTGGCTGTCCGGGCTGCCCGCCAGCCCGATCACCGAGTTCATGGAGGGTGCACTGCTGCTCGTCCGCCGCACGCTGGTCACCATGTTCCCGGCGCTGGCCGGCCAGACCAGCGGGCAGTCTGATGAGACCGGCACCGGTATGACCGAGGCGGAACTGAACGCCTACCTGCTCGAACTCGCCCAGCAGCAGTACGGCGGGCTCTTCGGACAGACGGTGCCGGTGTATGACTACGGCCCCTGGCCGTACTACCTCAAGGCGGACGTCGACCCCAGCGTCCCGGGAAGCGTCTCGGATACCAACACCCAGGTCGATGGGGTCGATGAGGCGGACTTCGTCGAAACCGACGGCCAGTACATCTACGTCGCGCACAACGGCCAGCTGACGATCGTGCACACCGATCTCACGGTGGCTTCGCAGTCGTCGCTGTCCGGCGACGTGGTCGGCTCGTATCTGTCCGGGGACCGGTTGACGGTGATCACCCAGACCGGCTCCGGCTGGTACGGCCCGATGGTGAGGATGGCCTACTGGGGACCTTGGGAGCCGTGGAATCCGCAGACGACCATGACCGTCTACGACGTCTCGGACCGGACCGCGCCCGCGGTGGTGACCCAGACCGTCTTCGACGGCGGCTACCAGAGCTCGCGGGCGGTCGACGGCATCGTGTACCTGGTGCTGCAGCGGTCGGTGAACCTGCCCGCGCCGCAATACACCGAGACCCCGGTGGTCAAGGGCGAGACCGCCTACTTCGACGGCGATGCCGACGTGCTGCTGTCCAGGCCCTGGGGCGGTTCCACCATCACCGGCTACCGGACCTACGAGTCCTGGGACTCCTATGTCGCCCGGGTGGGTTCGCAGATGGCGGATCTCTCACTGCCGCATGCCTACACCGTCGACGCCGACGGCAACCTGGTGGACCTCGGCTTGGTCGCCGGGGCGGGTGACATCGTTGCCCCGCACGTCGACGGGCAGCAGGCGCTGCTGACCGTGGTCTCGGTGGACTCCGGTCAAAGCGGCGGGGGCTTCGCCGACAGCGTCGGCAGCCTGGTGTCGGCGACCGGCGGGGCAGTGTACATGACCCCGGGGGCGCTGTACGTGGCGTCCAACGAAGACAGCTACACCGATTCGGGGTGGTCCACCGACACCCGCATCGACCGCTTCACCATCGCCGGAACCGATATCGGCTGGCAGGCCAGCGGCGTGGTCTCCGGAACGTTGATCAACCAGTTCGCCATGGACGAGCGGGACGGCTACCTGCGGGTGGCGACCCACAGCACGGGTTCGCAGCTGGTCGACGGCACCTGGACCACCCGCAACGACAGCGGCATCTACATTCTCGACACCGCCGGCAACACCCTCGACGAGGTGGGCCGGGTGACCGGCCTGGCGCCCGGAGAGCGGCTCTACGCCGTCCGGTTCGTCGGCGATATCGGCTATCTGGTGACGTTCCTGCAAACCGATCCGCTGTTCGCGGTGGATCTCAGCGACCCGACCGACCCGGTTTTGCAGGGCGAGCTGATCGTTCCGGGCTTCTCCAACTACCTGCAGTCCGTCGGCGACGGACTGTTGTTGGGCATCGGCCAGGAACGCGAGGCCGGCGGCTGGAACACCCACGTCCACGCCTCGCTGTTCAACGTCGCCGACGGCACCAACCTGACCCAGATCGACCGCGAGTTCCTCGACCCCGGATACCAGTGGTCGTGGTCGGACGCCCAGTTCGACCACCACGCACTGCTCTACTCGCCCGAAGACGGACTGCTTGTCGTTCCGGTGGCAGGCAGCGGCTACGACGCGCAGGGCGGGTACCGCTACGACCAGTTCCTCAAGGTGTTACGGGTCACTCCGGGCGGTATCGAGGTCGTCGGCGAGATCCACCCCGACGAACCGGTCCTGCGCACGGTGCGTATCGGTGACGTGCTCTATGCGGTCGGCGACACATCGGTGACGGCCTACCGGGTGGGCGACCTCAGCGAGATCGGGGGCAGCGCCCCGGCCCCCGCGGTGGTTTAGCCTGGAAGCTCAAGCAATCGACGCTGTCCGGGAGTGACCATGGGTATGACCCTCTCCGTACGGGGCCGGCAGATGCTGTACGGCGCTGCCGGCGCGGTGATTGCGTTGGCTCCGCTGGCGGCCGTGACGGCCGGGTTCCCCGACCCCGCGCCGCGCCTGCTGGCCGAGTGCAACGATATGGTCGACACCACCGACAGCTTCTCGATGAACTGCGTCCCGACCGTGATGCCCGATGTCAGTGATCAGCTGACCGAGGCGGAGGTCGCCGAGCCCGGCTGGAACGCGAACCCCGGCGGCGGAGGCGGCGAGGGCGGTGCCGGCGGCGGCGGTCGACGCTGATCGGCCGCGGCATGGATCCAGGCAGGTCGCCCGCCAAGGCTTTTCTGTGGCAACACGCTTCCTAACGGCGGCGCGGGCCTAGGGTTTCACCAGGTATTCGAGGCAGTGGCGGAGGTACGGACGATGGAACTGATATCGCCGGTGGATGCGATGTTCCTGCTCGCGGAGTCACGCGAGCACCCGATGCATGTCGCCGGCCTGCAATTGTTCACCCCGCCCGAGGGTGCGGGACCGGACTTCCTCCGCGATATCTATCAGGGCCTGATCGGCAACGATGACGTCGCACCCACCTTCCGTAAACACCCCGCCGAACTGTTGGGCGGCATCGCCAATGTGACATGGGCCTTCGACCGCGATATCGACCTCGAGTACCACGTGCGGCGCTCGGCGCTGCCGTCCCCGGGCCGGGTGCGTGAGTTGCTCGAACTCACCTCGCGGATGCATGGGACACTGCTAGACCGCCACCGTCCGCTGTGGGAGAGCCATCTGGTCGAGGGACTCAACGACGGCCGGGTCGCGATCTACACCAAGATCCACCACGCGCTGATCGACGGTGTGAGTGCGATGCGGACGATGCGCCGGGCACTGTCCACCGATCCAGATGATCACGACGTCCGGATCATGTGGGGCACCAACGGGCGCCGGTCGGGCCGTTCCAAGCCGCAGTCCTCCCGGTTCGGCGAGCTGGTGAAGATCGCCGAATCCGTTGCCGGACTTGGTCCTTCGGCCTTGTTCCTGGCGCAGAAGGGGCTATTGCAGCAGCAACTGACCCTGCCGTTCGGGGCACCGCGCACCATCCTCAACGTGCCGATCGGTGGGGCTCGGCGGTGCGCGGCCCAGTCTTGGCCCATCGCACGGTTCATGGCGATCAAGCAGGCCGCCGGGGTGACCCTCAACGATGTCGTGCTGGCGGTCTGCGGCGGTGCCCTGCGTGCCTACCTGCTGGAGCAGAAGGCGCTGCCGGACAAGCCGCTCATCGCGATGGTGCCGGTCAGTCTGCGCGATGACGCGAACTCCAGTGGGGGCAATCAGGTTGGGGCACTGCTGGCCAATCTGGCCACCGACCTCGAGGATCCGGCGAAGCGACTGGCCGAGGTCAGCGCATCGATGCGCAACAACAAAGAGGTGTTCCGGCAGTTGCCGAAACTGCAGCAGATGGCACTGTCGGCGTTCAACGTCTCGCCGCTGCTGCTGTCGATGCTGGCTCCGGCCATCGGATCGGCCGCGCCGCCGTTCAACCTGGTGATCTCCAACGTGCCGGGTTCGCGAGATCCGTTGTACTGGAACGGCGCCCGCCTCGAAGGCAACTACCCGCTGTCGATCGCCCTGGACGGCCAGGCGATGAACATCACCCTGTCCAACAATGCCGACAACCTCGACTTCGGTCTGGTCGGATGCCGGCGCAGCGTGCCGAGCCTGCAGCGGATGCTGGGCCACCTCGAGGACTCGCTCACCGAACTCGAGTGGGCGGTGGGCACCGTGGGAAGGAAATCCGCGGGAAAGAAGGCGGCGGCACCCCGTCGCAAGAGGGCCGCCGCCGCTTCCCCGAAGCCGGTCAGGGGCAGCTGACCGCGATCTCGAACGGCTTGGTTACCGGCTGCATGGGGTTGGCCATATCGACTCCGGTGGCGGTACCGGTGACCGTATAGGTCTTGCCGTCCTTGGTCGCCGTGGCGCTGCCGCCGGGCGCACCCTCCTGGAAACCGAGTGCGACGCCGTTGACGTTGCCCAACCCGACCGAGGTCACCTTGGAGGCGTCCTCGGCCATCACGATCCCGATCCCGGTGGCCGCGTCCCCGACGCCGATGGTGAAGGTGCCGCCGTTGGCCGCGCAGGCGACCTGACCCTGGACGTCCATCGGCTCGCCGTCGATGGTGACCTTGGCGGTGCCCGCCCCGGCCGAGGCGCTGACCGATCCGGAGGTCGCCGTGGCCGCCTTGTCCTCGGCCTTGTTGTCGCCGGCCTTCTTGTCGCTGGAACAGCCGGTCAGGCCGGCCACCACAAGCGCGGCGCTCCCGACGCCGATCACCAATCCACGTAACACGGGTGTTCCCTTCCGTTGTGGAGACCCGGCGCGCAGGCCATCCAGAGATAATTGACGACAAGGTATACCCGTCCCGGGTCCGGTCTAATCATGCTGGGCATTGGTTAGATGGCGGGCGTGCCGTACTTCACCGTCGAAGCAGAGTTGCCCGCCGCCCGGGGCCGCAGTGGTGTGATCCACACCCCGCATGGGGACATCCGCACACCGGCGTTCGTCGCGGTCGGTACCAAGGCGACGGTCAAGGCGGTGCTGCCGGAGACCATGGGCCAACTCGGCGCCCAGGCGGTGCTGGCGAATGCCTACCACCTCTACCTGCAACCCGGCCCGGACATCGTGGCCGAGGCCGGCGGGCTGGGGGCGTTCATGAACTGGCCGGGCCCGACCTTCACCGACAGCGGCGGGTTCCAGATCATGTCGTTGGGTGCGGGTTTCCGCAAGGTGCTGATGGAGGACCCGGACCGTACCCAGTCCGACGACATCATCGCCAGCGGCAAGCAACGACTGGCCCATGTCGACGATGACGGCGTCACTTTCATCTCGCACCTGGATGGGTCCACCCACCGGTTCACCCCCGAAGTGTCCATCGGGATCCAGCATCAGCTCGGTGCGGACATCATCTTCGCCTTCGACGAGCTGACCACCCTGGTCAATACCCGCGCCTACCAGGAGGAATCGCTGGCCCGCACCCAGGCGTGGGCGCAGCGCTGCCTGGACGAGCACCGCCGGCTGGCCGCGATGGACGGGCCCGGGCGTCCCGAGCAGGCGCTGTTCGGTGTGGTGCAGGGCGCCCATTACGAGGACCTGCGCCGCCAGGCCTGCCGCGGCCTGGAGTCCATCGTCGACGCCGAGGGTGTCGGGTTCGACGGGTACGGGATCGGCGGCGCGCTGGAGAAGCAGAACCTGGCTACCATCATCGGCTGGTGCACCGAGGAACTGCCCGACACCAAACCCCGTCACCTGCTCGGCATCAGCGAACCGGACGACCTCTTCGCCGCGATCGCCGCCGGGGCGGACACCTTCGACTGCGTGTCGCCGTCCCGGGTGGCCCGAAATGCCGCGGTGTACTCGCCGGCCGGCCGCTACAACATCACCGGTGCCCGCTATCGGCGGGACTTCACCCCGATCGACGCCGAATGCGACTGCTACACCTGCGCGCACTACACCCGCGCTTATATCCACCACCTGTTCAAGGCCAAGGAGATCCTTGCCGCCACGCTGTGCACCATCCACAACGAGCGCTTCATCATCCGATTGGTGGACCGCATCCGAGAGGCCATCCCCGCCGGCGATTTCCAGGCGTTGCGCGACGAGTTCCTGGGCCGCTATTACGGGTCGTGAACTGGGCAGGGGAGGGCGCGGGGGAAAACGAAAAAATGAAGGATCGAAAGCCGCAGCCTCTGTGGTCCTTCGGATAGTCCGCCCGCAGGCGGGATCCGCGCCCTCCTGCGCAATGAAACAGGACCCCGCCGGCTACCGCAAGTTCTTCAGGTGCACCAGCGAGACCAGGCCCAGGTCGGTGTACAGCGTCCGCGGGGTGAGCACCCGGAAACCACGCACACCCGGCCGTCCGGTGGCGGTCTGGACGATCTTGCGCGCGATCCGGAAGTCCAAGTCCTTGAGCACCCCCCGGTCGGTGGTGGTGTCGAGCAGAGCCGAAAGCCCGCCAACGGCAAAGGGACTCGCCACATCCAGCATCACATTGGTCATCTCGACCAGATGGCCCGCCCGTTGATCGGCCGGCAGCGGCCACAGCGCTGGCGCGGCCCCGTCGATCCGGTCGGTGACGCGGCCCATGAAACGCCGCAGCCGATGCGGGCCGACGGTGAGTGCGCCGGCGTGGCTGACCGACAAGCCCAGGCAGTCGATTCGGTTTCCGCCCAGGTAGGCGGCATCGGCGCTGGACGGCATTCCGGTGGCGCTCAGTGCCGTCCGGCGTTCCTTGGCCGTTTTGCGCCGGACGCCCAGGGGGCCGAGTTCGCGGTCGATCCGGGCGTCGGCCTCGTGCATTGCCGCAAGGTCCGGATGGGCGACCAGGAAGTCGTCGTTGTAGCGCGCGTAGAAGATCCCGTCGATCTCCAGGATCGCCCGGTCCATCGGCAGCACCGCCAGATTCGAGATCACCGGAACGATCGGAGTCCCCATCGGGACACCCTCGAGTCGGGTGAACTCCGCGCCGTCGGAATCCCGGACGACGGGCCGGATCAGCGCCGTGATCAGGTTCCAGGTGCGCTCCGACAGCTCACCGCTGCGGCTTCCCAGCGCGGCGATCTCCCGCAGGATGGGCCACAGTGCGGCATCGGGTCCGACCGGCAGGCCGTCGCCATAGTGATCGAAGTCCGACTGCAGCACGTACAGTGGCGGCCCGGTCGGTCCGACCCGTCGGCGGTGGAGGCGGACGAACGCACCCAGCGCCCGCATCGCGGCCGCATTGGTCAGCCCGGGCAGGTAGGAGTACACACCGGGCAGGCCGTAGCAGCGGGCATTGCGGGTAAGCAGTTGGTAGAGCGCCGAACCCACGACGTGGTCGGTGAAACCCGGCATATGTGCCGCCCGGGTTTTGTCTTTGCCCTCCAGGGACCAGAGGTCAACCGGCTGCGGCCGGTAGTCCCCGGCGGCCACACTGCGGGCGATGGCGCGGGCCAGGCTCCGGCGCTTGGTGGCGGTGTCGAAGTAGGTGACCCCCTCAGCGACGTCGGTGAAGGCCTGACCGCGCTGCTGGCGCTTGGTGAAGATGCCCAGGATGACCTCTTCGTAGGTTCCCGGTTCTGTCAGGCGCCGGTCGATGTCGACGGGTTCAACCACGGGCGCAGTCCCTTCCCGGACGGGCCGTCGCAGCACCGAAATGCCATGCCCGAACGGTGTTCAGCCAGTTTCTGAATGGAGCCGGTTCGGGATCGGCGGGAAGAACGAAGAGCAGTCGCAGCGTGGCGCCGCGGTATAGCGGTGTCAGCCAGCGGCCGGCCAGTGCGACCGTGTCGTCGCCGTCGTCCAGGCTGGCTATCGATACCTGCACCGCGGTGGCCAGCAGCGTCGGGTCGAGGGTGCGCATATCGGTTGCCCCGTCGAGGGTTTCGGTATCGAACGCGACGCCGTCTGGGAAGAGCCGCCGGAATTCAGCCTTCAGGGCGGCCAGATCATGCGGTCCCGCAGTGACATCCTCCGGCGACGGCAGCCAGTTCCGGGCCAGCACGGCCTCCAGTGTCGCGCGACCGTCCGGTGCGGTTGCGGCCATGGACCGGCCGCGTCCCGCGGTACCACCGGTCATTGACTGCAGTGCCAGGAGTGCCCGCCGGCCGGTGGAGTCATCGGCGGACCGCTGGTAAAACAGCAGCGTCGTCGACGATCCGTAGGCGAAGTAGCCCTTGCCGTCCAGCGTCTCCCGCATCACGCGCACGGCAGCCGACTTCTGTTTGGGGGTGGCCGATTCGGGGATGGTGAGGGTTCCGGCAACCGCCGGTCCGGGTTCGGCGGCCAGCGATGCGGCCCAATCGCGCAGCGGTACCAGCACCGGCAGCGCGGGATCCCGGCGGTCCCGCAGATGCTGAACGTTGATCAGGACCAGCAGTTGGACGATCATCGCGGCGGTGATCTGGATCAGGTCCCCGGCCGGATTGGGATTCAGCCACACCAGCCACAGCAGTACCGCCAGGAGGATGAAGGTCCCGATGTGGGTGCCGAAGCGTCCTTCGGCGAATAGTCGCATCTGGTAGACGCCGATCAGGCTGCGCGCCACGAACATCGGGATCAACGCGAGCAGGAAACTGATCGGCACGTCGTGCAGGACCAGCACTCCCAGAGCGGCGGCCAGCACCCAGAAGAACAGCGCGACCAGCGGTGCCGCCCACAGCAGCTTTCGGAAGAAGCTCAGTTGAAGGTCGCGGATCGCCGGCACGGTGCGCAGTCGCACCAGATCGAAATAGAAGATCGCCGCGCTCTCGTAGGTTCCGCGGAACAGTGGCAGGATCAGATAGAAGAACTCGAACGCGTCGATCCGCTGCCAACTCAAGAGACCCGCGGTGAGGTCGAAGGTCCGGGTGTCGGTCCCGTAGAACCCGACCAGGGCCAGTACCAGGACCGCGTCCAGGCGCAGACTCAGCCCGGAGAGCGTCGTCTCGACCCCCAACCGCAGCGGTATCGACGGAAGGTGACGCCAGAAACGCAGATCGGTCGGCCGCCATCGCGGACGCAGTCCCATCAGCCGGTACACCTCGAGGCAGTAGTGCACGGTGATCCAGATCGCCAGCGCATTACAGGCGACGATCGCGATGATGATCGCGGCAGCGGGGTAGTAGTAGAAGCCGACAGCGAGGATCGCCAACTGCACCACGGTCGGCAGGAACATCGACCATGCGGGTTTGTAGACCCGTCGCGTCGCGAAGATTCCGGAGTGCAGCACCCGCACCGGAAGGTCGATGGCGAACTCGATGATGATGAGGAACGCGTAGACACGCGCAACCGGATCGGTGTCGGCCTGATGCAACATCAGCAGGACCACGCCGCCGGCCACCGTGGTGACTACCGCCAGGAGTGTCGCCAGCACCAGCCATCGGCCGATCTCGCTCTCGGAGGCATCCCGTTGTCCGGACCGGGCGAAGGTCCGCAGCCGTTCCCGCATCACCTCCAGCAGGCCCCACCATCCGCCGGACACGAACAGGCTGCCGGCCCGCAGCATCATTACGGTGTAGGCCGCCACCCCGCCCAGGCTGGACAGCAGGATGAAGAACTCGGCGACGTGGACGGCGAACCGCACCACGGCGATCAGCATTGGGTACCGCAACCGGTAACGCAGGTAGCCCAACATCCGGCCGGTCAGCAGGCTCGGATACAGGGCGGCCGGTTGCCTGCTGTCGCGCCCGGTTCGTTCGAACCAGCGGTCGACCTCGTTCACTGGCAGTGATCTCCGACTCGTCACTATCCCGGGCGACACAACTGTAGGTGGTCGGACGCACCGGCGGGCCTGGAAACCCTGCTAGCCAGTCCGGGCCCCTTCGCTGTTGAATGGTCAACCATGAAGCGAGGCGACGCCACCGTCATCTCCGTGACGGTCGCACTGGCGGTCGTCGTCGCCGCGGCGGTCGCCTTCAGTGTGCTCGTCCTGGACCGTCAACCCCGACCGGCCGATGTCGCGTCGGCCAGCAGTTCGAGCCTGCTGGTGGTGACCTGGGGACCCAGTCTGTGCAAGGTCGAACCGTCCAACAGTGGGTGCAGGTCCGGCCATGTCGGCAGTCTGGGCGAGACCTTCATCCTGCACGGACTGTGGCCGCAGCCGAGCACCGAACAGTACTGCGACGTGCCCAAGCGCACCCCCGACCGATCCCGAACCCCGGTATCGCTGCCGCCGGACCTGCAGACCGATCTCAAGGCGATCATGTCGGACTCCGCGATCATGACCACCCACGAGTGGTACGCACACGGCACCTGCTCCGGCGTCGCGCCGCCGGACTACTTCGGTATCGCCGCGACACTGGCCGACCAGGCCGGTGCGGTGCTCGACCCGATATTCGATCAGGCGGCCGGCCAACAAGTGTCGTCGCGGGCGGTACGCCAAGCCTTCGATGCCCGGTTCGGCGCGGGGGCGGGTAAGCGGGTCGGGCTCACCTGCCGCGATGCCTCCGGGGCGGGCAGCATCATGTACGAGGTCCAGATATCGCTGCCGCCGGTTGTCGACCTCCACCGGGACGCACCCACGTTGGGCGACGCCCTCGCGAAGGGGCCCACCGTGCCGCCTGGGTGCGGGCAGGCCCGGGTGCCCTGATCCGCACCAGGCAGACTGGGCCGATGACCGCCGCACCGCAGGCGCTGCTGATGGAATTGCTCGACCCCGGCCACCGCAGCAACCCGTACCCGATTTACCGGCAGCTGCGGGAGGCAGGTCCGTTGCAGCTGCCCGATTCCAACGTCGTGGTGTTCTCCACTTTCGCCGAATGCGATGAGGTGCTGCGCCACCCGTCGTCATGCAGTGACCGGCTCAAGTCGACCTCGGCCCAGCGGGCCATCGCGGCCGGCGAGCAGGCCCGGCCGTTCGGCGTCCCCGGATTCCTGTTCCTCGACCCGCCCGACCACACCCGACTGCGCAGGCTGGTCAGCAAGGCCTTCTCACCGAAAGTGGTCCGATCGCTCGAACCGGATATCGCCGCACTGGTCGACGGGCTCTTGGACAAGGTGGAGGACGAGGGTCGGTTCGAGGCGATTGCCGATCTCGCACACCCCTTGCCGGTCGCGGTGATCTGCCGGCTGCTCGGGGTGCCCATCGAGGACGAGCCGGAGTTCAGCGCCGCGTCGACAGTCCTGGCCCAGGGCCTCGATCCGTTCATCGCTTTCACCGGTCAGACCCAGGGGATGCAGGAGCGGCTGGAGGCCGGACTGTGGCTGCGCGGGTACCTGCGGGACCTGCTGCAACTGCGCCGGTCGCACCCCGCCGACGACCTGATGTCGGGATTGATCGCCGTCGAGGAGAGCGGCGACCAACTCACCGAGGAGGAGATCGTGGCCACCTGCAACCTGCTCCTGGTGGCCGGCCACGAGACGACGGTGAACCTGATCGCCAATGCGATCCTGGCGATGCTGCGCCACCCCGAACACTGGGCGGGTCTCGGCCGCGACGCGGGGAAGGTCTCGGCGATCGTGGAGGAGACTTTGCGCTACGACCCGCCGGTGCAACTGGTGGGTCGTGTCGCCGGGGAAGAGATGACCATTGCGGACGTGCGGATTCCCAAGGGCGACACCATGATGTTGCTGTTGGCCGCCGCACACCGGGATCCCGCAGTTGTGGAACGGCCCGACGAGTTCGACCCGCTCCGGCCGTCGTTGCGGCACTTGGCTTTCGGGCTGGGCCCGCACTTCTGTCTCGGTGCGCCGCTTGCCCGGTTGGAGGCCGCCGCCGCATTGTCCGCGGTAACCCGGCGGTTCCCGGCCGCGCGACTGGCAGGGGATCCTGTCTACAAGCCGCACGTGACTCTTCGCGGCATGGCCAGTCTCGACGTCGCGGTGTAGTTTTCGGACATGAAAATTCTTCTGGTCGGTGCCGGCGGTGTGGGATCGGCATTCTGTGCCATCGCCAAACGGCGTGACTTCTTCGACCGGATCGTGGTGGCCGACTATGACGGGGACCGGGCTCAGCAGGCGGCTGAGGCGGTGGCGGATCCGCGTTTCAGCGCCACCCGGGTGGACGCCTCCTCGGCGGAGGCCGTCGCGACCCTGGTGCGCGAGCACGGCATCACCCATGTGGTCAACGCGGTGGACCCGCGGTTCGTGATGCCGATCTTCAACGGGTCCCTGGCCGGCGGCGCGGACTACCTCGATATGGCGATGAGCCTGTCACAGCGTCACCCGGAGAAGCCCTACGAGCTGACCGGGGTCAAACTCGGTGACGAACAGTTCGAGGCCGAGCCGCAGTGGATCCAGGCCGGTCGGCTGGCGCTGGTCGGTTTCGGTGTCGAACCGGGCCTGGCCAATGTGTTCGCCCGCTACGCATCGGACAACCTGTTCAGCGAGATCGACGAACTCGGCGTGCGCGACGGAGCCAATCTCAGCGTCGAGGGCTACGAGTTCGCGCCGTCGTTCTCCATCTGGACGACCATCGAGGAGTGCCTCAATCCGCCGGTGATCTGGGAGAAGGATCGCGGCTGGTTCGTCACCGAACCGTTCAGCGAGCCTGAGGTTTTCGACTTCCCGGAGGGTATCGGGCCGGTCGAGTGCGTCAACGTCGAGCATGAGGAGGTGCTCCTGATGCCACGCTGGATCGACTGCAAACGGGTGACGTTCAAATACGGACTCGGCGACGAGTTCATCGAGGTCCTCAAGGTGCTGCACAAGCTCGGACTGGACCGCACCGAGAAGGTGACGGTGGGCAGCGACAAGGGCGCCGTCGAGGTCAGCCCGCGCGATGTGGTGGCGGCCTGCCTGCCCAACCCCGCCGCCCTCGGCCCCCAGATGAAGGGCAAGACCTGCGCGGGGCTGTGGGTGACCGGAACCGGTAAGGACGGCCAGCCGCGCTCGACCTACCTTTACCACGTCGTCGACAACGAATGGTCGATGGCCGAATACGGCCACCAGTGCGTGGTGTGGCAGACCGCCATCAATCCCGTTGTGGCACTGGAACTTCTCGCCGCCGGGACCTGGAGTGGTGCCGGCGTGCTGGGCCCGGAGTGCTTCGAGTCCGAACCGTTCCTGGACCTGCTGGCGGCCTACGGATCGCCGTGGGGCCAGATGGAGTTGCCGGCCTGAACGCCGTGTCTCTGCCATGCGTACCGGTGCACCACTTCCTCGATTCGGGTAAAACCTTTCATGATTGCAACGAGTAGAACTGGCGGTCTTCGCATCCTCCCGACCGGTGGATTTCGTTATGGCGGACCGCGTTCCTCTGTGCAATGATCGCGCCGTTACCCGAATGAACAATCAGGGAGGCACTGTGGGGTCGGCAAAAGCCGCGCCGCGGGAGGCCCGCGCACGGTTGCGGTGGACCCGCTGACGACGCCGGGCGAGGGTGGGCACGTCGGCCCCGCCTCGGCCGCAGCGCCCGAGTGGCTCGTCGGCATCGGGTCATCCGCCGGAGGCGTCGAGGCCCTGCGGGAGATGCTGCCGGGGCTGGCCGGCGGCAACGTCGCCTTCATCATCGCCCAGCACATGTCCCCGGTGCACCCCAGCCTGCTGCTCCAGATGCTTTCCCGGGAGAGCCAGCTCGAGGTCGCTGTTCCTGGGCCGCTCCGAGACGGTGCCGGCCGACAATGGCCTGTTCTCCACGATCAGTCCGGGCAACCGGATCTTCCGGCGCCTCCCCGGTCAAGCCACGACCATCTTCACGGCAACCGCCATCGGCCGCGAACTGCCGGACGTCCGGCCTCGCACGTCGACCAAGCAGGTGCCTCGGGACCGGCTGCGCGACGACGTCCGCGACCTTCTGCTCTCCCACTGGGGTCCCCCGGCGCTACTCATCGACGCCGCCGGCGTGCCGGTGCATCAGGTCGGCAATGTGAGTCGGTTCCTGTCCCTTCCCGACCGGGACGGCGACTTCACCATCCTGTCGATGATCCTGCCGGAACTGCGCACGGAGTTGGGGACGCTCCTCGGCAGACTCAACCGCGAGGGAGCGGGGACTGCCACGCATCCGATTTTGCTGCGCTCGGAGGACGGCAGCACCGAGAGCCTGGTGATCCACGCAAGCCGGATAACCCCCGGCAGTGCGGCGGAGTCGTACGTCCTGCTTGTCTTCGTGCCGGCGCCCGCCCCCGTGGTGCTCGCGGAGTTGGACGTCCACGCACCCCGCGACCAGGGCGAGAGCATCGAGGCCTTGCAGGCGCAGCTGGCCGCTATGAGCTTGGAGCTGACGGGAACACGGGCGCACTTACAGGCGGTCGTCGAGGAACTGGAGTCCTCCAACGAGGAGCTCCAGGCCATGAACGAGGAACTCCAGGCCTCCAGCGAGGAGCTCCAGGCGACCAACGAGGAGCTCGAGACGACGAACGAGGAACTCCAGGCGACCAACGAGGAGCTCACGACCGTCAACGAGACCCTTCAAGTTCGCACGACTGAGCTCTCTGAGACCAACGAGGTCCTCCGGAACATCCAGAGCGCCGTGAACACCGTGATCGTGCTCGTCGATCGCGAACTGCGGGTCCTGCAGTTCTCTCCTCTGGCGGTCAAGGTCTTCGGCCTGGTCCCGGAGGACATCGGCACCCCCCTTGATCTGCTGCCCTCCCACCTCGACATCGCCGAACTGCCCGTGCTGGTCAGGAATGTTTTGGCTACGGGCGAAAGCCAGATCGTGGAGACCTCGACTAACGCTGCCGGATACCTGTTGCAGGTGGTGCCGTATCTGATCCACGACAGGCCCGCAGGCGCGATCATCGCCTTGTCCGATATCACCGAGCTGAGGCAGACTCGGCGAGAGGCGGACAGGAAGTCCGCACTCCTCGACGGGATCTTCTCCATGGCCGGCACGCCGATGGCGTGGCTCGCCGAGGACGGCTCCATCCGGCAGGCCAACGCCGAGTTGCTGGACCTGATCAGCGGGAAGGAGGTCGACCTCGTCGGCAAGACTCCCACAGATCTCGTGTTGCCGGGGTACCGCAATGCCGTGAGCGCGGCGCTCGCCGCGGTCGGCGCCGGCCACGATCCCTCCGTCCAGATGACCGTCGAACTGGTCGGCGGCACGCAGGAGCTCCTGTCGGTAGACATGACCCTGGCCCGGCTGGAGGGGCCGGACGAGTCGCAGGGGGCCCTGCTCGCCACCTTCCACGACCTCACTGCCGCCCACGCCGCTCATGCCGGGCTCGAGATGCGCGAGCGGCTGCTGGAAGCGGTGTTCAGCGGAACCGGAGCACCCATGGCCCTGTGCGACACCGATGGCCGGATCAGCCGGGCGAACGCTGCGCTCTGCGACACCCTGGGCTACACCCCTGCGGAGATGAGGGGAGTCCACTTCGATGACATCACATATCCCGACGACGTCAACGTGGACGTGGCCCTGTTCAACGCGCTTGTCGCCGGTAAACGCACGACCTACCAGATCGACAAGAGGTTCCGGAAGAAAGACGGCGGGCTGATTTGGGGCCGTGAGATGGTCAGCCTTTCCCAGGCACCGGGACCGGGCAACCAGCCCCTTGTGATTGCCACAGTGCTCGACATCACCGCCGAGCGGCAGCGCGAGGAGGCGGCGCTGGTGCAAGCCCAGTCAGACCCGCTTACCGGACTCGCCAACCGGATCCTCGCCTTTGATCGTCTGCGGCAGGCCACGTTGCGCACCCGGCGCATGCGCGAGGCCGTTGTCGTCCTGTTCATCGACCTGAACGGATTCAAGGGGATCAACGATCGTCTGGGTCACGAGATCGGCGACGAGGTGCTGAAGGAGGCCGCCGACCGGATACAGGCTGCGGTCCGCGAGACCGACACCGTCGCCCGGATCGGGGGCGACGAGTTCCTTGTCATCGTGCCCGAGGACCCTACGGACGTTGGGCATGACGTCTTCCGTCTTTCCGAACGCATCCTCGAGACCATCCGCCGACCCATGGACATCCCCGGAGGGCCGCATGGCCTCGTGGTCACGGCCAGCATCGGGCTGGCCCACTGTCCGACGGACGGGTTCGACGTCGAGGAGCTGATCCGCAAGGCCGATGTCGCGATGTACGCATCGAAGCGCGAGGGCGGCAACGGCATCTCCATCTACTCCAGCCGACTTGGCGACGAGGCCCGTCGGAACGCTCGGCTGCGGTCCGAGGTACTGCAGGGGCTGGAGGAGCGCGCATTCGTGCCGTACCTGCAGCCGGTCGTCCGTGCGGGCGACAGGAGCGTCCGCGGGTTCGAGGTGCTCGCCCGGTGGCATCACCCCGAACGCGGGACTCTGGCTCCCCACGACTTCCTCGACCTCATCGTGGAGTTCCGCCAGCTCGCCGAGTTCACCCGGCTCATCGTCGAGCAGTCCGCGACGGCCGCTGACCGGCTACGCTCCATCGCTCCAGGTCTCGAGCTATCCATCAACGTGGACCCACATCAACTCAGTGACGGCGCCTTCGCCGACATGCTCGGCACGATCATCGGTCCCGACCTCACCGGCTGGTGCATCGAGATCACCGAGACCAGTCATATCGGCAACGACCCTATGATCGGCAAGACCCTCGACGCCCTGAAGGACCGCGGTGCCCGCAGCGCGCTGGACGACTTCGGCACCGGCTACTCCAGCGTGATGAGCCTGAAGTCATCGGGCTTCGACGAGGTCAAGATCGACCGCGAATTCGTGGCCGACGTCGATCGCGAGGATGTGCACTCCCTCATCGCGACCATGGTGTCGATGGCTGCGGCACTGGGGGCCGAAACGGTGGCCGAGGGAGTCGAAACTGAGGAGCAGGCACGGGCGCTTGACGAGCTTGGCATCGACTATTTGCAGGGCTACCTGTTCACCCGGCCGGTCAGCGTCGAAGACGCGGCGGCCTGGCTCGAACAGTACCGACATGGGCATGGGTGAGACCGGCGCGCCTCTCGTCGACGAGAAGCGGGCCTACCTCGATCTGATCAGTCGGGGTGACCGCGTTGGTGCGTCGCGCCTCGTCAGCGGGCTGGTCGCCGCAGGCATCGCCGCCGAGGAGGTCATCTCCGACGTCCTCGTCCCGGCGCAGGCGGAAGTCGGCCAGGGCTGGCAGGACGCCAGGTGGAGCATCGCCATGGAGCATCGGGCAACGATGATCACCGAGAGCGTCCTTGACGAACTCGTGGCGCAGGCCCGCTACGGCGCTGCCGCGCCACCGGAAGGGAGTGCCGGGCGGGTCGCCGTGCTTTGCGCCGAGGGCGAGTGGCACACCCTGCCGGCACGCATGGCCGTCGCGGTGCTGCGCCTGCGCGGAGCGGATGTGACCTTCGGGAGCGCTTCCCTGCCCACGCACGAGGTGGCCGGGTTCCTTGGCGAGGACCCGCCTGCCGTCGTCGCCGTGACCTGCTCCTTGCCCCTGAACCTCACCGGGGCGTGGCGCACGATCAATGCCGTGCGCCGGGTAGGCGCGCGCGTCGTGGCCGGCGGGCGCGGGTTCGGTCCGCACGGGCGGTGGGCCGCCCAGGTCGGCGCCGACGCCCACGCCCCGGACTTCCGCCAGGGGGCCGATGTGATCCTGTCGGCGGTATTCCAGCCGGCGCCCCCGCCCCGGGTTCCGGTGGGCGAGCCGATCGCTATCGAGGAGCTGGGGCAGTTGCGGCGCCGCCGCATCCGCATCGTCGAGGAGGCGACGATGCGCATCCTCGGCGGGGGCGTCGAGGTTTTACCCGAGCGAGTGGTCAGCGCTACCCGCGACGACCTCACGGCCGCACTGAACGCCCTCGAGTCCGCGGTCCTGGTCGCCGACACCGGAATGATCGTCTCTTTCGTGGACTGGTGTGAGGCGGTGACGGCCGCCCGCGCTCTGCCGCTGAGCTTCGTCGCACTGACTTTCACCAGCCTGCTGGACGTGCTGCCCGACACGCTCCCACGCACGCGCTCGATGGCGCGCGCCGGCCTGGCCGCCTGCACCCAGCCCACCCAGCCTCACCGAGCTTGATGTGACTCAGGCGCAACGGTCAGCCCCGGTAGATCCACGGCTGTCTCGGCAGCATGGCCGGGTCGAAACGCTCCAGCAGTTCGGCCATATCGGCGGCCGGCCAACCCAGTGACTCGGTGATCAGCGCCCACGCCCGCCCCACCCCGAGGTCGGCGAGGCTGACCGCGCCGTCGCGTTTGGCCAGCCGCTTGCCGTCGGTGTTGAGGGCCAACGGAACGTGGGCGTACACCGGTTGCGGGTAGCCGAGCAGCCCCGCCAGGTAGGCCTGCCGGGGCGACGAGGCGAGCAGGTCGTCCCCGCGCACCACCTGGTCGACCCCGCAATGCGCGTCATCGACGACGACCGCGAGGTTGTAGGCCGGTACCCCGTCTCCGCGGCGCAGCACGAAGTCGTCGACCACGCCGGTGTAGCTGCCATGCAGCAGGTCGGTCACGGTGTGCTCGGCGGTATCGCTGCGCAGTCGCAGCGCAGGCGGGCGGCCGGCATCCCGGCGCGCGGTACGCACGGCATCGGTCAGTGTCCGGCAGGTCCCCGGATAGGCGCCTTCGGGTGCGTGCGGCGCCCGCGGCGCATTCAAGATGTCCTTTCTGCTGCAGAAGCATTCATAGACCAGATCGCGGTCGACGAGATCGCCGATGACCGCGTCGTAGCGGTCCCGGTGGGCAGACTGCCACTGCGGGGGTTCGTCCCAGGTGAGGCCGATCGCCGCGCAGTCGGTCAGTTGGCGCTGCGCCACGTCGTCGTGGGTCCGGTCGTCGAGGTCCTCGATGCGGATCAGGAACCGTCGTCCGCTGGAGCGGGCGAACAGCCATGCCAGCACGGCGGTGCGCAGGTTGCCGATATGCAGATCGGCCGACGGACTGGGTGCGAACCGGCCGGCGCTGCTCACACCCGCACACTAAACCGCCGCCCGCGGTTGTGCCGTTTCGTACGCGACTCGCCGGGGTGTGCGTATCGGACCGCACAGTCGAAAGACAGTCGAAAGGCTTGCTCAACGCGTACCTGGATGCAGCAGGATGTCAAGGGTGGATTTGCCCGTGCTGCCGCCGATCGAACCGATGCTTGCCAAAGCCCGGACCGGGGTTCCCGACGAGGCCGGGGTGTGGCTGTTCGAGCCGAAGTGGGACGGCTTCCGGGCGATCGTGTTTCGGGACGCTGACGAGGTGGTGATCCAGTCCCGCACTGGTAAGGAACTGGGTCGGTACTTCCCCGAACTGGTCACAGCCCTGCGCGAACAGTTGGCGGACCGGTGCGTGCTCGACGGCGAAGTGGTTGTTCCCCGGGAGGTGGATGGGCGCACCCGGCTGGACTGGGACTCACTGTCGCAGCGCATTCACCCCGCGCAGAGCCGGGTGCGGACGCTGGCCGAGCAGACCCCCGCGCATTTCATCGGATTCGACGCATTGGCCGCCGGTGACCGATCACTGATGGACGAGCCGTTGCGGGTGCGCCGCGGGGCATTGACCGACGCGGTCGGTGCCGGGCCGTGGTGTCATGTCACTCGGGTCACCGAGGACCCCCGGTTGGGCGAGCAATGGCTCGACACCTTCGAGGGCGCCGGTCTCGACGGTGTGATCGCCAAGCGCCTGGACGGCGGCTACCTGCCGGGGCGGCGCGAGATGGTCAAGGTCAAGCACGCCCGCGACGCCGACTGTGTGGTGATGGGCTACCGCATCCAC
Organism: uncultured Actinomycetota bacterium; assembly: GCA_963787055.1. Taxonomy (GTDB): domain Bacteria; phylum Actinomycetota; class Actinomycetes; order Mycobacteriales; family Mycobacteriaceae; genus Mycobacterium. The sequence goes on from CAWBBP010000009.1 coordinate 79,503, forward strand.
AAGAGCGGCCACGGGGTGGGCTCTGTTCTGCTCGGCCTTTACCGCGATGACGGCGAGCTCCAGATGGTCGGCGGTGCAGCCGCATTCAGCACCACCGACCGGATCAGGCTGCTGGCGGAACTCGAACCGCTGCGCGACGGCGAGATCAAGGACGGCGATCCCAGCCGGTGGAGTTCCGCTGCCGACAAGCGCTGGATACCGATCCGGCCGGAGCGGGTCGCCGAGGTGGCCTACGACCAGATGGAAGGCAACTCCGGCTGGCGGCGGTTCCGCCATACCGTGCGTTTCGTGCGTTGGCGCCCGGACCGCGACCCCGCCGGGTGCACCTTCGATCAACTCGACACCCCGGTGAACTACGACGTCAACGATGTACTGGAGGCACGCTGATGTCCGGTGCCGGCGAAGAGATCGACGTCGACGGTGTCAACGTCCGAATCACCAACCGCAACAAGGTGTTTTTCCCGAAACTCGGCGCCGCCGGTACCAAGGGCGCACTCATCGACTACTACCGCGGTGTCGCGCCCGGTCCGATGCTCACCGCGCTGCGGGATCGGCCGACCCACCTGCAGCGATTCCCCGACGGCATCGACGGGGAGCAGATCTACCAGAAGCGGATCCCGCAGAAGCACCCCGACTATCTCCAGACCTGCCAGGTGACGTTTCCGTCCGGGCGCACCGCCGACGCTCTGAGGGTCACCCACCCGTCGGCGATCGTGTGGGCCGCCCAGATGGGCGCGATCACCTTGCACCCCTGGCAGGTTCGCTGCCCGGACACCGACCATCCCGACGAGTTGCGGATCGACCTCGACCCGCAGCCGGGTACCGGGTTCGCCGAGGCGCGCACCGTCGCGGTGGACATCCTCAAACCCGTGCTCGACGAACTCGGCCTGGTGGGTTACCCGAAGACCTCCGGGGGCCGCGGCATCCACGTGTTCCTGCGCATCACCACCGACTGGGATTTCGTGGCGGTGCGCCGCGCGGGTATCGCACTGGCCCGGGAGGTGCAGCGTCGTGCCCCGGACTTGGTGACCACCTCGTGGTGGAAGGAGGAACGCGGACAGCGGATCTTCATCGACTACAACCAGAACGCCCGCGACCGCACCTTCGCGGCGGCCTACTCGGTGCGGCCGACCCCGATCGCCACGGTGTCCACCCCGCTGACGTGGGAGGAGTTGGCCGCCGCGGCAACCCCCGACGACTACACGATGGCTACGGTGCCGGTGCTGGTGGCCCAGCGCGGGGACCCGATGGCCGGCCTGGACTCGCTCGCCCAGTCGATCGAGCCGCTGCTGGCGATGGCCGCAGCCGATGCCGAGCGGGGACTGGGGGATCTGCCGTATCCGCCGAATTATCCGAAGATGCCGGGCGAACCGAAACGGGTGCAGCCGAGCCGCGATCGGGACTTGAAGAGGGAAAACAAGGCTGAGTGAGGGGCCACAGTTCTTAGCATGGCCAGCACTCGCCCGATATCCCAGATACGCTGGACATCATGTCGGAGACGTTTGAGTCCCTCAGGGACAGCTTCAACCTGACCCTCCGGGTGGAAGGCGCGGCTGACCGCACCGTGGTGCTGTATGGCCAGTCCATCACCTACTTTTCGCGGTGGCTGGAAGGGCAGGGCCTGCCCGCCGACCTCACCAGCTTGACCCGGGGCAACGTCAGGGGCTGGCTCGACTCGTTGCGGAGCCGGGGCTTAACTGACGGGACAATCCTGACCCGGTGGCGGGGACTGCGCCGGTTCTCACTCTGGCTGCAAGCCGAGGGCATCGTCGACAGCGATTCGCTGGCGAACATCAAGGTGGAAAAGCCCGACTCCCCGCCTCCTGAGGTATTCACCAACGATGAACTGGCCGGACTCATCAAGGCGTGTGAGGGCCGCACCTTCGTCGACCGCCGTGACATGGCGATTGTCCGGCTGTTGCTGGACTGCGGCCTTCGGGTGTCGGAGCTGACCGGAATCACCACCGATGATCTGGATATGGCCGAGGGTTCGGTGAGGGTGATCGGCAAAGGTCGCCGAACTCGCACCGCCCACTTCGGGGACAAGACCGCGCTCGCCCTCGACCGCTACAAGCGGGTCCGAAGCGGGCACCGGCACTCATCCGACCCCGCGTGGTTCCTCGGTGAGCGCGGCCCTTTCTCACCCGACGGCGTCAGGGAACGGCTCAAGGTGCGTGCCCGGCAGGCTGGACTCGACCCGGCGAAAATGCACCCCCACCGGTTCCGCCACACCAACGCCCACGACTGGCTTCTGGCCGGTGGTCAGGAGCGTGACCTGATGCGACTGCTGGGGTGGCGGTCAGAGGCGATGTTGGGCCGCTACGGTGCTTCTGCCGCCGACCAGCGGGCGCGGGAGGCGGCCCGGCGGTTCAAGCGGGGTGACCGGGTATGAACACTGGATGACCCTACAGCACCTGTGTTCAGTCCGGTGCAGCCGGTGCTACGAAGAACGCCGGGATGTGGAGGCAAGACAGCGGACAGTCCGCCTGGCGGAACGATCACGCGACGGTGCCGATGTGATCCGCCGCCGGCGTTGCCTGAGGGTGAAGAACTCGACGCTGGTCGAAGGGGCGTGGATCATGATCGAACCCGACCGGAGCCAAGAGGTGGACGTCGCCGCGAACGAGAAGTACAACGGGCGAGCGCCTGGACGATAATCAGAGTAGGCGCAGAGTGCTTCAGCCCTCGGCATAACGTCAGACGTACCGGTTAGCAGTTCCGGTATGCTCTGAACCAGAAACGAATCACTGTTCGGCTCCTGCGCGAAGCTGCACGATCGGCAGCACCTGGGTGAGAGCGGCCCGCGACCCGAAAGGGTGGCGGCTGCATGCCCCTGACTCCGTCCGAACGCTCAACCCGTGCCCGAATTGCGGCGAACACCCGCTGGGCCAAGGAACCCGACCGACTGGCCGCGACGGCACCTGGTCGCCGTGCGGCCTTTGAGAAGCTGCTGGATGCGGTTGATCCCCAGCGGGTGCTGACCGAGGCCGAACGACTCAAGCGCGTCAAGAACGCCCAGCAGGCCCACTTGGCCCGTGTCAGGTTGGCCGCGTCCAAGAATCGCCGCCGCGTCGCTGCCGGTGGTGAGGCGCGGTGAAGGCCAGCAGTCTGCGATACCCCGAATCGGTAACCACCGGGCCGCACCTGGATCAGGCCGCCCGTGATCTGTTGGACGACAACGGACTCCGCCATAGCGCAGACGGCACCGGATTCGGCGACGCTATGGACGCCCAAGCGGTGACGGCATCGTGAGGAAGCTCAGTCGATCAGACCGGGCGCTGATGCGGTCGGCGTGGGCGGAGGTCGCCAGCGCCCCCAGGACACTGATGGGCCGGTCGTCGGAGACCCGCTCGGCCTGTTCTCCCGCCATGTATAGGGGCTTCTGCACAAGGTGCGAGCGACCGATTCTCGTCGGCCAGATCATCCGGTTCCACCGGGATTTCGACGGCCCTGTCCATGACGGATGCCGTCCGCCCAAGGCCACCATCCGTACGGCTCAGCCGGTGGTCGAGCCGCCGCGCGTGTCCAGGTCTGTGGGTGCACCCCAGCCTCCGCTGTGTCCCTCTTGTCACCTTGAGCATGCCGGGGAGTGCTGGTGATTGGCGGCGGGGACACCATCCGCGAGATGGCGGGCTTGGGGTGTAGTCGCAACCGCCTCAACCTCAGCGAGACTGCTCTGCGGATCGTCGATTTCGTCAACGCGAGGACTAAGACCACGAGCGACGACATCGTTGAGAAGTTCGCGGTCGACCGTAAGTCGGCCAGTCAGTACCTCCGACGCTTGTGGCTGGGGGGCTTCATTGGCAAGAGGGCGCGAGGTCTTTTTGAACCCGCGAAGTCATCACCGACACCTTGTGAGCATTCCGAAGACACTGACGATAGTGAGCACACCGAAGATTTCGTGGACGGTGTCGGCAGTGACGAAGTCGAAGACACTGAGCGAGTTGAGGACTCAGACGGCACCGAAGATGACAACCCTGACGGCATCGGCGAGTCCGACGACATTGAAGACACTGTCGACACCGCACCATCTGGAGACTCTGACGACACGGAGCAATCCGAAGACCGCGACGACACTGGCGATAGTGGAGACCGTGAAGATGCCTCTGCCCCAGCGGAACTGACTTCCGGGTCATATTCCGTTGCAGCCCGAAAGGGCAACCCCAAGGTCTGCGTGGCGGGTAGCTGTCCTGATTGCGGATCAGAACTTGGAGCGGACACCGGTAAATGCCTCAAGTGCATCCTTGAGCGAGCACGCATACGTGCCGACCAAGCCGGTGACAGCGTCGTGACGAACCGGACGGGGGCGTGCTGGTGAAGACGGGCCTCAGCATCTTCGACGACTTCAACAGCGAGGTCTGGAAGGGGCCGCACCCGGCCCTCGCCCTCGGCTGGCGGGAAGACCAGCTCGACCCCGTGGTGGCATTGCTCGACCCCTTGCTGCCCAGTTGCCTGCCCAACAAGCCCGAGAAGGTGATCACCCAGGACTTGAAGCGGGCCGTCGCCTCCTGTGCCCGCTCCTTGGTGGTGACCTTCGTGCTGACCGGCAAAGCGGTGCGCTACAGCCGCGACCGGAACCATTACGGGGGCGGGACGCGCTACCGGCGAGGCGACCGCTATTACAGCTACCACTACGTGACCGGGGCGATGGGCGTGCTCCAACACCTCGGACTGGTCGGCCACGACCTGGGTCAGTGGGGCGGTTCCGGCACCAAGGGCGGCCAGTCGGTGGCCTGGCCCACGGATGCCCTCGTGGAGCTTCTGGTGCCGGTGATCGACATCGCGGAGCCGTGCGGCGAACCGCATGAGGCCGAAGTCATCGTGCTGCGCGACCGCGAGAAGAAGCGGCAGATCGGCTACGAGGACACCGACGAGACCAACGAGATGCGCATCCAGGTGCAGACCCTCAACGACGCGCTCGGCAAGCTGGAATTGTTCCTGCACGGTCGGCGATTCCCAATCCCGCTGCTGCGCAGAATCTTCAACGTTGTGTTCGATCGGGGTGGCCGGTTCTACCACCACGGGCCGTCGCACCAGAACATTCCCGCCGGGGAACGGCGCGGCCTTCAACTCCTCATCGGCGGGGTCTTGCACTGGATGGTCGAGGTCGACTACGCCAACCAGCACGCGGTGATGGCCTACACCGAGGCCGGTCTGGCGATCCCGCCCGGTGACCTCTACGTCATTGAGGGGTTCGACCGCACTCTGGTGAAGCGGGCGTTCAACATCCTGCTCAACGCCACAGGTCGCCACCGGGCGGTCAGCGCCCTCACCCGGAAGCTCGCTCTCAAGGACTACGAGCTTTGGCGGGGCAGCGGGCTGGCCACCCGGTCTATGGGCGAGTGCTACCGCCGGGCCGACGCGGTGATCGCCGCCATCGAGGACAAGCACCACCCCATCGCGGAGTTCTTCGGTTCGGACTGCGGGGCACAGTTCCAGCGGCGTGATTCCGACATGGCGTTACGGGTAATGGGCCGGGTATTGGCGGAAACGGGACGGTGTCCCCTGGTTGTCCACGATTCCTTCCTGGTTCCTACTACTGACCAGGAGGTCCTCATCCGTGTCATGCAGCAGGTGGCTATCGAGGAAGGCCTAGCTCTTTGCCTGAAGGACTCCGAGGGTCAGTCCTGGCCCGCCAACCCCTGACCCCTACCCCCTCTTCACTTGGCAGATACAACCCCTGACCTGCGAAGATGGAAACACGACTTCATCCTGTAATCGGCAGGAATTGCGAGGGTGGTTGAAATTAGCTGCCCAAGGCATAGACGGCCATACCTCGCCGGGGATGGGGAGCAGGACGGCTAGGTTCCCCAGACCGCCGTCAGCATGACGCCCCTGGCCGCCCTCGTGCACTACCCGTCCACCACGGCACCCGGTTCGACAAGACCGAAAAGACTGTCCACCAACGGGAATCTCCCGCCCGTGTGCTCCTGGGCCACCCAAGTGCCTGCCGTCGCCCGGATCGGCGGGCAGAGTGGCTCTCAGGGCCGTTTACGCTCACCGGGTGGACACCGAGGGGGCCTACGTTCCGCACAAGCCCGACCCCGCGCTATGGGGGACAACGATCCTGTACGCGGTGAGGTTGGACTACTTCGGCAAGCTCTCCAAGAAAGATCAGGAACGACTCGTCGAGGCCAACCCCCAGGCCAACAAGAAGGCCCCGGTCTTCTACGTCGGACAGACCACGCTGGAGGCCCGGCAGCGGTACGAGAACCACCTCAACGGCCACTGGGACAGGCAAGTGGGGAGTAGGAGCCAGACTTCGGGGTGGCGCTGCCGAAGAAGACCATCAAGGCGGCGTGGGAACTAGCCCGGCGCAGCAAGGCCGATCCCATCGAGCGCGAGAAGGCAGTCGCCGAGTTACTCCGGGCGCAGGGCTACTACGTCATCTCGCACTAGATCGACCGGGTTGGGCATTCCAGGTATTGCCGTTTCCCCGTGGTCGCCGGGATCGTCAGTCTCCGTGACGATCAGGGTTGATGATCGTCCCGCAGCGTGGGCACGACTATTCCTACGACGAGGACAGTAGGGAAGGCTGGGATGCCTTCCTGCAGCGGGACCTATCCCGACGACGGACCGGCTCGGGTAACCGCTGTGAATGGCGCTGAGGATGGGAAGCTGACCAATGCAACCCTCCGCGCTGGTGAGCTTCTGGGGCTGGAACTTAGCGAATGGAAGTGGCTGTTCGCCGACGAGCGGACCCGACAGGACGTGCTGCAGGCCCTGGACTTCCTCGGCAAGGGCGACCGCGTCGCATTCCGGGCTTTGGTGCCAGGACCCGGATAAGTGGGGACGGCGAACGCTGTGCCTCGGTCGTCGGGGAACCGGTCCGCTTTTGGCGCTAGTAGCGCCCGGTTCCTTGTTTGGCCCGGAGGAACTCGGCGTTAGCTAGAACGCCTTGCTAGCGGCAGCAGGATCCGCCCAGACCACGAGTTCCGGTCGTCGCCGCAATCATGAACGCCAACGCAGTTGGGGCGTGAGTGCGGGGGAATGCGATCTCGGGCCGCGAGGAAGAAGGCACGGGAGACCGCCTTTCACTGGCTTACGGAGTGGTGGTGGCGCCTACGAGACCGAGCGGGCTTCGACCGCTATGGCTGCCCACTTTGGGCTACGGGGCGTCCCGATACACGGCGTACCAGGACTGGCTGTCGATGGGGTTGGCGGCGTCAGCCTGGCTCATCGCCTTGTAGTACTCGGCGGTCTGTTCGGTTGACATCCGGTCGGTCTGCTCCCCGAACTGGTAGTACGGCGGCTTCAAGTCATAGAAGGCCTCCCGCACCATCCGCATACCCGCCGCGACCTTCTTCGACGCCTCATTGCCGTGGAGGGTTCCCACCGAGAGCACGTATTTGTCATGGGGGCTGCGCCACACGTCTTCGTCGAAGGTGAAATACAGTTTCGTCCCGCACCTCGAGCAGAAATGCCAGGTTGCCATCGGCACCCGGTCGGACTTGTACATCGTGATCCGCTCGGCGCCCTCGACGATCTTGATCCCATTGCAATGGGCGCCGAATCCGGGCCCGGCATGGACCAGCTGACACAACTCGCAGTGGCACACGATGAACTCCGGATTCAACTCGTACGCCTCGAGAACGACGTTGTTGCAATCGCAGTTGACGGTGACCGCCGGTACTCGTTCCGCTGGCATTCAGGAGCCCTTCGGTTGACTGTTCGTTGGGAATTCGGCGTCTGCAATCATGTCACGCGCGAAAAATCGAGGCTAGAGTCCGGGTCGAGGAGAAACGTTGACCCTGGACAGCAGATGAACCCTGAAGCCGACGCCGGATTGCCGATGAAGCCAACTCACCTGGGGCGGCTTACTGCGATTCCGCCCAAAGAGGTGTGGGCGCACGAGGCATACGATTTCACCCCTTGGCTCCTGCAGAACGTCGACGTGCTCGCCGACCTGCTGGGCATGGACCTCGAACTGGACGTGGCTGAGCATCCGGTCGGAAGTTTTTCGCTGGACCTTCTTGGCCGCGACCTCTCTGACGACAGCGTCGTCATTGTCGAGAATCAGTTGGAGCAATCCGACCATATTCATCTCGGCCAGATTCTTACCTATGCGGCGGGAACCGACCCGACGACAATCGTCTGGATCACCACCGGCTTTCGGCCCGAACACCGTGCCGCTCTGGACTGGCTGAACGAACACACCGACCGCGCCACCCGCTTCTTCGGGGTCGAGATCGTGGTGGTCAAGATCGGCAATTCCGAACCGGCACCGAACTTCAAGCTGGTCGCAGAACCGAATGACTGGGGCAAGCAAGTCAGGGCCGCTGCAGAAGGCGAGATGACGCAGCGGTCCAAGCTTTACTGGGACTTCTGGGAAGAGTTCCTCACGCGCATCCGTACCAGCCATCCGGAATGGACTAACGCGAAGGCATCGACACCGACCTCCTGGTACGACCTGCCTGCAGGCACCAGCGGAGCCGCCCTCTCTACCGTCTTCACCCGAAACGGTCTGACCGTGCAGCTGTACTTCAACGACTCCGATCGTGCGGTCAACCTCGCTCGTTTCAACGCACTGTTCGCGAAGAAAGATCAGTTTGAACAAGCCTTGGGCGAGGAGGCTGTGTGGGATGAGATGGGCGGAAGGAAATCCACCCGCGTCTATGTGATGTCACCGTTCGGCGACGTTGCCGATGTCGATCAATGGCCTGACGTTGGGATGGCGCGGGGTCGGGAACATGGCGGGCAGCTTGTAGATCATGTCGTTGACGTGACGGTCTAGGTAGCCCCAGGAATCCCCGAAACCGCTCACGACTACATGCTCGGCCCCCGGACAGCCCTGGAATGGCTCATCGACCGCTACCAGGTCAAGACCGACAAGGCCTCCGGCATCGTCAACGACCCGAACGACTGGTGCGACGAGCACGACAACCCCACCTACATCGTGGAGCTGATCAAAAAGATCACTACGGTCAGCGTGCAGACCGTCGAGCTAGTGGGGCAACTCGCCGGACAAGGAGGATCGGATCGTGGGGCCGAAGCTGACTAACCAGCAAGTTGGGTACGCCGGGGAGAACTTCGTTGCGGCGGAGATTCACCGCCGGGGCGGATATGCGGTGACGTTCTCCGGCAACATGAAGGGAATCGACCTGATCGCCAGCGACGTCACCCACGAGCGGAAGATCGACATCCAGGTCAAGACCAAGACCGCCGCGACATGGCAGACCACGATCCGCAACGGCAAGAAGCAGTCCAAACCCAAAAACATCACGAGCTTCTGGATTTTCGTCGACCTACGAAAAGACGGCGGTGGCCCTGACTACTACATCGCGCCGAAATGGTGGGTCGAGGACGACATCGCCCGGACGCACGAGGAGTACCTCGCCAAGAACGGCGGTCACCGCGCACAGAATGACGAGAGCACCCACCACTCGATCCCACTAGCCCGGATTCAGCAGTGGAAAGACCGCTGGGACATTCTCGGCATCTTCCCGCCAGCGACATGACCGGCAAGCAGATCAAGCTGTTCCTCGTCGATGGGACCCCCGGCGGCCTCACGACCGCCGAGATCACTAACTGGACGGGCCACCTCATCTCGGCCCAACGATCCGATCTGGCGGACCTGCTGAAGCGCGATGAGGCCCAACGCACTGGTGCCTACCTCCTGCTGGGTGACGAGGCCGCCGCCACTCTGACCCGGTGCTACATCGGCGAGGCCGACGTTGTCGGCGACCGACTGCCCGGCCACAAGAAACTCGACTTCTGGGATCGCGTTGTCGTCATCACCTCCAAGGACGCCAACTTCACCAAGGCCCATGCCCGCTATCTGGAATCCCGGCTGGTCGAACTGGCCAAGCAGGCGGGCCGCGTCGCGTTGGAAAACAAGACGACACCGAATCTGCCGGGTCTCCCGGAGGCCGACGCCTCCGACATGGACTACTTCGTGTCCCAGTTGCAGATCGTCCTGCCGGTAATCGGCGTCAACGCGATCCGGGTTCCCCTGCCGGAGCCGGGCACTGTGGAGGACACCTTGTCACCGGTGTTCCACCTGCGGAACTCCAGGGGGCAGGTTGATGCCGCAGCCCAACAGATCGACGGCGAGTTCACCATGCTGGCCGGTTCCTACGTCGTGGCGACCTGGCACGCCACGGGAAAGGCCCCGAGTACCCGTAAGCAATACGACTATTTTCGTGCCCAGCATCAAGAGCTTCTCGATCGGGGCGACATCGTGGTCGAGAAAGGCCGAGGCCGCCTGACCCGCAACCTGGTCTTCACGTCGCCTTCCCTCGCTGGAGCGATCGCCCTCGGACGGTCATCCAACGGGCGGCGGGAATGGGTATCTGACGACGGCGAGAACTTCGGCGACTGGGAAGCTCGCGGGGTCTAGCGTGGGGACCGGTCTCGGTGCCGGGGTGGTGCCGAAGTCGCCGCGAGAGAGTTCTTGCAAATCTTTAGTTGTGAGAGCAGCCCGCCGGGGCCGGGGTGCGCGGGATTCCGCCGGAGAATGCCCAGGTCGGGTTTCGCAAAAGTCCTTGCAGAATAGGCTCCTCAAAATAATAATTATGAGAGACTTTTGAGGTAGAATTGGGGGCATGCCCGCCGCCGCCACTTCCCCCGCGTCCATTCAGTTCGGCTACGGGAGGATCAGCACCGGGCACCAGAGCTTGGATGCCCAGCGCGATGCTCTCGTCGCCGCCGGGGTGCAGGCCGAGAACATCCACACCGACGTGCTGTCGGGCACCTCGACCCGCGAGCAACGCCTCGGTCTGACCGAGGTACTCAAGCTTGCCCGCGCCGGTGACACCATCGTCGTCGTCGGCATCGACCGCCTGGGCCGCAACGCCGCCGAGGTGATGACCACCATCCGTGATCTCGACCAGCGGGACATCGTGCTGCGGTCGCTGCGCGAGGGAATCGACACCTCCACCGCCGCCGGACGAATGGTTGCCGGAGTTCTGGCCAGCCTGGCCGAGTTGGAGTTGGAGTTGGGCCGGGAGCGGCGTGCAGCCGCCCGTGATGCCCGCCGGGCGCGGGGGCAACACGTTGGCCGACCGAAGGCTCTGGATTCGGAGAAGGCGGCATTGGCTCGCCGGATGCATGCCTCCGGGGAGCCGGTGGCCACCATCGCCAAGACCTTGAAGGTGTCGGCTGCCACGATCTACCGCGTGGTGGCCGAAGGCTGATTCGCAAAAGTTTCCCTGACTGCCCGCACTGCCTTTTCCGGGTCTAGCTGCTAGTTTGGGCGTCAGATGACACCTGCGTCCGAGGAGTACGAAGTATCCGGGGGCCTCGCCGACAGCGTGCGTTCCCGCCATCTGCTGCGCGTCGTCGCCGATTCGATTCTTGATCCCCAGGTGCTCCTGGAGGCGGTGCGCGATTCCCAGGGGCAGGTTGTTGACTTTCTCTACGTCGAGGTGAACCAGGCGACCTGTGACTACCTCGGGTTGTCGCGCGATGATCTGCTTGGTCACAAGCTGATGAGTCGGTCGCCCGGCATCGCCAAGGTGGGTCTGTTCGCCGAGTACGTGCGGTGCTTGGACACCGGGGAACCGGTGGTGCATAACGACTTCACCTACGACAACGAGATTCTCGGCGATTCGCGCCGTTACGACATCCGGGCCAGTCGAGCCACCTCAACGTCGATCAGCCTCACCTGGCGCGATGTCACCGAGCGGTTCCAGATGGCGCGGGACGCTGCACGCGCCGACGCGCTCTACCGGCGGTCTATGGACAGCGCGGCGGTCGGCATGTGCCTGGCCGACCTGGAGGGCAACTTCGTCGAAGTGAACGACGCGCTGTGCGGGTTCTTCGGATACGACGCGGACACTCTGCGGCAAAAGACCTGGCAGGAACTCACCGCTGCGGACTATCTGGAAGCCGATGTCGATAAGCGCAATGAAGTCCTTGCCGGTGGCATCGAGTCCTACCGCATGAACAAGCAGTTCATCCACGCTGACGGCCACCTGATCTGGGGCGATCTGTCGGTGTCCTGCATCCGCGATGCCAGCGGCGGGGTCGAGATGTTCATCGGCCAAATCACCAACATCACCGCCCAAGTCGCGGCCACCCAGCAATACAAGCTGCTGGCCGAGAACGCCGGTGACCTGGTCGTCCACATTCGGGATGGTCGGTTCGCCTGGGTCTCTCCGTCATGCACGGATGTGATCGGGGGGTCACCGGACTACTGGGTAGGCCGCGAAGCGACCGAAATTGTCGTGCCCGAGGAGGGTGAGCTAATCACCGAGTCCACCGAGGTGGTGGAGTCGGGCGGCGTCGTCCAGGTGCGGCATCGCGTGCGGGCGCTGGACGGAACCATCCATTGGGTGGATGTGCATGCCAAGCCCTTCTATGCTTCCGACGGTCGAGAGGATGGCATCACCGCCGCCATGCGGGTGGTCGACGACGAGGTGGCCACCGAAGAGGCCGCCGACGTGGCCCGCCGCCAGGAGGCTCGATCGACGCGCGCTATCGCCGCTCCATCGACAACGCTCCCGTCGGCATGTGCGATGGTCACACCCGAGGACGTGCTCTACGGGCGGCCAACGTTGCGATGTGTCGATTCTTTGGCTTCGACGCCGACGAGATCAACGGAAGGAATTGGAAGGATTTCACCGCCCCCGAGTACCTGGAGGCGGAACTAGGCAGCTTGCAGCGGCATCCTGGAAGGCCGCATTGACTCCTCCGGATCATCAAGCCCTACCACCGTCGCGACGACATGGCGCTGTGGGGTTACGTATCGGTCAGCCGGCGCCCGCGACGGCCGTAGGCACTGTTGGAGCACATGGTCGCCCTGATCACCGACATGCACGCTCAGCGTGGAGCGCCGACGACGAGCGGAATCGCGCACTGGTCGGAGGTGATCCAGCAGCACGACGACCGCCTGATTTCGGAACTGAACAGTGCCGCCGCCTATGTCTCGTCGATCCTGCCGGGCGGACCTGCACGGGCCGGTGCGGGTGTCCTCCCGGTATCTGCCGTCCCAGGAACTTGCCGGGGACAGCTTCGACTACCGGTGGATCGACGACGACCACCTCATCGCCTACCTGATCGACGTGTCCGGACACGGGATCGAGCCCGCGCTGTTGTCGGTGTCGGTGCACAACCTGCTGCGCTCCGGCTCACTGCCCGACGCGACGCTGCTGGCACCCGATGCAGGTGCTGACCGAACTCAACCGGCTGTTCCAGATGGATCAGCACGGCGAGCACTACCTGACTATGTGGTTCGGGGTCTACCAGGCGTCCACACGCACCCTGCGCTACGCCAGCGCCGGTTCCCCGCCCGCCTTCGCCGTCACCCCCGACACCACCAGCGCGGCGACCGAACTAGCCACAGGCGGCCAACCCCTCGGGATGTTCGACGACACCACCTACACCACCGGCAGCTACATCGTGCCGCCCGGCTGCCGCATCCTTCTCTTCAGCGACGGTGCCTACGAAGACGCCCACGTCGACGGTCGCCCGGTGTCCCTGACTGATTTCAAAGACCTGTACACCCGGATGGCCGGATCGTCCCTCGACGACCTCGTCGACACACTGCAAGGTCTCACCCCGTCGGGCAGCTTCGACGACGACTGCTCCCTTGTCCAACTGGAGTTCGACTGACACAGCCGCATGCAATGTCGAGTATTGCTTGCACTGGGTCACCACACTTCTGGGGTCTTTCCACAGGCCGAATCCTGCCGGGATTCCTGATGGCGGCATGTGCGTGCCATCCCGTCCGTGGAGGTCGGCGGTTAGGTGCGCGGATACCAAGGCCGGGTTCGACACGGACAGCGGCGACGACCCAGACGCACCGGGAAGTTGCACTTCCGAGACCGGTTTATGCCCAGTACCGTTGAGCTGCAGTAATTTTCATCCTGTAGAACAGCGGTGAGTTTTCACCAGATAACTCCCCGCATGGCTGATCAGAACCACCTGCGTTTTCCCAGGTGAGCATGGCCTGTAGGCGGTGAGCACTCCGAAGATGCCGGGCGAACCGAAGCGGGTTCAGCCGAGCCGGGATCGGGACTTGAACAGGGGAAATGCGCCGTGCTCAGGTTCCAGACCAAGCCGCCGTTGGCCTCACGCCTAGCGTCTTGCAGATGGTGGCGGCGGTCTCGCTGCCTATCTTGAACTCGGTGGGGGTCTATCCCGTGGCGCGACCGGCACGGGCGGAGGCCGTGGTCTTGTCCGCACGCTGTCTCGACGTCTTCTGGCTGGTGGTTTTTGTCCCGCCTGCGGACGTCGAGATCGCCTCTGCGGAAGCAGGTTCCGTTGCCGTGCCACCATCGGCTGCGCCGGTCGCATCGGAAATGCTCTCCGGGACGCTCGGGGTGTCCGAGGCATCCGAGGCCGCCGTCACCGCCACGGTGGTGATCGGTGAGGCGGCAGATGGTGTCGTGTCAGCGACCTCGGTGGCAACTGCAGCGGGTGGAGCGGTGGCCGTAGCGCGTTGTGCTGATCCCCGTTCGCGCCGGTTCGGTGAGGCGACTGTTTCTCTGGCCGTCTCGGGCATTTCCCGATCAGCTACCGGTGTCTGGGCGGTGACAGTCGGACTTGCGGTTTCGCTTGGAGTCGCCGAAGCCGCCGGGTTGGCGGATCGCTGCGCCGCCGCCGGTAGTAGAGAGTCGGCGGGGGCAGCGACCAGGGATGAAATCGCGCCGAAGGCGAGGCCCAGCGGCCCAACAACGAACGCGCCGAGGCCGAGCACTCCACCGAACAGGGCGATAGCTGCGGGATCAGCCCCAAACGCGCCACCGACTGCCGCAAAGAGAGGACCGAGGGCGATACCGCCAATGACGCTCAAGGGGAGGGTGACCGGAAATGCAAGGTACCAAAATGGGGTTGCTACAAGAGCAATCGCGGCGGTCGCGAGCGCGGTGAGAGTGTCGTTGGAACCTGTTGCTGAAGCTTGCGGGCTGGCGGGATCAGCCGCCGAAGCCGCTACAGCCGACGAGGGTGTTGAGGTTGCCGTCGCGTTTGCCAGCGCGGCTACCTGGGTCGAAACAACGGCCCTGAGTTGAACTTCCGCAATTTCGGTCCGGGCGCTTATTGAGGCAAGGCGCTCTGGCGGTACGGTCACCATGCCGAGGGTGACGATGGCGGCGGTGGCGAGTGCCCCGGCTTTGGCGTACTGAGAACGAAATAGACCGGCCATGCGATAGCTCCCCCGAAACGATTGAACTGTGCCCCACGGACGGGGCATCCCAGGTGCCGAAAGATTTTCGGTCACAGGGCAACTGGGCAAGAAGCTATCATAGGAACGGTCTGGCTCCCGGGCTGTTGTCCGCCGGTACGCCGTTCGGCGGACAGGGTCGCAGTGCGCGGCTGTCGCCCCACCTAGACGCAGAGACCCAGGTAGCGATACAGCGTCGTCCTGCCCCAGCGTCTTGCAGATGGTGGCGGCGGTCTCCCCGGACTCTTTCATCCGCCGGCCTGGTCGGCCTGGTCGGCATTGAGCTTGGCGGGGCGTCCGAACTTCACCCCGGACTTGCGGGCATGGTCGAGCTTGAGCTGCGTGCGCTCCCGGATCAACTCCCGCTCATATTCGGCAATGGACATCAGGATTCCGGCCACCATCCGCCCGGTACTGGTTCCGGTGTCGACGCCATCGTGGATCGAGCGGACGATGATCCCGCGCTCGGTCAGGTCGTCGAGGGTGTTGACGATCGAGCGCATGTTGCGACCCAACCGGTCGAGTCGCCAGATGACGAGGGTGTCGCCCTGGCGTAGGTAGTTCAGGCACTCGGTGAACCCGGGCCGGTCGTCACGGGCACCGGACATGACGTCGCTGAAAATCCTGCCCGCACCGGCAGCAGTCAGCTGCTCGGTCTGCTGTTCCAGAGTCTGGGTCAGCGTCGAGACTCGGGCATACCCGACGATGGTGGTGGCGGGGGCGGAGGGGGTGGCGGTTGGCATGTTTCTAATTGTCCAGAAAGGGTGTGACAGGGGGACGTTCCGAACACCGAGAAACGGGGCAACTTTCCGAACACTGCGGCGCTGGGACAACGCCACCGGGGCGGGGACCAGTCGGGGTGTTCGGGAACCGACCGATTCCGGAACGCCGCCCTGGGCGGGCAGGGCGGTAGAACCGGCTAATCACCTCAACAGGGGTTTGCGTTGCTGGGGAACGCTTTGCTGACAAGTCTCCAGTGGTTTCCCACTTCGTCGCGGAAATAGGACAGCAGGCGCAATGCTTCCTGGGCCATGGCTAAGCCACGTCCCCGCTCGGCTATCTCATCGGGCATACGCCAGATGGACGATTGCGCACTGTTGCCTGACATCGCCGCCGAGTGGGGGATTGCCAGCTTCGCGATCCTGCAACAGATGAAGTTTCCGTGCCCATTCGCCGACTACCCAGTGGCGAAGAAGGAATGCAAATTGCGGTAGATCAGTGCATGTCGGACAATACATTTCAAAGATTGAATTGCGGCCATCGGCCAAAGAGTGGCGACCCCCCTGACTTTCTGATTAACTTCGATCCCTGACATACGGGGGAACAGATGACTACTGGTGCGTGCCAACGATTTGCGGTGATCGGGACTGCCGCCGTCATTACAGCGGGACTGGTGACGGCGTCGCCTTCCTTTACTCAGCCCGTCTTCGCACTGGCCCGAGTCGAGGCAGTGGCTGTCCAACTTCAGGCGCAAATGACGAGCCTTCTGCAGGACCACGCCGTTGGCGACGTCGTCGCACTGGCGGCCGCGGGAGGGATCGAGACCACTGGAGACATCCTGCCGGTAGGGGCGGGCACCACCGAGTCCCTACCCGACACGGCGTACGCCACCGATCCCCTACTCGACGCTATCGACGGTCTGATTACCTTCGCGGTCATCGCAGTTGCGATTCCCCTCGTGATCCTGTTGTCGCCGATTTTGATCCCTCTGGGCCTGCTGCTGCTGCCGGTCATCTTCACAGGGGTGGGAGACATCACCCGGTGCGGTAGCCCATTCTGCTCGTTCACAGCAGCCCGGACTGGAAGCGCGGCGACTGCTGGCGCAACCGCGGCAAGGTCTAGTGCAACCGTCGTCGCGACCCCGGCCGCCGAGCCTGCCGGTCAGGTCGAAGCTGACGCCGATGTCCCCCCGGCGCCAACTCTTACAAGAGCCAACGGCAAACCCACCCGGATAAAAGCCGATGCAAGCCCACGCAGGCCCCTCAACGGTGCCCGAGGTCCTGCCGATGCCGTCGCCGTACCAAAAGCGGCCGGTTCGGTGAAGGCCGAGATGGCTCCTGCTACCGCTGCTGGTCGCTCACCGGAGTCGGTCTCAGCGGGGGCCGAAAGCTCCAAAGCCGCCAGATCGACCGCCCCCCGCGCCTCCCGCGCGGCCCGAAGCCGTTGATTCTATTCGACTAATTCCGTTCGTCAGACCGGGACCGGCGCGACTTGGCGCTCTCGACGTTCCATGACGGACCCGGCAAGGCCTACTACCAACGCCGCATCGCCGAAGGCGACAGCCGCCACCACGCCCTGCGCGGCCTCAAACGCCGCATCACCCGGGTGGTGTTCAACCGACTGAAAGCATGCCGACCGGCGACGGACCCGGATCGGCCTGGCCGGAGACTCCCGCAGGTCTTCATGCTGCCCTTGATCGACCTACGACCGGCTCGAGAACGCCAAGCCGCCCTGGCGACTGAGCTACTTGCTGTTCTTGGCTAGTCCGGGTGAGCCGCCGCCGATGACTTTCCGGACACCCTTGGGGCTGGACTTGGCGGTGTCGTTGAGTGGCCCCGTAGTGGCCGCGTTGCGGGATGCCGGAAGCGCTCTTTTGAGCGTCGCCGATCCCGCGATCATGTTGAAAATGAAATGAATTGTGTTGTCTGGCATGCCATTGCCTACTGCGCGATGCACAGTCGCCGAGGGGCTTGATGCGGATAAACTCGGGCAGCCGCTGCTGATTTTTGTGCGATGATCAACGTGCGGTTGGGGACTTGGCGGCAGCACTTGGACATCTCGGTCTGCCTGCTTTTCGGGGTGGTTCATCGTGTGGATCATTCCCGCGTCTCATCGACCGGTCGGACTCAGGCGCACTTAGTGCGCCGTCGAATCGGGGGAGTATCCGGATGCGGGCTTCGGTGTTTGTCGGACGTGTAGGCGGCTTAGCGGTCGCGCTGGGGATCGGCTCCGGTGTGGCCATCGGCGGTGTGGGTGCGGCCTGGGCCGCACCGGCGGACTCCGCTTCCGCCGATAGCGCCGGCTCGGCCAGTGGAGCCACGTCGACGCGGTCGACCTCGGGTCAGACTGCGGCGCGGCAACGGTCCGGGCGCTCAACACGGGTTGTCGAGAAGCCTGCGGTGGCCGACCCGGTCCGGGTCGAGACCTCTGATCTGGTTGAGGCGCCGGCGTCAACCTCCCCACGCCGCGCTGTTCGTAACTCTGCAGCCCCGCCGCCCGAGGTGTCGACGTCCAAGCATGAGAACGCGGCGGCCGCCGAGACGGTAGTTCCCGCATTGTCGGCGGCCCTCTCGGAGGACTTGTCGGATCAGCCCGTGGCGCTGCCGACGGTGGCGGAGTCACCCGGAGCGGTAGCGGTGCCCCTGGCCACGGCGGCGTCGACTGCATCTCCGGTACTGACAGCACCTGTTGCCGAGGCACCGGAAACAACAGCCGTCCCGCCGGTGATGGTCCCGACTCCAGAGCCGTCTGCTGCCGCGCCTGGTGTGGTGGATTCCGTGCTGTCGCCGCTGTCCGGCAACGGTCCGGTGGCCCCGGTGGAGGCGGCGGTGTCATGGGTGATGCTTGCTGCAGCTCGCCGTGAGCTCGGCAACCCAGCGGCGGCTCAGACCGCTCCGGCTGCTGCGGTGCCCGCCGAGCCTCTGCCCGACACGGATGCCGTCGCGAACCAGCCTTTGACGCGATCGGACATCCCTGCTCCTGCGGCAGCCGATGGGCCGGCGCAGGCCCTCGCCCCAGTCGCAGCGGCCACGGCGACCAACCCGATCGCCGCGTTCTTCGAGCAGATTGGGGCCTTTGTCAGCCAGATCGTGACGGCGATTACCCAGGTGATCACCCAGGTCGTCACGGCGATCACCAACATCTTCTCGCCCGCCCCGGCCAACAAGGTCCCGGTTGCTGCTGCGCCCCCGACGGTCGGCACACCGGATGCGGCCACCGGGGTAGTCATCGGCACCGTGACAGCCACCGACCCTGACGGGGACACCGTCACCTATAGCGCCCCCGCGACCACCGCCAAGGGCTCGGTCGTGGTTGATGCAGCCACCGGGGAGTTCGTCTACACCCCGACTTCATCGGCTCGGCACGCCGCCGCTGCTCTGACTGCCACCGAAGCCCAGCGGTCCGACACCTTCACCGTGACCGTCACCGACGAGCGGGGCGGCAAGGCTAGCATCGCGGTCGCGGTGGCGGTCAGTCCGTCCAATGCCGCCCCGGTCGCCGGGACTCCAGTGGTGGGTAGCCCGAACGACTTAACAGGATTGGTCACCGGTTCTGTGAGTGCCACCGACGCCGATGCGGATGCCTTGACCTTCAGTGGGTCGGCCACCACCACTAAGGGCGCAGTCGTGGTGGCCGCCGATGGCGGTTTCACTTACACCCCGACTGTGACGGCGCGGCAGATCGCTGCGGCGGAGGACGCTACCGACATCGACCGCACGGACACCTTCGCCGTGATCGTCAGCGATGGGTATGGCGGCACCACGACAGCGGTGGTCAATGTCGCGATCAGTCCTTTGACCCCTGACCCTGCTAACTCCGCCCCGGTGGCTCAGACCCCGACGGTGGGCAGCCCGAACGCCTCGACCGGCGTGGTCATCGGTTCGGTGAGCGCCACTGACCCTGACGGTGACACCTTGACCTTCAGCGGTTCGACGAGCACCGCCAAGGGGGCGGTGACCGTCAATGCCGTCACCGGGCAGTTCACCTACACCCCGACCGCGACGGCGCGCCATGCCGCCGCCAGGACCGGTGCAGCCGCGGGTGATCTGACCGACTCCTTCACGGTGACCGCGGTCGACGGCTACGGCGGCAGCACCAGCGCGGTGGTCAACGTCGCGGTCGCCGCGGCCAATGCCGTTCCAGTGGCAAGCATTTCATCGCTCAGTGATCCGAATCCGTCGACGGGAGCCGTGTATGGAAGCATCAGCGTCTCAGATGCCGACGGCGACGACGTCTACTACAGCGTTCTGACTTCAACCGCCAAAGGTTTCGTAACGTTCACACCGAACGGCGATTTCGCCTACACCCCGACCGCCGATGCCCGCAACGCAGCAGCTAACTCCAATGCCACAGTTGAGGACAGGACTGACACCTTCACGGTCACCTTCACAGACGACTACGGCGGTGAAGCCCTAGTTGCAGTAACCGTACCGATCAGCCCCAAGGCCAGCGGCAGTGTCACGGTTGGTTTCACTGAGCTGTACACAACCGTGGTCGAGGGCGATGCTGGGTCGAAGGTTGTTTTGGTGCCGCTTCAGTTGTCGGCCGCGTCCAGTGAAACTGTCACTGTTGAGTACACAACGTCGGACTGGGCTGGGGGTGCGCAGAAGGATGTGGATTATTCGGCGCCATCCGGGCCTCTGGTCTTCGCACCGGGTCAGACGTCGGCGACCATTCCGATCACGATCTACGGCGACACCGTTTACGAGGCCGACGAACGCATAGTCGTTGACGTTTCCGCCGTGACTGGGGCTACGTTCGTTCTACGCGGGGCTGAACCGGGTCGTTACAACGAGTGGTTTATGGACGTCCTTAACGACGACGCCCCGCAGGGTGTCACGGTTGGTTTCACTGAGCTGTACACAACCGTGGTCGAGGGCGATGCTGGGTCGAAGGTTGTTTTGGTGCCGCTTCAGTTGTCGGCCGCGTCCAGTGAAACTGTCACTGTTGAGTACACAACGTCGGACTGGGCTGGGGGTGCGCAGAAGGATGTGGATTATTCGGCGCCATCCGGGCCTCTGGTCTTCGCACCGGGTCAGACGTCGGCGACCATTCCGATCACGATCTACGGCGACACCGTTTACGAGGCCGACGAACGCATAGTCGTTGACGTTTCCGCCGTGACTGGGGCTACGTTCGTTCTACGCGGGGCTGAACCGGGTCGTTACAACGAGTGGTTTATGGACGTCCTTAACGACGACGCCCCGCAGGGTGTCACGGTTGGTTTCACTGAGCTGTACACAACCGTGGTCGAGGGCGATGCTGGGTCGAAGGTTGTTTTGGTGCCGCTTCAGTTGTCGGCCGCGTCCAGTGAAACTGTCACTGTTGAGTACACAACGTCGGACTGGGCTGGGGGTGCGCAGAAGGATGTGGATTATTCGGCGCCATCCGGGCCTCTGGTCTTCGCACCGGGTCAGACGTCGGCGACCATTCCGATCACGATCTACGGCGACACCGTTTACGAGGCCGACGAACGCATAGTCGTTGACGTTTCCGCCGTGACTGGGGCTACGTTCGTTCTACGCGGGGCTGAACCGGGTCGTTACAACGAGTGGTTTATGGACGTCCTTAACGACGACGCCCCTTAGGTCATTTCAAAGCCGCCGCATCCCAATGCTGATCGGACGTGATTCGTCACCAGCGGGCTCGTCGGGCCTGGGTGAGCATCTGTACTTGGGTGTTGGTCGAGCGGCACGCTGGGTGGCGGGGATGCTCGGGGCCATCTTGTTGGCGCTGTCCTTGGCGGCGTGTTCGGGACAGTCCGGCTCCAGCGGCGGCGGCGGAGGAGGCGCTCCGCGCGTGGGGAAGCTGTCCGGTGACATGGCGGACTGGATCGGCGTGGCCTGTTCGGGCGGCAGCGCCACCCAGGAGGCCAACCTGAGTCCCCTGGGCGACGGTGTGTGCCATCAGGACTACTCAAATCCCGGTTCGGTATCCAACCTCAAGGCTGTCATGTACGGGCGGTTCGACTCAGAGGACTCGATGCTCCGGACGCTGTCGATCGTCAAGCCGTCCTACTACGCGGCAGGCCAGCGCGACGGGGTTGATGAGGCTCGTTGAAAGTCCCCAGGTGTGCTCATCGAAATTCCTCACCTGCGGGGCTCTGTCAGCGTAGTGGTTGGCGGTTGCCGGTGGTGGTTCGGCGCAGGGTTTCTGCGGCGGCGTGGTGGTCTCGGAGGCGGTAGGACTCGCCGTCGAGGTTGACCACGATGGAGCGGTGTAGGAGGCGGTCGAGCATCGCGGCGGCGACGGTGGTGTCGCCGAGGATTTCTCCCCAGGAGCCCACGCCGCGGTTGGTGGTGATGACGATGCTGGTTTTCAAATATCGTTGGGAGACAACCTGAAACAGCGCTGAGGCGGCTTCGGCGGGCAGTGGCAGGTAGCCCAGTTCATCGATCACGAGCAGGGTCGGTCCGGCGAAGAAGCGCATGGTGGTGGCCCAGCGGCCCTCGATCGCGGCGCGGTGGCAGCGGGCTGCCAGGTCGGCGGCGGTGGTGAAGTAGGTGCGGTAGCCGGCGTGGGCGGCGGCGCGGGCCAGTCCGACCGAGAGGTGGGTTTTTCCGGTTCCGGGTGGGCCGATGAGCAGGATGTTGGTGGCGGTCTCGAGGTAGCGGCAGCTGCCCAGGTCGTTGATCAGGGATCGGTCGATGCCCACGGCGGCGTCGACGTCGAAGTCAGCCAGGGTGGCCGGGGTGGGCAGGCAGGCGAATCGCAGCCGCCCGGCCAGCCGCCGGGCGGTGGAGGCGTCGACCTCGACGGCCAGCAGCCGTTGCAGGGCGGCGGTCACCGACAGGCCCTCGGCGCTGGCCTGGTCCAGGACCGCGGGCAGCGCTTCGGCGGCGTCGTGGAGTTTGAGCTCGGCCAGGTGCGAGCGCAGCTGTTGATAGACGCTGGCCGCGGTGGCGGGCGAGTCGTCGATGGGTGCAGGGCTGGTCTTGGCCGTGCGGGGTGTGCTGGTCATTTCAGGGTCCTTTTCTGGGCTGCCCGCTCGTAGGCGGAGAGGTCGATGACAGTGGAATCGGTTGTGCTGGTTGATGGTTGGATGTTGTCGGTCCCGCCGGACTGGGTAGCGAGGAGTTTGGCGGCTGCGGCCTTGGCTGCCGGGCCCGGTGGGATGCGTTCCTTGCGCCGATGCGGGCGAGCGCTGGTGGCGGTGGCCATGGCCGCGGCGTTGAGCGCTAGGACATGGCCGTTGTCGCGCACCGCGACGCCCAGACCGTCGGCGGCCAGCCGGTGGCGGGCGATCACGATGCCCGCGGCGGTGGCGATATCGACGACCTGCCCGCCGATCGGGTGCGAGACGACCACCTGTGCGCCGGCCAACTCCGGGGGCACCGAGTAGCGGTTGCCGCGGTAGGACACCAACGCCTGCCGGGAGGCGGTGCGGGCCTCGGCGATCACCACCGGATACGGCGCGGGCACCGCCGCCAACCTACAGCGAGACGTTCGGCATCCCATCGCACAGGTCGTTGTGTTGCACCTTCGTGCAGGACCCTGCGATCCCTTTGGACTCGATACTGTTTCAATACCTCATCAATCGGCTCCCCGGATACATGGTCAGAACCGTACCCGGACGGCTCTGGGTCCGCGTCGCTCGGGGGCACTGCGCGGCGGCAACGACCTCTGAGTTCAAGTGATTGAACGAAATCCAGGCATCGAGACGATTACGGATTTCCGGCGGAAACATCTTCTCGATGACTTCCTTGCCGTCGACGCTGCGTAGCCCTTCGCCAAAGCCGATGGATCCCTGCTCCATGAGGAAGGCACCGGCGTTGGTGGTCATGATCAGCACCACGTTACGAAAATCGGCTTTGCGACCGTTGTTATCCGTGAGGGTGGCATGGTCCATGACCTGGAGAAGTATCTGAAGTATCTCCGGGTGCGCCTTTTCGATTTCGTCCAAGATCAAGACCGCGTGTGGGTTTTTGATGATCGCGTCGGTCAGTAAACCACCTTGGTCAAAACCGACGTATCCGGGAGGCGCCCCGATGAGCCTGGAGACGGTGTGTTTCTCCATGTATTCGCTCATGTCAAAGCGCAGCAACTCCACGCCCATGACGCGGGCCAGCTGCCGGGCGAGCTCGGTCTTGCCTACACCGGTCGGCCGGAGAAGCAGAAGGACCCCACCGGTTTTTCCGGATCCCCGAGGCCCGAGCGTGACAGCTTGATGGCCGAGACCAAATCGGCAATGGCCTGGTCCTGGCCGTAAATGACCAGCTTCAGGTCGCGGTCCAGCGAAAGCAACCGATCCCGATCCGATGTCGTCACGGATTGGGACGGGATGCGGGCGATCTTGGCCACCACGCGCTCGATATCCTTGGGCCGGCCCACAAAGCTCTGTTGGCGGGCGCCGGAGTGCCAGGCCCGCCATCGACGGTGGAGCCGTACTGTGGGATTCGTGACAGCCGACACAGCCGCGCTGCTCGCCGGCATCAACCCCGTGAAACTGCGAATGGTGTGCAAACAGCGGCGCTGAGCGTCCAGCAATTGGAAGTACAACGTTACCCCAGCCGGGGCCTTGAAGTGCACGGACCCGTCTACCTCGACCGGTACCTCGCAGAGAATGCGTTTGACGCCTTCTTCCTGGACGATCGACACCGGTGGTCCAGAGTTACGATACGTTTTGTTCCAGGTCGAATAGGTCTTATAGTCCAACTGGAAAACGCGTAGATACTTGACCGAGCCCCGCGAGACCGGGCACACCCTGGTACACGTCGGTACTGAAAAAGACACCCGGTGCAACCGGTTGACGGTCTTCTCCGGTGCCGGGCCATGCCACGCGATCCGGTTGCCCGAGGCGAACAGGGCATGGCTTGACCGGCATGGCGTGCCACACGTTGTACATGCCTTCGTAAATCAAGTCCCGGTTGCCGTGCACATCCATCAAGTAGAGGCGAAACTTGTCGCCGAATCCCCACGAAACGAGAAACTCCTCCTCGGACAGTGGGTATGCAGTTTTGTAGCCAGTGTAACTACCGGAGGCATGGTAGTCGTCCGCTTCGGCAATATCCTGCGGAGGAAGGCTTACTTCCGGCCACCGCAAATCGGCCGTCACCTTGGTCAAGCCATGCGGGTAATCGCGGCCCACGGAAGGGTCGACAATCCCGATCGAACCAGACCACCAATCATGATGTCCGACGCCGGAGAACATGACGCGATTACTGCCGGGGATCGGCCGTGGCTCGCTCAGATGATCGGGCCAGACCGACTGGTTGCCCCAGAAGTGAGCAGTACCAGTGCCATCCTGATTAGTCGTCCACAATTTTTGCAGCCGCCATAACGGTTTGTCGGTGTACTCCCAGCGAGAGTAAACCACGCGTCCGTCATTCAAAGCTCGGGGACAAAATCGGGCTCGCCGTTGTAGCTGATCAAGTAAACGTTACTGCCGTCGGCATCGCAACGGGCCAGGATGTACGAGTAAATAAACGGCCCGCAGCGTACATAGGAATTACCGCGCAGGTCGTGGTAAAGACAATGTGACCGTCAGGCAAGTAGATGGGATCAATGTCGTCGTATTCACTGTCGGTCAGCTGCCGCAACCGGGTACCGTCTATGTTAAGAATCGTAGAGATGAAAGCTCTTGTCGTTGTGCGGCTTGAAGCAGAAGACGACGCGCTGAGGCGTCGAATGACAAATCAGGTCGCCAGAAACTTCCCGGTGAGTCGGGTGCGAGTTGCCGCGGCCGACCGCCGGGATGCAGTCCGTCAAGCACCAGCAGTCTGCCACCCGGCACCGCCATGATACCCATGCGGTGAATCGCCTCGTGACGAGACTCCGGTCCCTGCGGCAGTGGCTGGTCGATCAACAACAGCTGGCTGAAGTCAACGACAGGGTTCTTGAACATCACGTTTGCGTTTATTCGGCGAACGGAGAAATACAGCTGCTTGATATCGGGGTCGACGTGGGAATACACGGCTACAGGATCGTCGTACTGGTCGGCCTTGGCGAGACTCGTGATTTTTACCACGGACCACTGCCAAAAGGTGCGGCCAGCGCAGCGGTGGGCCACGACGCATCGTAAACGTGGCCTGTTCCCCATTGCAAGCATCTTGCAACGCGGCTCGCCACGACGTATCGGACACGATCTCGTCTGATTGACCGTCGGCGAGCGTCACGACCAGTCGAGCGATTAACCCGGCCGGGTTTTTGGACACAGCCGGTCGGTTCTCAGCTCGTACTGCAGCACGTCGAGCCGCTCTTCGAGCCACTGTTCAACGGAAAACACGCCGGCTCGCTGCCACGTCTCGTGGGCACCGACGCGACTTCGCCGTTGAGAAAGACCTCGCAGAAGTCGTCCGCGGCGATTCGTAACACCGCCGATGAAACGTGTTTTTCGGCAATTCGAATCGACAGCGAAAATACCGTGCTTCCGCGGGAGCGTCTTCGACCGGGCGCCCTTGGGATACCAGATCCAGCTGGGCGGTCTTTGCCTGGGCATCGCGGATTCGGTGGGATCGCGGCAATTGCGCAGCTCGAGCCGCTGCTGCAACGACTGCAAGTCGTTGAGTTCGGCCGCGAGGTCCGGTGCTGGTCGGTGTTGACGGACCAGCGAGGCGAGATGGCGAGTCCACTGAATTCTCCTGGTGCGTGCGTGAGAGTAACGGCTGACCCGCGGCCTGAAACAACCAATCTCGTTTAGGATTCGCACGGCTTCCTCAGCACTGAGTGCCCGCGTAGCTGGCGTCTCGGCCTTGCCGTGGGAAAGCGGCAGGTTGTCGGCCAGCGATGCCCGCATGCCGCCCGCCACCACTGAAATCACCAGAAGATGTTGCACGATTGACCGGGAAATCGCCATGGGGCTTGCTCCTTGAGCACCCATGCTGCGATGTTGATTCCTAGGCTATACCCACCTCGGTTGCAATGACGGGCGCTAATCGGTTGCGACGCGGCCCACGTCGTCCACTTCACACACGACGCGGAAGCCAACGTTGAAGACACGCTGCCACGGCTGGAAGCTCAGGCGACAGGCGGAGCGGGAGAGGTGGGCATATGGTACCAGGAACCACCGCGAGCAGGGCCGGGCAGCCGGTGAGCGATTTGTCAAAGCCCGTCCACGCGACCATCCAGTCGCCCGGTTCCGGTTCGCGTCACAGGCTTTGCCTCGCAAAACGCCATCCATCCGGCAAAGTTTCATCCAATACCACTCGCCGGTCTGGTAGAATCGCAACCGGCGCACCAGGTCACGTAGTCGTGGACAAACTGAAGTTGCCCCGGTTGAAGGCCAGATTCAGCCCATAGCCAGCTTTACGGATCGCAGCACAAGCCGACGCCGGCGCAGGGCCTGATCGTCGCCGCTCCAGCTCTCCAGCCGAAACTTGGCGATCACCTCGATCCCCGACGACATTTCTTCGACATCGCCGATCACCAGAACTGCTTTGCTCGGATCATGAGCCCCACGTCCGCCCGCTTGAGAACCCCTTGTTGCACTTGCCACGTACCGCCGATCGTCTTCCACGGTTTGGCGAGCGACGCGGTTGGAAACGAGCAGGCGAACAGCGTCTGCTCATCGGCCGCGGCGTCACAACTTCTCCGATGAACACCACGGAGTGGATCAGCAGGAGCAATCCCAATGCAACGGTGCGAATGCCAGGTTGGATCTGGATGGCCACTCTACGAGAATGCCGTTCGAGGTCAGGTTCACAAAACATGGCTAATGGCCCCGCGGATTAGCGAAGAGAGTCGTCACGATGATACTGCTTAAGGCAGCGCAAAGCTACAACTGGAAGTTGGTAATCCTACTATCAAGATGCTATCGCGCACCGATCACGTGAACGCAGTGCCTTCGTTATGGCGGAACACCTGCCGGCAAAGGCGTATGAGATTGAGATATTGTCAATAGTTGTGGATCAGTTTTCGAGTAAGCTTGAAGACCATATGCAGGCCGATGCCGGATCAGGGGAAAATCAGGACGTCAGAAGCACCGATCAATGGAATGTAATCTGACAGCTGGGGCCTGCTCAGCGTCGGAACAGCCAAGTTCTTCCCTCGACCCGGGCACCCTGCTTGTCTAGCAACGAGGCGCTGTCGTACTGACCGACGTATCGCTTTTTCGGTTTTGGAGGACATGACCATGAACGATTCCCGCCAAGGCCGACTTCGCCAAGGGCAAGGAACTCGGGTGCGGCCATGAGATGTCCCCACTCCCAGCCGCGAGGATCGGCTTGGGGTGCTCCAAAGCAGGTCCGCCACACGAAAGCGCGAGGCGTCGTCGCCGCTCAACATCGCCTCTGCGAGTTGGATTGTCGCAGCATAGCTCAGTCGCTGGGCGACATCTCGCTCCGCTTGCACTACACCGCGGTCTCCCTTGCCTTCCGCTCGTTAACTTCTGCGTGTTGTTCGTTCAGGCGAGCGAGCGAGGCACTCTTTTCAAATAACCAGCGGCAATCGCCGAGCCGAGTGCGAGCAACAACAACAACGATGCTGCAAACGAGAGCGAGGCGGCGAGTCCCTTCTGCCGAGACCAGCGCACAACCGTTCCACCAGTGAAATTCACCGCGCCTTGATCGGTTCGTCGTCGATAAACCGCTGCAGGTCGGCATCCAATTCCTGAGCGGTCTGGTAGCGATGCTGAATAGCAAGTCGATCGCCTTGTGAACAATTGTCTCCAAATCTCGGGGAATGGCGGGATTCAGCTTGGCCAGCGGCTCTATGTCGGCATTGAGAACTTGGTCGATCAGCGGTTTTCGTTGCGTCCGCTCGAACGCCGGGCGAAATGCCAGCAGTTCGTACAGCGTCAGGCCGAGGCTGTAGACTTCGCTGCGGGCGTCGGCGTGGCCCTGGAAAGCCTGGGAGCCGTGTCGCGCAGCGTACCCAGCACGTCGCCGGTTTCGGTCAACCCGCGGTCGTCGTCCAACTTCGCAAGACCGAAGTCGGTGACCCATACCGTGCCCTGCATGTCGAGCAGCAGGTTCGACGGCTTGATGTTCGCGGTGCAGCACGCCCTGGGCGTGGGCATATTGCAGAGCCGCGGCAACTTGCACTCCGATCTGTGCGACGCTATCCCAATAGGAGCGTTGTTTCCGCGTCTTCTCCGGCCGGCTAAAGTCCGCGGCAATCGGCCGAGGCTCGTCGGACTGCTGATCACGACCATCAAGCCGACATGGTTGTTGGGTAAACAGCAAGGAGGACGACGGGAGCCGTAGCACACTTCGCTGGGAAACATGTGGCAACAACCGCTACTACTATCGTGTACGCCGCTGCGGAAAGCGGATCCTGCGCCAGTATGTCGGCAACGGCCCGGAGGCCGAACAAGCAGCCGAAGCCGACGCCCGGGTTCGAAAACAGCGACTGGCCAAGCAGGCTGCCTGGAACGAGCGTAAAGCCTCGCTGAAGCAGTCCTCGGCCAGCATGTGGACACTGGGCCGACGTTGCGATGCCGTGACCTATGCGGCCCTTTCAAACCTGGGCTGCTATCTGCATAACTACGCTCAATGGAGGATACGCGGTGGGGAAACCAAAAGGAAACGGCAAGCCGGCTAAGCCGGCAGACACCGCCTTCGACAAGGAGTCCGCACATCTCACCAAACTGGAGGAATTGGTCACCCGTGCCGCCAGGGTGATGATGCCGTTGTGCCGCAGATGCGAGAGGTCTTGAAGCACTCGGAGCTATGGCGTGAGGTGGGCGATATGGCTCGGCACGCCCAGGATACATGGCTCAAACTGATCGCTGGTGATGATCACCTCGTGAAGGAATCCATCAGGAAATCCCTGACCGAAATGCGGAACGAGCTGGAAGAGCCAGGGGCATCTCGACTGGAGAAACTCTTGATCGAGAGAATCGTGGCCTGCTGGCTGCAGGTGCAGTTTGCGGAGATCAATGTGGCGACCAGTGCGAATCAACCGCTGCCACAGCAAGGTTCTATCAACAACAACTCGATTCAGCCAACCGACAGTTCCTCACTTCGACAAAACAACTGATGGCCCTCAGGCACCTGCTGCCCAAACTGGACCGAAAATGCCCCGAGGCGTTCTATCCACTGCCCGAAAGAACAAATGGCAACGGACAAGTCAACGGCGACACCCCAGGCAAACGCAATGGCCAGCCGGTTAATCGCATGATGGCATTGGCATCGACGCAAGACGATTAACTCAATCCAGAATCACGGAGGACACGATGGACGAAGTACCAACCAGGACCCGACAGCCAATTGCATTGAACTGCCTCGTACTGTCGCTGCATGGCTGGGTGCCTGGATTGCGATCATCGGGATTATTCAGCCCAAGCCCTGGTGTCGATGTACTCATCTGCTTCGACGGCGTCGAGTAGCTCGATGCTGCTGCAGTCTCTGGAATTTCCCGGTTGGTGCGGTAGGCACGGTGATCGGACACTTGGCCCAATTCCTGTTCGACGACAGGCGATTGCGACTCGTGCGGATTCTTGCTGCCGTCTTGGCGTTTGACGTGGGG
This sequence comes from uncultured Actinomycetota bacterium, assembly GCA_963787055.1. Classification (GTDB taxonomy): domain Bacteria; phylum Actinomycetota; class Actinomycetes; order Mycobacteriales; family Mycobacteriaceae; genus Mycobacterium. Next base: position 109,735 of record CAWBBP010000009.1, read on the forward strand.
TTTGCTCTTGTCTTCAGGCAGTTGGTTGGACGAGCATGTGGAGGGTCGAATTTCGCACAGCTCACCGGCTTCGGGCTAGCCGCTGCCGCAGACGCGATGTACCGCCCGCTGACGCCTCTTGGTGAGGTTAGCACTAAGGGACATCAACGCTGCTGAAAGCCGCATGGCGCTACCTGGAGTTGTGAGGGGACTTCTGGTGGTTACCCTTGGTCAAGATGTGAAGCCGGCTTCTGGTTCAATTCAAAGAATGCGTAACAGTTGCGCACCCGATTCGTCCATGATCAATCGCGATCGATCCATCCTCCTTGCATCAGTCCGATGTTGTGACCGTCGCATGGCAGCAACAGGTAGAACCCACTCTTCTGGCTGATCGGTTTGCGATAACAAGCTCCCGCGGCTCTGTATTGACTGCGGGCCATTGCCAACGGCCGTCGAGACCGCACAATGAGAATTCGCCACAGCCATTCCAAGATCACGCGAGGCTTTCGAGTGATTTACAAATGCAGAAGAGACCATCACCGGACGTATGCGACAAAGCAACGAATGGATCGAATACCGTGGAACCCTCAGAATTGAGGAATCAGGAGAGCGTCGCGTGTCGCTTGAGCTCGTGTTCGTTCCCCCCTCACCCGTTTGTCTTGAACCTGCCCACGCAGCACTCGATTAGTGCACAGAGTGTCACAGGGCGGCAGGGCCGCCAACCAAAGGCGAGCTACCGCTCGAATTAGCACAAGCCCGCTCCCGATGGTCGCTGAATTGCGCAAGGAACAATGATCTTCGCCGTTAGTAGCACGGAGGCATACTCGGAGCTCGTTCGTTTTCTCGCTGAGTATGGCGTGGACTTCGATAGCTGACCGACGCCTGTGGCCAAAGAGTATTCACCGCCGTCCAGAAATATTTGCTTTCATCGTCGTGGCTCCGAGCGCATCCGCCGGAGGTCATTCGAATGATCCGATACTTGTCGCGATTCGCCGCGTTGGTTGCCTGTTTCGCGTCAATCGATGGTGCTCGTGGCTGGGCACAGACCCAGGGCCGCAACACCCCCATAGCCAATGACTACGTCGCGGTATGGACCTCCCCGGCACCAACCCAAGACACTGGCGGTCCCGTGTCCATGATTCAGTTGCCATCGGGCCGCCTGATCGTCACGTTTACAATTGGCGTCGCGTCAATGGTCAGGTCACCGACGACAAGGTCTACACCAGCGACGATCGCGGCCACACCTGGCACCATCAGGCTGACGTGCCGATCACCCGTCAGCGGGTCTTCCGAGCCGGAAAAGCCGTCTACATGCTCGGTGGACGCAGGCGACTGCTGGTCTCTCGTTCGACTGACGAAGGGACGACTTGGTCCGAGCCGACACCGCTCACCGACGACGGGCCCTGGGGCGGCGAACCGATCAATCAGCTGTACACGAACGGCCGTGTGCTTATCGTCAACGAGCGGCAGACCGTTGCGGATCAGCGAGGCTGGCCCGCTGCGGTATCGCGCCGGTGGTCATGTCGGCTCCCGTTGACGGGGATCTCACGAAACGCGACGCCTGGACGTTTTCCAACGTGCTGAGCTTCCGCGACGTGCGGGCCAAGTACGGACAATCCCAATTTGATCGGCGTACCGATTAGCCGAGGGATTCTATGCTCCGAACAACAAGGCCGACAAACGGCCCATGTACGAGATTGGCTGGACCGAAGCGAATTTGGTCCAGATCATCGATCCGGAACACATCTGGTTCGATCCCACCGGACCGCATTTCCACCTTCTTCTCCGTGCCCACACGGGCTCGACCAACCTGGCCTGCCTGGCCAAGGTCGTCGAATCGCCTGACCAGAGCGAGCTGACGGTCGACCTCCAGAAAAGCACTCAGGCGAACCGCTGCTCTATCTTCCGTTCCCTGGTGGACAAATGCGGTTCTACATCCTTTATGATGAACCGACCAAACTCTACTGGATGATCTCCACGCAAACGGATTCGATGAAACGGGTGGAACTACTCCATCCCAAACGATGGAACCTTCCTAACAACGAACGACACCGGCTGGCACTGTATTTTTCAAAGAACTGCGTCGACTGGTGTTTCGCCGCTCCACTGGCGGACGCAGGTGACAGTCGAGCAATCCCGCCACAACGTCGCGGCCGTCATCGATAATGACGATCTCTATTTCGTATCCCGCACGGCCGGCCCAAATGCGAAAAACGCCCACAGCGCAGGACCTCGTCACGTTCCACACCGTCAAAGGCTTCCGCAATCTCGTGTACTGACACGAGAAGAAGTTCGGAGGCACGAGTCTCTGTTGCAGGACGTCGGATTCCACCATCCGGGAGAACCTAGCGGGCATCCCGGGTGAGGCCAATCAGTGCGTCGAGATAAAGCTTCGCTTGACTGTCCGGCGGATCTTCGGGTACAGCCGTGTGATAGTCGTCATCGATGCCAACGGCTCGCACCTGACGGCTTTGCTCGGGTGGCAAATCCAGCGTCTGCTCCGACTGATAATCACTGTCCCACAGGACACCCCATGAGGCACTCGACCAGAAAGGCCCACCTGGACTCGTCGTCATTCATCTCGTCCGGTAGTTCATCCGGTCCGACCTGCTGGCGAGCAGCATCGAGCACCAACTGTTGCCATCGCAGTATTTCCTCGCGATGCTCTGGATCGTTGGCTTCCTGGTGCAGTTGGTCGTTCGCCAACTCATAGATAGCAGCAACAGCCGACTCGAGACACGCAGTGAGCCTTGGCGGCGGTTCGTTGGGGTGCAGCAGCCCGCGTGCGGCATGGTAAAGCACAACCAGTTTCTGATTCCGCTGCAAGTCGTCGAACGGGGAGACGCCAAACGCCATGTCATCTTCGGCAAGCAAATCGACCATCATTCCCAACGACTGCACGAATAACTGTCGTTCGGCACCGAGAAGGATTCGGTCGCCTCCAGGTGTGTGGTACATGCAACTGGCCACTCCATCGTAATGACGATTCCCAAGGATAGACTGCCGCGCACTGACCATTGTACGCCCCAACTCGAGTCTCTTGTTACAGCCAGAGGACTTTACTGGCGATCGGAGGCATGGTTTATGCCGAGAACCTGGCATCATGGTGCCTCGGTAATAATTCGCAGGCAGCACTGCTGCTGGAACTGCCGCTCTTGCTCGCAGGTGGTGCGATCACCGGGCATCTGGCTCAGTACGCGACCGCGGGATGCAAATTGCGATTGGGGAGGATTCTGCTGGCAGTCGTCA
>CAWBBP010000010.1:0-302098 GCA_963787055.1 uncultured Actinomycetota bacterium
TCTACGAGCAGCTCCTCACCGAGGCGCTGCGCAGCGAACTCTAAGCACTGGATAGCAGCCTCAGACCCGACCGCGCCTCTGCACACCGCCGAAGCCGCCGACCGGATCGCCCTGCACCTGAGCCGGCGCATCCAGCGCACCCTGGACGCCGTCGGCGACAACGACCGGGTCAAGGTTGGTATCGAGGTCGCCCGCGACCTGATCGCCAGGCTCGCGAAGATCGTCGACTCCGAACTCGCCGAGACACCGGTTGAGCCTGGCACCGTCCTGCACGCGATCCTTCAGCGCCGGCCCGACGGCACCCCGCAGCCGATCGCCGAGCCGCTCATCCCACTGCTGGACACCACCCTGCTCACCAACGCCCCCGGCGAGCCAGGCTTGCTGCACCAACTCGACGCCGAGATCGAATCCGCCGACGAGATCGACGTCCTGATGGCCTTCATCCGCCGCAGCGGCATCAACCCGCTGATGGCCTCGCTGCGCCGGCACTGCGAACGCGGAAAGCCGCTGCGGATCCTCACCACCATCTACACCGGCTCCACCGAGCAGGCCGCCCTGCAGCAACTCACCGACCTCGGCGCCCAGGTCCGCATCTCCTATGACGTCTCCACCACCCGGCTGCACGCCAAAGCGTGGATCTTTCACCGCCGCAGCGGCTTCTCCACCGCCTACGTGGGCTCGTCCAACCTCACCCATTCCGCCCAGGTCACCGGACTGGAGTGGAATGTGCGGGCCTCGGCCGCCCGTAACCCCGACATCCTCGACAAATTCGAGGCAGTCTTCGAAAGCTACTGGCAGAGCGCTGACTTCGTCCCCTTCGATGCCACGGAGTTCGAGGCGGAGACCCGCCGCGTCGGCCGCATCGACACCGGACCCACCGTCATCCTCAGCCCCATCGAGCTTCGCCTGGAACCCTTCCAGGAGCGACTGCTGGAGAAGATCTCGCTGTCGCGCGGCCGTGGCCATCACCGCAATCTGCTCGTCGCCGCCACCGGCACCGGCAAGACCGTCATGGCCGCGGTGGACTACGCCCGGCTGCGCGAGGACCTCCCGCGAGCGCGCCTGCTGTTTGTGGCGCACCGCAACGAAATCCTCGACCAGAGCCTGGCCACTTTCCGACACGCCATCCGCGACGCCTCGTTCGGCGAGAAGTGGATCGGCGGGGCCCGACCGCAACACTTCGAGCATGTCTTCGCCTCGGTACAGAGCCTCAACGCCGCCAATCTCGAAGACCTCGCGCCTGATCACTTCGACGTCGTCATCGTCGACGAGTTCCACCACGCGGCCGCCCCGTCCTACCGCAAGCTGCTCGACCACGTCGCACCCCGCGAACTGCTCGGCCTGACCGCCACACCCGAACGCAGCGACGACCTGTCGATCCTGCACTGGTTCGGCGACCGCATCGCCGCCGAACTGCGACTGTGGGATGCCATCGACCAGCAGCGCCTGTGCCCCTTCATGTATTTCGGCATCCACGACGGCCTGGACCTCACCGACATCCCGTGGCGTCGCGGCCAGGGCTACGACGTCAACGCCCTGAGCAACCTGTACACCAGTACCGACGCCTGGGCGCGGACGGTCGTGCAGGAAGTGACCCGCCTGGCCGACAGTCCCAGCACCATGCGGGCACTCGGTTTCTGCGTCAGCATCGAGCACGCCCAGTTCATGGCTGCGCACTTCACCAAGCACGGACTTCCGTCCGTGGCGGTGTGGGGCGACAGTTCACGGGATGACCGGGAAGCGCACTCAAAGACCTCGCCGCTGGCCGGGTCCGCGTCGTGTTCTCGGTGGACCTGTTCAACGAGGGTGTCGACGTCCCCACCGTCGACACCCTGCTGATGCTGCGGCCGACCGAAAGCCCGACGCTGTTCCTGCAGCAACTCGGCCGCGGACTGCGCCGCTCCAAGGACAAGAGCTTCTGCACGGTGCTGGACTTCGTCGGTACCCACCGCCGGGAATTCCGCTTCGACCGGCGCTACCGGGCCCTGCTCGGCGGCACCCGCCGCGATATCGAACGCTCAGTGCAGCAGGGCTTTCCGTTCCTGCCCGCCGGGTGCTACATGCACCTGGACGCCAAGGCCTCCGAGGTTGTGCTGCGCAGCCTGCGGGACGCGATTCCGTCGCGGTGGCCGGCCCGGGTCGAGGAACTGCGGGTGGTGCACGCCAACTACCCCGACGTGACACTGTCGCAGTACCTCGAGGAGTCCGGACTGGACCTACCCGATGTGTACGACGGCAACCGGGGCTGGTCGGATCTGTGCCAGGCGGCCGGTGTCCCGGTGGCGCCGGCAGGCCCGCACGAGGCGCCGTTGCGCAAGGCACTTGGGCGGCTGCTGCACGTCGATGACGACGAGCGCATCGAGACCTACCGCCGACTTCTGGATTCGCCGCTTCCCCCGGACGTTGCGACGATGCCGGAACGGCAACGGCGCCTGGTGCGGATGCTCGTCGCCAGCCTCGGCGACCAGGTGCTCACCAAGGAGCGCACGTTGCAGGATGGGGTGGATCTGCTGTGGGCGCACCCGCAGGTGCGGGCTGAGTTGGCCCAACTGCTGGTCGAACTTGACGAGCGGGTGGACCACCTGCATGGCGCGCTTCCGCTGCACCCGGATGTTCCGCTTCAGGTCCACGCCCGCTATACGCGCATCGAGATCATGGCGGCCTTCGGTGTTGGGGCGCAGGCGAAGACGCCGGATTGGCGCGAAGGTGTGCGTGAGGTCAAAGATGAGCGCGCAGATCTGCTGGCGTTCACCCTCGACAAGAGCAGCGGCAGCTTCTCGCCGACCACCCGCTACCGCGACTACGCCATCAGCCCCAAGCTCATTCACTGGGAGAGCCAGTCGACCACCCGGGCCGACAGCGAGACCGGCCTGCGCTACCGCCACCACGAACGCGACGGCCGGTCGATCATGCTGTTCACCCGGCTGCGCGCTGACGACCGTGCGTTCTGGTTCCTCGGCCCGGCTACCTACCGCAACCACGTGGGGGAGAAGCCGATGGCTATCACCTGGGAACTGCACACGCCGCTTCCGGGTGATTTGTATCAGTCGTTCGCGGCCGCGGTGGCGTGATATCGGCTCGAATGCGGCTTGTGCCGGCGATACCCGTCGGCCGCTCTGCCGACCGAGGCGCTGCACGCGGTTCAGGCCGGCCCGTAGCCTTCGGACATGGCAGCGTTCGACGTCAACGGTCTGATCGGCAGAGCGACGCAGTGGATGGCCGCGGCACCATTGTTCTCCGTGGTGGCCCCCACGGTCGTGCCGCCCCTGGACCGCGCCTTGCACCGGCTCACCGGCGGCCGGTTTATCGTCGGCCGGCTACTGGTCCCGAGCCTGGTCCTCACCACCACAGGGCGGCGCTCCGGTGAACCCCGCGACGCCCCGCTGGCCTGCATGCCCGCCGATGGCGGCTGGTACGTGGTCGGCTCGAACTTCGGGCGGACCCACCATCCCGCCTGGACGGGCAACCTCATCGCCACGCCGGATGCGACGGTGTCGTTCGACGGCCGGACCACCGAGGTGGTGGCACGCCAACTCTGCGACGAGCGCCGTGTCGAGGTGTGGCCGCGCCTCACGGCCATCTGGCCGCTGTACGACACTTATGAGGCCCGCGCCGGCCGCGAACTGGGCATTTTCCATCTCGTCCCCGCCTGACGCCCTGTCCGCCGCGGCGAGGCGGCTGGGTTCTGCTGTGCGTGAAGAGCAAAGATATGCCGCGTAATTATGTAATTATGTAATTATGAAATCAAGACAGTCTCCCCGGATCGACCCCGCCGACATCGCTGACTGGTTCGCCGGCCGATTGCCCACCGACTGGTTCACCGGTGAACCCGCCGTCACCGTGGACCGCGAGGAGATCACGATCATCGGCACACTGCCCGGGGATGGCGACGCCGACACGCCCGCGCGGGCATCGGGCCGGGCCGCGCGATTCCGTGAAGACACCCGCGGCGAGCGCATCCGAATCGCCGAGGAGGCCCAGCAGAAGTTCATCGGCATCGGTGGGGGACCAAGGACCGGCCGGCGCGCTCGGTGCTGACGCGGCTGAGTCCTGAAGAGGCTGACTTGTACGCCGACTTGGTCGGGGCGGGTTGGGGGAGCGGGTGCGGCTGGAGCAGGAGCGGATCGACTGGGGGTTGGTAACTGCTCATCGTTTACTGAGCAATAGCTAGCGTACATACGTTCTAACAAGTAGACTTATGGAGTGAATCTGACCCAGTGGGCACGGCTGCAGGGAGTACACCCGCAGACGGCGTATCGCTGGTTCCGTGAGGGGACCTTGCCGGTTCCCGCGGTGCGGGTGAATTCGCGGTCGGTGTTGGTCTCTCCTGAGTCCGTGATGGCCACCCCGACCACTGCGTTCGGGTTGTACGCGCGGGTCTCGTCACATGACCAGAAGTCCGACCTCGATCGCCAGGTCGCCCGGCTGTCCACTTGGGCGGCGCAAGCCGGCGGCCAGGTGGTGCGTGTTGAAGCCGAGATCGGTTCCGGGATGAACGGCTCACGTTCGAAAGTCCGTCGGTTGCTCGCCGACCCGGCAGTAACCACCGTGGTGGTCGAGCACCGCGACCGGCTGGGGAGGATGAACACCGAGCTGGTGGAAGCTGCGTTGTCGGCGCACGGCCGGCGGCTGGTGGTGCTTGACCACGGTGAGGTCGACGACGATCTGGTGCGCGACATGGTGGAGGTTCTCACGTCATTGTGCGCACGACTGTATGGGCGTAGAAGTGCCCGAAACCGTGCCTTGAAAGCAGTCGGCTGCGCGCAGCGAGACATCGGACCGCAGGCGGTTATCGCCGCGGAATCTGTCGTAGCCCGCCGGGAGAGTGACTGACATGGCGGAATCAGCTGTGCGCGTGGTTGTTAGTCCCACACTGTCAGAGGACTACGACCGCCGTTACGTTGTCGTCGACGCCACCACCGGCGCGATCATCGACGACGCCCCAGGCTACGGGTACAAGACCCCGCAGAACGCCCACCGAGCGCACGCCTATAAGTCCGTGTCACCGGCGAAGAAACGCCAGCGCGAAGGCATCAACAAAAGTGTCCGCCGTTGGTGCGTCAAGCATTCCGACTTCATGGGCGACATCGAGCAGGCCATGCTCTACGCCATGAAAGATGGCGAAACTTTCACCGAGGCTGACGTCAGCGCACTGCTGAAAGAGCGATCCCTGGAGCCACCATTCACGGTCAAAGAACTGATGAGGCACTGGTGAGTACGGGTAAGCCGTTGCGGAAGATCTCCGATCCGCTGGTCGCCGCGGGCCCGTCCGGGTGTCGGTTCCGGACCCGGCTGCATCTGTCCGACACCGAAGCCGCCGCGTTGGTGGAGATCGGTGAGTTCCTCGGTGGTTGTTATCGCCGCGAGCTGGCCGGGCGTGTCCGTTTGGGTCGGATAGACCGTGACGGACATAAGCAATGGCGTGCGACGCGCAAGCAGGCGTTGACGTCGGTGTCGTCGTCACGGTGGGCGGGCGCGATCACACGCGCGGTGGAAGACCAGTACCAGTTGGGAATGCGCGGCTTGGCGGCTCGCGTCGCCGATCTCCATTCTGCGGTCGATGTCCTTGAGAAGCGTTGCTCCCTGCGCCCGGGTGAACTCGCTGACGATGCCGGAGACTCCCGTCGCGGGAAACGTAAACGCGGATACGCCACGGCGTCTGAGAGGTTCGCCAAGACCCGCCGGCTGGCGATCCTGCAGCAGCGACTCGTCGTCGCAGAGCAGGAACTCGCCGCGGGTCGCCCGTCGATCACGATGGGGGGAAAACGGTTGTGGCGCCACCGCGCCAACCTGACCGCGGCGGAGATGGACGAGCAGCAGTGGCGGGATCGGTGGGACGCTGCGCGCATGTTCCTGACCGCTGACGGAGAGACTGGAAAGCCTGGCGGTAACGAGACCATTCGTGTCGATATGCAGGGTCGGTTGCAGGCAAAAGTTCCCGCCGCGCTGGTCGGTAAGTTCGGCGGGCACCTCCAGTTCGCCGCTCGGGTCGGGTTCGCTCACGGTGGGTCTGAGTGGGCTGCGCGGGTCCAGCAGCGCAAGGCGGTGCGCTACGACATCGTTTTCGATCCGCAGCGCGGCCGCTGGTATCTGGATGCGTCCTGGGCGATCACCCCGGAACCGTCCCTCGAACTTGAGGAGCTCCGCGCCGGGCGGGTTCTCGGTGTCGACCTCAACGCGGATCATCTCGCCGCGTGTGTGCTGGATTCTTCGGGCAACCCTGTCGGTGAACCGGTCACGATCGCCCTCGAGGTCAAGAAGTTGCGTGCCTCCCACCGTGACGGGCACCTGCGCACGGCGATCACGGAGCTGCTGAACGTAGCGGAGCGCAATCATTGTGTGGCGGTCGCGGTGGAGAACCTCAACTTCGCCGATTCCCGTGCCACGGGTCGCGAAACGCTGGGTCGTGGTGGTCGGGGTAAGCAGCTTCGGCGCATCGTGGCTGGTATTCCCACCGCCAAGTTCCGTGATCGTTTGACCGCGATGGCAACCCGCCGCGGTATTCCGATCATCGGTGTCGATCCCGCTTACACGAGTAAGTGGGGCGATGAGCATTGGCGTAAGCCGTTGCAGCAACAGACTTCCGGAGAGGTCACCCGCCATCACGGCGCGGCGGCCGCTATCGGTAGACGTGGTCTCGGTAAGCCGATCAGGCGTCGGCCGGCAGGACCCCGTACCCAACAGAGGATGGGTGTGGGCACTCCACCGGCTAGACCTGTGAGGATTCCGAGATCGCAGGGAGTTCGGAAAGCCCCGGTCCACCGCCGCGCCCATGAGGCATGTCGGTCCACCGGGCAGCGTCGATCTCCCGCGGCCAAGACCGTTCGGGCCGCAACTGAACAGAACTCACTTCTGCTCAGTGACTAGGAACGGTGGGTGGAGGAGCGGTTTGAGCAAGAGCCGACGAAGCAGCCCCTGGTTTCAGATGACCGTTAGATTCCGCTCTTCGGCGTGGCGGACGGCGTCGACGGAAATGGACTGATCTAGGGTCACGAATCGACCGTCGTGGGCGGTCGCGAGCGCCAGCAGGTACGCGTCGGTCACCTGGCGATGCCCGAGCAACCGGGAATGATCGATCAACTCATCATCGAGCAGGGACACCGAACAAGGCCAATACACATGGTGTTTCGTGGCAGTGGCGCGAGCCAGCCTGGTTATCGCCTGCGCTGGCAGAACGGGGCTGGGGTACCGGGGTTGGCTGATGATCCGCACGAAGCCGTTCTGAGTGATCGCACATGATGCCCAACCGTGGGTGATCTCGGCGCTGAGCCAGCGGCGGACCCGCTCGTGGTCGACGTGATCGCTGTCGAGGAGAGCGATGAGCACGTTCACATCCAACAGGGCACGAGTCACACGGCTTCCTCGTCGCGGAGTCGGTCAACCAATGCGTTGGACACCGCCGGGCCTCGGTGCTCGAACGGCTCGAAGCCGTAGAGATCCGCACCCTGCCCAGACCCCGCGGAACTCTGCTGTTGGGTGAGCGCCTGGCGGGCAAGCTCGGAGAGAACTTCGCCGGCGGTGCGGTTCTCCCGCCGGGCGCGTTCCTTCACCGCGAGCAACACGTCATCGTCGATCGACAGTGTGGTGCGCATGCATCTGATGCTACTGCATCAGATGCATGGTGATGCGGCAGTGCGGAGATGATCAAGGCGCTTGCGGGCAAAGGCATCCCCCACGCCCAGATCGCCGACCAATTGCCCGTCTATGGCTTCCTTTCCCTTCCAGGACAGATCTGATCACCGACAAGACCGCTGTACGACACCTATGAGGCCCGCGCCGGCCGCGAACTGGGCATTTTCCATCTCGTCCCCGCCTAACGTCCTGTCCACCGCGGCGAGGCGGCTGGGTTCTGCTGTGCGTGAAGAACAAAGATATGCCGCGTAAGCATGTAATTATGTAATTATGAAATCAAGACAGTCTCCCCGGATCGACCCCGCCGACATCGCTGACTGGTTCGCCGGCCGATTGCCCACCGACTGGTTCACCGGTGAACCCGCCGTCACCGTGGACCGCGAGGAGATCACGATCATCGGCACACTGCCCGGGGATGGCGACGCCGACACGCCCGCGCGGGCATCGGGCCGGGCCGCGCGATTCCGTGAAGACACCCGCGGCGAGCGCATCCGAATCGCCGAGGAGGCCCAGCAGAAGTTCGGCCGGACGGTGTCCTGGGGTGTCGACATCGGAGACCCTGCGGCACCGCAGCGAATCCTGTTCACCCACATCGCGGTTCCGGTGATGACCCGGCTCAGGCAGCCCGAGCGCCGCGTGCTCGACACCCTCGTCGACGCCGGAGTGGCACGCTCCCGCGCCGACGCGCTGGCCTGGTCGGTGCGTCTGGTCGGCGAGCACGCCGAGGAGTGGCTGGCCAAGTTGCGCACCGCGATGGAACAGGTGGACGACGTCCGCGCCCAGGGGCCCGGCCTGTGAACCCCGTCGTGACCGCGCGCTGGGAGTGCGCATCATTGCGGTGGGCCTCATTGACTGTGAGCCTGTAAAAGGTTGTGCCACAGCGAAAACTGCCTGCACAACCCGGAGTCCGCAGGTTCAAATCCTGTTCCCGCTGTCAGTGGGGGTTCACATGACGTCGGTGCAGGCCCGTCCCCCGACTAAACCGGCTCGGCGCTGTCCTCGCGGCTGAATCCGACTGGCGCGTAGCGCTTGTTGGTAGCGGTGGTCCGGGTTGTTGGTAGCGGGGTTCCGATAACCGGGTAGCGGCTCCCTGGGTGTGGGTGCTACCCGGTTATCAGTACTGCTATTCCCAGAATCCTGGTGCGGCTCGGGCGTTTTGGTTTCGTTGTCGGCGCATGTCGACTTCGCCGAGGTTGATCGTTCGGGCGTTGTTGGCGAGCCGGTTGACGGTAGCCCTGCGCCTCGATGTCGTGGCGGTCCAGGATCTGCTCAATCACTGTCACCGTCGCGGGCCCGAATGCGCCCGCCCGGTCGACAAACCAGCGCCGCGACCACAACCCGTCGACGTTGCGGCACCAAGGTGTTCTTCGCTGACCCGCACTCACCCTGGCAGCGGCCCACCAACGAGAACACCAACGGACTGCTGCGCCAGTACTTCCCGAAAGGAACAGACCTGTCCCGATGGTCGGCCGAGGACCTCGAAGCGGTCGCTCTCGCCCTCAACAACAGGCCCCGCAAGATCCTCGGATGGAAGACCCCCGCCGAAGTCTTTGCCGAACAACTACACTCGCTCCCAAAGCCCGATGTTGCATCGACCGATTGAACTCGCCTAGCCAGCGGCTATCGAATCCAGTCTGACACGCGGAAAGTCAATGATTCGCCCTCTGCAAGCGGGCAGATGCGCTCACTCCCCTGCCTAAAGGTGCCTAAAGGCAGGGGCCCGCCGCGCTAGCCTGGGTCCGGTCGAGCGCTTCTTCAGGAACTGCAGGGCTACAAAGGCCCCGATGTTATGCCAGACTTTCCCGCATGTCTCCCGACGGGACTCACATCCTGCGCGAGGTGGGTGGTCTGGTGATCGCCGAGGACGGACCGCGGGTGCTGGTCGTGGATCGGGGCAATGGCCCGCCTGCGATCCTGGCATTCGTGGCTGGGGTCGTCGCCCTGGTGTTTGGCGGGTCCGGCGCGGTGAGCCTGGCCGCCGTCGGGATAGGCCATCGTGCCGGACTCCCGGCGGGGTTGTGCGTTGCGTTGCTAGCGGTCGGCGTGGCGGCAGCGACCGTCACCGCCGTGACGGTCCGTCGCATCAGACGGACCCGTTCGATTCCGGTGACCGGCTATCGGCCGGTCGCGGTGTTCGACCGGGCCGCCCGGATCTATTTCGACGGTGACGGTCGGCCGGTCGCCCCGCTGGACTCGGTCACGTTCCATCGTCGGATGCAGCTGGGATCGAGTTCACTGAAACTGGTGGCCCAGACCCCGGCCGGGATGTACGTGCTGCTGCGTGGGAATCCCTTCACCGGAGGGCTGCGCGACCTCGACACCGTGCTGACAAGCGCCGTCCACGGCGTCCAGCGCTGACGTATGCAACCGCGATGTGGTGATCGGTGAGGTGAGCGCCTGGGCGGGGTATCGGAGCCGGCGGGTGGCCACCCGTGCGGCGACGGAGAACCAGCTAATCGGCCAGCTGGATCGGGCTTTTCCCGGACTGACTCCGGCCTTGCCGAATGTGTTGGGCACCAAGATCGGCCGGCTGGTCGCCGCGGAGTTCTGCGACCCGTCGCGGCTGGCCGCCCTCGGCGTGAACCGGCTGATCCGCTTCGCCGCGGCTCGCTGGGCGCTGCTGAAAAATCCCGCCGACCTCACCGACACCCAGGCCCAAACCCTGCGGGAAATGAAACGCACGGGTGGAATCCTCTGGCGCGCCTACCAACTCAAGGAAGCGCTGCGTGAAATCTTCGCCGGCGACCTGGACGAAGCCACTACAGCCGAGCTGCTCGATCGTTGGTGCGCACGAGCTCAGCGCAGCCGCATCCCCGAGTTCGTCAAGGCCGGGCGCACCATCTGTAAACACCGCGCCGGCATCGACGCCGCCGCCGAGCGCGGGCTCTCGAACGGCCGCCATGAAGGGCTCAACACCAAAGTCCGGCTTCTCATCCGACGCGCCTACGGCTTCCACAGCGCCGAGGCCGCCCTCGCTCTCGTTCTCCTGGCCTGCGGGCCCGTCACTCTCGAACTCCGATACCACACGGGAGGTCATCCACATTCATGGCAGTAGAGCCAATTTTCTAACCCCACGGAGGCGCGCAGCGCCCCTGGACAGCTAACCTCGAGTGGTGAGGCCGACTCCGTGAAGACCGTGCCGCATATGGACACCCGCCGTGTGCGGCTGACCGCACCGGAGGCGCTTGCCAACCTCCGGACCATCTTGGAGTTGTGTGCGTCCGGGCAGGTGAAGTGCAGTGTCGCCACCAGCCGTCCGTCGGCGGCTACCGTTGGTGTCATCGGCAGGCACCTCATCGGCGGCGATTTCTACCCGGACGAGCCGATCGCCGCCTTCGCCTGGCCTCTGCTGCTACAGGCCGGCGGCCTGGCCAAGCTGGAGGGCGCGCGGCTGCAGCCCACCCCCGCGGGACGCGCGGCGCTGGGCAAGCCGGCCGCCGACGTCATCCGCCGGTTGTGGGATCGGTGGCTTACCCACGGGGTGATCGACGAATTCAGCCGGATCGACACCATCAAGGGTCAGCGGTCCCGCAACGTGCTGACCGCGGTCAAGCACCGCAGGACCATCGTCAGCGCCACGTTGGCGGCCTGCCGACCTGGCGAGTGGGTCGAGGTGGACGGCCTGTTTCGCAGCATGCGGAGCCGCGGGCTCAGCCCGTCGGTAGCGCGTAGCGAGAGGGCTTTGTGGAAGCTCTACCTCGTCGACCCCGAGTACGGCAGTCTCGGCTATGCCGGGTATCACGGCTGGACGCTTCTCGAAGGGCGTTACACCCTGGCCGTCCTCTTCGAGTACGCCGGCACGCTGGGATTGATCGATCTTGACTACGGAAATCCCGCCGGCGCCCGCAAGGATTTCCGGGACAACTGGGGGGCTGACGATCTGGACACCCTGAGTCGCTACGACGGCCTGCGGTCGATCAGGCTTAACGAGCTCGGCGCCTATGCCCTCGGGCTGACCGACAGCTACCAACCGCCGGCCTCGGACGGCACCGGCAACGGGTGCCTCAAGGTGCTGCCAAACCTCGACGTCGTCGCAACAGGCGAGCTGCCCGCCGCAGATCGGCTCCTACTCGCCGTCTATGCAAGGCAGGAGTCCGACCGGGTTTGGACGATATCGGCCACCAGTCTGCTGTCGGCCATCGACGCCGGCCGCGACATCGCCGAGTTCGCCGCATTTCTTGCCCGCCACAGCGAACATGATCTTCCCGGCGCCGTGAGCACGTTGATCGCTGATGTCCAGCGCCGGGCCGGTCTACTCACAGTTCGCGGTGACGTACGCCTCATCGAATGCGCCGATGCCGCCACTGCCGCCCTTATCGCCAATGACCGCACCCTCCGTCCTCTGTGCCGCTTGCTGGGCGACCGGTATCTGGCCGTCCCACTCGATAAGGATCCGAAGTTCCGCAAGGCGCTGACCAAGCTTGGCTACGCGGTTACCCGACTGCCGGCCTGATTGATCCGTGCGCCCGCGCCGGGTAAGTCCCCTGGGGTGGTGGGGTTTCGGGCCTGAGGCGCACCGGCCAGAACTGGCTTGGGGTGTGTCGTTGAGGGGGTCGGGGTGGGCCATCGCGTAGCGGTCATTGAGTTACCGACAAAAGTGACTCACGAAAGGACCATCACGCGATGACCCAGAATCATTCTGCCCTGCTCGCCCAGCTCGACGCCTTGAAGTCCGCCGAGGCGGGGGCGGTGGCGATCTCGACGACGGATTCGCCGAACGCGGTCATCCGCAGTTTGGTGATCAGGCGCATGTCATCGACGCTGAGGTGCTGGTAATTCATCGCCGGACTCCTGCCCGCGGTGTCGGCGCCCAGATCGCCGTCGCGGTGATCACCGGCTGGTGGACTCGATCTGCCTATAGGCCAACCCCTGGAACAGCAGGCCCATTACATACCGGTAATCCGTCATCTGCGGAAGGAAACCTTTCCATCGCCGCGACCCCAACGGTCACGGATGAAAGCGACCCTCCGAGCTGCTGCCAGATCCCCGCACCGTTCCTACCGGATCGATACACAGGTGTTTTGCGTTTGAGTTAATGAGCCAAAGCGGTTCGGAAATACCCAGCCAGCTCTGGGCGTGTACGAGACGTTTGGAGGCTGGTTATGGGCTCGAATTCAACCGTGAGTTCGGTGAGGAGAAGTGGCAGGCGCCGTTTGCTGGCGCCGAGCCAGAAGTACGAGATGTTCGTGGCGGTGCTGACCGGGCAGTACACCCAGCGCGAGGCCGCCGAGAAGTGGAAGTTCGACCGCACGGGTTGGTACTGGTCGCTGCCGTTGTCCTCATCCTTGTGGGAGCGTGTCAACTTGGTTCGAGTAGTTGACTACTCGAATTCCGCGCTTGAGTGGGCAGAGGCTGGCTCAGCAGCCCGTCTTGGTGGCGGTGACCTCCGCGCCTGCTGCTCAACCCCAGCACCCAGCACCAACTTGGCTGGACGGTGCTCGGCCAGGATGCCGTTCTCGGTGCGCACCTTGCTTCGGCGATCGGAGCGGGCAGTAGTTCGGACTTCCTGAAGGTCGTTCTTGGCGCTCAAGGAACGGTGGAGCTAACCGTATTTCGGGTGGTCTGAAGTCCCCATAACTTGTCAGAGGCCTCTGCTAGCTTGGCGCCGAATCAGATACCTGTGATCGGAGGGCTAGCAGATGAAGTTCCTGAGCTGGAACATTCGAAGTGGCGGCGGCAGCCGGGTGGGCGCGATCGTTGAGGAGTTGGAGCGGCTGGCTCCTGACTTCATCGCGCTGACGGAGGTGACGTCGACCAACCTGGGCAGGCTGCGTGCCGCGCTGGCCGGCCAGGGCTTGGAGCACATCGCGACCACCTGCTCGGATGGGCGGACCAACAGCGTTCTGGTCGCTTCGCGGTTGCCGTTCACGGTGACCAGCGAGCCGATCGCCCACGACCGGGAGCGGTGGCTGTCGGTGGAGATCGACGAGCTGGACCTGAAGGTGTTGTGCGTGCACATTCCCGGCTCCACCGATAGCAAGGTCGGCGCCGACGGGTACGGCGTGTCAGGGAAGAAGCGCAAGGGACTGTTCTGGGACAACGTCATTCAGTACGCCCAACGCCACAAGAACGATCGGGTGATCCTGATGGGCGACTTCAACACCGGCATGCCCGAGGATGCCCAGGGCACGCCGTTCGAGCTTTCGGAGTGCATCCGGGTACTGCGGTTGGAGAAGTACGTCGACACCTGGCGATCGTTGAACCCGAAGGCCAAGGAGTTCACCTGGTTTTCCAAGCGGAAGAACAAGCAGACCGGGGCTTCTGAGGATTTCAACGGGTTCCGCGTCGATTACGTGTTCGTATCGGCTGCGCTGCGTGAGGCCATCACCAACGCCGAGCACGTCCACAGTGTGCGGATGGGTGATATCTCCGACCATGCGATTGTCATGGCGGACTTGGCAATTGCTCAGCCAGCCGTCGTATGACGGTGGCCCTCTTCTGTTAGCAACCTGAAAGCGCGTCGATGGCTGGTTGAGCGCGACAACACACCTCGCTGGGGATGTCTACCTTTCCGTCCCTGTGCCGCGGGCGTATCGGCAAGCCAGGATGGCAACCTGGGGTCAAGAACTGACACCCCGAACAGCCCGGCGAGCAGTCCCGGCCCACCCGGGCCGGGACTGCCCGTCACCCTCCGCCCATCAAGCGGTACCCGGTCTGGCGGTGCTCGCGCACCGCCCGCAACAGCATTGGAAACAGCTGAATTTGGTGGGGTAATTGGTTAGAGCGTTGGGCACATCGTTTCGTTGGCGACGATGACGATGATCGCGGAATCGGCGCCGGTCTATTCCAGAGGCCCGAAGAGACAGTTACCACGGCTTCGAGTGCGGGTCCCTCCCGGCAGTCCTTGGCAGACCTGCCTCGGCGGTCACCTGGCTGATCACCGCGTACCGCAGCAGTGAGAGGTCTACGAACCGGGGCAGTAGCTCTTTCGGGCCAGACCATCCTTCGGCGTCATCGCCACCGCAGGTTGTTGTCAGAGCCCGGTCGTAGCTTGAGCACAGCCCCGCTGGTACGGCGATTGCCAGATCGAGTTGAAAGCTTTTCGAGAGGTTCGATTATCGTGTTACGATATTGCAAGTGATGATCGTCGGCATCGGGCCGTCGGCGCTAAAACACGGCTATACCGAACATGACATCCGATTTGGTCTTGAACATGCGCATATCGAACGCCGGGTCGTCGACGATGACCCGCCGAGAACGTGGATCTTCGGCTTTGCGCCGGACGCGACCTAGCTGGAAATCCTCGTTGTGCATATGTCTGGAAAGGATCTGGTGATTCACTGCATGAAGGCGCGTCAGCACGAGTTGGATAAGGCCCTCCGATCGAGAGGCGGAACGTAGCGGTGCCCCGATCAGTCCCAGCGATCAAGAAAGCTCAGAGTTCCCAAGCGGTTTCGCGGAAAGCCGTGCCGCGGCAAACTGCCAAGAAGGCAGCCGCACGGACATCGCACTCGGACGCGCTTCCAGACGATGTCGACGCCACGACGATAGAACGCCTTATCGACGAGGCCGAGCGCGGCATCCCCGAGCGGAAGTTACGGGGTCGCGGCCGTCCTCCGATCGGCGATGAAGCGTCGAGCGTTTATTCGGTCCGCCTCCCCGACGAACTGGTGGCACTGGTGGACGAACGGTCTGCGATGGACGGGGTCGCCCGCGGAGAGACCATCCGCCGGGCCTTAATCGAATACCTGACCAAGTAAATCGGACGTACTTTGGGCAATCCTCGTAAAGCCCTCAATCCCTTTGTTTCTCGTGATACGGCGCGTCGGGATTCCTGCCGTAGAGTCTGACGAGCGTGTGTAGAAGGCGATGCCGGCCTGGCGCGCGCTGGCGAGGTCCATCGGCCCGCGGCCCCAGTAGTGGTTCGAGGCGTCCCATCCCCACACCGTCGCTGTGTTGCGAACGGGGATTGGGTTCCGTCGTCTCAGCACCGGCCTGGATTAGCGCTCATCTCGCTCGGTGCTGTTGCCTTCGGTGACGATCCGGCCGAGCGCCATGTCGCGATCCGCGAACTCACATCGACTGGCCTCTGCCGGCACCGAGCCTTCACTTCCGACGCCGGACGCTCCCGCTCGACCAGCCCTTCCACCAGACCGAGCGTCGAACGCTGATCCGGACGAGGGCGGTGGCCCCCGGGGCGATCGCGTCGGCAAGGCCGCGCATCGACGCGGCGCCGCCGCCGACCACGCCGTCGATAAAGGCAGCGCCGTGGCCCTGCAGCATCGCGCCCACCATGTCCTTGGCGCGCCATTCCGATGCGTAGTCGATCGTGAGAGCCATCGGCACGGCGGGCTCCGCGGCGCCGGCGAGGGCGAGCGTCTCGGCGGGAAGCGCGGCGTAGAGCGCGTCACCGTCCACGCGCCACCCGACCGGCAGCACCACCGGGCCCCCGTCTCCCAACACCGTCAGCGCACCGCGGCCCTCGGTGCCCAGCGGCGCCGACACGTCATCGGGTAGGTCGCCCAGGGGGTCGTCGCCCTTCGTACGCCGAAAGGTGTTGCGGGAAGCGGGTTCGTCACCCCACCGGCCATGCCGCTCGCGGACCCCGTCGTCGTCGAGCAGGGCCGTGCGTTCGGGAGCCACTGCGACCAACACCCGGCCGGGGATGGTCCAGGACAGCGGCACCTTGTTCGCGTCGACCGCGTAGCCGGCGAAGAAACGCGCGTTCTTGCGGCTGAAGATGGCCGACGCGCGGGCGATCGCGGGTGCGCCGGCGACTGCCCCCGCCCAGGTGCGCGCGTCGAGGGCGTCGTAGATCGTCACCCCTCCGCTGAAGGTGACGGCGAGGTCCCCGTGACGCACGAGCCCCGCGATGGACCGATCACGCTTCCATGTCCGGGCCTTAAGGGATTGGCGCGACGTGCTCAGCCACAGCCGTCCGGCATGGGATGCGAAGACCAGCGGAGTGCAGTGCGGGCGGTGCGACGTCATGGTCGCGACGGCGCAGAACACGCCCTTGTCCAGGACCGCTCCCACGGCGCCGGACGGGGAGCTCACGAAGTCATCATGGCAGCCGGCGGACTGGGCTACACCACATTCGGCCTGACCGACCTGGCCGTCGGCAGGCTCGACGGCGAGCGGTTCCCCGTCGAGGTCACCGTCGCCAACACCGGGGCGCGGCCCGGGCGCCACGTCGTCCAGATCTACGCCGCGGATTCCGACTGGTGCCGCGTGACAGGATGCTTGAGCATGACACGCCCCAACTTCTTGGTCATCGTGGCCGACGATCTCGGGTTCTCCGACATCGGCGCTTTCGGTGGTGAGATCAACACCCCCAACCTCGACCGCCTGGCCGGCCCAGGCGGGTATCAGACGGTCCGGGTACCTGGCAGCTCTATGACCTCTCCCGCGATCCCGGCGAGCTCCACGACCTGGCCGCCTCCCGGCCCGAAAAACTGGCCGACTTGCTCGAGCTGTGGGATCGCTACGTCGAGGACAACGGCGTCATCCTCGGGCCTGTGTCGGTCTACGAGATCGACGCGGAGGCGCGGTAAGGCAATATCTGACAAGTGGCTATAGTCAGACATTGTGGACGTGACAATGTTCGTAAACGACATGTCTGGATCACTGGTGGATATCACCGCACCGGACGGCAGTCCGGGCAAAGCGTTTGTACCCGCACCCCTTGGTGACGATATGCCGGCACTCAGCGCGTCGACAATCCTCGCGGTCGCAGAGGCGCGTGCAGCACTTGCCGCGCTGGACAGCACGTCCACTCAGCTTCCCGACCCGACCTTGCTCCGGGCCCCGACGCTGCGTCGCGAGGCGCAGGCTACCTCTGCTTTGGAGGGTACCTACGCCCCCCTCAGGCAGGTGCTAACTGCTGACGCGGATGAACCAGCGACATCGGATCTCGCTGAGATCCTGAACTACGAGCGAATGGCCAACTACGGGTTCGGATGGATCGGAGACGGTCGTCCGATTACCACGGCGTTCCTGGAGGATCTCCATGGGATGTTAATGCGGGGTACGCCGCTGGCCGGGGGTTCGGGACGGCCGCGAGACACCCAGGTCGTGATAGGCAAGCGGGCCGGCGCAGCGACGCAGAGCAATCCCTTGGCGGCGGCGCGTTTCGTTCCCTCCCCTCCCGGAGACCATCTAAAGGCAGGCCTCGATGATCTCGTGGGGTGGATGCGGCAGGACCACCGCGGCCGCGTCGACCCGGTCGTGGCCACGGCCATGTCGCACTATCAGCTGGAGACCTTGCACCCGTTCATCGACGGGAACGGGCGGCTCGGCCGGCTGTTGATCGTCTTGCACCTACAAGCCATCGGCGTGCTCGCTGAGCCCACGTTGACGGTTTCCCCATGGTTTGAGGCACGGCGCAGCGATTACTACGACCACCTTCTCGCGGTGAGCACTCAAGGGGACTGGGATCCGTTTATCGGGTTCTTCGCTGCCGGACTGCGAGCCTCTGCCGAGTCGACCCGCACGCAGATGCGGGCCTTGGTCAGGGTGCAAGCTGAGCTGGCCGACATCGTTGGTGGCTCCAACCTGCGCTCGTCGAAAGCCCGTGCCCTGGTTGATCTTGCCGTCGCGAACCCATCGTTCACCGTGCGTCAGGTCGAGGCGCGGCTAGGCATCTCCTACGGGCGCGCGAACGCCTTGATCGGCCAGCTCATGGAGCTCGGAATTCTGGATGTCGTCGACGAAAAGGCCTACAAGAGGATATTTTTCGCGCCCCGCGTCATTGACGTGCTCACAGGGGACAGTGACGAATGAGCAATTCCGCCGGAGGCCTCACTGGGCCAAAAGCTTGACCGCCTGGTTGAACACGCTCGGTAGCGTGCTCGCCGCCGGCACGATCATCGACCGCACCGGCGAGTTGCTGGCCGCCAGCAGCCCCGACGTCAGCAGCCGGTACCGGCGTGACATGCGGCGCCACTGCCGGGTGTAGTCCGCCGGGTCGTCAGCCAGCACGGCATTGACCACCAGCTCGGCGCAACCCAGCGCGATGCCCAGTCCCTCGCCGGTGAGGGCGTCGACGTATCCCGCCGCGTCGCCGACGAGCATGACCCTGCCCTTGTGCTGGCTGGAAGCGCGCTGCCGCAACGGCCCCGCCGCGCGGGCCCGAGTACCCTGCGCCCCGGCGAGTCGTGCTGCCAGAGCGGGGAATTCACTTAAGTGATCGTCGAACTTGCCCTGCCGGGAGGTCAGGATGGCCACTCCGACGCAGTCGTCGGCCACCGGGGTTACGTAGGCCTCGGTGTGCGCGGCCCAGTAGACCTCGACAGTGTCGGTCCACGGGGCGATCTGGAAGTGCCGCCGTATTCCCCAGCGGCGAGGGCCGGGGGTCGGCCGGTCCAGCCCGAGTTGGCGACGGATCGGCGAGTGCAGGCCGTCGGCGGCTGCCAGGTAGCGCGCTTCGAAATCTCCGCAGCGCACGCTGGTCGCGTCCTGCGTGATGTCTCCGATGTCGCCCTTGACGATCCGGACTCCCGCAGTGGCGGCTGCGTCGTGCAGGGCTTCGGAGAGGACAGTGCGGCGCACTCCGCGTCCGGCGCCGCCGGGGAATCGGGCTTCCACGCGCCGGGTCCGGTCCAGGTAGGTGATGCCGCGAAAAGGCTTGCCGTGCGGGGTGATTCCGAGGGCGTCGAGGTGTCGCAGCGTGTGCGGCATCAGCCCTTCCCCGCAGGCCTTGTCGATGGGTCCGGGGCGGCGTTCCACCACGGTGACCTCGAGTCCGGCGCGGGCGGCGTGGATGGCGGTGGCCAGCCCCGCCGGTCCGGCGCCGGCGACCAGAAGATCGATCATGACAGCCTCGCTAACGCTGAGTTCTCGACGGATACGCGGGTGCTCAGCAGAGCCGCGTTGAGGGTGGTGAACGCCAGCGCGGTGAACCACGCGGAGTGGACCAGTGGTAGCGCGAGGCCTTCGACGGCAACGGCGACGTAGTTCGGGTGCGAAAACCAGCGGTAGGGTCCGCCGGTGATGCGGGGCGCACCGGGGATCACGACGACCCGGGTGTTCCACTGTCGGCCCAGGGTGGTGATGCACCACCAGCGCAACCCTTGGGCTGCGATAACCAGGGCCAGCATCGACCATCCCAGCGCGGGGATGAAGGGGCGCTGCATGACGGTTACTTCCACCACACATCCGACCAGCAGGGCAAGATGCAGGACGACCATCACCGGATAGTGGCCCCCACCGATTTCGATGCCGCCGCGCGCCCGGCTCCAGGCGAGATTGCGTTGCGCAAGAACCAGTTCGGCCAGGCGCTCGACGCCGACCGCGATGAGAAGAATCAGATACCACGTCATGGGGTCGGCGCTCACTGCCACTGCATGAGCACGAGTTCCGAGCAGAAGCCGGGACCCATGGCCATCATCACCGCGGGTGATCCGTCCGCGGGGCGTTTGTCCATCGTGTCGCGCAGGATGTGCAGCACCGACGACGACGAGACGTTGCCGATCTCGGCCAGCGAGCGCCAGGTGAGTTCCAGCGCGTCGGCGGGCAGCGTGAGGCTTTCGGTGATCGCCTCGATGACCTTCGGGCCGCCGGGGTGGCTGACCCACACGCCGATGTCGTCGATGTCGAGGTCGTGGCCGCCGAGGAAGCCGGTCATGTCGTCACGCAGGTGGCGGTTGATCATGTCGGGTACGTCGGGGGACAGCACGAGCTGAAACCCTGAAGCGCCGACGTCCCACCCCATGGTGCGCAACGAGTCCGGGTAGAGCCGGCTGGCGGAGTCGATGATCCGCGGTCCGGTGATGTCCAGCTTCTCCGCGCGGCGCTCTCCGACGAACACCACCGCGGCAGCGCCGTCGGCGAACAGCGCCGTCCCGACCAGACCGGCGATGTCCGCGCCGAGGGCGCCGAAGTTCAGCGAGCACAGTTCGGCCGACACCAGCACCGCCACCCCGTCGGGGTTGCCGCGCAGATAGTCGTGAACCCGCGCCGTACCGGCCGCGCCGGCCACGCACCCCAGGCCGAACAGCGGCACGCGCCGCACGTCGGGACGCATGCCAAGCCGCCCGGCGATCCGGGCCTCCAGGGTCGGCACCGCGATGCCGGTGACCGTCGTCGAGAAGATCGCGTCGACGTCCCCGGGCCCGAAACCGGCGTCTTCCAATGCGGCCGAGACCGCCGCGCATCCGAGGTCGACGGCGGTGTCGATGAACACCGAGTTCGTGTACCCGAAGTCGCTCAGCTCCGAATATTGCTCCAGCGGCATCGCGAGGTGGCGATGGTTGACCTTGGCGGTCTGGTGGAATCGCCGCAGTAGATCCGCGTGCGGGGCGAACTGGGGCAGCTCGATCAGCGCCTCGGTGATCTCGGACTGGCTGTACCGGTTCGGGGGCAACGCCCCCTGCACTCCGGCGATGACGCTGGTCGGCCACTGCGGGCTGCTGTTCGCACCTGTTGACATGACGTTTTTCTCCTATCGGACCTCGGTCTAATTGCTATTCGGAGCCACTCGTCCTCCGGATTGCCGGTGTGAGCAAACCGACAGCCGGGCGCCTGACCAGACCGGAAGCCTCGGCACGACGCAGTTCGTTCCGGGGCTTCGGCGTGTGGGGGAGACCCGGCATTTACCGACGACAACCCGGGGCGGCCCACCGTTGCCGGCTGACCCCCTGAAGCGGAGCGACGTTCCGCAGCTGTCGGTGAGGCCGGTTCGGGTGTGATCGGTCGCCGGCGCGCCAGCGCCCCGGTCCGAGTGGCCGAGTCACATCCGTCTGCAGCGTCCCCTGGAGTGGTGGGCGAGGTACCCGACGTCGACGGGGAGATCCACCAGACGTTGATGCTGGCGGCCCGTCAACCAACCGCTGGCCCGACGTCGGCGGCCGGCAGCGGATTCGGCGCGGGCGCCGTCATGATCGGGGCGGTGGGCCTTCGTTGGCGCGCCAGCTCCGGTGTTTGATCGCCGCCTTGCGGGCATGTTTGGCCAGCGCTCGGTCGGGCAGGTGCCGTCCTAGTGCGTCGAGCACCGCGGCCGTCTCGGGCGCGGGGTGACGCCAGAGGAACTCCAGGATGGCGTCGGGATCAGGAGCACTGAGGAATTGCTCGCACAGCACCTCCGGTACCTCGACGAGTTCGGACAGGATGTCGAGAAGCGCCGCCGGAGTGATGAACCCGCCGACGGTGTCGGGGTCGGCCAGGCCGTGGTCGAGCAGCCAGATGGCGGCGTGCCCGGCGGCGGTGGTGTCGAGCAGCTGGCGCATGTGCGGTTCGGCGACATCGGGGTCGAACATGCCCAGCAGGCGTAGTCCGACCAGCCGGGTGTGTGCCTCGTCGGTGTCGGTGATCATGGCGGCGACAGCGCCAGCCCGCTCGGACTCCGACAGCGACGGTTGCCATGCCGCCAACATGGCCGAATGCTGTTCCGGCGGAGCCTCATCCATCGCGGCGATCAAGTCGTTGAGATCCACCTCGGTCAGCTCGGCCGCGGTACGCAGCGACAGGCCGGCCTCGGGCAGCAGGTCGGGCAGAGCGTGGCGGCCGAAGGCGGTTAAGGCGACGGTGCCGCCGGTGGAGCACCGCCGACCCCAATCGGTGACTGACTCGCGGCGCCCGGACCATTGGACTGCCCCGGTCATGTCGAGCATCTCCAGGATTCGGCCGATGTCCCGGGCCAGTGAGCCGCCGGACAGGTAGTGCTGGGCCGCGCGGCCGGTGAACTGGCTGTTCACCACGCTGCGGTTCAGCTCGACGATATCGTCGAAATCCGCTTGGGCGTCCGGTGACAGCAACGCGGCCAGCCAGTGCACGACCCCTTCGTCGAGCAGGTTGTGCAGGGCGCCGTAGAACGAGTGCCCGGCACCCATCTCAGACAGCACACCTAACTCGACAGCGGTCTGGAACAACGCGGTGGCCTGCTCGACGGGTGACTTCTTCGCCCACGCTTTGACCGGTACGAGGCGTTTGTTGAGGTGGCGCAGCGCCCCTGATTCCATCGCCAGTTCGACCAGGTACGTCAGCTGGGACAGCTCCGCAGTGGACCGGGTCTTGAAAATCTTCTCGCCGATCTTCTCGTCGAGTTCGTCGCCGGTGTCGAGAAGTTCGACCAGGGCACGCCCGTCGACGAGCTTAAGGTTGCCCGTCGCTGTCAGCACCTTGCCGGCCTCGCCGAGGTACTCCCGCAACGCTCGCACCTTCTCCGGCAGCACTGCCCGGTCAACCGCGGCCGCCACATCGGCCTCCGGCGGCGGGATGTACAGGAATGGCAGTTCGATCGCCGGTGGCTCGAAGAACCGGTCGGTGGCGGCCTGGCGCTGGCCCAGCGGAAGCGCGTTGTGCTCCTCGACTCGTCGCCGGATCTCGGCTTCCAGTTCCTCCTGGGTCATCCGATCGGCGCCCGCGATCCCGGCGAACAGCGACTTGGCCATGCCGAAGTTGGCCGGGTCGGCCATCCGAACCGCCATGGTGTCGGTCAGGCCGACCGCCGTGCGCATCATGACCCGGGCTCGCTCGGAACCCCCGTGCAGGCGTCCGGTGGCGCCCAGGAAGAACACGAATTCCCCGACCGCCTCGCACACCTCCCCGGACTTCTCGGCGGGCAGGCTCACTTGGCGTGGGCACCAGCCGAGCAGAAACTCGCGAAGATCGTCCTCGCCCAAGGCGGCCAGGGGCGCGGAATCGCGCCAAGTCAGCAACATCTCGGCATGGCTGACGAAGGCTGCCGCATGAGGCGCGCGCCGCTCCTCGAGCCAGTCGGTGAACTCTTCGATCAACTCATCGGTCACATCAACAGTGTGACCGACCGGGACTTGCCGCCGACCGGAAGTTGATCACCGACTGCCTTACCGGCTACTTGAGGCTTTCGATCCGTCGGTGTAGTTGCTGCGCGAGAAGCTCTGTCCGACGTGTCAAGAGGGGGGACTGTCGCGTGATCGAACCGGGTCTCCACGAGCAGCTACTCACCGAGGCACTGCGGGCCGAACTCGACTCGCTGGGTTCGCGTTTGACCACCGACCCGCGATCCCTGCACAGCGCTGAGGCCGCCGACCGGATCGCCCTGCACCTCAGCCGGCGCATCCAGCGGACCCTGGAGTCGGTCGGGGACACTGATCGGGTTCAGGTGGGGATCGAGGTGGCCCGCGACCTGATCGCCATCCGCTCATCCCGCTGGGTGTCGATCAACTTCCCCGTCGAGTGAGGAACCTCGCAGGCAGAGTGCGAGTAGACCTCTGCAGGGTTCCTCACTCAGCGTGGGGCCCGGCGCAGGGCCCGGCGCCAGGGCTGCGGGCCCGGGCGTGGGCCCGGCGGCGACTACGCAGGCGGCGGCGGGGGAGCGGGGGCGCCCGCGGGTGCCGGGATCTTGGGGTAGCTGCGGCCGGTGCTGACGGGGGCGGTGTCGGCGGTGACCGCCCGTTCCCGTCCCGGCGACGGATCCCAATCGGTGTCGACGAGGCGGCGCTGCACCGCGACCGCCAGGGCCAGCAGTCCTGCACCGATCAGCAGCATCGCGACCACACCCCACACCGAACCCAGTTTGGCCGCATTGCCGAGCAGGATTCCGTACCAACCGAAATCGGCGTCACCGAAGGTCGTGTTCTCCTCGCCGAACGAGCCAAGCACCTTGACCAGCAGGGCGGGCAGGAAGGTGATGAGCAGACCGTTGACGAAGGCGCCGGCGACCGCGCCGCGGCGGCCACCAGTGGCATTGCCGAACACCCCGGCGGCACCGCCGGTGAAGAAGTGCGGAACCAGGCCCGGCAGCACCAGCACCCACCCGAAGGCCGGGCCCAGCCACAGCGAGAGCACCCCCAGGCCGACCAGGCCGCCGATGAAACTCGAGACGAACCCGATCAGCACCGCGTTCTGCGCGTAGGGGAACACGATCGGGGCGTCCAGGGCGGGCACCGCGCCGGGCACCATCCGTTCGGCGATGCCCTGGAAGGCCGGCACCAACTCGCCGAGAATGGTGCGCACGCCGAACAGGATCACCGCCACGGCCACCCCGAAACCCAAGCCCTGTGTCACGCCCATCATCAGGTAGTTGCCCACGCTGCTGGCGGCGCCGCCGCCGGAGTCGTCGGCGAACGCGGTGAAAGCGGTGTCCCCGCCGACTTTGGCCAGATAGATCAGTGACACCGCCAGGTACATGAGCACCATCGACAGCGCGGTGGCCACCATCGAATCCCGCAGGAAGCGCAGCGATTCGGGCAGTTTCAGATCCTCGGTGGAGCGACTCTTCGTACCGCCGACGAACCGTCCGGTGATACCGGAGGCGATATAGCCCAGGGTGCCGAAGTGGCCGACGGCGATGCTGTCATCGCCGGTGATCCGTTTGGTCCACGGTTGGGAGATGGCCGGCAGTGCCACCATCACCACCCCCAGCAGCAGACCGCCGACGAGAACCACGGTGGCCCCCGGCAGTCCGGCACTGGCCAGCACGATGGTCAGCAGGGTCGCCATGAACAGGGTGTGGTGGCCGGTGAGGAACACGTAGTGCAGTGGGGTGAATCGGGCAAGCAGCAGACTGATCGCGAAACCCAGGATCATCAACCAGGCCACCTGCGCGCCGAACCGCTCCTGGGCGATCCCGACGATGGCCTCATTGGTCGGCACCACCCCCTTGGTGCCGGCCGCGCCCTGGATCATCACGCCCAGCGGTTTCAGCGAGGCCACCACCAGGGTGGCGCCCGCCCCGATCAGCAGGAAACCGAGGGTGGCCTTGAGGGCGCCGCCGATCACCTGCCCGACGGTCTTGCGGAGCGCGATCAGGCCGACGGCGGTGATAATGCCGATCAGATAGGCCGGTACGGCCAGGATTTCGTTGACCACGAACTCGGCGACAGCGACCAGCCAATTCATGGGCAGTTCTCCTCCTCGTCGATCAGATGTCGTAGGACTCGCGCAGGGTCGCGTCGATCTCACGGGTGGAGGTGAAGTTCTCGATGACCTTCACCGGAACACCCACGTCGCCGAGGGTCTTGGCGATCTCGCCGGAGGTCATGATGAGGTCGGCCTCCTTGGCGCGGCCCTTGGCCGAGATGGTGTCGGTGGCCTCCACAGTGATGAACGGCCCCCAACCCCAGGTTCCGAGCACCTGCTCGAGGGTGTTCTTGAGAAACAGGCTGGTGCCCAACCCGTTTCCG
The DNA here is from genome assembly GCA_963787055.1 of uncultured Actinomycetota bacterium. GTDB lineage: Bacteria > Actinomycetota > Actinomycetes > Mycobacteriales > Mycobacteriaceae > Mycobacterium. The sequence continues at coordinate 25,677 of CAWBBP010000010.1, forward strand.
CACACGGTCAGGATCAGATTGGACGTACGCGCCGCCGGGGCTGCCGACTGGGTGACCGCGGCGGTGGACGTCGCGGTGCCGCCGAGGATCGCCAGCACCTCAGCAGGGCGGGTTGCCACGTCGAGGGCCGAGCGCTTGTCGGTGCTGCCGATCACCTTGGCCAGTTCGGCCATCGCGGTGGCGTGCGCGCCGTCGTCGGTGGCTGCCAGGGCCACCACCAGGCTCACCGGATCGTTGGTCGGGTGGCCGAATTCAACCGGTTGCGCCAGTCGAACCCAGGACATCCCGGTCCGGTGCACCGCCTCCGACGGGCGGGCGTGGGCGAAGGCGAATCCCGGTGCAACCACGATGTAGGGGCCGTTGGTCTGCACGTTGTCGATCATCGCCCCGGTGTAGGCCGGTCCGGCGATACCGGACCGTTCCAGGAGCCCGCCGGCGGCCAGCACGGCTTCCTCCCAGGTGGCCGCAGGCACGTCCAGTTCGATGCAGTCCTGCGCGAGAAGCCCAGTCAGACCCGACATGTCGGGTACATTACTACTGCAGGCGGCGCGCTATCTGGCCATCGCGGTGAAGTTTTTCCGGGTCCGTCAGGGCGCTGTAGAACACCAGGCGGGAGGCGATTCCGGCGTACTTCGCCGAGGGGCGCGGTCGCCAGGTCATCCCAGTTCGACTCGGTGGCAAAAACTTCGATGTGCGCGTCGGTGATCTGGGCCGCCATTCCGGCGAATTCGCCGGCTTTCTGCTTCTCTCGGATCCGCACGGTGGTGCCTTCGAAACCCGCCTCGTCCCAAATGAAGGCGTAGTTGGGGGTGCTGCCGTAGGCACTCAAACTAGCGCGCACCAGTTCGCGTTCGGCGTCGGTGTCGGTGTCGCCGACGATCGTCATGACGGGCACTATCACGGCCCCATCCTCAGCCAGGCGCCCAGCTTTCGCGGCCCAGCGGCAGCGGCCCCGCGAGCTCGGTGGCCGTTCTGGCCAAGGGCGGCTTCCTGAGCGGCGGGAAGCCGAACACCGTCCATCCCGCGCGGCAGGCCGCTCAGATTGCGCGGATGACCGCCGGCGTCGACATCACCGGCGATGTCATCGAGGACGAGGCCCGCAAGGCGGGGGACCGCGCCTATACCGGAACCAAGAGCGGCTCGATCGCCGCTATCGCGGCTGCCCGCACCCTGGCGGAGCTTCGGACGCGGGTGGACCCGTTCAGCCCGACACCGGAGTCCGGCTATCTGGTGGGCAGCCCGCGGGAGACGTGAGGCACTATCGGCGTTCGGGGTCTTAACGCCCTTCGGCGCGATCCATGATCCCGCCGGCGGATCAGGCCCCCGCTCCTAGCCTGTCTTCGGCGTGTAGCGGCCGTTCACGTCCCATTTCCCTGGTGTGCCAGGGGCGGCATTGCAGACGCTTCGCGGGCAGGAGATCCCGTATCCAGTGCAGATGCTGGTCGGTAACCATGGATAGGGCCGTTCCAGCGTGCATTGATTCGGCGCCTGAATGATGAAACTCACAACGAGACCTATCATCTCGACTTCCCCCAGTTGTCGGTTCTCTTGCCAGTCTCGAGATCGGGGATCCGATTTCGGCTGTTGATCCCGGAGCCTGCCACCGGGGTCTGACATCTCTGGGTTGTCGGACGGTCGGCCGAGCACTGTGGTCAACCAGTGGGGACTCGGGTGAGCCGTGGCATCAACCCTGGCCCACCCCGCGACAATGCTTTACAGCCCGCGTGGCCGTCGTCGAGAAAATAGCTCGCTCTCGTGGGGCTCAGGGGTGCTTACGCTCATTCCGTGGTCACTGAGGAGGCATTCGTCCCGCACACGCCCGACCGCGAGCTGTCGGGCACGGCGATCGTCTACGCCGTGCGGCTGGACTACTTCGGAAAGATGTCGAAGTCCGTCGAGGTGGCGCATGCTCGGCACTCCGCCGTACCGAAATCCGTTGTGGTTGTCCGGATCTGGGTACCAGCCCGCAGGCGCTGATGGCGGTGGCGGGACCGGGCGGGTCTCAGGTGCTCGCCGGTCACGTCTATCGCCGATCTGTTCCTGCGAATGCACTTTCGGAGCCTACGGCCATCAGTTGCGAGAATAACGCTGGGCCATGGGCCTTTCGGGTTGTGTGTCTGAATGGTTTGAAAAACTCCTGCTGACAAGTTTCCAGTAGTTGCCCGTCTCGTCGCAGGAATATGACAGCAGGCTCAACACTGCTCGCGCGATGGCCAGGCCGCGTCCCCGCTCGGCCATCTCATGGGGCATGCAGGCGGAGTTCAGATCGACCGCCCTGGGTCCGCCGCGGTAGGCGAACTCGACTTGGACTCCGTTGGGAGTAATCCCCAACTCCATCCGCAGGCTGATAGCGCAATCGTGTTCGAGGATGTTGGCTGCGATTTCGGCAGCTGCGATTCCGATTTCCATCCGAATCCGTGCCGGGACCTCGTCGTGGAGTGACCAGAAGGCATCCAATACTGACTGAACCTCGTCGAGGGCTCCTGGACTGGCAATGATGTTCGTCGCCTGCTGCCGGCGCTCGGCGGCGTGCTGGCGGAGGTCCTCCACCCGCTCGTCGGCGCTCTTGCCCCGTCGGGGGGCTGCACACGAGCTACTCCCGTATGTCATGTCTGTCTCCTTCCGTGTGGGTGGCGGTCCTCCCGTGAGCCGCTCGTGGTGCAGCGATGCAAGCCAATTGGCTAACGCGCGGCGTGCGTTGAGCAGGTCGTCGCGGGTGAACATGCCTCGTTCGTAGGCGTTCCCCAGGGGGGGTCGGTCGGGTGATGAACGTCGTGGCGATTCGAGGGCTGCTGCGATATCGGCATCGAGCTTCCGCGCTTTGGCTTCGGTCCATGCTGAATCGTCGTAGGGGTCCTCGACGCCGGCGACGTTGGCGATACACAGATCAAGCTGTGTGGGAGCTTCGGGCATCGCATCTCCCTCCTTCTCCGGGGGTGGGGGTGGTTGGGGGCGGTGCCGTCGGGCCGGTCTTTGCGAACGAGCGTTAGACCAGCCCGCCGGACCGGACCTCCTGCGTCGCGTCGGTCTGGCCGGGCATCAGATTCGTGTTCCACGGGCAATAGCTGTTGATCGCCACGATGGTGAACCAGATGGAATGGTCATGGTCCAGGTCGGTTTCGAAGTAGATGTCGCGCTGGACGGCCAGAGGGGTCATGCCCAGTACATCGATGCGCCGGCACACCTCTTTCCCGGCCTGGATCAATGTGTCGAAAGAGCCGGAGATTCCGCCGTCGCGGACGGCAGCCAGGAATGCCGCGTCGGTAGCCGCGTCTGTACTGGCTGCGGCTGGAGCCGACATCGCTATGCTCGACACGGCAGCGATCCCGACGACTCCGAGGACGAATGCTTTCTTCATTCCTGGGTTTCCCTTCCTTTTCCGGCGTTGGGCCGGAAATTCAAGTCGGCGTGTTCGTCGTGTGACCCAATTGTTTATTGCTCAGGGCAGGGGGAGATTAGGTAGCGGGCTACCTGATTCCGCCGGCTGAGGGCCGGGTGACTACTTGATTAGGGGATGACGAGCCCGTCTGGGCACGCTGAAATCCCGCTTTGACCAGCAAAGTTGCACACGGGGGCTCTACGATGCCCGTCATGGGGGACTGGCCACTGATCGGTCGCGGTGACGAGGTACGTCTCCTCACCGGGGTGCTTGATGCAGAAGCAACGTCCGGTGGCATGGTGATCGCCGGAGGTGCCGGGGTCGGTAAGACCAGGCTGGCACGGGAAATCGCGGCCGCGGCAGCCGAGCGGGACTGGGTCATCCGCTCGGTGCAGGGAACCGCGGCCGCGCAGGCCATTCCCCTGGGTGCGTTTGCGCAGTGGGTGGGCCAGCTTGATGATCAGCCGCTGACTTTGGTCAGCTCAGTCATCGCGGCGCTCACCGCGTCCACGGAGGACGCCCCGGTACTGGTGGTCGTTGATGACGTGCACCTCATCGATGACCTGTCGGCGTTTGTGCTGCATCAACTTGTGCGACGCCGAGAGGCGACCGTGATCGCCACGCTCCGCACTGACGAACGGGTTCCTGAGACCGTCACCGCATTGTGGAAAGACGGCGACCTGCGCCGGCTTGACCTTCGGCCGCTCTCTGTCGACCAATTCAGTGAGCTACTGCAGGTAGTTCTCGGCGGCACGGTCAGCGATGAGAGCGTCGCCCGGATCTGGGACGTGACGCGCGGCAACGTTCTGTTTCTCCACCAGCTGGTCATGCAGGAGTTGCAAGCCGGCCGTTTGGTCCGCGACTCCGACGAACGATGGCAGTGGACGGGCCTGACCTCAGTCTCTCCCACGTTGATCGAACTGGTGGAAGCCTACGTCGGTGCTGCGCCCGAACCGGTATTGGAGGTCCTCGACTTTGTTGCGGTAGCCGAACCGCTCGAACTGGAACACCTTGTGGCCCTTACCGACCCGGTAGCGATCGAGGATGCCGAACGCCGTGAGCTGATCAGCGTCACGGCCGGGGCGACGCACGACCTCGTTCGCCTTGGGCACCCGCTCTACGGGGAAACCCGACGTGACCGGATGGGGCGGATGCGTGCCCGCCGACTGTCCAGCCGGATCGTGCGGGCGATCAGCGCACCGGGGCCGGGGGCGGTGCGCGCCGACCCGGTGCGCCTGGCGCTGTTGTGGCTGGAATCGGACCTGCCCGGCGATGCCGATGTGCACAACGAGGGTGCGGCGGCGGCCTTTCGCCGCCTCGATAAAGCTCTGGGTGAACGCCTGGCCGAGGCGGCCGACCGAGCCGGGGGAGGGACACAGATGCAGTCCCGCATCCTGCATGCCCGCACCTTGAGCATGCTCGGCCGAGGCGAGGAATGCGAACAGTTGCTTGCTGCGCTGCCCGCCGCCGACGAGCCGGACGAGGCCTGGGTGGGCGCCAAAATTCTGCGCGCCACGAACTTGTTACTGATGCTTGGCCGGCCCGAGCAGTCCCGGACGGTGATCGAGGACGCCCTGACCGAGGCTCCGGCCCCCCTGGATCAGGAACTTCTGGCCTTCCGGGCACTGCAACTGGCTATGGATGGGCGCCCCGCAGAGGTCGTTGCCCTGCTCGGCTCAATCGACTCAGCCCGGTTGACTTCCGATTCGCGAATCGTTCTGAACTACGGGACGACGCTTGCCTTTGGCGAATTCGGCCGGACCGTGCAGGCGCCCCAGACGCCCGAAGACCACCTGGCACTGGCCACAGATTTACGTGGCAATCTATTCCAAGCGGCTTGGCTGGACCTGATGCATGTCGATGCGCTGGCGGTCAGCGGGCGCATCACCGAGGCGATGAGTATGAGCCAGTGGGTGCTTCAGCAATGGGCTGACTTGCCCGAAATCCCCCGGACACTTGCTGCCGCCATCGGAGGCGTCGCAGCTGTGGCTCACGGTGATCTGCTCAGCGCCCGCGAAACCCTGAGTGCCGCAATGGCAAACACCGTGATCAGCGATGACGTGGCCGAGTGGCCTTTTCTCGGCTTCGGCTATTGGCTGCGTATCGCATACACCGAAGCACTGGCTCGCGCGGGCGACGGCGACTCGGCCGCAACAGCGCTCAGTGAGACGGAGCGCAACCGGCATCCCTCGTTGAACTTCCTGGAACCCAGCAGGATGCTCGCGGCGGCGTGGGTCGCTGCCGCGCGGGGCCGGGTATCTGAAGCGATCACACTTGTCACCCAGGCGGCTGATTTCGCCCGCTCGCACGGACAACACGCTCGTGAGGTTCTGTGCCTACAGACCGCAATCCAGTTCGGTGACAACCAACACGGTGACCGGCTCACCGAACTGGCGCAGCTGGTCGAGGGACCCCGCGCGCGCGTTGTCGCCCGCTGGGCCAGCGCTCAGACCCGTAATGACGGCGACGGCCTACTCGAGGTTTCCGACGACCTGGAAACGATGGGGGACCGAATCGCTGCAGCTGATGCAGCCGCCCATGCCGCAAAGGTTTTCGGCCGTGAGAACCTGCGCGGATCCAAGCTGACCGCCAGCGGACGGGCAACCCGGATTTCCGCCGAGTGCGGCTCAACCACCCCGGCCACCCGCGACGTCTCCGCGCCGCTGCCCTTGAGCAAGCGTGAACGTGAGATCGCCACCCTTGTTCGAGATGGCCTGTCCAACAGAGAGATCGCTGACACCCTGACCATGTCGGTGCGCACGGTGGAAGGACACATCTACCGTGCCTGCAACAAAGTCGGCGTCGCCAATCGGGCCGAACTCGGCGAACTGATCAACCAATTCACGCAGTAGGTAAAACCCCGCGCCGCTTGTTCTCAGAGTTCAAAGACATGGTTCGGGTCGTCGAGCGCGGCCCGAATCCGGCTTAAGTCTCCGAGGTCTGCGATCGGCGAGGTGGCGGCTCCTGAGGTGAATAACCGCTGATCAGATGCTATAATTCGACTATCAGGAGCGGACGTTTCGGCGGCCGCTCATCCAACGGCGGGGGCCCATTCATGCGTGAATTCGCGGTGACTTCTGCCTGCCTACCGAAGGTGTCACTTTGACCAATCCCAACACCACCCTGATCGCTGCTCTGCTGGACCGGTCCGGCTCGATGAGCACCTCGGTGCAGGTCACCGAGGACGGCTGGCGTGAGCTCATCAACGGTGAACGGCAGAACCCCGGACTGTGCTACGTCACCCTGGCCCAGTTCGACACCGAGTACGAGGTGGTCTACCCGCCCACCGACATCAACGCGGTGCCGGAGTTCGGACTCGTCCCGCGTGGGGGGACCGCCCTGCTGGATGCGGCGGGCCGGTTCATCACCGAAGTGGGAGAACAGCTAGCGGCCCTGCCGGAGGACAAGCGCCCGGGACATGTGATCTGCCTGATCATGACCGACGGCCACGAGAACGCCAGCCGGACCTGGACCTGGCCGGGAATCAAGGCGCTGATCACCCATCAGCGTGAGGTCTACAAGTGGGACTTCATCTTCCTCGGCGCCGACATCGACGCCGTGGAGATCGGTGAGCGGATGGGGGTTGAGGCCAAGTACGCCATGACCTACGACAAGCGCAGCCGGGCCGGCACCAGCGGGGCGTTCAGTTCGACCAGGGACGTCATCAGCGCCAAACGCAGGTACGCCGCCAACGCTGACGACGGCTTCAGCGATGAGGACCGGAAGAAGGCGATGGGGCAGTAGGCCTTCGCCGGGCAGGAAACGCCGGGCAGGAAACACAGTGGGGCGGTGCTGTTCGCAGCGCCGCCCCACCGTATTGCTGGGGACATCTAGGCCCGCCCGGCTCGAGCAGGGGCCCTGGAGAGCCCCCGTTACTGAGTGCACCCCGGACTTAGGATCAGGTTGGTTCACCCGGATTCCATTGATGCCGTGGACACGTCATCACGATTAGGTCATCAGCTTCCGGCAGTAGGTAGCGAGGTCGTCCTCGGAGTTGATCGAGATGCCGTACCGGGTGGTTTCGCTCTTGAGTAGGGCTATGTGCAGAAACGGCGGCCGAAGTCCGATGAACTGTAGATCATGCTCTCGCAGAAAGCCTTTCACCGCATTCCGATTCGTATCTCCCGGGCGGGCTCTTCATCGCCGATGTAGTGGCGAACATCCACCAGGGACCGCAACAAACTCGGGCTCGACAATCGAGCCCAACTCGCCCAACCCACCAAGCAGACGGGTGGGTAGTCGCACCCCAGCAACGGCGACGCTCTCACCGACGACCGCCGCCGATGGTGGGCAGGTTCGGCGAAAAGCGGGAAGGCGCTGCCGGTGAGGTGAGAACACGTGCCGTCAATCTCGAAACGCTCGGTCAGGCGGCCCAATCGGCCGGTGTCGCCGTAACCGCTTCGAATTCGATCGGGGTCAACCGGCAGAGGCTGGCCTGGCGAAAACTTTGCTCAGGACGAGATGGTCACGCTTAGTCCGCTGCGTCATCGTCATCGCCGCCGCCGCCGCCGCCGTCGTCGTCGTCGTCATCGTCACCGCGACGAACTATCCCGCACAGGGGGTGGCGTTGCGGATGCCAGCCTTTGATACCGGGCTCTGTCGTCCAGAACGAGTACGGGATTGCCCGGATTCAGGTAGCGAACTACGCAAGTCCGTGCCATAGCGACTTCCGATACTTGAAGGGAACGTTTGGGCGGGTCAGATCGGTCGGACTAGTTCGTGGGGAGCGGCCCAGCGTCAGCTACAGGAGCGGAAAAGTTGTCACACCTCCTCCGTAGCATCCCCAGCAGGGGGTTCTCGTTGACACCTCATCAGTAAGCGAAGGGAGTCTTTGGTGGAGGCGTTCATCGGTTTGGTGGTCCTATTCCTGGTCGTTGTCCTGGTGAGAGCTGCCTACGCGGCTGCGACTGATCAGACCGCCCGGGTGGTTGAGGCCGGGGTTGAGCCGGCGGCCGCCGTTTTGGCGGATGCACGCGGTGGTACTGCCGTGGTGGCCTACCGCAACCTGGAGAAAACGGTCAGAAAGCAGCACGGACGACAGGAGGGACCGGACGTGCTGAGTTCAACGCTTGCGTCGATAAATTTCGATCGGTCGAGGTTGGACTCCCCGCGACTGGGGGAGGTGATCGCCAAGTCCGGCCCCGATGTTGAGGTGTATCGGGATTGGGTTATCCGCGGGCAGGAAGCACATGACGTGGACCCCACGACGTCGGCGAAGGTCGTCTGCAGCGGACGGCAGCTGCAGGATCGCGACAACCGCAAGGCTGAGTTGCAAATCGTCTCCGCGTCGTGGTCGATGAGAGTGCCGATCTCTCCCGATCGCGCGAACGACGCCCGTTTCGTCGCCGACCAACTCAACGCCATTACGCGGTCGCGTAAGCCGAGGGTCGCGACGTCGGCCGACGTCGAGGCCCTGGGGGCCGATATGAAGGAGATGGTTGAGAAGCTGGTGACGGCGTCGGGTCCGTCGCCGGCGGAGAAGATCTCGCAGTTGTCGGATCTGCGGTACGGGCGGTTGGTGTCCGACGATGAGTATGAGGCGGCCAAGGCGAGGATTCTGGGGATCTGACATGGGGCTGTTGAAGGCGGCCGGTTCGGCGGTCGGTGGTGTGCTGGCTGATCAGTGGAAGGACTTCTACACCGTTCCTGACGGGTTGGCGCCGACGGCGGCGTTGTTCCCGGCGGTGAAACGCGGGACCAATCTTGGTCGTGGTTCGAACACCAAAGGTTCACGTGACGTCATCACCAATGGGAGCAAGATCATCGTTCCCCAGGGGTACGGGCTGGTATTCATGGAGGGCGGAGCGTTTACCGCCTTCGTCGCCGAGCCAGGCGTGTACGAGTGGACTTCCGGGGCTGCCGACTCGCGTTCGGTCTTCGCTGGTGCCGGTCTTGTGGATCCGGTTGTTCATATGTCCTGGGAGCGGTTCAAATTCGGTGGCCGCCCCACAGCACAGCAACAGGCGTTCTTCGTCTCCCTCAAAGAGTTGGCGAACAACAAGTTCGGCACGGCCTCGGACATCTACTGGGATGACTGGTATCTCAACGCGCAGGTTGGGGCGAGCGCGCGTGGTACCTACACCCTGCGCATCGCCGATCCGTTGTTGTTCATCCACAACTTCGTGCCGGCGACGTATCTGCAGAACGGCGCGGTGTTCGATTTCACCGATGTGCGCAATGCCGCCGCGGACCAGTTGTTCAATGAGGTGGTCGCGAGCCTTTCGGCCGCATTGTCGGCCTACACCAATGACCCAGCCCGCGGTCACCGCATCGTCGGTATCCAGCAGGACGCGGTGGGCTTCGCCCGCAGCCTTTCCGAGGTCGTCGAGCGGAATTACCACTGGAGATCTGAGCGCGGTCTTGAGATCGTCAGCATGGCAATCGTTTCAATCGAATACGACGCCCCGTCACGAGAATTGCTCACGGCGGTACAGCGGGCGGATGCCCTGGCAGGGGTTCGGGGAACCGCGAATCTTCAGGCCGCTACTGCCGCCGGTATCGAGGCCGCCGGTGCGACCCAGGGCGCCGGTGGCCTTGTCGGCATCGGTGTAGCCGCTGACGCGGTAGGTATCCGCGCGCTGGAGCAACCCGCAGTTGTAACCGGGGCCGCCGCCGAGGACGACATGGCCAAGCTGTTGCGGTTCAAGCAGATGCTCGACGCAGGACTTATCACACACGCCGATTACGACGCGGCCAAGGCCAAGGCGTTGGGCCTGTGAATCCGAGTCTGCGCCATCCCGAGGCAGTTGTTCCGACAGCAGCTGTTGACGAGAGCACGCGGCCGGCGCCCGTCCAGCAACCAACACCGGCGTGTCGGCGAAGAGCAAAGCCCCGCGGAGTTTCGGCCCGTCGCGCCTGCCAACCCGAGAAGGGGTCGGACCCAACGCGGTAGGTCCGCCGATGCTTTCACCCGCGCGCCGCCCCGATAGTCTTCACTGGCGAAGTGCTTTCCCGCTGGACGATCGAATTTTGGATAAATCCGACTATCTATTGCGGGACAGAGACTTTCGCTCATCAAGACCCAGCTACATTGACGTCTTGCGAAAAATCCGGCTAGAACCGGCTGCGCGTATTCCTGGTTCTTGCCACACTTGCGAGCGTGCAGCGTGAAGAGTTTCTCGGGAAACTGGCATCCCTGCGCATGGCCCCCCGTGGCGGCGGCGAGCGCTACCCGCACAAGCCGCTGCTGCTGCTCTGGCTGCTCGGCAGGATGCAGCAGCAGGGAACGTCGGCGTGCACCTACGAAGAGGCCGAGAAGCCCGTCAGCCATCTTTTGGACGATTTCGGGCCGCCCTCCAAGCAGCGGTACCGCGCGGCGATGCCGTTCGTGCACCTCGAGTCCGATTTGTGGGAAGTCAGCGGCGACGAGGGCCAGCCGCTGAAGGACACCCGGGCCTCGCTATGCCGAGCCCACGCCACCGGCCGACTGCGCCCGGAGGTCGAAGACCTTCTGCGCACGGACCCCGCCCTGATCGCCGAATCGGCTCAGCTGTTGATCGACCTCAACTTCACCCCGACCTACCTCGACCCCATCTGCGCCGAGGTGGGGTTGGATCTCGAGGCTGCCGAGGAGGCGGCGTGGCAGCACCGCAAGGTGACACGCGTTCGCCGGCGTCCCGGTTTCCGGCGTGAGGTTCTTCACGGCTGGCGCAACCGCTGCGCGATGTGCGGCTATGACGGCGCGCTGGGACGCGACCCTGCGGGTCTGGACGCCGCCCATGTGTTGTGGCATTCCCAGGGCGGACCCGACGAACCGGACAACGGGCTGGCGCTCTGCTCACTCCATCACGTGCTTTTCGACTTGGGCGCCCTCGGCTTGAAAGACGACCTCTCGGTGCGGGTCTCACCGCATTACGTCGCCCGCAGCGAGCAAGGGGAGCGACTCGTCTACCACCTTGACGGGCGGCCCTTGCTCGACCCGGCGCCCAGACACCCCACTCCGAGTGCGAGTCATGTGAAGTGGCATTCCGATCAGGTGTTCAAGAGCTCAGCGTGAAGCGGCAGGCAACCACTCAGCGGGGGCTACGGCATCGGCTTCGGTCGGGCATCGGCCCATCGGGCTCGCTGCCGCGTTTGCGTGCCAATCGCTCGACGCTGGTGATGATGACGGCGGGGTCGGATACGAACAGCTCGGGTGCCCAGTTGACGACGGGTGCGACGGCGCCCTTGCGGGTGTTGCATGCCCGTTGGGCGAGCCGCTCGGTGCCGAACACCGAGTCGGCTCCCTTGCTTTTGGCTTTGCTCTTGCTGCTCATGCCGTCGATGCTCGGCCCGCGATCGTCGTTGACCGACATCTGCGGATCGACCGCCTCGTCGCACGGGCAGCACCGCCACCCGTCGGCTGTCCCGATCTCGTCAAGCCGACTCATGTCCTCGCACCCTTCTTGGCTCGGCGTCACCTGACGGCGGTGCCAGCCAGCCTCGTTACCGGACAGTCAACACGAACGCCGGCAACCGTTCTCGCGGAGCTGACGTACACCATCATCGAAATGTCAGACCCCGGTGGGATGGTGGTGTCATGTCAACAACGGCTACCGCGACGGCTCCGAGAGTGAGTTCCAAGGAACGGTTGGCGGAGTTGTTCGACGAGCTGGCGGAGTTGACGGGTCAGCGCAACGCAATCGACGGCCGGATCGTGGACATCGTGGCCGAGATCGACCACGACGGTATCTGGGGGAACACCGGGGTGCGTTCGGTTGCCGCACTCGTGGCCTGGAAGACCGGTACCTCGCGGGCCAACGCCGACGCGATTGCGACCGTCGCCCACCGGGCCGGGGAGTTCCCCCGCTGCACCGAGGGCCTGCGCGAGGGTCGGCTCTCGTTGGACCAGGTCGCGGTGATCGCTCAGCGTGGTGGGGAGGGCTCCGATGCCCACTACGCTCAGCTGGCATCGGTGGCCACCGTCAGCCAGTTGCGCACCGCGATCAAGCTCGAACCGCGCCCCGATCCCGGCCCGCGGCCCGACCCGGTCCCGTCGATCAGCAAGACCGACGGCGACGGGTTCGATCTCTGGCGGATCCGCTTGGCCCACGCCGAATCGGCGGTGTTCGAGGCGGCGCTCGCCTCGCACCGCGACGCCCTATTCGCCGAGTGGAAACACGACCGCGAGAACGCTCCCGGTAGCCGCGAGGGCTCCGAGGATCTGCGACCGCCGATGCCGACCACCCTCGACGCCTTCCAGCGACTGGTCGAAACCGGCTGGGACCTCGAAGCCGGGCGCCGCCCGCACGGCCAGCGCACCACCGTAGTGGTCCATCTCGACGTCGAACGGAATGTCGGGGCGCTGCACCTGGGTCCGTTGCTGACCGACCCCGAGCGCCAATACCTGACCTGCGACGCCACCTGCGAGGTGTGGTTCGAACGCGACGGGCAGGTGATCGGCCACGGCCGATCGACCCGGACGATCAGCCGCCGGTTGCGTCGGGCGCTGGAACACCGCGACCGCTGCTGCGCGGTGCCGGGCTGCGGGGCGACCCGCGGTCTGCACGCCCACCACATCCGGCACTGGGAGGACGGCGGGCCCACCGACCTGGACAACCTGGTCCTCTTATGCCCGCACCATCACCGGCTCCACCACAGTGGCGGCATCACCATCAGGGGGCCCATCGAGCGCCTCGTCATCACCGACGAGGACGGCCAACAACTGCATCCCGGATCACTGGCTCGACCCCCCAGCGGCCCGCCGCCGGACGTCCCGCCCTGCCCGGGCCCGCTCGGCGAACGCGCCGACTGGTGGTGGTACGACCCTTACCGGCCACCGGACCCGCCGAGCGCCAACTGACCCTGTGCACGACGCGGCCTATGTCGCCTTGGCGCGCGCTCTCGCGATTCCGCGGTTGACGGCCGACGCCCGGCCGTCCCACGCGGCGGGCCTGCCGCCGTCGACTACGCCCGGCTGCACCAGACGCTGCCGCGAGCGCGACTGCTGTTCGCGGCCCACCGCAATGAAATCCTCGATCAAAGCCTCGCCACCCTCCGGCACGCGATCCGGGACGCGTCGTTCGGCGAGTGGTGGATCGGTGGGGCCCGCCCGCAACACCACGAGCATGTTTTCGCCTCGGTTCGGAACCTCAACGCCGCCAACCTCGAGGACCTCGCGCACGATCACTTCGACGTGGTCATCGTCGATGAGTTCTACCAGGCAGCCGCCCCGTCCTACCGGAAGCTACTCGACCACGTCGCCCCCGAACTGCTCGGCCTCACCGCGACAACCGAGCGCAGCGACGACCTGTCGATCCTGCGTTGGTTCGACAATCGCATCGCCGCCGAACTGAGGCTGTGGCATGCCATCGACCAACAACGCTTGTGCCCCTTCATGTATTTCGGCATTCACGACGGGCTCGACCTGACCGACATTCCCGGACGCCGCGGCCAGGGCTACTACGTCCACGCCCTGAGCACCCTCTCACCAGCACTGACGCCTGGGCCCCCAACCTGGTCCAGGAGGTCTCCCGCCTTGCCGACAGCCCGTCAACCAGGGCCGGCCCTCGGAGGCGATCTGGGGCGACAGTCCGCAGACCGAACGGGAAGCCGCCCTGCGAGACCTGGCGGCCGACAAGGTGCGCGTCGTCTTCTCCGTCGACCCCTTTAAACTGACTCTTCAAACTTAACGAGGGCGTCGAGGTGCCGACGGTCGACACACTGCTGATGTTGCGGCCGACCGAGAGCCCCACGTTGTTCCTCCAGCAGTTGGGCCGCGGGCTACGGCGGCCCTAGGACAAGAGCTTCTGCACCGTGCTGGATTTCGTCGGCACCCACCGCCGCGAGCTCCGCTTCGACCGGCGCTACCGAGCCCTGCTCGGTGGAACCGGCCGCGACGTCGAACCTGCTGTGCAGCAGGAATTCCCGTCCCTGTGTGCTGGCTGCGACATGAAACTCGACAGATGTTCGCCGCGGCGGTGGCCTGACGGCGACGATTGCCCACCCGAGCGGGGACATGGAGCCCCCGGGTGACGGGATGGCACGCTGTCAACAAAAGCGTTCAACTCAAACCGAATTCAGCCGCTCCGGATCGCGCGCCCCGAACACCGGCTGCTGCCGCCGAGCGTTGCTCCATCCGCGATCCCACGGCCAGTGCCGCTCGTCGTCGGTCCACACCAGCTGCAGCGCACCGAACACGCGCCGGTAAAACTGGTCCGCGATCGTGAGGTGCACGTCGGGATGATCGACCTCGACGACTTCCAGGACAAGCTCGCCCTCGAACTCGATCTGCATCCCCGGCTCCAGTCGGGTGTCGTGATATGCCATTTCGTGGGCGGCTGAGTCCAGCAGCTGAACCGAGATCTTCTCGGGGAGTCCGGTGACCAGCAACTCGGGCAGGCCCAGGCCATGAAGACCGACCGTGTACGCGGATGGCTGGTGTTCGCTGACGACGTATTGGACCACCCACCGGTCTCTCCTGAGAGTTTCCGCCAGATATGTCAGATATTCCTCGGTGGTGGCCCCGGGGTGATCGCATCGCCAGCACATAATGCTCGCCTCTCCGTCGTCGTTGACGCCAGACTGCACCAGACCTCCGACATTTCGGGCGGGCCGGCCGCGAGCTGAGGAGTCGGCACGGCCGGCTGTGGGCCACCGTTTACTGCCCGGCGATCTTTATCAGAGGTTCGCTGCGGCGTTGGCGTAGGACTAGACGCTAGATTCGACACGTCTGCTGACGTCCACCACCTCGCCGGCTGCCTTGGCGGCGCTCAGATGGTCACGCAGGAGGGCTGTCCATTCCGCTGCGGTGGTGTGCGCCGGGTCGATAGTGAGGCGCGCAGGCATCACACCGCTCTAGGCCGGTGTACAGATAGGGCGATCTAACTGTGCGGCGGGCCGGCCGCGGGTAAGGCCCGGATGACTCTTCTCCGGCGTCGACGCGGTTCGGTTCAGACAGCGATGACAGCCAGGGCACGGTGAATCCCTCGAAAGTCGTTCTCATTGCGCGTTATCAAAGGAATTCCGAGATCGACCGCCACCGCGGCGATCAGCATGTCGAACCGGCGCGGTTTCGGATCTCGGCCACGTGCGCGAACATGGGCGCATAACGCCCCATAGATCCGCGCGGCACCCATGCCGAACGGGATCGGTTCGAAGGCATTGGAAATCCAGTGATATCGCTGCTCGCGTGCAGCATTGCGGAGCGGATCCTCGGTGTGCAACCCGTAGGCCAGTTCGGCGAGAGTGATCGTGCTGACGGCTGCGGTCTCGGCGTGGGCGGCTACGGCGGCTGCTGGATAGTCGATCACTACCGAGGTGTCCAGCAGCACTTGTCCATGAACTGAGGTCACGGCCTATCGCCCCACCGATCGCCGTCACCGTCGTCCACCGCGGCGTCGAGTTCGCGCAGTTCGTCGGCGAAGCTCTCGACGTCCCAGTCGGGAAGCCGGGTGAGGCCGGCGGCGACTTCGCACACGGGTAGGAATCGTCGGCGTCGACCCGCGTTCGCCGGGTCGTGAGGGGTGAGCTCTGCGACGGGAACGCCGTTCCGGGTGACCGTGAAATGCTCACCGGCCTCAATGCGACGCATGATGGCCCCGCTCTCGTTTCGAAGCTCACGCTGACTGATCGGTGTGCCCACTGCGCTACCGTAGCACCACATCGCTACGCTGCGTAGCACAGTCGGGAAGCGGCTGATGGACGTGGGTCGGTGGTACGGCTTTGCCGTACAACATCAGTACAGATAACTCTGTACGGCACCTGGAGGTGGACATGGCCATCAGTGCAAGTGAGGCTCGGCAGCGCCTCTTCCCGCTGATCCAACAGGTCAACAACGATCATGAACCGGTGCGTATCGCATCCAGAGCCGGTGATGCGGTGCTCATGTCGGCCGCCGACTACGACTCGTGGCAGGAAACTGTCTACCTACTGCGTTCACCCGGGAACGCCCGCCGACTCATGGAAGCAGTTGCCCGGGACAAGGCCAGCCGCACGGTCCCCGCGAACCACACCAAGTCGATCGACGAGCTCGAGGAGATGGCCGGCGGCCAGGAGTGAGAAGGATCGACTTCGATCCTGACGCCTGGGAGGACTTCCTGTTTTGGTTGGCGTCGGACCGCAAGATGGCTCGTCGGATCACCCGGCTCATCGGAGAAATTCAGCGTGACCCGTTCGCGGGTATTGGGAAGCCGGAGCCGCTCAAGGGTGAGCTGTCCGGGTACCGGTCCCGGCGGATCGACGACGAACATCGGCTCGTGTACCGAGCGGACGATAGAGAAGTGAGGATTCTGAAAGCGCGTTACCACTATTGAGATCGTCGCCACTACTGTTGCCCTCCCCGCTACCAGCGAAAATGGCCACGGAGGCCTCCCGGGGTCATTCGCTCTTGTCCGATAGAGTTCGCGGATGCCCGTCGCACGGTCCGGTTTCCGGCTGACGCTGAGCGCTTTGTTGGCGTGCGTCATGGTGTTGTGCGGCGCGCCGACACCGGTGTCGGCGGCTCCGGCTGCGGGGGGCGTGGTTCCGGGCATCGAGGTCTTCCTCGCTGACGTGCCGGCTGCCCTGCGCGGCAAACGGGTCGGCCTGATCACCAACAACACCGGCATCGACCGCTCGGGCAGGTCGGACATCGATCTGATCGCCGCGAGCGACGACTTGAAGCTGGTGGCCCTGCTGGCGCCGGAACACGGTATCCGCGGCACCGCCGAGGCGGGTGTCACGGTCGGTGATGGTGTCGACGCGAAGACCGGCGTGCCGGTCTACTCGCTCTATGGGGCGCAAGGGCACAGCCCGACTCCGGCGATGCTCAAGGACGTCGACGTCCTGGTCTATGACCTTCAGGAGGTCGGCGGACGGACCTGGACCTACGTGTCGACCATGGCGCTGTCGATGCAGGCTGCGGCGCGCAAGGGCATCCCGTTCGTCGTTCTCGACCGGCCGAATCCGATCGGCGGCGAGATCGTGGAAGGCGCCCTGCTGGACCCGGCCTTCGCGTCGTTCATCGGCATGTACCCCATCCCCGCGCGGCACGGTATGACAGTCGGCGAGCTGGCCATGCTGTTCAACCGGCAGCAGGGTATCGGCGCGAACCTGACCGTCGTTCCGGCGCAGGGGTGGCGCCGCGCGCAGTGGTTCGACCAAACGGGTCTGCCCTGGGTGAACCCCTCACCCAACCTCCGATCGCTGGCGGCCGTCGCGAGCTACCCCGGCACGGTGTACTTCGAGGGCACCAACATCTCAGAGGGCCGCGGCACTGACCGACCCTTCGAGCAGATCGGGGCGCCGTGGCTGGATGCTGCGACCGTGGCCGCGACGATGAACGCGATGGGCCTGCCGGGCATCGCCTTCCAGGCCGTCACCGTCGCGGTCGCCGAGGGCGCCGCCAAATTCCCCGGACAAAACATCCCGGCCATCCGGTTGGCCATCACCGATCGGCTGGCATACCGACCGGTCGGCACGGCGCTGCTGCTTATTGACACGATCCGCAAACAGCATCCGGGGGACTTCGCCTGGGGGCCGTCGATCGACCTGCTCACCGGATCAGATCGGGTGCGCCAGGCGATCAACGCCGATCGACTCGCGCCGCTGCTGGCAGAGTGGAACCAGGCGGCCGCCCAGTTCCGCGTAAGCCGGGCGGGGTACCTGCTGTACAGCTGAAGCGTGACATCGTGTTCGGGTGCGGCCGTTTCTGCTCTGCACGGTCGGACAACATGTTGAGTGGAGTTGCGCCTTCGCGATCGCTCTATCGCGGTTAGCGTGGTCCGATTCCAGGCAGTGGGTGTCCAGCGGTGGGCTCAAACGTTTAGCCTGACGCAATGGCTGTGGACTCGAAGGTTTCGCGCTCTTGGCTCCTCGTCAACGCCTCTCGGGAGCCTGATCTGGATGCAGTGTTGATGCATACCAAGTCCGACGAAGTGATCCTGGATCTGGAAGACGCCGTCGCTCCCAACGAGAAGGAGGCGGCTCGCGACCGAGTCATAGACTTCCTCAACTCCGGAGCCCGGGCATGGATCCGAATCAACGACGCATCAAGCGAATTCTGGTCCGCAGATTGCCGGGCCTTGGCTGACTGCCGCGGTATGAAAGGTGTGGTGCTTGCCAAGACCGAAGGCGGCAATCACATGTGGGACACCGCTAGCCGGCTTGGCGACGGTACACCAGTCATCGCGCTGATCGAAACAGCGCGTGGGTTAGCCCGCGTTCATGACATCGCCGCGGCACGTCCGTGCTTTCGAATCGCGTTCGGAGTCAACGACTTCACGTTGGACATTGGCGTGGAGCAGGATCCGTTGGCCCTGGCCTACAGTCGTTCCCAGCTCGTCGTGGCCTCGCGCGCGGCGCACCTTCCGGGTCCGATCGACGGACCGACCCGTGACCCAGACCAGCTCGCGGAGGGCGTGGCGCTGACCCGACGGATGGGTATGACGGGAAAGCTCTCGCTGCGTTCGTCTGACGCCGAGACCATCAACCTTGGACTGAGCCCGTCTGATTCGGACATCAGCTGGGCCCAGGAGTTCGTCGAGCAGTTCAACAGCGGTGGCGGGAAACCAAAGGACGGCAGTGACTTACCGCGATTGAACCGCGCCAGGGTCATTCTGAAGAGAGCCCGGCAACTCGGACTGATATCGAATTGAACGGAGAGATCGTCACCCCGACGCGCTCGATCGGCGCAGGCCACCGCCTGCGGGCATAGATGCGTATCAAATTCATAAAAAAAGATTCGCATACCACTATTCGCAGGATAGCTGCGAAGGAGGCGGACCCCATGACCGCCCACCCGACCCACTCCGATCATGACCACCCGCACGGGCCGTCCTGCGGCCACGTCGCGGTGGAGCACGACGGTCATGTGCACCATCGGCACGGCGACCACTACGACGAGCACTGATCGCAGCGCTCTGTCGAGAGCCGCCTCACGACAGCGTGCTGTGAGCCTGCTGTCTGTCGGCCAGGCAGTAAGGTCGAACCATGTCCGTCCCGGGTCCGCAGCAGCCGCGGTCGACTGTGAGCCGGCGACACGTGCTGCTCGGCACCGCCCTGCTCGGGGTGACCGCCGGGTGCAGCTCACTGCGGACCCTCGCAGGAGCCAACCCGCCGCCGAACGCCTCGGACGAAGTCTTCGCGGTCACCTTCACCGATGCGCAGTGGCGACAACGACTGACCCCGGCCCAATATGACGTCCTGCGTGCGGCCGGTACCGAGAGGCCCTTCAGCAGCCCACTGAACGACGAGCACGACGCCGGCGTATTCGGCTGTGCGGGTTGCGCGTTGGACCTTTTCTCCTCGACAGCCAAGTTCGACAGTGGCACCGGCTGGCCCAGTTTCTACCAAGCCCTCGACAACGCCGTCATCGAGCGCGACGACGGCTCGCTGGGCATGTCGCGCACCGAGGTGCTCTGCCGCCAGTGCGGCAGTCACCTCGGCCATGTCTTCGACGACGGCCCCGAACCGACCGGCCTGCGCTACTGCATGAACGGGGTTGCGCTGAGCTTTCGCCCCGCCTAGGTACGTCCTGACCAAGGAGCACGGTCGAAGGTGATCGCTCATTAGGCTGCCGGATATGCAGGTGCTGCGGACTCCCGACGACCGGTTCGACAACCTGCCGACCCGGTACACCGTGTCAGTGAGCCAGCTTTTCGCAGTAGCGAGCCAGGTCTTCCGTTGAGTTGATCGAGATGCCGTGTTCCGTCGTCTCGTTCTTGAGCAGGGTGACATGGAGGAACGGTCGCTGATAGGCGGGGATGAGGTTTCCCACGACCGGCACGAACTCGTCGATTCCCTTGATCATCACGGGTGCCACGATCGTCACACGTTCGTCTTTTCGACAGAGGTAGCGCTCATCGCCGAGCCCGGTGAAGTGCAGATCATGTTCGCGTAGATAGCCTTTGACCGCGTCCACGATGCCTTGTTCCTTGTCCGGATCGTCGATGCCATGCTTACGAATGGCGACCAGTGAGCAGTGATATTCATCCCCCTTGGGAGAGAGCGCGATGGCCTCAACGGTGCGTGCTTGCTCGCGCGGGATCCTGCCCGTCAGGTCCAGTGCGATATAGCCGGTGTCGGGGGAGTACCACACCCCCTTGCCGATCTCCTGGTTAGCCATCGCCACCTCAGTCCGACTCCTCGATTGAGAGCCCAGTGCCACGCTCGACAATACTGTCGCCGCGGCCAGCCCTGTCGAGTTCCCAGAGATGCTCGACCGATGCGGCAACGGCGGCGCGGACCAGATCGAGATCCGGCTCCGCGTGACCGTCGGCGATAGCGCGGGCAACCGCGTTGTAGGCGTCAACCGCGCGCGGGGTGAACCCGAGATCGTCGGGGCAGTGATCGAATGAGCCCGCGAGAATTCGGCGCAGCACGTTGCCGTAGTCGTAGCGATACGGACGGCCGCGAACTTTGGGGTATCGCTCGATCGGCCAGTCGGTGCCGATGTCGATCATGGCGATCTGCGCGTCGTAGTCGCCGACCTCGGCATAGTCCCCTCTGAAGAAGACGTCGAAGTGCTTCTCGCTTCGGGGGCCGTGGCACGGATTCCACTCCGCGCTGTGGGTGAAGATCTCCAACGGTGAATCCAGGAGCTGCTGGGTGCCGGCGAACTGGTCAGCCTGGATGCGGATGAGTCGGTAGGTCATGTGCGCCATCTGGTCGGCGAAGTACCGCACCGGTGGATCGTTCGATGGCCCCAGGGTGCCGGGCTCGCCGGGGTGTGGATGGGTCAACCTGCTGTGCGACCACAGCATTGCGGCCGGGGTTCTCATCTGCTCGTAGAGATCACGAGTGGCCACCGCGGCGGCAAGGCTCGGGTAGGTGTGGACGTGCAGCTGGAATTGCAGCCCGTCCGGATCACGGAATGCGAGGTTCAGGCCACGCCATCCGTGGCTGAGCCAGCCGCCTTCGTCGGGTGGTCGGGGCTGAATCTGCTCGAATCCCAGCTCCTGCAACTCTGCGCGCAACTGCAAGCTGCCCCGGTGGTACTCATCCTCGGGGAACACGACCGTGAACCGCACCGAGTCGTTCAGTTCGATCGCGTCGGCCGGCAGGTGGCGCTCGATCATGTCCAGTTGGACCTTCCGGAAGACCGAGGCCAGGCTTTTGACGGCAGTGGGTTGACCGGCGTCGCTGAACTCGTGTTCCAGCGTGGCGCCGGACTGCTCGCAGACATCCCGCAGCATCTGCTTGATGCGCGGCGCCTTGGCCGCGGCACTGGCGAACAGGTCGCGTGCCCGCTCCAGGGCTTCCTGCATGGCGGGCGGGTACTCGATGATGTTCTGGGCACTGACGTCCTCCTCGGAGCCGGCCGGAACGTACTCGTGCGCGTCGCCGGCCCGTTGATGGCGGACGTACCGGGTTTGGCCGGCGCGGAACTCGAAAGGCTCAAGTGTCGGGGAAGCTTCCGCGCCGGACGCCGAGGTCACGGTGTCGCTTGAGGGCGTCCGGTCGGCGATGGCAGCCAGCCGGGCCTGCATGTGTGAGGTCTGCTCGGCTACGTCGCTTGCGGGTATCGGGACGTAGTCACCGGACCAGTTCACCTTGACGTGGACGGGCACGTCTCCCGGTGTCGCCGGTCCCCAACTGCCCTCTCGCGGGTAGTAGCGTTCGGCTTCGGAGTCCGTCTCGAAAGGATCGCCGTCGAATCGGACCAGGTCGTCGTCACCGTCGCGGTAGTACGAGAACTTCATATTCCCCTCTCCTGTCGGCATCCGGTCGCTCCCGTCGATCCCTTCTGCAACACCGACTCTGCCAGCGGGGTCTGACACCTGAATGGCTGTCGTGTGCGCGACCGGCCCACGGGTGTCAGGAGGGCCAGGTCCGCCACCCGAAGCTGTCGGTGGTGCGCGATATCGTCGCACTGGGAGGACAGATGATGTTTGGAATGTCGGATGACCGGCGGGGTCACCTCGCTGCAGAGCGGGCGCACAGGGCCGGGGAGCGCCTGAACCCGAATAGGTGGATCGGCAAGAGTTGGGATTTTCGCCAGGGCTTTGAAAGTACCTGGGAGATTATGGAATTCGTCGCCCAATACGATCGCGGTGAGACCGATTATGTGCCGCCGATCTATGGGCTGTGTCGCGTATGCGACTGGCCCTTGGAAGACGATCAACCGGAGCATTGCCGCAAATGTGACCCCGGGATCGCTGGAAGGAACCTTGCCAGCAGAGGCTTTCGCAGGTTGGCCGGCGCACTGCGCAAGGCGTTTCGACACGGCCAGGACCGGCACCTCCCGACAGTCGAGTCGTCTTCGTCGGGCGATGGTTCTGCTGCCTGTTGTGAGCGCACAGACCGGGAAGGAAGCCTATGAGCGGGTTTGACGTGATCGGAGACATCCACGGTCACGCCTCGAAGCTGGAAGACCGGTTGCTGGGCCTGGGTTACACCATCGGGCCCGACACCGGCGCATACCGGCACAGCGACCGGCGTGCGGTCTTCGTTGGCGATCTCATCGACCGGGGACCCGAGCAGTTGCGGGTCCTGGAGATCGTCAAAGCGATGGTCGACAGCGGCAGTGCCCTGATCGTCATGGGCAATCACGAATTCAACGCGATCGCCTACGCCACGGCGGATCCCGAGCGCCCGGGCGAGTACGGGCGTCCTCACAGCGACAAGAACACCGCTCAACATCGAGCGTTCCTCGAGCAGCTGACCGAATCGCAACGCACGTACTACATCGAATGGTTTATGACACTGCCGTTATGGCTGGAACTCGACGGGCTGCGGGTGGTGCACGCCTGTTGGCACGAGCCCTCGCGCGCTGTCGTCAGAACGGCACTCGGTGGGGAGCGGTTCACCACTGCCGAGCAGATCGTTTCGGCCACCGACAAGAGCAGCCCGCTCTACGAGGCGGTGGAAGTGCTCCTCAAGGGACCGGAGGTCAGCCTCGTCGACTACGGCCTGCCTGCCTACCGCGATAAAGACGGGCACCGGCGGGAGAAGGCCCGGGCCCGATGGTGGCATCAAGGTGCGACCACACTGCCGGAACTGGCCGAGGTCGGGAGCTTCAGAACTGAAGACGGCGATCCCTACCCGCCGCTGCCGAGCATCCAGGTCGATCCAGCCGACCGCTCGTATGTCTACAACGATCGCCTACCCGTGTTCTACGGCCACTACTGGCGAACGGACAACCCGGTGCACCTTGATGACTGGACCGACTACACCGCGTGCGTCGACTTCAGCGCCGGCAAAGGCGGCACTCTGGTGGCCTACCGATGGAGCGGGGAACCGACCATCGCGTTGGAACATTACGTTCCGCACGGCGCGGACGTGGTCGCCCAAACTCCCGCAGACTGAACGGCGGAGACCCGGCGCTAGGGCCGGTTCCCGCCCGTTGACGGCTCGGCTTCCATTCATCGGGACTCCACGGCCCGCAGGGTCAGCGCTGAACGCGCCAATCGCCGGCCACCATCCCGAGACCGGGGGTCTGGGCGAGCAGACGGTCGAAGGCGATGGCGAAGCCGTCGACGATGGTCTCGTAGCCGGGCACGAGTTCGGGGTCGCAGGCGATGCCCACCACGACCCGACCGTTGTAGCTGCAGATGCTGAAGCTCATCGGCTGGTCCCCGGTGACCGGCGCCCAGCCGGCGATGCCCTCCACCAGCGCACCGGCCAGGTAAACCGGTATCGGCGGCCCGGGCACGTTGGTGAGGACCCCGAGGGTGCGGTTGGTGAACAAGTCCACCGACGCCTCGTAGAGGGTGTTGCTGAATCGGGCGATCGTCTCCTGCAGCCGGAAGGCTACCGCGGCTTCGCTGCCGTTCTTGATGCGGTTCATTCGCCGCCGCGCGATTTTCAGCACCGCCACGGGATCGGGTTCGTCGGTCGGCAACTCGAGCTGGACGAGGGCGAACTCATTACCCAGCGTTTCGGGGAGGCTCAGATCCAGCGGCTTCAGGTTGACCGGCACCATGAAGGCCACCGAGGAGCAGGGTGAATCCTGCACCCGCAGATACTCGCGAAGCGCACTGGCGACGGTGGCCACCAGGACGTCGTTGACCGTGCAGCCGTGCGCCTTGGCGACGGCTTTGACCGCGGACAGCGACAGCGGTGGGGACCAGGCAACGCCCTTGGAACCGCTTGACTGTCCGGTCCATACCGTTACGTCGTTACGGGTGCCGAGGATGAATTTGCGGACGGTGTCGGCGTTGCCCGGCGCTGCGAGGAGCGCACGGGCCAACGTGCCGCCGCTGGGCAATGCTCGACGCATCTGAGCCGCCGCTCTGCGAAGGGCGTGCAGCAGGGTGTGCAGCGCGCCCAGCGGGTTACGTAGTGCCGAACGGCCCAGCCGGGCTGCCGTCGTTCCGCTTCTCGTATCGACCGGCCGATCGAAGGTCGTCCGCGTGGCTGCGGCGAGATCAGCAGCGGCACTGCGCAGCCATCGAGCCGGCGACATCCGGGGCGGCGGTGGCTCAGCGCCGCGCTGGGCCACCGCGGGCCCCAGGATCGCACCGCCTTCGGGTGAGGCATCGAAAAGGCTCATGGCCAGCTGCACCATGCGCATCCCGTCGGCCAGCGCGTGGTGGCTGCGCAGGATCAGCGCGCTGCCACCGCGGTAGCGCTGCACCCAGATCAACTGCCACAGCGGTCGGTTGCGGTCGAGTAACTCGGTGCGGTGCGCGGCCACCAGTGCGTGCATGCAGCGGGGATCGTCAGGGTCAGCCAGGGCGGCAGCAGTGAAGTGGTTGGCGACGTCGAAATCGGGATCCGGTTCCCAGCACCAGGCACCGTGGCCGTCGCTGACCGCTCTGCTGCGAAACACCGGGTAGCGATCTACGAGGCGCTCGGTGATCGCCGCCTTCAGACCCTCGAAATCCACGGGTTCGGCGGTCCACACCGCCACATCGGCGACCATCGCGTTCGTTGGCCGATCCATGTCCAGCCAGAGTGCGTCCTGGATTCCCAATGGAATTCGGGTCGGGGCCGCGACGCTTAAAGCCATAATCGAGTCTGACCTCCGCCGCGTGGCCGAGTCGACACATACCGGCAGTGGTCACGCGACTGTCATGTTTCGTCCATCCGTGTTCGGAGGGCGATCGTTCGTCCTGACTTGCGGCCGATACCACCACGTGGCGGTGAATGGCAGGGGCGGCGGCCACCGGCGTCATCGCCACCACAGGTTGCGCCGGATACAGATTGTGATCGCTCGTTAGGCTGCGGGACATGCAGGTGCTGCGGACTCCCGACGGCCGGTTCGACAACCTGCCGGGTTACCCCTTCGAGCCGAACTATGTCGAGGTCCGGACCGCCGGGCTGCCGCCGCTGCGGATGCACTACGTCGACGCCGGACCCCGTGACGCTGCGGTGGTGCTGCTCCTGCACGGCCAGCCCACCTGGTCGTTTCTGTATCGGCATGTCATCACCGGGCTGGCTGCGGCGGGGCTGCGGGTGATCGCGCCGGACAACATCGGGTTCGGCCGCTCCGACAAGCCCGCCGACCCCACCGATTACACCTTCGCCCGGCACGTCGACTGGATGCACAGTCTGGTGACCGGCCTCGACCTGTCCGGTGTGACGCTGGTGGTCCAGGACTGGGGCGGACCGATCGGGTTCAGCGTGCTGGCCCGCGAGCCGGCGCGGTTCTCCCGCGTGGTGGCGACCAACACGATCCTGCACACCTGCGAGCCCGCCCTGGCGGGACAACTGACGTGGGCGCACCACGGAATAGAGGGTGGCCGGGTGGTGCTGCAGGAGACCCTGCTCGACTACGTCGCCTTCTACCAGCGGGCCCCCGACATCACGCCGAGCATGTTCCTGCAGGCCGTCGCCGGACCGCTGAGTGCGGACGTGCTGGGCGCCTACGACGCACCGTTTCCCGACCGCACGTTCAAGAGCGGTCTACGGCAGATGATCGCGCTGATCCCGTTGACCCGCAATGACCCTGGCGCGGCGATCGGGCGTACCGCGATGGCCGCCCTGGGCCGATGGCAGAAGCCGTTCCTGACTGCCTACTCCGATGGTGATCCGGCCACCCGGGGGTGGGAGACGGTGTTTCAGCAGCACGTCCCCGGGGCGCGCGGGCAGGACCACGCCACGATCACCGGTGCCGGGCATTTCGTGCCGGAACAACGGGGCGACGAAGTGGCTCGGCTGGTGGCGACGTTCGTGGCCGACACGCCGGCACGCGGATAGGTCGTCACAACAATATTGCCCGCCTCGGAGCGACAACTGATGCGGCACAGGGTATTTGCCGGTTCATTTCGGGTCGTTGTCGCTCTGAGGCGGGCGCTTGTACACAAGCTCCTCGGCTGGGACTGGTGGGGCGGATGTGATGTGCGGCACGGGACCGGCTGGATCGGCACTAGTGGGAAGCCCTGCCGATCGATCGGCGAGGGCGGGCCTAGGACCACTCCGCGAGCACACGCATCTTGCCGGCCTTCACCGCCGCGTCGCGCCGCAGCTTCTTCAGGTGCGGGGCGAAGGCGTTGCGTTCGTTGTGCTGAATGTTCAGCGGCAGATCCAGCGCGGTGAGCAGCTTGGCTTCGAGGTACCACGGCTCGGGGTGCAGGACCCAGGACACCGACACATTGTCGGTCATCCACTGGGTCAGGACGGCTTCGCCGCCGGCGAAGGTCTGTCGCTTGCCCGAACCGATCCGGCGCAGCGCAAAGCCCAGTTGATCACCGAGCAGGACCCCCAGCGACTTGCGGAGGGTGGAGCCGTCCGCGCTCGCATTGCCTGCGCCGAAGTGATACCGGATGCGCTTGCGTAGGTCCTGAGGGACCTGCGGCTTGCCGTCCGCCCGCGGCGGGCCGGGGCTGACTCCGACGTAGAGCAGTGTCCATCCGTCCCGCTGTTCGCAGCCGGAGACGTCGATCTCGCCAGGGATGTCGCGGAACCACCAGCCGTGGGCCCCGGCTTCGGCGGGCACAGGGCACGGCTCGGCGAAGATCTCATCCCGCGTATATCGCTGAGCTGCAGTGAAATGTGCGACGGCGGTTGCGCTGCGCTTCTCAGACATCGACTCCGCCATGGCGCCCAGCGTAATCGCTGGCGGATGTAGCCGAGAGTGGTCACAGCCATCGCCACCGTGCCGCCGTCGCGGCATGGTTCGCGGGATCAGTCAGGGGCTGGGTAGTGGAATGCGGTTCCCGGCGGCAGCCACTGCCGCTGGGTCTGCTGGTCATAGATGTACCAGGGCGTGCCGTCGGCGTACTGCGGCTGCGAGGTCTGGGTCAGCACCCAGTGACAGAAGCGTGCCGCCAGCTCGACAGGGATCAGGTTGGTCCGGTTGTCGCGGAAGAACTCCGCCATCGCAAAGCCCGTCGGGTCGGGCTCGCGCAGATCGGCCTGCATGGCCGTATCCACCTCTCCGGGAATGAGTTCGGTCACCGCGATCCGCGGCGCGAGTTCCAACTGCAGGCTGCGGGTCACCGAGCGCAGCGCATGTTTGCTCATGCAGTACAGGCCCAGGCCGGGAAACGTTTCCTCGGCGGAGCGGGTGGAGAGATTGAGGATGCGGCCGCCCTCGGGCATCAGCCCGGCTACGCCGGCGGCCAGCCGTGCCGGTGCCACGGCCATCAGGCACAGGGCGCCGAGGATGGTTTCACTGCTCTGGCGCGCCAGCGCACCCACCGGCGTGACCGCCCCGGCGCTGTTGACCAGAGCGGCGACCGGCCGGCCGTCGAGGACGCGATGAATGTGCTCGATTCCCTGGGCGATTCCGTCCGCGATGCTCAGATCGGCACTGATCCGGGTGTACGGAACGTCCGGGGGATCACCCTGGCCCGCGGTGTCCGCCCGCCGCGCCAACCCCACCACCTCGCGCCCCGAATCCAACAGCAGCGTCACCAGTTCACGGCCGATACCGCTGCTGGCACCGGTCACCACCACAATTCCGGGGGAAGCATCTCGGCCATCCCTTCACGGGATCACATCCCCGGGCACGATGGAGGCGTCTTCGCCAACGCCGCCGGGATGGGCGGGGTCGGGCTTGGCCCTCAGCCCGCGCGCAGGGATGCCCCATCCAGCTCCAGTCCGATCACTTCGGCGAGGTGGAACATGTCCACGTCCCAGGCGAGTAGCGCGAGATTGCGACGGTGGGCGACTGCCGCGATCATGCAGTCGACCATCCCGCGAGGGGTTACGCCTGCTCTGCGGCAACGGCGGTAGATTCTCGTCGCGGCGTCGAAGTCGGAAACTGCATCGAAGCGGGCCAATCCGAACCGCAGCAGCA
Source organism: uncultured Actinomycetota bacterium (assembly GCA_963787055.1). Classification (GTDB taxonomy): domain Bacteria; phylum Actinomycetota; class Actinomycetes; order Mycobacteriales; family Mycobacteriaceae; genus Mycobacterium. The sequence goes on from CAWBBP010000010.1 coordinate 54,140, forward strand.
GCCGCCGCAGATCTTCCCCCCGTGCATCACTGCGCGCTCCGGCTAACACCTCCATCATCACAGGATCGGTGTACAAAAGCGGCCCATCGGTGGCGATCAACTCGGCAATGCGCCGGTCTGCTGTGCTCCCGGTGGCCCGGTCGTACTCAACCCACGCGGACGTGTCGGCGAGAATCACGGGGGACCGGTGTCCGGAGGGACCTCACCCATCGCGTGGGCACCCCGCATCGCCAGCGCCTCCTCACGGGTCATCGGTTGGCCGGCCAGATTTCGCAGGGCAAGTTCCACTGCCTCGGTCTTCGTGCGGACCCCGTAGCGGGCCTTGATCGCCTCGATGTAGCGATCCTCAAGTTCGATATTGGTGCGCACCTTCGCCATACACCAAGCGTACACCTGCGGAGGTGTAGAACTGGTGTAGCGGGGGTGCGGGCCCGCTTTACTCCGACGCGTCAGTTCCCCTGAGTCCCTGCCTGCCTGCCGCCCGCCGCTGGGCCGTCCTCTATTTGACAGTGTTATATGACAGTGTCACAATGTTCACGTGGCTGAACGGGCCGAGTGGACCCAGGAACAGCTGGTGCAGCGGGTGTCCGCCGCCCTGGCTGGACCTGCCTACCCGGGAGCGCCCAACGGAAGGGTGCGCGACGTGCCGGACCGCCGGACCGTCCGGTGGTACACCACCATCGGTCTGGTCGACCGGCCGGCAGCCATGCGGGGCCGGACAGCGCTGTACGGGACCCGGCATCTGCTGCAGATCGTCGCGGTCAAACGGCTTCAGGCCCAGGGGCTTTCGATCGCGGAGATCCAGGCCCAGCTGATCGGGGCGACGGACGCGACGCTGCGTCGGGTCGCCGCGATCGACGACAAGGTGCTGAGAAAGCAGTCAGGAGGGAAGGCATTCGCCACCGTCGAGGGGTCGGTGGCCGAACCGCCCGAGGCCCGGGGCCGGTTCTGGGCCGAACCAGCCGCCGCCGCGCAACCGGCGGTGACCCGGGGTGCTGACAGTGTCAGCATGCGCGCCGCCGTGGACCTTCCGGGGGGAGCGGTCCTGCTCCTACCTGGCCGGCCCGGCGGCGACGACCTTCCGGCGATCCGCGCCGCGGCCCAGCCGCTGCTCGACCTGCTGGCCGACCGTGGCCTGCTGACCGTTGCACAACACGAGAAATAGGGGGAGCCCGACCAATGCAATCCAATGTGAGCGTGCCCGTCGTGGCGATGACAGACGCCGAGAATGCCAGCCTGCCGGCACCAGGGGAGGACGACGGCTTGGGCGCACTGCGCACCGATCGCGGCAATCTGCCGCTGGACCGCGTCGACATCCGCGCGGACATCACTGGGCTCACCGCCCGCGTCGAACTGACCCAGGACTTCGTCAACAGCTTCGATGAACCGCTGGAAGCCACCTATGTATTCCCGCTGCCCGACCGTGGGGCCGTCACCGCCATGACGATGACCGCCGACGGACGGACGGTGCATGCCGAACTGCGCGAGCGTGGCGCGGCCCGTCAGGCCTACGAAGACGCGATCGCCTCCGGCCGACGTGCCTCCATCGCCGAGGAGGAGCGACCGGACGTCTTCACCATGCGCGTGGGCAACATCCTGCCCGGCGAACGGGTCAGTGTCGCAATCAGTGTGGTGGCCCCGCTGCCCTACGAGGACGGTGAGGCGACGTTCCGTTTCCCGCTCGTGGTGGCGCCGCGCTACATCCCCGGCGCCGCACTACCGGGTGATTCGGTGGGCGACGGGTACGCCGCCGACACCGACGCCGTCCCGGACGCGTCCCGGATCACCCCGCCGGTGCTGCTGCCCGGCTTCCCCAACGCGGTGGCACTGTCGATCGACGTCGGCATCGACCCCGCCGGGTTGGCGCTGTCGGAGGTTCGCTCGAGCCTGCACGTGGTGCAGACAGTCGACGGTCGCGTGCAGGTGCATCCCGGCGAGCGCGCGAACCGCGACTTCGTACTCCGGCTACGTTATGCCAGAACAGATTTCACCAACTCGCTGCTGTTGGTACCCGACGCCGACGGCGAGGAGGGCACCTACCAGTTGACCGTGCTGCCCCCGTCGTCGGCGGCACCGCCTCGGCCCCGTGACGTGGTTCTGGTCCTGGACCGCTCCGGCAGCATGGGCGGCTGGAAGATGGTGGCGGCCCGCCGCGCCGCGGCCCGCATCGTCGACACGCTCACCACCGGTGACCGGTTCGCGGTGCTCACCTTCGACACCGTCATCGACCGCCCCGAGGGTCTTCCCGAGGGTTTGGCCAAGGCCAGCGACCGGAACCGCTACCGCGCAGTCGAGCACCTGGCCAGGGTCGACGCCCGTGGCGGCACCGAACTGCTGGCCCCACTGCGCCAAGCTCTGACCCTGCTCGGCGACGCCCTTGAGGGCCGCGACGCCGTGATCGTCCTGGTGACCGACGGACAGGTCGGCAATGAGGATCAGATCGTGCGTGAACTTGCCGATCGGGTGCGGGACGTCCGCATCCACACCGTCGGCATCGACCGGGCCGTAAACGCTGGATTCCTAGGCCGTCTCGCCGGATTAGGCGGGGGCCGTTGCGAATTAGTCGAAAGCGAGGACCGCCTCGATGAGGCGATGGACGCCATCCACCGCCGGATCGGGGCACCCCTGGCCTACGGGCTGCACCTGACCGCCGATGGACTCCAGACGATGGACGGCACACAAAGCCCGGCCCGCCTGCCCGATCTGTTTCCCGGCGTTCCGTTGGTGATCGCCGGACGGTACCGCTCTTCTGGCACCGGCGCTCTGACTCTTCGAGGCGTCACCCGCGACGGCCGGGACTGGTCAACGACCGTCTCCGCTCAGCCCAACGCGGCCTCGGCGATCACGGCGCAGTGGGCCCGCGCCCACCTCCGGGACCTCGAGGACCGCTATGCGTCGCGCCGGGCCACGGGCGATCTGGAAAGCAGGATCGTGGCGACCTCGCTGCGGTTCGGCGTCCTGTGCCGCTTCACCGCCTACGTGGCCATCGACAGCCGGGTCGTGGCCGAAGGTGCTGCGCTCCATCAGGTTACGCAGCCGGTCGAGATGCCTGACGGCTGGGACATAGAGGCGCCGTGCCTGGGTGCGGCACCTGCACCTATGGCGCGGCGCAGGGCACCCGAGGGCGGCCGCAAACGGAGCGGGTCCAGACCTGGCTCCAGCCTGAGCATCGGAGGTCTCGGTGCATCTTCCTTGCGATCAGCGCCGAGCATGTCCGCACCGCTCAGCGACCGCCTGCAGAACGGCGTTGACGATCCGCTGCCTGAGGCCCGGAAACAGGTGGACCAAGAGGTGCGCCGGATGAAGAAGGCCGGATCGCTCGACGACTACGAGCGGCGCGAATGGCTCGCCGACCTGGCAACCCGGCTGACCGCACTCATCGGGCACCTGGCCGGCTGCGGTGTGGAGCGCCCGCGGTTCTCAGCGCTGCAGCAGGTGGTCGACGCCATCGACGCCGGCGGTGATGGCGACCGGATCTGGGACGAGGTCTTGAGAGTGCTCGAGGAGTTCGCCGCGGGCGCTGGCGGTGAAGGGCGCAAGCGCCGCTAGATCAATGCCAGGGCAGGTGCCGGCGTCGAGTGGATCAGTCGGACGAAACGGCGAAGGGTGGTCGAAGGCCCTTGAACATCGGGAAGTGCCTGACGTTCAACGTGGCCAGCTGATAGCCCTTCACTTCTGTGGTGGCCGCGATCAGGTAGTCGCCCAGGCCGATGCCCGAGTGGCTGCGCCGGTACTGCCGCCTGAAGTCGCCGGCTTGGCGCGCGACGACCTCGGTGACCGGTTCGGCGCGAAACGACGCCAAAAGCTGCCAAGCCTCGCGTCGTTCCGCGCTGCGCATCCCGCCGACGAGCTCAGCGATCGACACGACACTGATCGCCAGAGGGCCTTTGCTCCGGGCGTCCAGCAGCCAGTCCCGCGCCGCGTCCAGCCCGCGGAGGTGAGCGATGAGGACGTCCGAGTCGACCAAGATCACGAGGTGCGGCGCCACATCCGGCCGAGATGCTCCTCGCGGTCTCCCGGACCCCGGTCCAGCGCTTCCGCATCACGCAGGGATCCGAACGAGTTTCGGATAGCCATCAGTTCGGATGCGAGGTTGTCATCAGTGTTGCTCAGTGCCCGGTCCAGGAGTTGACGGATGATCTCGGCGCGCGAAACACCCTGCTGTACGGCGAGTCGGTCGAGACTGGCTGTCTGCGTCTCATCGAGGTAGATGTTGGTGCGCCTCATACACCACAACATACGCCAGGTTGCTGGATCGGGCCCAACTGAGGGCAGCGGCGATCCCGCGACGGTGTCGGCCGCGGCGGTGGGGGTTGCGTCTCGATCGGGCCCCAGGATCACCCTCCGGGTGCGCAGCCTTCCTGAACATTGTCAGCGGCATTTCCTAGGCTCTCCTGATGGACTACGCGACGATCGCCGCGCTGCGCGACCGGCACCCCGCCTGGCGGCTGCTGCGCGCCGGCAACGCAGGTCTGATCCTGTCCTTCCTGGGCGGGTTCTTCGTCGAGGGCAATCGGGGCGCGTGCCCGGCCAGCGAGCTCGCGGCCGCCCTGGACGACCAGCTCCACGCCTTGAACGCCGAGATCCCCACCGAGGGCGGCGAGCCGAGATTCCCCAAGGAGCCGCGCGCCTACTTGGAGGACTGGGCGATCACTGAGGCCGCGTACTTGAGACGGTTCTACCCGCCCGGCGACGACGAGGTTCACTACGAGGTCACCGCGGCGTTCGAGAAGGCCTACTCCTGGGTCATGACGCTGCAGGGCCGCGCCTTCGTGGGAACCGAGTCCCGGTTGCACACCGTGGTCGAACTGCTGCGCCAGATCGTGCACGGCACCGAGGAGCAGCCTGAGGTCCGGCTGGCGGAGTTGCGCCGGCGCCGCGACGAGATCGATGCCGAGATCGCTGCCGTGGAATCCGGCGTCGTGACCGTGCTCGACGCCACCGCGGTCCGCGACCGCTACCAACAACTTTCGGCCACGGCGCGCGAACTGCTCTCGGACTTCCGGGAGGTTGAGGAGAACTTCCGCCGACTGGACCGCGCCGCCCGGGAGAAGATCGCCGCCTGGGACGGGTCGAAGGGTGAGCTGCTCGCCGACCTGGTCGGCAGCCGCTCGCAGATCGCGGGCTCGGATCAGGGCCGCAGCTTCCAGTCGTTCTACGACTTCCTGCTCTCCGAGGCGCGCCAGGACGAGCTGAGAGACCTGCTCGCCAAGGTGTCCGCGCTCGAATCGATCGAAGCCGACCGGCGGATCCGCGGCATCCACAACGACTGGTCCGAGGCCGCCGACCGGGCCCAACGCACGGTGCGGCAGATCTCCGAACAGCTGCGCCGTTTCCTCGATGACCAGGTGTGGCTGGAGAACCGGCGGGTGTTGGATCTGGTCCGCGCGGTGGAAAGTGTGGCGCTCGAACTGCGTGGCAACCCTCCGGGATTCGGGCTGGAGGTCGACCAGGCGGGCATCGAGATCGCGCTGCCGTTCGAGCGTCCGCTCTACCAAACGCCGACGGCGGTGGCGGTGGAGAGCGAGATTGCCGTCGGCACTGAGGACGTCGACGCCGAGTTGCTGTTCACCCAGAACTTCATCGACTCGACCCGGCTGGTCGACATCCTGCGCGCGGTGCTGCCGGAGAATTCCTCGGCGCTGCTGTCCGACATCACCGCGATCCACCCGATCGAGCAGGGCGCGGCGGAGATCGTCGGCTACCTCGCCCTGGATGATGAGGACCTGATGATCGAGATGGACGACACGGGAGAGACGGTGCTGGAGTACCCCGACCCCGCCGATCCGGAGGTCACCAAGCGGGCGCGGCTTCCGAAGGTGACGGTGCGACGACGTTGATGGACAAAGCATGAGCAACGACCACGCGGTCGCGGCGGCGATCATCCGGCTGATGCAGGGCGTCGTCTACCGGGAGTCCGACGAGGACACCTGGATCACGCTGGAACGCCTCGGCGGCGGCGTCCGCGACCACTTCGCCACCATCGGCATCGACGTCGTCATCGATGACGCGGAGGGCTACGCCTACCTGCGGTCCCGGCCGACCGAGGACGGCGACGAGGCGCTGCCTCGGCTGGTGCGCAGAAGAGCGCTGACCTACAACGTCAGCCTGTTGCTGGTGTTGCTGCGCAAGCGGCTCGTCGAGTTCGAGACCACCGGCGGTGAGGGCCGACTGGTGCTGTCCACCGAGCAGATCGTCGAGATGCTGCGGCTCTTCCAGTCCGAATCCACCAACGACGCGCGCGCCGTCGACCAGGCCGAGACGACCATCAAGAAGGCCGCCGAACTCGGCTTCCTGCGGCAGCTGCGCGGCCAGAACGACCAGTGGGAGGTCCGGCGAATCCTCAAGGCCTACGTCGACGCCCAGACCCTGTCCGACTTCGCGGCCAAGCTCCGCGAGTATGCGGGGGCGGGGGACAGCGATGAGTGACGGCCTGTTCTCGACGCTGGATCTCGGTGCGTCCCCGCGGGCCGGCTACCGCCTGCAGTACGCGGAGGTCTACAACTGGGGGACCTTCGACAACCAGGTGTGGCGGTTCACCCCCGGCACCGACACCGCGCTGCTCACCGGCGACATCGGCTCGGGCAAGTCGACCATCGTCGACGCCCTGACCACACTGCTGATGCCGTCGCACAAGGCCGCCTATAACAAGGCCGCCGGCGCCGAGGCCCGGGAGCGCACCCTGCGCTCCTACGTCGAGGGCCACTACAAGTCCGAGCGCAACGAGGCGACCGGCCGCTCCCGTGCCAAGGGCCTGCGGGAGAACCGCCGGACCTACTCGGTGATCCTCGGGGTCTTCATCAACCACGGCTACGACGAGACCGTCACCCTCGCGCAGGTGTTCCAGCAGCGCGACAGCGCCGGGCAGCCCTACCGCTTCTTCGTCACCGCCACCAAGGCGCTGTCGGTCGACGCCGACTTCGCCCATTTCGGCTCGGACCTGAAGGATCTGCGCAAGCGGCTGCGCGCGTCGGGGGCGGAGCTCTTCGACGAGTTCCCCAAGTACGCCACGTCATTGCGGCGTCTGCTCGGGATCCGTTCCGAGCAGGCACTCGAGCTGTTTCATCAGACGGTGTCGATGAAGTCGGTGGGCAACCTCAACGACTTCGTTCGCGATCACATGCTCGAACCCAGTGATGCCAGTTCCCGCGTTGGTGACATCATCGCTCACTTCGACGACCTGACCAAGGCCCACGACGCGGTCAAGCGGGCCCGCGAGCAACTCGAAGCACTCGAGCCCGTCGTGGCGACCGCGGCGAAATACGATGCGGCCCTGGCCGAAAAGCAGTCGCTGGAGCGGGAGAGTGCGGCTGTCCGGCTGTTCATGGCCGAGCTTCGCTCCGGTCTGCTCGCCGGGGAGATCGCCGCGCTGCAGGCCGAGGGCGCCCGGTTGTTGCGGGAGCAGGACGCCGCGAAGGCCGCGGAGCGCAGACTCAAGGCCGAGCATGACGCCCTCATCGAGGAGCGCGCCACAGCCGGCGGGGACCGCATCGGCGAGCTGGAGCGCCTGGCCGGCGAGGCCCGCGCCCAGGCGCAGACCCGCCGGGATGCCCGAGCCCGGTTCGATGCGGCGGTCGCCGACGCCGGGCTGGATCCGGTCGGTGACGGCACCGCCTTCGCCGCACTGTCGGCCCGGGTCGGTGCCGAACGGCCGCGCCTGGCCGCGCAGAAGTCCGCGCTGGACAGCGCGATCGCCGAGGCCCACGGCCGGGAGAGCGAGCTGAAACGCGCGTCCACCAAGGTCAACGACGAGCTCGTGAGCCTGGAGCAGCGCACCAACAACCTGCCCGCCGAACAGGTCGAGCTGCGCGCTGAACTCTGCGGCGCGCTCGGTGTGACGCCCGAGATCCTGCCGTACGCCGGTGAACTGCTCGACGTCAGCGATGAGCACGCGCAGTGGCGTGGCGCCGCCGAGCGGGTGCTGCGCGGCTTCGCGCTCTCCCTGCTGGTGCCCCAGCAGCATTACGAGGCCGTGGCCGGCTGGGTGAACGGCCGCAGGCTCACCTTCGGCGGTCGGGGCGCCAAACTGGTCTACGAACGGGTTCCCGCCCAACGCGTTGCGCTGCAGCCGATCCGCCACGACGGCCTGGTGCTGGCCGACTGCCTCGAGATCAAGGACGGGCCGTTCCACGCCTACCTGACCCACGAACTGACCAAGCGCGCCGACCACCGCTGCGCCACCGGCCTCGAGGAGTTCCGCAGCCACAAGCGGGCCGTCACCCGCGAAGGCCAGGTGCGCTCCGGCGAGCGCCACGAGAAGGACGACCGGCACCGCGTCGACGACCCCCGCCGGTGGGTGCTCGGCTGGGCCAACGAACGCAAGATCGCCGCGCTGCGCGACGAACTCGCCGACCTTCAGACCAGGCTCGCGGCGGCCGCCACCGAGTTGTCCGGTCTCTACGCCCAGCGCGACACCCTGCAGGACAGGCTGCAAGCCCTGGCCCGCATCGAGGAATACCGCTCCTGGAATGACCTCGACATGGATGAAGCCGAAGCGCGCGCCGACGCCCACGACGCCGAACGGCAACGCCTGCTGGCCGGCTCCTCGCGGCTGGACGAGATCGCCCGGGCCATCGCCGACAACGACACCCAGTCCACAGCCGTGGGAGAGTTGATCGCCGACCTCACCGGCCGACTGGCGACCACCACCAAGGCGGCCCAGGATGCGCAGAACTCCAAAGCCCACGACGACGGGTTCGTCGCCGCCCAGCCGGCCGACGAGCTCGCCGGCGCCCGATCCGCCTACGGGGCCCTGGAGGCGCGGCTCGGGAAACGCCGTCCGACGACGGCGGCCGCCTGCGCCGACACCGAGAGAGCGCTGTCGGACGATATTCACCACCGGATCGCGCGGGTGGGTGAGCAACTCAACGGATATGCCCTGAACCTCAGCCAGCGCATGGCCGACTTCCTGCGCCGCTGGCCCGAACTGCGCGCCGATATGGACGCCAACGTCGAGGCCCGCGCCGACTTCCTGGCCTTCCGGGACCGGGTCGCCAACGACGACCTGCCCCGCTTCGAGGCGGAGTTCAAAGAACAGCTCAACAAGAACGCCATCCAGGAGCTCGCCGGCTTCAACAACTGGCTCAACCGGCAGGGCTCGGCCATCGACGAGCGGGTCGACCGCATCAACGAGGCACTCGGGGCGGTGCCCTACAACCCGGGGCGCTACATCCGGTTGGAGAAGGAGTCGACCACCAATCAGGATGTGGCGCAGTTCCGTTCGGATCTGCGCAACCTCACCAACGACAGCCTGGCAGTCGACGGCGACCAGTATTCCGAGCAGCGTTTCCTCGACGTCAAACGGATCATCGAGCGGTTCCGCGGCCGCGAGGGCTACGCCGAGGCCGACAAGAACTGGACCCGACGGGTGACCGATGTCCGCAATTGGTTCGTCTTCTCCGCCTCCGAACGCGACGCCGAGAGCGACGTCGAGTGGGAGCACTACAGCGACTCCGACGGAAAGTCCGGCGGCCAGAAGGAGAAACTCGCCTACACCATCCTCGCCGCGTCGTTGGCTTACCAGTTCGGGCTGGAGTGGGGTGTCGAGAAGTCGCGGGACTTCCGGTTCGCCGTCATCGACGAGGCGTTCGGCCGCGGCTCGGATGTCTCCACCCGCTACGCCCTGCAGCTGTTCGCCACCCTCGGCCTGCAACTGCTCATCGTCACACCGCTGCAAAAGGTGCACGTCATCGAGCCCTACGTGAAAGCCATTGGATACGTGGACAACCCGAGCGGCCAGTTCTCCCGGCTCCAGACGATGACCATCGAGGAGTACCGCACCAGGCGGGACGGCCGGCGGCCGTGAGCTGGACGACGGCGGCGGACATCGCCGCCAAGGTCCGACGGCGATGGGATGACGGTTCGCTGCTGCGCGCGCACGCCGACGGGGAGGCCTTCGTGCCCATCGAGGTGCCGTTGCGCGGGCCCAAGGCGTCGCAGGTCGGCGACGATATCGCCGCCGTGCGCGAGTGGATCGCCGCCCTCGACGCCGGCCGACGGGACGACAGCCGCTACGCCCTGCAGTGGCAGTCGATCGGCGGCCGTCAGATCGGGCGTAACCAGATGCCCGTGCGTGCGCTGGTGTCCAGCTTCGAGCAGGCCTGGGCCCTTTTAGGTGTGGCGGCCACTGTTCGCCGGTTCGATGAGCTGCTGGCCTTGACCGCTGGGCACCCGCAGGTGCAGGCATGGGTTGTCGGCAATCCGCATCGTGCGCTCGAGCTGTTCGACGAAATGCCGCGGTTGATCGCCGCCTACTCCTGGCTCGACGGGCATCGCGGTTCGCAGGTCTATCTTCGGGAGATCAGCGCGCCCGGCGTGGACACGAAGTTCGCCGAGAGATACCGGCCGGCGCTGGCGGCGATGCTCGGGGTCTCAGCGACGGCATCGGGATTTCTCGCCGACCTGGGCCTGCGGTCGAAGCCGGGACTGGTGCGGCTCCGGCCCGCGCCGACGCTGGGCCTGCCCACCGCCGTTGACCGAGCTGGCCGTGCGATCCGAGGAATTGGCCCAACTGCAGCTGCGTCCATGGGTCGCGATCATCGTGGAGAACGAGATCAGCTACCTCAGCGTCGAGGTCCCCGAGGACGGGATCGTGTTCTGGGGGAAAGGATTCGACGTCGACAGCGTCGGCCGACTGCCGTGGCTGGCCGAGGCGGACATCATCTACTGGGGCGACATCGACACCCACGGGTTCGCCATCCTCGACCGGCTGCGGGCCTGGCTCCCGCAGACCCGATCGGTGCTGATGGACCGTCAGACGCTGCTGGCTCATCGGGATCGCTGGGTCACCGAGGACCGTCCGGCGCGCTCGGCCCTGACGCGGCTGAGCGCCGATGAGCAGGATCTGTATGCGGACCTGGTCGAGGGCAAGCTGGGGGAGCGGGTGCGACTGGAACAGGAGCGGGTCGACTGGGGATGGGTGGAGGGGACGCTGGCCCCAGTCGACGACCGCGATTGATGACGCGCGCGTCGGCGAAACCGGGACCGGGAGTCGTCGTTTCAGCACCGGCCCGGATCGGCGCCCATCTCGCGGCCCCGCATCGGCATGCCATCGATCACCGCGTAGATCGCCTGAAGATCCGGGACGTCGTTGACGCGCAGTTTCTCGCCGCCGTCCTTGCCGATCAACACCACGCTGAAGCTGTTCGGGCCGATCCCGAACTGCGAGGCCAACCGTTGTGCCGCGTTGGTGTCGACGACCTGGCCATCGAGGGTGCTGGCGCCGTCGGCGACGATCCGGCCGAGCACCATGTCGCGATCGGCGAAGTCACACCGACTGGCCTCTATCCGGCGCATCGTTTCGGTAAGCCGTGGATCATTTCCGGTGGGCGCGAACACCAGCAGGGGGCGACTCTGCCACAAATAATCACTCAGTTCCGCTGCCGTGGCCCGGGCCGGCATGAGTACCGCGCAGATGCCCATGACAAGCACCGTGAGTGCGCCTGCGACGAGTCGTCGGGAAAGATGATGCCGGACCATGGTGACAGTTGACTCTATAACGTGACCCGGAAGGCAGTGGGGCTTCGATGACCGACGACGCCGTCCCGGGCGGGGACCGCGACGAGGACCGCTACCAGGACCGTTATGAGGGCTTCCCCGCCGGCTTCTTCGCCCGGGCCGACCAGGACGACGACCGTCGCTTCTACGGCCAGGCGCGCCTGGTGCAGCACATCGACGACGGCGCCATCGCCGCCGTGCGCGACCTCTACGACGAGCTCGGCCTGTATGGCGAGGTGCTCGACCTGTGCAGCTCCTGGGTGTCGCATTTGGCCCGGACCCCGCGGCGGCTGGTGGTGCTCGGCATGAACGCCGCCGAGCTCGACCGCAATCCGCAGGCCGCCGAACGGGTGGTCCACGACCTCAACCGCGATCCCGCGCTGCCGTTCGCCGACGCCAGCTTCGACGGGGCGATGTGCACGGTGTCGGTCGACTACCTGATCCGGCCCCTGGAGGTGTTCGATGAGGTGGCCCGGGTGCTGCGGCCCGGGGCGCCGTTCGTGTGCACGTTCTCCAACCGGTGCTTCCCGACAAAGGCGATCCGGGGCTGGCTGGGTACCGACGACGAGTTCCACGTCCGGCTCGTGGCCGAGTATTTCCACCGCTCGACCGGCTGGGACCAGCCCCGCGCCGAGCAGCGCCCGACGCCGTGGCCGGGCGACCCGCTCTTCGCCGTGTGGGCCCACCGCTCCCGACTGCCGTGAGTAGGGCCCGTGAGAGGGCCCGTGAGAGGGCCCGTGAGAGGGCCCGTGAGAGGGCCATTGTGCGGAGCAGGTGGCCGAAGGCCCGGTGCACGGTCACCGCATCGGCGACACTGGGCCTTGTGCACCGTCACATCACCCCGGATCGGTTACAGGATTTGATGCATGTCTGAACGTGTCACATTCGCCAGCGCGACCGGGCCCATTCTGGCCGGCATCGTCGATCTGCCACCCGGCGATGTCCGTGGGTGGGGAGTGTTCTCCCACGGCTTCACCCTCGGCAAGGACTGTCCGGCGGCGAGCCGGATCTGCAAGCAACTCGCCAGCGACGGCATCGGGATGCTGCGCTTCGACAACCTCGGGCTCGGTGACTCCGAAGGAGACTGGGGCGACGGCTCCTTCTCCCACAAGGTCGCGGACACCGAGCGGGCCGTGGAGTTCATGAACAACTCGGGCCGGGAGGTGCGCCTGCTGGTCGGGCACTCGTTCGGCGGGGCGGCCGTCATCGCCGCGGCGCATCATTGTCCGGGCGTGGAGGCGGTGGCCAGCATCGGCGCTCCGTTCGAACCCGCTCACGTCGAGCACAACTACGACGCTCTGGTGCAGCGCATCGAGGAGGACGGCGAAGCCGCGTTCCTCGTCGGAGGCAAGGCCCTGACCCTCAAGCGTCACTTCATCGAGGATGTTCGCGCCGCTGATCTGCGCGAGCGGATCAGAACCCTGCACCGGGCGCTGCTGATCATGCATTCACCGACCGACAACACCGTGGGCATCGCCAATGCGAGTGACATCTTCCGCACCGCACGGCATCCCCGCAGCTTCGTTTCCCTCGAAGGAGCCGACCACCTGCTCGCCGGAAAGAATCAGGCCGCCCGGGCGGCGCGCATCATCAGCGCCTGGGCAGATCCGTACCTGTGACTGAGCGTGCTCCTGCGCCGCGAACCCGTGGGCAGCTACTGGCTCAGCCTGCCGCCCACCGCTTGGCGTCCTCGTATTCGTCCATCCCGAACACCGCCACCTCGCCGGGGATCATCCAGCCCAGCGCGTGCATCGTGTGGGCGACCCACTCCTTGTCGCTGACCACCGCGGTGCGTTTGAAGTCGCGAATGTGCTTGAGGGTGCTGAAGCCCTGTTTGAAGTCGGCCAGCAACCCGCCGGGACCGAACCCCTCGTAATCGGGCCCGATGACTTCCACGAAGCGGATCTCATCGGAGTCCATCATTCGGTCCAGCGTGGGTTTGAACTCCGCGAAATCATCGGCGGTGACCCGGCCCGAGATCCGGATACCGTTGACGCCGGCGGGCATGTCCTGCAATTCCTCGATCATGACAACCTCCAATGCCTTTCCAGGCTATGGCGGTTCGGCCGTGGCGGCCAGGGCCGATGGTCATCGAACTCGGAACACCCGGCCAGTTCCCCTGGACGGGGACATCCGAATGCGCCATCAGGCCAAAATTGCTACCACTCAACACCTTTCATGATTAGTGTGGGCCCCCGAACCCCGCCGGCACGAAAGATCGACGCCCACAACCGTGGCATTTATGCTACGCTTTTCCTTCGTGACGGTTCGGTAGCGAGAGAGGTGAGCCCCACGAACGACGTATTCAACACTTTGCTCGAAATCGAGTGCCGCGATGCTGAGTTCGCCCGAGCGTACGCCGCCGAGTCTGCACGGATCGAGGCCATCGACGCCGTTATCAACGCCCTCGACGCGGCGCGAGGGACGGAAAAGCTGAGCAAGGCTGCTCTGGCGCGCGCGATCGGCTCGGACCCGAGCACCGTACGGCGGCTCCTGTCGTCCGACTCAGCGAACCCGACCCTCGGTACCGTCGCCGAGGTCGCCGCGGCGCTGGGCATGAAGGTGGCGCTTGTACCGATGTCGACAGAAGAGCGCATCCGCATCACCGAACCCATGAGAGCGGCTGTCTAGCGTGGTCCCATCGCGGCGCGGATGTCGTCCTCGGTGACCAGCGACCGCGGGTTGCGTCGGAGATACTCGTCTCCTAATTCGCGTACCTGGGAATATCGCTGCTCTGGCAGGGTCGTCCGGTAAGGCTTCGCCGCGCCGTCGATCACCGTCAGGAGCGGCGAGGTTCTGCCCGCCGCGCCGTAGTCGAGCAGGCAGAAAAGGCGGTAGTGCCACTTCCCGCTCGGCGTCTTCGACGTGACACGCACTTCGAAGTAGCCAGTCATGGCTCCGTGCATCGCCTCCCACTGCCCGCCACCGGCAAACCGCTTCGGAGGGGCCTGGGCGACGGCGGCGAGGGTCGCGAGCAGGCGGGCCCGAGTATTCGTAGGAAATCCCAGAAGAGCCTGCAAGCCGGGTGAAGTCTGTGTCGCTCCGTCGTCGCGGTGTCGCTTGAAGAACGCCAACTCATGAGGGGCGTTGGACGACAGGAAGTTAACCTTCGGAACGGTGTCGCGGGGTCGTCGGTCGCGAGTCAAAGTGTCATCTCCTCGCGGCGCCGTCGACAGTCAAGGGTGCGAGCGGGTCGCGCCCTCCGGCCTGAGTGTCTCGTCGCCTACGACACTTCGCCAGTCACCCTTGGCGCGAACCTCAGCGCCGTTCCGTTCCTCGGCGGATTCCTTGACAGGGCGAACCGGGAATCGGGGTGCGGTTGGGTCTGTATGCCCTGCCTTCGGCGTGGTCGCTGTGCGCTTCGCCGGCGCCGATCCTGCGCGCCGGGCTGTATCGCTACGCGACTGCCGGAGCAGGCTCCGGGCTGATTAGGCCCGTGTTGCCGCGGCCGGCATTGGTCCTACGGTGAGCGGCGGCTTCACCCCGTCCGCGCCGCCCCGAACCGTCCTGCCCGCAGAACCACCAGCGCCAGCAATTGGGCGACGAGGATCACGCTCAGCGTCGTTGCGCCGGGCACCTCCTGGCCGCGGGCATGCGCCAGGATTCCGATCAGCGGCTGGAACAGCATGGCGCCGATCCCCATGATCGCCATGTTCGTCAGGCCCATCGCGACGCCGGAAAGATGGTCCGGAGACTCGTCCTTGACCATGGTGAAGGCCAACGCGTAGGTGGAGTTGAAGACCCCCAGGACGAACATCGCCACACTCAGGGGCCACTGGCCCTGCAGGACGAACAGGATCAGGGCCAGGGCCACCGTCGTCCCGGCCGCCCCGACGGCCAGCAACTGCATGGCGTTTCGGTAACGCGAACACAGCCAGGCCGCGCCGAGCATTCCGGGCAGGCATCCCCAGAAGTAGAAGGATGCGCACAGCGACGCCGCGGTCAGGCTCATCTGATGATGTGCCTGGAAATAGGAGACGCCCCAGAGCATGCCGAAGGACATCCCGGCCGAACTCACCAGTCCACCGGCCACCGCGGCGGACAGGATCGGTGGGGAGGTCAGCAACCGCCGAATGTCAGCGACTGTCGGCCGGTGCTCCTCGGAGCCGGGGCCGCTCGTGTGGTTCCGGATGAACAGCACGATGAGAACCAGCAACAGCGCCGAGCATGCGGACAACAGGAGCATGCCGGTGCGCCACCCGGAGTGTTCGACGATGAACCCGAGGATCTCTTGGCCCACCGCCGCCCCGACCATCCCGGCCATCTCTGTCAGCGCTGCCAGCAGGGGAAAGAGCCGGGCGGGGAACCACTGCGCGGCCAGCGTCAACGCGCACACCACGGTGGGTGCGGCTCCCAGGCCCATCAGAATCCGGGTTGCCTCCGCGAAATTGGCGGTCTGGGACATCGCGAACAGGAAGGACGCCACCGTGCAGATGGCGGCCCCGGTGATGAGCACCGCCCGCGCACCGAAGCGCGCCACCATGATTCCCGCCGGAATCTGCAACAGGATGTAGGGGTAGTAGAAGCTCGACGACAGCCCGCCGAACCCTGCGTCGTTGAGGGAGAGGTCGACTACCAGCCCCTCGCGCATCACGCTGGGGAAGGTCTGCAGCACCATCTGGAACAGGACGAACAGCGCCGCCGTGCCGAAGACCAGCGCGCCGAGTCGGCCCGTCAGAATGCCGCGGCCGACTCCGGTTCCCACTCAGCGAGGGTAACGCCGTATGCAGGATCCGGCTCGTCGGCACCGGCCACCTCCCGGTCTCAGCCGCGTCGCCCCGCTCGTTCGGCGAAGGCGTCCAGCGCCGCAAGCACTTCAGGCGCTCGCCAGATTCGGTTGCGCGCCCTGTTGGTGGTCTCGATGAGGATTCCGGCCTCCGTCAGCGGGGTGAGGTAGCGGTGGGCGTTGGTGGAGTCGATGCCCAGTTCCGCGGCGAGCAGGGCGGCGTTGACGACGGGGCGCCGGGTCAGCAGATCGGCGAGCTTCCAGACCGCGGAGTCCGAGCGGGCGGTGATCTCGTCGTTCCAACGCCGACGGATATCTCGCAAGTCGGTGACGAGCAGGCGGCCGTTGTCGATCGCTCGGCTGCTGGCGCGCGAGAAGCACTCGACAATGGGGGCGGCGTCACCGTTGCGATAGCTGGTCAAGGCGTCGAAATATACGCCGGTGTCGGCGAGCAGTCCGGCCGAGACCGGCACCGTCAGTTGGCGGGTCAGGCCCTTGGCCCGCAGCATGGACTGGACCAGGGCGCGGCCGGTACGGCCGTTGCCGTCGGTGAAGGGGTGGATGGTCTCGAACTGTGCGTGCGCCACGGCGATCTGGGGCAGTGCGGTGATGTCGGCGCGCCGGGCGAACTTGATCAGATCGGCGATCGCGGCGGGAATCAGGTGATGGCGTGGGCCGACGAAGGTCGCGCCGACGGGCGTCGAGCCGCCGCCGATCCACACCGGCTCGGTGCGGAACTCCCCGGGGGTGTGCCGCGGCTGGGATGCCATCAGGGCGCGGTGCATCGCGAGGATGGCGGCGGCGTTCACGGTGTCGGACAGGGCAAGGGCGGCCTGCATCGCGGCAGCGTTGGCGACGATCATCTCGGCGTTGCGTTTGGCGGCAACGCCGGGCAGTTCGGCCTCGGCGATGGCGCGGGCCGAGGCCGTCAGATTCTCGATCTGGGAACTGGCGGCGGATTCCGAGCGCAGTAACACCGCGGCGAACGGCGCGAGGTCGTTCCCGAGCTCGACGTCGAATCGGGTGATCTCGCGGCTGGCGGCCTCCGCCTCGGCGAGGACGGCCGGCGGAAGGTCCAGCGTTAGGCCGGCGATGGCGGCTGGGACGGCGGGGCGATAAGTTCCCAACGCCCGGCCAGGGCCCGCAGATCGCGACTGCTGGGGTTCCCATCGGAGCGTCTCGTAGGTGATGGGGCTAAGTGACGCCATGCGCTAGATTAACTTCACTTCGGCAATTAAGTGAAGTTAAAGGCCGTCGTTAATGTCACTTTGGCCAGCGGAGGAGCGGAGGGGTGCCGCATTGCTGTTCTTCGTGATCGCCGGCGAACGCAGGTCCGGCCGCATAGCCAGACAGGCGAATCGGGAACCATAATGGCTGCATGGCAATTCGGATGAGGCTTCTTCTCGCGGGGGCCTGCGCAGCCCTCGCCGTGTCCGGCTGTAGCACCGCCGCTACCGAGGACAAGAAGGCCGCGGCGCCGACCGCGCCCGGTTCGAGCATGACGGAGGCCCCGGCCGCTCCCGCCACCTCCGACCAGCAGCAGCAGGCTCAGCAGCTTGCCGAGGAGGCGGAGAAGATCATGCTGGACCCCGCGCTGGCCCCCAAGGAGAAGTATCCGAAGGCGCTCGGCATGTTCCGGGAGGCCCTTGAGATTGATCCCAACAATGCGTTGGCGGCGAAGAGCATCACGCTGATCGAGGACATCTACAAGAGCATGGGCCGGCCCGTCCCTGCGCCCGAGTAAGCCTCGCCGCCTGCCCCTGCGGCTCCTCGACGCGATCAGCGGCAGCGAGCACGGCGATGTCGTACCACTTCGTCATACTGCGAGTGTGTCGCGCACCGGTCCGGCAGAGCCCATCCTGCTGGGCGGCTATGCCGCCAAGTTGTGTCCGGTTCGCACCCACAACGACTTCACGCCCCTGGTTCCGGTTCCGGAGTGGGTGCCCTCGGCAGAACTGCAGGCCCTCTTCGACGCCGGCCGGCAGTTCGAAGCCGAGGTGTTCGCCGAACTGGTCAGACTCCACCCCGACACCGCGGAGCTGATTGATCCCGCCCTGCGCAAGCCCGCGGCGATCGCGGAAACGTTGGCGGCCATGGAGTCCGGCGTGCCGCTCGTCCTGGGCGGGTGGCTGCCGGATGACATCGGGGGCGGTCGCAAGGGCAGGCCGGATGTCCTCGTCAAGGTCGGCGGC
Organism: uncultured Actinomycetota bacterium; assembly: GCA_963787055.1. Taxonomy (GTDB): domain Bacteria; phylum Actinomycetota; class Actinomycetes; order Mycobacteriales; family Mycobacteriaceae; genus Mycobacterium. Next base: position 72,554 of record CAWBBP010000010.1, read on the forward strand.
GGCTATCTGCCCGCTGACGTCAAGCACCACAAGACCCTAGGCGCCGCCAAGAAGGCGTCCAAGCCGGTGTCCTCTCTGGTGCGCCCCGACATCTGGTGGGAGTTGCCCGGGTGCACCGCGACCTCTCATCACTACGAAGACGGCCTGCAGTTGGCGCACTACACCCGGATGCTTCAGGCCTGCGGTTTCCACCCGGGACCTGACCGGCTGTTCGGGGCCATCATCGGCACCAGCACCGTGGCGGTGTCCGGTCGCGAGCACGAACCGGTCTTCGTCTGGCACGACCTGTCCACCCCGACGCGGCCCACGTTCTCCCGCAGCAGAGGCAAGGCCATGCGGTCGGTGCTGGAACGCTACGACCACGAACACGACTTCCGGGTGAAGGTCGCTGCGACCGCCGCCCGGATCACCGGGGCCGCCGATGACCCTGAGCCGCTGGTGGTTCCGATCGGCCAGAAGGAATGCGGGTTGTGCCCGTACGAGCTGTGGTGCGCCGATCAGATGGGTCCCGAGGACCCCTCGGCGGCGATCACCCGCGGCCGTCTCGACACCCGCGAGTGGCAGACGCTGCGACGGATGGGGATCGCGACGACGGGTGCGCTGGCCGACCTGGAGCCCGAGGATCCGGCCTTCCTCGACGACTACCACCCGGAGGTCACCCAGTACAGCCGGGAGCACGCCCTCAAGCGGTTGCAGGCCGCGGTGCGGCAGGCTCGGATGATCTGCGACGGCGTCGACTTCCAACCCATCGCCGGCCCGTCGGTCGAGGTGCCCTCGGCGGACATCGAGATCGACTTCGATATCGAGTGGGACGCCTCGGGGCGGATCTATCAGTGGGGGCTGCGGGTCCGCGACGGCCAGGACGACGCCACCGCCCGCTATCAGCCAGTCGTGTCCTTCGAGCCCCTCGACGACGAGGGCGAACTCGGGCTCGCTGAGCGCGCGGCCGCCGTCATCGCTCAGCTGCGCGCGGAGGCCGAGTCCTCGGGTCGCACCGTCGCCGTCTACCACTGGGCACATCCCGAAGTGAGCATGACCCGGAAATTCGGCTGCGTCGCAACCGCTTTGGATGGGCTCACCGTGGACCTGCGCGCATGGTTCACCGGGACGTTCCACGTCCGCGGGGAAGCTTCCATCAAGGCCGTCGCTCAGTTCCTCGGATTCACCTGGGCGGTGGACGATCCCGGCGGTCGGCTGTCGATGACCAAGATCGAGATCGCCCGCGGCGCCGGCCCGGAGGCCCTCGGGGCTCAGCAGTGGTGTCTGGATTACAACGAGTCCGACGTCGCCGCCCAGGCGGCGATCCGCGACGGCATTCGGCAGTTGCACGGGCAGAAACAGGGGGAATTATGAACGCCGGCCAACAGACCATCGACTGGCTCTACTCCACGCAGTTACAGGTTGACGACCAGTGGGCGGTGCGCCGGCCGGACGGCTTCACCTGGTGGGCCTACCAGAACGCGCAGACCATCGAGATCATCGGAGAGGAGGAGGGCCCCGACGGACAGACCGGGTACCTCATCGGTGTCCGGACCGACATGGTCGACGACCTTGATCTCACCGATCAGGCCGCCGAGGACATCTGCACCGGACCGATGCAGACCGCCGCATTGGCCGGCCCGGTGTATGTCCCCGAGACCCGACAGTTGAGGCTGTGCTCGCTGGCATTGGTCCACGACGACAACGCCCAGTGGATGCGGGTGCTACTCAGTGCGGCCGCGGCGACGCAATTGGCCGAGGCCATGCTGCTGGGGCCCGCTCTGGCGGAACAGGTGCACGGGAGGTTCGCCGTCACCGCGCATCCCGACAGCGGGGTTCGCGACACACCCGATGAGATCGCGTTGTCGGCACGCGTCTTCGTCGAGGACGGCGGGCAGCCGTGCCGCTGGCAGGCCGAGGACTTCGAGCAGGCGGTCCAGCAGCACATGATGCAGCCGCCCTCGCTGGGGGCGAGCAGCGGTGGCAACGGCCTCACGGTGGAATTCCCCTACGCCGACGGAACGTCGCTCTGCCAGATCATCGGCGACAGTCCGCACCCGCTCTACGGGAGCGGACTGCTGATCTTGCAACGGTTTCCGTTCTCCGCCGGATCGACCGACAACGGCGCCCGATTGGCGATGGCGCTCAACCAGGACGACCTCTCAATCCAGCCCGCGGGATACGGATTCGGCAGCTACACCTACCGCGACAACATCATCTGTTTCAACGCGTTCATCCCGCACGCATTGAAAGGCCCTGTGACGCTGGCCAATCTGTACTATTCGTGCGCCGTGCGAGCCCGCTCGGTTGCCCGGCGGCTGGTGAACCGCGACTGGGATGCCTGAGCGTGTCTCGTGCAGCCACCCCGGCGCTCGCCGCTCTGATCGCGGCCGGCGTACCCCATCAGGTCCTGACCTATCAGCATGATGCGCGGGCTGAGTCCTACGGCGAGGAAGCGGTCGCGGCCCTGGCCGAACAGCACGACCTAGTGGCCGAACAGATCCTCAAGACGCTGATCGTCGCCGGTCCGTCCGGGCTGGCGGTCGCGGTGCTGCCGGTGCCGTGGAAGCTGTCCCTGAAAGCGGCGGCGGCGGCGCTGGGGTGGCCCAAGGCGGCGATGGCCGATCGCAGCGCCGCGGAGCGCTCGACCGGCTATGTGCTCGGTGGAATCTCGCCGTTGGGGCAGCGCCGCCGGTTGCCGACGGTCCTCGATTCCTCTTCGCTGCAGTTCGACCGGGTGCTCTGCAGTGCGGGGAAGCGCGGTTCGGACGTCGCACTGGACCCGCGGGACCTGGCCCGGCTGACCGGTGCCGTCGTCGCGACCATCCGCGCCCCCTGAACGCAAAGAAACGCCGCGGCCGGTGGTTCGAACGCTGGAGATGATCCACCAAGCGATGCAACGGGTGCTAATTCGCGGCAATGACGATCGTGACGGCGACACTGTCCGGCTTGGGGCGGTCGAGGTAGTCGACGACCGGATCGCCTTCCGGGGTCAGCTCCGTCATCGTCGCCGTGTAGGTCCCGGGTGCGAGCGTTATCGCTCCAGTGTGCCATTGCCCGTCCAGATCGGCGACGCCGTCGACCGTGCCGATCACCGTGGATCCCTGCCTGATGGTGACCCGTGCGGTGTTGCCCGCCAGGATCTTGTTGGTGTACTGACCGACCTGACCGGCCTGGGTCATGGTGAAGGGTGCCGCCGTCTGGAACAACGGCATTGTCGGCGCGTAACCCACGCCCTGTGAATCAGGTTCTCCGGCATAGGAATTGGTTCCCGTCCAGCCGAAAGCGATGGTACCGCCGCCGGTGACGTGCGCGGTGGGCAGCGGGTTGTCGAAGTAGACCGGAGATCCTGAGGCGGTCGTTGCGGCCTGGTTGAGGATCGGGGGATAACCCGCGGTGATCGCGACCCCCGTCCCGTACTGGCCGGCGACGGCGGTGAAGTCGCCACCGGCGCCGAGACGCCCGACAACGGGAGCCGCCAGTGCCGAGATCAGCGGATTCACCCCGGGCGGCTGCGGGCCCTGTGGCTTGTTGACGGTGTTCGGGTCCCAGCCGTTGGTCAGCAGCGCGGCCGGCAGCGATGCGTCAGGCTGCAGGTTGACGGTGATCTGGCTGTTGACGAACGCCCCGTCCGCATAGGTGGTGAAGACATTAAGGCCGGCATTGTTGTCGATCGCGGCCGCCGGATCGTTGGCCGAGCCGACGCCACCCCCCGGGTTGAACGGCGTCAGTTCCCCCGGGATGGTGCCGCCGGCGGTGGCGTAGAGGTTGAACACCCGCTGGTTGGCGCCGTCGCCGTCGGCGATCACCAGCTGATACCAGTACACGTCGTCCTTGGCGACGGTGGCCGGCATCGGCAGGCCGTTGATCTGGATGAAGCCGAGCGGATTGGCGCCGGCCGCCCCGGCGGTCCAGTTGCCGGGGCTGCCGCTGACGGTGAAGTTCTGGTAGACCCCGCCGTGGGTCGGCAGGGTGACGTAGTCGAACTGGGCGCGCTTGTCGGTGTCGACGCCGCGGTAGATGCCCAGTTTCACTTCCGCGTCGTCGACCACCTTCGACCCCACATTGAATCCCTGGACCTGCAGGGTGAGTGTGTTGTTCGGCGCCGTCGGGATCAGGTAGTCCCCGCCGGAGGGCTGGGCGAGGAAGTTGGTGCTCGCCGGTTTCTTGTAGAAGCCGTCGCCGTCGGGGCCGACGGGTTCATCGGAGCCGAAGATGTAGAGATCTACTTGGCTCACGTTCCGGTTGACTCCGGGCCCGGCGGCAAGGGAGATCTGCGGGCCGGGGTTCAGTTTCTGGGCGAGGTTGTCGGAGAACGCCGAGGCGTAGGTGTTGGCGTTCTCGTAGAAATAGAAGCTGTACTGGTCGTTGTGCTGGTAGGACGGTGCCGTCCCGGGGACGCGATTGCGGTCGAAGGCGTAGGCCGGGTCCCAGTTCAGATTGGTGTTCAAGTCGACCGGGCCGGCGATGTTGGCCGAGGTGGGGCCACCCTGGTTGAGCGGGTTGGCCTGTTCGGCGACGGCGCCCCAGTTGCCGGCGGTGAAGCCGGTGAAGTACTGCGTCAGCGCATTGCCCCACTGGTTGTTGGCCGAGACGTTGAATTGGCCGGGTGCGGGTGCGGTGGTGCCGGGAGGGGTGCGGCCGGGGATGTCGAATGGGGTGCCCAGTGCGGTGATGACTCCGTCAGTGACCGTCACGCTCTGGTACAGGGTGGCCAGCGCGCTGCCCTGGCCGGGTGCGTAGAGGTTCTTGCCGACGTCGGTCTGCCCGATCAGCATGTAGCCGCGGGTCTGGCTGTTGGCGTCGGGACTGAACAGGTAGTAGCTGTTGTCGCTGCCGTCCCTCACAGCCTGGACGCTGTAGGAGTAGTACTGCCCGTTGTGCCAGATTCCGGCGGCGTCCCGCGCTCCGGCCGTCGTGCCGGAGAACGTCATGGCGCCGGGGGGCAGCGCGTCGATGGTGTTGGTGAGGTAGTCGTTCCAGTTGGTTTCGGGGTAGTAGCTCGCACCGAAGGTGCCATTCGACGGGGAGATGACGATTGACGGTTTGCCGTCCAGGGGGCTGTACGGAGTGCCCGATGCCGGGGCTTGGGGATAGGTGAAGACGGCATCCGGGCTCACCCCGGCCTTCAACAGGCCGGCGATGAAGTCCGTCGCGTTCTGTGCCAGGCCGCGGGTGTCGCAGCTGCTTGGCGTGGCGCAGACCTTCACGGCGACGTGCGGGCCGAAGCCGGGGATGTAGGTGATATCGCCCTGATCGCCGGCCTGGCTGAGCAGGGCGTACTCGAAGGCGGTGTAGCCGTAGTTGTAGGCCTGAACCTTCTGCTGGACAAAGGCTTCCTGCCAGCCGGCAACCTGGGTGAGATCGGTGTGGCAGGCGCTCTGCTGGCCGCTCTGGCACGGCTCGGGGTTCTCGCTCTGCACGATCAGATAGATGGCGCCGCCGTTGATCAACTGGCCCTGTGCGTTGAGGGCGACGTTGACCCAGTAGTCGGGGTGTTCGGCGTCGGGGGCGTTCACCGCCGCAGTGATCCGGCCGTTGTCGATGAGCTTGGTCCAGTTCGGGGCGCCGTCGGCGGGCTGCGGCTGATACAGGTAGACGTAGCTGCCGTTGAGGGTGCCGGTGCCGGGTTGGCCGGTTTCGGTGCCCGTGACCTCCTTGAGGAAGGCCGAGCGCAGATTCACCGTCAACATCGTCGCCGGCGCCGGACCGGTGATCTGGACGGTGTGCAGGGTGCTGGGCTGCCTGCCGGGGAAGAACAGGTTGAACCCGCCGTTGGCGTCGGTGACCCGGACGGTGAAGCTGTCTGCGCCGGCGAACTCCGGTCCCGGGGTGTAGAGGTAGCGCCCGTCGGCGGCCAGCGTCACGACGCCCAACTGCGGTGCTGCCAGGAGTTTGATCGTGACCGGGTCCCCTTCCGGGTCGGTCGCGACAAGCAGGCCCTCGGTTTGCAGGGCCGAGGTGAGCTGATGCGTAGACAGGACAGTGGGGGCCTGGTCGAACAGGCCGCGGCGGACCAGTAACAGCGCCCCGGCCAGTATGTCGGTGACCGGCCCGGCCGGCAGACTCGACAACAACTCGGACACCGCATCGAGGACCCGCACCACAGCGGTGTTGAGCTGCTGCAGGATGGGCGCCGAGCGGATGCTGGCCGGCTGCACGCGCCGAATCCCCGCATCGCCGCCGTCGAGAACAGCAGCGGCCCCGATCGGTGCCGCCACCGGCTGAACGGTGTTGTATCCCAATGAATTGCGGCCATAGCGAGCGGTGGGCATCCTGACACCGCTCAGCGGTGGATCAGTTACCGCAACGGCCGCTGGGACCGCCACGATCGGAGCGATCTGCCGGCCGGGTGACGACGTGGGCGACGTGTCGCCCTTTGAGTTGGCGCCTGGACCGGCGCCACGGCCCGCCTGCGCGTCTTCGGTGCCAATGTCCGCGGCGACACCGGCGGATGGGCGCGGGTCGTTCACCGGCCGGACGGCAGTCCCGCCGCGGATGGCCTCGGACCCCAGGCCCGGCCGCGGTGGCCGCGGAGGCACCCGGCCCATCCGCGTCTCCCGCGCCGAGCGGGCCTTCGGCGCCGACTCAGCCGCCGACACGGCCGACACCGCGGCGCCATCGCCCGACCTGTCGTCGGCGGTGGCCGGCCCCACCGATTGAGGGACGGCCAGGTAAAACCCCAGAAAGACGACAGCCGCGCCGATCGGAACACCCTTGGTTACCATTCGAACCCCACTGTCAGGCTGGTGCACCCTGAAAGTATCAGGTGGCGAGCAGGGCGACGGACACAAAGTCTCGGCGCTGTAGCTCAACCGCGCGGGGCGGACTGGGCCGCCGCGGCGCGTACCTACGCCCCGGTGTGCTTCAGCGCAGCACGTCCGCCAATATGGCGACCGCCAGTCCGGCCCGGCAGGTCCAGGCGAGGGTGCGGATCCAGTTCGTCGCGATCAGCCGATCGAGGGTCGCCGGGTCGAAGCGCGCGTTGAGCCGCGCGTGCAACGGAGCCGAGACGAGCACCGTGGTGCCGATGGCGACGGCCTCGGCGGCGGCGCTGGCCCACGGCAACCACCAGCTGAGACCGGCGGGTGGCGCGATGAGGAACGCCAGGACGCAGAGGCCCTCGACGGCCATCAGTGGGCCGACCACCCACGAGATGCGTTGGCGGTGTGCGGTTTCGAAGCTGCTGAACTCCGGCCCGGCCGCGAAACGCATCAGCGGGTAGTGCACCAGCTGCACGATCCAGATCACCCCGAACATCCCCACCGAGGCGATCACCTGGACGATGGCGGCGGCTTCGGCGACACCGCGGGTCACATCATCACCTCGGCCACCACGGCGAAGTGATCGCTGGCCCACACGCCCTCGGCCGCCTCGGTGCCGGCGAGGGAGCATCGGCTCACGTGGCCTGCAGCGGGCCGACGCGGGGTGGACACCATCACGTAGTCCAGGCGGCGATGGGGATGAATGGCCCGGCGGGGAACCAACGGGTTGGCCGCCGACCAGGTGTGGCCCGGGTCGGTGTTGCCCGCCGCGGTCCAGGCGTCCACCAGGGTGAAGTTCGGCACCGCTCCGGCTGACAGGCCGGTGGCGCGGCGGTACTCGTCGGACTCCGGGGTGCAGTTGAGGTCCCCGGCGAGAATTGCGGGCAGCGATTCGCGCCGCTGGGTCTCATCCCCGAGGGTGTCGGCGAGGTGATTCACCAGGGCCGTCATCTGGACGCTGCGCCGCGCCGACTGTTCGAGACCATGCTCGAGGTGGGTGCCGGCGGCGACGAACGGGCCGCCCTGCTCGGCGGGCCGGTGCACCCGGGTCACCAGCACGTGGCGCCAGGTCGGCTCGCCGGCCTCGTCGGGCAACGGAGACAGCCGTTCGATACTCAGCGGCCACCGTGCCAGGACCGCGTTGACCACCCAGTACGGCGCCTCGGGGTAACGGTCAAACCCGGCGAGGTCGGCGGCGGTGACCGCGTACAGGCCCAACTCCTCGCCGAGACGGGCGGCCTGGGTGGCGCCGTTCGGCTCGACCCACGATTCCTGAAGGGTGAGCACGTCCGGGGCAGTCCGTTGGATCCAGGATCGCAGGGCGGCGTGCCGGCCGGCCCAGTCGCCAACCCGTCCCTGGACGTTCCACGTCATGATCCTCATCGGCCCATCCTTGACCAACGGCCGTGACGCACGGCCGCCGACGTCGTCGTCCCCGGGGCCGGTCGCTCAGGCGGGCAGCGGGCAGCGCCGTCGGGGTTGTCGCATTGCCGGCACATGGTCCGCTCACGGATTGAAACGCCTGATGTGGGCAAGGACCCGCTCTGACAGTCCGTCGGGCAACGAGATTTCCAGGTTCACGTCATCAAGCAGAAGTGTGCCGCCGTCGCTGTAGGGCAGGAGTTCCTGGGCCTCGGCGATCCGGGCACACATGGTGGGGATGAACTTCTGGTAGCCGATCAGCGGGCACAGAGCGAAGGCACCCATGTCTTGGACGAATGCCAGTATTTCGCGCTCGACGGGGGTCTGGAGACAGCCTTCGGCTTGGGCGAGGAAGGCGTCGTGATAGTCCATCAATCGGTGGGCGACCGCAACGATGGCGTCGGGGTCGGCGGTGCTGTCGGCGGCGCCGGCGTCACCGAAGGCGCCCTTGAAGGCAGGGCTGAGCATGAACTGTTCACCTTGAGCGACGAGATCGGTGACGTCGTTCAGCGACCGGTACGCGATCTGCGAGTAGGACTGGCCCCCGATTTGCGCGATCCCGGGGTGAGGCTGATAGCCCGAGGCCACCATGCGCAGACGCATCTGGACGGCATTTCGCCGCTGAACCAGGACCGAGGTGAACACTGCCCAAGGCCATGCGACCGGCTTGTCCGCGATCATTCGGGCCAATTCGTCTGGCGTGGTGGCGACCTTGGCGACCTGTTCGGCGTCCTTGTGCGGGGGAAGCAGGCGTTTGGGGGTCGGGTCGATCGGGCGAGCCATCGCCTCGACCGGTGCGCGGAAATCGGCCGGCCAAGGCCAGGGCTCGAGAGTCCGGTTCAGCGCGGCGGTCTTGGTGTAGACCCGCCAGCCGACACCGGCCAGCAGCGCGATGGCCACCAGCCCGGTGAGCCATGATCGGCCGCCGAAGGCCGCCAGCAGCAGAATGATCCCGGCTGCCAGGGCACGCTTCTGACCTAGCGATAGCGACGGTGCAGTCACTGCCATGAGACCCCCTCAATATCCACCCGAAGGCCAAGACTATCGGCGGTGTCCGACAAGGCTGGGCCGCTTTCAGTTGCGGTCGCGGCGGCGGCGGAAGAGCTTGGCCGGCCGGCCGCGGCTGCCGGTTTCCTCGTTGAGTTCGCCGGTGTCAACGAGGTGCGGTTCCATCGCGCGGCGAAACGCGAACCGGCTGAATTCGTCGCCGGCGACCGCCTCGTGGACCCGTTGGAGCTCACTGAAGGTGAACCGGGGTCCCAGCAGCCGGTCGGGATCGGGTTCGGCCTCGTACCGCGCGCGGACGTGCTTCTTGGCGAGCTTGACGATCTTGGGGTGGTCCCAGGCCAGCTCGCCGGGCCGGTTGACCGGCATGAGGCGGGTCTGGGCCGCCGAACCCGATCCCAGCGACGCCAGTTGTTCGGGGCGCACCACGGCGACATGGGCCACTGAGAGCACCCAGTCGCGATCGTCGCGCTCGGGGTCGTCGAATACCCACAACTGCTGCGGCCGGACTCCGCGCACCCCGAGCTTTGTCTCCAGGCAACGCTCGACGGCATCGCTCAGTGTCTCGCGTTCACGCAGGAAGGTGCCCGGCAGCGCCCACTTGCCGGTGTCGTCGCGCGCCAACTCGACCACCACCAGCCCCCGGTCCGGGTCGATGGACAGCAGCGCGGTGTCCACGGCCACCGTCGGGCGGGGGAAACTGTGGAATCGTTTGTCGGTGCGCTGCGCTATCTTTCTCTCAGCGCCATCTGATAACAAGTTGCCGCCCATAGGTTTAACCGTAGCAGTTTTGGGCGAATGCGCACGAAATAGATATGTGCTAGGATCGCACATATTCAGTTGCGGGTGGCGGACACCGGCTGGGTCCATGCGAGCACTGAACGGGGAGCCGGCGAACTACGACGATTGGGGGACCGTCATGACCGGGATTCACACCACGACCGACGAGGAGCTGATGGAGATGCCCCCGGGCGGGCAGTCGAGAACGGCGCGGTGTTCGCGCCAACCTCGCGTGTGCATCCGCCATTCAGGTCAACTTTCACGGAGGAACATATGAGCGTCAACGACAACAAATCATCGTGGGAACACGACGACCTGGTACACGGGTATTGGGTCATCCCGGGCCGGCTGCTCGCCACTGAGTACCCGGGCGCCAAGGATCGCGGCAAGGCCTTGAAGAAGCTGCAGGTCCTTCTCGATGCCGGAGTGACTTCGTTCGTCGACCTCACCGAACGCGGCGAGCCGACCTGGGACGGATCGCCGATGCTGCCCTATGACGGACTGCTGGCACCCGGTACCAGCTATCGGCGGATGCCGATCCCCGATACCGGGACGATCACCGACGCCGGCTACGACCGGATCATTGCCCACATCCGCGCGGAGCTGGATTCAGGCAAGGTCGTCCTGGCCCACTGTTGGGGCGGTAAAGGCCGGACCGGAACCGTGGTCGGCGCCTGGCTGATCGAGAACAACGGTCTGGGCTACCCGGCCGTCATCGACCGCATCCAGGAGTTGCGGGCCGGCAGCCGCAAGGGCGATCACCCGGTGCCCGACACCGAGGAGCAGCATGACGTGCTGCGGCGGCGTGCACAGCCCAGGGAGGCCTGAGATGGACTGGTTCGAACGACTGATGGGATTCACCGAGGCCGACGGTTATGCCGCCACCCAGAGTCGGTTGGCCGTGGAGGGCGATGACCTCGTCTCGGCGGTCAACGACAAGCGGTACGGCGTCGGGGAGTTGACCCTGCCGACGCTCGCCGAGCTGCGTGCGCGGGTCAATCCGGCTCGGGCGCAACGCAGTTCGGTACGGGCCCTGGTCGGTGACGCGCGGGCATTGCACTCCGATCCGGACTTCGAAGGTGCGCTGTTCCAGGTGGCCTCACAGTTCAACCTGCTGGAGATGGTCTCGGAGAATGTCACTCCCGAGCACGGGGTGAGCCGTTACGCCCATGACCACACTCAGGGGCCGGCGTGCGCGATCGCGGCCGGTGCCGGGACGATCTACCGCAACTACCTGGTGCCCGTCGGCGACGGGATCGGTCAGACCCGCGACCGACAACTCGACGCGCTGTCCGGGGTCGGCTCGGCGTTGGCCGAGTTGACCGGTCTGCCGGTCGGTGAGTTGTGGCGGATGCGAAACGGCTATGCGCTGTGCAGCCACGAGGGCCTCAGGGCCATCGACTACCTGCTGAACAGCGCCCCCGATGAGGTCCTCGACATGCTCCGCGGTCAGCTGGCCATCGGACTGCATCGACACGTCGAGGTCACCGACGGCAGCCGCCGGCGGGTATCCCAGGCGTACTGCTCGGCGCTTCCCGTCGCCTACTCGACATTGCCGGCCGACTGCTGGGAATCGTTCGCGCGCTTGATATTGCAGGCCGCCTACGAGGCGACCCTGCTGGCTGCGGTCGAGCAGGCCAGTGGTGGCGGGTCCAACAAGGTGCTGTTGACCCGACTCGGCGGCGGAGCGTTCGGCAACGACTCCGGCTGGATCGACAGCGCGATCGAGCGGGCACTCGGTGTCGTCGCCGATGCCGGCCTGGACATCAGCATCGTCTGCTTCGGTCGGGCCGACGGCGACGTGCTGGCGCTGGTTGACCGGGGGCACGCCCGTAGAACAAAGCGGGTTCCCCCGGGCCTACGCCCCAGCCAACCGTAGCCGGATAGGATCCCGCCCATGACGCTGGGGACGCAGCGGCGGCGGTTCATGCAGGTTTCGATGGCCACGATCGGCGGTCTTCTGTGCACGAGCTGCTACCAACCCGCCTCGACGCCGTTGGGCACCTCGACACGCCGTCGTGATGGTGCACGTGACGGTCAGCGTTGGGTGATGCCAGAAGAAGGGGTTCCGCACACGCGGACATGGATGGCGTTCGGGGCCAGCAAGCGGATCTGGGGAGCGCGCCTGTTGCCGCAGGTCCGGCGCGACCTGGCGCTGATCGCGGCCACCATCGCACGATTTGAGCCGGTGTCGATGCTGGTACGCCCACAGGAGATGGACCTGGCTCGCGGTCTGATCGGTGCGGCGAACATCGAGCTGATCACCGCACCGATAGACGACTTATGGATGCGTGACACCGGTCCGGTGTTCGTCAAGGGTGACAAGGGCTGGGGCGGAGTCGATTTCAACTTCAACGGTTGGGGTGGCAAGCAGCAGCACAGCCGCGACACCGGCGTCGCCGAATTCGTCGCGGGCCGGGCCGGGGTGCAGACGGTTCACACTGACCTGGTGCTTGAGGGCGGCGGGATCGAGGTTGACGGCCAGGGCAGCGCAATCATCACCGAAAGCTGCGTGCTCAACGGCAACCGCAACCCCGATCGGGCCAAACCCGACGTGGAAGCCGAGCTTGGTCGCCTGCTCGGGATCAAGAAGATCATCTGGCTACCCGGCATCGTCGGGCGCGACATCACCGACGGCCACACCGATTTCTACGCACGCTTCGTCGGCCCGGGCGTGGTCATCGCCGGCCTGGACACCGACCCGCAGTCATTCGACTACGAAGTCACCCGCCGCCACCTCGACATCCTGCACACTGCGACCGACGCCCACGGTCGGCCGCTAAAGGTTGAGGTGATCCCTGGCCCGTCTACAGTTCGCGAGAAGTTCGAAAATGACGACTTCGCGGCGGGTTACATCAACTTCTACCTGTGCAACGGCGCGGTTATCGCCCCTGAGTTCGGCGACCCCGACGCCGACAACGCCGCGAAGGACTCACTCGGGCGGATCTTCCCCCGGCGCCAGGTAGTACAGATCAACATCGACGCCATCGCGGCCGGCGGCGGTGGCATCCACTGCACCACGCAGCAAGAACCCGCGCGCTGAGCAGCGCACTCATCACCAGAACGCCCCGCCAGGTGATCACAGCTCAGAGGGCACTTTCTTGACACCGACACCCGCCCTGAAACTAGTTCATCGGTGGATCGAGGCCTAGATATGCCCGGGCATCCCGGGCATCCCGGGCATCCCGGGCATCCCGGGCATCCCGGAGCCCATTGGCGGCGTCATCGGAACCGGCGGCGGAGGCGGTGGAGGCGGCGGTGTGGGAACGAACGGGCTGCCCATGCACGCCGCAACGGCAGGCATCTGCATGCACTGCGGGTCGAGTGGCCCGGTGGGAATCGGCGGCAACGCCGGGGGTGGGGGCGGTGCGTACGGACTGCCCTGGCACTGGACGACCTCGGGCATCGTCGCGCACCGGGGATCGTTTGGACCGGTGGGCACGTCGCCGTCAGGGTCAGGGTCAGCCCAGGCGACCGGGGACGCCGAGAGTGCGACAAAGACTGCGGCGACCCATAGGCGCCGCCCAGAACCTGTCAATGCAGCCATGATCCATGGTTGCATGACGGCCGTCGGTAGACCAGGTGTGTGATGCCAGAGGTTGATATCGCGGGCGATATCAACCTCTCGACAGCCTCAGTGCTTCTCACCCACAACGGCGCCACTGTCACTCCGAACCAACCCCCGACAGATAAGCCGTCGCCTTGTCCGACCAGAAGTTGTAGTCGTTGGCGCCGCCGGCAGGTGTTACCGAGCCCCGCGTCGAGATGCCCAGCCCGGCACCGAAGAGCACCGATAGCACCCCGGATTGACTGGCCAGGGTCATGTGCTCACCCCAGGTGACGGTGCTGCCCGAAACCGTCACGCCCGGGTCGGCTGCCTGGTTGGAGCCGAAGTGGGTCAGCCGGCCGCCGGGCGCGGTGAAGGTGTCGCCGAAGAAGTAACTGGTGGCGGAGTCCTCGAAGTTGGCGACGGTGTTGGTCAAGTCGCGGTTGGGCAGGTCGGTTGATCCATTGATGTGGCCTTGCGGAATCTGCCACAGCATCACCTTGGTGTCGTCCAGAGTCGTCGAGAGCGTCTTCGCCAGCAGCAGGTAGTTGTTCCACTGATCGGCGTTATAGAACCACTTCGCCATGTTGGGGTCCGCCTCGGCGGAGTTTTGCAGTGTGGTGAACACCGCCTGGACGTCGGGTGCGGACAGCGTGTAGTTGCCGCCGTACTTTTCGTAAAACGCCTTGAACTCCGGCTTGGTCAGGCCAAAGTACTTCTGAATGTCGCCGTCGGTCGCGGTCGCCAGATAGAGGTACGCGCCGCTGATGAATACCTGAAGGTCACCTAACACCGCGGTCTGGCTGCCCTTCAACATGTTTGGATCGAACGTGTAGGCGCCGTCCACTCCATATTTGTCGATCGCCAGGAACGGTGCGTGGGCCCGATTGCCGGTCCAGGACGTCACCCCCACCTTCTTCAGGAAAGCTCCGAGTTGGGCTGCCTGGTCAGCGATATAGGGACGGCCCTGGTCCCATCCGATCGGCTTGCCCCAATCCTTCTGCCACGGATAGGTTTTCGTGTCAGTCACATGCAACAACCCCAGCGAATAGACCCGCTGATCAGGGACCGCCCAGATGTTGGTCTTCCAGCCAATCCGCAGGTTCGGCGTCTTGGTGGCGGTGTAGTAGTTGATCGCCTGGACCAACCCGGCGACGGTGTCGGGGAAGGCGGGATCCGTTCCGCGGGTGAGGAGTCCGGCGTCGTACATCGACGAGACCTTGGCGGTGTTGAGCGTGCGATCGCCGGGAGTCGGCACGAACGGGGTGGGCGGGGTGAACGAGGGCGTGTTGGCCGCCATGTAGCCGAGGAAGTCCGGTTCCATGACGACTTGCACCGGGATGCCGACGTTGTTCATCGCGGCGAAGTCGGTGGCCAGTTTGGAGAAGTACCGGTTCATGTAGCCGGTGAACATGTTCGGGTCCTTCTGGTTGGACCCAATCCAGTTGTAGTCGTTGATCGCCTGATAGGCGGAGTTCGGTCCCTCGGTGATCCCAGTGCCGCCCGCGGCGTTGTTGACGGCTTGGATGTTGTAAAAGACCACTACCGGGACCATGCCGTGTCGCGCCGCCTGGGTAAGCAGGCCAAGCAGGTTGTTGTCGGAGTAGTCGGCTCCGCCCTGGTCGTAGATGTAGAGGTAGTCGATCGGCGCGACCCCGTCGCGGAAGTTGAAGTCCTGTATGAACGCGTCGCCGATGGCATCGGATGCGGTTATCGAACCGACCGGCAGGTACCCCGTGACGGTGTCTGGCACGAGGTGAGTGACCGGATCGGCGATATAGAGGCCCAGATAACGCGTTGCTGTGCCTTCCTCCGATTTGACCGACAGCCCGAGGAAGCCGGGGGTCGTGGCGGTCAGGGTCAGCTGGTTACCTGCCTCCGCGATGGTGACGAGCGCGGGCTTATTGGCCAGCACCGTGTAGTCGGAGGTTGGACCGGGCAGGGTCAGTGTGAATGTCGTCCCGGCGTCAACCTTGATGGCGTCGGCGTTCTGCTGGGTCCGGTCGACCCGGACCGCCAGCGTCGAGGTCGGCGAATCAAGTTCGGGAATGGTGATTTCCGGCGCGGCCGACGGGAGGCCACCAGTGATGACACCGGTGCCAGAAGCGAGGACAGCGTTGCCGAACCAGCCGCCGGCCCCAGCTGGATTGATGGCGAGGCGGAACCTTTTGTCGGGTTCGCCGAGGCTGTCCGGGACGATGTTGACCGACACCTGCTTGGTGGTTTGGCCGGGAGTAAAGACCAGTAGACCCGACACCGGGGTGTAGTCCGCGCCTGCGGTGGCGGTCCCGTCGGCGGTCGCGTACCGCACCGTCACCGTCTCGGTGTAGGCGTACTGCAGGGCGACGGTGAAGACGGCCGACTGCGGATCTCCGGGGCCGCCTTCGGGCACGGTGGCGTTCCCGACGGTGACCAGTGGGATGGTCGGGACGCCCGGGAGCAGGGTGCGACGCACGAGGAGCAGCGCTCCGGACAAGAAGTCCCCGATGGGATTGGCGGGAAGGCGGCTGTTGAGCAGGTTGGTCACCGAGTCGAAGAACTGGACGAACCGGACTACGGCGGTCACCGCGCTGCGGGCGGGGGCGAGCGTCGGTGGGCGGATCGTGCGGGAAATCGCGGCGGCGGCCGACGGACGCGCTGCGGAGCCCTCGGGGTCGGCTGCCGCGGTGATCGGGGCGACGATGATCGCCGAGGATGGCGGCTCCACGGCGGCTGGGCGCGCGACGCGTTGAGGTTCAGTTGCACCACCCACGGCGTGCGCCGGCGTCGCCGGCTTCCTCGCAGCCGCGGCGCTCGGGACACTGCGGCCGGTTGTGCGGTCGCTGACGACGCCGGTCTGCGGGGACCGGTCGGTCGCCGCGCTCGGTGACGGGGTGGTGGAGTGCGGCGCCCGGGTCCGTGGCCCCCGGGTCCGTGGCGTTGCCGATCTCGGCACGGCAGATTCCGGCGCTGCGGATTCCGATTGCGCGGCCCGTGCGGTCGCGGCCCGGGGGCTGGCTGGCCTCGAGGTCTCGTCGGTGTTGGGCGTGTCGGCGACGGCCAGTCCCATCGCTTGCGGCCCGGCCACGGCCAGCCCGATCGCGAATGCTGCCGCGCCGGCCCGAATGGCGTACTTGGTCACGAACACCCCCAAGAATTGATGCTGCCCGTGCCGCGCCAGCGTAACGCCCCGTGCCATTGGCGGGGCAAAAATGTCAGATGCTGTTGCGGGGTATGGGGTGTCCGGGATGCCCGGCATGGCTCAGGAATTGGTGCGCGGTCGTTGGTGGGATTTCGCGCTGAAGCACCGGCCTCTCAACGCCATTCGAACACCCAGCGCCCGCCGGCGCACCACCGAATCAGCGATAGACCCCTGAACCGCGCGCTTGTTCGTCTCGCGCGTACTGCAGCGGGGGTTGTCTCGCGGAACTATATTTCAGGTATACCAGGGCATTTCATGTCGGAAATGAGTAGCTGTTGACATGACCATGCCGTGAGATTGGAGCGACCATGGCCCTGCCTGAACCATCACCGGAATCGACCTGCTTGGTCACCGGGGCGTCATCGGGTATCGGCGTCGAGATCGCTCGCGCTCTCGCCAAGCGTGGCCAGAACCTTGTGTTGCTCGCTCGGCGCGTCGACCGGCTCGAAAGCCTGGCATCCGAGCTGTCCGACGAGTTCGGTGTGCGGGTCGAGGTGCTCGGGTGCGACGTCAGCGACCCGGCAGCGCGCGCCGAGGTGCCCGACCGTGTCGCCCAGCTCGGTCTCACGGTCGAGCTGCTGGTCAACAACGCGGGTTATGGCACGGCGGGCAAGTTCGTCGAGCTCGACCCCGAACGCGAGGTTGGCATGGTCCGCGTCAACGTCGAGGCGGTCACTGCGTTGTGCAGCGCGTTCATCCCACCCATGGTGGAACGCGCGCGTGGAGCGGTGCTCAACGTCGCCTCAACGATCGCATTCCAACCCATGCCCGGCCAAGCCGGCTACGCGGCGACGAAAGCGTACGTGCTCTCCTTCACCCAGGCACTGCACACCGAGCTGCACGGGACCGGCGTTACTGCCACGGCGCTGTGCCCTGGGCCGGTCAAGACTGAGTTCATGGACGAGCCCGGCATGGAGGAAAGCGCATCGGCGCTACCCAAGCCGATGTGGCTGGACCCGGCTGAGGTCGCCGAGGCCGGTGTTCGCGGCGTGGAGAGCGGCAAGGGGATCGTCGTCCCCGGCGTGGCCAACGTCGCCAGCCGCTTGATCGGCCGGCACACGCCGCGGTGGCTGCTGCTCAGCACGATCCGGCGGTTAACCGGCATCGGGTGACGTGAACGGGCTTGCTGGCGCGGTTCAACATCAGCGGGCCGTAGATTTCGCGCGGTATCCGCGGCTCGAATGGCCCCAAGTCGAAAGACCCCGGCCGTCGCCGACCGGATTTTCGGGCACAACGCCCTGTGCTGCTTACGTTTTGGACTGCTAGGGGTTCAATTCGTGCGAAGGGCCTACGGCACTGCGCAAGAACAGGATATTCGGTGAGGTTTGGGCAGGCCGGGAGTCTCAACAACAGGCGGCCCCTCGAGGTCCGGTTCCCACTCGGGATGAATCCATTGCCAAAGTTGCCGACCGGGTTCAGCCAACCCGCCGGGGGCGGGAATCTCGCATTCAGCGGCCAAGAATGGCGCATGTCTCTCGCCGAACTCCATTTAGCCGTTGAAATCCTCGGCGCGCGCCCTCGCCCGAAAATGTAGAGCGGATCCGACGACTTGGACTAGGGCTTAGCCGGTGCGGGCCTGCCGATCAGGTATCCCTGGAGTTGGTCGACCCCGAGTTCGACGAGCCGGGTTCTGGTTTCGGCGTCTTCGACGCCCTCGGCGGTGGTGAGCAGCCCGAATTCGGTGGCGATGCCGATGATCAATCGCACCACCGATTCGTCCCGTTTGTCTGCGACCATCTGGCGAACGAAGCTTTGGTCAATCTTCAACGTGTGCAATGCCAACCCGCGAAGCTCGGTGAACGTGCCATAGCCGGTCCCGAAATCATCCAGTGCCAACCGGCATCCCAACACCCGCAATTCGTTGGAGAAGCGCTGCGCGATCTCCATCGACGTCAGCGCGGTGGATTCGGTGATCTCGAAGGACACTCGGGCGGCGGCATCTCCGGCTTGCCGAAGTTCCTCGGTGATGATTTCCATCGTTTCCTGATCACCGATCGAGGCCGCCGAGAGATTGACGGCCACCCGACGACCGGCCAGAGCCAACTCGACACCCCGCGCCACCATGAACCTGTCGATGGCCGGCATCAGGCCGAATCGCTGGGCTTGCGGCAGGAACCCGCCGGGGGCGATCAGCTCACCGCCGGAACCCACCATCCGAACCAGCAGTTCCTCCTCAACCAGGCGCCCGGTGCGGGCATCGACGATCGGCTGGGCGAACACGACAAGCCGCCCGTGGTTAATCGCCTGTGAGATGAACTCTTCGAATTCCAGACGTTCCCGCAATGCGTGTTCAACCAGGGTGACGTCGGTGATCTGGGAGATGAAGGTGTCCACGTGACCGTGCTCGTCGCGGATGCAGCCCACCGACAGATCACCCCAGATCCGCTGACCGTTGGCATGGATGTACTGCTTGAGCATCCGGTAGGAGTCGATGCGGCCTTCCAGAATGTCGTTGACATTCTGCAGGTCTGCTTCCAGGTACTCCGGTGCGGTCAACTCCTGCCAGGTCTTCTGCATCAAGGTTTCGGCGTCGTAACCGAATAACTGACATAGCGCGTCGTTGACTTCCTCGAAGCGACCGTCCGGGGTGATCAGGCACATGCCGACGGCAGCGTGATCCATCGAGCGCCGGTACCGTTCATCGGTTTTGGCCTGTCTCCGGCGGGCCTCCTCCAGTGCCTGCTCGGCAGCCACCTCGCCATCGGCCAGCCGAAGCGTGACCGCCTCGCCGTCCGGACGGCCTTCGGCATCGTGGAAAGGTTTGGCGTGCAGGCTCACCCAGTGGGTGACGCCGTCCGCCCCGATCACCCGAAGGTGTTCCGCAATGGTGTCGCCTTTGGCGAGCCGTGCCAGCCGCACGAGGTTGACCGGTACGTCCTCTTCCGGAACGAACTCCAATACGCTGCGGCCCAGCCAGTACTCGGGCGGCGCACCCAGCACAGCCTCGACAGATGGCGAGGCCCAGACGACCCTGCCTTCTCGGAAATGGGCGACCACATCGCCGGCGTTCTCGGCCAGCATCCGGTAATGATGTTCGGAGGCCGCGATCAGCTCATTCTGTCGCTGAAGCTCTTGAGTGAGAACGCGATTCCGCTCGTCGGCTTCCACTTGGGCGGTGATGTCGACGATTTGACCGATGCCGACTTCGACGCTGCCGTCTGCGCGGCGAACCACACCCACGGACAGATCACCCCACAGCAGGTGGCCGTCGGCATGAATGTAACGCTTGACTATCCGATAGAAGTCGATGCGGCCCGCCACCAGATCCGCGACCTTATCCAGATCGGCCTGCAAGTCGTCTTCGGCAGTCAGTTCCATCCAGGTCTTCTGCAGCAGGGTCTGCTCGTCGTAGCCGAAGAACTCACACATCGCCTCGTTGACTCGGAGCAAAGCACCGTCGGGGCGCGCCAGGCACATGCCGACCGCCGCGCTCTCCATCGAGCGCCGGTGAAGCTCATCAGCCAGAGCCTGCCGGCGACGCGCTTGCTCTAACGCTTCCTCCGCGGCCACTTCGTGATCGATCAAACGCAGCGAGGCCTGGCCCCCGTCGATGTAGCCGTCGTCGTCGTAGGTGGGCTTGGCGAGCACGTGGGTCCAATGGACGACACCGTCGGCCCCGACGACCCGAACGCGTTCCCGCACCACACCGCCTGCCAACACGGTCGAGAGCCGGGTAACAGGGCGCAGTTCCTCGGGGTGCAGGGTCTCCCGCACCTCCCGGCCGATCCAGTAGTCAGCTGGTGCGCCCAGTGCCTGCTGGACCGACGGGGACATCCAGACGATCCTGCCGTCCCGATCGAAGCTGAACACCACATCCGCGGCGTTCTCCGCCAGCAGACGGTAGCGGCGAACGGTGTCATACCGGTCGGTGACATCCCGGTAGGACACACCTATTGCCCCGTCTCGGCCGCGGGCACCCCGTATGTCGAAGCGGCGCGTTGTGCCCAGTGGTCCGACGTCGAAGATGAAGTCGTCACGCTGCACCGGCTCGCCGGTTTCCGCGCAGTGCACGTAATGGGCCAGCAGCCCGGACTCCTCCAGGTTCGGAAACGTCTCGACCAGGGATCGCCCGATCAGATCCTCATGGTCAACACCAAGGTAGGCGCATGCGGCCGCGTTGACCGCGGCGTAAGTGAAGTCGGTGATGCGCCCGGCGGCATCGCGCACCGGCTCGAACAATATCTGGGGGTCGAGCATCGCGTCGGTGACAGCGCGCAGCCGTGCCCCGTCCGACTCGGGGGACACAGGAGGGGGCGATCCAGCCCCTTCAAGGGACACGGGGAGTCCAGAAATGCTGGCCCCGGAACGTACGCACAACCTTGAGACTAGTGCGCGGGACGTTGCGCCGGTATCTCGGAGACTGAGCTTTCACGGCGCTGCGCTTGCGGTTGATGAGGCTCATCGAAAACTCGGCGAGGTGAGAGCGCAGCTGTTGACAGACGCTGGCCACGGCGGCGGGCGAGTCGTCCACGGACGCGGGGCTGGTCTTGGCCGTGCGGGGTTTACCGGTTGGGCAGCGACACGCTCAGCACCCGGCGCCCCAGCGGTGCAGCATTCCTTCTCGCCAGGCGTTTCGACTGAATAAGATCTGAGGATCATGGCTGATCTGTTGAACGGCATTCCACGGGTGGACCCGACGATTGAGCCGACCGTGATGCAGCGTGCGGTGAGCCGGTTCCTGTCGACGAAGGCGGGTTCCACCGTCCACCGAAAGTTCATGGCGCCACTGGACACCCGGCTGGTGAAACTCACCCGTGGGCGGCTCCATACCGCGAAAGGGGCAGTTCCCCTTGTCGTGCTTCGCACGACCGGGGCGAAGTCAGGAATCCGACGCGACGTGACCCTCGTCTATTTCACCGACGCAGACGACGTCATTCTGATCGCATCCAACTACGGCCAGGCCAAGCACCCGAGTTGGTACTACAACTTGCTCAAGAACCCGACGTGCGAGCTGTTCGCCGACGGCCGCAGTGAATGCGGTGGCACTTTCCTAGCCCATCCAACCGAGAGTGCCGACCATGACCGGTTGTTCGCACTGATGGAGCGCTACTTCACCAACTTCACGAATTATGCTGCGAGCACGAGCGGGATCCGAACTATTCCAGTGCTGCGCCTGACGCCCAACGCCTGACGGCCACGTTTCCATTCCTACCGACGTTCGTCCGAAGCGCCGCGTCGCAGTCGCTCCTGGCCCCGACGGTCCTGCTCTCCGCATTTTCTGCGTATTGACCAACCCGGTGCTCGTCGTGGCGCAGCGCGGCCCAGGCGCGGCAGGGCCCCGGACAGGGATGAGCCTTGCCGGAGGCGCGCAGCCAGGCCCGCATCCCGGCGTCCAGCGCATCGGAGTCCGCCCGCACCGGCGGGAATCCTTCGACAATCTCTGCGGCGTGCACGAGAACCCTAGTGCCTGGTGCGTGACGCACGGTAGAACATTTACCTGTGCGAATCGGTCTGTCGACGCCTGTGGTCATGCAGCTGCCCGGTGTGGCCTCGGCCTGGGAGAAGGCCGCCGACAGCGATGACCTGGCGGCGATCGCCCGGGCCGCCGACGATCTCGGCTATGACCACCTGACGTGCGCCGAGCACATCGTGGTTCCGGAGGACGCCGCCGAGGGCCGCGGGTTCACCTACTGGGATCCGTTGTCCACCCTGGGATTCCTGGCCGCCCACACCCGTCGCATCCGGTTGGCCACCTCGGTCATCGTTCTCGGCTACCACCACCCATTGGAGATCGCCAAGCGCTTTGGCACGCTCGACCGACTCAGTGGCGGGCGGCTGGTGCTGGGCGTGGGGGTCGGGTCACTAGCCGAGGAGTTCGCCCTTTTGGGAGCGGAATTCGGAGACCGGGGCGAGCGCGCGGATGACGCGATCGCGGCTTTGCGTGCGTCGCTCTCGACCACGCACCCCGTTTACGATGGCCGGTTCTACCGTTACGACGGTGTTGTGGTGGACCCCTGCGCGATCCAGGCCCGGGTGCCGATCTGGGTTGGTGGCCGGACCGTGCGGTCACTGCGCAGAGCGGTGCGCCTGGCCGACGGGTGGATGCCGTTCGGGCTGAGTGTGTCCGAACTGTCGGCGATGCTCGCCCGGGTCGATGCACCGCCGGGTTTCGAGGTGGTGCTGTCCACCGGACGGGCCGTAGACCCGATGGCGGATGCGAGTGGCACCGCAACCCGTCTGGCGCGGCTGCGTGACGCCGGTGCGACGGTAGTGACCTGCACGGTGGCCGCGGACTCTGCCGGGCAGTACCTCGAACAGCTTGTGGCACTGCGTGATATCGCCGATCGACTCACGGAGGATGGCAGATGACCGACGCCAGGCCGCCTGCGAGTCGACGCTGCGGGGGAGAAAGGGGACACCGGTACCTTGCAGGACGGGGGCGTATGGCCGAGGTCGGGAGCTTCAGAACTGGAGACCGCGAACCCTACCCGCCGCTGCCGGGCGTCCAGCTTGGTCTAGCTGACCGCTCGTATGTCCACAACTATCGCCGGCGATATCGCGTTCCGAACGGCCTCAGTGGGGCGGCGCGTTCACCGCAGAGAATCAGGAGGAGTGGGCAAGCCTTCCTCGATCGGGATGTCGAACGCGGACACCATGTAGTCCATGGTCGCGTAGAGCCCGCACAGCACGACGAGTTCGACCACTCCGGCCTCGCCGTAGGCGGCCACCAGCCGATCTTGGACGTCGGCGGGAATTGAACTCCGCGCAGCCACCGCGTCGACCGCCCGCAGCGCTGCCTGGGACGCGTCGGGCAGGGTGGCCGGAATGCCGCCTGCGGTGAGCTCCGCGATCGTCTCGGCGGAAAGGCCGGCCAATTCGGCGGGCCGTTGGTGGTGGCTCCACTCGTAGCCAGAGCCATGGCGGACCGCGTAGCGCAGGATCGCCAGCTCGCGAACCGCACCGGGCAGCGTGCCCTGGAAACGAATGTGCTCTCCGAGGGCTCCGACTTTGCCGGCCAGAGCGGGATTGTTGAACATGCGCACGTAGACCTCGGGCAGTCGAGCCCGCCCCTCGGCATGGGTGCGCACCGACGCCATCCGGTCGAAGATGGCCTTGTCCTCACCGTCGAGTCGGTCGGTCGGATCCGGCAATTGGGCCATCAGTGGTTGTCCTCCTTCGCGCGCTGGACGCGGGCTGTCGGTGCGAGCAGCTGGTTCTAGATTCCGCCTCACAATATAGAATCCGTACCATGGCGCTGAGTATCAAAGACCCCGAGGCTGATCGCCTGGCCAGGGAATTGGCAGCTCGCACCGGCGAAACCCTGACCGAGGCGGTGGTGGTCGCACTCAGGGAGCGACTTGCCCGCGAGACCGGGCGAACGAGGGCGATCCCGCTCGGTGAGGAACTGGCAGCCATCCGTCGTCGGTGCGCCGCCTTGCCGGTGTTGGACGCCCGCGCCGGCGATGCCATCGTCGGCTACGACCGACACGGGTTGGCCACCTGATGGTGATCGACACCTCGGCGCTGGTGGCGATGCTCGCCGACGAACCTGAGGCGCCGGGGTTCGAAGCAGCAGTGGCGGCTGCCCCGGTCCGGTTGATGTCGACCGCGTCGTACCTGGAGGTCGCCATCGTCATCGAAGCGCGCTTCGGTGAGCCGGGTGGACGCGAACTGGACCTGTGGCTACACCGGGCCGGTGTGGATCTTGTCGGGGTCGATGCGGATCAAGCCGAGGTCGCCCGTTCGGCCTACCGGCGGTTCGGCAAGGGTCGGCATCGTGCCGGTTTGAACTATGGGGATTGCTTCGCGTACGCACTGGCGAAGGTCAGCGGCGAGCCACTTCTGTTCAAGGGCGACCATTTCGGGCACACGGATGTGGACGTGGATGGCACTGCCGGTCCTTGAGTGGGCGGCGTCGGCGAGCCGGCACCGACACTCTGAACGCCTCTCGCCGGCCCTTACCGCAGCTTCACCATCCGGGTGGTCGAGCTCTCATCGAGTTCCACCGTGTCGGCGCGTGAGCGCAGGAAGTCGCTGAATGACTTGAAGCCCAACGCCTTCTCCGAGAACGACGGGTCCATACGCTTCATCTGCCCCTTGACCGCCGAGTTGTGCAGCCACTCGGCGTCGTCTTTCTCCAGGCCGATCTGCAGTGCGCGAATCAGCAACGCGGTGGCAGCGGTCTGCGGATCCGGCTGCGCCGGTTCGGATTTCGTGCGGGCCCGCTTGGGCTTCTCGGCGTCGGCCGCGGCCGGCTCGAACACCGGTACCCCGGGCAGCGAGTCGTAGATGACGAAGTCGTCGCAGGCCGCGGCCAGCGACCGGCTCGATGACCCGGCCACCCCGATGCCCACGACGTAGCGGCCCAGCCGTTTGCACCGCTGTGCCAGCGGGATGTAGTCCGAATCGCCGGCCACGATCACCACGTCGGTCAGGTCGGGAAGCCGGAACATGTCCTCCACGGCGTCGACCGCTAGGCGGATGTCGGCGCCGTTCTTGCCGTAGGCGGCCGCCGGGAACAGCTGCACGAGATCCACCGCCCGGCCCACCAACTGCTCGCGGTACTCGGCGTTGACCTCGGCTGACCAGTCCGCGTACGCCCGGGTCAGCACCAGTGTGCCGAACGAGGACGCGAAGTCCAGGATCGCACCAACGTCGACTCGGGCCCGGGCCAGGCGCGCGGATTCCAGGCCCTTGGATTTGTCGCGTTGAAACGAATTGCGGCCGTTGACCTGGTCGTAGCGGGAGATCACGATGTTGTCGAAGTCGAGGTACACCGCGACGCGGGCGGCAATGGGTTCGGTCATCTGGCTCAGTCTTCTCTATGCCGGTCTATGCCGGGCCGTCGCCGGCCGGCGTTCGTCGTTACCACCGAACGTCATGACGCTCCATGACTCCGTATCCCTCGCGCAGCGGGATGCCGGCGATCGCACCGGTGAACGTGCCGAACGGCTGGCGGTACTTGCTGTCGATGAGGATCATCCGGTCATGGCGCGAGCGCTCCGCCTCGGCGTGAAACTCGAGTTCGCCGACCCGGGACAGATCTGCGGCGAACGCGACCGGACCTACTTCCTGCGGGACGCCGTCGATCCAGAGGGTGCGCTCGGAATTGTGCGGCGAATCATGAACTCCGTCAACAAGATTCCAGGTCAGCGCCGCACCGGTCTGGGAGGTGCCACAGCCGGCACTCCACGACCACCGGGTCACCCGGGCGTGATGGCCCGCCGATTCGTCGACCAGTCCGTGTGAGTCGATGGCGATGTCGTCAATCGTGCCGGTGACGTGGACGGGGGTCTTGCGGGTCCAGATCGGGTGCTTACCGTGCCTCGACACCACTTCCACCGGGTCGCCGGCCCGACGGTAGGTGACGTCCGCGCCGTCGAAGCGGGCCGACGTCTCGTCGAAGTGCAGGATCGGCCGCAAGGCGGCCCGTTCCCGGAACGCGTCGGTGGTGCGGTTATGCACGGCCCAGAACGCTTGATAGGCGCCGCCGATCCGGGCAATCCCCACGCACATCTGGACCTCGGGTCCGTAGACGCCCAGATAGCGCCATTTCTTGAGCGGTCGCAGCCCGCGGAACAGCGGCAGCCGATCGACGTCGAGCGGCGGATTCGCCGGACCGCGCCAGGGAATGTCCATGCCCTTAGCATGCCCAACCGGCAGTTGCACCGGAGGCGAAACCGGTCGAAGCCCGGCCGCAATCCTCTGTTCGGGTTCCCGCCGCCGTCAAGGTGCCGCCATCACCTCATCGACAGCCAGGTCGAGAAGGGCGAGTTCCTCGACGAGGGCATCCATGATCGCCCTGACGTCGGGCACCAGGTCGGGGTCGGCCACAATGCCGACGTTCATCTTGCCGCGAGAGCTAAGAACCGTGATGTTGAGGCCCTGGCCGTCGGCAATCGTCGAGATCGGATACGCGGCGTGCAGGCGCCAACCGCCCATGTACACATCCACCGCCGGCCCGGGAACATTGGAGATGAACAGGTTCAACGGCGGAATCCGCTCGAGCAGCCGTACCCGGGTGGCGAGGCGGCTTGCCGGGTTGGCCAGAGCCGGTATCGGCAACTGCGCGATATCGGTGAACAGATTGGGACCGACCGCGCTGAACTTGTTCTTGGCCACCGTCATGGCCTCATGGGTTGCGTGCAGCCGCCGATCGGGACCCTCCAGGTGTGTCGGGAGCGCCGCGATGATCTTGGCCAGGCGGTTGCCCTCGGCTGCGTTCTGATCCGCGCCGCGGATGTTCACTGGTACAGCCGCCAGCAAGGGGCCCCCGGGAAGAGCGTTGCGGCTGCGAAGCCATCTGCGCAGCGCCCCGGCGCAAAGTGTCATCACCACATCGTTGACGGTCGTCCCAGTGGCGTTCTTTATCCGACTCACCGTGGTCAACGACAGGCTGCCGAAGGCGCACTGTCGGCGTGGCCCGAGCATCTTGTTGAAAGGCGTAGGCGGCGCGATCAAAGGGGCGGCCGGGGATAAGGCGCCTGGGCCGTTGCGGGGAATGAGCCCGTCGAACAGCGGCAGGCGCGGGCGCCCCGGGCCTGTGGCCAGGGCAGGCAGAAAGCGCAGCATCTGAGCCGAGAGCCGCGCAAGTTGCGCAGGTCGGCGTGCCGCCGAGACGGCGCTGCGGGCGAGTAACTTCCCCGCGGCAGGCTCGTGGTCAGGACGCCACCGAATCAGCGGGCGCTCGGCTCGTGGCCGGGGAGAGGTGTCGAAGAGTGCCATGAGCAGATTGCTGCCGGCTACTCCGTCGATCGCCGCGTGATGGACTTTGGCGTACAGAGCTTTTCGGCCGCCTGCGAGCCCGTGGATCAGATACATCTCCCACAACGGGCGTTTCCGGTCCAGTGGCCGCTCGTGCAAACGAGCGGTCGCGGCCGCCAATTGGTCGTCATCGCCGGGCGACGGCAACACCAGTTCGTGGACATGGAACTCGATGTCGAAGTCCGGATCCTCGATCCAATACGGCTGATCCAGTCCGAACGGTACCTCGGCCAGACGGCGCCGAAACGGCGGAGCCGCGTGCAGCCTCGACTCGATGACACCGGTGAGGCGCTGAAGCGTCAACGCGGAACCCCTGACCGGCGGATCCAGCACTGCCACACAGCCCAGGTGACTGCATACAGTGGGGGAGTCGAGTGCCAGAAACACCGCATCCAGACCAGTGAGCTGCTTCATCGCCGGCCGCCCGCGGTGATCCGGTGATAGCCGGAAGACGGTTGCCGCAATACCTTCGGGGACATCGCCCGCCGGATGGCGTCATTGACGATATCCGGGACCTCGCGGGGCAGCATGTGCCCGGCGTTGGGAACCTTGATATGGACCGCGTCGGAGATGGTGCGGGCAAGTTCGCGTGAGTGGGATGCCGGTGTGAGCGGGTCTGCGGTGCCGCTGACGATGACGGTCTGCGCACGGATGTCCTGCAGAACCCGGTGCTGGTCATACCTGCGCAGCCCGGGTAAGAATCCGGCAGCGGTGGGCAACGATGTGTCGGCCACGGCGTCCGCCACGGCGCTGAGCATGATGCGTTGCGCGGGCCACAGGCCGCTCAGTGCTGAGCACAACGGTCGGGCTAGCGAAGCCAGTGCGCTCCGGGGTAGATGGTTGACCAGCCCCAGCAGCGCACCTGCGCCGGGGGCGGCCAGGAGTCGGCCGAGACCGTGCTGCGCGAGTCTGCCTGCTGCGGTCGCAATCAGGACCAGTCCCTGCGGGTCGACGGGGCGCTGGTTGCCGGGGCGTGCGAGGTAGGCCAAGGCCGTCATTCCTCCCATCGAATGACCCACGATGGTCAGCGGGCCGCCGATGTCGAGCGCGTAAAGCACCTCGGCTAGATCACTTGCCAGCTGTTCGATGTGGTAGGTGTCGACGTGGGCGTCGCTGGATCTACCGTGGCCGCGGTGGTCGTAGCTGACTACCCGGACCCCACGGCCGCAGTGCTGCAGCAGGTACTCGATTTGGCCGGACCAGACCGCGTCGCTGACACACAGCCCGTGCAGCAGTACGACGGTGTGATGCGCCGACTGTGGACCGAAGACGCGCACCGCCAACTCGACCCCGTCGCCGGTCGAAACGGCAAAGTCGGTGTGCCGTTCCCGTCGCGGGCTGGGTTGGTTCGCCTGGCGGCTGGCCCTGAGTGCCGGCGTTTCGCAGATCCCCTGCTTGGAGAGTTTCATGTGTGGCTCCTAATTCGCTTCCGTCACAGCCAGATTCCTGCGGGCTGATGAGAGGAAACCGGCTCACTTCATGAGAGATCGCTCATCTGGTGCTCATCGCCGGTCCATTCCGGGTCTGCACGCTCGTTGCTATGGCTCAGACTGGAACAGCAACGACACCGACGGATCGACGACCTGGGTTGGCTCGTCACCGGAGTGGAAACCTTCGGCTCTTTCTCGTATGCCAGCTCCTTTCGCACTCCGGCACCTGGATGAAATTCGTCGGGCTGGCGTGGCTGGTCGGCGAATTAACAGGCAGCGGAACCGGTCTCGGTTGGATCACTGCTGCGACGTTCGGGCCGCTGCTGGTTTTGGGGCCCTGGACCGGGGCCCTTGCCGACCGAGTTGACAAGCACCGACTGCTCATCTCCGCGCAGTTCCTCATCGTTGGACAGGCAACAGTGCTCGGTGTCGTGGTGCTCGCGGGAGAGAGCGCCGTGTCGATGGTGTACGGGCTGACCGTCGTCTTCGGTCTGATCCACGCAGTCGAGACGCCGGCGCGGAGAGCCTTCGTCGCTGAACTGGTCGGAGAGGACCGAATCCAGCGTGCGGTGGGCCTTGTTGGTGCCACCAACGCGGTCGGCCGCGTGCTCGGGCCGCTCTGTGCCGGTGCCCTGATCGCTTCGGCGGGCAGCGGGTGGTGCTTCATCGCCACGGCGGTCGTCTACCTGTTCGCGCTGACCGCACTGCTGCCGATTCGCCGCGACGCGCTACAGATCCGCACGGGGATACGGCAACCGGGGGCCGTCCGGGCCGGTCTGCTGTACGCCTGGAACGTCCCTGAACTTCGGATCACCCTGATGATGACAGGGGTCCTGGCGACATTCGGCTTCAACCATCAGGTGCTCATCCCGGCTCTTGTCAGCCAAAGATTCGACGGTGGGGTAGGCGCCTACACGCTGCTCTATTCCGTGATCGGCGTCGGTTCGGTGGTGGGAGCCTTGTGGGTTGCCCGCCGTCCCGAGACGAGCTTGGGATTCCTCGCCGGCGCCGTCATCGCGTTCGCCGTGGCGAACGGATTGTTGGCGCTCTCGCGGAACCTGGTCGTCGCGACAGTTGCCGCCGTCGCGACGGGTGTGACCGCGTCGCTGTTCGTCACCGCCTCGACGGCTTTGCTGCAGCGGCGCTGCACGCCAGCGATGCGCGGTCGCGTGATGGCACTCGCTGCCATGGTGCTCGTCGGTGGGCTGCCCATCGGGGGCCCGATCGTCGGAATGATCATCGACGTCGCCGGGCCGGGAGCCGGGGTGATGGTGGGGTCAGTGGCGGCCCTGCTTGTCGTCGCAGTAGCGCTGCGGCATCTGCCGTCGCGCGCCACGACCCCGATCCGATCAGGGCTGGGCTCGCTGGCCCTGTTCGCCTCGTCGCGTGCGTGGCAACGGCCGTGATTTCCCGATGCCGCATGACAGTGAAGGTGTCGGCTTGGTCGACCGGCAGAGTATTCCTGGCCTGCTGGTAGAGACCTGCGGTGCCACCCGCGTGGTAGTCGGTGATCATCGCTGTCGACGCTAGGGCACTCGTTTGGACTCGGTCGACCAATGACGGAGACGACGGCGCCTCGATGAGAGCGCTCTCATCGAGGCCTCATTGAGGTCTTTTTCCGGACCGGCAAGCTCGCCTTATGTCGAGTACTGCGCTGAATCTCTTACTGGGTCCCGACGCCGAGGCAGTGCTGGGCGCGGCCATCAGTGGCCACGAGGCCAGGATGGACGGTTGTCGGCCGACGGATACCCGTGTGCAGCCCAGCGGTGCCGTGCGCGTCACCTACCAGGCCGACGTGCGCCGCGCCGACGGTAGCCGCAGCCGTGAGGCCCTGGTTGCCGCAACCGGCGAATCCGTCCCGCCCGGTGCGACTGTGGTGGCCGGGCAGCATTGCGGCGAGCCGGTGGAAGTCGGGGTTTGGCGCTGGTTGCAGGACCCGGCATTGCCGGCCTTGCGGATCGCCGCCGACCCGATCCTGCTGGCCGAGGCCTTGAGGGCCCAAGGATTGATCGTCAGCGCCGACGCTGAGATCGTCGTGCGGGCCTATCGGCCCGCCCAACGCGCGGTGCTGGAGGTCCGCGACCGAGCCAACCGCTGGTTTGTCAAAGTGGTGCGGCCCGACGCGGTCACCGGCCTTCGCGTTCGGCACCATCTCCTGGGGGCGTCGCTACCCGTCCCTCCGGTGGTTGCTCACAGCGCCGAGGGATTCGTGGTGTTGCCCGCGGCATCCGGAGAACTGCTGCGAGAGTTGTTGGGCCGCAAGCGCCCATCCGTGGCTGCCGTCCCCGCGCCGGCGGAGTTGGAGAGAGTTCTCGATGCCCTGCCCGGTGATTTGATGGGGCTGCCCGGGCACCGGTCCATCCTGCAGCGCGTCGGCGACAGTGCCCGGGTGTTGAGTCTGTGCGTACAGTCCGATCCGGCGGTACCGGCCTCTCTGGCCGCCGAACTGGTGTCCGAAGCGGCCCGAGTGCGTGACGGGGCTCGGTCGGGGCTTGCGGGGTGCTCTGAGCGGCCGGTGCCGGTACATGGCGACTTCTATCATGGTCAGCTGCTGACCAACGGCTCCCGGATCACTGCGCTGTTGGACGTTGACACCGCTGGTCCTGGCGAGCGCGCCGACGAGTGGGCCAACCTGATCGGCTACTTGTCGGTGCTGGGTCTGTCCCACGCGTCCGCCCGCACATACTGCGACAACGTGTTCGCCTACGCAGAACGCCGGACATGCTCCGGAGATCTGCGCCGCCGCACCGCGGCGGTGGTGTTGGGTCTTGCGACCGTACCGTTTCGGGCCCGACTTGCTGACTGGCCTGAGCGGACAGCCGACCGCATTGCGCTGGCTGGCGACTGGCTGCAGCGAGATGAGAGAGCACTCATCTGCGGTTCCCTCCCCCCTCACGATCGGGCGAGATCCTAGAAGGGAAGGACGGGAAACCCTCCCGGCCACCACCACAAAGGAGCGAAATATGTTGCCCAACAACTGGAAAGTCGTCACCGCAGGGGTCGCCCTCACCGGACTCGGCGTGCTCGGCGCTGGCGCCGCCTACGCGGACCACGGTCCGGTGATGGCCGGCGGAAGCACGACAACTGTTCTTGCAATGGATGATTCGCCGTGGGATGACAGCTCCTGGGACTGAGCCGATCCGCTCCAACACCGGCGCCCGCCACCCGCATCGCGCGGGGGCGGGCGCCGCTTCGCGTTGATCAGGGAATCTCGTCGAGGCGATACCCCATCCGGCGCAGCGTCACGAACCGGTTGGTGCCAAGCTTGCGGCGCAAGTAGCGGACATACACGTCGACCACGTTGGAGCCGGGGTCGAAATCGTAGCCCCAGACGTGGCTGAGCAATTGCTCCCGGGACAGCACCTGGCCGGGATGGCGTAGGAATGTTTCGGCCAGAGCGAACTCTCGCGCCGAGAGGTCGACGTCGCGCCCGTCGACCCGGGCTCGGCGAGTCCGCAAATCCAAATGCAATCCTCCGTAGGACAACACCGTCACCTCGGCAACCCGTTCGGTGCTCAGTCGTCGTCGCACACGGGCCAGCAACTCCTCGAACCGGAACGGTTTGGGCATGTAGTCATCGGCGCCGCCCTCCAGTCCTGCGACGGTGTCCTGCACGCTGTCACGGGCGGTCAGGACGATCACCGGGATCGGATTGTGGTCGCCGCGCAACGCGCGCAGTACATCGAATCCATCCATCTCGGGCAGGCCGATATCCAGCACCATTAAATCGAACTCGCCGGTGGTCGCGTACTCATAAGCCGATCGGCCGTCGGCAACTACGGTGACGGCGAATCCATTGGCGGACAGGCCCTTATCGATGAAGCTGGAAATGCGGGGCTCGTCTTCGGCGATCAGGATTCGCGTCATGGCATTCCCCTGGCTGGGATTCGAACGGTGAAGGTGGCACCGCGGCCCGGGGCGCTGTCCAGTTCCACAGTGCCGCCGTGTGCCAACGCGATGGCACGGACGATCGACAGGCCCAGTCCAGCACCGTCGGATCGCTTCCCACCCGCGCCGCCCCGGGAGAAGCGTTCGAAGATGCGAATGCGTTCGGACTCGTCGATCCCCGGTCCGGAGTCGGCGATCCAGAACTTAAGCGAGCCTTGTTCGCACGCCGAGCCCACGCCAATCCAGTCGCCGTCGTCGGTGTAGCGGCAGGCATTGTCTGCCAACGCGACGAGCGCCTGGGTGATCCGGTGAGCATCCAGCACGGCGCGTACTTCCGCGACGGACTGCAAGGTGAAGTTACGGTGGCCGAGAGGTGCCAGTTTCTCGAACGCTTTTCGGGTCAACTCGCCGACGTCGACCAGTGTGGGACGCAGGAATGACGGCTGTTCGGCGCGGGTCAACAGCAGGAGGTCGGACACCATCCGGTTCATCCGGTCCAACTCGTCATCGACGAGTGCGACCGTCGACACCACGTCATCAGGGTCCGTTGGGTCGAGTACCTCGAGGTGTCCCCGGACGATGGTGATCGGGGTGCGAAGTTCGTGGCCGGCGTCGTCGGTGAAGCGGCGCTGCGCCTGTACCGCCGCCTCTACCCGGTCGAGCATGCCGTTGACCGTCTGCACCAAAGTCCCCAATTCATCTCCCTCCCCGGCGCGCGCGGGAATGCGCCTCGAGAGGTCGGTCTCGGTGATCCTGCGCGCGGTCTCGGCAACATCTCGCAGCGGCCTCAGGATACGGCCGGCAATTAACCATGCCGCCACCGAAGCGACGGCGAAAGTGGCGCCGCCGGCTGCAAGCATCAGTCTGGCCGCACCGTCGGCGTTGCTGCGTTCGAGGTTGGCGAAGAACGCGGAGACGATGACGCCATCCCCGGGCCGGCCCGCGAGTTGGACCGGAATGGCCAGGTAGCGGATCTCGCCGATGCCGGGATCGTGATAGCTACCCTCGACGGCTTCGGTGACTGACGCGACGCGTTCGGTGAATGCCGCATCGGCGGCGAGCCCCTCCGGGGTGTCGGGTTGTTGGCGGCTCTGGGTCAGGAAGGAGCCGTCTAGGTATCCGAGGAACACCTCATTGGGCCGGGCGATGTTGTAGGCGATGGTCTCGCGGATGAGTTCTTCGACGCCGGTGAACGGCGCACCGGTGCTGGGGTCGATGCCGGGGCCGATCAGTTGGTTGAACTCCTCCACCTCGACGCGCAAGGCACCGTCCATGCGGTCATTGACGGCCGCCACCAACAAGCGCCAGGTCGCAAGAGTCGCGATCGCGAGGGCGGCCAACATCAGCAGCAGCATCCAGCCGACGATGCGGGTCCGGGCGGCCGGCAGGATCCGGTGCAATGCCGCCCGTCGAGTGGGGTCGGTGGATGGCATCGGACCCCTTCCGCATGTCTGCCGGCCGCAGTGGCTTGGCGGCTTGCTCTGCCACTGCTGGCACATCGGTAGCAGACGTTGGCCGCGCACAGCATATTGGGCTTTCGCCGTATTGGGCTTTCGTCCCCAACTGGCCGTTGCTTCCAGCATGCCCAACCGGCCGTCGTAGCCCGGGGCCGGGTACCGGACGCCTAACGCCCGCTGCTCGCTTTGGTCACGAACACCGTGCTGCTGTAGCAGGTCCGGCGGGTTCCGGGCGAGGATCGGGCAGGCGGCCACGTCAGACGACGCCGCGGAGGTGAACCATGGGTTGGATATCGGCGCTTGCGCTGCTCGTGATGATCGCCGTCGCGGTCGGTGGGTTGCGGTGGTTCGCGATCGCACCGCGGAAACGGCCGCAGGTCCGCGGGCCATTCCTGGTGGGCGTCCTCTGCGGAGTGACGGTCGGACTAGCGATGACGGCCCGGCGGCGAGGATTCAACACCCTCGCTGCCGCCACGCTGAGGGCCGGCCTTCGGCTGCAGCCGGCGGGGGCCGGAATTTCCCTTGCTGGCCTTGCAGCCGGTGCGCTGACGGTTGTTGCTGCAGTTGGTCGACAACTACCGGTTGGGTCGCGGGTGTTCCGCCAGACCCGGGGGCGGGTGGTAGACCGCTGTCGGTGACGTCAATCTGGCCACACCAGTATCCTGCGTACCATTTTGTCGCGGCGCGCCGCCGGGCTCGGCGAAGGTGTCGGAGGCCCGGCCTATCGTGCGTCGCATGCAGGGCTTGACCTCTCCGAGTATCGCGCTTGACCAGGCGGCCGTACGGCTGGGCTGGGATGCGTTTCGTCGCGGCACCGAGTACGCCCGGCAGGGCCGGGTGTTGCAGTGCCAGTGGAGTCCGGACGCCGCCACACTGGTCGGAACCGTCCGCGGCAACCGCTCGCGCCCCTACACCACGACCGCGCTTCTCACCGGGGGAGCGGCCGGCCTCTGGGCGGTCAGGGGCGGGCGGTGCAGCTGTCCGATGCGGGTGGACTGCAAACACGTGGCGGCCTTGATCGTGGCGGCGGGCCTGGGCCGTCGCGCCCCAGCACCCGTCACCTGGCAGCAGTCGCTCGAGGCGCTCATCCCCGGGGCCGGCCTCACCGGCCGGGCAGGGGCGTCCGCGCGAGCCGCCACTGCCCTTGGCATTGAACTGGACCTGATCCTGGGGGACGGCGCGGCGAGGCTGGAAGCCCGCGTCGTTCGGCCCGGCAAGCGCGGCGGTTGGGTCTCGGGTGATGTGAGCTGGTCGCTGTTGTTCAGGCTGGCGCACCACGGCTACGAACCCGACCACGTCGAGAAGCTGCGGGTCCTGCACGCGCTCGCCCAGGCGTCGGACTCGGGCGGGTATCCGCACTATTCGTACGCCCACTACGGTGCCGAGAAGACCATCGATCTGATCGCCCTGAACTCCGCCCAGTTGTGGCCGCTGCTGACCGACGCTCGGCGCTCGGGAGTGGCGTTGGTGCAGGCCGGTACCGGGCAGGAGGTTCAGCTGGGCTCGTCGGCCCACGTCAGCCTGGATGTCACCATGGGGGCCCCAGACGTCCTGACGGTGCGGGCGGTACTGGAGGTCGAAGACGCCCCCGCCGCCGCGGCGGCTTTCATCGGAACGCCCGCGCACGGTGTCGCCTACTTCGACGCCGGATTAAGCCTCGCCCCGCTGGATGCGCCCGTTGACACCGCCCTGCAACGGCTGGTGGTGTGCAACGAGGTGCTTGAGATCCCCACCGAGTCGGCCGACCAGTTCGCCTTGGAGTACTACCCGCGGTTACGTGCCGTCGCACAGGTGACCTCGTCGGACGGTTCCTTCAAACCGCCCGAAATCACCGGACCGGAGGCGGTGCTGCAGGCGGACTATCGCGCCGGACACCAGTTGGTACTCAGTTGGTTCTGGTCATATCGACTGGGGGACAGGGATTTTCGCATCCCCGCCGAGGCTGGCGACACCGGCGGCGTTCGCGATGCGGACGCCGAACGCGAGCTGGCCGCGGGCATCGATGCGCCGTTGGAACGGTTCGGTCTGCGGGACGGCACTGGAGCGCTGATGGGGACGATCCTCGACGGCGCGGACACGATGCGCTTTGCCACCGAACTGCAGCCCCTGCTGACGCAGGCCGACGCCGTCACCGTCGACGTCGTCGGTCGGCCTGCGGATTACCGCGAGGCCGGCGAATCGCTGCAGATCGGTCTCAGCACGGCCGCAGTGGCGGGTGAGTCCGACTGGTTCGACCTTCGCATCACCATCACCGTCGAGGGCACGAAGATTCCGTTGCCCCGGTTGCTGGCCGCGCTCACCGCCGGCCAGGAGTATCTGCTCCTCGACAACGGCGCCTATATCGCTCTGGACAAACCCGAACTGGTGTCGTTACGCGCGTTGATCGAGGAGGCCCGGGCACTCAACGATGATGACGGACCGCCGCGGATCAGCCGGTACCAGTCTGGATTGTTCGAGGACTTGGCGTCGATGGCGACCGTCGTGCGCCAGGCCAAGGAATGGAAACGTCAGGTGGCGGGGCTGCGGGCGTTGCAGAACCTCGACCCGATCGCCGTCCCGGGTTCGCTCAACGCCGAGCTTCGTCCCTATCAGCACGAAGGATTCGAGTGGCTGGCCGCGATGTACGACAGCGGGCTGGGCGGAATCCTCGCCGACGATATGGGCCTGGGCAAGACGGTGCAGACCCTGGCACTGATCTGCCATGCCCGCCAATGCGGTTCGGGTCCGCCCTTCCTGGTGGTGGCCCCGGCCAGCGTGCTCTCGAACTGGGTCGCCGAGGCGCAGCGGTTCGCACCGGATCTGAAGGTCGTCATGCTGAGCGACACGTTGCGCCGCTCCGGGACCGATCTGAGCAAGGTGGCCGCCGACGCCGACGTCATCGTCACCTCCTACACGCTGTTCCGGCTCGACTACGACACCCACTCCGAGCAGGCGTGGTCGGGACTGATCCTCGACGAGGCTCAATGCGTCAAGAATCGCCAGGCCAAAACCCACCACTGCGCCCGCAAGCTGAGCACGCCCTTCAAACTCGCCATCACCGGAACGCCGATGGAGAACAACCTCATGGAGCTGTGGTCGCTGCTGGCGATCACCGCGCCCGGGTTGTTCCCCGACGCAGCCAGTTTCGCCGACTTCTATGCCAAGCCGATCGAGAAATCGGGTGAGGCCGAACTGCTGCACCTGTTCCGGCGTCGCATCAAGCCGTTGGTCAAGCGCCGGACCAAGGATCTGGTGGCCCCGGAACTGCCCGCCAAGCAGGATCAGATCCTCGATGTCGAACTCGCTCCGCGCCATCGCAAGATCTACGAAACCCGGCTGCAACGCGAGCGCCAGAAGGTGCTCGGCCTGCTCGACGATATGCAGCGCAACCGCTTCACCATCCTGAAGTCGCTGACCGTGCTGCGCCAACTGGCGCTGCATCCGGGTTTGGCCGACCCGGCGCACGCCGCGTTGCCCAGCGCCAAGATCGACGTGCTGGCCGAACACCTGCGCGAGGTCGCCGCCGGCGGCCACCGCGCCTTGGTGTTCAGCCAGTTCACCCGATTCCTGGGCAAGGTCCGTGACCGTCTCGACGCCGAGGGCATCGACTACTGCTACCTCGACGGCCGAACCCGCGACCGCCCAAAGGCGATTCAGCGGTTCAAGGAGGGCGATGCTCCGGTCTTCCTGATCAGCCTCAAAGCCGGTGGTTTCGGGCTGAATCTGACCGAGGCCGACTACTGCTTCCTGCTCGACCCGTGGTGGAACCCGGCGGTGGAGGCCCAGGCCGTAGACCGGACCCACCGGATCGGCCAGACGCGCACCGTCATGGTCTACCGATTGATCGCCCGGGACACCATCGAGGACAAGGTGCTCGCGCTCAACGCCCGCAAGGCGCAGTTGTTCAGCAGCGTGATCGACGACGGCAACGCGTTCGGATCGGCTCTGACCGCAGAGGATATCCGCGGACTCATCTCCTAGCCAGCACGGGGCCCACAAGTTCACGCGCACACTACGGATAGTCCGGCGTGATCCGGCCGACCTGTTTGGAGGGGTGCTCGGGCGCAAACGTCCTGTAGCGATATGTAGCAACTGTAGCTACGCTGACCGTATGGCCACGACGATCCCGCAGCGCGAACTGCGAAACGACAACGCGAAAGTGATCGAGGCCGTGGCAGCGGGAGAGACCTTCATCGTCACCCGCAACGGGGAACCGGTCGCCGAACTGCGTCCCATCAGACCCGGCCGGCGGACCTTCGTCAGGCGCGAGGAGATCGACGAGATGGCGGCGGCCGGCGTCCGGATCGATCCCCGCCGATTTCGCGAGGACCTCGACGGAGCCTTCGATCAGGAAATTGTCCGATGACGGTGCCTGGCCTGCTGGACACCTCCGTGGTGATCGACTGGTACGACCCGGCCGTGCGGGCCGTCTTGCCCGACCAAATGGCGATCTCGGCGGTGACCTCCGCCGAACTGGCCGCTGGACCCCTGCTCGCCGGGGATCCGATCGAGGCCGCCAAGCGGCAGACCCGGCTCCAAGAGGTCGAGGCGCGGTTCGAACCCATTCCGTTCGACGCGGCCGCCGCGCGTAGCTATGGCCTCGTCGCGGCCGCTGTTCTCGGACAGGGCCGCCACCCCCGCGCCCGGTTCGCGGATCTGCTGATCGCGGCCACCGCTCACGCCCACCGTCTTGAGCTGTACACCCGCAATGCCGCCGACTTCGCCGGCCTTGGGGGGCTGGTCAGGGTCGTCGCAGTCTGAACCCGGCACAGGCCCCCGCACACTGGTGAATCTGCGACACGAACCGGCACCCGAGCGATACCTTGCAAGGAATCGACGTAGGGGTCTTACCGGAGGTGCGGAACGATGCGAACCCAACAACTCTGTCTTGGCGTGGCCGTTGCCGGCGTGATGAGCCTCGGCTCGTTGGCCGCGGCGGCCGTGGCAGATGCCGATCCGTCCGCTGCCGACACCGCCCCGTCGTCGAGCAACCGGTCGGCGGAGTCGGACAACCCGTCACCGCGTGCCCGCAGCCGGAGCACCAACGATGGACCCTCGGTGCGGTTGGGGGCCAGGAACTCCGCCGGATCCCAGGGCGCCGCCGGATCGAGCGAGCGCCCCGGCCTGAACGATGGCGGGGTGCGCGCCCCGGTGCGGATACCGGTAGCCGCCGGGGGCTCGGACCGTGTCCGCCCCGCCGCCACGGCGGTGTCGAAGAATCCGGCCAGTGATCTGCCGACGGCCGCCGCACCCGTTGATGTCGTCGAGGCGATCCCATCGGCGTCGCAGCCGGCCGAGGCCGCTCCGACAAGCTCGATCGGCCAGGCCGCCCCTGCCGCCGGTCAGCCCGCCGTCGTCCCCGTCGCGCTCGCCGGTCCCGCCGCGGTGGCCAACACCCCGGTCCGTCCGGCGCCCGCGCCGATCCCGATCCCGTCGCTGCCGGTTCCGGCGGTTCCGGTTCTGCCCGCCGGGGCCGTCGCGGTGTCCACCTCGACCGCGGCCGGACGCAACCGGAGCGTGAGCGCGGCGGCATCGGCCACGGTGTTCGCCGAGGACCAGCAAGAACTCTTGGCGGGTCCGGCGCAACACGTGCTGCTGATCGGTATCGACGGGACGGATCTCAGTTCCATCCTGGCCGACAGCTACAACCAGAATCTGTTCGACCTGATGAACGGGGGCACCACCGCCGCCTCCACCATGGTCGGGCACACCACCATCTCCAACCCGTCCTGGACCGGGATCCTGACCGGCGTCTGGAGCGAAACGGCAGGGGTGGTCAACAACGTCTTCAGCCCGTGGACCTATGACACCTGGCCGACCGTCTTCAACCAGTTGGAGACCTACGATCCGGCCATCAACACCACCAGCATCGCCAATTGGTCGGTCATCGCCCAGATCTCGGGCGCCGGGTCCATTCCCGCCGACACCATCATGTACTACCCGAAGATCAACGACAGTTGGGAGGAGACCGACGACGCGGTCGGGGTGGCGTCCGTCGAGTCGATCCTCAACACCGCGGCCGGGGTTCCGAGTTTCCAATTCACCTATTTCGTCGGGGTCGATGAGACCGGACACGATTTCGGCGGCTCCGGAACGCCGCAATACGCTGCGGCGCTTCGCAACGTCGACGACAACATCGGCGACATCATGGCCGCGGTCGAGGCCTGGGAGCTGGCCAATCCCGGCGAGGAGTGGACGGTGATCGTCACCACCGATCACGGGCAGGCGGCACACCGTCCAGGATTCATCGTCCACGGCTTCCAAACACCATCGGAGACAACGACGTTCGTCATCGGTAATGGGCAGGACTTCGCCCCGGGCGCCGTCAACAACACCTACATCAACATCGACGTCACACCGACGGTGATGCAGTTGTTCGGCATCGCACCCGAACCCTATTCCCAGGGCAAGCCCCTGATGGACCGGATGGACAGCGACTACCTGCCGCTGATTCCGGGCCAGGACGCACTGCATCTGGCACTCACCGACGCGATCGGGATGTACGGCTATCCGGATATCGTCACCAACCTCGCCCTCGCGGTGCGCACCATCGCGACCACCGTGCCCTACGTCGTCTACACGCTCTTCGACGACTTGGGCGCCGCTGTGCCCGAATTCCTGCAGTTCGGCGTGGAACTGATCGGCGCCGTCATCTACCAGATCGTGAACATTCCCGCGCAGATCATCGCCCGGCTGACCGGCGTCACGGGCAACGACATCATCCCGCCGCAGTGGTGGCCGTATAACCCGATCCCCGGCATCCAGCCGGTACCGTCCGCGGTTCTACCGGCCCCGGTCCTGGTGTGCGATGAGGTGTGTCTGGCCAGCTGACCCGCGACGCGGCGCGGCGGGCTGCTGGTCACACCGCGACTGGCACGGCAGACTCGGTAGCCGTGGCGGAGATGTTGATCGCAGCCAATCCGGACCCGGATTCCCGGTTGCCGTTCCTGGTGCGGGTGCCGCTGGCCAGCGGCGACCTGCTGTTTCGGACCGCGGGCACCTGGCCGCGGGAGAAGGCCCTGTTCGCCCATCCGGTACCGCTGGCCGACTGGCCGGCCGATCCGGTGATCGTCGAACAGGTGGTGCTGCGGTCCTGCCACCGGCGCGGCGCCGCGATCGACGTCATCGCCGACCGGTCCCGGCATAACCGCTCCCAACTGGTGTTCACCCAGGCCCGCGGCCGTGATGTGGTGTTCTGGCAGTCCCCGCGTACCCGCAAACAGGCGCGGCCGAACGTGCGGACCCCGACCGCCCGCGCGCAGGGTATCGACGGTCTGCGGATCGTCATCGACAGTCACGAGCAGTACCCGTACCGGTTCGCCAGTCAGCAGGTCACCACCCTCAAACGCGCCCTGCCGTGCGGAGACTATGGAATCGTCGACGACGGCCGGCTGATCGCCAGCGTGGAGCGCAAGTCGCTGGCCGATCTGGTGGCCGGCCTCACCGGCGGGAAGTTGCGCTATCAGGTCGCCGACCTGGCTGCCCTGCCGCGGGCGGCGGTGGTGGTGGAGGACCGCTACTCGCAACTGTTCAAGCTCGACTACGTGCGGCCCGCGGTCGTCGCCGACGGCCTGGCCGAGTTGCAGGTCCGCTGGCCGAACGTGGCCGTGGTGTTCTGCGAGACCCGCCCGCTCGCCGAGGAGTGGACCTACCGGTTCCTGGCCGCTGCCCAAGCCTGGTCTGTGATGGAAGAGTCTGTTCTGCAACGTATTTCACTGACCACCGTCGACCTGGCCGAAACCGGTGACAAGGGCGCCGCGGCGGGGCCGAGCACCGCTTCGGTTCGGGCCTGGGCCCGAAGTGCCGGATTGTCGGTGCCTGACCGCGGACGGTTGCGCCCGGAAATCTGGTCGGCCTGGCAGAAGGCGCACCCCGCGCAGGCGGACTGACGCCCGCAGGAACCGCTCAGCCGGCCGCCCACTGTTTGGCGTCCTCAAGCTGGTCAAGGTGGAACAGGGCCACCTCGCCGGGGATCATCCAGGCCAGCGCATGCACGGTATGGATCATCCACTCCTTGTCGGTAACCACGGCGGTGCGGGTGAACGCCCGCAGGTGCTTGATGGTGCTGACGCCCATCTTGAGGTCGGCGAAGAACGCGCCGGGTCCGAACCCCTCGTAGTCGGACCCGATGACCTCGACGAAGCGGATCTCGTCGGAGTCCAGCATGCGGTCCAGGATGGGTCTGAACTCATGGAAATCCTCAGCGGTGACCCGGCCCGACACCAAAATCCCGGTCACGCCGACGGGCACGTCCTTGAGTTCTTCGATCATCACGACCTCCATCCCGTATTTCGACGGTAGGCCGGTATGTCGGCTGCGGCCAGGGCCGATGGTCATTGATTCGGTGCCTGCATATCAGCAGCAATGCCTTTACACTGCAGACATGGTGGCGGTGACGGTTCGGGACGTACCTGATGAGGTTCGTGACGAGCTGGCTGCGCGGGCGGCCCGCCAGGGCCAGTCGTTGCAGGAGTACCTGCGCTCCCTCTTGATCGCCGTCGCCGAGAAGCCGACCGTCGCGGAGGTGCTCGCCCGCGCGCGCGCCCGGGTCGCGGCGACCGGAGTGCGCCTGGACCCGGGTACCACCGTGCTCGCCAAGGACGCCGACCGTCGGTGAGCCCACCCCGGTTGGTGTGTGACGCCTCCGCGGTCGTGACCGTCCTACTGGACTCCGGGGAGAGCGGAGCCTGGCTCGCGCGGCGCCTGGCGTCGGGGGAGTTGTGCGCTCCCGCGCTGTTGGCCTTCGAGTGTTCGAACGTGATCCGCCGCCACGAGCTCGCCGGGGTGATCAGCCCGGACCAGGCGGCGCAGGCGCACGCAGACCTAGTCGACCTGCCGGTGGATTTTTTCCCGTATGAACCTCTCGCGCAGCGGGTTTGGCAGCTCCGGCGCAATCTGACCAGCTATGACGCAGCGTACGTCGCACTCGCCGAAGCCCTCGACGCCCCGCTGATCACCCTGGATGGGCGGCTGGCGCAGGCCCCCGGAATCACCTGCCGGGTCGAGGTTCCGCCGACCGGCCGCGACTGAACGGCACGTCCTTCGGGTTTGCCGTGCCGGGCTGGCGGGCATCCCACTATTCCCCGACGATTCATCTGGGGAATGACCTGCGGAGGTGAGGGTATGGACACAACAACCCGGACCCGGATGTTTGCCCGGGTGATCGGCCCCTACTTTGTGATCGTGTCGCTGACGGCAGCGTTGCGCGCCCCCGACATGCAGGCAGTGCTCTCGGATTTCGAGGCCAGCCCGGTCTGGCCGTGGTTCGCCGGTGTGTTCACCCTGCTGCTCGGTCTGGTGATCGTGGCGCTGCATTCGTATTGGACCGATCCGCCGGCGGTGGTCGTCTCGGCACTGGGCTGGCTGATGGTGCTGCGCGGGACCCTGCTGCTGGTGTTTCCCGCGGCGCTGATGTCGGCGGCCAACGCCGTGATCGGGACTGGGCCGGTCTGGCGGATCGCCTATGGGCTGCTGGTGGCGCTGGGCCTCTATCTGACCGTGGTGGGGTGGCGTTCGGCGGTGCCGCGGCGTTCCCCGTCGGACACCTCCGCCCCGGTGTGAATCGACGCCGGCCCATTGCCCCACCGGGCGCCGGACGTTCCACGTCCTGATCCCCATCGGCCCGTCCTGACCGCACGCGCGTCGTTCGACTCCGCGCCGGTCG
Source organism: uncultured Actinomycetota bacterium (assembly GCA_963787055.1). Lineage (GTDB taxonomy): Bacteria > Actinomycetota > Actinomycetes > Mycobacteriales > Mycobacteriaceae > Mycobacterium. Next base: position 116,354 of record CAWBBP010000010.1, read on the forward strand.
GTCGGCGACCATGGACCGGTGAGCGCGCCCTTTGATCTGGAACCCCGAGCGGGAACCCCCGCCGGATGGCGTGGATGGCGCGTGCTCGCACCCCTGCGGTTCCGCGAATTCCGGCTGCTGATCGCCGCGGTCTCGGTCTTCATCTTCGCCGAGGGCATGTGGACCGTGGTGATGGCTTTGCAGGTCATCGCGCTGGCCGACGACCCCACTGCACTGTCGTTGGTGGCAACGTGTCTGGCCGGGGGCATGCTGGCCTGCATTCTGATCGGCGGCATCGTGGCAGACCGGGTGTCCCAGCGCGCCATCATCGTCACCGTCGAGGCAGTCAACCTCGCCGCCGTCGGCGCGGTGGCCGCTCTGGGCGCGCTCGGGACATTGCGGCTGTGGCATATGGCGGTTGCCTCGGCGGTGCTCGGCGCGGGTGCGGGATTCTTCTTTCCCGCCTACAGCGCCTACCTGCCGCGGATCGTTGCGCCGCAACACCTGTTGGCGGCCAACGGGATCGAAGGGATGATCCGTCCCACCCTGGGGCAGGCGATGGGGCCCGCGTTCGCCGGGGTTCTCGTCGGCGCCACCGTCCCGGCGCTGGGCAGCGCGGCGGTGGCGGTGCTGTTCGCGATCGGCCTGATCCTGTTGGTGGCGATGCGCCCCGCGGAGGCCGAGCGCGTCGTCGCCGACCCTGATCGGGAAAAGCCTCATCCGCTGGCAGATCTGCGCGACGGGTTGCTGTTCGTGCTGCGCAACCGGTGGCTGTTGTGGACGCTGCTGTTCGCCAGCATGTGGGTGCTGCTGGCGATGGGTCCGATGGATGTGTTGCTGCCGTTCATCGCCCGCGAGCGGTTCGTCCACGGCGGGCAGATCTACGGTTTCGCGATCGCCGCCTACGGTCTGGGTGGCGCACTGGGTGCGCTGGCGGTGTCGATGCGACCGCTGCCGCGTCGCTACCTGACGGTGATGATGCTGCTGTGGGGGATCGGCTCGCTGCCCCTGGCGGTCGTCGGCGTGACGTGGTCATTCCCGGTGATGGCGATCGCGCTGTTCGTGGTGGGTCTGGCCAGCGGTGCCGGCATGGTCATCTGGGGAACACTGCTGCAGCGCCGGGTGCCGGCGCACATGCTCGGCCGGGTGTCCAGCCTCGACTTCTTCGTCTCGCTCTCGTTCATGCCGCTGTCGATGGCCGTGGCGGGCCCGCTGTCGAAAGTCGTTGCGGTGGAAATCATCTTCGCGGCGGCGGGATTGCTGCCCATCGTCTTGGCCGTGGTCGCGCTTGCCGCGGCGCGGATGCCCCGCGACGAGATCGCCCACCCGCTGGACTGACGTCACCGTCGTTCACGACATCCGCCAGCGCTCCCACGCGGCCTGTCGCGAGGTGCCCGATATCTCGGCGACCTGACTCCACGAGTCGGACTCGGCCACCAGTCGGGCCGCATTACCGACCTGCTGGCCGGCGTAGGCCACGATCCGCAGCAGTTCGGCGAACCCTTCGTGGGTGCCGCGGCCGCTCAGTTCGTCGATGGCCCGGCAGATGAGCGCGGCCAACTCGGCCTCGGTCAACCCGTCCAATCCTGGCTGCGCCGCGGGGCCGGATCGATCAGTCATGGGTGAGATTTTACGGCCGTCAGGCCGCCGGCACGTCCAGGCGGATCTCGGCGTCGGTCGAACCGAAACGCCGGCTCAACGTGGTGCCCGGCCAGCGGTAGTGCACCTCTCCGCTGTCCGGGCGGTAGTCGGCGGTGTACAAAGTTCCAAAGCCACTGGCGTAGTGCGGGCTTCGCAGCGGTGGGCGCAGGAAGTCGTCGGCGACCTGATCGGCCGGTAGCTGCTCGGCGAGCAGGCCGCGAAGGTGCGCTTGGCGCTCCAGACTGCGAAACCTCCGGGCGTGCGCGGCATCCTCCGGCTCGTCGAACCGGTGATTGGTCGCCAGCGGGCAGTCGCGTTGCTCGAACACACCGGGTGCCAGGTAGACGGTCCGGTAGTCGCCGGTGCGGTCGGTCAGGGTCAGGTTGTAGGACATGGAGACCGGAATCGGCGACACCGCGGTCACGGCATCCGCAACGGTGCCTGCCACTTCCAGCAGGTAGCGAACCACCACCGGAATGCCGAACCCGGGCCCACTACCTCTGGCGCCGCCGAACGTCAGGGAGATGGCCAGGCCATCGGAGTTCATCCCGTCCAGCAGGCCCCAGAGGCAGTCGCTGGTTCCGATGACCTCGCGGTCGTGGAACCGGGTCGACATCACCACCTGCTCGAACAGGTCGGGGTGGTAGTCGTAGTTGCGGATCAGCGCTCGTTGCCCGGTGGTGACCACCATTTGCGAGCAGGCCGGCGCAAAGGCCGGCATGTTCCACCCCGTCAGCATCGACGCCGTGGTCGGATCCCGGTCGGTCAGCGAAACCAGATGGTCCCAGGTCGAATGCAGCTCGGGCATATGCCGCAACAGGGCGTTCTCGGCCTCGGAAACCGTTGGGCGCCTGCCGGTTCCCGGCCGTAGATACCACGATCGGTAAGCCGGCCAGGTTGCGTAGTACAACCGGCGCCATCGCGGCCCGGGGCGGTTTTCGCGGAGGGCGGTCAGCGAGATGGACTGCACCTGGGCGCCCGAGGCATTCATCATGTGTCAAGGTTTACCTGACAACTGATCGCGCCGTCAAGGTGGCCCTGACAGGTGCCTTCCGGGCGGGGGATCAAGCACGTCCGAAACCCTGCTCCGGTGCGGGCGGAGGCCCAGTGGACCAGTAACGCGCGCGCCCGTCTCATAGCGACAATCCCACTGTCCCAATACTCGTTACCCCGGTGCTTCTGGCTGTTGTCGCTCATAGGTGGGCAAAAGCCTCGTTGTTTCCCTACGCCCCGCGCAGTGGGGCGAAGCTCAGCGCACCCGGCCGACCACCTCGCTGATCGTCGCCGCCACCTCCGCGGGCGCGTAGAGCATCATGTTGTGCCCGCTGTCGGGCAACACCCGGTTGGTGGTGCCCAACGCGGCGGCGAGCAGGTCGTTAGCCCGGTGGATCTGGGCCAGGGTGTAGTTCTCGGCCGTCACTGCCTCCGGCGGCGGGTACTTGCCCGAACTGAGCACGGCGGCAGGGATTTCCGGCAGTGGGGGAGCGTCGCCGATGCGGGCGAAGGCGTCGTCGAACAGCACCCCTTCGCCGTCCGGGATGGCAGGCACTCGGCCGTCGCGGTCGAACGCGCCGTTCTGCGCGGGCGTTCCGCCGGCGGGCAGGAACTCCGAGACCGGATCGACCATCACCAGTCCGGCGACCAGATCGGGCCGGGTGCGGGCCAGCAGGTCGGCGATCAGCCCGCCGTAGGAATGGGCGGCCAGCACGAACGGGCCCGGCAGGCCGGTGGCGTCGATCAGGCGCACCACGTCGTCGACGTCGGCGGCCACAGTGTGCGGTTGGCGCACCGGGGTCGACTGGTCGGGGCCCTCGGGTCGGGTGTTCGGCCGGTCGTAGGCGCATACCCGGGTGTTGCGGGCGACGAGCGGTTGGGCGGCCTGCGGGCTGGGGGTGAGCGCGGCCTGTGCGATGAGGTCATGGGGTGATGAAAGGATCGGATCATCCTCGGGCACAGACACATTCCATGCCTCGGCGTAGCTGCCCTTGCCCGGGATGATCAGCACCGTCGGTATTCCTTCGCCCTGGCAGTTCACGAACAGGGAGCGCCCGCCGCTGATGTCGATCGGCCCGTTCGGCGCGGCGGTTTTCACGGTCTGAGCGCACCCGGAAACCGCCAGCCCGATCAGGGCCGCCAACAGCAGTCCCCGGCCGGGCGCCATCATCAGGGTGACGATACGCACCGTAGATTTCAGACAAGCGCCGGAGGGGAGAACACGCTGTGCTGAGACCGGCCGCCGCGGTCGCCGCCGCCCTGATCGCACTCGCCTCGCTGTCGGCGTGCGCCGCGCAGCCGACCGTCACCGGAACTCCGAGCGCCGAGGGGACGTCCACCGCCGGCTTTGTCGGCGACGGCAACCTCGCGTTCGAGGTGACCGACGTCGAGCAGCGCGATATCGCCGGGAACCCGGCCACACCCGGCTACTTCGTCACCGCCAAGGGCGTCTACGTTGTCGTCTCCCTGCGGATCCGCAACGTCGGCAACCGGCCGGTCACCCTCGTCGACAGCGATCAGACTCTTGTCGACGTCACCGGACGGTCGTTCGCGACCGACCGGGCCGCCAACATCTATGACAACCGCGAGGTGCCGTCGACCCGGATCGTCCCGGGTGGCGAACTGCGGGTGCGGCTCGCCTTCGACGTGCCGGTGGGCACGCAGCCACGGCAGATCGTCCTGCGGGAGTCGGCGTCTTCGGCCGGCGTCATCGTCGCGCTCGGGTAGCTGGCTCGCGACGGGCCCGCTTCAGTCCAGCCGGCCCGCGTCGATCACCCGCAGCACCGCCGCGCCCTCCTCGTCGGAGGCCTCCAGATCCACCTCCACCTCGATACCCCAGTCGTGATCCCCGGCTGGGTCGTCCAGGATCTGGCGCACCCGCCACACGTCGGGTTGGCGGTCGATGATGAGTAGCGCCGGGCCGCGGGCGTCGGCGCCGATGCCGACGTCGTCGTGCTCGGCGAAGTAGTCGCCGATTACGTCCTGCCACCGGTCAGCGGTCCATCCGGATCCGGAGTCCAACTCGCCGAGGTCGTGAAAGCGCCTGCGCGCGAACAGCTCCACCCGCCGGAACAGGGCGTTGCGTACCATCGCGGTGAACGCCCGTTCGTTGCCGGTCAGCGGCCGCGGGCGGGCCGGCACCGCCACCGGCGCGCTCGGCGGCTGATCGGCGCTGGTGAGCTGCTCCCACTCGTCGAGCAGGCTGGAGTCGACCTGGCGCACCAGTTCGCCGAGCCACTCGACGATATCGGTGAGCTCCTCGGTCCGCGCGGCGGCCGGCACCCCGGAGCGCAGCGCCTTGAACGCATCGGAGAGATAGCGCAACACCGCTCCCTCCGAGCGGACCAGGCCGTAGACGCTGACGTACTCCCGAAAGGTCATCGCCCGCTCCCACATCTCGCGCACCACCGACTTCGGTGACAAGTGTCCGTCGGCGGCCCACGGGTTGGTCTGCAGATACACCGCGAAGGTGTGCCGAAGCAGTTCCTCGAGCGGCTTTGGATAGCTGACGTCATCGAGCAGCGCGATCCGCTCCTCGTACTCGATACCTTCGGCCTTCATCTGCGCCACCGCCTCGCCGCGGGCCTTCTTCAGCTGCGCGGCCAGGATCGGCCGGGGGTCCTCCAAGGTTGCCTCGATCACCGAAACCACATCCAGGGCAGAGGTTTCCGACGCCGGATCCAGGGCCTCGATGGCGGCCAGGGCGAACGTCGACAGCGGCTGGTTGAGGGCAAAGTCCCGCGGCAGATCCACCGTGAGCCGGTAGCGGCGGCCTTTTTGGTCGGGATCGCCGTCGGGTTCCTCAAGGCGCTCGATCACCCCGGCCTGCAGCAGAGAGCGGGCGATGCCGACCGCCTCACGGATGTGGGCGAGCTGACGCTTGCGCGGCTCGTGGTTGTCGGTCAGCAGCCGGCGCATCGCGACGAACGGGTCCCCGGGGCGGTCGACGACGTCGAGGATCATCGCCGTGGAGACTTTCATATTCGACGTCAACGGTTCCGGGGCCGCCTCGACCAGCCGGGTCATGGTGGCCTCGCTCCACGGCACCATGCCCTCGGGGACTTTGCGGCGCACCAGTTTCCGGCGCTTCTTCGGGTCGTCGGCGACCTTGGCGAACTGCTTGAGGTTCTCCACCTCGTGGTCGGGTGCCTGCACGACCACCGTGCCGGCGGTGTCGTACCCGGCGCGGCCGGCCCGGCCGGCGATCTGGTGGAACTCCCGGGCATTGAGCAGCCGGCTGCGGGTGCCGTCGTACTTCGACAACGCCGTGAACACGACGGTGCGGATCGGCACGTTGATGCCCACCCCGAGGGTGTCGGTGCCGCAGATGACTTTCAGCAGCCCGGCCTGGGCGAGCTGTTCGACCAGCCGCCGGTACTTGGGCAGCATCCCGGCGTGGTGGACCCCGATGCCGTGGCGTACCAGCCGCGACAGCGTCGAGCCGAACGCGGTGGAGAACCGGAACCCGCCGATCAATTCGGCGATGGCGGCCTTCTCGTCCTTGCTGCATACATTGACGCTCATCAGTGCCTGGGCGCGTTCCAGAGCGGACTGCTGGGTGAAGTGCACGACGTAGACCGGGGACTGGCGGGTGTCGAGCAGCTCGGCGATGGTCTCGTGCATCGGCGTCGTCGCATACGAGTAGTACAGCGGCACAGGGCGTTCGGCGTTGGCGACCAGTGCGGTGGGACGTCCGGTGCGCCGGGTGAGGTCCGCGCGCAGGAACGTCACATCCCCGAGGGTGGCCGACATCAGCAGGAACTGGGCTTTCGGCAGCTCCAGCAGCGGCACCTGCCAGGCCCAGCCGCGGTCAGGGTCGCCGTAGAAGTGGAACTCGTCCATCACCACCAGGCCTATATCGGCGTCTGCACCCTCGCGCAACGCGATGTTGGCCAGCACCTCGGCGGTGCAGGCGATGATCGGTGCGCCTGCGTTGACCGCGGCGTCGCCGGTGAGCATTCCGACGTTCTCGGCCCCGAACACCGCGCACAGCGCGAAGAACTTCTCGCTGACCAACGCCTTGATCGGCGCGGTGTAGTAGCTACGCGCCCCGGCCGCCAGCGCGGCGTACTGCGCGCCGGTGGCCACCAGCGACTTCCCGGATCCGGTCGGGGTGGCCAGGATGACGTTGGCGCCGCTGAGCAGTTCGATCAGCGCTTCCTGCTGCGCCGGGTACAGCTCGGTGCCGCAGGCCTGCGCCCAGGCGGCGAAGGAGTCGAACAACGTGTCGGCGTCGTCACCCTTCGCGCGCAGCGCGGACAGGTCAGCGGGATCGTCGATCAGGGCGGGGGAGTCGGCGCTCACCACAGGGTCGGAACGCCGGGGCAGCCGGCCAATGCGGGGTCGCCGGTGATGATCACCATGGACTCCATCATTGCCTGCGCGGCGAGCATGCGGTCGAACGGATCACGATGGTTCCATTCCAGGCGTCCTGCGAGCAGTGCATGGTCCTCAGCGACGGGAAGTCTGATGGCGCCCAGACGATCGAGATGCTTACCGTAGGCGCCCAGCAGCACGTCGGCCTGTGGCAGCTTTCCCAGCCGATGCTTTGTGGCGATTTCCCACGCCGAAACCGCGGAGACGACGAGTCGCGACAAGCGATTCTCGATGACGTCGCGCGCGGCACGCCCGAGGCGGTTCGGTTCCGTCAGCGCCCACAGCGTGACGTGCGTGTCGAGCAGGTAGGTCAACCGTTGCCCTCCCAGGCCGCGAGTTCATCGTCGGGTAGGGCGTCGAGAAATACATCCGGCACTGAGTAGGCGACGAACCCCAACTCCCGCGACGTTCGTTGCTCGATCGGAACCAGACGTGCCGCCGGGTGATCGCCGCGGGCGATGACGAACTCCTCGCCCCGTTCGACCGCGGCCAGAAGCGCCGATAGATGCGTCTTCGCATACTGCACTTTGACCTGCTTCATACTGGGATGGTAAGTAGATGATCAGGGTTGGTCAACCACTATTGGTCAACCAATTGCCCACGGGAGGGCAATCGTGGTGCCGGTGTGGGCGATACTGAGTTGTGGTCAGAAATCCCCGCATCTGGATCTACCTGGCGGTCGGCCTGGTGGCTGCAGGCCTCATCGGTTACTCCCAGTGGCGTGACTCCGACGCTCAGCGTCTGCAGCGCTGCATCGACGCCTCGATCGCCCAGATGAAGCAGGACACCCCTGCGCTGGCCGGTTTCGACAATGCCCAACCCGCCCTGGTCGGGATGGCGCGAGCAAGCTGTCTCAGGCAGCTCGGAATCAAACCGGAGAGCAAATGATGCCGGAGACCGTGCGCGAACTCATCGGTGTCTACGACGCGGACGGCACCCTGCTCGGCGAGGCGCGCTACTGGATCGGGGCCCGACTCGGCCGGACGCACTGCGGGCTGTGCGACATCACCCACGGGCTGTTCACCGAACGGGCCGATTGGCGGAGCTGCCGAGATCAACTCGACGTCGAGTTCCGGACCTATCACCGCAATGACGCTCCCGAGGACGTCCTCGCCGTTGGTTCGCCGGCGCCGTTCGTGCTCGCCCGCACTGATCGTGGTCTGGTTGCCTTGCTCGGCCCCGAGGAACTCGAGGCGTGCTCCGGTGACGTCGAAGAGTTCCGCCGCGCGCTGAGTCGAGCGTGTGCCGAACGGCATCTCGACGGGATCTGAGGCGATCAGGAGGTCAGTACGACCAGGTACTGCCCGCCGCCGGCTTGGATTCGAGATTCGACGTGAAGGCTCGGGGCCAGTCGACTCAAGCGATCCACCAACCAGTCGGCAGCCGCGACGGCGTCGGCCTCGGTCGGGCATCGACCCATTGCCTCGCTGCCACGTTTTCGGGCCAACCGCTCGGTACTGGTGACGATGGACGCGGGGTCCGCGACGAACAGCTCCGTGGGCCACTCCACGATGGGAGCGACGGCACCCTTCTTGGTGTTACACCCCCGGTGCGCGAGCCTCTCACTACCAAAGACCGATTCCGCTGCCTTGCCTTTGGCTTTGCTCCTGCTGGTCATACTGTCGATGCTCGGACCGCGGTCGTCATTGACCGACATCTCGGGGTCGACTGCCTGATCGCACAGCCAACACCGCCAGCCGTCGGCCTCGCCAACCTCGTCAAGCCGACTCATCGTGCCTTCCCCAACTCGGACCGACCCCTTCCGGGTGTCCGGCGGATGCCGACGGTCCCATGCCGACGGTAGCGGAGGAACGCTCCACGGCTGTAGGCCTACCTGGCGCGAGTCCGGAAATGCACACCCCGGATCCGCTGAAGTCGCTATCGTCCTGCCCGTGGCCAAGTATGCGGGGCGGGTCGCGGTGGCGGCCCTGGCGGCGGGGCTGTCGCTGGCCGGACCGCAGGCCTTCGGGACCGCGACCGCGGACAGCGGCGGCGAGTCGGCCGGGACTGCCGCGACCTCCGGAGCGGCCGAGCAGCGTGCGACCGTCCGCGCAGCGCGATCGGCGCGGGTTCCGCGCGCGATGAGCACCGCGCCGGGCCCGGCCCGGGTCGCCGCACCGTCGGACCGGCGTGCGGTGGCAGCCGCGGCCGAACGGCCCTCAGCGCCGGTGCGGATTCCCGCCGGACCGTTGGAACGCGCGGAAGACCGCCCGGTTCCCATCGCCGTGCCGATGGCCGTCAGCCCGCCGGCACCGTCGAGCGTGACGGGGTCCTTGGGTCTTGGGATGCCGTCAAGCCTGCCGGAGCCTGCGACGCCCACTCTCGCGGTGACGCCCGAGCCGGCCCCCGCCGTCCCCGTCGCACCCGCCCCCCAACCGTCAGCCGCCGACCAGAGCCTCACCGCTCCGCTGGTCCGGGCGACGCGGACGGCGCGCACCGATGCCGGCTGGCGCCCCGGGCGGCCGGCCGGACCGATATCCGACCTGCTGTCCGGGGCGTTGTTGTTGGTGCGGCGCAGCATGGTTCCCGACACCGTGCCGTTCGCGAGCACCGTGCCGTTCGCGAGCACCGTGCCGGTCGCCAGCGTCAACGCCGTCGCTACCAACCCGGTCGCGGAATTCCTTGCCGGGGTCAAGGTGTGGGTGGACACCTACGCCAACTTCTACCCGTGGTGGAGCGGCAGCCTGCTGCCGCCGGCGATCCGGAAGGTGTTCTTCAACGCCGCCCCCGTCGCCGCCCCGATGCAGATCGAACTCGACCTGCCCGGTGGAGTCGCCAGCGCCCCAATCCCGTTCACCGCCAGCGATGCGGACGGAAACCGGCTCGTCTACGCGGTGCCGGCCGCGGGCCTGCCCGGTGCCCCGCAGCGCGGAACCGTCGTCGTCGACAACGCCACCGGGTCGTTCACCTACACCCCGGGTGCGGACTTCGCCGGCACCGACACCTTTTCCTTCGTCGTCAGCGATGACACCTCGCCGCACACCCACGCCTGGGAGAACCTGCTCAACGCCGCCTTCGGCATCCTGGGCACCGGCCTGGCCGGCGGGCACCGCGACACCGCGACGGTCACGGTGTTCAACAACGTCGATGTCCTGCCCGCCATCGCCGGGGACTTCACGGTGCTGACCTACAACATCTCCGGGCTGCCGTTCCCGTTCTCCGGCGGGCCGTGGCCGCGGATCACCAACACCCTCCAAATCGGTTCGCGGATCACCGATTTCGATATCGTCAACGTTCAGGAGGACGTCGCCTACCACCCATTCCTGATCGCCGACGCGGACTTCCCGGACCGGACCGCACCCTCGGTTCCGGTCTGGGCGTGGCCGGTGGGGGCGCCGTTCTCGGACGGGCTGAACTCGCTGTCGGCCTACGACATCGAGAGCCTGGACCGGCAGGCGTGGGCGACCCGGCCGGACCTGCTGAACCCGGGCGGATTCACCTACACCCGCCAGCACATCCCGGGTGGGTCCTCGATCGACGTTTACAACGTCGACACCAGCGGCGGATCGCTCACCAACGCGGAGATCGCGCAACTGTCGGCGTTCATCGGCGCGAACTCCATCGGCCGGGCGGTCATCGTCACCGGCGACTTCGGCCAGTTGTACTCCGACCCCGATCAGACGCTGACGGTGTTCGCCTCCGACAACGGGCTCACCGACGCCTGGGTGCAGGTCGAGTACGGCGGTGTCGCGCCCACCGACGCCCCGACGTGCGCCTACGCCGACAACTGCGAGCAGCCCGACAAGATCTTCTACCGCGACGCCGCGCCGCTGGGCCCGGGGGATCCGGCGACCAGTCCGGTGCGGCTGCAGGCAGTCGAGTACACCAATGAGGGGCTGAACTTCCTCAACGACGCCGGTGCGGACCTGTCGGCGAGTCGGCCGCAGTCGGTGACGTTCGGCTACTCCGTCGACACCGTCGGTCCGATGAACGTCGACCTGGCCAACTGGATGGCCGAATTGCCCGCGCTGTCGACGCTGCCGTTGACGCTGTTGCCGATCCCCGGCACGCATGACTCCGGCAGCTACGGGATCACCGCGCAGTCACCGTGGGCCCTGACCGGCAAGGACCAATTCGGTTTCCTCACCGAGCTTCCCGGCTTCCTGCAGGATCTGATCGTCAAGCCGATCGCCGCCGGTTGGGGCAAGACCCAGTCCAGGGATCTCTACGAGCAGTTCACCGACGGCATCCGCTACGTCGATCTGCGGCTGACCAACGAACCCGACGGCCAGATCTACCTCGAGCACGGACTGCGCTCGGTGCTCTTCGACCAGGTGGTCGACGATATCGCGGCCTTTGCCACGGCCCACCCGAAGGAAGTCCTGGTCATCTACATCCAGGGCATCAAGAATTTCAGCCCGCAGACCCACGCCGAGGTCATCGCGGAGATGGACGCGGCGTTCGGATCGCGGATGGTTCCGCGGGCCCTGGGCACCACGGCGACGCTGGGGGACCTGTGGGCGATCGACAAGAACGTCATCGTGGTCTACAACAACGCCGGCGTCGTCGCCGCCGACGAGGACCTGTGGCCGGATGACACGCTGTACCGGCCGTGGCCCAACGTCGCATCGGTGCCGGCCCTGCTGGCCGGGAATCAGACCAACCTGGCCAACCGCCCGCCGGCGTCGATCTGGGGCATGTTCGGTGAGCCGACGCCCGATATCACCAGCTACGTCACCGGCATCCTCACCGTCGGGCCGCGCAACATCGAGCAGTTCATGTTCAACGTGCACCCGCCCGTCCAGCAGTGGATGCGCGTCGACTTCAAGAACGAGGTGAACCTCGTCACCGCCGATTGGTACCAGGAGTTCTGGCCGACCGGGTCGACGTTCGCCCGCGACGGCATCGGCGCGGTGTACGAGACGCTGGGCTCGAGGCTGGCCGGGGTGGCCGGGGTGGCCGGGGTGGCCGGGGTGGCGGTTCCGGCGGCCGCCGCGGCGTGAACTGCGATCAGCGCACGGGCCACTGTCGGCCCGCGCCGGTTGGATGAGGCCTGCGCCGGGACCTCGACCACTCTGATCGGAAACCGGCCCGAATAGTCGATGTGGATCGCCCCCCGCACCCACCCGCCGACAACTCTTTGTATAGAGCGTGTCAGGGTGCGCGCTGATTCGGCAAATGTATTGTGCTGCAGGCACTTGCAGAGCATGTCCAACATGAGTGGTTCGTTTCCGATTGCGGCCGCACTCGTGTCATGGTTAGCGCCGAAGTCGAGGGGCTTGAGTCACCCTGGCGGGCGGTCCCGGCGGTCGGCCGGTTGAGACGGGGGATAGAGGTGATGCGGGGATCGGTCTTCGTCGGTCGCGGGGGTGTTCCGCTCTCCGCGACAGGTATCCGCACCCCGGGCACTGTTCTATGCTCGAAGTACCGGGGGCGAGGGGATATGTTGTGACCACAGTCGGAGCGTGGGCATCAGCGGCGGGGTTCGGCCTGGGGTTGTCGCTGGCGGGTCTTCATACCGCCGGCGTTGCCTCCGCGGATCCGGCCACGTCCGAAGCGGCGGGGACCGAGTCCACGGTGTCGGCGGAGCCGCACCGCCACTCCGCCAAGGCGGGCCTGCCGGGGTACACCGCGGTCCTCGCCCGGGTGGGCCACCTCGCCCATCCGTCGGGGACGATCTTCGTTCTCTGATGGTTTCCGATCGTCATCCGAAATAGGGGGTAGACACGTGGCTGATGACACCGAACGTCAGATTCCGGTCCTGACTCTCGTGGCCGACGAGATCAGCGTTCCCGACATTGTCGGCCACGCGGCGATGGGCCCGGACCGGCTCAGGGAGCTCCGGTCCGCGTTGGCCGCCCTCGCTGATCGCCCCATTGCCACCCTTGAGGTCCATCCGCTGCCTGACCGCATCGACCGCCGCGACGGCATTGTGCTGAACAGTTCGAGTCCGCTCGCGCAACAGCTGACATCTCTTGTCGCACAAACGCCGAAGCTTGCCGCAGCAGGCCGCAGCGAGGCGCTCTACCGCATGGTGGTTCCCGCGAAGGTCGCCGCGCAGTTCGGCGGAGCTGTGGCGCCGATGGTCGCCAAGGCCGTTCCGAATGGCATTCACAGTGCCTTGGTCAGTTCATCTGGGATTTCCGCGCAGGCGGCGTTTGTCCCGGTCGCTGGGGTCGGCGCCTTCACCGTCGCGGCGCCGCTGATCACCTTTGCCGTAGCGGCCGGTTTGAGCGCTCGCGCGGACGTCGCGCGAAGGCAGGAACTAGAACGGATCACCAGCCTCCTGGAGAAGTTGCACGAGGATCGCCTCGACGATGAGCGCAGCCAGCTCGACGGCTGCGTCAGCGCGATCGAGAAGGCCGCCGCGATCCTGCTCGACGAAGGCCTGATCGGTCATGCCGTCGGCGTGAGTCCGGCGGTGAGCGTCATCGACACGGCGATCGCGAAAGCTCAGCGCCGAGCAGGCCGATGGGAGCAGGCGCTGAAGCGATTCGGCGACCGCCCGGTCGAGGCTGCCACAGTGAAGAAGGCGTTTCCCGGTATCGACGATCCATCGGGTGAATTCCGTGCGCATCTGGAACTGGCGGCGCTGGCCATCGACCTCAAGCGGCGGGTCATCGTTCTGCAAGCCGTCGAGCAGGCGCAACTCAATGCCGGCAACCCCTTCGAGCGATTCGTGCGGCAGATCAGTGCCGATTTGATCGGCGTCAACGAACTGGCATCCCGCATTTCGACTGTGCGAAGACAACTCTCGAGGTTGCAGCTGGATCGGGCCCACGGGCTTCGCGATTTCGTATTCAGCGCCGGCGAGGTCGATGACCTGCTCCGGCTGTCGCGCGAACTGCGCGATCTGGGCGATATCGACATCGCGCAGGCTCCCGCCGATATCGCCATCGACATGGTCCGTGCGTCGGACGGTTCGGTTGTCGTCCTGCCGGCGCTCACCGATACCGTGTGACCACTTCGATGTCAGTGGCCCCACCTATCCTCGATATCGGGAGTTCGAGGGGGACGACATGGGGTGGAGATTTCGCAAGATAGGCGCCGTCATCGTCGCGGCAACCGGTGTGGCCGTGCTCACGGCGCCGAGTTCGCACGCCGATGACGGCTGGGTGGCGGTGGCCAACTCGCCCAATCATGAACAGCAGGACTGGGCATACGGACCGGACCAGTCGAGCGCCGAGGCCAACGCCCTGGCGCAGTGTGCGGTGCTGCAGCGAGCCGACGACTGCCGGGTCCTGGCCGTGAGCACCGACTGCGTTGCCACCGCGTGGGACGTGTCCGAGCCCTTGAACCGGATCTACGCCGGTTCCGGGGGAGGACCCGAGGCCGCCATCCGCGGGGCCATCGCCGCGGCCGGTCCCTATGCCAACGATGTGCAGGTGCGCTGTACCTGGTGGCCGCGCAACCCGCCGTCGTCCCAGCCGCCGGAGGTCTCGCTGACCGGTCGATACCTCAGGTAAGTCCAGGGGCGTGCTGCGCCGCTGCGGAGCCTGTCACTGAAGGGAGATTCATGGACACCATGCAACCGCGGTTGGGCCCAAAGTTCTTTGAGGCCTTGCACTATGCGGCTGAGCTGCACAACAACCAGGTCCGCAAAGGGGGCGAGATCCCCTACATCGGGCATCTGCTGTCGGTGGCCGGCCTGGTGCTCGAGGCCGACGGCAACGAGACCCAGGCCATCGCCGCGCTGTTGCACGACTCGGCCGAAGATCAGGGCGGCGCAGCCGTCCTGGCCGAGATCGAGACCCGGTTCGGCACCGACGTCGCCGCCATCGTCAGCGAATGCAGCGACACCGTCGAGACCCCAAAACCGCCGTGGCAGCAGCGCAAGCGGCGCTATATCGACGACCTCGGGTCCGCCTCCGATGACGCGGTCCTGGTGTCGCTGGCAGACAAACTCGACAACGCTCGAGCCATTCTACGGGATGTGCGCGGCGTTGGCCCCGCGCTGTGGGAACGCTTTTCGGTGAGCGATCCCCAGTCGCACCTCTGGTACTACCGCTCTTTGTTCGCGGTGTACCAGCGGCGAAACCACACCTGGTTGGTTGATGAGCTTGGGCGGGTGCTCG
Source organism: uncultured Actinomycetota bacterium (assembly GCA_963787055.1). Taxonomy (GTDB): domain Bacteria; phylum Actinomycetota; class Actinomycetes; order Mycobacteriales; family Mycobacteriaceae; genus Mycobacterium. The sequence continues at coordinate 131,359 of CAWBBP010000010.1, forward strand.
ACGAGCTCGGGGCGGAGATCAACGCGTCATTGCGGTGATGGTCGGCCGGTCGTAGGCCTTTCGTCGCTGCGCGCCAGGCCATTTCCACCCGCCGCCATGTCCCATCACAGCGTTACAGCCGTGGGAGTTTTTGTCAGAGGGTCTCGTTATCGTTGGCTCGGCGGGGCCAGTGGGCCTTGACGGCCTGAGAGAGGACGAGCAACGGGCGGGATCACCACGACGAACGGGGGGAAGCGATGACGGAGATCAATACCGGCTATGGCGTGTACGTGTTGGGAGACCTCGACACATCACAGCGATTGGAAATGCTGGCGGAGAAGGCGGCCGAGCATGGCGCGGTGATCACCCAGACCTTCGCGTTCGCGCCCGGGGAAGCCGCCCAGCATGACGATCTCACCGATGTCGACGCGGTGGTGGAGGCGCTGGGCCGGGCCATCGCCACCCGCACGGCCCTGTGGCTGCCTTTCTGGCTGCAGGACCTCACCCGCGAACAGCACCTGCGCCGGCTGAGCCTCGTGCTGCAGCGCCACGGCGTAGACCTGCTCATCGGGCAGCACATGACGCCCTGCCCGATGCAGGGCGGCATCAACGAGGTCGACGCCGCCCTGCGCACCGAGGTTCGGGCGGTCTACAACCTCGATGACGCGGCGATGGCCGCGGCCGGCATGAACACCCTGGCCGCCGAGATCGAGGCCGCTCTGGCCCATGCCGACCGGCAGTCCCACTCGATGACCCAGCCCGAGGAGCGGTACTTCAGCACCGCCGAGGCAGCCGCCCGGTTCGGGAAGTCGCCCCAGTGGGTGTCGCGGGGGCTGCGCGAGAGGCATTTCCGTTATGCCGACGGGTCCGAGGTCGAGCCGCTGCGGATCGGCCCCGGCGGGCGACGCCGGTTCAGTGTTGCCATGCTGCGGGCGATGGCCTGGTCGGCCTACCGCCGCGGCAGCCTCAGCCCGCAGCAGTTGGAGGAGGTGTTGGCGGACCTGTCCGCTAGCGAGCGGTAACGCCGCTCCGGCCTCGCAGAGAACTCAGTTCGGTGATACTCAGCCGACCGTGACGTGAACGTGGTCGAAGTGGCTTGCGACCCGCCACATCGTGTACTCGACACCGAAGCGTCCCGCCTGGCTCTGGATGTCGGCGTTGATGGCGTCGCCCAAGGCCATATCCGAGCCGATCATGATGTCCACCGCACGGCCGCTGGGATGGTCGGGCCGTGAATCCGGCCGCACCCCACCGATGGAACGTACACCGGGATAGGTGGCGGTGATGTACTGCGCGAGCGCCCTCGCGTTGGGCGTCAGGCCACCGCCCCCAACCAGGGGGACAGCGGACGCGGTTGCCGATGACGTTGCAACCAGACCGGCGATGATCGTCGCTAGTGCAATCTTCTTCATAGTGGGAAAAGCGTAATTCGCCTCCCCCGAGGGCCAAAAATCATGTACGCGACAATCATTGGTTTTGGTAGTCGCGCCAGATTTGCCCAGAGCGGCGAGCGCTTTTCGGTACTGCGGCGTGTCGGCAAGGCAGTATTACCAGCTCGTCGAATAGCGGAAGGAAACGCTGAAACCCCAGTTAGATAGTGCTTTCCGTACGCAAATCACCAGATGGTCGAGGGTCGGCGGTGCCGGCCGATGATGGCTGTTTGTTAGCTGGTCTGCCAACGATTTGCCACCGCGGCAATCTAATTCGTAACGTGTTCTCGCACACACTATCGCGCACAGCGCATTTGCAGGATAATTTCCTCAGTGCGATTGGGCGGTAGTCGGATTCGGTGAACTACAGTTATGCGATGCCAGCCCCTCGGTGGGTCGCCAAGTTCAACAAGGCCGGACTCAACAAAGCCACTCGGCTCGTCGCCCCGTGGGCACCCGGTTGGGCTGTCGTGATCCATCGGGGACGAAAGTCTGGGCGCATCTTTCGGACGCCGCTGTGGGCGTTCCGGCGTGGCGGGAGCTACGTCATCGCCCTGACCTATGGCACCGGCTCGGACTGGGTTCGCAATGTCATTGCGGGCGGCGGATGTGAACTGGAGAGCGGGGGCCGGCGGTATCGACTGGCCAATCCGCGGATCTACCGCGACGAGAAGGCGGCCGACCTGCCGGCGCCCATCCGGCTTGTGCTCCGCACGGTGATCAAGGCGCCCGACTTCCTTCGGCTCGACATCGTCGAGGAGCAGGCGCCGCAGCTGAGGGCATGACGGTGCGCGCTCGTGTGCCCGGTGCTAGCGCGCCTCCGGGGCCAGCCGGGACTCCCGCCGGCGTGCCTGCTCAACCGGATCCGGGACCGGCACGGCGGCGATCAGGCGCGCGGTGTAGGACTCGGCCGGGCGGTTCAGCACCTGCTCGGTGGGCCCGCACTCGACCAGCCGGCCCGACTGCAGCACCGCGATCCGGTCGGAGAGTTCCTCGACGACGGCCAGGTCGTGGCTGATGAACAGGCAGGCGAAGCCGTGTTCGGCCTGCAACTGCCGCAGCAACCGGAGCACGCGGGCCTGTACCGATACATCCAGCGCGGAGGTGGGTTCGTCAGCGATCACCAGAGCGGGGTTCAAGGCCAGCGCCCGGGCGATCCCGACGCGTTGGCGTTGCCCGCCGGAAAGCTGGTGCGGGTAGCGGTTTCGAAGCCCGCGCACCAACTGAACCTGGTCGAGCAGTTCGTCGACCCGGGCGGTGCGCTGGGCTGCCGACAGCCTGGTGTGCAGGGCCAGTGGTTCGGCGATCGCCTGGCCGACCGGCCAGCGCGGGTTCAGTGAGGAGCCCGGGTCCTGGAACACCACGCCGACCTTCTTGCGCGGCTCACGCAGACGACGCTGGGACAGCGCGGTGATATCGGTGCCGGCCAGGGCCACCGAGCCGGACGTCAGCCGCACCAGACCGACTGCGGCCTTGCCCAAAGTCGACTTGCCGGAACCGGATTCGCCGACCAGGCCCACCACCTCGCCAGCCCCGACCTCCAGGCTCACCGCATCGACGGCGCGGAACGAGCTCTTGCCCCGGGATGCGAACTCGATGGTGGCGTGGCGCAACGACAGTGCAGGTATCGGCTCCTCCGCCGGTTCGGCGGCAGGCTCGGTCACCTCGATCCGGCCGGTGCCCAGGTGTGGGACGGCTGCCAGCAGCGCGCGGGTATAAGGCTCTCGCGGACTGCTGAACAGCGTTGCCGACGGCGCGGATTCGACGACGGCACCGTTCTTCATCACCATCACACTGTCGGCCAGGTCAGCGACCACCCCCATATCGTGGGTGATCAGCAGGATCGCGGCATTGACCCGCAACCGCAGATCCCGGATCAGATCGAGGATCTCGGCCTGTACGGTCACGTCGAGAGCGGTCGTCGGCTCGTCGGCGATCAGCAGCCCCGGGTCGCACGCCAGCGACTGGGCGATCATCGCGCGCTGACGTTGCCCGCCGGACAGCTGATGCGGGTAGTAGTCCACCCGGGCTCTGGGATCGGGCATATCGACCAGTTCGAGCAGCTCCACCGCGCGGGCCCGGGCCTGGGCGGCCGACACGTCTCGGTGCATTCGGACGGCCTCGGCGATCTGCCAGCCGATCGTGTACACCGGATTGAACGCCGTCATCGGCTCCTGGAACACCACCCCAACCTGCCCGCCGCGGACCCTGGTCAGTTCGCCCTCGCTCGCCCCGGCCAACTCCTGGCCGTCCAGCCGGATGCTGCCCGACACCCGGGCGCTCTGGGCCAACAGCCCCGGTATGGCCATCGCCAATGTGGACTTGCCCGAACCGGATTCACCCACCAGGGCCAGCACTTCGCCGCGGGCCAGGTCCAGATCGGCGCCGCGCACCGCGGGTATCCAAGACCCGTCGACGGCGAACTCGACGGTCAGATCCCGGATCTGAAGCAGCGGTTCGGTCATCGGTTCACCGCCGCTTCGGGTCGAGGGCGTCGCGCAGGGCGTCGCCGAGCAGGATGAAGCCGAGCACCGTCACTGACAGGAACAGCGCCGGGAAGAATAACAAGTGCGGGGAGCTGCCGATCAGGGACTGGGCGACGTTGATCTGCAGGCCCCAGGAGATCTCCGGGGCCTGCAGACCGATGCCCAGATACGTCAGCGCGGACTCCGCAGAGATGAAGGTCCCCACCGCGATGGTGGCGTAGATCAACACTGGGGCAAGGGCATTGGGCAGGATGTGACGCAGCAGGATCCGGCCCGAGGAGGCGCCTAGTGCCTGGGCGGCCAGCACGTAGTCGGCCTCCCGGATGGACACCACCGAGGACCGCACCAGCCGCATGGCAGTCATCCAGCCGAACACGATCAACGCCAGCGACACCGTCCACACCGAACGCTGCGGGGACACCGTCAGCAGGATCAGCGCCCCCAAGAACAGGGGGATGCCGAAGAACACGTCGGTCAGTCGGGCCAGCACCGAATCGGCCCAGCCGCCGTAATAGCCGGCCAGGGCCCCGATCAGTACCCCGATGATCAGCACCCCGGTCACCGTGAGCACCCCGATGGCCACTGAGGTGCGCGCGCCGTAGATGACGTTGGCGTAGTAATCGCAGCCCTGCAGGTCCATGCCGAACCAGTGCTGCGCGCTCGGCCGTTGCCGTGACAGCGACAGGTCGCAGTCGCTCGGGTCGACGCCGCGGGCGAACAGGGCCGGGAACAGCGCCATCGCCAGCATCACCACCAGGACCGTCAGGCCGATCAGGAACAGCGGGTTGGTGCGCAGATACTTCCAGGCGTTGCCCCACACACTGGACTGGCCCACCAGCGGTTCGAGTTCGGCGCCCTCAGCGTCGAGATGAGCGTCGAGTGGTTCAGCCATAGCGGATCCTCGGGTCGATCACGGCGTAGAGGACATCGACGGCCAGGTTGAAGAAGATATAGAAGAACACCATCAGGGTGACGATGCCGACCACCACCGGGCCTTCCTGGGCGCGCACCGCGTCGAAGATGGCCCGGCCCAGGCCCGGCAGGTTGAACACCGACTCGGTGACGATCGCCCCGCCCAGCAGCGAGCCGATATCGGCGCCGATGAAGGTGACCACCGGGATCAGGCTGTTGCGGAAGGCATGCCGGAATACGATCCGGTTCCGGCCCACCCCCTTGGCGCGGGCGGTGCGGATGTAGTCCGCCGAGAAGGCCTCCAGCATGGCGGTGCGGGTCAACCGGGCCACGTACGCCATCGACAGCGATGCCAGCACCAGGCCGGGCAGCAGATAACTCAGCCAGCCGTCGGCCAGGCCCGCGATCGGAAACCAGCCGAGCTTGAATCCGAATACGAACTGCGCCAGGAAGCCCAGCACGAACACCGGGATCGACACCAGCATGGTGGTGGAGATCAGCACCAGGTTGTCGAAGAACGAGTTGCGCCGCAGCGAGGCCAGGATTCCGGCGGCGATACCGAACAGCGTCTCGAACACCACCGCGACGACGGTAAGTTTCACCGTCACCGGCAGGCGCTGGCTGATGGTCTCCAGCACCGGCCGGCCGGAGAAGTCCGAGCCGAAGTCGCCGTGCAGCAGGGCCCACAGGTACTTGCCGTATTGCACCGCGAACGGATCGTCGAGGTTGTAGTCGGCGCGGATCTGGGCCTGCACGGCCGGGCTGATCGGGCGGTCCCCGGCCAGCGCCCGCACCGGATCCCCGGGCAGGGCGTAGACCATCGCATAGATCAGCAGCGAGGCCCCGATGAGGATCGGTATGGTCAGCAGCAGCCGGCGAATGACGAAGCGAGTCAACCGATCACACCGCCTGGCCGTCGACCACGACGTCCTGCAGCACGACCTCGCCGAGGATGTTGTAGCGGATCTGGGACACCTTCTTGGTCCAGACCGTCTGATCCACCCCGCAGAACAGCGGCGCGGCCGGCAGGTCGGCGACCAGGATGTCCTCGGCCTGCTCATAAGCGGAAGCGGCGGCCTCGATGGTGCGGGCGCGATCCCCGGCGGTCAGCGCGTCATCGAAGGTGGGGTTGCTGTAGAAGGTGGTGTTGGAACCGGCCGGGGCGAGAGCGGCAGTGGCGTACTGCGGGGCCAGGAAGTTCTCGATCGACGGGTAGTCCATCACCCACGCCAGCCGGAACGGCCCGGTCACCTCCTTGGCATCGCGCTTGGACAGGAACTCGTTGAACTGCAGGTTGCCCCGCAGGCGGTAGGTCAGGCCGATCTTGCGGAACATGTTGCCCACGGCGGTCATCCAGCCGTCATGCCCGGCCCCGGCGTTGAACCAGATGTCCACCGGCACCGAGGTGTCGAAGCCGGCCTCGGCGAGCAGGGCCTTGGCCTCCTCGGGGCGGTACTCGCACCACTTCCCGCAGGCGTCGGCCCGGTAGCCCACCACGGTGGGCGGGGCGAACGAGTCGGCCGGAACCCGGGTGCCCAGGAAGATCGCGTTGGTGATGGCCTCCCGGTCGATCGCCATCGACAGCGCGCGGCGCACCCGCACGTCGGCGTAGCGCTGGTCATACAGCGGGAAGCCCAGGCTGGTGATGTCCGGGCTGGGCTGCTGCAGATAGCGCTCCCCGAAGATGTCCTGGGCGCTGGCGTAGGCATCCGGCGGCAGGCCGCGCAGCACATCGAGGTTGCCGGCCAGCACATCGGTGTAAGCGGTGGACAACTCCGTGTACACCCGCAGCACCACCCCGCGGGCCTTGGCCTTGTCGGGCCCGGCATAGTCGTCGTAGCGGCTCAGTGTCATTCCGCGCCCGCGCACCCACGCGGTGTCGGCCTTGAACGGGCCGTTGCCGATCGGCTTCTTGCCGAAGGCGGCCGGGTCGGCGTAGAACGCCTCCGGCAGCGGGTCGAATGCGCTGTAGCCCAGGGTCAGCGGGTAGATGGCGAACGGTTCGGCGAGGGTGACCTCGATGGTGGTGTCATCGACGACGCGCAGGCCCGACATCTCGCTGGCGGCCGGCGCGGCCCCACCCTCTCCCTCGCCCGAGCTCTGCAGGGCGTCGTACCCCTCGACGTTGGAGAAAAAATAGGAGGCGCCCTGGGCGTTGGTGCTCAGTGCGGTGTAGTTCCAGGCCTTGACGTAGGACTGTGCGGTCACCGGGGTGCCGTCGTGAAAGGTCCAGCCGTCTTTGAGCGTGATGGTCCAGCGGATGTTGTCGGTGGAGGTGACCGACTCGGCGGCGCCGTCATAGGTGACCGTGCGGCTGCGCTCGTCGAAGGTGACCAATGGACTCCACAGCGCCCCGATGGCCTTGGAGCCCTCGCTCTCGGTGGTGTTCCCGGGTACCAGCGGCCGTTGCGGTTCGCCGAGGTAGACGCTGAACATGCCTGGCGGGGTCGACGGTGCGGGGGAGCAGCCGGTCAGGCCGGCCAGGACCAGTGCCGCGGCTAGCGCCGCCCGCCCGATCACCCCCGCCGCCCGCCACATGGAGGACATCGTGCCGCACTTGACCGGGGCCCGCCGGGCAACACCGCAGCGCCATGCCGTCGCGGACTTCGCTGTCCGGCACCGGTAGTGAGGCCCCTGCCAGGGCCGGATCGAGGTCCTCGGAATGTGCGCTGGCTCACAAACCTGTGATATCCCTTAGAGATCAGTCTGCCGCCGTGCCGCGGCAGAACCGTTCGGGGGGGTTAGGCGGTTGATGGTGAGCGCGATTATCGGGTCGGGTCGACGTCGTTCGACGCACTACGTGGGCCGGGTCGGAGCCCTCGCCGTCGCACTCGGTGTGGGTGGGGTGATCGCCGGACTTCCGCTGGCAGCTGCCGACACCGAAGCGTCCAGCGACGCGGGGTCCTCCACCACCGCGGGGCCATCACAGTCCAGCCCTGCCAAGGACACCGCGACCCGGGCTGGAAGCCGGGCCGGGTTCCCAGGCCGCACCGCGCGCGGCGAATCGGCGCAGCCGAACACCGACGCCGCCACCACCGATCGCGCCCCCCGGAGGGGAACCCGTGTCGGTGGCACCGCCACTGAACCGGCGGGTCCGGCCGCCGGCGCCCGCAAGAGCCCGATGAACGCCTCCGTACCCGACGCTCCCGAACCCGTCTCGGCCGAGACGGCGTCGGACCCCGATGTCGCGGCCCCGGCAGCCGCACCGATCCCGGCGCCGGGGGCCATCGCGCCGTCGGTCGCCGACGCCCCGTCCTCCGACCTGCCGCAGATCGCCGCGATCGCCACCCCTGCCGCGGCCGAGGTGCCGGTGATGACAGCCGCCCCCGCGACTGCAGCGGTGTCGACGACCGCCGTGACCGGCCTGCTCGCCTGGCTCGGCGGGCCCGGCCGTACCGATATCCCCGCGGCCGCGCCACTGGCCTGGGCCGCCGCGGCGGCCAGTCGCCGGGAACTGTCGGCCGCCGTCACAACAGCGGCACCGGCGGCGTCGGTGACCACCGGTCAGGCCGTCCCGCCGAGCCTGTCTGATCAGATCGCCGGGATCGGCATTCTGGCCGGCCTTCCCGAACAGATCCGCGCCGGTATCGGGCAGGCCGCCGCCGACTGGATTGAGCGCTCCCTGGGAGCCACAGCCGTCACCCAGGTATCGGCATTGATCTCGGGCTTGGGCGCCAATCCCACCGCCGCCGACATCATCGACGGTGTCAGCGACGCGGTCAGTGGATGGTGGGCCGATTCCGAACTCGGCGATCAGGTCAGCGCGCTGGTCGATTCGGTGACCAGCGGGACCCTGGGCTCGCCGCAAGTGTTGGTCACCCTGGCTGACGCCGTCGGTCGCATCGTCACCGCCGCCGACCCGGTCGCGGCACTGCCGGACGCGGTGCGGGCACTGCTCGCCGACCCCGCCATCGGCGGTGCCGTCGACGATGCGATCTCGGATGCACTCGACCTGCTGGCAACCGAATTCGGCCCCACGGTGGCGCAGGCCATCTCGGACTGGGTGGACGATCCCACCCTGGGCAGCCTGGCCGGTGCGGTCAGCGGATTCCTGGGCCAGCCCGGTGTGTCGGCCGCCCTGGCCGACGCCGCCGGTTCGTTCGCGACTGCGGTGCTCACCGGTACCGACCCGGGCGCCGCGGTGACCGCCGCGTGGCGGTCGCTACAGGCCGACCCGGCCATCCAGGCCGTGGTGGATCTCGCCGTCTCCAATGCGGTCGCCGGACTGCTCAACGACGCCGACGCGCTGCAGTTCGTCGGCGGGGCGGTCTCCGGACTGGTCGGCGGACTCGCTGGCGATGCTGAACTGGGTGGGTTGGCCGGTTCGATCCTCACCGGATTCCTCGGTCACCCGGGGGTGCCGGCCGTGTTGGCCGATATCGCCGGCGAACTCGCGGCGGCGGCACTTGCGGGGACCGACCTCGGCGATGCGGCGGCGGCGGCCTGGACTGCGCTGCAGTCCAGCGAGGCCGTCCAGGCCGCGATCGATCTGGCCATGTCGGGCGCCCTCGGCGGCCTGCTCAACAACGATGAAGCGCTGCAGTACCTCAGCGGCGCGGTGTCCGGACTGGTCGGCGGCCTCGTCGGTGACGCGGCGATGGGCGCTCGGGTGGCCGATCAGATTGTGCCGCTTATGGTTTCGGTCCTCGTCGAGGGTCCCGCCTCGGTGGACGATTTCGAATCCGCGATCACCGGTTTACTGCTGGATCTCATCGTCACCGCCGACCCCGGATCGGCTGAACTGGCTCCCGCACTGGCCGCGGCCGGATTCGCCCTGCTGCGGGCCGGCCTGCTCGGCGACTTCACCGCCGTGCCGGCCACCATCGAAGATCTCGCCACCGATACCGCTCTGCTGGCGAGTCTGGCGGAGCGCGTCGCCGGGGTCGACGCGCTGGCCGGTCTACCCGCCGAGATCCGCACCACCCTCGGTGATACGGCGGCCTACTTCCTCGAGCAGACCCTCGGCAATCCGCTTGTCGCCGCCGCACTTGCGCCGGTGTTCGCGGCCATCGAGTTCCCGACCGGGTCGACGGCGGTGGCGGACTTCCTCGACGACCTCCTCGGCAACGGCTTCGATATCCAGGAGGTGCTGGTCGGCCTGCTCGGACCGGACGTCCCCGCGGCGCTGAGCGAATTCCTCGGCAATGCCGATGTCCAGCAGGCCTTCGGGGACGCCACCACGGGCGCGTTCGGCATGCTCGCCGACATCGTCTCCGGCCTGCTCGACGACTCCGACGTCCGGGCACTGGTCGGCGATCAGGTCGCCGCGGTGCTGACCGCGCTCACCGGTGACGCCTCGGTTGCGGCGGACCTGGGTGCTGCCCTCGGCGACACGGTGCTGGGACTGCTGGCGAACTCCGCTATCGGTGACGGCCTGGGTGCGGTCGCCGGTTCGGTGCTGTCCGGGTTCCTGGGCCAGCAGGGCGTATCGGCTGCCCTGGCGCAGGTCGCCAGTGCGGCCGTGACCGCGGTGCTGTCCGGGACCGACCCGGCCGAGGCCCTCCGCAGTGCGCTACAGGCGCTGGAAACCGACCCCGATGTGGCCGCCGCCCTTGCCGCGACCCTCACCGCCGCCCTCGACACCCTCGGCGCCACGGTCTTCGGCAACACGGGTGTTCAGGAGTCGGTGGGTGCCGCGGTCACGGCCCTGCTCGGCGGGCTCGCCGGCGAACCCGCCGTGCAGGCGCTGATCGGCACTCTGCTCGGAGCCGACTTCGGCCCTATGATCGTCGGCCTGCTGGCCGACCCGTCCGTCGGTGCTGCGACGGCAGGACTTCTCGGCGCCGCGGTCACCGATCTGCTGGGATATCCCGGTGTCAGCGCCGCGTTGACCGACGCGCTCGAGCAGGTTGCCACGGCCGTGCTGGGCGGAACCGATCCGGTTGCCGCGCTTGAGGATTCGCTGCAGGAGCTGGCCGCTTCGCCCGCCGTCCTAGCCGCGGTGGAAGCCGTCCTTCCGGCCTATCTGGACCAGATTCTGGACAACGACGGAATCCGCGACGGTATCGGCGCGGTCGCCCAGCAGGTGGTCACCCAGCTGCTGCAGGACAGCGTTATCGGCAACTCCGGCCTCGCTACGGCGATCGGGCAGGTGGCCGAAGTCGCCACCATTTCGCTGCTGGCCAACCCGGTCTTCGGTGATCTGCTCATCGGCCTCGCCGCCGACATCCTGGGCGGGACGCCGGTCAGTGAGGTGACCGACGTGGTCGTCGCACTCGTCTTGCGGGATCCGGCACTGCAGGGCGCAGTGGGTGCCGCACTCGGCCAGGGGATCGGTTCGCTGCTGGGCGACAACCTGTTCGGCGCCGTCGTCGGCCAACTGGCCGGGGCTGCGGCAACGCTGGTCATCCGGGTGGCTGCCGGTCTGACCCTGCTGTTCAACCCCGGCATCGCGAGTGCGGCGGCGGCCACCAGCAAATCCGGTGGCGGATACTTCGAACTGATCCCGGACTGGGACGCCGAGGTGTCGAGCATCACCGTCGCGATCGCGGTCTAGCCCTGGTCTAGCCCGGCAGAGACGTAACAGCCCGTGGCCGTCGCGGCACCCCGGGGCGGTCCTGGGTCGGCACTGCTGGCAGCCCAACGGCACGAGACCTCCGGCGGGGCGCTGCGATGAGCCGGGCCATCGCCTCCCCGCATCCGCCGATCCAGCGGTCGGTCGGCGGCTGAAAAGTGTCGGCCCCCGTCGGTACCGTCGGCTGGAGGAGAGGGGAGCCCAATGACAGCCATTAACACCAGCCATCAGGTTCTGGTCCTGGGGGACCGCGATACCGCCGAGCATCTGGAGATGCTGGGCGTGCAGGCCGCCGCCAAGGGGGCGGTGATCGCCCAGACGTTTTGCTTCGATCCGGGCGCTGCGGCCGAGCACGAGGAACTGACCGAGATCGATGCGGTGGTTGCCGCGTTGGGCCGTGCCATCGCCACCCACACCGATATCTGGCTGCCGTTTCCGGTGGAGGACCTGCGCCGCGAGGAGCATTTCCGCCGGCTGAGTCTTGCCTTGCAACGGCACGGTCTGAACCTGCTGATGGGCCACGAGCTCGTGCCCTGCCCGGTCGAGGGCGGCTACAGCGCCATCGACGCGGCCCTGCGGGCGGAGGTGCGGGCGGTGGACGGACTGGACTTCGCGGCCCTGGCGGCGGCCGGCGCCCGGACGCTGGGCATTGAGATCGAGATGGCGCTGATGAATCCGGCTGATGAGGCGGCCGTGGCGGCGGAGCCCGAGGACGATCGGTGGTGCGATGACGGGGCGCCGCAGATGCAGTTCAGCACCGCTGAGGCGGCGGCCTACCTGGGTAGGTCCTCGGACTGGATCTCCCGGGGGTTGCGCAGGAGGGACTTCAGCTATCCGGACGGATCGGCGGTGGTGCCGATCCAGGCCGGCAGGGGCGGGCGGCGGAGGTTCACCGTGCCGATGATGCGGGCCATCGCCTGGTCGAGCTACCGGCGCGGCAGCCTGAGTCATCAGGAGCTCGACGCGGTCCTGGTGCGGCTGGCCTCAGTGTGGTGATGGCAGGAGTGTGGTGATGGCAGGAGTGTGGTGATGGCAGGAGTGTGGTGATGCCGGGCTGACTCACGGCGCGTTCGACGGCCGTAGCCGCAACCGTGGTCCACAATGACGGGCTATCGACGTCACAATGATCGCCTTGAGTCTTGCGGCCGTGGGTCTGGCCGCGGCCGCTCTGTTCACCCGCGGCCGGACGGGCGGGATCCTGCTCGCCGCCGGATTGTTCACCGCCCTCGCGGCGATGGGGACCGGGATCAACGTCGACTGGCTGGCGGCGCTGGACACCTGGGTCGCGGACTGGTTCGACACCCACCGGACCCAGTGGCGCGACCATGAGGCTGCCGGGATCTTCGGCTATATCGGCCGCCCGGTTCACGTCCTGGTCGTGGCGGTGGTCTGCGGGACGTTGCTCTCCATTCGGGCGCGATCGGCGATGCCGGTGATCGGCGTGACCGGGGCGGTCGGGATCGGTGTCGCGGTCGAGCAGACCTTCAAGGCGGTGATCGGGCGCACCGCCACCTCGGGGCCACTGGTCGACTACCCGCACTCCTTCCCGTCCGGGCATGTCACCGGGACCGCGGCCCTGCTGGGCACGATCGCGGTATTCCTCGGCGTCGGGGCCGGTCGCGCGGTCCGCAGGACATTGGCTGTTCTGGTGGTGGCAGGCGTCGTGGCCGTCGCCGTGCTGGCGTTGTACACCGGCGCGCACACCTTCAGTGACGTCATCGGGGGGATGCTGCTGGGCGGGGCGATCGTGGCATCGGTTGCGGCACTTGCGCGGCCCCGCGCTCAGGGTGCCCGGCTAACCGGGCACCCAATGGTGCAGACGGCCCGCAGGACCTGAAGGCCCCGCGCTCAGCCCTGGCTCTGGGCCAGGCCGATACAGGTGCCGAGATGCTCGGGTGTGCACGGGATGCCGTTGACCGTGGGCAACTGATTGGGTCCGCCGCCGAACACCGCCCCGGTATGTGGTGGCGGGTTCGGCGCGACTGCCTGCCCGCCGGATGTGCCGCTGACGCAGACCCCGGGGAAGTGGCTGGGGACTGTCCCGTAGGGGCAGGCCGATGCCGGTGCAGGGTTCGCCAACAAGCCGGCGGCGGCCAACGCCACGCACGTCCCCGCGCCCACGAAAAAGTTCACGGCCCCGAGCCTAGCCGGTCCGGTTCCCCGGGGAGGGCCCCGTGGCGAGGCGTAACGTCGGGCCGATGAAGTACGGAATCTTCGGCGGCGCGGTCAATGACGGAACTCTCGACGATGTGGTGGCCGAGGCCGACTCAGCCGAGCGCGACGGGTTTGCCGCCTACTGGGCGCCGCACATCTTCGGCCTCGATGCGCTGACGGCGTTGGCGGTGGTGGGCACGAAAGTGCCGCGGATCGAATTGGGCACTTCGGTGGTACCGACGTTCCCGCGCCATCCGCATGCGATCGCCCAGCAGGCCCACACCGTGGCTGCCGCGTCCGGCAACCGGTTCACCCTGGGCATCGGCCTGAGCCACAAGATCGTCATCGAGAACATGTTCGGCCTGAGCTACAACAAGCCGGTGCGGCATCTGCGCGAGTATCTGAACGTCCTGATGCCGTTGTCCCGCAATGAACCTGCCAACTTCGAAGGCGAGATGTACCGGGTGCATGCCGGCATCAACGCCAAAGGGTCGACCGGTTTCGGTGTGGTGGTGGCCGCCCTCGGTGAACAGATGCTGCGGGTCACTGCGGCCCTGGCCGACGGCACCCTGACCTGGTGCACCGGTCCGGTGACACTCGGGGCGCATATCGTGCCCACCATCACCAGGGCGGCTGAGGAATTCGGCCGTCCGGCGCCTCGCGTGATCGCGGCACTGCCGGTCTGTGTCACCGCCGACAGGCAGTCCGCCGCCGCGCGCGCCGCCGCGGTGTTCGCAGCCTACGGTGCGCTACCCAGCTACCGCGCCATGCTCGACCGTGAAGGCGTGGCGGGTCCGGCCGACATTGCCATCATCGGAACCGCCGGGGAGGTGCAGGAGCGCGTCGCCGCCCTCGCCGGGATCGGCGTCACCGAATTCGCCGCGGTGGAATTCGGTGCCACCCCCGATGAGGTGGCCGATACCCGCGAGGCGCTCAAAGGCCTGCTGACGGGTTAACGGATCCGCGGTCATCATGGCCGGTCGGAGTGCGGCTACTCCGGGCCACAGATTCCGGTGACCGCGAAGTCGAGCAGGGATTCGCGCGCCCTGTCCCGCGCCGCGGTAGAGGGAAACTGCGTGGCCCCGTCGAGACAGAGCCGGGCGAACCCGTGCACCGTGGCCCACGCCTTGAGTTCCGCCCCGGGCCGTCCGCTCGGAGGGAGCACGCCATGGGCGACGAGGTCGTCGAGTGCGCTGCCGAGCAATCCGATCGGCGAGGCCGTATCGTCGGCCGGCGCAACCGGGGCCACTCCCGGTGTGCTGCGCGAGAAGATGACGTCGAACAGATCCGGATGTGACAGGGCGAACTCCACATAGGCGCGTCCGACGGCCTTGAAGCGGGCGGCAGCCAATTCCGACGGGCCGCCCCCAGTCCGCGTTGCATTCATCGCCCGCCGCATCGTGTCCGCCAGTTTCCCCAGTCCGTGCTCGGCGACGGCGGTCAGCAACGCCGCTTTGTCGTTGAAGTGCCGATAGGCCGCATTGGCCGATACGCCGACTTCCCGGGCCGTGCCGCGCAGGCTGAACTCATCGAGCCCGTCCTGCTCGATGAGGCGCACGGCCATGCCCACCAGTGCATTGCGGAGATCTCCATGGTGGTACCTATCGACCGTCACGATCGACTATGTTGACAGCGTGAACATGGTATGTAAAGTTGACGGCGTGAACATTGCCCGGGATGCAGAACTCGTACTCAACCGGCGGGTCCCGACCCGCGTGGGCACGCTTGCCGCCGCCGACCACGGTGAAGGCCCGGCCGTGGTGCTCTGGCCGTCGCTGTTCAGCGACCACCGCCTCTACCGCGAGGTGACCGAGCTGCTCGGCCGGGAGTGGCGCACCATCTGCATCGACGGCCCGGGCTTCGGGCGCAGCAGTCCACCCGCCGGCGACGTGCAGCCTGATCGTTACGCCGGCGCCGTGGTCGACCTGCTCGACGAGTTGGAGATCGAGGCGGCGGTGATCGCCGGGTGCTCATGGGGCGGTCAGGTGGCCGCCCACGTCGGCGCGAAGTTCCCGGAGCGCACCAAGGCAGTGTTGCTGATGAACACTCCGCTGGCGCCGGGCCACGGCGGGCGGCGCTTCCTGATCCTGGGAACCCGCGCGTTGGGCTCGACGACCCTCTGGGGCAGAGGCGTCGCGCGGTCGATGATGGCGCGCAGGACCATCCGGAGCGGGTGGCGGCCTTCGTGTCGGCGTTCGGGTCCTTCGACGCGACCGCGGCGGCGACCACGGTTCGCACCGTTCTGGCCCGCTCGCCGGGGCTTGCCGCGGTGCTGCCGCGACTGCGCGTTCCGACCACCGTCGTGATGGGTGCCGAGGATACGTTGGTTCCGCTGGCAGACGCGCTGCCATTGGTGCGCCTCGTCCCGGATGTCCGGATCGAGATCCTGCCGTCCTGCGGGCACCTCGCCCCGCTGGAAGCCCCGGGCGCGGTTGTCGCCGCGTTGAACTGCGCCGGAACTGATCCGCGCGGTAGCCTGATCGACGGAGGTAGACAACCGCGGGAGTCCGGGGCAACCGGTCTGAGAAGGTGGCATACCGCGCCACCGACCGCACAACCGTCCGGGTAATGCCGGGCAGGGAGCGTGCGTCATGTTTGTGCTCTTCACGGTGTGGGGTTACGACGTCACCGCCATCGAATTCGCCTCGGTGATCCTGGCCTTCATCGCCGTCGCCCTCGGGATCCGGGGGACCCGCTGGGCCTGGCCGTTCTACTTCGCCTCGAGCCTGCTCTACGGCTGGCTGTTTCTGGAGTTCGACCTGCCCGCGTCGGCCGCCATGCAGCTGATCTTCATGACCGCTGCGGTCTGGGGCTGGTTCTCCTGGGGCAGTGAGGGCGTCGGGACTCCGAGTCGGCTCACCCCGGCGTGGCGGATGATCGGCGCCGCCGCGATCGTCGGTCTGTGGGCGCTGCTGGCCCCGGTTCTGCAGAGCATCGGCGGGGTCGCGACCCGGGGCGACGCCTTCATGCTGGTGGGGTCGCTGGCCGCGCAGCTGCTGATGGTGCTGCAGAGGACGGAGACCTGGCCGGTGTGGGTGGCGGTGAACATCGTCGGGACGGTGCTCTACGCCAGTCAGGGCCTGTACTTCACGTCGCTGTTCTACGCGGTGCTCATCGGCATGGCCGTCATCGGCTGGCGGGAGTGGTCGGCGCGTGCCACGGCGCACGCCGCGGCCTCGCCGGCGCCCGCCCGTGCCTGAACCGGCGCGCGCCCGCCTGATCTCGGTCGTGGGCGGGGAGTCCACCGGCAAGTCGACACTGGCGGCTGAACTCGGGCTGCGACTGCCGGCGGTCGTCGTCCCGGAGATGCTGCGTGACTGGGTTGATCAGCGGGGACGGGTTCCGTTGGCCGCCGAGCAGGCGGCGGTGATGACGGCACACCGGGACGCGGAGGTTGCCGCGCTGCAACGGGCGGATCAGTCCGGGCTGCCCTGGGTGGTCTCCGACAGCGGTCCGCTGATGACGGCGGTGTACAGCATCCAGTACTACGACGACGCCTCGCTGCTACCGTCGGCCCTGGAGTGGAGCGCCCGCAGCGAACGGGTGGTGTGGTGCCAGGACGACTTCCCCTGGCAGCCCGACCCGCAGCGCGACGGGGTGCGCGCCCGCGCCACCTCCCAGCAGATCCTCGCCGGGATCTTCGCCGAGCACCCGTACCTGCCGACGCTGGCCGTCCGCGGTTCATTCGACGAGCGCGTCGAGGCCGTTCTGGGCCGACTCTTATGATTGCGCCAATGGCACAGTCGTACGTGTCTTCCCACCGTCAGGAGTGCCGATGAACCTTGAGAACCAGACCGCGCTGATCACCGGTTCCAGCGGCGGGATCGGCGAGGAGTTCGCCGTCCAGTTCGCCAAGCGCAAGGTCAATCTGGTCCTCGTCGCGAGGCGGGAGGACAAGCTGGCCCAGTTGCGAACCAGACTGCTGGAACTGAGCCCGGGGCTGACCATCGACGTCATCGCCGCCGATCTGTCGGTCCCGGGTGCGGCGGCCGAACTGGCCACCACGATCGGCACCCTGGGCCGCCGGATCGACATCCTCATCAACAACGCCGGCGTGGGCCTGCACGGCGACTTCGTCATGCAGAACGTCGCGGAGAACTCAGCCCAGATTCAGTTGAACTGCCTGACACTGGTCGAACTCACCGCGCTGTTCATGCCGGCGATGACGCAGGCCGGCCGCGGACTGGTCATCAACGTCGCCTCCACGGCGGCCTTCCAGCCGACCCCCGGCATGGCGGTCTACGGGGCCACCAAGGCGTTCGTGCTGTCCTTCACCGAGGCGTTGTGGCAGGAGACGAAGTCCAGCGGGGTGCGGGTGTTCGCGCTGTGCCCGGGTGCGACCGAGACGGAGTTCTTCGCCCGCACCGGCGAGGAGTTCCTGACCAGCGGCCGCCAGACCTCCCAGCAGGTCGTCGCCAATGCCATGGCCGCCATCGACAAGTCAACCCCAACGGTGATCTCCGGGCTGCGGAATACGTTGCTGGCCAACGGATATCGGGTCGCACCACGACGCGTGCTGCTCCAGGTGTCCCAGCACATCATGAAGGCCGAGTAACTGCCCGCCTGCCCGACCTGCGCGGCGCCACTGCCCCCCGGTGGCAGTACCTGCCCCCGCTGCGGGACCGCCACCTCCGACCCGGACATCGCCGCACTCGATGACCTGCGCGGCCGCATCCTCGCGGTCGACGCCCAGTTGTCCGAGCTCTTCACCCGGCGGGCGGCGCTGGTCAACGACTACGAGGCCCGCCGGTTCGCGATCCTGCGGCGCGCCGCGCCGGTGGGGTCACCCCCGGGACTCGCCCCACCCGATCGTCCGGAGTGGTCCGGTGCCCGGGTGCGGGCACTGCTGCTGTGGCTGGGTGCCGCACTGGTGGGCATCTCCGCCGTCACCTTCACCGCCGTGGCGTGGTCGCGACTGGGCGACGGCGGCCGCGCGGCACTGTTGATCGGGGCCACCGCCGCGATCGCCGGACTGGCGCTGGCGCTGCGGCACCGGTTACCGGTCACCGCTGAGGCGTTCACCGGCCTGGCGGTCGTCTTTCTGCTCGTCGACGTCCACGCGCTGCGCCGCGCCGGGGTGGCGGCCGACATGCCCTGGCAGCTGTGGTGGGCCCTCGGGGTTGCCGCCGTGGCCGGGTGCGCCGCCGCGCTGGGCCGGCTCGTCGGGCGGCGCACCACGACGTTCGCACTGGCGGCGCTGCTGCCGGTCGCCGTCCAGCTGCTGGCGGGTTACGCCGACAGCAGGTGGATCCCGGCCACGACGGTGGTGATCCTCGCCGTGCTCGCGGCGGGCATCGTCTACCTGCGGGCGCGATTGGCGGGCCACCTTCAGCGCGAAGCCGCCGCGGTTCTGAAACTGCACGCCGCCGGATCATGGTTCGCCGCCGCCGTCCTGGCCGCAATCGCCGCCGCCCAGCCGGACACCGTCGCGGCCGCCCTGGCCCCGGCGCTGGCGGTGGCATCGCTGGCGGGTGCCCCGATGCTGGCCAGCCGGAAACCCACTGACACTCGAACTCCCGTCGCCGCCCTGGCCGCCGGAGTGCCGGCCGGGGTGATGCTGACATTGCTCGGCCCACTGCTGACCGAGGACGGGATGCTGACAGCGGCCGTCATTGCCGGGGCCGCCACGATCGCGGCCTCGGTGCTGCTGCCAGCCAGGCTGTGCGCCGCGGCGGTGATCGCCGGGGCGGCCTTCGCGCTGCCCGGCACGCTGTGGGCCGTCATCATCAGCGCACCCGCGGTGCTCGGCCCGCTGGCCTGGCTCGGTGAACCGTGGAGCGCCACGCTGGACTCACCGGCCGCGGCGGTGCTCGAATGGCCAGCCACCTGGCCTGCACTCAGTGAATCCTGGGCGGCGGTCGGGGCGCTCGCCGCCGTCGGCACCGTTGCCGCGATCATCGGGATCGGCCGCCGCGCTGTGCTGGGAATCGCCAGTGCGGCAATCGGCTTGCTGGCCGCCCTGGTTCCCCCGACGGCCGGGGCCTCGGTCCTGGTGACGCTGAGCGCCACCACCGCCGTCGTGGTCCTGGGACTGCTCGGCGGTGCGGTGCTTGAGCGGCGCGGGACCGACGCAGGCTGGCTGCTGCTCCCGGGGGCGGCGATCGCCGCCGCGCCTACCACCGGCTGGGCTGCGATATCGCCGGCGGCGTCGGTGGTGACTCTGGCGATCACCACCGTGGCGTCCGGCGCCGCCGCGGTGATCGCCCTGGGTGCGGCGCGGGCGGCGTACGCGGGCCTCGCGGCGCTGCTGGGGGTGAGCTTCGTCGGGGTCGCCGCCCACGCCGCCGGTGCCGCCACCCCGGCCGCCGGATTCGCCGCCGCACTCGCCGCCGGCGTCGTCACGCTGACCGGGGTGTACCTGCTGCGCGCAGAACCGGTGGCGGCCGCGGTGCTGGAGGGCACCGCGGCACTGGCGGCGCTGACCGGTGCCGCCGTCGCCGCGTCGTACTCCACGACCTGGCTGGCCGGGACGTTGTCGGCGCTGGTGCCGATCGCGGCCGTCGCGGCGCTGAGCCGCGGGCGGCGGGTCGGCTACGGCATCGCCGCCGGGGTCCTCGCCCTCGGCGCGGTCTGGTCCTGGCTGGCCGCGGCCCGGGTCGACGTCATCGAGGCCTACACCGGCCCGGCGGCGGCCGCGGCCCTGGCCGCCGGGATCATCGGGTGGCGGCGCGGCCCGGGCCGGTCCTGGCTGACCCTCAGTCCGGCGCTGGTTCTGGCGATCGGCCCGACCCTCGCCCTCGGGGTCGTCGACGGCGACGTGGTCCGGGTGGCGGTGGCGGTTGCCCTGGCGCTGGCCGCGGTGATCGCCGGCGCGGTCCGGCGACTGCAGGCCCCGCTGTGCCTCGGGGCGGCGGCCCTGATCGTCATCGGCCTCGACCAGTGGGGTGCCGACCTGGTCCGGATGCCGCGGTGGATCACCCTGGGGGCGGCCGGGGTGCTGCTGATGTGGATCGGCGCGACGTTCGAGCACCGCCGGCGCGACTGGCGCCGCGCTGCCGAGGTGATCGGGAACTTCGGCTGATTCAGCGTGCGGCTCTGGTGGCCCGGCCTGGGCCGGCTGTGGAATCCGCGCCCCGAGAAGCCTTGCGGGCGGCCGGCTCGGGGGCCTGGTTGGAGCTCGCCTCGGACGGCACCGCGATGACGTCGGTGACCGCTGCCGCAGACGCCGCGGGAGCCATCCGTGGCATCCGGGCGGTGCCGCGGGTGGCCCGGGGGGCGGGCGGCGTGGCGGCCTCGGGTTCGGCCACGGCGACAGGGACGGGCTGCTCCTGGGCGGCGGCCACCGGCGCGGCCTCCGGTTCGGCAGCATTCTCCGGTTCGGCAGCGGTGGTCGGGGTGGTCTCGGTTGCCGGGGTGTTTGTCTGCGCCGACTCGGATACGCCGGTCTCGGATACGCCGGTCTCAGACGTGACGGCCTCGGTACCGGCCGCGGCCGATGCCGGCAGTGCCGCGCGGCCGATGGACCGCGTCGCCGCAGCCGCTTCGGCTGCGGCAAACCCGATCGGGGGCAGCGGCGGGAAGAAGCTGAGAATCCAGGCGATCTCACCCTGGACGAGATTGGTGATGCCGGTTTGGATGCCGGCGCTCAGCGTGGGCGGGATCAGCTCGAACTGGCCGTCGACCAGGAACGCGAAGCTGTACACCACCGACTCGGCGAACGGCTGCCACCCGCTGTAGATGATGTCGGACTGGGGGGCCAGCAGGCCGATCGGCCACGGCAGCCATTCGGTGGCCCAGGCGAACAGTTCGACGCCGTACTCCACCCAGGGCTGGATGACGCCGTAAGCGTTGATGATCCAGTCGCCGGGGGTTTCGCCGAAACCGCCGAAGTCGATGGTGGGTATTTGCGGCAGCAACGAGGTCAGCGTGGCGCTGAGCTGGACGGCGGGGGAGGCGACGATGATCGGCGCAGGTCCGGCCGTCGGTGTGACCACCGCGGCGCCCGTGGCGGCCAGCACCAGCCCGGCCGACAGACCGGCGGTGAGGTAGGAACGAGTGGACGCGATCATGTCGGCTCCCCGGCTGGCGTTTGCTGTCATGGGACAGAAACCACTGTAGGCGGTAGATTCGCTGACCTCACGTCTCGACGCGTGCCGGAGGGTTTTGAGACCGGGCCGGCGGCGCCGGCTATACCGTCCAGACGCCGATCTGGTTGCCCAGGAATCCGCCCAGGATGATTTCGGATATCCGTGCGCCTGCGGGGACGTCGAAGGCGATCGGGCCGGAGAGTCGCTGGCCCTCCGCGACGTCGGCGATCGGCAGTGCGTTGGCGACGTTATTGCTCCAGGCCAGGTGGCTGCCCTCCGCGGTGCGCGCGCTGAACTGCCCCGGGCTGACTTTGATGATTCCCGACCTCGACTCGATCGTCACATCGGCGGCGAACAGGACTCCGCTGACCAACGCCGGTTGCAGGGGCTTGGCGGGGCGGATGTTGGACACGGTGTAGCGGGCCTCGCCGGTCCGGGAGGCGACCACCAGGGCCGAACCCAGGCGCACCCGGGGAGGCGGCTCCGGCAGGGCCGGCGGCGGTGGGGCCGGCGGCTCGCTGGGCCTGCGACTCTCCACCACCTCGTCGCTGATACGGCGCACGACGACGAAGGCGGCGGCGGAGGCCGCCGCGATGAGCGCGACCCCGAAGACCCCGCGCCGTGACACCGCACGGCCCCGGGCGGGGGCCTCGGCCCCGGCACGCCACTGCTGGCCGTCCCAGTAGCGCGGCTCGCCCTGACCGGATGGATCCGGATACCAGCCCGGTGCGGGAACGCTCGGAACGGCCCGGGGTACGGCCAGCGTCGCTGGTTCCCATTCGGCGGCACGGGCCAGCGCCGAGGCGAACTCCTCGCATCGCGGGTAACGGTTGGCCGGATCCTTCGCCAGGGCGCGTGCGAGAACCGGTTCCAAGGAGACCAGATCCGGCCTGCGGGCGCTCAGCTGAGGCGGCGCGGTGTGCAGATGACTGCTGATGACCGTGGCCGGGTTGGAGTTCGGGAACAGGGTGTCGCCGGTGAGCAGATGGTAGGCGGTGGCGGCCAGCGCGTACTGGTCGGCACGGCCGTCGATCTGATGCCCCAGGAGTTGCTCGGGAGCGGTGTAGGCGACGGTTCCGACCGCCATCTCCGCCGAGGTCAACTCCAGTTCGTCATCGGCACCGCGGGCAATGCCGAAGTCGGTCAACAGGATTCGACGTTTCTTCGGGTCATCGACATCGGTGAGCATGATATTGGCCGGTTTCACGTCGCGGTGCAGCAGTCCGCGGCCGTTGGCGTAGTCCAGGGCCGAGGCGATGGCCCCGACGATCGCCACCACCAGCTCCTTGGGCATGCCGGAGGGATACTGCCGGGCCAGCAGGCGGCCGGCGTCTTCGCCGTCGATGAAGTCCATCGCGATCCACAGCCGGCCGTCGACATCGCCACGGTCGTGGACCCCGACGATGTTGGGGTGCCACAGCCCGGATGCCAAATCCGCCTCGCGCAGGAAGCGGGCCCGGAACTCCGGGTCCGCCGAGGTGTCCAGGCGCAGCAGTTTGAGCGCATCGCGTCGGGGCAGCCGGGGATGCTCGGCGAGGTAGACCTCGCCCATACCGCCGACGCCGAGGATGCGGATGATCCGGTATCCGGCGAACGTCTCGCCGCTAGTCAGCCTCGTCATGTCTTATCGCTGCCATTGTCGGCCCCGGCCGAAGGAACGGCGCGGCCAACACCCTGTTCCCCATGCCAGCCCGGCCCATCGCGGGGCGGGCGCATGCCCAGCAGAAGCCGCGAGTCGTACCGCCCGCCGGCGTGCACAAGGCATCGGCCGGCCGGGCTGCGCCGGTAGCCGGCAGGGAACTGCCCGGTCAGCGGGTTGCGTGGAAAATGCCAGGTCCCACGGATATCCAGGCGCAGGATGTCCCCGGCGCGCATCCGGGTGGCGTGCGGGCGCAGGGCGATGTCCACCGCCACGACTTCGCCGGCCGCGAGCGGCTCGGCGCGCCGGTGGGTGTGCACGGGTTGCCAGGGGGTGCTCAGATCGTCGTCCAACTCGCGGTGGGCCACCCGCTGCCAGCCGCGGGTCACCATATCGAAGCCGAAGCCGTAGGAGCCCTCGAAGAGGCATTCCCGTCCGGCTCGGAACTTGCGCAGGCCGACGAACAGGTGCGCGTCGTCGGTCCCCTCCAGGCTGATCCACAACCGCAGCGCGCCATGGCCGATCAGGTCGGTGTCCCGCTGCACCGGCCAGGTCAGGGTTGCCATCCCGTCGCGCAGGTCGAAGCCCACCGTCGTGGCATCGGGTCCGGTCTCCGCGGCCAGCCGGCCGACGGGCAGGTCCGGGTACAGCGGCGTCCAGGTCAGGTCCGGGGGCGGCCAGTCCGGCTCGCCGACCACCGCCACCGGGTCGGGGCCGTCATCGTGGATGGCCAGCCGTACTGCCGGGGTGGTGTCCCAGCCGTTGCCCGCACCCTTGAGGGCATGGTCGAAGAACGCGGTCTGGGCCTCGATGGCAGCCGATGAGTAGAAGTGGGCCCACTTGCCGTCGCGGTGGGTGTAGAGCCAGCGTCGGGGCGAGGAGACCCGGCGATAGGCCTCGAAGGATCCGCGGGTGTGCAGGTTGTGGTCGGAGAAGCTGCCGCAGACCAGCATCGGCACCTCGATGCGCTCAAGCGCCGGGGTGTGGTCGTCGTACCACTGGTCGCGTTCCGGGCGGGCGACCAACTCTGGTCGCAGCTTCTGGGTCATCCGGGTGGTCCTGGCGGTCAGCGCGCTCCACATGACGGTGAAGCCGTCCTCGCGGACCCCGCCAGGGTAGGCCAGGTCGCGGTAGAGGTCGCTGAGACCCTCCCACGGGCAGATCGCCGCCAGGTGCGCCGGGCGGGTAGCGGCCGCACCGTACTGGCTGATGGCCAGATAGGACACGCCCAACAGTCCGACGCGGCCGGTGCTCCAGGGCCGGGTGCCGGCCCACTCGATCAGATCGTGGTAGTCGAGGCTCTCCTGGGCGGAGAACAGCTCACCGACCCCGTCGGAGGTGCCGGCTCCGCGCAGGTCAGCGTTGATCACCGCATAGCCCCGGGCGGTCCAGGTCGCCGGGTCGGGGGCCTCCCACCCGGTCCATTCCGAGAACCGGATTGGGCGTGGTTGCGGGAAGGCCCGATACTGGGAGTTGACCCCGCGGCGGCGCGCTGGAATCCCATCCTTGCCGTAGGGGTGGGCGCACAGGATCACCGGCACCGCGTCATCGGTGATGGGGCGAAAAACGTTGACCCGCAGCACGGTTCCGTCGCGCATGGTCACCGGTACGTCCCAATCGGCGCGGACGTTGGCCGGGGCGGGCAGCACTGTCACGTCCGGGCGGCGGGCGTTGCGCAGGCGACGGCCCGCCATCGCAAGACGGCGGCCCAACGGTGTCCGGTGCCGCTTCACATGCACCTGCCCAGGACCGCCAACAGCACCGATCCACGGTAGCCGCCGGACGGTTGCGGAGACCGGGGTTTCGGCCCGCCGGTGGCGCTGTGGGTCTGGCCAATCGGCGGCTGATCCCGATACCCTCGGCGGCGTCCGCAGCAACCAGCGAACAGGCAGGAGGTCGCCCCGTTGTCAGATCCGCAGTCGGAGTATCGCCGCCTCCGGTCGGCGCATCTGGCCGCGGTGACCGCGTCCATGCAGGACCACATCGGTCGGCTGGCCTGGTCCCGCGACCAGATCGAGGGTTATCGCGATCAGCGGTTGCGCGCGCTGCTGGGGTACGCCCGCGCGCGTTCGGTCTTCCACTCCGGGCGGTTGCGTGGGATCGACCCGGAGACGGCGGGTATCGCCGACCTTGCCGGGCTGCCGATTATGACCAAGCAGCAGGCGCAGGACGAATGGGATGCGGTCATCGCCTCGACCGGACTGGACCGCGCCGGTGCCGAACGCGTTCTGGCCCAGCAGAAGTGGTTCTCCTATACACCGCTGGACCAGCAGGTGTTCAGCTCGGGCGGATCCAGCGGGGTACGCGGCGTTTACGTGTGGAGCTGGTCGTTCTTCGTCACCGCGGCCTGTCTGGCCTGGCGGATGCAGGCCCGCGATGAGCGACGGGCACCGGCCCGGAGCGCACCGGCCCGCCTCGCGGTGCTGGCCGCCGCCGTACCCCCGCACGCGAGCACACCGCTATTCGACGTGCCCACCGTCGACGGGATGCGCACCACCGTCATCGAAGCCGGCGCGCCGTTCGACGAGGTGGTGGCTCAGGTCGCCGGCGCAGCCCCGACCCACCTCGTCGGCTACGCCACGGTGGTCGGCAGGCTCGCCCGCGCCACACTGGCCGGCGAGTTGGCGATCCGGCCGGGCCGGGTGAGCACCAATTCCGAGCCGCTTTCCCCGGAGGATCTCGCCGTCATCCGACAGGCCTGGAATCCCGTCGTCCACAATTTGTGGGGCTCAACCGAAATCGGTGTCCAGGCCGTCGGCTGCGGCCACGGCGAAGGTCTGCACATCTGTGAGGATGAGGTGATCCTGGAACGGGTCGACGAGTCCGGGGCACCGGTGGGCCCCGACGAACCGGCCACCCGGACGCTGGCCACCGGACTGGCCAACCGGTCGTTTCCGTTCATCCGCTACGACCTCGGCGATGAGGTGACCCTGCTACCGGACCCCTGCCCGTGCGGTAGCGCCTACCGGCGGATCGCAGCGGTGGCCGGTCGCCGCGACGACGATTTCGCTTACGGTGCGGTGACGGTGCCGGCCAGCGCCTTTCGGCATGTGTTGGGCAGCGACCCGAGTATCGCCGAATATCAGGTGGTTCAGACCGCCGCCGGCGCGGAGATTCTGGTCGTCGGGTCCCCGGACACCGAAGCGGTGCGCGCCGCCGTCGAGGACGCGGTGCGCCGGTACGGACTCGACCGGCCGCAGCTCAGCGTGCGGGTGGTCGATCGGCTCCAGCGCCACCAGGGGACCGGCAAGCTCAAACGGTTCGTGCCGTTGCCGCGATGAGGTGCGGTAGCGGCTAGCCGGCCAGCCAGGCCAGCGCCGCCGCGACCAGGGCGGTGGTGCCGGTGTCCAGGGTCGGCTGGATCACCGGCGCGAAACGGGGGGAGTGGTTGACCGGGATATCGCCGGCCAGCCGGTCTTCGGTCGCGGCGTTGAGATAGGTCTGCGGGTCGGTGCCGCCGAAAAGCCAGTAGCTGTAGGGCGCGTGGACGCCGTTGGCGATATCGCTGAAGTCCTCGCTGCCGAGCACCCGCGGCGGGGCGATCATCACGTCCTCGCCCAGGGCAGCGGTGAACGCCGCGGTCACGCGGGCGGTGACCGCCGGATCGTTGTCGGTCAACGGGGCCTGGTCGAACATCTCGAAGTCCGGTTCCCGCGGACAGTTCGACGCCGCACACTCGGCGGTGACGATCCGGCGGATCGCGGCGAGCAGCGCGGTGCGAACCGGTTCGCTGTAGCTGCGGATGTTGATCTGCAGTTCGGCCTGCTCGGCGATGATGTTGGCCTTGGTGCCGGCATGGATGCTGCCCACCGTCAGCACCGCCGGTTCCCCGGGATCGACTTCGCGGGAGACGACCGTCTGCAGGCGCAACACGATCGCGGCGGCCAGGACCACCGGGTCGACGGTGGACTGCGGCATCGAGGCGTGCCCGCCGCGGCCGTAGACGGTCACCCGGACGCAGTCCGCGGCGGCGAACGCCGGGCCGGGCACCGCGGCCAGTCGGCCGGCCGGCAGCGGTGCCACATGTTGACCCAGCGCGACGTCGACCGGGCCGACGAGGTCGGCCAGCCCGTCGGCGACCATCGCCCGCGCGCCGTTGACGGTCTCCTCAGCCGGCTGGAAGACCGTGATGAGCGTTCCGCGCCAATGCTTTTGGCCGGCGGCCAGCAGGTGTGCGGCGCCCAGCAGGCAGGTGACGTGCATATCGTGGCCGCAGGCGTGGGCCACCGGGACCGCGTCGCCTCCGCCGTTCGGGGTGGCCGTGACGGTGCTGGCATAGGGCAGTCCGGTGTCCTCCCGGACCGGAAGTGCGTCCATATCGGCGCGCAGCAGGACCGTCGGCCCGGTGCCGTTGCGCAGCACCCCCACGACGCCGGTCCCTCCGACTCCGGTGCTGACCTCGAACCGGTCCCGGCCCAACCGGTCGGCGACCAACGCCGCGGTGCGGTGTTCCTGGTTGGACAGTTCGGGGTGCTGGTGCAGGTCCCGGTAGAGGTCCTCCTGCCAGCCGCGGGCCTGCCCGGCCGCGGCCAGGACCGCGGAGGTTGCGGCGCATTCGACCATCGGGGCGCCCTTTCGGAACCGGTCGGTGGACGTGTCCAAGGTAGGACCGTTCAGATGAACAGTCTCAGATGAACGGTCTGAGATGAACGGTCTCAGATGAACAGTGTGGTGCCGGATTCCTGGGCCTCGCCGAGGAAGGTCGCGACACCGCCGAACTCCACCCCCTCGATGAGGTCGGATTCGGCGATCCCCAGCAGTTCCATCGTCATGGTGCAGCCGATCAGCCGGGCACCGCCCTGCTGGGCGGCGGCGATCAACTCGGCCAGATCGGGCACGTTGTGGTCGTGCATGACTTTTTTGATCATCGAGGCGCCGGCGCCGGCGAAGTTCATCGTCGACAGCGGCAGGTCATCGGCCCCGGCCGGCATCATCGCCGACATCACCTTCTCCAGAGCGGTCTTGTCCCGCTTGGGGGCATCCGGGCGGCGCAGCGCGTTGAGGCCCCAGAATGTGAAGAAGATCGATACCTGCTCACCCATCGACAGCGCGCCGTTGCCGATGATGAACGCGGCGATGAGTTTGTCCAGGTCTCCGGAGAACACCACCATCGAGGTCTTGTTCCCCGCCGGTGCGGCGACGGTGGCGACCCCGGCCCCGCCCTTGCGCAGCGTGGCCACGTAACCCGGCCCGTGCGGGGAGATCTCGATGAGCCGGTGGCCGTTCTTGGACGCCCACGCCGGGGCGTCGAGGGCGAAGCCCGGATCGGACACCGTCACCCGCACCTCGTCGCCGGGGGTGAGGTCGGCCATCGCCTCGGACAGCTTCATGATCGGACCCGGGCAGGCCAATCCGGTGCAATCCAGGTCGATGAGCGTTCCGCTGGCGGCGGCCGCCCCGACGGATTCGGCTTCGGCGTAGGACTCCACCGGCGGAAGTGCCTCGTAGGTGTCCTCCGGACGGTCGTGAACCGCCTTGAAGGTGGTGGAACCGCCCGAGAGCGTCGCGACATCGGAGAAGCCGCTCTGCACCAGAATGCGGTAGGCCAGATACGACCGGAAGCCCACCGCGCAGTACAGCCGGACCGGCCGGTCACGGTCCCACTCGCCAGCCGCGACGGCGGCCCGCAGGGTGGGTAGCGGAACGTTCATCGCCCCCGGGATATGCCACAGCCCGTACTCGTCGGGAGTGCGCACATCGATGAGCAGCGCCCCGTCGGTGGCGGCCGGGAAGTCCTCGGCGTACCAGAGGCGCAGATCCCCGCGCAGCACGTTGGAGGCCACGAAGCCGGCCATGTTGATCGGGTCCTTGGCCGAGCCGAACGGCGGGGCGTAGGCCAGTTCCTGATTCTCGAGGTCATGGACCGTCATGTCCTGGCGCACCGCCATGGCCAGCAGATCCAGCCGTTTGTCGATCCCGTCGAACCCGCAGGCCTGGGCGCCCAGGATCCGGCCGTCGGCGGGGTCGAACAGCACCTTCAGGTGCATCATTGCCGTTCCCGGGTAGTAACCGGCGTGGCCGGACGGGTGTACGTGCACGGCGCGGTAGTCGATACCGGCGGCCTTTAGCTGCCGCTCGGTGGCCCCGGTGCCGCCGGCCACCATGTCGAAGACCTTGACGATGGAGGTGCCCTGGGTGGACGCGTATTCGGTGTCGCGGCCGCAGATGTTCTCCGCGGCCACCCGGGCCTGCCGGTTGGCCGGGCCGGCCAGCGGGTTCAGGTAGCTGCCCGGCAGCACCGGATGCGGGGTCTCCACCGCATCTCCGGCCGCCCAGATGAACGGATCGGAGGTCCGCATGTGGGTGTCGACGGCGATCCCGCCGTGCTCGCCGAGGGCCAGTCCGGCCGCGGTGGCCAGCGCGGTGTCCGGGCGGACCCCGGCGGCCAGGATCACCAGGTCGGCGGGCAGGGTGGTGCCGTTGTTGAGTTCGACGCCGACCCGGTCCTCGGGCAGCGGCGCGAAGGCGGCCGCCGTCGTCGACAGGTGCACGTGGATACCCCTGCTGCGCAGGTGCTGCTCGACGGGAATGGAGATCTCCCGGTCCACCGGCGGCAGGATCTGATCGGCGCGCTCGACGACGTCGACGGCGACGCCACGGTGGTGCAGGTTCTCGGCCATCTCCAACCCGATGTATCCGGCGCCGATCACCACCGCCCGGACCGGGTCGCGACGGGCGGCCTTGTGGGCGGCCAGTGCGGTGTCCACCCGCGCCTTGATGCGGTCCATATCGCCGATCCGGCGCAGCACCTCGATCGCCGGGTGGTCGATGCCGGCCAGCGGTGGGCGCACCGGTGCGGCGCCCGGGCACAGCGCCAGGGCGTCGTAGCTCTCGGTGAACTCGGCGCCGGTGTCGACCTCGCGCACGCTCACCGTTCGGGCGGCGGGGTCGATCGCGGTGACCTCGGTGCCGATCCGGACGTCGATGTTGAGTGAATCGCGCAGGCTCTGCGGGGTCTGCAGCAGCAGTCGGTCGCGGTCGGCGATGACCTCTCCGACGTGATACGGCAGCCCGCAGTTGGCGAACGACACGTGGTGGCCGCGTTCGAAGACGATGATCTCGGCGGACTCGTCGAGTCGGCGGGCCCGCGCGGCCGTCGAGGCGCCGGCCGCCACTCCTCCCACGACAACGAGTTTCATGGCGGGCCCCTCCCCGGATCCGTGCAGTCTTGCTGATGCGAGCGTAGAACATCGCCGCCCCGTTGTTGGCGGCTCCCGTGCGTCGTTGCCCGGGTGCGGGTTTCTATAGTCCAGAGATGGCAACCGGCGCGAGGTACACCCGAAGCGAACCGCCCGTGATCCCCGGGGTGCGGCGCTCCATCGTGGCCGCCCGCGGTGTGCGATTCCACGTCACCGAGGCGGGGCCGGAAGACGGCAGGCCGGTCATCGCACTGCACGGGTGGCCGCAACACCATTGGGTCTACCGGGACCTGTTGGCCGACCCGCCGCCCGGGCTGCGCATCATCGCCCCCGATCTGCCCGGTTACGGCTGGTCGGGCCCGCCGCCGCACCGGTGGGCCAAGGAGGATGTCGCCGCCGATGTGCTGGCCCTGATGGACGCTCTGGGCCTGGATCGGGCACTGTTGGTCGGCCATGACTGGGGTGGTTTCGTGGCCTACCGGATGCTGCTGGCCGCACCGCAGCGTTTCGACGGCTATCTGGTCTGCAATATGGCGCATCCCTGGCAGACCCCGCGCACGACGCTTCCCCACCTGTGGCGGTTCCTGGCCTACCAACCGTTCGTGGCCGGCTTCGGCATGGTTCTGCAGCAGCGCACCCGCTATCTGGAGTGCGTCGTGTTCGCCGTCGGCCCCAAGGCGCATCGCCTCGATCCCGCCGTCGCCAGGGTATACGCCGATAGGTTCCGCGATCCGGTGTGCGCCCGCGCGGCCACCGATACCTACCGCACCTTCCTTCTCCGTGAATTCCCCTCGGCAGCAAGCCATCCCGAGCGCCGACGGGCGACGGTGCCGATCCGGGCGCTCTTCGGGATGAGCGATTTCGCGGTTCATCCCTCGCTGGCGTCGCCGACGACCGCCAATGCCGACGATTACACCTTCGAACCAGTCGAGGCCGGTCACTTCGTCATCGACGAACGGCCCGATCTGGTCCGGGCCCGGCTCATCGCTCTGGCCGAGGAGACCAAAGCCGCCAGGTCCGATGCGCGGTGAGTGCGACGGAGGCCGGGACGGGCGAGCCTGAGGACTCGCTGCGGGGCGCGGTGCTGATTTGTGTCACCGCGACCATCGCGGGCGCGGCGATCGGCCTCATCGGGGGCGTCTTCCGCTGGTTCCTGGAGGCCGGTGATCGGCTGCGGCTGGACTTCGTCGAGTGGACGCAGCAGCTTCCCGGCCCGGGATGGCTGGTCCCGATGGCCGCGGCCGCCGTCGGGGCCACCCTGGCCGCTCTCGTGGTGCGGTGGGAGCCCCTGGCCGACGGCAGCGGAATCCCGCACGTTGAAGCGGTCTACCACGGTCAGGTGCCGCCGCCGCAGATCCGGCTGCTGCCGGCGAAGTTCATCGGCGGGGTGCTCGCGATCGGGTCGGGTCTGGTGCTGGGCCGGGAGGGCCCGACGGTGCACATGGGCGCGGCGATCGGGGCCGAGGCGGCCCGGCGGGCCCGGATGGGCGATGCCGATGTCCGGATGATGCAGACCGCGCTGGGCGGCGCCGGATTGGCGGTCGCCTTCAACGCGCCGATCGGTGGAACGCTGTTCACCCTCGAGGAGGTGACCCGGTCCTTCCGGGTCAGGACGGTGCTGGCCACGGTGTTCGCCGCCGCGACGGCCGTCGGGTGCGCCCGACTGATTCTCGGTGACCACCCGGAGTTCCGGCTGGCACCGATGCCCGAACCGGAACTGATCTGGCTTCCGCTGTTCGTGGTCTTCGGTGTGCTCACCGGCGGACTGGGAGCTGTCTACAACCGGCTGGTGCTGTGGTTCCTCGATCACGTCACCGCCGTCCGCGCGATCCCGAGCGTCGCCAAGGCGGCCCTTATCGGGGCGGTGATCGGCCTGGTGATGTTCATCTACCCGCAGGCCGTCGGTGGCGGCGAGCCGCTGACCCAGCTGCTGTTGGGCGGAAAGCATGTCCTGCTGACGGTGATCGTCGGATATCTGGTGTTGCGGTTCGTCGTCGGCCCGCTGTCCTACTCCGCCCCGGTGGTCGGCGGGCTGTTCGCCCCGATGCTGGCCGTCGGCGCGCTCTGGGGCGTGCTGTTCGTCGGCGTCGTCGACCTCGTCTGGCCGGGGGAAATCGCCTTCCTGGCCGTCCCGATGGCGGTCGTGGGCATGGCGTCGTTCTTCGGTGCCTCGGTCCGCGCTCCGATCACCGGCATGGTGCTCGTCGTGGAGATGACCGCCTCGACCGCGGCGATCGTGCCGATGCTGGCCGCAACCGGTGCGGCGGTGCTGGCGGCCTACCTCGCGGGCTCACCGCCGATCTACGACAGCCTTCGCGAACGCAGCCTCGCCAAGACGTAACGCGGGGATTCCCGATGGAATCCGGTCGAAGAGGGGATTCGTTGGCCGTACCCTCGTCGAGGAACCTGGCCGCTTCGACCCTGGAGACTGACCGACACCATGACCGATTCCGTCCCCTCCGCAGGCTGCTGCCAACCGCACCCCGCCAACGCGGCACGCGTATCGCTGGCCGGAGTCGCCCCCGCCGGGCGCACCGCGCGCCCGCACCGGCGCGAGAAGGCCGACAAGGCTGAGCTTCTCGTGACCGGGTCGCTGATCACCATGGACGACAGCCGGCCCAGCGCGGACGCGATGGCCGTGGCCGGCGGGCGCATCCTGGCCGTCGGCTCCCGCGCCGAGTTGGAGAGCTTCGTTGGCCCCGGCACCAGGATCCTCGAGCACAAGACCGGGGCGATCCTGCCCGGCTTCGTCGAGCCGCACCTGCATCTGGTGACCTCCGCGCTGGTGTTCAACGGGGTGGACTGCTCGCCGTACACCAACAAGACCCTCGATGCGGTGCTGGCCACACTCAAGGCCGCCGTCGCGGCCACCCCGGCGGGACAAGCCGTGGTGGGACAGCTATTCGATCCGAGCCTGCTGCCAGGTCAGCCCGACCTGACCGCCGATCTGCTCGACCAGATCTCCACCACGGTGCCGATCGTGGTGATGAACGCCT
Source organism: uncultured Actinomycetota bacterium (assembly GCA_963787055.1). GTDB lineage: Bacteria > Actinomycetota > Actinomycetes > Mycobacteriales > Mycobacteriaceae > Mycobacterium. The sequence continues at coordinate 164,635 of CAWBBP010000010.1, forward strand.
CGCAGCATTTCTTCTATGTCAACTCCGCGGCCTATGCGGCCGTCGGGGTCACGGCGGCCACACCGAACCCGCCCGGGGGCGACTACGGGGCCCGCGGCGGCACGCTCACCGGGATCATCTCCGAGGCCGGGGCGATGATCCCGTTCATGAAGGTGCTTCCCGCCCTGACGCCGGAGGTCATCTCCAAGGCGGTCACCGGGATCGCCGCCATGGCCGCCGCGGCCGGGGTGACCTATGTCCACGAGGCGGCCACCGGTGCCATCGCCGGCGTCCAGGAGGTCGACCTGCTGCACCACACCTTCGCTGCGCCGGGTTTTCCGATTCGCGGGTCGATGTCACTGTGGGGCGAGAACCTGGAGGCTTTCACCGAGGCCGGCATCGTGCCCGGATCCGGCGATGACCGGTTGCGTAGCCAGACCGTCAAGTGGGTCTCCGACGGATCCAACCAGGGCTACACCGGCTTCATGCGGGAAAATTACCTGGGCCGCGATACCCGCGGAGTGGCCAACTTCACCCCGGAGCAGCTGGTGGCCAACTTCGCCAAGACCGTCACCGCGGGCTGGCCGATCATGTGCCATGCAAACGGCGACGCGGCGATGGACATGGTCCTGGCGGCCTTCGCCGAAACCTCCAAGACCCCGGCCTGGGACGGCTCCAAGCGGCATCGCACCGAGCACTCTTCGGTGCTGCATGACGAGCAGATCGCGGCGATGGCCGCACTCGGCGTCACCCCGAGTTTCCTGATGAACCATGTTCGGCTGTGGGGCAAGGTGATGCGCGATGACATTCTCGGTGCCGAGCGGGCGAACCTGCTCGACCGCTATGGATCGGTGGTCAAGGCCGGCCTGCGGGCCAGCCTGCACTGCGACTACTCGGTCTCGCCGATCGGGCCGCTGAGCTACGTCGCCACCGCCGCGGCCCGCACGATGGCAGACGGGGGAGAGGTGCTCAACGCCGCCGAACGGGTCAGCGTGGCGCAGGCGTTGCGGGCCAACACCATCGACGCCGCCTGGATGTGCCATGCCGACGGCCTGACCGGCTCGCTGGCCGAGGGTAAGGCTGCCGACTTCGTCCTGCTCGGGGGTGACCCGCTGGCCCACGAGGCGGACCCCGACGCGGTGCGAGAAATCGGTGTGCTGGCAACCTATCTCGACGGGGCTGAGGTGCATTCGGCCTGATCCCCGGCAGCCCGATCCCCGGAAGGTTGTGCGCCGGTTACGAGCACACGCTCAACGGGTCGGTGCCCGAAGCGCAGTTGGGGACATCGGTCGCCTTGGGAACGGTGTACAGGGTGGGATTTTCACCCTCCGGGGCGGGAACGTCCTGAGGGTCGTTGGTGTCAAGATCCGGCACGCATTTCATATCCGGGACGCTGAAGAGTTCGGTTTCCGCGCAATCTTTGCCGGGATCGCTGGTGCCGACGGAATTGGGGTCTAGGGGAGCCTGCGGGTCGTTGGTGACCGCGGTTGTCGCGCACTGCCCGTCGGTGGCGTTGTAGATCTGTTCGGCTGTGCAGCTGGTGCCGTCGTAGTCGGAGATGTCATCGAATGCGTTCGGGTCGGTGGCGACGATATTCGAATCGCAGGTGCCGTCGGTGGCGTTGTAGATCTGTTCGGCTGCGCATTTCGTGCCGTCGTAGTCGGAGATGTCATCCCAGGCCGCCAGCCGGCTCTGCCCGGGCGAGATGAGGATGCCGACGACCAATCCTGCGACGACCGTGGACCCCAGTACGGATGACGCCGCGATACGGGAATTCAGTTGCACCGCTGCCCCCAGCCATTCGAGAGTTGATGGCGGCACACGCTACTTCAGACCCGCCCCAGCCGGATTATTTCGGTGATTATTGCCGTTGCCGGATCGCTACGAGCCCGGGGTGCGCAGCTTGTAGCCGCGATCGATCACCTCGTCGGGCAGCGGCTGGCTTTCCTCGTTGGGGATCATCACTTCGATATAGGCGGCTCCGTCGTGCGCCTCGACGGCGTCCAGAGCGTCCTCGAGTTCGGCCACCGTCGTGACCTTGACCGACAGCCAGTCCCGGCAGCCGAACACGGCGGGCAGCCGGTGGTACTGCACCGGGGCGAGATCGTCGTATTCGTGGCCGCGCTCGCTGATCACATCCTCGATGCCGTACAGGCCGTTGTTGAGCACGAAGATCACCGGCTTGATGCCGTAGCGGCCCATGACGGCGAGTTCATTGAGGGTCAGCTGATGCGATCCGTCGCCGGTGACCGCCCAGGTGCGACCGGAGTTCTTGGCCATCGCCACCCCCAGCGTGGCCGGGGTGGCCCAACCGATCGAGCCCCACAGCCCCTGCTCCTGTGCCCCCACACCGGCCGGAAGCCGCATCCCGTTGAGATGCAGCATGCAGGTCCCGGTCTCGATCACCAGGGTGTCCCCGGCCCGCAGCCGCCGCTGTAGCCGCGGGTAGAACGTCGCCGAGGAGGTGGGGTCGGCCCCGGAGCCGGCGAGCTCGATCATGTCGGCGGCCGGGGCCGGTTCGCGGGTTCGGGGTGCGACGGCGGCGATGAGCCCGTCGAGGACGTCGTCGATGGCGACGTTGACATACACGTCGGTGCCGCTGCGGACCCAGTTCTCGTGGATGCAGATCGCACGGCTGGTATCGATGACATCTCCCCAGAATCCGGTGTTGAGTTCGGTGAGCATCACCCCGCCGATATCGAGGATCAGGTCGGCTCCCTCGACGACGTCACGCACCGCCGGAGGATTCGAGGCTTGCGCCGCATACAGACCGATGAACTGCGGTACCGACTCGTCGAGCGCTCCCTTGTCGTTGGGGGTGATCGCGACCGGAATGTTGGCCTTGGCAACCAGCTCAGCGGCCTTGCCGCCAACCCCGTAGCGGGCGGTCAGCGTGGTGACGGTGGCGACGGGGCTCTGTGCGGCAGCAATTTTGGCGGCGATGGCGGCGATGGCGGCGGCCAGTTCGGTCGCGTCGCTGCGCTGGCGCTTGATCCCATCCAGCGGCTCACCGTCAACAGGCGTGCCGATCACCGGCATAACACCATTCACCTGTGAGATCACGATGTAGGCGGGCATCGAGTGGCGCAGGGCCTCCCGGATCACGCGCTCAAGCTCGTCGATGCAGTTGTCCGGGGTGAGCACCGCCGACACGCAACATGCCGTCTCTGAAATAGCCTGAAAGCGGTCATATCTGGTGTCGCCGAGGTTGTGGTGGGTGATCAGGCCCAGGCGTTGGATGCGTTCGCTGGGCATGCCGACGATATGGAAGACCGGCAGCCGGTGCGCCTTGGATCCCATCACGCCGTTGAGCGCCGACAGTTCCCCCACGCCGTAGGTGGTGGACAGGATCGCCGCGCCCCGGATGCGGGCGTAGCCGTCGGCGGCGTAGGCGGCATTGAGTTCGTTAGCGCAACCCACCCAGTCCAGTCCGGTGAGTTGCTCGACGGCGTCGTCGACTGAGAAGGCGTAATCACCAGGAACGCCGAAGACCTTGTCGATGCCGAGAGCGGCCAGTCGTTGCAGTGTGTATTCGGCGACCGTCGGTGAGGTCATGGGCAATCGGCTCCTAATCGTCGGCTGCGGTTTGTGTCATTGTCGCCGGTCGGTCGGAACTCATGGGCCGGATGGGACCATTGCGGGATGTTCGCCGGGATTCTCGCCGATGCGGTGCTGGTGGTGCACGCGCTGTTCCTGGTGTGGGTGGTCCTCGGCGCCGTCGCGGTGTGGCGCTGGCCGTGGCTGGCGGTGCTGCACCTGCCGGCGGTGGCCTGGGGGCTGTGGATCGAGACCAGCGGTGGGGTCTGCCCGCTCACGCCGCTGGAGAACTCGCTGCGCCGCGCTGCCGGCGAGGAGGGCTACAGCGGCGGTTTCATCGAGCACTACATCGGCGGGGTCATCTACCCGGCCGGGCTGACCCGGGCGGGGCAGTGGCTGGCCGCCGGTGTGCTCGCCGCGGTCAACGTCGTGCCCTACGGGCTGATGATCCTGCGGGCGGTGCGGGCCCGCCGGGCGGGAACCGGGCGGTGACCCAACCGGTAGTGCTACTGGTGCTGGGCAGCATCCTGGCAGGGGCCGGCGGTGAGTTCTTCGTCCGCGGACTGGTGAACCTCTCGGTCTGGTGGCGGGTGGCGCCCGGCATCATCGCCGCGACCGTCGCAGCCTTCGCCACCTCCGCCCCGGAGATGTCGGTGGCGGTCAACTCCGCCGTCGCGGGCCGTCCGGAGATCGCGCTGGGCGATGTCCTGGGCAGCAATGTGGTCAACATCGGGCTGATCCTGGGCATCGCGTTGGTGTTCGCCGCGATAACGGTCGATGGCGGCACCTTGGTTCGCGAATACCCGGCGGCCGTGGCGGCCCCGGTGGTCGTCGGCCTGCTGGCGCTCGACGGCAGGCTGGGGCCGATCGACGGGCTGGTCCTCCTGGTCATCTTCGGGGTGTGGATGTCCCAGAGCGTGATCGCGGCCCGGCGGATCAGGGCCGCCACCCCGCACGCGGAGCTGGAGCGTTCCCGCACCTCGGTGATCGTCAACCTTGCGGTCGGCTTGACATTGCTCGTCGCGGCAGGGCGGGTCGTCCTTGCCGGGGCCGTCGGTTTCAGCGAAGCCCTGGGCTGGGACGGATTCGTCGTCGGTGCGGTGCTGGTCGCGTTGGGCACCTCAGCCCCGGAACTGGCCACCGTGGTCATCGCCAGGGTGCGCGGTCACGACGAGGTCGCGGTCGGCACCCTCCTGGGCAGCAACATCTTCAACACCCTGCTGATCGTCGGCACCGCGGCGATCATCCACCCGATCACGGTCGACAGCTTCGAGACCGACGTCGGCCTGGTGGCCGGCGCCGTCCTCGTGCTGCTGATCATCCCGGTCGCCGGCCGGTTGGTGAGGTGGCGAAGCCTGCCGCTGCTGGGCTCCTACGCCGTGGTCCTGGCGCTGCTGGCGACCTGACCGTCGACAGGTTCGCCGAGAAACCGCCACCAACCGGGGCGCCATGGAGCCCAGTCGGCGGTAGCCTCGTTTCGCAGCAGCAACCCGCCAGCGCCGGAGGATCACCATGACCAGTCCTGTTCCCGCCGCCCGCCGGCACCGCGTCGTCATCATCGGTTCCGGCTTCGGCGGACTTAACGCCGCCAAGGCTCTCAAGCGGGCCGATGTCGACGTGACCCTGGTCGCCAAGACCACCAGCCACCTGTTCCAGCCGCTGCTCTACCAACTGGCCACCGGAATCCTGTCGGCCGGCGATATCGCGCCCACTACCCGGCTGATCCTGAAGAAGGTCAAGAACTGCACGGTGCTGCTCGGTGACGTGGAGGAGGTCGACCTGAAGAACCGGACCGTGACCTCCAGGTTGATGGCGATGGAGACCGTGCTGCCCTTCGACAGCCTGATCGTGGCCGCCGGCGCCCAGCAGAACTACTTCGGCAGCGACCACTTCGCCACCTACGCACCCGGGATGAAGACCATCGACGATGCCCTGGAACTGCGGGGCCGCATCATGGGCGCCTTCGAGGCGGCCGAGGTCACCACCGACCCCGCCGAGCGCACCCGGCGGCTGACATTCGTGGTGGTCGGCGGTGGACCCACCGGGGTGGAGTTGGCGGGCCAGATCGCCGAACTGGCCCGACGCACCCTGCCCGGGGCGTTCCGCACCATCGACCCGACCGAGTGCAGGGTGATGCTGCTCGACGGCTCGCCGTTCGTGCTGTCGCCGATGGGGGAGAATCTCGGTCGTAAGGCGCAGGCCCGACTGGAGAAGATGGGCGTGGAGGTGCATGGCAATTCCGTGGTCACCGATGTGGACTACATGGGCATCACCGTCAAGGACAAGGACAGCGGCCAGATGCGTCGGGTGGAGTGCGCCTGCAAGGTGTGGGCGGCCGGGGTCCAGGCCAGCCCGCTGGGCGAGATCATCGCCGAACAGAGCGACGGCGCCGAGGTCGATCGGTCCGGGCGGGTGGTGGTCGAACCCGACCTGAGCGTCAAGGGCCACCCGAACGTCTTTGTCATCGGTGACATGGCCGCCGTTCCGGGTGTCCCGGGGGTGGCCCAGGGTGCCATCCAGGGCGCCAAGTACGTGACCAAATTGATCAAGCGCTCCGTCAAGGGAGCCGACGATCCGGCGACCCGGGAGCCGTTCAAATACTTCGACAAGGGCAGTATGGCGACCATCTCGCGGCATCATGCGGTCGCCAAGATCGGCAAGCTGGAGTTCGGCGGCTACCTCGCCTGGCTGTCCTGGCTGTTCCTGCACCTGCTGTATCTGGTCGGATTCAAAAACCGGGTCAGCACGCTGCTGAGCTGGATGATCACCTTCACGTCCAACGGCAGGAGCCAGCTGGCCACCACCAGCCAGTGGGTCTACGCCCGGCTCGCGATGGGGATGTTGGAGAAACAGTTGCAGCAGCCCCAGCCCCAGCCCGAGCTGCGCAGCGGCGCCGATCGGGTCGAACGCGCTGAGGAACTCGGCCGGGCCTGAGGCTCCGGCGGAACGTGCGATGACCTGTTGCATCGTCGGCCTGGCGATCCTGATGCTGCTGCGCCGGGTCCGGCGGGTGTTCGGGGGCCGCGACGAGGCCCCGGTTCTCTTCGCGCCGGTCGCCCGTCGCCCGGCACCCGGGCAGGCGCCGGTGCCGGTCATGGCCGCCGGACCGGTGCCGGTGTCCCGGCCGGCATCGGCCAACGTGTTGCGCTCCAGCGCTTTCGGGATCGCGGTCTGTCTGATCGGCACCCCGGTCCTGGTCTGGTTCGGAGCCGTGGAGAACACCGGTTCGGTGACCGGGTGGCTGATTCGAGGCGCCTGTTACCTGGCGGTCATCGCCGCCGCGCTGGCGCTGAGCCGGGCGGGAACGATCTGGCGTGCCCCCGGTGGGGCCGGCACGTTGCTGATCATCGTCGGCGCAGTGATCTTCGAACTGGGCGTCCTCGATATGCATGTCTTCCGGGTCATCGACATTGATTGGCGAGACACTCTGGCCTACATGGCGTTTCACAATATCGGCCCGGTGCTGGCGATGGCCGGCGGGCTCCTGCTGCTCTACGGGTCGAGGGGGCGCACTGCGAGTTCGAGTCGGTCGTCGAGGTCGACGGTCACGATCGCGCAACCGTTGTCGTCGGCGGTGACGGTCTCATCGACCCCGCCGATCACGGCATAGGTGTGTCGGGGGGCGAGACGTTCGAGGCCCAGTGCCGTTCGACCGCCGTGATTGCCGGGTCGCAGCACCAGGTCGAGTGCACGGCCGTCGGTGACGGCCCTGGCCACCAGGACTTCCGGGTAGGCCGCCTGCGCCAGCACCGGCCCGGTTTTCCAGTGCTCGGGAACTTCGCCGGCGAGCAGGTTGCGCATCGAGTGCGGGGTGGTGAACCGAGCCATGACGTGGCCGGCGTTGCCCCAACTGGAGATGCCGGTGTAGGCCCGCGCCCCGTTGTTACGTACGGTTTGGTAGCGCTTGTCCAGTGAGGCCTCCAGTGCGTCGGCCAACTCGCCGTCGCCATGTTCTTTGGCGGCGGCCATCACCGAGACCCGGCTCATCCCGGTACCCCGGGTGTAGTTGCCGGGATCGAGTGTCTCCCAACTGGTCGCCTCGATCTTGACATCATCATCGGTGATGCGAACCAGGTTCTGCCGCAGGTTCTCCCAGGTTTTGCCGGCCTGCTCGGGCATCGCGAAATGCAGCCAGTACGACATCACCCCGTCATTGCCCACCGAGGGACCCATGAAGAACTTCAGCGGCCCGCGCGCCGCCATGAACCGATTGTCGCGGCGCAGGTAACGGTGCTTGCGGTAGGCCTGCGCCATCTGTTCGGTCCGGTCGGCGGAGAAGTCGGTGCCGTGCAGTCGGTCATGCACGATCAGGGTGGACAGCGAGAAGGCGTTGCACATCGGGTAGATCAGACGGGGCTCGCACGGGTAGAGCGGACCGTGGCCGCTGATGTCCATGTTGTGCACGATCGCCTCGCACAGCGAGGCGAAGTCGTAGACGTACTCGGTGTCCTCACTCCAGCGCAGGGTGAAGGCGCCGGGTTCGGAGAATCGGGTGTCGTTGAGGGTTTCGAACAGACCGATCATGACGCCGAGGAACCCGGTGTACATCACGTTGGCGAACACGATCGGGTCGGGGTTCCAGCGTTGGTAGCCGACTAGGCATTCGTGCGCCCAGTATCCCCACACCCGCTTGTCGCGCATCTTCTCTATGGTGTTGGCCTGCGCCTCGGTGAGGTAGCCGGTGAAGGCCGGGGCATAGTTGTACTGCGCGAGCGCGAGGGCGTAGCAGGTGTAGTTCAGCTGATAGCGCAACGCCGACAGCAGGTACTGCTCGATGTGGGAGAACCCGTCGAATCGGTCGATCGGCTGCAACGACAGATCCAGCAGATACCGTTGGAGTTCGAGGTCATCGGGGGTCAACTCGCCGATTCGGTGACCGCTGGGCTCGAGGTAGTGCTCCGGTGTCGCCATTGGGGGCAGGTTAGCCAAAACGCCGCGCCGATGACGAGGATCTGGCCAAATGGCGGTCCGGGCTTGTTCTGCGGGTCGTCACGACGTCCGTCTGCGGTTACCGTGGAGATGAGGATCCGGGTGTAACGCCCCGTGGGTTCGCGGCGATGAAGTAAATGACGCCCCTGCAAATGCTGCGGGTTATTTGATGCCAATTGAAAGAGTGATGATGACTGTTGTGACGAATGCAGCGCGGCGCCTGCTGCTCGCCGGCGGATTCGCCTTGGCCGTGGCCGCGCCGATCGGTGCCATCGCCGCCTATGACGGCGCAACGGCACTGCCGGCCGTGGCGTCTTGCCCCGATGGTGAGGTGCTCGACGAGATGACCGGCGGCTGCCTGCCGGCGCCCGACCAGACGCCGACCACCTTCAACCCGATCAACCCCGAAGGCGCGGACCTGCAGCCCGGTTCGATCACCTCCTCGGATGCCGGTGAGGTCGGCAGACTGCCCGAGGTCGACGGTATTCCGTGCACCGGCGCGAACACTGGGCAGTGCATCGGCCTGTCGGAGAATCAGCCGACGTTCGAGCAGCCGCAGAGCACGCTCTCGTCGAGCCCCTAGCGCCCGCCGCCGCTACAGGTTGAGCATCTGGAAGGCGATGGTGCCCGTGCAGAGCAGCACGCCGAGGTAGGGGACGGCCCTCGGCACGGTGATGTATCCGAGGTGCTCGCCGCCGCGACGTTTGATGGCGATCAGCGATGCGTTCACCAGGGTGAAGATGGTCAGCACCAGCAGACTGGTGAGCTGTGCCAGCGACACCAGCGGAAGCACCGCGGTCCCGATGATCATGGCGCTGAGCACCAGAAGCGTCGCGGCCACCGGGGTTTTGAACCGTTCGTTCACCACGGCGAGCCGACTGTGCAGCCACCCCTCGCGGGCCAGTCCGTAGAGAATGCGGGAGCCCATGATGAGCTGCACGATGACGCCGTTGACGGCCGCGACCATCCCGATCAGGCTCAACAACGCGATATTGGTTGCGCCGCTTCGCTCGAACACCAGGGTCAGTGGCGCATCGCTGTCGGCCAGTTCGGCGGGGGAGACCACGGTGGTCGAGACGGTGACGACGAGCAGATACAGGATGGTCGAGACCACCAGGGCGATCAGAATGGCCAACGGCATGGTCCGGCTGGGGTTTCGCGCCTCCTCGGCCACGTTGACCATATCCTCGAAGCCGATGAAGGCGTAGAAGGCCAGAAACGCCCCGGCGAACACTCCGCCGAGCCCGACAGCCGGGTCGATTGACACGATGGCACCGACATCGACCTGGGTGAACGCCTTTCTGCCGTACCAGATGATCAACAGCAGGCCGAGCACCTCCAGCCCGGTCAGCAGCGCCGCGGTCCGGGCGGACTCGCCGATGCCCTTGATCGCGATGGCCCCGATCACCGCGAGCAGGCCCACGCTGGCCACGATGGTCGGTACCGAGACGAATGTCCGCAGGTAGCCGGCGAACCCCTGCGCCAGGGCCGCCGCCGAGGCGATCCCGCCGCCGACCATCCCCAGCCCGATCGCCACCGACAGCCAGCGCTTGCCGAACGCGCGGTGTAGATACACCGAGACGCTCGCGCTGACCGGATAGCGTCCGGAGAGTTCCATATACGACATCGCCGTGATCGCGGCGGTGATCATCGCGATCAGGAAGGCCAGCGTGGTGCTGGAACCAGCGAACCCGGCCACCTTCCCGATAAGCACATAGATGCCCGCGCCCAGAATATTGCCCAGGCCGTAGAGGGCGACCAGGGGCAGACCGAGTGTCCTGTTGAGCCGGGTGCCATCACCGGCAGGCCCGTTCGCGGGGTGCTGGACCATGAAACCTATCGTTGCACCCCCGCGCACCCGGGCGGAATGCCGGCTGGGGCAGGATCGGGGGCAGACGTTGAGAGGAGTCGCCGTGGGTGCACAGATGATTCTCAAAGCCGCCTCGGTCATCACGATGAATCCCGCCGAGCCGCGGGCGGAGGCGGTGGTCGTGGATGCCGACTCCGGGACCATCGCCGCCGTCGGTTCGCTGGCGCAGTGCCGGTCGGGCGCCCCCGATGCCCCGGTCACCGACCTGGGCACGGCGGTGCTGATGCCCGGGTTCATCCAGGCGCATGACCATCCGGTGCCCGCCGCGGTGCTCTGCCAGCAGCCCGCGCAATGGATCGCCCCGTTCGTCGGCTTCCCCACCTGGGCCGATGTCGAGGCGCTCTTCGATCGGCTGCGCCGCCAGACACCGGCCGGCCAGCCACTGCTGTTCAACGGCCTGGACCGGCTGCTGCTGTCCATTCCGATGCCCGACCGCACCAGCCTGGACAAGTACTTCCCCGATCATCCGGTGCTGATCTTCGATATCACCGGACACGCCCTGTACTTCAATTCCCGCGCCACCGGGCTGTTCGGCTGGACCAACGCCACCCCGCCGCCGGACACCCCCGATGCACGGTGGAGCCGCCGGCCCGACGGGACAGCAGGAGGCGTCGGTTACGAGACCCAGGCGACGTTGATGGCACTCAGCGCCTTTCTGCCCGGGGTCGTCCCGTCGCCGCTGATGAACCTCGGCGCGTGGTATTCGACATTGGCGCGCAACGGTTTCACCGCAGTCGGGGATCTCGGATTCATCACCAAACTGCGGGCGCCGATGGAGGCGCTGGCGGGGCTGCCGGGCTGTCCAGTGCGCTACTCGCTCTACCAGACCACCTACGATCCCTCGGCGCAGGCGGACCTGGACTTCGGTGACCTGTCCGGGATGATCCGCCGGGTCGGCTACAAAATCTGGATGGACGGCAGCCCGTCGATCGGCACGGCCGCCATCAGCGTGCCCTACCTGGATTCGGTGCGCGCCCGGATCGCCGACGTCCCGGTCGGCACCGCGCCCGGCTTGTCGGTGCTGAACTACACCCCCGATGAATTCCTCAGGCTGATAGGTCAGTTCGTCGACAAGGACCTGCAGATCGCCACCCATATCAACGGCGACGCCGGAATCGACGTGGTGCTCGACGGCTATGAGCAGGCCTTGGGTGCGCACGGTCTCACCGGGACCGACCACCGCTGGCGACTCGAGCACTTCTCCACCCCGAGCCGCCAACAGTGCGTGCGTGCCGGTGAACTGGGGATCACCGCCTCGATGTCACCGTTCCAATCGCTGTACTGGGGCGATCTGTACGACGGGGTGATCTTCGAGCCGTCCTTCGGGGCGCGCTGGCAGCCCTACCGCGACGCCTATGACGGCGGGGTTAGGCCGACGTTCCACAACGACGGCTATCTCTCGCCCCCGCTGCCGTGGCTCAACATTCAGAACGCGGTCACCCGGCGCAGTGCCTCGGGGACGGTGCACGGGCCCGAGCAGTCGCTCTCCCTGCACGAGGCGCTGGAAGCGCACACCATCAATGCGGCCTGGCAGCAGAAGCGCGACCATGAGATCGGTTCGATCGAGGTGGGCAAATTGGCCGACCTCGTGCTGCTCAACACCGACCCGTACACCGTCGATCCGGCTCTGCTGCAGGACACCATGCAGGTGCTGGGCACCTGGCTGGCTGGCCGGCGGGTCGACCTCGACGGCTTCATGGCGTCGGTCAAGGGCGTCGCGCACCGCTTCGACCAGGCATTACTCAGCGGGGCCGAGCCGCACCAGTGCTGACCGCGCCCTGCCGGCGAGGCAGGTGAGGACCAAAGACCCCACCAGGTCGGTCCGGTCGAATCTGGTCGTCGCGCCGCTGATCGGGCACAGTGGGGGATGTGAGCACAACGGTCGTGGTGATTCTGGCCGTTGCCTGGCCTCTCGTGGGCCTGCTGTCGGGCCTGGTGATGGCCCGGCGTGGCTACGACCCGATGTGGGTGTTGATCGCGCTGCCATTGGGGCCGCTGTTCGTGCCCATCGCGCTGGAGCGGATCCGCCGGCGTCCGGGTGTGGCGGAGTTCGGCCCGACGGGTGCGCCGCCGGCCCGGGCCGACGGGGCCGCCGGCCCACGGGTGCTGGTGGGCCTGGACGGCTCGACGCAATCCAGCCGTGCGCTGGATACCGTGATCGAACTGTTCGGGCCGCGCTGCGGACTGCTGGTCCTGGCTGAGGTCGTCCCGTTCGACGTGGCCGAGGCCGTCACACCTGGCGGCGTCGATAACGCCGCGCGGCGACTGGCGGAGGTGGCCGCGGGGGTCCGGGTGGCCGGAGGAGTGCACACCGAGGTGCTGACCGGTCCGCCCGGAACGGCGCTACGCCGATTCGCCGAAGACCAGGACATGGATCTGCTCGTCGTGGCGCGACGAGGAAATGGCCGATCGGCCCGAATGTTGGGCAGCGTGTCGACCGACCTCGTCGAGCGTTCCGCGGTGCCGGTGCTGGTGATCGGACCGGAGGATCCCGACCCGACAGACGGCGCGGCCGACCACTGAAGGAGGTGAGGTGATGGGTGCACCGGCTGTCGTGGCCGATCCGCACCACGCCCTGGCAGCCCACGAAGTCGTCCTGCTGCTGGAGACCGACTCCCATCGCGGGTTGACCGCAGAGGCGGCCCGGGAGCGCCTGGAGCGTTTCGGGCCGAATACGCTGCCCGCGCCGCGCGGGGCCGGAATCCTGGTGAGAATCCTGCGCCAGTTCCACCACCCGCTGATCTACGTCCTGCTGGTCGCCGGCGCGGTCACCGCCGCTCTGCACGAGTACGTCGACTCGGCGGTCATCCTCGCTGTGGTCGTGATCAACGCGATCGTGGGTTTCATCCAGGAGTCCAAGGCCGAAGCAGCGCTGCAGAGCCTGCACGCGATGGTACGAACGGAGGCCAAGGTCGTGCGCGACGGCCGGCAACGCACGGTCGCCTCCGACGAGCTGGTACCGGGTGATCTGGTGCTCGTCGAGGCCGGCGACAAGGTGCCGGCAGATATCCGGTTGTTGCGGCAGGCCGAGTTGCAGGTCGATGAGTCGGCGCTGACCGGCGAATCGCTGTCGGTGGCCAAGGACGACGGGGTTCTGCCGGAACCCACGCCGGTCGCCGATCGCCTCAACATGATCTATTCCGGCACCCTCGTGACAGCGGGCAGCGGGGCCGGGATCGTGGCGGCCACCGGGGCCGAGACCGAGATCGGCGAGATCCACCGCCTGGTCGGCGCCGCCGAGGTGCTGGCCACCCCACTGACCGCGAAGCTGTCCAAGTTCAGCAAGATCCTGACCGTCGCCATCCTCGCCCTGGCGGCGCTGACCTTCGCTGCAGGCCTGCTGCGCCGGCAGGACGCGGTCGAGACGTTCACCGCCGCGGTCGCGCTGGCTGTAGGCGCCATCCCTGAAGGCCTTCCGGCCGCCGTCACGATCACCCTTGCGATCGGGGTGGCGCGAATGGCCAAGCGGAGGGCGGTGATTCGCCGGCTACCCGCGGTGGAGACACTAGGCAGCACCACTGTCATCTGTGCCGACAAGACCGGCACTCTGACCGAGAATCAGATGACCGTCCGAGAGATCTGGACACCTCAGGCCTCAGTGCGGATTACCGGTAGCGGATATGCCCCCGAGGGTGCCCTGATCGACGGCGACGGCACCCCGGTGTCGGCGGATACCGCGGCCGCCCTGCGCTGGTCGCTGCTCGCCGGAGCGGCGTGCAACGACTCGGCGCTGTCTGAGGACGTCGACGGCTGGTCCATCGTGGGCGATCCCACCGAGGCCGCCATGCTGGTGGCCGCGACCAAGGCCGGCCCCGATCTCGTCCGTGCCGCGCAGACCGCGCCGAGATTGGCGACCATCCCGTTCAGTTCCGAGCGGCAGTACATGGCCACCCTGCACCTGCTCGACGACACCGGGCACGTGGTGCTGGTGAAGGGGTCGGTGGAGCGGATGCTTCAGATGTGCGACACCCAGATGGGTGATGACGGCGGGCTCGGGCCGCTGGATCGCGCTGCAGTTCTGACTGCCGCGGAACAACTTGCCGCACAGGGATTTCGGGTGCTGGCCACGGCGGTGCGCAGGGACGCCGATCCTGCGGATTTCGATGAGCGGACGCTGCCTGGCACGCTGGCATTCACCGCCCTTCAGGCCATGCTCGACCCGCCTCGCGCGGCGGCCGGGCCGGCGGTGGCCGCTTGTCACTCGGCGGGAATCGCGGTCAAGATGATCACCGGCGACCATGCCGGCACGGCCCGCGCGATCGCCACCGACGTCGGTGTGCTCGACAGCGCCGGGCAGTCCGGCGTGGACGTGCTGACCGGGGCGGAGTTGGCCGCGCTGCCGTCGGAGGATCTGCCCGAGGCCGTCGATCGGGCATGTGTGTTCGCCCGGGTGTCGCCGGAACAGAAACTGCGGTTGGTCGAAGCTCTGCAGGAGCGCGGTCACGTCGTGGCGATGACCGGCGACGGTGTGAATGACGCTCCGGCGCTGCGGCAGGCCAGTATCGGGGTCGCCATGGGCCGCGGCGGCACTGAGGTCGCCAAGGATGCCGCCGACATGGTGCTCACCGATGACGACTTCGCCACCATCGAGGCGGCGGTGGAGGAGGGCCGCGGGGTCTTCGACAACCTCACCAAGTTCATCACCTGGACGCTGCCCACCAATATCGGTGAGGGACTGGTGATTCTGGTGGCGATCGCCCTGGGCACGGCCCTGCCGATCCTGCCCACCCAGATCCTGTGGATCAACATGACCACCGCGGTCGCACTCGGCTTGATGCTGGCCTTCGAGCCCAAGGAGCCCGGCATCATGACCCGGCCGCCGCGTGATCCGGGTCAGCCGCTGCTGACCCGGGCGCTGGTCGGTCGGATCCTGCTGGTGTCCGGGCTGCTGGTGGCGGCGTCCTGGTGGCTGTTCGAATGGGAACTTGACAACGGGGCGTCACTGGCCGAGGCCCGCACCGCGGCGCTGAACGTGTTCGTCGTGGTGGAGGCGTTCTATCTGTTCAGCTGCCGGTCGCTGACCCGATCGGTCTGGCGCATCGGCTTTTTCAGCAACCGCTGGTTGATCGTCGGGGTGGTGGTGCAGGCACTGGCCCAAATCCTCATCACCTATCTGCCGGCGATGAACACCGTGTTCCAGACGGCTCCGATCGGCCTGGGCGTCTGGATACGCATCTTCGCGATCGCGGCGGGCATCAGTGCGGTCGTCGGGCTGGAGAAATGGGTGCGGGCGCGAACGCCGGCGTCGGGCCGACTCGAACAGCGGGAGCGGTGATGGCGGTTGCGGCGTACGCGCCTCAGCGGATTCTGGTGGCGACTGATTTCTCCGAGCCGGCGGGCGCCGCGGTGGCCCGCGCGGCCCGGCTGGCCCGGGCGCACGACGCCGGACTGACCGTGGTGCACGTGCTGCCTGAGCAGCTCGATAGCGGACTGGCCGGTCATATCCGTGAGCGCCTGCGTGCCCACGTCGAGGAGTTCTCCGCGCAGACCGCGGCGGATATTGCCCTGCGCCGCGGGCCGGTCGCGCCGGAGATCGCTGCCGAGGCGGCCGATATCGGTGCCGACCTGGTCGTCGTCGGCGCGCACGGTGGAGACTGGATCGCCGATCTCTTCCTGGGCAGTACCGCCGAGAACGTCATGCGGACGCTGCCGGTGCCCGTGCTGCTGGTCAAGAAGCCCGCCACATCCGACTACCGAACTGTCATCCTTGCCGTCGACACCTCCCCGGCCTCAGCCGACGCTGCGCGGTTCGGCGGTGCGCTGACCCCGGAAGCCGAGCACATCCTGGTCCACTCCTGCACGGTGGTCGGGGAGAACTTGATGAGGATCTACGGCGCGACTGAGGGACAGATCGAGCAGCTGCGCCTAACGGCGACCGCCGTCGCACGCAGCGAGATCGACCGGGTGGCCGAGTCGCTCTCCCGGCCACCGGTGCAGGTGATCATCACCGAAGGCCACCCGCCGAGCCGCCTGGTGGAACTCTGCGACGCCCACAGCGCCGATCTCGTCGTCACCGGCACCGGAGCCCGATCGCCGGCGTCGTACGCACTGCTGGGCAGCGTCGCCCAGCACGTCATGCGGCAGGTTGGCGCCGACGTCCTTGTCGTTCCGGCGTAGCGGGACCCGATGGACCTGCACCCGTTTCCCACCATCGCCATCATTCTGGCGATCGCCACCGTGGTCGGACTGATTGCTGTCCGGTTGCGCCAGCCGCTGATCGTCGCCTTCATCGGGGTGGGCATCGCGGTGGGTCCGGTGGGTACCGGATGGGTCGCCACCGACAACACCATCGAACTGCTGGCCAGGCTGGGTATCGCGATCCTGCTGTTCCTGGTCGGGCTGCGGCTGGACCTGAACATGATCCGCAACACCGGACCGGTAGCTGTGGCCACCGGTCTCGGGCAGGTGCTGTTCACCTCGGTGATCGGCTATCTGATAGCGCTCGCACTCGGCATGGATAGTGTGACCGCGCTGTACATCGCTGTGGCCCTGACATTTTCGTCCACCATCATCATCGTCAAGCTGTTGTCGGACAAGCGTGAACTGGACCAGCTGCACGGCCGGATCGCCGTCGGATTCCTCATTGTCCAGGACATCGTGGTGGTACTGGTGATGATCGCGCTCACCGCCTTCGGTCAGGACACCGGCGGGAGCCTTGGCACTGGAATCGCGGTGGTCCTGCTCAAGGGCCTCGCACTGCTCGGCGGAATGTGGCTGCTGACGCGCTATATTCTGCCGTGGATTCTGCCTCGCATCGCGAGTTCCCAGGAACTGCTGGTGCTCTTCGGCGTCTCCTACGCGGTGTCTGTCGCCGCGCTGAGCGAGTGGATGGGCTTCAGTTCGGAAGTCGGCGCCTTTCTGGCCGGGGTGTCCCTGGCGGGCACTCCCTACCGCGATGCGCTGGGGGCACGGCTGGTCAGTCTGCGCGACTTTCTGCTGCTGTTCTTCTTCCTCGATCTCGGTGCCCGACTCGAATTCGCCGATGCGGCAAGCCAAATCCGCGAGGCGGCGGTGTTCTCAGCCTTCGTGCTGATAGGAAATCCCCTGATCGTCATCATGATCATGGCCGCGATGCGTTATCCCGTCCGGGTGGGTTTCCTGGCCGGGCTGACCGTCGCCCAGATATCGGAATTCTCACTCATCCTGGCGGCGCTGGGTTTGAGCCTGGGTCACATCACCAGCGCCACCGTCAGCCTGATCACCGTCGTCGGCCTGATCACCATAGGCCTATCGACGTACATGATCCTGTACTCCCATCAGCTTTATGACCGGCTCCGGCGGTGGCTGGCGGTGTTCGAACGGCGCGGTGTGCGGCCGCCCGATCCTGTCTCCACCGACGGTGACGTCGACATCATCCTGTTCGGCCTGGGGCGCTTCGGCTCCCACCTCGCCGATCGGCTGACCGGTGCCGGCTACCGGGTCCTCGCTGTCGACTTCGACCCCTATGTGGTGAAAGCGCACACCATCGACGGTCTGACCACGATGTACGGCAGCGCGGAGGACATTCACCTGCTTGAGGCGCTGCCGCTGGACCGGGCCAGGTATGTGGTGAGCGCCATTCCGGTGCTGCCGATAAACCTGGCTCTGATGGACGGACTGCGTCAGCACCAGTTCGCGGGCACCGTCGTGCTCACAGCGCACACCCGCCATGATGCCGAGTTGCTGCGGGCCGCAGGTGTGACGGCCGTACTGGAGCCGTTCTCCGATGCGGCCGAGGCAACCTCGAGCATGCTGGACGGCCTGCTCGGCGGTAACGACGATCGGCTATGACTGACCGGTCGACCGGGATCGGTTCGGCACCACCATGACCGGCCGGTGGCTGCCGTGCAGCACACCCATCGCCACACTGCCCAGAACGATCTCCCTAACCGCGGAACGTCCTCGCGATCCGACGAGGACCACGGCTGCACCCTGGTCATCGGCCGCCGCGACCACCGCGTTGGCGGTGGCCCGGGCCTGGCGGCCCCGGCCGCGGCCGATATGCACATGCCCGACCCGACCGTCCGGACCGGATCCGGGAGGCGCCGGCACGTCGGCCGCGTCCTCGACCGACACCGCCGTGATCCGGCGTCCCGGGAACAGCCGTTCGGCTGTCTCCAACGCCGCATAGGAACCATCCGAGCCGTCCCAACCGACCACCACCGGGCCGTCCGGCAGGGTGTCGTACTCGGTGGACAGCAGCGGATGCGGCACCACCAGGACCGGCCGCGAGCAGTAATGCACCACCATGTCCGACACGCTGCCCAGCACGGCATCGGTGCCGCCCAGCCCGCGGGCCGCCACCACCACCGCGTCGACATCCAGCTTCTCCGCTACCTGCGCGATCGCGGTTCCCTCCGCGGCGTAGGTGCGCTCCAGCAGGGGCTCGGCATCCCACCCCGCTGCATTGGCCAGGGTCACCCCCATCGCGGTGATCCGGCGGGCCTCGCGCTCACCCTCCCGATCCTCGGCCGCGATCAGGTCGTCGATGTTGCGCGCCTGGGCCCACAGTCGCTTGCGGACCTGCTCGCTGGCGAACGGCGGAACCCACAAATAGGTGATCCATCCGTGCGCTCCGGGAAATAGCAGCGCACCCGCGTCGATGGCGGCGGCCGCGGCCGGGGAACCGTCGTAGCCGACGACCACTCGCATTGTCACAGTCATCTCCTGAATTCCGGTAGGGACTCGTGTTCCACGGTACGTGGCGTCGCCAGCGGCGATCGCGACCCCACCTCCACCACCACGCGATGCGGAACCCAGTTTGTCCGCGACGACGGCGTCGTCGAGGGCGACCATCGAGCAGGATGGGCAGCGGTCGGACTCGAAAGGGGTGAAGGCGTTGCAGGCCGGGCAGGCGAAGGCGCGCGCGGCGCCATCGTGTCACGTTGTCGGCCGTACTCCGGCGGCTAGTGGACCACTGGGCATTGGGCCGCTGGTGCGGCTGGACCGGCGGCGTCGACGGGCGGTGCCGGGGTGCGCCGGGAGCGGACCCGGATCACCGCGCCGCGGTGCGGTTCCAGGATGACGTGGCGGACCCGTTGGTGTTCGTCGGCCGCCGTGGTGGTGGCCAACTCCACCCGGCGCAGCACTTCGCGCAGCACGATACGCATCTCGGCCATCGCGAACGTCGCGCCCAGGCAGCGCCGGTTGCCGCCGCCGAACGGCAGCCAGGTGGTGGGGCCCAGGGTGGCGCCGATCATCCGGTCGGGATCGAAGGTCCCCGGGTTCTGGTATTGCGCGGGGCTGGCGTGCACCAGGCCGATGCCGGGCGCGACCATCACCCCGGCCGGCAGGTGGTAGCCGCCGATGTCGACGGGCGCTTTCAGTAGTCGGCCTACGTCGAAGACCACCGGGCGGATGCGCAATGTCTCCTTGGCGATCGCATCGAGGTACTCGTCACCGGCCGGGTCACCGGCGGCGCTGGACTCGGCGGCCGCCACCGCCTTGGCCAGAATGTCGGGATGTCGGGTCAGCCGCTCCAGGGCCCAGGACAACGAGGTGGCGGTGGTGTCGTGGCCTGCGGCCAGCAGGGTCATCAGCTGATCGCGCAGTTCCCGGTCGGTCATCTGCCGGTTGTCGTCGTCGGCGGCGCGGACGAGCATGGACAACACATCGGTGCGCGCCGCTAGATTCGGGTCGGCGCGGCGGTCGGCGATCTCGGCGAACAACAACCGGTCGGCTTGCTCGATGCGGCGGCGCACGTACCGCCACGGCAGGTGCCGCATCAGCCGCGGGTTGCCGATCGCCAGGGTCGCCCACGGACCCATGCCCAGAACTCGCGGCATCACCGCCCGCAGAGCGGCCAGCCGGTCCGGGTCGCTGGCCCCGACCACGGTCCGCAGGATCACCTCCAGGGTGATCTCGGACATCTTCGGCGCCACCGGGAAGTCCACGGCCACCGGCCAGCCGGCGATGTTCTTGGCGGCGATCTCGGCCATCACCCCGCTCTGCCGGGCGACGGCCTCGCGGGCGAACGGTGCCATCATCAGCCGACGGCGGTCGCGGTGCAGGTCGTCGTCGAGCAGCAGTACCGAACTCTCGCCGACCATGCCGGCCAGCATTGCGTTGGCCTCCCCGGCGTGGAAAACCGCCGGATCCCCGGCGAACACGGTCTTGATGTCGGCCGGATTCGCCAGATACACGACCTTGCCCACTGATGCGATGCGCAACGTGAACACATCGCCGTAGCGGCGTTGCGCCCAGGCGACGAACCGCGGCCAGTTCCGCAGCACGATCGCGGTCTGTACTGCAGTAGGCAGGCGGGGTCCGGGCGGCAACGGCTGCATGTTTCAACCATAGGCGACATGCGGTCCTCGCTGGTCCCAACGTTGTCGGAGAACTCAGAGGGTCGCCTTGTAGGCGATCGAGTAGGCCAACTTTCCTGGCTTCTCCGAGCCGACGGGAGCCGGCAGCGCGTCGAAGGCCTTCTGCGCGAAGGCCTCCAGTTTGCCGAGGCTCTTTGCGTCCTGGCCGTTGGCGATCTCGGTGGTGTCGCTCAGCGTGACCATCGCCCTAGACCGACTCGGTCCAACCGGCCCGGTCGAGGGCCGGAACGCTCCCGTCGGCCACGGCGGCAGCGCTTGTGGCGGTGACCGCGCCGTCACTGGAACCGGTCGTGGTCGGCGCCGGCGGAGTGCTCGAACATGCGGACAGGGTGAGCACCGCGGCGGCGTAGAGGGCACGCTTCATGATCGGAGTGTGTCCGGTTCGTGGGGCCGGTCGAGGCGGGAGAACCCACCCGACAGCAGATGTTCAACTGGTTGGAAACTCGCGTTCACCCTGCGGAGACGACGGCTGGTCGGCGGGGCGGAATTCGGTTTCCGTGGCGTCCCTCAACATGCTCTCAGGGGTGCAAAAGTGCAGCTCAAACGCTATAATCGGAGTATCAGAAGTGGCCGGTTGCGCGGCCGCGAATTCACTGTCGGGGGCTTTCTCAACGCTATCGGGGGTTCATTCCGCGTGCCTTGTGCCGGCTTTCGTCAACCCAATTGAAAGGTGCCCATGACCGATCCCACCAAGACCCTGATCGCCGCACTGCTCGACCGCTCCGGTTCGATGTCGCAGTCCAAGGAGGCCACCGAGGACGGCTGGCGCGAACTCATCGAGGAGCAGCGCGGCAATCCCGGCCACTGTCAGGTGATGCTGGCTCAGTTCGACACCGGGTACGAGGTGCTTTACCCGCCCACCGATATCGAAGCGGTACCGGAGTTCACTGTCGAGCCGGGCGGGATGACGGCGCTGCTCGATGCCGCCGGACGGTTCATCACCGAAGTGGGACAGCAACTCTCGGCGCTGCCCGAGCATGAGCGCCCCGGTCAGGTGGTCTGCCTGATCATGACCGACGGCAGGGAAAACGCCAGCCAACAATGGAATTGGGACGATGTGCAGCGCCTGATCACCCAGCAGCGGGAGGTCTACGGCTGGGAGTTCATCTTCCTCGGTGCGAATATCGACGCCGTCCGGGTGGGGCGGCGGATGGGAGTGGACGAGAAGCTGGCGATGTCCTACAACGACAAGGACTACGGCACCAATTCACTTGCCTACAAGTTGACCACGGCGGTTATCTCGGACGGCCGCGCCGGCGGGTTCTTCAGCGCCGGCTTCACCGACGAGGATCGCAAAGCGGCCATGGGGGAGTAGACCCGCCACCCTCAGGCCGTCGCGGTCTGCGCCTCGATGACCGTCTGGGTCGGGGCGGTGCGCTCCCACAGCACCGCCCCGACGCAGGCGGTGATCACCCATCCGGTGCCCAGCACCCCGCACCAGGTCATCAGTGCCATCGCGACGCCGATCGGGCCGAACTCGGTCCAGGCGTCGATCACCGCGGGAAAGATCAGCCGTCCCGCCACCGGGATGATGATTCCGTCGATCACCACTCCGGCAAGTCCAGCCAGCGCAAGGTATTTGAGGCCGTGTCCGCCTTCGCGCACCAGCACCACCGGGGTCAGCGACCAGAACACCCACACCGGAATCAGGGCGATGATGAACATCAGCAGTTGGGTGGCGCCGGTGTAGTCGGCCCCGTAGGCGATTCGCTCACGTAGCACGACCATCGTCAGATACAGGACGAACCAGAGTGTGCCGCGGGCCAGCCGCTGGCCGGCGCCGAACTGTTCGCGCTGCCACGCCTTGGCGAACATGCTCGCGACCATGATCGACATCGGGATGCCCCACACCAGAAACGCGGCGATCCCGAGCAGGGTCCAATACGACTTCAGCCCCGCGGTGTCGCCGAATGCGTCCCGGACGGTCTCGCTGGTGGTTCCGTCTAAACCCAGTTCGCGGATCCAGACGGTACCCGGACTGGCGTTCTCGGCGAAGCCGCTGAAATAGCTGAAACCGAGGATCATCAGCGGGATCACGACGGTGAACAGTTGCACTGACATCAACACACCCTGGGTGCCGCCGTCAATATCCTTGAAGCGGGCCAGAACCGCCGCGATCGGGCTCAGTGCGCGGGAGTCTGTGAGGCGTCGCCTGCGTTCCTCGATGCGGTGTTGCAGGTCCTCGCGGGTGCTGGCGGTGCGCATGGGCAGTGAACCTACCGTTAGCCGATCCAGCGGGATAGCGGAAACTGGTGCGGTGAAACGCCGAGTGTGCCGCCTCTCACCGATCTGCGTCCTGATGGCCGCGCTGATCCTGTCGATGGCGGCGTGCACGGCCCGCCCCGAGGAGAGCGAGCGACCAGTGAGTCAACCCCCGACCGCCGCCGGCCTGCCCGCCGATGCGACGGTGACCTACGCCTTCCGGGACTCCTCGGTGCCGCCCCCGTATCACCGCAGCTTTGTGATCACCGTCGACCGCAATGCCGCCCGCATCGTCGTCGACAGCTACGGCACGGTGCTGGCCGACCGGACCGCGCCGACCCCTCCCGGGGTCTGGGAACAGCTGGCGAACACCATCGGCGACCTCGACGGCATCGTCATCGAGGAGCCCGAGCAGGGCTGCACCGGCGGAACCGGTTTCGCGCTGTCGGTCAGCGAGGGCGGGCCCACGCTGGAGGGCTCGGCATGCGGCGGGGCCAACTCCAATGCCGAGGAGCGGGTGGCAGCGTGGATTGCGCCGGCCCGGTCGTTGTTCCCGCCGATTGATCAGTTGGCGCCCGAGGGGGCGGGCTGATCACTCCTGGATGCTGAGTGCCTGAGTGGGGCAGTTCTCGCAGGCCTGCTCGAGATCGATCCGCCGGTCCTCCGGGATGTCGGCGAGCTGGATGTGCAGCACGCCGTCGGGCCCGATCTCGAAGATGTCGGGCGCGGTCGCCTCGCACAGGCCGATCGAGGAACAGAGGTTTCGGTCGACGACGATCTTCATCGCGCAGAGGCCTTCGAGGTCTCGGGGGTGAACCGTGCGGTCATGGACATCACGGTGTGGAAGAAGTTGCCGTTACCCAACTCCGGCTCGCCCACGGTGTGGATATCGGGCAGCCGGGTCAGCAGTTCGCGGAAGGTGGCGTTGATCTGTCGGCGGGCCAGTTGGGCCCCGAGGCAGTGGTGGATACCGCCGCCGCCGAAGGCCACGTGCTTGTTCGGCGAACGGGACAGGTTCAACTGCTCGGGGTGGTCGAAGACCTCAGTGTCCATATTGGCCGAGGAGTAGAACATGATCACCTTGTCGCCCTCGGTGATGTGGTGGCCGCCCAGTTCGGTGTCGTGGGCAGCGGTCCGGCGGAAGGTCATGATCGGCGTGGCCCAGCGGATGATCTCCTCGACCGCGATCGGCAGGCGGGCGTCCAGATCCTCCATCAGCCAGGCGCGCTGCTCGGGAAAATCGGTGAGTGCCTTCATGCCGTGGCTGATGGACTGCCGGGTGGTGTCGTTGCCGGCGATGATCAGCAGCGCGAAGATCGACGAGATGTCGTCGTCGGTGAACCGCTCACCGTCGACCTCTGCCTGGACCAGCGCGGTCATCAGGTCGTTCTCGGGCTTGCTGCGCCGGGCGGCGATGAGTTCGTGGGCGATTCCGTGCACCGTCATGATGGTCTGGGCCAACCTGGCCAGCGGCTCGGCACCCTGCAACAGTCGGGGATCGCGCCAACCGTCGGCGAACTGCGACTCGTAAGCGACGGTCCGCCGATGCTCCTCGGGAATCCCGATCATGTCGCAAATGTTGTTCATCGGCACCAGCGAGGCAACCTCTGTGACGAAGTCGATCTCGCCCTTGGCGGCGATGTCGTCGACGATGTGCTGGGAGTTGGTGACGATGTGATCGTCGATGCGGGCCAACTGCTTGGGGGTGAACGCGGCCGCCATCAGCCGGCGGATCTTGGTGTGCCGCGGGGGATCCATTGCGATGAATCCCTGAGCGGCGTCGAGCATCTCGGGCGGGATCGACTCGAAGGCGATGCCCTTGCCGGAGAGGAAGTCCCCGGGGCGGCGGGTCACCTCGACCAGGTCGGCATGCCGCACGACCGCCCAGAAACCCTGGTCATTGGGATCCTCGAACAACCCGTTCTGGACCGGACGGTGCCAGGAGATGGGCCGGTTCGCCCGTAGTTCGGCGAAAACCTTCTCGCGGTCCTTGGCGGTGGACGCCCAGAACTCCGGGGATGAGATGTCGGCGGGGTCGTAAGGGCGCTCCGCGCGCGTCAGGATCGCGGTCATGATGCCTCCAAGGGTGGTCGGTGTCACACCAGCATCCGACATAAAATCGAAAATGTCAACCAATGTCGACATCCCGCACCGCGGTGTCGTCTCGGCTAGACTCTGGGCCATGTCTGTCGTGGACCTCCGCGCCGAAACTCGCGCATATGGACGGGCGAGGCTGCGCGATCTGGCGCTGGACGCCGCGCGCGACGTCGTGCTCGACCGGGGCTGGGCGGCGGTCCGGATGGGTGCCATCGCGACCGCGGTCGGCATCAGCCGGCAGAGCCTGCACGCCGAGTTCGGCACCAAGGACGACCTCGGTAACGCGCTGGTCATGCGGGAGACGGCTGAGTTCTTCGAAGGTATGCGTGCCCTGCTCGCCGAGCATCCCGGCGACCTCGCCGGCGGTGTCGCCGCAGCGGCCGGCTACATGCTGGTGATTGCCCACGACAACCCGCTGCTGCAGACAATCCTGACGCTGACACCCGCTAACGGTGGCGATGTCTCGCTGCTCTCGTTGCTCACCATCCGCGGCGAACCGCTGATCGGTCGTGCGGCGGAGGTCGTCGGTGGCTGGGTCCGCGAACAGTGGCCCTCAGCAGACCCCGATGACGTTCGGCTGATGGTGGAAAGCGTTGTGCGCCTAGGGCTGAGCAATATCCTCACCCCGACCAGGGCTCCCGGGGATGTCGCGAGCGACCTCGCCCTATTGGCATGCCGCTGTCTACGGCTGCCCGATCCGGACTAGCGGTCCAACGGCGTGCAGCTGTATGCACCCTGGTCGATGAAGTGCACCGCCGGCATGCCGTCAACGATGGTGAAGTAGGTGTCCGGCGCCCACTGTGTGCCGGGCTTGACCCACGGCGGAACGCCCTGTGGGTAGGCAACGGTGAGATCGCTGTAGAACTGCAGTTCCGGCGGGCAGCCCTCGACCGTTTTGGGGTTCCAGGCGCGGACGACGATGGGGTTGAACAGCCGCGGGCCCATGGCGCAATTGGGCTGGCACTCCACTGAGTTGTCCGTCCCGGTGCCGTTCGCGCCGTCGGCCCCCCACGATGTCCATGTCATATTCTCCATCGACGAGGTGCCGTCACAGTTGTACTGCAGTTGGGTGGGCTCCTGCTCCACCGGCATGCTGGGATTCCAGCACTTGCCGATCAGGTAGGTGACGGCGTCGTAGCCCGGCTGCGGATCCGGATCCGGGTCGGCGTGCGCTGCGGGTGCGGTGAAAGCGAGAACCGCCACCGCGCCGGCTGACAGTGCCAGCAGTCGTGTCATCGGTTTGTTCCCTTCGTCCTCGGGCCTAACCTATCCGACAGCGGTCAATCGATCAGGCCCAACTCCGCGAGCAGTTCCCAGCTGGCCACCAGTGCGGCATACCGGGGCCACCGGTTTTCCAGGTTGGGGCTCATCGCGCGCATGGCCAGTGGGAACGCCGCGTACGCGATATCCCAGTGGTGGGCGTGGGCCATCGCGACGTGGGTGTTCATCCCGATCGGCAGCAGCGCCTGGCGCTGGGTGAGCTGCATGTCGTTGTTGGCGTCGTGCTGGCTCAGTCGCACGGCGTCCATGAACTGGATATTGGGAACCTCCAGGGGGGTGGTGGCGCCGGTGACGGCGAAGATCGGGATGCCGATGCTGTCGAGGTAACCCGCGTGCTTCCGGTTGAACGCCTCGCGAACGTCGGTGCGCAGGTCGTTCATCGCGCCCTTGACGTCGTACTCGTCGAGTCGGCGCACCCCGACCTGATTCAGCATGGCGGGACTGATCACGCTCAGCAGCTTGCTGACGTATTCGTAGGATCCTTCGGTGGGAAGGTCCTTGATCTGGCCGTAGATTCCGTCGGCGGTGTAGGAGCCGCCGACCGCGCCCGCCCAACTGAACACACCCTTGATGCGGTCGTGGTATTCGGGGTGGTTAACGAGGAACGACAGGATATCCGGTGTGCCCTTGCTGTAGCCGAGCATGAAGACGTTGTCCGGCGGCTCCGGATCGGTGATCGGCACCATGGCGGCGTCGAGTCCTTCGCCGCGAAAGGCCGCCGCGATATCGGCTTCGTTGGCCGCACACGACCGCATGGGGTGAACATCGGCCCGGATGGTGCGCCAACCCCGGTCTTGGTAAAGCTGATCGGCCTCCACCGGAAAGGCGTGCGCCCCAGGGAACAACAGTCCGGTCAGCAGGCCACCGCACAGCATCAATGTGGTGTTCTCGATCGAGTTGTACTGGGCCGGAGGCATTTCCGCCTGCCACTCGCTGGCGGGGGCATCCTTGAGGAAGCGTTCGGCGATTGCTTGGCGCGGATTCGTCCGCTTCAGGATCGACGGTAGCGGCACCGGTGCCAGCAGAGCCGGTTTGGAGGCATAGTCCACCGCCTTGTCGTCCTTGACCGCCTCCTGTAGGAACAGGTCCCGCCAGCGTCGGCCCACCCACCCCTTGATCCATGGATCGGCGATCGCCGCCGCGTCGAGCGCGAGCATCTCGCGCACGCCGTCGATCACCGCCGGGTAGTCGCCGGCCTCCTCATCCCGGGCGAGGTCGGCAGCCAGTTCGGTGATCTGCATGTTCTGCATGCCGAAATGATGAAGCAAATGTCACCACCGCGCGGGCGTTATGGGCGTGCCCGGCAGCAGATCTAAGCGAGCCGATGGGCGCTACCGGCCCGGCCCGACCGGTCCGGGTCCGACAGGTCCGGGTCCCACCGGGCCTGGTCCCACGGGGCCTGGTCCCACCGGGCCGGGGCCGAGTGGTCCCGGACCTGCTGGGCCGACGACGGCGTAGTACTGGCACTGGTTGTTCTCGATGTTGAAGTACATGCCGGGTCCGCAGCCGTCATCGGCAAGGCTGTGAGCGGGAGCGATCAGTGCGGCCAACGGTGCGGCCGCCATCACCAAGGCGCAGGCCGCACATCTCCTAAGGTGTTGCATGCACCGATTTTAGGCGGCCAGGGCCGTGAAGACACCCGCAATTCCGCCGCGAGCGTGCGCGTCGGTACCGGCACATTGGCGTGTCGACACACCGACACGCTCGCTCGCGCCGAGGGGACGAGGTGCGGGCTACAGCCCGAGCGAGTCGCGGGCCTGCCGCAGGGTGTTGGCCGAGCCCTGCAGACCCAACAATTCGTTGACCGCCAGTGGGACCTCCAGAACCTGGCCGGCTCCGGCTCTCGACACCAGGGTGGGAAGCGACAGCGCGACATCGGTCAACTCGTAGGCGCCGGTCTGGACCGAGGAGATGGGCAGCACCCGATTCTGGTCTCCGAGCACCGCCTCGATGATCCGGGCGGTGGACAGCCCGATGGCCAGATCGGTGGCCCCTTTGCCCTCGATGATCTCGTAGGCCGCGTTGACCACACCCTCGCCGATGCTGCGGCGGGTGGCCTCGTCGAACACCTGCACGCCGCCGGAGCGCCATTCGCTCGCCGGCACCCCGCCGATCGAGGCACTCGACCACAGCGGGATCTCGGAATCCCCGTGCTCACCGACGATGAAACCGTGCACGTTGCCGACGTCCACATTCGCGCGCCGGCCGATGAGATAGCGAAACCGGCTGGAGTCCAACACGGTTCCGGATCCGAAGACCCGGCCCGGCTCGACATCGACCGAGCGTGCCCCTGCGTAGGTGACGATATCGACGGGGTTGGTGACGAAGATGATCACCGCGTCCGGGGACTGCTCGAGCAACTGTGGGGTGAGTGCCCTCGCCATCGCGACATTCGTGGCGGCCAGATCCAGCCGGCTCTGGCCCGGCTTCTGCTTGGCCCCGGCGGTGACGACCACAATGGCCGATCCGGCCGTCACGTCGATCGAGTCCGAACCGGTCACCACGCAGTTGGGCACGAACTGGCTGCCGTGGTTGAGGTCGAGGACCTCGGCCCGAACCTTCTTGGCGTTCGTGTCATAGAGGGCCAGCGCCTTGGCCGACCCGCGGATCAGGCAGGCGTAGGCGATGGCCGTCCCGACGCTGCCGACCCCGACGATGGACACCTTGCTGCCACGCTGCTGAGTCACATCCGCATTATCCACCGGCGCCTGCTTGGCGACCATGGGAATCCACTATCTTCTGGTGGGTGAGCGAGTTGCGGAACGCCATCGCCTCGGCGCCGATGTTCGACGGCCTCAACCGCAGCCACGTGGAGTCGTTGGCCGCCCGCAGCCGGCCGATCTCGTTGCCCGCCGGTCAGGTGCTGTTTCGCCGCGGAACCCCGTCAACCGGCTTCTATGTGGTCGGCGAAGGACGGATGCAGCTGTCGGTCTCGAACTCCGAGGGTGTGGTCAAGGTGCTCGAGATCGTCAGCCCCGGAGGCGCTTTCGGTCACGCGGTGATGTTTTTGCGCGAGCCCTATCCGGTGGACGCCACGGCGCTGGTCGATACCCGGCTGGTGTTCGTGCCGGCGGGCGCGGTCGACACCGTGCTCGACGGGGATCCGGCGATGGCCCGTCTGATGCTGGCCTCGATGGCCCGTCGGTTGCAGTCCAAGGTCCAGGACATCGCCATGTTGTCGCTGCAATCGGCCAGCCAGCGGATCATCGCCTACATTCTGGGTGCCATGCGCGACTCCGGGACCGACCCCACCGCGCAGGTCGGATCCGCGGCGACGGTGGAGTTACCCGCGCTAAAACAGGTGCTGGCGTCCCGGCTCGGCATGACGCCGGAGACCTTCTCCCGGGCGATCCGGGCGCTCGCCGCGGAGGGTCTGATCACGGTCGACGGACCGGTGGTCCGGATCCCCGACATCGGTGCACTCGACGCCCTCGCGCGTAGCCAGTCCGTGCTGTGACGGCGGTCACAGCGAAGCCTTGATCTAGATCAACGAGTCCCTCCGGTGGTCTTAGTAACGTGACCGGGTCCGTTCCAAGCGAGGAGACCCGATGTTCTGTTACCAGTGCGAGCAGACCGACCGCACCGCCCAGGCTGACCGCCCCAACCTGTTGGCCTTCGGTTGTGCGGCGACCAAGGGCAACTGCGGCAAGGATGCCACCACCGCCGCACTCCAGGATGTGCTGGTCGAGGTCGACCTCGGAATCGGGCAGTACGCACAGAAGTTGCGGGAACTCGGCGCCGCCGACCCGCAGTACGCCGCGCACGCAGCTTTCGACCTGTTCACCACGCTGACCAACGTCAACTTCAACGCCACCCGGTTCATGGCGCTGATCGCCGACGCCGTCGGTATGCGCGAGAGGGCCAGGGAAGCCTACGAAGCTGCAGCGCGCGCCGCTGGGGTCGAGCCCGAAACCCTCACCGGTGCAGCCCAGTTCGTTCCGGCGACCAAGATCTCCGATGTCGTCGCCCAGGCAGCCCAGGTCGGTGTTGCTGCCGGCGTGGAGACCCTCGGCGCCGATATCGTCGGCCTGCGCAACCTCAACCTCTACGGACTCAAGGGGGTGTGCGCCTATGCCCACCACGCCCACGCGCTGGGCTACCGCACCGACGATACCGATGCCGGTATCGAGACCGGCCTGGCCTTCCTGGCCGGCGGGCCCACCGAAGCCGACGCCCTGCTGGGTCACGCGATGGAGTTGGGGTCCGTCAACCTGAAGGTGATGGCGATGCTGGACGGCGCCAATACCGGCAGCTTCGGCACCCCGGTGCCAACGGCGGTGCGCATCACCCCGGTACCCGGAAAGGCGATTCTTGTTTCCGGTCATGACCTGCATGACCTGGCGAAGGTGCTGGAGGCCACTGCGGGCACCGGTATCAACGTCTATACCCATGGCGAATTGTTGCCCGCGCACGGCTACCCCGAGCTGCATAGGTACAGCCATCTGGCCGGCAATTACGGTGGCGCCTGGCAGGACCAGCAACGTGACTTCACCGCCTTCCCCGGTCCGATCGTGATGACGTCGAACTGTCTGATCGAGCCGCAACCGGCCTACCGCAACCGGATCTTCACCCTCGGCCCGGTCGGCTGGCCGGGTGTGCGCCATCTGGAGAACACCGATCTGTCGCTGGTGATCAAGGCCGCTGCGGCGCTGCCCGGCTTCACCGAGGAGGTGCCGGCCGAGACCGTTACCACCGGCTTCGGACACGGCGCGGTGCTGTCGGTGGCCGACACGGTCATCGAGGCGGTCAAAGCCGGCGCCATCAAGCGATTCTTGCTCATCGGTGGCTGCGACGGTGCCGCCCCGGGCCGCAATTACTACACCGACGTCGCCGATCACGCACCCGATGACACCGTGCTGATGACGCTGGGGTGCAACAAGTACCGTTTCAACACCCATGATTTCGGTGAGATCGGCGGCATCCCACGACTGCTCGACGTCGGCCAGTGCAATGACAGCTACTCGGCTATCCAGATCGCGCTGGCACTTGCCGACGCGTTCGACTGCGGCGTCAACGACCTGCCGCTGAGCCTGTTCGTATCCTGGTTCGAGCAGAAGGCTGCCGCGGTGCTGCTGACCCTGCTGTCGCTCGGCATCCGCAACATCCGGCTGGGCCCGACGCTGCCGGCCTTCCTGACCCCGGCCGTGGTGGACATCCTGGTCGAGAAGTTCGCCCTCAAGCCGAACGGCGATCCGGTCGAGGATCTGGCCGCGGCGATGTCGGGCGCCTAGCCGGTGGACGCGGTAAAGATGACCGAAACGGCAGTGGGATACGACGTCACGCTGGTCACCGCCGACGGGCAGGAGTCGACGGTGCACTGCGAACCGAACAGCACCGTGCTGGCCGCCGCCGAGCGGTCCGGGATGATGCTCAAGGCATCCTGCGAGACGGGCGGCTGCGGAGCCTGCTCGGCGGTGCTGAGAGGGGGCCGGGTGGTGATGGGCGATCACGACCCGAACGTCGTCGAGGTGCCCGAGGATGAGGGTGGAATCCTGTTGTGCCGCAGCGTTCCGGCGGAAGACTGCCGCATCGAGCTGCCGTATGACCAGAGCAAGATCGTCACGGGTCCGCCCAACCTGCACGAGGCGGAGATCACCGCGCTCGAGAGGGTGGCAGACGGGGTGATGCACGTCGCTCTGACATTGCGTCCCGGTGAGGACGGATCCTCGGCAGCGGATTTCGAGTCCGGTCAGTTCGTCCGGGTGATGGTTCCGGGAACCGAGGCCAGGCGGTCCTACTCGCCGGCCAACGTCGCCAACTGGGACGGCCGGCTCGAGTTCTACGTCCGGCTGCTGCCCGGCGGGGCGATGTCGGAGTATCTGTCGAGTCGTGCGGCGGTCGGCGACGTGCTCACCGTGATGAGTGCGGATGGGGAATTCGGTCTGGTGGAGAACGGACTTCGGCCGCGCTGGTTCCTGGCCGGGGGGACCGGGCTATCGCCGCTGTTGTCCATGCTGCGCAAGATGGCCGAGTGGGGTGACCCGCAACCGGCCCGCCTCGTCTTCGGGATCACCCGGCGCAGCGAGGTCTTCGCCCAGGACGAGATCGCCGCACTGGCCGAGGCGCTGCCGGACTTCCGGGCCGACACCATGGTGTGGACCCCGGACCCGGTATGGGCCGGACCGGTGGGTAACCCGGTCGACCTGGCCGCCGCGGAGATCGCCCTGCTGGAGGAGATGCCCGACGTCTACCTCTGCGGACCGCCGCCGATGATGGATGCCGCGTTCGCGGCGCTGACCGCCGTCGGAGTGCCGGAGGACCAGATCCACGCCGAGCGGTTCGGCTGAGTTGCCCGCCCCCACGGCGCGAGCAGACGTAAAGGTGCCTTGACACGCCGGTATCTGGGCCATTTTGTGTCTGTTCGCGGCCGGGGAAACCTACCCTTCCAGCATGCAACGTCGGAGGCTGCCCTGGTACACCCGCGGTCTGGTGGCCGGCGCCGGCGGGACTGCCGTGATGGCTGCCTGGTACCACCTCGAGCGCAGGCTGCGGCGTGGCCGCTACACCGGGGTGACGACGCTGGCCGACGGCACCCCGGTGGAGGGGCTGTGGTCGCATGAGGGGCTGGACTACGACGACAGCATCGTTCCCGGGCAGATCGTGGCCAACATCCTCAACCTTCCCACCCCCACCGCGCGGGAGGCCGGAGCCATCACGCTGGCGTTGAGATGGACCTACGGTTCGGCATTCGGGATCCTGCATGTGCTGTTGCGCAACAGGATTCGCGAACCGCACGCCAGCCTGCTGTTTGGCGGGGCATTGATGACGATGACCTCGGCGGCGTTCCCGCTACTGGGCGGTACACCGCCGCCGTGGCGCTGGCCGCTCGATGCGCAGGTCAGTTCGGTCGGCAGCCATGCCGCCTACATCGTCACGGCGTCCGCCCTGGACAACCTGCTGCGCTGAGGAAGCGCCGGCCGGGTAGCCGTTTCTTGTCGGTGGCCTCCCATACCGTGCGGTTGGGGAGGTCATGATGAACATTCGCATCATCGTCGGGGTCTTGGCGGTCACCACGGGCGTCACGTTGTTCGCCCCGACCGCAGCGGCGGATAACACCGTCTGTGTCGGGGTGCTCAATCAGAGCGGCTGCAGACCGGCGCCGTGGAACGGCCAATTGATGGAGACGTGGAACACGCCCGGCTATTACGGCGGCTGGACCAACGGCCCGGTCGCCTGCGATCCGTTCACCCGGCAGTGCCG
Source organism: uncultured Actinomycetota bacterium (assembly GCA_963787055.1). GTDB lineage: Bacteria > Actinomycetota > Actinomycetes > Mycobacteriales > Mycobacteriaceae > Mycobacterium. Next base: position 198,034 of record CAWBBP010000010.1, read on the forward strand.
CGGCTGGGCGCAACCCTGAGCCACGCGGTGACCGACCGCGGGCGGTGTGCGCCCTGGCCGGCGGTACAGTTCCGCGGTGAGCAGACGTCAGGTGACCGCACTCTTCGTGCTGTGCCTTGCGGTGTTCATGGTCGCCGTCGACGGCACCGTCATCAGCGTCGCGGTCCCGTCCATCACCGAGGAATTGAACCCCAGTTACAACCAGGTGCTCTGGATCGGCGACATCTACTCCTTCGTGCTGGCAGGTCTGCTGATCACCATGGGCAACCTGGGCGACCGGGTCGGCCGCAAGCGGCTCCTGTTGATCTCCGCGGTCGCCTTCGGTGCCGCCTCGGCGGCGGCGGCCATGGCGCCGACAGCAGGGGTCCTCATCGTCGCGCGCGTGGTGCAGGGTGTGGCCGGCGCGGGATTGATGCCTTCCACGCTGGCGCTGTTGCGCACCGTGTTCACCGAGGACGGCCAGCGTATGCGCGCGGTCGGCTTCTGGAGCGCCAGTGGCGCGGCCGGCGCCGCGTTGGGTCCGACGGTCGCCGGTGTGCTGCTCGAGCATTTCTACTGGGGGTCGGTCCTGCTGGTGAACCTTCCGGTGGTGGCGCTGATCCTGGCTGTCGGGGCGTGGGCGCTGCCGGAGGCGCGCAGCGAGGCCCGGCACCCGATCGATCTGGTGTCGGTCGGGTATTCCACCGCCGGCATCCTCGGTGTGGTCTACGGCATCACCGAACTGGCCCACGCCGGGCTGGGCTTCTGGCCCGCGTATCTCGCGCTCGTGGTGGGCGGTCTGCTGCTGCGGGTGTTCCTGCGTCGCCAGCGCGGTATGCCGGTGCCGCTGTTGGACCTGCAGTTGTTCGCCCAGCGCCGGTTCTCCGCGGCCATCGTCGCGCAGTTGGTGATCGTGTTCGCCAATATCGGCGCGCTGTTCTTCCTGCCGATCTTCCTGCGACAGGTGGGTGATTTCTCGCCGCTGCAGTCCGGTCTGGCGACGCTGCCCGAGTCGGTGGTGAGCCTGGTGACGGCGGCTTTCACCGCGCGACTGATCGGGCGGTTTGGGCATCGGGGCGTTCTGCTGGCCGGGCTGACGGTGGGTAGCGCCGGACTGGTGCTGCTGGGTCTGACGCTTCCGATCTCCTATCCGGCCATGGTCTTTCCGTTGATGCTGCTGGGCTTCTCCTTCGGGGCGGTGGTCACCGTCGCCTCGGATCTGGTGCTCACCAGCGCCAGTGCAGACCGGGTCGGCGCCGCCACCGGCATTTCCGAGACGGCCTTCGAACTGGGCACCGCCCTGGGTATCGCGCTCACCGGCAGCGCGGTGTCGGTGATCTACCGGCTCGTCAGCGGGGCCAAGTCGGACTTCAGCGAGGCGGTCGATCCGCGCGCCTTCACGATGGGCCTGGGCGCCAACTGCGTGATCGTGGGACTGATGCTGGCCGCAGTGACCGCCGTCGTGGCCGGGGCGTTGCGCGACCGGCAGCCTCAGGCGTAGACGTTTTCCGGAGCCTCGATCCGGGTGGCGGTCTGGACCTCGAGGGTCGGAATCGACGTCGAATCGCCGTCTGCCTCGGCGGCAATCACAATGCCCTCCACCCTCAGCCAGGTCTGCTCGGGGTAACCAGCCAGTTCATCGGCGTCCGGGCCGGCCAGATGCACCCGGGCCAGTTGCGCGTCGGCGGCGCAGCAGATGAGCATCACCCTGGCGAGGTCGACGCCACCACCGTCGGTGGGGAGAGTGAACCCGATGACGGTGATGAGCCGGTTGTCCAGGGTCCCGGCGGAGTCCTGGGCGGCGCGGACCATGACGTCCGGAATCGAGACTTCCGGTGCCCGGCCGGCCGGCAGCGGCGGAAACGGTTGGCGCAGAACCTCGGTCGACACCGCAGTGACCTTCGGCGGGACGGACTGCGGGCGCAGTGCCGGCGGGGTCACGAAGATCAGCACGACCACCGGGACGATCAGCATCCAGGCTACGGATCCACCGTGGGAGTGCCCGTCGTGCTCATGCTCGGCCGCGGACCCGTGGCGGATATCGGCGGCGATCGAGGCCAGGGCGAGTGCGATCAACACCGCCGCAGTCAGGGCCAGCCACGGCAGCAGGGACGGTTTGACGTAGCGGGTGTAGGCGCCGCCGATGGTGATCATCGCCGTCGCGATCCCGACCAGCAGCAGCAGGACGTTCTCGGCTTCCCGGCTCATCAGCCGCCGCCCAGCACGAGCAGGCCGATGACGGTCGCCGAGACGGTGGCCACCACGAAGGTGGCCGGGGCGAACCGGATCGCGAAGGCCCGGCCGAACAGCCCGGACTGCATCGCGAACAACTTGATGTCGATGGCCGGGCCGACGACGAGGAAAACCAGCCGGGGCACTAGGGGGACCATGGTCAGACTGGCGGCGACGAACGCGTCCGCCTCCGAGCATAGCGACAGCACCACCGCCAGCAGGGCCATCACCAGCACACCCAGCAGAAGCTGTCCGGCCAGCTTCTCGATCATCCAGTCCGGGACGATCACGTTCAGCGCGGCTGCCGCGGCGGCGCCGATCACCAGGTAGGAGGCGGCCTGGATGAAGTCGTGACGGGCGGCCTCGATGAAGGTTCCCCACCGCGATTCCTGTCCGGGACGGGGCCGCGGCAGGCGGCGGGTGATCCATTCGGTGCGCCCCCAACGTGCCCAGGCCAGGCCCATGACGATCGCGGTCAGCAGGGAGGCGCCGACGCGGGCGAACACCATCTGCGGCTGAGCTGGGAAGGCCACCACGGTGGACACCACCACCACCGGGTTGATGGCCGGGGCGGCCAGCATGAAGGTCAGGGCGGCCGCGCCGAGGGCGTCCTCGCCGTACAGTCGGCGGGCCACCGGCACCGAGCCGCATTCGCACCCGGGCAGAGCGGCGCCGCTCACCGCGGCGGCCAGCACCGCGGTCGAGGTCCGTCGCGGCAGCCACCGGGACAGCCGATCGGGGGTGATGAACACCGCGATCAGGGCGCTGAGCAGAACTCCGAGTGCCAGGAAGGGCAGGGCCTGAACGAAGATGCCGCTGAACACCGTCCCGGCCGTCGACAGGGCGGCACTGTCGTACACCGCGGCCCGCACGGTGCCCCCGAGCAGGGCGAAACCGACCATCGTGACGACCACGAGCGGCATCGAGACCGCGCGCGTGGAGCCGGCGAGTCTCATCGCGTCCACCGCCGGGGCTGGGATGCTGCGGCGAGCTTGCTGAAAACGATTGTCATTCCGGATACGGACTTTACCGCGATATCCGCATGGCTGTCCCGTCAGCCCACCGGCCTGTCGGCGACCCGGTCGGTGTCTGGTGAATCATTACCGGATGGACGTCGACACGGTTCCCGGGTCGGTGCGCGCGATGGCCCGGCGCGGGCCGCAGTGGGCGGATTGGGTGCAGACCCTGCCCTCGGCCGTTGAGGGTCTGGTCGAGCACTGGCGGTTGCGCCCCGACGGCGAGCCCACCCACGGGCACTGTTCGTTGGTGCTGCCTGTCCGTACCGCCGAGGGTGTTGCGGCGGTGATGAAGATCGGCTTTCCCGATGAGGAATCCGAGCACGAGCATCTGGCCCTGCGACGCTGGAAGGGTGCCGGGGCGGTGCGCCTGCTGGCCGCCGATCCGCATCACCGTGCGCTGCTGTTGGAACGGCTGCGCCGCGACGACCTGTCCACCGTGCCCGAGGAGCGGGCCTGCGTCGTGGTCGCGGATCTGTACCGGCGATTGCACGTCCCGCCGATGCCCGCAGTGCGGTCGCTGTCGTCGTTCATCGATCGCTGGACAGCCCAGTTGTCGGAATTGCCGCGCAGTGCGCCCATCCCACGGCGTCTGGTCGAACAGGCCGTTGCCCACGGCCGCGATCTGTGTGCCGCCGGTTCGCCACCCGATCGCGTGATCCACGCCGATCTGCACTACGGCAACGTCCTGGCCGCCGACCGCGAGCCGTGGCTGGCGATCGACCCCAAGCCGGTCAACGGCGACCCGCACTACGAGGTGGCCCCGATGCTGTGGAACCGATGGAAGGACATCAGCGGCGATATCCGCGAGGGTGTGCGGCGGCGGTTCTGGACAGTGGTGGATGCGGCCGGTTTCGACGAGGACCGCGCCCGGGCGTGGGTGGTGGTTCGGATGGTGCACAACGCCATGTGGGCCGTGCAGGACGGGCCGACCGTCGACCCGTCCTGGTTGACCCGGTGCATCGCCGTGGCGAAGGCAGTGCAGGAGTGACGGCACGGCCGATTGAGCGGCCCAAAGGAACGTCCGCTCGGTAGCCTGTCGTCATGGCCGATGAGGATGTGGTCGGCTCAGCGTCCCTCCCGGCGTCCCGGCGGCGCCGGATCTCCATCCCGGTCGGGCACGCTACTGCCATCGGCGTGGTTCTTGTGATCGGACTGGGCGCACTGTGCGGTTGGTTGGGGTACCGGGTCTCCCGGGAACACCGGGCCGAGCAGTCGCGGTCGATGTTCCTCGAGGTCGGCAAACAGGGTGCGGTCAACCTGACCACGATCGACTACCAGCGTGCCGAGGCGGATGTGCAGCGCATCCTCGACTCGGCCACCGGGGTGTTCCGCGATGAGTTCGCCGGCCGGGCGGGCGCATTGACTGAGGTCGTCAAGCAGGCGCAGTCCAAATCGACCGGTACCGTCACCGCGGCCGGTGTGGAGTCGATGACCGATGAGGAGGCCCGGGTGCTGGTGGCGCTGTCGGTCATGACCACCAGCCTGGGCGACCCTGCCCAGCAGCCGCCGCGGTACTGGCGGATGCGCGTGACCGTCACTCGGGTCGACGACGGCGCCAAGGTCTCGAGAGTCGACTTCCTGCCGTGACCGCCGAGGATCCCGAGGCCGCGACCCGGAACGACGTCGGCGCCGACGTCGATGACGATCTCGACGTCGATGTCGATACCGATCTCGATTTCGATACCGAGGTCGAGACTGATATCGAAGCCGACGATGCCGAGCAGACCGTCGCGGTGGCGTCGCACCCGCCGGCCGGATCCCGGGACTGGCGCCGGTTGGTGGCGTTCGCGGTCCTGCCGGGGTTGGCTCTGCTGCTCGCCGTCGGTGCGGTTTGGCTGGGTTGGAAGAACGCCTCACAACGGGGGGTCGACGTGGCCCGCACCGAATCGGTATCCGCCGCCCGCGACGCGACGATCGCGATGCTCAGCTACCGGGCCGACACCGCCGAAAGGGATTTGACGGCGGCCTTGGACCGGATCACCGGGCCCTTCCGGGATTCCTATACCGATCTGGTGCAGAACACCGTGATACCCGCCGCCAAGGAGAAGAAGATCTCGGCGCAGGCCCGAGTGCCCGCGGCGGCGTCGGCCTCGGCCGACCGTCGGAGCGCCGTGGTGCTGGTGTTCGTCAACCAGACCGTGACCGTGGCTGGCAGAGCCCCCACCGAGACCGTCTCCAGCGTCAAGGTGACGCTGGAGAAGGTCGGTGAGCGCTGGCTGGTATCGGGATTCGACCCGGTCTAGCCGGCCGCGCCGGAGGAATCGCCCTCAAAACCGAACCATTTCTGCTTGATCAGGTCGTAGGTGCCGTCCTCGCGGATGGACAGCAATCCCTGGTTGAACTTCTTGCGAAGTGGGCTGCCGTTGGGGAAGGCCACGCCGTAGTCATCGGGCTCGAAGACGGTTCCGACGATCTGCGCGAAGCCGGCGCCCTCATGGGAGACGAAGTAGCGAAGGACCGGCGAGTCGAACACAACCGCATCGAGTTCGTTGCGCTTCAGGTCGGTGTAGCAGTCATCGATGGTCGGAACCTCGTTGGGCCGGACACCGATCGAAACCAGAGATGCGGCGGGTTCGGTCTTGGCCACCGTGCAGACCCGCTTGCCCACGAGGTCCGCCGGCGTGTTGATCTTGGCGTCGAATTTCTCCACGGTCAGATTGGCGGTCAGGGTGGCGGTGTAGTACGCCACGAAGATGATGCCGACGAAGGCCCAGATTATCGACAGCACCTTGGTGAAGGCGTGTCGCGGGAAAGCTTCGGGCTGGCCGGCGAGCATGCCCAGACTCCAGCCCATCGACTCGACTATCCCCGGGAAATACGACTTCGACACCATCGTGTGGTTGTGACGACGCTCGGAGAACCAGATGATGTGTGCCGGTATGACCGAGATGACCAGACCTGCCGCCAGCCAGATCAGCATGGTCTTGGAGAACAGCAGGTCGATGAAATCACTGAGTCCGGGTGTGGACCGCTCGAGGGAGCTGGTCGGGACCATGATCTGCAGGCCCGCGTTGAGGACGGGTTGGGAGAAGTCGTAATCCCTGGTGCGGTCGGCGGTGATCGAGATCGCGGTGGCGGCGGCGTCGACGCGCTCCTCGGCGACCGCCTGGAGTTGGGCGGCGACGTCGTCGACGTCGACGTACTGCAGCGTCCAGGCCTCCCGCTTGGCGACCGCCTCCAGCAACTCGATGGTGAAGCCGGACTTGATGGAGTCGTTCGTCATCACGAACGGCTCGAGGTCATGGGTCGCGACGGTGACGGTTTGCGGATCGGCCGCCGAGGCGATGGCCGGCAGGCCGCCGATGGCCGCCACCATCAACAACACCATTGCGATCGCGCGGAGTCGTGCGCGCACTATCCACCTCTTTCCGGTCAGTCGAGTCGCTCGACCGGGACAAGAATAGGCGGCGACACGGGTTCACCCGTGCCGCCGCCCATCGACAACAGCGCTATTCGATTGAGTCCCGGCTGACTACGCGGGGAAACAGGGCTCGTTGACCGGCGTGTAATACGGCTGGCCCGTCGGCAGATAGCACGGCAGCTCACCGGGGAACGAGGGATAAGGCAGGTAGCCGGGGGGCAAGGGCGGCCACCCGACCGGGGGCGGTGGGGGATAGGCCTCCGGGTAGCCGTACGGGCGGTCGACCGCGGCGCCGACGATGGCGGCATCGGCGATATCGCCGCCGATGTTCGAGCAACCGCCGATATCGGCGTGGCGTCCGCCGACGTCACCGCAGATTTCGGCCTGGGCGGCCGGGGCGACCGCAAACGAAACTGCCGTCATGGCCATGGCGCTGAGAAGGGTGGCTGCAAATTTATGCGTCATGACGTCATTATCCTCATCTTCGGTCGTGCCGTTACTGCGGACGCAAAACGGCCCCCGGGCATCATTCCCGGGGGCCGCCGTGCCGGTCAGTTCTTGGTGATGGTCTCGATGAAGCTGCCGCCGCCCTGGTTTGTCCAGGTGATCATCCCGTTCTGGAACTCGGCGATCCAACCGCCCTCGACGACGCTCGGCCCGCCCCCGGTCTGGGTCTCGTCCGCGGTGGGCCAGCCCAGCAGCCCGGCAGGGCCGCCTTGCTCGTTGTAGACCCGCAGGATCTCACCCTGGACCAGGTGCGCCCCGGTGGAGGGGGAGGAGAAGATCGTCCCGCTAGTGAACGCCGCGACGGTGCCGTCGCCGACCTTCTCCGGCTGTGCGGTCGGCATCCCGAGGGCGGTCTCGCCGCCGAACTTCTGGTAGGCCTCGGCGGTGGGTCCGTCCAGTGACACCTCGCCCAGTCCGGGGACGTTCATCGTGGTGGGGGCGCCGTTGAGCACCGAAGAGACCGCGCTCGAGGCGACGCTGGCACCGCTGCTGGCGGCGCTGCCCGCCGCACTCGCTGCGCTGCTGGCGGCGCTGCCCGCGACGCTGGCCCCGCTGCTGGCGGCACTGCCGGCCGCACTGGCCGCGCTGCTGGCGGCGCTGCCCGCCGCGCTGGCGGCCGACGAGCCGATGCTGGAGGCGCTGGATGCGATCTCCTTGGTGGCGTCCTGGGCCTGCGAGCAGCTGACGGTGAAGGCGGCGGCGATGGCGATGCCGCCGGCTGCGGCCGCGGCGCGGGCCAGTGTGGTGTTCATTCTGCGGTTCTCCTTAGTGCTGAATCGACGGTGACGCTGGTGTTCCCCGCCAACCTAGCAAAGGGTCACTGCGTGCAGACAGGCCTTCCCTACAGGCATTTGAGAAGTTCCGCCGAGAGCAGAGAAAACCGCAACCGGGGCCAGCGGACATCCGGGCGATGGGGCTGGGGCCGGAGCGCCGCAAGATTTGTCTGCGGTATCCCGCCCGCGGAGCGTAAGGGCGGTTACGCTCGATGGTCGGAGCGGCAGCGTCGCCGCCCCGGCGAGGAGCGATCATGCCGGCATTACACGCCGAGAAGCGGGGCGCCAGCGGCCCCGGCCTGCCACCCAGCAAGACCATGGTCGTGCACTCCGCCGACGGCACCCGGCTGCACACCGAGGTGTTCGGACCTTCCAACGGATACCCGATCGTGCTGGCGCACGGGATCACCTGCTCGCTCAAAGTCTGGTATGAGCAGATCAACGACCTCTCCCGCGACCACCGGGTCATCGCCTACGACCACCGCGGACACGGCCGCAGCGGAGTTCCCGCGGCGTCGTCCTACAGCCTCGATCATCTCGCCGCGGACCTGGATGCGGTGCTGGCCGCCGTGTTGAGGCCTGGCGAGCGGGCCGTGGTCGCCGGGCATTCAATGGGTGGGATCGCCATCAGTGCCTGGTCGGACCGCTTCCGGCATCGGGTCGAGCAGCGCGTCGACGCCGTCGCCCTGATCAACACCACCACCGGAGACCTGCTCGACAAGATCCAGCTGCTGCCGGTGCCGGGCATGTTCCGGGCCACCCGGGTCGCCGCTGCCCGCACGATGATCCGGTCCCTCGGCGGGGCTCCGCTGGTTCAGGGCACCCAGCCAGGCAGCCGGCTTTTCCTTCAGATGATGGCGGTCGGAGCCGACGCCGATCCGGCGATCATCGGTTTCCTTCACGATCTTTTCGCCGCCACCCCGGCGGCTGGCCGCGGCGCCTGGGCGCGGGTGCTGGTTGACGAGATGGGCCATCGGGCCCACATCGACCTCAGCGGGCTGACCGTCCCGACCTTGGTGATCGGCAGCTCAAAGGACCGGCTGCTGCCGATGTCGCAAGCGCGCAAGATCGCCGAGTCGGCGCCCAATCTGGTCGAACTGGTCGAGATGCCCGGCGGGCACTGCGCGATCCTGGAACACCCCGGCGATGTCAACGGCCATCTGCGCGACCTGGTCCGCGCGACGGCGTCGGCGCAGCGGATCAGTTCCTGAGCGCGGCGAGCGACGCGGTGACCTCGGCAGCAGCCCGCTGACCTGACCGCACCGCGCCGTCCATGAACCCGGTCCACTCGTCGGCGGTTTCGGTACCCGCCCAGTGCAGTGGCCCGACCGGCCGGCGCAGGAATGTGCCGAACTCCGTCCATGAGCCAGGCGGGACTGCGGCCGTCGGCCCGCCGGGGGCGAATGTCTCTGCGCCCCAACGCTGGTCGAGGTAATCGATAGGGGTCGCGGCCTGCTCGCCGAACAACGCGGTGAAGCAGCCCAGGACCTTCTCGCGGCGCTGCTCCTCCGGCAGCGCGTCGAATCCCCGAGGGTCGGTGAAGCCGAGCAGGATGCCCGGCCCCTCGGCGGGGCTGACGTCGAAGGTGATGAAGACCGGACCCTGGTCGGATAGTGACTGGCCGGATCGCCCGTCGGCCCGCCAGAACGGGGTGGGATAGGCGGCGTAGGACTTGGTCAGCGCCCCCAGCGGCCAGCTCTGGGCCAATTGCTGATACTCGATCGGAGGGGCCGGGGCGATATCGATGTCCAGTCGTTGCATCGGCGCAACGGCCACCACGGCCCGGCGAGCCTCGATTGCGCCGGCGGAGGACATCACCGCGACGGCATCGTCGGACCACTCGATACGGGAGACCACCGCACCCAGTCGGACCCGCTCGCCGAGTTCGGCGGCCATCGTGGCGGCCATCTGATGGCTGCCGCCGGGGAAGTGGTCCTGCTGGGCGCCCCCGACGACATCGAGCATGCGGTTCAGTCCGCCGGAGGTCGAGATGTAGCGCACGGCGTGCAGCATGGACACCTCATCGGGCTCGGCGCCCCAGGTCACCCTGGACATGATCGCCATCAGGTCAAGAGACGTGGAGGTGGCCTTGATCGAGTGCAGCCAGCCGCCGAGGCTGATGCCGTCGAGCTTGGCGGCCTTCTTGGAGGTCCACGGCTCGGTAATGCTGACGCCCTTGGCGATTCGTTCGAACTGCCATTGGATGCGGCCGATGTCGAGCAGGCTCAGCGGTCCGAGATTGGGGATGGTGCCCTGATAGGACCGGACCTTGCCGCGCCAGCGGATCAGGTTGGCGCCGTCGTGATAGGTCGGGGTGGTAGGACAACCAAGTTCGGCGGCCAGTGTCAGCACGGCGTCCTGGGTGGGGCCGACGAACGAGGCGCCGCGGTCCACCGGAACGCCGGCGAGGGTGTCGGAGAAGGTGCGCCCACCCACCCGGTCACGGCCCTCGAGCACGACCACGTCCAGGCCCCCGCGGGTCAGAGCCCGTGCCGCCGTCAGTCCCGCCAGGCCCGCCCCGATCACCACCACGTCATGTGCCATGGCACCAGTTTGGCCGATGTCGGCGCGCGTTTGTGCGCAGGGCGATGGTTTTCGCGCCGACCTCGCTAGGGTGGGATTCTCGTGAAGATCCTGACCGCCCTGTTCGGGCCCGCCGACGCCGTCGAACGCGCTTTAGCGCTGCGCGAGGCCGGTGCGGCCGGGGTGTTCACCTTCGAGGGTCCGCACGATGTGTTCGCGCCGCTGACCCTGGCCTCGACCGTCGGCGGCCTAGATCTGATGACCAATGTGGCGATCGCCTTTCCGCGAAACCCGATCCAACTGGCGCATCAGGCCTACGACCACCAACTGCTCAGCGGCGGCCGCTTCACCCTCGGCCTGGGCACCCAGATCCGCACCCAGATCGAAAAACGCTACGGCGCGTCGTTCGACCGTCCGGTGGACCGGATGCGGGAGCTGGTCGGGGCGCTGCGGGCGATCTTCGCCGTCTGGCAGACCGGTGAACGGCTGGACTTCCGCGGCCAGTTCTACCGACACACCCTGATGACGCCGACATTCAATCCCGGGCCGAATCCCTTTGGCCCACCGCCGATTTATGTCGGTGCACTGGGTCCCCGGCTGACCCGGGCGGTCGCCGAGGTGGCCGACGGACTGCTGGTGATGCCGTTCGGCTCGGCGCGGTTCATGCGGGAGGTCACCATGCCGGGGGTGCGCGAGGGCCTGGCGGCGGCTGCGCGGGAGCCTGCTGATCTGGCCGTGGTGCCGGAGGTGATCGTGTCGGCTGGGGAGGACCATGACGCCGCCCGGCGGCTGCTGGCCTTCTACGGATCCACCCCGGCGTACCGCCCGGTGCTCGAGGTGCACGGCTGGGGTGATCTGCAACCCGAACTGCACGCGATGACCAAACAGGGCCGGTGGGCCGAGATGGGCGGGTTGATCAGTGACGAGGTGCTGCACACCATCGCGGCGTGTGGAACACCGGCGCAGATCGCCGACCACATCCGGGGGCGGGTCGCGGCTGCCGAGGGCCTTTCCGACACCGTGTGCCTGTACCAGCCCGGGCCGATCGCGGTGGAGGTGCTGGCCGGCATCGTCGATGAATTGAGTCGATGAATTGAGTCGATGAATTGAGTCGATGAATTGAGTCGATGAGTTAACTCCGCCGGCGCACCAACACGCCCACCGCCGGGCTGATCACGACCAGCGACAACCAGCTCCAGGTGGCGGCGTCCGGGCCGAAGCGGTAGGCGATCGGAATGGAGCACAGGAAAATCGCGGCGACCACCAGCGAGTGGGCGATCAGACCCGGAACCGGCAGGGGTCTGTCGGTGAGGCCGCGTTTGCGGCCGACCAGGACGAGTGCCACGGTGACCAGAACGATCGCGGCCACATTGACGGCATAGACCGCCGTCGGCAGCGGAAGGTGTCCGGGGTCCGGGTCGCTGATGGCCTTGGTGGTGAACGGGATGAAGATGATCAGGCCGGCCAGGTAGATGCATACCCGGACGGTTGCGCCGTCGAGTGCGCGGAAGGACGCCAGCACCTGGTGGTTGGTGAGCCAGAATCCGACCACCACGGCGAAGCTGATCAGGAAGGCCAGCAGTTGGTCGCCGAGTCCGCCGCCCAGCAGGGTGGACAGGTCCCTCCACTCGGCGGCCGGCGGGACCTCGAGGGTGGTGACCAATAGCGTCAGGCAGAACCCGAAGATCGCGTCGATCAGGTTCAGGGCTCGGCCGAACTCCACACTGTCCCGCTGGAACACCCAACGACTCGCGGCCATAGGCGGCAATGGTAGACACGGTGCGACGGTGCGCGCAGTCGCGCACGCGGCCGTTGGGACGTGTCTGCCCCCTCATCTACTATCGAATATATGTTCGAAGAATTGTTGATGATCGACCCGACCGCCGATGAGAAGTCCCTGATCACGCGGATCGAGGACCTCGAGCGGCTGAAGTCCGCGGCCGCAGCCGCCCAGGCGCGCGCAGCCGCGGCGTTCGCCTCCGCACGGCGGGCCGCCGAAGACACCGCCGGGGTTCCGGCACGGCGGCGGGGACGCGGGGTGGCCGCTGAGATCGCGCTGGCCCGCCGCGATTCGGCCGCCCGTGGCAACCGGCACCTCGGCTTCGCCAACGCCCTCGTGCACGAGATGCCGCACACGTTGGCCGCGTTGGAGTCCGGGGTGCTCTCCGAGTGGCGGGCCACCCTGATCGTGCGGGAGACCGCCTGCCTGGACGTTGAGGATCGGCGCACCCTCGACGCCGAGTTGTGCGGCGAGCAGGCGCGGCTGGAGGGAATGGGTGACCGCCGCGTCGCGGCGGAGGCCCGGGCGATCGCCTACCGGCTGGACCCGCATGCTGTGACCGACCGCGCGGTCCGCGCCGAACGCGAGCGCACCGTCACCATTCGGCCGGCTCCGGACTGCATGACCTACCTGACCGCGCTGCTTCCGATGGCGCAGGGTGTCTCGGTCTATGCCGCACTCAAGCGTGCCGCCGACACCCGCGGCGACGGCCGCGGCCGGGGCATGGTGATGGCTGACACCCTCATCGAGCGGGTCACCGGCCGACCCGCGACGGTCGCCACCCCCGTCGCCGTGCAACTCGTCCTCTCCGACGAGTCACTACTGGGCGGGTCAACCGCACCGGCGACGGTGCCGGGTTATGGGCCAATCCCGGCCCCGGTGGCCCGGCAGCTGATCGCGGCCGCCGCCGCCGACCGCGACTCGCGGGCCAGCCTGCGCCGCCTCTACCGGCACCCCCGCTCGGGCGCGCTGGTGGCGATGGAGTCGCGATCCCGGATCTTCCCCGCCGGGCTGACCAGGTTCATCGGGTTGCGCGACGGCACCTGCCGGACCCCCTACTGCGACGCGCCAATACGCCACACCGACCACGCCATACCCGCGGCCCGGGGCGGGCCGACCAGCGCCGCCAACGGCGAGGGTCTGTGCGAGGCCTGCAACTATGCCAAGGAAGCTCCCGGTTGGACGGTGGTGACCCACACCAGCCCCGACGGCACCCACACCGCCGCCCTGTCCACCCCGACCGGGGCCACCCATCTGTCCACCGCACGGCGGATCGCGGAGATGCCGCGCCGCGATATCAGCGCCCTCGAGGTGGATATCGGCCTGGCATTCGCCCGGTGCGCCGCCTGATGAACCCGGCAGCGCGGCTACGGCGCCACGGTAAGCCAGTCGGCGAATCCCGACGGGTCGTGGCGACCCAATGCGCCGTGCTCGAACAGACCCCATCCCTCGGCGGTCGCGCCGCCGGGCTGATGGCACACCGCGCGGCCGACGTGGTCGATCACTCCGAACCCGGACCGGCCGACGATCGCCGGGTCGGTCATGTCATAGCTGAGCCGTTCGACGAATTTCGGGCCCTTCCAGACCCCGTGCAGCCAGTCCGAGTCGCCGCCGTAGCCGCCGCCGACGTGGATAGGCACCGCGAGCTTGGACTCCACCTCGAAGCGGATCGGCGCGCCATCGGCGTCGGTGGCGTCGATGCTGGCCCCGGTGGGAATCCTCGTTCCGGAGCGGTAGCGGATCTTCACCCGTGGCCAGCCGAGCTGTTCGATACGGCCGTCGCGCCAGATCCGGGTGCAGTCATTGAGCGAGCGGAAACCGCTGGGCTCCTCCTGGATGATGACCACGATCGCGAAGTCGTCGAAGGCCATCGGAACGTACAGCCACCACATGCCCTCGAACGGGGGATCGGCGGGCCGGCCCGGAGGTTCGGCCTCGCCGACCGGACGCACGCCCCACGACCGGTCGCGGGTGCCGATCCAGGTGGCCGGGTCTACGGTGATCTCCTCGCCGTCGATCGCGATCTGTCCGCTCCACGAACCGACCTGGGCGAACCGTTGGGCGTCCAATGTCACCCGATTGCCTGCCCGCAGGACGTGGCGTTGCTCCTGGACGACCGGGAACAAGCCCTCCCAAGTGAGGTCGCAGGCTACTCCCTCGGTCCCGTCGAGGACGATGCGCAGTTTCTGCAGCGGTTCGATGACCTCGATCCGGTAGCCGTTGACGTGCTGGTGTAATCGGTCGCCATCGATCGCGTCGGACAGGTGTACCGCGGTCTGGGCATCGGCGCGGCGAATCAGGACGAAGGCGTCCTTCACCCCCAGATTCGGGTAGTAGCCGATACCGGTGATCAGGAAGATGTTCCCGGTGCGGTCATGGGCGTTGAAGTAGGACCGGTCATAGAAGTTGCGGTCCGACGAGCCCGGCCAGGCGATCGGTTGGGGGATTTGGTGGACGGGGTACTCGTCAAGCGGGCCAAGCATTCTCAGGCAACTCCCTCGTCCGGATCGTTGATAAGTCGGCGCAGCAGACCCCCGTGGTAGAACAACGACTCGATGTCGTCGGGTTTTTCGATCTCCCCGAAGTGCACCCGCCGCGCCCCCGTGCGCATGAACACCACGCACCAGATCACCGCGGAGTAGACGTAGAACCAGCGCAGGTCGCCGAGGTTCACTCCGGTCCGGTGCCGGTAGCAGTCCCGCACATCCGCCTCGCGGAGCACATCCGGTAGCCCGGGCAGTCCGGCCAATCCGGCCAATTCCTGAAAGACCATGTGGGCGAATATGATCCACGCAACATCGAGCTCGCGTGGGCCCACTGTCGCCATTTCCCAGTCCAGCACCGCCACCGGGCGGAAGTCCCGGTAGAGCACGTTGCCGATCCGGGAGTCGCCCCAGACCAGCACCGGCGGGCCTGCGGCGACATCGATGGGAAAGTTGTCCTCCAACCAGGTTAATGCCTGCTCGACCAGCTCAGAGCGCCCGATATCGGCTACGGCGAATTCGTACCAGCCTCTGAGCCAGCCGAAGTGCCGGCGCAGCGGGGTGTCTCCGGGCGGGTCGGCCTCGGCGAGGAAGCCGAAGGTGCTGGCCGCGTCGGGAATCGAGTGCAGCGTTGCTAGGACATCGACGGTGGCATCCTGAAGCTCGCGCTGTTTGTCCGGGGGCGCGTCGGCAAACCAGTTGCCGCCGAAGGTGTAGGGCATGACGTCAGGCGGCACGCTGCCCTCGACGTGGTCCATCAGGAAGAACGGGCTGCCCAGCACCTCGCCGGTCGGTTCGATCCAGCGCACCGCCGGGACCGGCACGTCGGTGAGGTCGGCCACCAGTTGCAGCAGCCGAAACTGGTGGTCCATCCGGTAGGTGGAGAACACCGGGACGTCGGCATCCGTCGGGGCGACCCGGGCAACCCACTTCTGCTCGACCGGCGAGCCGTTCTCGATCCAGCGGCCGGTCAGGATGATGGTCTCCGACGACATGCCGTTGGAGTCGACACCACTTTCGACGGTCACCCCGGGGGTGCTGCCAGCGGGCATGACGGTGGACAGCCACTGCGCCAGGACGGTCGGAAGGGCGCTGATGTCGCGGGCCGATCGCTGCAGTCGCGTCACGTCGGTGTCCACGGTCGGTTGGTTGGTCACATCGATCCTCCGGCCCTAACGGTAGCCCCGATGACGCGCCCGACGCGGCGAGCAGACATAAACGGCTCCTCCACTGCGGCGTGTCGGTGCAGTTTCCGTCTGCTCGCGGCTCGCGGCTCGCGGCTCGCGGCTCGCGGCTCGCGGCTCGCGGGTCGGGGGACTCAGGAGACCAGGAATGCGGTGGCAGAGTCGGCCAGGTCGAGCAGTGGCTGGGGCAGTGCGCCAAGCAGGAATGTGATTAGTGCCGTCACGCCGATCGCCACGACGGTCAACGCACCGGGGGGTTCCACCCGCGGGGGCTGCGGTGGCGGATCGGTGAAGAACATCAGGACGATCACCCGCACATAGAAGTAGGCGGCGATCGCACTGGCGACCACCCCGACGATCACCAGGGGAATCGCCCCACCCTGGCCGGCGGCCTTGAACACGGCGAACTTGCCGACGAAGCCACTGGTCAGCGGAATGCCGGCGAAGGCGAGCAAAAACAGCGCGAACACCAAGCCGGTCAGCGGACTGTGCCGGCCCAACCCGGCCCATCGGGCCAGTTCGGTCTGCTCCCCGCCGTCGGCGCCGCGGACCACGCTCACCACGGCGAACGCGCCGACCGTGCTGAACCCGTAGGCCGCCAGGTAGAACAATGTCCCGGACACCCCGGCCGGGTTATCGGCGATCACGCCGGTGAGGATGAAACCGGTATGGGCCACCGCCGAATACGCCAGCATCCGCTTGACGTCTTTCTGGGTGACCGCGGCGATGGTGCCCAGCGCCATGGTCAGGATCGCCACCGCCCACAGCACCGGCCGCCAGTCGTCCTTCAGGGTCGGGACGGCCACGTACAGCACCCGCATCAGCGCGCCGAAGGCGGCGACCTTGGTGGCTGCGGCCATGAACCCGGTGACCGCGGTGGGTGCGCCCTGGTAGACGTCGGGCACCCAGGAGTGGAATGGCACCGCACCGATCTTGAACAGCAGGCCGACCGCAAGCAGTGCTGTACCGATCAGCGCGAGGGTGGTGTTGTCCGGACCAGTGCGCAGCTTTTCGCCGATCCCGGTCAGGCTCAGAGTGCCCGCGTAACCGTAGAGCAGCGCCATGCCGTAGAGGAAGAACGCCGAGGAGAACGCGCCCAGCAGGAAGTACTTCAACGAGGCTTCCTGGGATTGCAGCCGGCGGAACCGGGCCAGGCCGCACATCAGGTATAGCGGCAGCGAGAGCACCTCGAGGGCGATGAACATGGTCAGCAGGTCACCGGCGGCGGGGAACAGCATCATGCCGCCAACGGAGAACATGGTCAGCGGGAAGATTTCGGTCTGGGCGACCTTCGCCGTGGTGGCCACCTTTTCGGCGAGGCTCCCGGGCACCGTCGAGGCCTGCGCGGTGAAGGCGTCCAAACCTGAAGCCCCGGAGTCGAATCCACCTCGGCGTTCACCGATCAGCAGCACGGAGAACACTGCGACCAGCAGGATGACGCCCTGCATGAACAGGGCGGGGCGGTCGATGACCACCGCGCCAACCACTGCCGTCCGGCCGGTCGCGGTGTCGCGAAAGACGCCCACCAGGGCGCCGAAGGCGGCCAGCAGCCCGGTCAGGCTCAGCGAAACCTGGGTGGCGTAGCGCGCTGTGCGGGGCAGGAACGCCTCGACGAGCACACCGGCCACCGCGACGCCGAAGACAATCAGCAGCGGCAGCAGCACGCCGTATTCGACGCTGGGGGCGGTCATCGGGTGCCTCCCGCGGACAGCGCCGGTGCGGGGTCGGACTGGTGGATGGAGGTCAACGTGTGCTCGACGGCCGGGTTGATGACGTCCAGCGCGATCCGCGGGTAGATCCCCAGCACCAGTAGTAGTGCGATCAACGGTGCCACCACTACCAGTTCGCGGGGCCGCAGGTCCGGCAGGTTCTCGTTGCCGTCGGTGACCGGACCGGTCATCATCCGCTGGTACATCCACAGCACGTAGACCGCCGAGAGCACCAGGGCCAGCGCGGCGATCACCGCGAACACCGGGTAACGGGTGAAAGTGCCGACCAGGACCAGGAATTCACTGATGAACGGTCCCAGCCCGGGCAACGAGAGGGTCGCCAGGCCGGCGACCAGGAAGGTTCCGGCAAGTACCGGTGCCACCTTCTGCACCCCGCCGTAGGCGGCGATGACGCGGGTGCCACGCCGGCTGACCAGGAACCCGGCGATCAGGAACAGTGCGGCGGTGGCGATTCCGTGGTTGACCATATAAAGCGTCGACCCGGATTGGCCCTGGCTGGTCATCACGAAGATCCCGAGGATGATGAAGCCGAAGTGGCTGATCGAGGTGTAGGCGATCAGCCGCATCACGTCGGTCTGCCCGATCGCCAGGATCGCGCCGTAGATGATGCCGATCACCGCGCAGGTGATCACCGCCGGGCGGAACAGCGCCGCGGAATCGGGGAACAGCGGCAGGCAGTACCGCAACATGCCGAAGGTGCCGACCTTGTCCATCACCGCCATCATCAGCACCGCCGATGCCGGGGTGGACTGCACCGCGGCGTCGGGCAACCAGCGGTGCAGCGGCCACATCGGGGCCTTGACCGCGAAGGCGAACAGGAAGCCGCCGAAGATCGCATGCGCCGCCACCGCCGGTATGACGAACTGTCCGGTGCTCACCGCCCCGGCGATCGCCCGGAAGTCGAAGGTGCCGCCGGGGAACGCCGTGCTGGTCGAGGTGGCGACGTACAGTCCGACGAGGGCGGCCAGCATGATCAGCCCGCCGAAGAGGTTGTAAAGCAGGAACTTCACCGCGGCAGCCGGAGCCGCTCTGTTCTCGCCGCCGAATCCGCCGATGAGGAAGTACATCGGGATGAGCATCGCCTCGAAGAACACGTAGAACAGCAGGATGTCCAGCGCGACCAGCGACATCAGCACCATGCCCTGGACTGCCAGCATCAGTGCGACGTAGCCGTGCGCGGCGCGCAAGGGCATCCGCGGCCCGTCGTCGGCATCGTTCCAGCCGGCGATCAGCAGCAGCGGCATCAACACCGCGGTGAGCACCACCAGGGCCAGCGCGATACCGTCGACGCCGAGGATGTAGCCGGTGCCGAAAGACGCTATCCAGGGCCGGCTCTCGACGAACTGGTACTGCTCGCCGGCCGGGTCGAAGTGCACCGCGAGCGCAACCGCCACCGCCAGCACCGCCAATGACACCGCCAGCCCGGTGTATTTGGCCAACGTGCGCATCGAAGCCGGGATCAGCACGATGACCACCGCGCCGAGGATCGGCAGCGACCACAGCACGCTCAGCCACGGAAAGCTCGTCACCGCCTCACCTCCACATCGCCGTGATCAGGACGGCCCCGGCCAGCAGGCCGGCCCCGGCCAGCATGGTCAGGGCGTAGTTGCGGGCGAACCCGGTCTGCAGGCCGCGCAGCCAGTCCGACACCCCGCCGACCCCGGCGGCCAGTCCGCCGACCCCACCTTCGAGTGCGACGTCGTCCACGGCCACCATCGCCCTGGTCACCTGGCGGCCGCCGCGCATGAACACCGCCTCGTTGAGCGCATCACCGTAGAGGTCATGGCGGGCCGCCACGGTCAGCGCGGAGACGTCCTGCGGGGCGGTCTGGGCCACCGGGCTGGTGCCGTAGCGCCGGTAGGCGATCGCCACACCCACCGCCACCGCGGTCAGGGCAGCAGCGGTGGTGACCCATACCGGCACCACATGCTCGGCTTCGTGGCTGCCCACCACGGGTTCCAGCCAGTGGGAGAGGTTCCCGCCGATGGTGAGCAGGGCGCCGGCTCCCACCGATCCGATGGCCAGCACGACCATCGGCGCGGTCATGATCGGCGGTGACTCATGCGGATACTTGTCGGCGATCTTGGCCGTCCACCGGGCGTTCCCGAAGAAGGTCAGCAGCATTACCCTGGTCATGTAGAAGGCGGTGATCGCCGCGCCGAGCAGGGTGACCCCGCCCAGCAGTACGCCCTTGAGTCCGCCTGCGTTGAAGGCGGTTTCGATGATGGCGTCCTTGGAGAAGAATCCTGCGAACGGCGGCACCCCGATGATCGCCAGATAACCCAGTCCGAATGTCACGAAGGTGATGGGCAGAACCTTCCGCAGTTCGCCGTAGCGGCGCATATCCGTTTCGTCGCTCATCGCGTGCATCACCGAACCGGCGCCCAGGAACAGCCCGGCCTTGAAGAAGCCGTGAGTGATCAGGTGCAGGATCGCCACGGCGTAACCGGCGGGGCCGAGACCGGCAGCCAGCACCATGTAGCCGATCTGGCTCATCGTCGATGCCGCCAGTGCCTTCTTGATGTCGTCCTTGGCGCAGCCGATGATCGCGCCGAACAGCAGTGTCACCGCACCGACGATGACGACTGCGGTCTGGGCGCCGCCGGCCAGGTCGAACACCGGGCCGGAGCGGACGATCAGGTACACCCCGGCGGTCACCATGGTGGCGGCGTGGATGAGCGCGGAGACCGGGGTGGGGCCCTCCATGGCATCGCCGAGCCAGGACTGCAACGGCACCTGGGCGCTCTTGCCGCAGGCGCCGAGCAGCAGTAGCAGGCCGATCGCGTTGAGGGTGCCGTCGGTCATCCGCGGGGCGGCCTCGAAGACCTGAGCGAAACCAACGGATCCGACGGTGGCGACCATCACCATCAGGGCCAGTGCCAGGCCGATATCGCCGACCCGGTTGACCACGAATGCCTTCTTGGCGGCGGTGGCCGCGCTGGGCTTGGCCGACCAGAACCCGATCAGCAGGTAGGACGCCAGGCCGACGCCCTCCCAGCCGGTGTAGAGGCCGAGGTAGTTGTCGGCGAGCACCAGCAGCAGCATGGCGGCGACGAACAGGTTGAGATAGGCGAAGAACTTCCGCCGCTCGGGATCATGGGCCATGTAGCCGATGGAGTACAGGTGGATCAGCGCCCCGACGCCGGTGATCAGCAGGACGAAACAGGCTGAGAGAGCGTCGAACTGCAGGCCGAAGTCGACCTGCAGCGCGCCGACCGGAACCCAGGAGAACAAGGTGTGCGCAACCACCCGGTCGTCGACGGGAAGGCCGACCAGGTGGGCGAAAAGCGCTGTTCCGCAGACGAAGGAGCCCAGCACCGTCGCAGTGCCCAGCAGATGACCCCAGGTGTTGGTGGCCCGCCCGCCCAGCAGCAGCACCGCCGCCCCCGCCAGCGGCAGCGCGATGGTAAGCCAGAGAAGTGTGGTCATGTCAGGGGCCGTCTCAGTTCCGCAGCAGGTGGGACTCGTCCACGTCGGCGCTGCGACGGGTGCGGAAGATGGCGACGATGATGGCCAGGCCGATGACCACCTCACAGGCGGCGACGACCATGGTGAAGAAGGCCACCGCCTGCCCGTCCAGCTGGCCGTGCATCCGGGCGAACGTGACGAATGCAAGGTTGCCGGCATTGAGCATCAGTTCAATACACATGAACATGACGATCGCGTTGCGCCGGAGCAGCACTCCGGCCGCCCCGATGGTGAACAGCAGTGCCGACAGGTACAGGTAGTGGGATGGGCTCACCGGGTCTCCCGGATGGTGGCGCTGACCGAGGTCTCGTCATCGGACCCGTCCGGCAGCCGGGCCGGGGTGTCCACCGCGTTGCGCCGGGCGAAGACGCCGGGGTTGGGTAGCGGTGTGGCCCGCCCTCCGCCGGCCCGGAACCGGTCGATGGCCATCTCGCGCTGGGTCTTGCGTCGTTCGAACCGTTCCCGGTGGGCGAGCAGCATCGCGCCGAGCGCCGCGGTGATCAGCAGCGCGCTGGTGAGCTCGAACGCCCACAGGTTGCGGGTGAAGATCAACTCGGCCAGGCCCTGAACGTTGCCCTCCCGATTGGCGTCGGCCAGCCCGGTGAAGCCCGCGGTCCCGGCGCTGCCGATACCGGCGATGAGCAGAACGCCGAATCCCAGACCGGCGAGAATGGCCGCCACCCGTTGTCCGCGAAGGGTTTCCACCAGCGACTGAGCGGAGTCCACACCGATCAGCATCAGGACGAACAGGAACAGCATCATCACCGCGCCGGTGTAGACCACAATCTGTACAACGCCGAGGAATGGTGCCTCCTGGGTGACGTAGACGATGGCCAGGGCGATCATCGTGACTGCCAGGGCGATCGCCGAGTACACCGCCTTGGGCGCCGCGATCACTCCGATCGCGCCCGCCACCGAGATGGTGGCCAGCACCCAGAAGGCGATCGCCTCGGCGTTCACGGGTTCACCTCCGTGACATTCCCGAGGTAGTAGTCGTCGTCCGTGGTTCCGGGTGCCATCGGATGCGGCGGAGCCGTCATCCCCGGCTCAAGCGGCGCCAGCAGCTTGTCCTTGCCGTAGATGAGGTCGCCACGGTTGTCGTCGGCCATCTCGTAATCGCCCGTCATGGTCAACGCGCGGGTGGGGCAGGCCTCGATGCACAGTCCGCAGCCGATGCAGCGCAGGTAATTGATCTGGTACACCCGGCCGTAGCGTTCGCCGGGGGAGTAGCGCTCGGTCTCGGTGTTGTCGGCGCCCTCGACGTAGATGGCGTCGGCCGGACACGCCCAGGCGCATAGCTCGCAGCCGATGCACTTCTCCAGTCCGTCGGCGTAGCGGTTGAGTTGATGGCGACCGTGGTAACGCGGCGCCACCGGGCCGGGCTGCTCCGGGTACTGCTCGGTGATCGGCTTTTTGAACATCGTCGTGAACGTCACCCTGAAGCCGGCGATCGCGTCCAGGAACTTAGGCACGGGCGGCCTCCTCGGCAGTCGTCGGAAGCGGGGGAATCGGGAACGACCCACCTGGCGGCCGGGCCGGCGGCGGGGTTCGGTGCTGAACCCGGCGTCGGCGCAGTGCGTTGACGCCCACCAGGACCGCCAGCAGAGCCGCTGCGGCGAGCAGGTTCGGGATGACGCCGTCGATACCGGCGGTACGCAGGACGGCGACGATCAGAATCCACGCCAGCGACACCGGAATCAACAGCTTCCAGCCCAGCGCCATGAACTGGTCGTAGCGCAACCGGGGCAGGGTGGCGCGCAGCCACATGAAGACGAACAGGAACAGCCACACCTTGGCGATGAACCACAGCAGCGGCAGCCAACCGGTGTTGGCGCCGTCCCACAGGCTGATCGGCCAGGGGGCCCGCCAGCCGCCGAGGAACAGCGTGGCGGCCAGCGCCGAGACCGTGGCCATGTTGACGTACTCGGCGAGGAAGAACATCGCGAACTTCAGCGACGAGTACTCGGTGTGGAAACCGCCGACGAGTTCGCCCTCGGCTTCGGGTAGGTCGAAGGGCGCGCGGTTGGTCTCGCCCACCATCGCCGTGAGGTAGACCACGAAGGACGGCAGTAGCAGGAACACGTACCAGGTGTGGGTCTGGCCGGCGACGATGCCGGATGTCGACATGGTCCCCGAATAGAGGAACACCGCGGCGAAGCACAGGGCCATCGCGATCTCGTAGGACACCACCTGGGCGCTCGAGCGCAGGCCGCCCAGCAGCGGATAGGTGGATCCGGAGGCCCAGCCCGCCAACACGATCCCGTACACGCCGACCGAGGTGATCGCCAGCACGTAGAGCACCGCCACCGGCAGGTCGGTCAACTGCAGCGGGGTCTGGTGGCCGAACACCGACACCACCGGCCCCAGCGGAATGACGGCGAAGGCCAGGATCGCGGTCACCACCGAAATGACGGGCGCCAGAAGGTAAATGGGCCTGTCGACACCAGCTGGAACGAGACCTTCCTTGAGGGCCAGCTTGATGCCGTCGGCCAGTGACTGCAGCAACCCCAGCGGGCCGACCCGATTGGGGCCGTAGCGCATCTGCATGCGGCCCAGCAGCTTGCGCTCGACGAGGATCGCCACCAGCACGGTCAGCAGCAGGAAGGCGAACACGGCCACAGCCTTCACCAGGATCAGCCACCACGGGTCCAGGCCGAACACCGTCGGGTCCGGATAGGTCGGCGCGGTGTTCACCCGACACCCCCTGCCTCGATGCGGACGACGGACCCGGTGCTGACCCCCAGCGCGCGGTGCACCGCACTGCCCGGCGAGTTCAGCGGTAGCCACACCACCTGATCCGGCATCTCGGTGATCGCCCACGGGAGGCTGATCGAACCACGCCCGCTGGAGACGGTCAGAAGTTGGTCGGGTGCGGCACCGATGGTGGCGGCGGTTGCCGCTGACAGCCGCGCCACCGCGGGCGGGGCCGTTCCCGCCAGGTACGGCTCGCCATCCTGCAGGCGCCCGCAGTCCAGCAGCAACCGCCAGCCCGCCAGGACCGCTTCCCCGGGCTCCAGGGAACGCTCGTCGGACGCCCCGGCGTCGGGCCCGGCCGGGCGTTCACCGTGCCACCCGCCCAGGGTTGCCATCTCGGCACGCGCCTGCTCGGGACTGCTGAAGCCGAGGTCGACCCCCAACGCGTCGGCCAGCGTCGTCAGAACCCGCATATCGGAGGTGGCGTTGGAGACCAGGGCGGCGTCGAATGGACGCACCCGGCCCTCCCAGTTAAGGAACGATCCGGATTTCTCGGCCACCGGGGCGATCGGGAAGACCACATCGGCCAGTGCGGTGACCTCGGACTCGCGCAGCTCGAGACTGATGACGAAACCGGTGGCTTCCAGCGCAGCCAGCGCCTGATGCGGATCGGTGAGATCCGCGGGCTCGACACCGCCGACCACCAGCGCATCGAGGTCGCCGTGCGCGGCGGCGGCCAGCATCCCGGCGGTGTCCCGGCCGGGTTGGCTGGGCAGTTCGGAGACCTTCCAGGCCGCGCAGAGCTGTTGGCGGGCAGCGGGATCGGAGACCGGCCGGCCACCGGGGAGCAGAGTCGGCAAACAGCCGGTGTCCAGCGCGCCACGTTCCCCGGCGCGGCGCGGGATCCAGGCCAGCCGGGCACCGGTCCGGGTGGCCAGGCGTGCTGCCGCGGTCAGCGCACCGGGGCTGTTGGCCAGCCGCTCGCCGACCAGGATGACGGTGCCGTCGGCAAGTTCGCCGGCCAGTGCATCCAGGGTTGCCGCTTCGTCACCGGGCGTGGTCGCCAGCAGCCGCGCGGAGAGTTTCGCGGTGCCGCGGGAGGCGAACGGTGCGATCGTCAGCACCGTCAGGCCGTGCCGGCGAACCGCCTTGCGGAGCCGCAGGAAGACGATCGGCGACTCGTCCTCCGGTTCGAATCCGGCCAGCAGCACCATCGGGGCGGTCTCCAGGTCCGCGTAGGTGACCTGCCGAACCCCGGCAATGTGGGCGGTGAGGAATGCCGTCTCTTCCTCGGAGTGCGGCCGGGACCGGAAGTCGATGTCATTGGTGTGCAACGCCATTCGGGCGAATTTGGCGTAGGTGTAGGCGTCCTCGGCGGTTATCCGGCCGCCGACCAGCACCCCGGTCCGCGCTCCGGCGAGCCCGGCGGCGGCCGTCGCGAGGGCCTCCGGCCAGGACGCCGACCGCAGGTGGCCGGCGTCATCGCGCACCATCGGGGTGGTGATCCGGTCGCCGATCCGGGCGTAGGCGAATGACCAGCGCCCCTTGTCGCAGTTCCACTCCTCGTTGACCTCGGGGTCGTCGCCGGCCAGTCGGCGCAGCACCGTGCCGCGCCGGTGGTCGGTGCGCTGGGCGCAGCCCGAGGCGCAGTGCTCGCAGACGGCGGGGGAGGACACCAGGTCGAACGGCCGGGCCCGGAACCGGTACGCGGTTCCGGTGAGCGCACCGACCGGGCAGATCTGCACGGTGTTGCCGCTGAAATAGGAGTCGAAGGGCTGCCCGGCGGCGATGCCGACCTGCTGCAGGGCGCCGCGTTCGAGCAGTTCGATGAACGGGTCTCCGGCGATCTGGGTGGAGAACCGGGTGCACCGGGCGCACAACACGCAGCGCTCGCGATCCAGCAGTACCTGGGAGGACAGATTGATCGGCTTCGGGAAGGTGCGCTTGATGTCGGTGAACCGTGTTTCGGCGCGACCGGACGACATGGCCTGGTTCTGCAATGGGCACTCCCCGCCCTTATCGCAGACCGGGCAGTCCAGCGGGTGGTTGATCAGTAAGAGTTCCATCACGCCGCGCTGTGCCTTGTCGGCCACCTCCGAGGTGGACTGGGTGCGCACCACCATGCCCTCGGTGCAGGCGACGGTGCAACTGGCCATCGGCTTGCGCTGGCCTTCCACCTCGACCAGGCACTGGCGGCAGGCGCCGACCGGCTCCAGCAGCGGGTGGTCGCAGAACCGGGGAATCTGTACGCCGATCAGCTCCGCGGCCCGAATCACCAGCGTGCCCTTGGGAACCGAGATGGTGGTGTCGTCGATGGTCAGGGTGACCAGGTCGGCCTCGCGTGCTCACCGCATGCCCCCTTCTCCCGCGAGCAGACGCAAACGTCCCCGGATCCCCGGCGTGTCGGGGCCGTTTGTGTCTGCTCGCGGGGAGGTAAAGGAGGTGAACGGGGTCATGCGCCCACCCCTTCGGGGGCGGCCAGCATGGCGGCATACGGGTCGAAGGGGCAGCCGCCGTCCAGGTGGGCCTCGTACTCGGCACGGAAGTGCTGCAGCGAGGACATGATCGGGGAGGCGGCCCCGTCCCCGAGCGCGCAGAACGACTTCCCGAGGATGGCATCGGCGATGTCGGACAGCTTGTCGAGGTCCTCGGGCATGCCGCGTCCGTCCTCGAGCCGTTCGTAAATCTGGGCCAGCCAGTAGGTGCCCTCCCGGCACGGTGTGCACTTGCCGCAGGACTCGTGTTCGTAGAACTGCGTCCAGCGACGCACCGCCCGTACCACGCAGGTGGTCTCGTCGAAGATCTGTAATGCCTTGGTGCCCAGCATCGAGCCGACCGAGGCCATCCCCTCGTAATCCAGTGGCACGTCGAGGTGTTCGGCGGTGAGCAGCGGGGTCGAGGAGCCGCCCGGGGTCCAGAACTTCAGCTCATGGCCGGCCCGCACACCTCCGGCGAGGTCGAGCAGTTCGCGCAGCGTGATGCCCAGCGGCGCCTCGTACTGGCCGGGTCGGGTGACATGGCCGGACAGTGAGTAGAGCGTGAAGCCGGGCGATTTCTCGGTGCCCATCGACTTGAACCAGTCCACCCCGTTGACCATGATCGGCGGCACGCTGGCGATGGACTCGACGTTGTTGACCACCGTCGGGCAGGCGTAGAGCCCGGCGACGGCGGGGAACGGCGGACGCAGCCGGGGTTGGCCGCGCCGGCCTTCGAGGGAGTCCAGCAGTGCCGTCTCCTCACCGCAGATATAGGCCCCGGCCCCGGCATGCACGATGAGGTCCAGATCGAATCCGGAACCGGCGATGTTGCGGCCGAGATAACCGGCGGCATAGGCCTCGGCGACGGCGGCCTGCAACCGGCGCAGCACCGGGACCACCTCACCACGAAGGTAGATGAAGGCGTGTCGGGCGCGGATTGCATAGGCGGCGATGATGGCGCCCTCCACCAGGAAGTGCGGCGTGGTCAGCAGCAGCGGCATGTCCTTGCAGGTGCCGGGTTCGGACTCGTCTGCGTTGACCACCAGATAGCGCGGTTTGGCCGACTTCTGGTCGATGAAGGACCACTTGGTCCCGGTCGGGAACCCTGCACCGCCGCGGCCGCGCAGCCCAGACTCCTTGATCTCGCCGATGACCTTTTCCGGGGACATCCGCAACGCGCGGCGCAGCCCCCGGTAGCCGTCGTGGCGCAGGTAGGTCTGCAGGGTCCACGGCTCGGGTTGGTCCCAGAACCGGCTCAGCACCGGGGTCAGCACGGGAACTCCCCACGGGCGGCCCGAAGCCCGGCCAGGGTGGGCCGGCCCGGGCCGGAGGTGTCCTCGACGGGCTCGCCGACCCCGGCCAGCGTCCGAGCGGTCTGCCGGAAGGTACACAGCGGCGCTCCGCGGGTGGGGGTGACGGTCTGGCCGCTTCGCAGCGCGGCGACGAGTTCGGTTGCGCTGGAAGGGGTCTGGTTGTCGAAGAACTCCCAGTTGACCATCACCACCGGCGCGTAGTCGCAGGCGGCGTTGCACTCGATGTGCTCGAGGGTGACGGTCCCGTCGGGGGTGGTCTGCCCGGCGCGCACGCCGAGTTCGCTCTGCAGCGCTTCCAGGATGGCGTCGCCGCCCATGATCGCGCACAGCGTGTTGGTGCAGACGCCGACCAGGTAGTCGCCGGTCGGGCTGCGCCGGTACATCGAGTAGAAGGTCGCCACCGCGCTGGCCTCAGCAGCGGTCAGCTCGAGTTGTGTTGCGCAGAAATCGATTCCGGCCGCGGTGAGATAGCCGTCCTCGGACTGCACGAGATGCAGCAGCGGCAGGAGGGCCGACCGTGGTTCGGGGTAGCGGGCGATGATGGTGGCGGCGTCGGCAGCCAGTCGCGCGGTGACGTCTGGCGGATACGAACGCGGCCCGCCGATCGGGGGGCCGGGTTCGTCGGGCCGGGGCCCGAGGGTCAGATGAACACTCATCGGTCGCTCCATCTATGGTCGACACTCATCGGTCGACTCCTCCCATCACCGGGTCGATGCTGGCCACCGCGGCGATCACGTCGGCCACCATGCCGCCCTCGCACATCGCCGCCACCGCTTGCAGATTGGTGAAGCTCGGGTCGCGGTAGTGCACCCGGTAGGGCCGGGTGCCGCCGTCGGAGACCATGTGCACGCCGAGTTCGCCGCGCGGTGACTCCACGGCGCTGTAGACCTGCCCGGCCGGCACCCGGAAACCCTCGGTGACGATCTTGAAGTGGTGGATCAGCCCCTCCATCGAGGTGCCCATGATCTTGGCGATATGGGCCGGGGAGTTGCCCAACCCGTCCGGCCCGACCTGCAGGTCGGCCGGCCAGGCCAGCTTGCGGTCTGCGATCATCACCGGACCGGGTTCCAGGCGCGCCAGGCACTGCTCGACGATCTTCACCGACTCGTGCATCTCGCCGACCCGGATCAGGTAGCGGCCGTAGCAGTCTGCGCCATCATCGGTGATGACGTCGAAGTCGTAAGTCTCATAGCCGCAATACGGTTGGGACTTGCGCAGGTCGTGCGGCAGGCCGGTGGACCGCAGCACCGGGCCGGTGATGCCCAGGGCCATACAGCCGGTGAGGTCCAGATAACCCACCCCCTGGGTGCGGGCCTTCCAGATGTAGCTCTCGGTCAGCAGGTCCGCCATTTCGCGCAGCCGGCCGGGCAGGACCCGGAGCAGGTCGCGGATTCGCTGTGGTCCGTCCTCGGGGAGGTCGGCGGCCAGACCGCCGGGCCGGATGTAGGCGTTGTTCATCCGCAATCCGGTGATCGCCTCGAAGACGGACAGGATGAGTTCGCGTTCGCGGAAGCCGAAGAACATCGGCGTCATGGCGCCCAACTCCATACCGCCGGTGGCCAGCGCCACCAGGTGCGAGGAGATCCGGTTGAGTTCCATCAGCATCACCCGGATCACCGAAGCACGTTCAGGGATGTCGTCGGTGATGCCCAGTAGCTGTTCGACCCCCAGGCAGTACGCCGTCTCGTTGAAGAACGGCGACAGATAGTCCATCCGGGTCACGAAAGTCACGCCCTGGGTCCAGGTCCGGTACTCCAGGTTCTTCTCGATACCGGTGTGCAGATAGCCGATACCGCAACGGGCTTCGACGACAGTCTCGCCCTCGATCTCCAGGATCAGCCGCAGGACCCCGTGGGTGGACGGGTGTTGCGGACCCATGTTGACCACGATGCGCTCACCGGCCATCCCGTCGCGGGCGGCTTCGACGATCTCCTCCCAGTCCTGACCGCCGAGAACGATCACCGGATCATCGGCGGCCATCAGTGGTACGACCTGCGTTGGTCCGGCGGCGGGATCTGCGCGCCGTGGTATTCCACCGGAACCCCGCCGAGCGGATAGTCCTTGCGCTGCGGATGGCCTTCCCAGTCGTCGGGCATCTCGATCCGGGTCAGCCCGGGGTGGCCGTCGAAGACGATGCCGAAGAAGTCGTAGGTCTCGCGTTCGTGCCAGTCGCAGGTCGGATACACCCCGAACAGGGATGGGATGTGCGGGTCGGCATCCGGGCAGGCCACCTCGAGGTTGATCCGCCTGTTGTGGGTGATCGACATCAGCGGGTAGAAGGCGTGCAGTTCGCGGCCGGTGTCATCGGGGTAGTGCACACCCGATACGCCGCAACATAATTCGAAGTGCAGCGCGGGGTCGTCACGCAGCGTCCCGGCCACCGTGCTCAGGTGCTCGCGGCGTATCTCGCAGGTCAGCTGCTCACGATGGACCACGACGCGCTCGACGGCGGTCTGGAACGCCTCGGTGCCGAGCACCTCGGCGAGTCGGTCGACGACGTCGTCGAAATAGCCGCCGTACGGCCGCGGGGTGCTGCCCGGCAGCGCGATGGGCTGGACCAACCGCCCATAACCGGAGGTGTCGCCGGATCCCTCGATGCCGAACATCCCATGACGCACCCCGATCACCTCGGGGTCCTGATCCCGCCTGCCGGTCACCGCAACAGGCCCTTGAGTTCGATCGTCGGCTTGCTCGCCAGGGCGGCGGCCTCGGCGGCGGCCACCGCCTCGGCGCGGTTGACGCCCAAGGGCATCTCGCCGATCTTGGCGTGCAACATCAGGATGGCGTTGAGCAGCATCTCCGGCCGCGGCGGGCAGCCGGGCAGGTAGATGTCGACCGGAACGATATGGTCCACGCCCTGGACCACCGCGTAGTTGTTGAACATCCCGCCACTTGAGGCACATACGCCCATGGCCAGCACCCACTTGGGTTCGGCCATCTGGTCATAGACCTGGCGCAGCACCGGCGCCATCTTCTGGCTGACCCGGCCTGCGACGATCATCAGGTCGGCCTGGCGCGGGGTGGCCGAGAAGCGCTCCATGCCGAAACGGGCGATATCGAAGCGCGGACCGGCGGTGGCCATCATTTCGATTGCGCAGCAAGCCAATCCGAATGTCGCCGGCCAGAGCGATCCCTTACGGACGAAGCCGGCGACCTTCTCGACCGTGGACAGCAGGATGCCACCGGGCAACTGTTCCTCTAATCCCATTCGAGCCCACCCCGGCGCCAGACATAGGCGTAGGCGACGAACACGGTCGCCATGAAGATGACCATCTCGACCAGGGCGAAGGTGCCGAGCTGGTCGAACGACACCGCCCACGGGTAGAGGAAGACGATCTCGATATCGAAGATGATGAACAACATGGCGGTCAGGTAATACTTGATCGGGAAGCGCTGGCCCACCTGCGCCAGTGCGCCAGGGCCGGCGACCGGCTCGATACCGCATTCGTAGGCCGCGAGTTTGGCGCGGTTGTACCGCCGGGGGCCAACGACCAGGGCAATCACCACCGAACCCACCGCGAACAAAGTCGCGATGCCCCCCAGCACCAGGATCGGGGTGTAGAGGCCCATGCCGTCCCACTCCTCGGTCGTGCGATCGTGATCTCAGGCACAGCCTAGCGCCGGCCTACCGATCAGGAGACCGCAACAGCCCGACCACCGCCTCGCCCAGCCGGATCGGGTCGATCGGCTGCGGGACGGCGGCCTCGGCCCGCGACCAGCTGGCCAGCCAGGCATCGTCGGCACGGCCGGTCAGGACCAGGATCGGAGGGCAGCCGGCGATCTCGTCCTTGAGCTGCTTGGCGATGCCCAGGCCGCCGAACGGGGCGGCCTCGCCGTCGAGAATGACCAGATCGAAACCACCGGCGTCCATCAGCGTGATGACCATCGGTGCGGTGGCGACATCGGTGTAGGTCAGATCCGGCAGATCCGGGTGGACGCGGGTGCCCAGCGCGAGCCGCACCTGGTCACGGGTGCGCGCGTTACTGCTGTAGTTCAGGATGTGGACCGGTTTCCCGGGTTCCCGGCCGGCCATCCCTAGAACGCCATCTCGCGTGGGACGAACCGGTCGGTGACATCGCCGACCAGTGTCTCGTCATACGGGTCGACGGCCAGTGCGGGTGCGCCCTCGGTCAGGTCCAGCCCGTCCATCTGCACCCAGATGACGTTCGGGCTGGTGGTCAGCTCGAAGAAGTACATCCGGTTGCTGAGGTCGGTGACGGTGCGGTACTCGGTGTTATAGACGCCGAACTCCGCGTAGGGGGCCCCGAACGGTACCGAGACGTTGCGCATGATCGCCATCACCGAGGCCACCGCCTCGCGCTGCGATCCCGGCTTCGGTAGCAACGCCGAGTAGTAGGCCGCCCGCTGGAAGCGGTCGACGGCGTTGACGTTACCGGGCAGCGGCATATCCCGGCTGGGGTGGGTGAAGTCCTGCTGGGACAGCAGTGCCAGTTGCTCGTCATAGGTCGGGTCGTTGGTCATCAGGGTGAACTGCCGGCCGTGGTGGATCACCGGGCGGCCGTCGGCGAGTTCGACGATCGCCGAATCCCCGCTGCTGTCCTCCAGCGCGAGGTGGATGTTGGAGTCGTGCCCGTTGACGGTGATCTTCACCAACTGGATGTCGTCCATCAACGCCAGCGCCTCCTCGACGGTGGCGGCCCGGTCGAGGAGGTACTGCAGCCACAACGCGGTCTGTGCGGCGGGCTTGGCCGGATCGCGGGTGCCGAAATCGGTGGCCTCCAGGTACAACCCGTGACCGGCCAGTCCGGCGCTGTTGAGTCCGTCGATCGTGCCTACCCCGTAGAGGGTGGTGACCAGGCTGGCGTAGCGGCTGGTCCAGCGCAGCGGGTTGGGGTCGGTGCCGACGCCGGGCGGGTTGAAGCCGTCGCGCTGCCGGCCGGGCGGGAAGGCCACGATCAGCGGCTGAGTGGACTCTGGCCAGTCCATGCTCCGGCCGGTCAGCACCGCCAGTCCGTTGGTGTTCCACAGCACGCGGGTGCACATCGGTCGAGACTATCCTGAATTCGCTTGTGTCATAGCGATTACCGCCCGGGCCACGGTGACGGTGCAGGCGGCCGTGTCATCCCGTTGGGTCATCGCGATACCCGGGATGGGCGATGGCCAACCGATGGCCGACCAGGGCCCGCAGGCAGGCCCGCACCTCTTGCGGTTGCCCGTCGAGATCGCCCGCGCGGATGACCGCGGCCAGGGCGGCCTCGTCGGCGAAGCCCAGGGCCGCGAGGGCGGCCTCCGGGCCGGCGGCGCTGTCATCGCGCAGTTCGCGGTCCACCATCCGCAGGGCGTTGGCCGCCACCAGGGCGTGGAAATTGACCGCACCGGTGGTGTGGGCCCGCACCTCGCCCTCCAGGAATTCCGCGACGGCGGTGACGAGTTCGGCGGCGGTGGGCCGCCCGTGCAGCTCGCTCACCGGGCCCTCTCCAGCAGGTCGAGGATGTCCCATTCGTTCTCGCACACCCGTCGGCCGATCGTGGCCAACTCCACCGACCTCGTCTCGCCGGACAGGTGCCGCTCGGCCTGGACCCGGCAGATCACCCCCCACTTGAGGGTGGCCAGCACCAGCCACCAGTGCAGGGCATCGCGGTCGACTCTCTGGCCGCCGGCCCGTTCGTAGGCCGCGACGAACTCCTCGATACTGCCCAGCCCGCCGGCCGCCAACTCCGCCGGGGCGCCGAAACGCCAGGCCCGGACGCAGAACCAGGCAAGGTCTTCGTAGATCTCGCCGATGTGGACCAGTTCCCAATCGAGCACGGCCGCCAGCGTGCAGCCGTCGACGATGAGATTGCCCATCCTGAAGTCGCCATGGACCAAGCGGTGCGGGGACGGGGCCGGCCGGTGGGCGGCCAGCCACCGCAAGGCCCACTCGAACGTGGCGGTGGTGTCGCCGATGTCGTCGAGCCGCTGCCGCCACTCGGCGAGCTGGTCCTGCAGCGCCAGCCCGGCCACGTCGGTTCGAGCCCGGTGGATGGCGGCCAACGCCTCGGCGCACCGGTTCAGCAGATGCGCACGTCCGGGGCCGTCGAGCTGGCGCTGGATCCGACGGACGATCGTCTCTCCGGGGATCTCATCGCAGATCAGGAAGGCATTGCCCAGCGGCACAGTGGAATCGGAGGCGATCAGGATGTGCGGAACCGGCGCGCCGGCCTCGGCGGCGACGTCCTGTGCCGCCGCCTCGAGTTCCATACCGGCGAAGTGCCCATCCTCGTCGACCGGCGCGGTACGCAGGATCAGGCCCCGTCGCCGGGTCCCGCTCACCGCTTCGAACGCGTAGGTGCTGCGGCTGGCACCCCCGGTCAGCGGCCGCAGGTTCTGTACCGCCACATCGTCACCGAGCAGCGGCGCCAGCAGTGCCGCCAGCGTCTCGTTCACCGGCGGCCGAACTTGAACATCCGCTGCGCGACCCGGCGCATCTGGATCTCCTCGGCGCCCTCGGTGATCCGGTAGCGGCGGTGGTGGCGGTAGATGTGTTCGAAGGGCTCGTGCCGGCTGTAGCCGATGCCACCGTGGATCTGCATGGCGCGGTCGGCGGCGTCGCACACCAGCCGGTTGGCCCGGTAGTTGGCCATCGAGACCTTGTCGGACACCTGAAGATGATGATTGCGGTCCAACTCCCAGGCCGCGTAGTACACCAGCAGGCGCACCATCTGGGCCTCGGTCTGCAATTCGACCAGCGGCCACTGGACGGCCTGGTTGACCGCCAGGGGCTTGCCGAAGGTGACTCGCTCCCGTGCGTAGTCGACGGCGCGGTCGATGCAGTACTGGGCGGCGCCCAGGCTGCTGGCGGCCTGCCGAATCCTGTTCTCGTGCAGGAAGGTCTGGGCGACCTCCAGTCCGTGGTCCACTTCGCCGAGGACGGCGTCGGCGGGGATCCGGACATCGCGCAACACCACTTCGCCGTGGTCGCTGGGCATGTTGAACGTCCACCAGTAGTAGGGCACCTCGAAACCCTCGGCGTTGCAGGGCACCAGGAAGGCGGTGATCCCCAGTGCCTGGCCGGGTTCGCCGGAGGTGCGGGCGAACACCAGATCGTGGGTGGCCCGGTGCACGCCGGTGTTCCAGCGTTTCGAGCCGTTGATCACCCAGGTCCCGCCGTCGCGTACCGCGGTGGTCTCCAACCAGGTGGCATCGGAGCCGTGGTCGGGTTCGGTCAGGCCGAAGGCCATCGACCTCGCGCCGGTGAACATCGCCTCGATCCATTCGGATTTCTGCGCGTCGGTGCCGAAGCGGTCCATCATGATGACCTGCGGGAAGTTGCCGACGATCGATGACTCGTCCTGAAGGTCGTTGTGCAGGCCGAGGCCCCGGTGCGCCAGGTGTTCCCGGATCACCGCCATATCGAGGTTGGTGCCATCCCGGCCGCCGAACTTCGAGGGCAGACCGTAGCGCAGCCAGCCGGCGGCATCGGCGCGGCGGCGCATCTCGTCGAGCAGGTCCTCCCACTCCCGGCGCGGCACCCCGCCGTTGTCCAGGTCGGTGCGGGCGAACTCGCGACGGCGGTCGAAATACTGAATGTGATCGCGCTCCAGCGGAGCGATCTCCGCGTCGATGAACGCATCCATCTCGGCCAGCAACGGCGGAAGATGTTCGGGCAGAGTGAAATCCATTCAGATCTCCTTCGAGTCGCCGTAGAGGGTCTTTCTCCAGATGGTGGACAGGGTGGTGATGGCAGCGTCGTCGGACAGACCCTGGGACAGGCTGACGCTGGTGAACCTCTCGAACAGCAGGGCTATCGCCAGCGCGATGTGGTCGGCGTCGAGATCGGAAGCGTAGCCCTGCCGTTGTGCCCGCCGTATCGAGGCGCCGACGATATCGATGCCGAACTGCCTGAATTGGTTCTGCAGCAACGCGAAACGTGGCTCGGTGGCGGCCAGTTGATCGACGGCGAGCATGATTCCGATATTGGGCTTGAACATCCCCAGGTAGACGCCGACCGCCGAGGCGAAGACTTCGCCGTCGTCGGGGAGTCTCGGAAGGTCGACCACCTCGCTCAGGAAGGATTCGGCCAGGGCGGCCAGCAGATCCTCCTTGTCGGCGAAATAGCGGTAGAAGACGGCCGGGGATTTACCGGCCGCGGCGGTGATGTCGGAGAGGGTGGTGCCGTGGAAGCCGCGCTCGGCGAACAGCGTTCGGGCCGCGTCCTCGATGGCCTGGCGGGTCTGCAGACCCTTGGTGCTCAGCAGCCTGGCGGCGGCCTCAGTCATGGATCCGGTCGCCGGCCCGCAGCAGGGCACTGGGCAGCGGATGCCGGACGAGGCTCTGTGCCACCCGGGCCGCCTCGATGGCGGCGTCGAGATCGACGTCCACGCCGACACCGCTGTCGCGCAGCAGGTACACCAGATCCTCGGTGGCGATATTGCCGCTCGCGCCGGGGGCGAACGGACAGCCGCCCAACCCGCCGACCGACGAGTCCAGCCTGTGCACTCCTGCCGTCACCGCGGCCCACGCGCTCGCCAGCCCGGCGCCCCGGGTGTTGTGGAAGTGCGCACCCAGCGGCCGATCGCCGATGCGCGGGGCGACCCTTTCCACGAGGGCACTGACCCGGCCGGGAGTGGCGGTACCGATGGTGTCGGCGATGGCGATCCGGTCGGCGCCGTGGTCGCAGGCGGCGTCGACGACGTCGAGGACGCGCTGCGCCGGGGTGGGGCCGTCGAACGGGCAGTCCCAGGCCGTGGAGATGATGACCTCCACGGCCACCCCGGCGTCGTGGGCGATCGCCACGATATCGGCGATCTGCGCGCTGGCCTGGGCACTGCTGCGTCCGACATTGGCCTGGCTGTGGCCGTCGGCGGCCGACACCACGTACTCCACCGACCGGAAGCCGGCGGCGATGGCGCGGTGCACCCCGTTCGGGCTGGCGACCAGTGCGGAGAATTCGATCTCGGGGTAGTCGGCCAGCGCAGCCGCCAGTTCGGGGGCGTCGGCCAGCGCCGGCACCTTCGACGGTGAGACGAAGGCGGTGGCCTCCACCTCGCGCACCCCGGTGGCGGCGATGGCCGCGAGCAGGTCGAGCTTGGCCGACAACGGGATCGGGGCCTCGATCTGCAGGCCGTCGCGCAGGGCGACCTCACGGATGGTGACGTGGGTGTTCACAGGACTCCTTGGCTGGTGAGTGTGGCGATCTCCGCGGCGCTCAGGCCCAGCAGCTCGCCGTAGATCTCATCGTTGTGCTGTCCCGGCCGCGCCGGGCCGGCGCTGCGCACCCCACCGGGGGTGGCGGTGAGCACCGGAACGACGCCGGGGCCCAGGACCGTCCGGCCGGCGCCCTCGTCGTAGTGCTCGATGAGCATTCCGCGGGCCTGGAACTGCGGATCGCGGACCACCTCGGCGACGGTATTGATCGGCCCGGCGATCACCCCGGCGGCACTGAGGGTTTCGATGATGTCGTCGGGTTGGCGCTGCGCGGCCCATTCCGCGATGAGAGCGTCGAGTTCGTCCTGGTTGTGTCCACGCGCCCCGTGGTCGACGAACCGGGGATCGGAGGCCAGGTCGGGCCGGCCCATCGCGTCGCACAGCCGGCGGAACACGGTGTCCTGGTTGGCCGCGATCACCACCCAGCTGCCGTCGGCACTCTGGTAGATGTTCGACGGGGCGATGCCGTCAAGGCGGGTGCCGGAGGGGCCGCGCACCACGCCCCCGGCGTCGTAATCGGGGATGGTGGACTCCTGGACGGCCAGGCAGGCCTCGGTGAGCGCGGTGTCGACGATCTGGCCCTGCCCGGTCACGGTGCGTCGGTACAGCGCGGCCAGTGCGCCCTGGGCGGCGAACATGCCGGCCAGGGTGTCACCGAGAGACAGTGCCAGCCGGGGCGGCGGTCCGTCCGGGAAGCCGTTCATATGCCGCAACCCAGAGACCGCCTCGGCCACCGACGCGTAGCCGGCCTTGCCGGCATCCGGGCCGGTCTGCCCATAACCGGACACCCGCACCAGAATGATCCCCGGATTGCGTTGCCGCAGCACGTCATAGCCGAGGTTCCACTTCTCCAGCGTGCCGGGCCGGAAATTCTCGACGATGATGTCGCAGCGCTCGGCAAGGTCCAGGAAGAGGTCGCGGCCGCTCGGCTCACGCAGGTTGAGGGTGACCGCCTTCTTGTTCCGGGCGTGCACGGTCCAGAAGAAGTGGTGGCCATCGACTTCGGCCTGGCCCCAGGTGCGCAGCGGATCGGGGGAGCCGGGAGGTTCGATCTTGATGACCTCCGCCCCCATATCGCCGAGCAACCGGCCGGCGAACGGCCCGGAGATGAGCGTGCCCACCTCGAGGACCCGGATGCCGTCCAGGGCGCCGGGCCCGGTCATGACGCAACTCCGGAAAGCCCGCGCCGAGTCAGCCAATCGGTGATGATGCCGACCGCCTGTGCCAACGGCTCGCGCTGGTCGGGTCCGGAGTAGTAGTGGTTGGCGTCGGCGATCTCGTGCATCTCCTTGTCCGGGTGCCCGATGGCGTCGAACAGCCGCCGGGTGTGGCTGGGGGTGCAGGCGTCGTCGGCGAGGTTGCCGATCACCAGGGTGGGCACCGCGATATCGCGTCCGCAGACCACCCCGTCCGCGGGCGCGTCGTCATAACTCCACTGCGACAGCCAACTTCGCAGCGAACAGAACCGGGCCAGTCCGATCGGTGAGTTGTTGACCACCCGCGGGTCACCGAGATAGCAGGTGCCGGGTGTGCGGTCGTTGGGGTCGACCGCCGGGTCCAGCCAGCGCGGGTCGGCCATGGTCCCGTGCACGACGAAGCAGTACTCCTCGTCGCCGCGGCCCGCCGTCTGCAGTTCGGCCAGTTTCTCCCTGACCCACATGGTGATCCGTCGGTTGCGGGCAATCTGGGCCCGACGGTAGCGATCGAGGAACTCGGCGGTGTACGGCGGCTGATTGGGGTTGTCCGGGTTGTAGAGGTCCAGTTCGGGGTCGCGTCGGGACGGGTCGGACTCGTCGAGAATCGAGGCGTCGAGCCATTCGGTCAACGTGCCGTGCCGGCTGACGTGCGCGGCCAGCAGCATGACCCCGTCGGCGGGGACCAGATCAGTTGTCGCGCTCTGGGCCTGCTGTTGGTAGAACAACGACAGTGATCCGCCGCCGCTCCAGCCGGCCAGCACCACTGTGCAGTAGCCGAGCCGGTCCCTGGCGTCTTTGACGACCTCCCCGAGGTCCTGGACCACCTTCTCCATCAGCAGGGCGGAGTCGGTGCCGCGGAAACGGCTGCCCGCGTAGATGACGTGGTGGCCGGCGCGGGCCAGCGCATTGACCATTGGCAGGTAGGCGCCGCCACCGATCGGGTGCATGAACACCAGGACGGTGTCGCTCGGCGACTCCGGCTTGAGGTGGTGGCACTCCAGAACGACCATCTCGGCCAGTCCGCCGTAGACGTCCCTGACCCCCGAATCATTCTGGAAGGCAACCAGATAGGGGAATCGCTCGTATTTCACCCGTGCTGCCCCAGGTCAGCCGCGAGCACCTCCGCAGACGGGACCAGCCTCTTGCGGGTGTCGACGGCGATGACCTTCCAATCCACCGAAGTGAAATCGTCGAACTTGCGCCGGGCCCGCTCGCGGGCCTTCTCCGGTGCGCCGTGATGAACGCCCTGCGGTGCATGGCTGATCAAACCGGGCGGCATCGGAATGCCGTAGAGCGAGCCGCCGTGGAAGAAGGCGATCTCGTCGAAGTCGACATTGCGGTGATACCAGGGGGTGCGTTCGGTCCCCGGCGCCATCTCGGCGGGCTTGGGCAGGAAATTGCACACGTAGACCCCGGTGGCCTCCATGAACAG
This sequence comes from uncultured Actinomycetota bacterium, assembly GCA_963787055.1. GTDB lineage: Bacteria > Actinomycetota > Actinomycetes > Mycobacteriales > Mycobacteriaceae > Mycobacterium. The sequence continues at coordinate 237,332 of CAWBBP010000010.1, forward strand.
GTGCACCATGGCGGGAAGATGCACGCTGTCGGAGGTGACGACGTTGTAGTCGTCGATGTTGAAGGTGAAGGCGAAATTGTCTCCACGCCAGCCTTCGACGTCGATCGGGTGGTGCTTGTAGAACAGCGAGGTCATCCCGGTGCCGTCGACGGGCCGGTGGATCAGTCGCACCTCATACTCGGCGCGCCCGTCGTCCTCGATGGGCGCCGGCTCGGGAATCACCGCCTGGGCAGGGTCGAACGGCCAGTGCCGCCCGAGCGGTCCGGCCGGGGGAGTGCGGAACTCATCGGTCGCCTCGATCATCAACCAGGTGCTGGCCGAGGAGGGCAGTTGCCGCCAGGTGCATCCCTTCGGCAGGTAGATCCAGTCGCCGGTGCGGTAGTCCAGCGGCCCGAACTCGGTCTCCAGCCGGCCGTCGCCCTGGTGGACGAAGCACAGCAGGTCCCCGTCGACATAGCGGACATGGAACGGCATGGCCTGGCTGCGGCGGCTCAGCGAGATCCGGCAGTCGGGGTTGGAGAACAGCGGCAGCGGCGATCCGGCGGCGTCGGTGGCGTCGCCCGGGGTCAGTGCATCGGCGAGGACGTCGACGGGGCGCAACGGGCCCGTCGCGCGGAAGTCGGTGGGGTCGTGTCGCCGAAAGAAGTTCGCGGTGCGCCCGGTGAACCCGCCGCGGCCGAGTTCGTCGTCTTTGAGCCCGTTGAGGTCAGCGTGCAGGCGTCGCGGAGTGATGCCTTTGCGCAGGTGAACGAAGGATTCCATGGACGCTCCGGGGGCTGGGCGGTCGGAAAACTGAAAGTGATTTTAGTTTTTGTTCGCGGACGTAACAAGAGTCGGGCACGACTCGATGTCAGGGTATGGATTTCGTAGGCAGTCGGCATCGTGTTTTACTCATCGTTGCAGTCCGACATGCCGCAATAAGAGAAAGCTGGGGTGGATTGGTGAAGTCTGTGTCCGAGAAGGTGCGTGGTTGGTCGCGCCGATTCGCAGTTGCAGCCGTCGCTGCCGCTGCTATGCCGGGCCTGGTGGGTCTGGTCGGCGGTTCGGCCACCGCGGGTGCGTTCTCGCGTCCCGGCCTGCCGGTCGAGTACCTGGATGTGCCGTCGGCCGCGATGGGTAAGACCATCCGAGTGCAGTTCCAGAGCGGCGGCGAGAACTCGCCCAACGTCTGGCTGCTCGACGGTCTGCGCGCCCAGGATGATTTCAACGGTTGGGATATCAACACCCAGGCGTTCGAGTGGTACTACGAGTCGGGCCTGTCGGTTTCCATGCCGGTGGGCGGGCAGTCCAGCTTCTACGCGGACTGGTACAAGCCCGCGTGCGGTAAGGCCGGTTGCTCCACCTACAAGTGGGAGACCTTCCTGACTAAGGAGGCGCCGGCCTGGCTGGCGGCCAACCGTCAGGTCAAGCCGACCGGCAGCGCCGCGATCGGCCTGTCGATGGCCGGTTCGGCATCGCTGACCCTGGCTGTCTGGCATCCGCAGCAGTTCATCTACGCCGGTTCGATGTCGGGCTTCCTGAACCCCTCCGAGGGTTGGTGGCCGGGACTGATCAACGTTTCCATGGGTGACGCGGGCGGCTACAAGTCCGCCGACATGTGGGGTCCGTCCAGCGACCCGGCGTGGAAGCGCAACGACCCGATGGAGCAGATCCCCCGGTTGGTGGCCAACAACACCCGGATCTGGATCTACTGCGGCAACGGCCAGCCCAACGAGCTCGGCGGCGGCGATGTGCCGGCGACCTTCCTGGAGGGCCTGACCATCCGCACCAACCGCACGTTCAAGGACAACTACCTGGCTGCGGGTGGCAGGAACGGCGTGTTCAACTTCCCGGACAACGGCACGCACAACTGGGCGTACTGGGGTCGCGAGCTTCAGGCGATGAAGCCCGATCTGCAGCGCGTTCTGGGTGCGACCCCCACTCAGGGCAGCTAACACCCGAGGCGAAAAAGCGGGCCGCCGGCATCAGCCGGCGGCCCGCTTTCGTCGTTCCGGACTACTTCAACTCCGCTGAGCTCAGGCCCAGCAGCCGTCGTGCCACCACCAGCAGCTGGATCTGCTGGGTGCCCTCGAAGATGTCCAGGATCTTGGAGTCGCGCGCCCACTTCTCCAGCAGCGTCTGCTCGGAATAGCCTGTGGTGCCTGCTATCTCGACGGCTTTAAGGGTGATGTCGCTGGCGACCCGGGCGGCCTTGGCCTTGCCCATGGAGGCTTCCTTGGAGTTGGGAATGGCGTTGTCGGCCTGCCAGGCGGAGCGCACCGTCAGCAGGTAGGCGGCTTCCCAGTCGGCTTCCATCCGGAGGAACTCCGCAGCCGGCGCGCTCTGGGCGTGCGCGGGCTTGTCGTAGGAGATCTCCACGTCGGCGTCGGTGAGGATGATACGAAGCTCCTCCAGTGCGGCGCGGGCCACCCCGAGGGCCATGGCCGCCACGATGGGTCGGGTGCTGTCGAAGGTTTCCATCACCCCGGCGAAGCCCTTGTCCATCTTGATTTCCGGGCTGCCGAGCAGGTTCTCCTTGGGGATGCGGGCGTTGTCGAACCGGATGGCGGCGGTGTCGGAGGCCTTGATGCCGAGTTTGTGCTCCACCCGTTCGACGGTGACGCCGGGATGCTCGCGCGGCACGATGAACGATTTGATGGCCGCCCGGCCCTTGGTCCGGTCCAGGGTTGCCCAGACCACGATATGGCTGGCCCGCGATCCGGCGGTGACGTAGATCTTCTCTCCGTTGATGACGTATTCGTCGCCGTCGAGGGTGGCGGTGGTCGACACCGCTGCGGAGTCGGAGCCGAAGGACGGCTCGGTGATGGCCATCGCCGCCCAGACGTCCTTGCCGAGCCGGGCCAGCTGTTCGTCGGTGGCCACCCCGGCGATCGCGGCGTTGCCCAGACCCTGCCGGGGGATCGACAGCAGCAGCCCGACGTCGCCCCAGGAGACCTCCAGGGCGTTGAGCAACGCTGACATGTTGCCGCCGTTGATGTTTCCCTTCGGGCCGTCGTCGGCGTCGCGGAACGCGTCGGTGCCGGCGAACGAGATGGTCTTGGCGGCCGAGATGCCTTCGAAGAGGCTGGCGATGGTGTCCAGTTCGACGGGATAGGCGTGCTCGTTGAGGTCGTACTTGCGGGATATCGGGCGGAAGATCTCCGCGGCACCCTTATGCCCCATCTCGATGACGGCTTCGAGTTTGCGGGGGAGTTCCAGATTGATGGCCATGACGTTCTTTCCCGGTTGACTCAAGAGGTGGTTAGAGGACGACGACACCCTCGGCGACGCCGACGGCCCGCAAATCGCGGTACCAGCGCTCGACTGGGTGCTCCTTGGTGAATCCGTGTCCGCCGAGCAACTGCACCCCGTCCAGGCCGATCTGCATGCCCTTGTCGGTACCGAGGCGTTTGGCCAGCGCGGCCTCCCGGGCGAACGGCAGTCCCTGGTCGGCGCGGGCGGCGCCGCGCCAGGTGATCAGCCGCAGTCCGTCGAGTTCGATCGCGATGTTGGCGCACATGAACGCCACCGCCTGGCGGCGGGCGATCGGTTCGCCGAACGCCTCGCGCTCCTTGACGTAGGGAATCACATAGTCGAGCACCGCATGTGAGGTGCCGACGGCCAGCGCGGCCCAGCCGAGCCGGGACAACGCGATCGCCTCGGAGTAGTCCCGGGAGTGATCGGCCTCGCTCGCATCGCCCTCACCGAGGCGTGCCGACAGCGGCACCGACACCTTGTCCAGTTCGATCCGGCTGAGGCCGGCGGCCCGCAGTCCCATGCTGCGGTCGGCCTTGACGCTGAGTCCGGCGCTGCCGGCCTCGACGATGAACAGCGTCGCCCTACCGTTGAGTTGCGCTGCCACGACGAACAATTCGGCGTCGGCGGCGGCCGGGACCAGTGACTTCACCCCGTCCAGGCGGTAGCCGCTGGGCGTGCGGACCGCGATGGTCTTGAGCATGGTGGGGTCGAACAGCGGGTGCGGTTCGGCGATGGTCAGGCAGGCCTGCGGCACGTTGTCCCCGGCGAACTCTTTGAGATAGGTGGCCTGCTGATCGGCGCTGCCCCAATGGGTCAGCGCGGACGCCACCCCGCCGGGGGCCAGGATCGGCAGCGCCAGGCCCATGTCGCCGTACGAGAGTGCCTCGGCGACAAGGGCGTTGGTGACTGTGGTACGCGCTTCGGCGATACCGTCGAAGTCTTCGGGGACCTTGATGGCGGTGATGCCGAGTTCGGCGGCTTTGGTGATCAGGCCGGCCGGGTAGGCCGCGGCATCGTCGGCCTCGCGGGCGGCCGGTCGCAGGATCTCCTCGGCGAACTGCGCAACCGTCTCGACGATCATCTTCTGATCGTCGTCGGGGGTGAGGTCGAAGTAGTCGGCGGTGCTGCGCTCCAGGCGGGTGGCGGGCTTGCCCACCCCCTGGATCTTCTTGAACTGCCGGGTGGACGCCCCAGCCGCGGAGAAGCCGTGCTTGACGCCGAACTTCAGCGCACGGTTGAGCGGGCCGCGCAGGTTGTGGCGGTCGAGGAACTCCTGGCCGAGCAGAGGGGTCAGCAGGCCCATCCCGATGTCCATGGGTGATCGCCTGGGGTGGTGCGGACCGACGGCGCTCTCGCGGCCGCGGTTGGCTGTGGACTGAAGGGCGTTGGTCATCGCGGCTGCCTAGGGGGAGCGGGATAGGTTGCTGAGACCGTATCTTACTCTTCAGTAAGGTAGGGCTGCTGTAAGCAAGGTCACAGCGCGTTGAGCACGGCCGGATGCAGCAGCCCGTTGGTGGCCACCGCACTGCCGCCGTGCGGTCCGGAAGCGCCGTCGAGGCTGGTGAAGGTGCCGCCGGCCTCGCGGATCAGAATGTCCAGCGGTGCGAGGTCCCAGAGCTTGACCTCCGGTTCGGCGGCGATGTCCACCGCACCCTCGGCCAGCAGGCAGTAGGAGAAGAAGTCACCGAATGCCCGGACCCGCCACACCGTGTCGGTCAGAGCCAGGAAGTGCTCCCGCAGACCGCGGTCGGCCCAGCCGGACAGGCTGGAGAACGACAGGCTGGCCGACTCCAGGTCGGTGACCGCCGATACCGACAGCCGGCGTGGCGGGGCGCCCGCGACCGAGGCGTGCGCCCCGAATCCGCGGCCGGCCCACCACCGCCGGTGCAGCGCCGGTGCGCTGATCACGCCGACCGTGGGCGTCCCGTCCTCGAGCAGGGCGATCAGGCTGGCCCACACCGGAACGCCGCGCACGAAGTTCTTGGTGCCGTCGATCGGGTCGATCACCCACTGCCGTCCGTCGAACACCGGCGTCCCGCCGTGCTCCTCGCCGAGGATGTGGTCATCGGGCCGCTCGCGGGCCAGGACGTCGCGCAGGGCGTGCTCGACGGCGATATCGGCATCGCTGACCGGAGTGAGGTCGGGCTTGTGGTCGACCCGCAGGTCCAGCGCGCCGAATCGGGCCAGGGTGATGGCGTCGGCGCGAGCGGCCAGGGTCAACGCCAGGTCCAGATCCCGGGCACGATCCCGGGTTGCGTCGTCGCCAGTCATGGCTGCAGTCCTACCATGGCCCGCCTACCATGGCCCGCCTACCATGGCCCGATGATGGAATTCGCGGTGCTGCTGCTGATCGTCGGTGCGTTGGCGCTCATCGTGGTGCCGCGGCTGAGGGGGCGCGGCGGACCGCGCGGTGAGATGGCCCACGGGACCCTGCTGGTGACGGGAGTGAGCGGTGCTAATCCAGGGCCGGAGGTCCCCGGTGAGCAGTTCGTCACGATCACCGGGGTGATCACCGGGCCGACGGTCAATGAGCATGTGGTCTACCAGCGGATGGCCGTCGATACCGCGTCCTGGCCGACGATGGGCCAGCTGATGCCGGTGGTGTACTCCCCGAAGAACCCGGACAAGTGGTTCTTCGCGCCGCCGGAGCCGCCTGCCTAGCCGCGAATGTGGGGCCTGTGCAGGCGAAAACGCCGAAATTCCTGCACAGGGCCCACGTTGGATGGCTCAGGTGCGCGCGATCCGCAGCATGTCGGCCACCCGGGCCAGCTTCACCCGCGGGCGCCCGTGCGGTTCGCCGGCGGAGCGCTCATGGGCGTCGATGCGCTGCCAGTGGTCGTCGGTGATGACCTCCGGCTGTTGCTGCACCAGCCAGCGGGCCAGCTCCTCGGAGTAGTCCACCCCGGCGTCGCGAACCGGTGCGGCCTTCAGGTCGGCCAACAGGGTCTCGACGGTGTCCGCCGAGTCCTTCTTGTTGGTGCCGATCACGCCGGACGGGCCGCGTTTGATCCAGCCCACGACGTACTCGTTGGTGCGGCCGGTGATCCGGCCCGCGGAGTGCGGGATGGTTCCGGTGCGCTCATCGAACGGCAGCCCGGGGATGGCCACCCCGCGGTAGCCGACGGCGCGCACCACCAGTTGGGCCGGCAGGGTCTCGCGCTCGCCGGTGTCGACGGCCACGGTCCGGCCGTCGTCGTCGTTGAACAGCTGGTTACGGCCCAGGACGATGGTCTGGACGCGGTCGTTGCCGGTGATTTCTATGGGGGAGGTGCAGAACCGGAACACGATGCGGCGCATGCCCCTCCGGGGATGGCGGGTCGAGTAGTCGCGCAGCACCTTGATATTGGCGGCCGTGGTCTTGCCGGCCGCGGCGGCCTCGGCATCGGTGATCCCCCCGACGTCGGCCGGGTCGACGATCACGTCGACCCCGTCCAGCTCGCCCAGTTCGCGCAACTCGAGCGTGGTGAAGGCTCCCTGCAGCGGCCCCCGCCGGCCGACGATCACCACCTCGGCCACGCCACGCTGGTGCAACGAGTCCAGGGCGTGGTCGGCGATATCGGTCTTGGCCAGCACATCGGGGTCGGTGACCAGGATGCGGGCCACGTCGATGGCGACGTTGCCGTTGCCGACCACCACCGCCCGGCCGGTAGAGATATCGGGTTCCATCTCGGTGAAGTGCGGATGGGCGTTGTACCAGCCGACGAAGTCGACCGCCGCCACGCTGCCCGGCAACTGTTCGCCGGGAATCCCCAGCGCCCGGTCGGATTGGGTGCCCACGGCATAGACCACGGCGTCGTAGCGCGCTGCGAGGTCAGCGGCCGAGATATCGCGGCCCACCGCGATATTGCCGAAGAACCGGTACCGCGGGTCGGCGGCGGTCTTCTCGAAGGTCCGGCTGACCGACTTGATCTTGGGATGGTCGGGTGCCACCCCCGACCGCACCAAACCCCAAGGAGTGGGCAGCATTTCAAGCATGTCGACGTGGATGTCGGCGCCCCCCGAGCTGACCGACTCGTCGGCGAAGCGCAGCAGGGAGGCGGCCGCGAAGTACCCGGACGGGCCGGCGCCGACGATCGCGACGTAGTAAGAACGCATGCGGGGATGGTAATCGGGGTCGTGCCGGGCCGGTAACGTGAGACTCCGTGGACCCTGATCGGCAGTCGGAGATCGCCGCGCTCGACGCCACCCTGACGACGGTGGAACGGGTGCTCGACATCGAGACACTGCGGGGACGGATCGAGAAACTCGAGCACGAAGCGTCCGATCCCAACCTGTGGGACGACCAGGGCCGGGCCCAGAAAGTCACCAGTGAGCTGTCTCACGCCCAGGGCGAATTGCGCCGGGTCGAGGGATTGCGCCAGCGGGTCGAGGACCTTCCGGTGCTCTATGAGCTTGCCGAGGAGGCCGGCGGCCCCGACGAGGTTGCCGAGGCGGACGCTGAACTGGCGTCGCTGCAGGCCGACGTCGAGGCGCTGGAGGTTCGCACCCTGCTCTCCGGTGAGTACGACGAACGCGATGCCCTGGTCACCATCCGCTCCGGCGCCGGTGGGGTCGACGCCGCGGACTGGGCGGAGATGCTGATGCGGATGTACATCCGTTGGGCCGAGCAGCACGATTACGGAGTCGAGGTGTTCGACACCTCCTACGCCGAGGAGGCCGGTATCAAGAGCGCCACCTTCGCGGTGCACGCCCCGTACGCCTACGGCACGCTCTCGGTGGAGCAGGGCACCCACCGGCTGGTGCGGATCAGCCCGTTCGACAACCAGGGCCGGCGCCAGACCTCCTTCGCCGAGGTCGAGGTGCTGCCGGTGACCGAGACCACCGACCACATCGAGATCCCGGAGACCGAGTTGCGAGTCGACGTCTACCGGTCCAGCGGTCCGGGCGGGCAGTCGGTCAACACCACCGACTCGGCGGTTCGACTCACCCACATTCCGACGGGTATCGTGGTGACCTGCCAGAACGAGAAGTCGCAGCTGCAGAACAAAGTCTCTGCGATGCGGGTGCTCCAAGCGAAACTGCTGGAACGCAAACGGCAGGAAGAACGCGCTGAGCTCGACGCCCTCAAAGGTGACGGTGGCAGCTCATGGGGCAACCAGATGCGCTCCTACGTTCTGCACCCCTACCAAATGGTCAAGGACCTGAGAACCGACTACGAGGTCGGCAGTCCGGCGGCCGTCCTGGATGGGGACATCGACGGGTTCCTGGAAGCGGGAATCCGGTGGCGCAACAGACGAGATGACGACTGACATCCTGGCCTTCCCGATGGCCCAGAAGTGGCATGACTTCTGGCACGGCCAACTCGGCGAATGGATCCTCACCCGGGGCCTGCGGATCACCCTGCTGCTGATCGGCGCGCTGCTGGCCGCCCGGTTCATCAACTGGCTGGCACAGCGGATCAGCCGGCGCATCGACGCCAACTTTCACGAGAGCGACGCCCTGGTGCGCTCAGAGAGCGCCAAACACCGACAGGCCGTCTCCTCGGTCATCTCATATCTGGCCATAGCCCTGCTGGGCGTGATGGTGGCGGTCCAGGTGACCGACATCCTGGCCATCCCGATCGGATCGCTGGTGGCACCCGCGGCGGTGTTGGGCGCAGCGCTGGGTTTCGGCGCGCAGCGAGTGGTGCAGGACCTGCTCAGCGGCTTCTTCATCATCACCGAGAAGCAGTACGGCTTCGGCGATCTGGTGCAGTTGACGCTGGGCTCCAGCAATGACGCGATGGGAACCGTCGAGGACGTCACGCTGCGGGTGACCAAGCTGCGCACCTCCGAGGGCGAGATGTACACCATTCCCAACGGCCAGATCATGAAGTCGCTGAACCTGTCCAAGGATTGGGCCCGCGCCGTCATCGACATCCCGGTGCCGGCGTCGGCCGACCTCAACCTGGTCAACGAGGTGCTGCACGGGGTGTGCGAGGCCGCCGGCACGGACCCCGGCCTCAGCGACCTGCTCCTGGACTCGCCTCAGCTGATGGGAGTGGAAAGCATCGAACTGGACACCGTGAATCTGCGGATGGTCGCGCGCACCCTGCCGGGCAAGCAGTTCGAGGTAGGCCGGCGGTTGCGGCTGCTGGTGGTGGCCGCACTGACCCGCGCGGGCGTTGTCACCTCGGTCGACAGTGCGCCGCTGGTCGGCGCGCTGGTTCACCCGGCCACCGCCGGAGGTGCCGAGGAACAGACCCAGGGGCCGGTGCAGCGATGAGATTCGCAACGATGAGAGGCACCAAGTCCAGGGAAGGCCGCGGCTGGCCGGCCTATATCTTCGGCGGACGGCTGCGCACCTCCACCGCCGCTCTACTGATCGCATTCTTCGGGATCTGGTGGCTCTATGGCACCTACACGCCGGCCCCGGCGCCGCCGGCGCAGGTACCGGCCAGCAATGTGGTGCCACCCGGCTTCATCCCGGACCCGGCGTACACCTGGGCGCCGCGCACCGATGTGCTGCCGCGCACCACCACGACGACCACCCCGACGACCACCACCTCCGGGGAGACGACCACCCCGACGACGTCGGGCGAGACGTCGTCCCCGTCGGGTACCCCGGACACCTCACCCACGTCGCCGGGCGCATCCACGACCGGCGCGACGCCGACACCCACCGAGACCTCGTCGCCGGATGCGTCGACGGCGACGCCTGCGCCCACCCAGGCCACCGGGAGCCCCGCGGCCGCGGCGCCTCCGGCGGCACCGGCGCGGTAATCCCGGCGTCCCCGGCTAGACTGACCACCCGTGATGATCACCCTCGACCATGTCACCAAGCAGTACAAGGCGTCGACGCGCCCGGCGTTGGACAACGTCACCCTCAAGGTCGACAAGGGTGAGTTCGTCTTCCTGATCGGTCCGTCCGGCTCGGGTAAGTCCACGTTCATGCGCCTGCTGATGGCCGAGGACACGCCCACCTCCGGTGAACTGCAGGTCTCGAAGTTCCACGTGAACAAGCTGTCCGGGCGGCACGTCCCCAAGCTGCGCCAGGTGATGGGCTGTGTGTTCCAGGATTTCCGGCTGCTGCAGCAGAAGAGCGTGTTCGACAATGTGGCGTTCGCGCTGGAAGTGATCGGCAAGCCGAACGACGTCATCAAGAAGGTGGTTCCCGAGGTGCTGGACATGGTCGGGTTGTCGGGTAAAGCCAACCGGATGCCGGGCGAATTGTCCGGCGGCGAGCAACAGCGGGTGGCGATCGCCCGGGCCTTCGTCAACCGGCCGCTGGTGCTGCTGGCCGACGAGCCGACCGGCAACCTCGACCCGGAGACCAGCCGGGAGATCATGGACCTGCTGGACCGGATCAACCGGACCGGCACCACCGTGCTGATGGCCACCCACGATCACCACATCGTCGACTCGATGCGGCAGCGGGTGGTGGAACTGTCGATGGGCCGCCTGGTCCGCGACGAGCAACGCGGTGTCTACGGGATGGACCGGTAGATGCGCGCCGGATTCCTCGTCAACGAGGTCGCCACCGGGCTTCGCCGCAACGTCACCATGACGATCGCGATGATCCTGACGACCGCGATCTCCATCGGCCTCTTCGGCGGCGGCATGCTGGTGGTGCGACTGGCCGACCAGTCCCGCGACATCTACCTCGACCGGGTCGAGAGCCAGGTCTTCCTCAACAACGACGTCTCAGTCGCCGACCCGACCTGCGACGCCGAGCCCTGCAAGGGGCTGCGGGCGACGATCGAGGCCCGCGACGATGTGAAGTCGGTGCGCTACCTCAACAAGGACGACGCCTACAACGACGCCGTCGCCAAGTTCCCCGAGTACAAGGATGTCGCCAGCCCGGACTCCTTCCCGGCATCGTTCATCGTCAAACTCAACAACCCGGAACAGCACAAGGACTTCGACGCCGCCCTGCAGGGTCAGCCCGGTGTGCTCAACGTGCTCAACCAGAAGGAGCTGATCGACCGGCTGTTCGCGGTGCTCGACGGGCTGTCCCGGGCGGCGTTCGCGATCGCGGTGGTGCAGGCCATCAGCGCAATCCTGTTGATCGCCAACATGGTTCAGGTCGCGGCGTATACCCGGCGTACCGAGATCGGCATCATGCGGATGGTCGGTGCGACGCGCTGGTACACCCAGTTGCCGTTCCTGTTGGAGGCGGTGCTGGCGGCGACGATCGGCGTGGTGCTGGCGATCGTGGGCCTGATCGTGGTGCGCGCGCTGTTCCTGGAGAAGGCACTCGACCAGTTCTACCAAGCCAATCTGATCGCCCGGATCGACTACGCCGACATCCTCTACATCGCGCCGATCATGTTCGGCATCGGCGTGGCGATGGCCGCCGCAACCGCTTACGTCACGCTGCGGCTGTACGTGCGGAAGTAGCGTGGTCAAGGCATCGGTTCAGCGGAAGGCGGCGGCGGCCAAGAAGGCCGGCGACGTCAAGGGTGGCAAGAAGATCGTCGCCACCAACCGCAAAGCCCGGCACAACTATTCGATCCTGGACGTCTACGAGGCCGGCGTCGTGCTGGTCGGCACCGAGGTGAAGAGCCTGCGCGAGGGTCAGGCCTCGCTGGCCGACGCGTTCGCCACCGTCGACGACGGCGAGATCTGGCTGCGCAACCTGCACATCCCGGAGTATCACCACGGCAGCTGGACCAATCACGCGGCGCGGCGCAACCGAAAGTTGCTGTTGCACCGCCGAGAGATCGACATGCTGATGGGCAAGATCCGGGACGGCAACCTGACCCTGGTGCCGCTGTCGCTGTATTTCCTGGACGGCAAGGTCAAGGTGGAGTTGGCGCTGGCCCGCGGTAAGCAGGCCCACGACAAACGCCAGGACATCGCCCGCCGCGATGCCGAGCGCGATGTGATCCGCGAACTGGGCCGGCGGACCAAGGGCAAGATCTGATCGGGGTCCTGTTCGCCCTGAGTGCCGCCGCCTGCTACGGAGTGAGCGACTTCGTCGGCGGACTGGCCTCCCGGCACGTCGCCGCGCTGCGGGTGGTGCTGGTGTCCTACCCGGTCGGCATGCTCATGCTGGCCCTGCTGGCCCCCAGTATCGGCGGCACGGTGAGCACCCCGGCGGTGGTCTGGGGCGCGCTGTGCGGCGTGAGCCAGGGCCTTGCGGTGTGGTGGTTCTACGCCGCGCTGGGGTCCGGGCCGATCTCGGTGGTGTCCCCGCTGACCGCGGTGCTGGCCGCGGCGTTCCGCTGGCTGTCGGCCTCGGTTTGGGGGAGCGGCCCGGTCCGGCCGCCGGGTTGGGGGTCGTGCTCGCCCTGGTGGCAGTGGTGCTGGTCAGCCGGGAGGCCACCGATGAGGACGTACGCCCGCACCGGTTCACCCGGACGGTGGCCTGGCTGACCCTGGGCGCCGGGCTGGGATTCGGACTCAACTACGTACTCATCGCCCAGGCCCCGGAGGATGCCCGGCTCTGGCCGCTGCTGTTCGGCCGGATCGCCGCCACCGCTGTGGTGCTGGTGGCGGCGACGGCAACCGGCAATCTGCGCCCGCCACAGGGCTTTCCGTTGCGGCTGGCGCTGACGGCCGCGGTGTTCGATGTCGCCGCCAACGTCAGCATGCTGCTGGCTCTGCAAGCGTCGATGCTGTCGTTGTCCAGCGTGCTGATGTCGCTGTACCCGGCGTTCACGGTGGTGCTGGCGATCGTCGTGCTGCGCGAGCGGGTCAGCAGATGGCAGGTCGCCGGGATGGTGGCCGCGCTGGTGGCCGTGGCGATGATCTCCGTCCACTAGCATCACCGGAATGGCCGACGCTCCCGCCGATTCCGCCCGCCCCCGCACCGTCCTGGACAAGAACGACGTCCTGACCGCGTTGTTCGCGTCCTGGGACGGGATCGAGGCCGTTTTGGCCGCGCTGCCCGACGAGGACTGGCAGGCGCCCACCGCGCTGCCCGGATGGACCGTGCACGACGTTGTCGCCCACATCATCGGCACCGAGTTGCTGCTGTCCGGGACGCCGACGCCGGAGTCCGATGCCGCCAAGCCGGACTACGTTCGCAATGACATCGGCGCGCTCAACGAGGCGTGGGTGCAGCACCTGCGCGGGGAGTCGCCGGCGGGCATGCTGGCCACGTTCCGCGATATCACCACCCGCCGCAAGGCGATGCTGTCGGCGATGCCGATCGAGGAGTGGAACACCGTCACCTTCACCCCGGCCGGCCCGGACAGCTACGGCCGGTTCATGCGGGTGCGGGTGTTCGACTGCTGGATGCACGAGCACGATATCCGGCACGCGGTGGGCCGGCCGGCCACCGACGACGACCTGGCCCGCGACGATGCCCGGCTGGCACTCGATGAGATGGCCGCCAGCATGGGGTTCGTGGTGGGCAAGAAGGGCAGGGCGCCGGAGGGGTCTCGGGTGCTGATCGCGCTCACCGGACCGGTGTCCCGGGAGATCCGCGTCGCTGTCAACGGCCGGGCCGCCCTGGTCGAAGACTTCGGCGGTGCCGACCCGACCATCGCGATCACCGTCGACGGTCTGCAGTTCACCCGGCTGGCCGGGGGCCGACCACTGTTCGCCGACCGGCCGCAGTCCGTCGACTACGCCGGCGACGCCGAAGCCGGGGTCCGGATAGTGGAGAACCTCGCCTACGTCATCTAGGTGGGCGGGTCTCCGTCAGTGCGGGTACCAGCTTTGCGGTCCGTAGTAGCCCGGTGGTAGCGGCCCCCACAGTTCCTGGCCGGGAACGCAGAGGCCGAAGTTGTTGTTCCAATTGCACCCCGGGTACGGGGGAGGCGGTGGCGGCAGTGCCGGGTAGTCCTGTCCGTCCGGCGGAGGTGGCGGCGCCGGGCATGGCGGAAACGGGACGTTGAACATTCCCACCCGGACATCTCCCAGCGGCGGTGACGGCTCGCCCGGTGGCTCCCAGGGCGGCCAGCACTTCGGGAAGATCGACGGCCACCACCACGCGGCGACCGGGAACGGCGCCGGCGGCATCGGCGGATCCTGGTTCGGCGGCGCCGGCTCCACAGGAGGTGGGTCGGCGTGGACGACGTCCGCGCCGAGCGTGAGGACACCGAGGCCGAGCACGCCGGCGAGGATCAATCGAGCCAGCGGGTGAGCCATCGTCGTTCTCCGTCACGGTGATGGGGGTGCGCCATGAACGCTACAACGCCACCCGGGAAATATCCGCTGGCTGCTTGTCGTTGCACTGACGTACCATTGGAAATCCAGCCGAAGCCATCGGTTGGGATGCGAGGGGCTGAAGGGTTTCGACTTCGCGCATCGAATCAAGGGAAGCGTGCCGGTGCAGGCAAGAGACCACCGTAAGCGTCATTGCAACCAATTAAGCGCCGATTCCAATCAGCGCGACTACGCCCTCGCTGCCTAAGCGACTGGCGTGTCTGTCAGACCGGGAGCGCCCTCGGCCCGGATCCTGGCATCAGCTAGAGGGACAAACCGTTAAGTCCGGTCGCGGGATTTAGCGGGACATCAAACAGCGACTGGGATCGTCATCCTGACTTGTTCGCGGGAGCAGGAGATCCAAGTAGAGGCATAGCGAACTGCGCACGGAGAAGTCTTGAGGGAATGCCGTAGGACCCGGGTTCGATTCCCGGCAGCTCCACCAGAAGCAGGCCAGGCCGAGAGGCCTGGCCTGCTTTGTTTTGTCGTCAATATTCCCGACAACCTTCGGGGGTCGATCCGAGAGTTCAGCCGAGGGCTTGTAGTCCCGTCGCGGCGGCGACGGCAGCGCCGGCGAAGTCACCGGCGCGAAGCCTCGGTTCGATGTTGTCGGTTCGCATGTCATCGATCGTCTGTTCCGAACGGTTCGCGGCTGCCGGTGCGACCAGGAAGGCGTACTTCCGCTGCTTGGTCGCGACGGCGAGGATCGAGTCCCCTTCCCCCATCTTGGTGAGGGATAGGGTTTTACGGGCCCACTCCCCAGGCGGGAGGTCGAATGCGTCAACGTAGACAACCCATAACCGGACGTCGCGTGCCGCCTGCAGGCTCTTGACGGCGGATTCCACCTCTGCGGTCTGCTCGCTGCTCAACGCCCCGGCAGAATCGGTGACGGCCTGGCTCAGCGTCATCGGCGCCGCCGCCCCGGTTGACGCCGGCGGTGCTTGCGAAGCCCCCGGCGCCGGGGATTGCGGGGCCTGGGACGGCGCGGGCCCCGGAGATGCGGCCTCTACCGTCTCCCGGCTTGTGCCCGCTGAGTCGTCCTCGTGCAGGAGGGTCTTCACGCCGAAGCCGATCCCGCCCACCAAGGCCAGCCCAGCGAGAATGACGGCGATCCGTTTCGGCCAGATGTACTTGATCGGCACCCGCGCTCCCGTGGGTTGGCCGTCGCGAGTGCTGAAGGAGTTGGCCTCGGGGTAGGGCGGGACGCTCATCCTGTTGGCTCCGATCGTCGTGCAGTGGCCCTTACCAAGGGGGGTTGGCCCATCCGTACATCGTCCACTCGCCGAGGTTGGCGGTAGGCAGAATCTGCACCTGGTGGCCATCGCCGTAGCCCGGCGAGAGCCCTTGTACGCCGCCGGAAACGAACGTCCCGTCGCCCCGAGAGATGTCGACATGGTTGCCGTACGGGCCGACGGAGAACACCAGTGCGCCACGCGGGATCGGCGTTTCGTGATGGTCGAGGCCTTGGGCGGCCAGCGATTGGTAGAAGGACAGTGCCATATCGTGACCGATGCCGGTCTCGGTGGTGAGGCCGAATGCGGCGTCCACGAAATCTTCGCAGCCATAGGGGCCGAACACATCGGTGCCCACCATGCTCTCGGCGACCAGTACGGGATCGTTGGCCGGGTATTGGGTGCCGAGGCTGCTGGGTGCGGGCCGGGGTTCGGCGGTAGGCAGACCCCCGGCAGTGCCGTCGGTCTTGCTGGTGCTCGCCCCGGGCCCGCCCAGGCGGCCCTGCGCCGAAACCGACGACTTCCCATCAAGCTGGACCGAGAAGCTGGTCTCGTCGGGGGCGCATTGCGCGCCAGCGTTGATACCCGGGCCCGGCGCGCACGTAGCGGCGGCAACCCCGGCCGAACTCACCGCCACCGTCACCGACGCGGAAACCAGGGCGCCCAGAACCACCCCGCGTGCCACGAGCTTCAGGCCGCTATCTGTCACCAGAGTCCCTCTAGTCATAGATTTGACTACCCATAGAGATGTAGACCGTACGCGTACGGTTCCCCAACGGTGGATCGCCGAGGAGCACACGGCGGCGAACGTCGCGATCTGACCACCATCAAAGTGACCAAGCGGCTGCGCGACCGGATCTCAGCCGGCGGGAGGACCGCTGCCTCGGGGAGATTCGGCGCTGGCTCGCCGACTTTCTTCACGAGTGATATTCCAGTCGCAACCCATGGCTGATCAGATCGGCCGCGCGCTCGATGAGTGCAGCCAACTCCTCCGGGCTCTGCTGCAGATCGTCGTGGCGCCAGGCAAGGCTGATGATGCCGTTCCAGCTTGCCCACAGGATGGTCGCGGTCGCTTGTGGATCCAGAGGCCGGATGCTGCCGTCGGCGATGCCGCGTTCGATGGCGTCGACCATCCGGGCGTTCTGTTCATCGACCCGCAGGGCAAGCAGGGCGGTGGTTTCGGCGGCGGCGGGGTAGGGACCGGGTTTGGTGGGGAAGGCCAGCATTCGGAAGAACTGCGGATGGTCCAGAGCGAAACGCAGGTACTGCTCGGAAGCGGCCAGTAGTTGCTCGATGGGGCTGCGCTCGGGGGTGTACGCGCGGTCCATGTAGTCGCGATCGACATCAAGTGCGCGCGCGACCACCGCGGCGTAGAGCCCCTCCTTGCTGCCGAAGTTGTTGTAGATGGAACCGACGGCGACGCCGGCGTCCTGGCCGATCTCCTCGACGGTGACGTCCTCCACCGGACGCTCGGCGAACATCCGCTGCCCGGCGGACAGCAGGGCGTCCATGGTGCGCTGTTTGCGCGGGTCCATACGGCGTTGTGCGACGGCGTCCACACACGTGATGGTACTGCGGAAAGGCCGCTTATTGAAATGGTTGCAATAGGCCGACGGGCGCTTTACGATGGCCACATGTTGAAACGATTGCAACAAATGCGCACGGGTTCTGAGGCCGGCCGTGGCGGCTGAGGCGCGCCTCGCCGAACTCGGCATCGAGCTGCCCGAACCGTTCCCCCCGGCCGGTGAATACATCAACGCCGTGCGCACCGGTGATCTGCTGATCCTCGGCGGCCACATTCCCTTCAGTCCGCCGCAGACGATCGTGTTCGGCAAGTTGGGTGCCGACCTCGACGTCGACGCCGGGCGCGAGGCCGCGCGGCTCGCCGCCATCACCGCGTTGGCCACCATCCGTTCCGAACTCGGAACCGTCGACGCGGTCAAGCGAATCGTCCTGGTGCGCGGGGTCGTCAACGCCGCTCCGGACTTCATCGGCCATACCCAGGTGATCGACGGCGCGTCAGAGGTGTTCGTGAACGTGTTCGGCGACGCCGGACGGCACGCGAGGCTCGCCGTCGGCGTGTCCTCCCTGCCGGCCAATATCGCGTTGGAGATCGAGGTAACCGTCGAGGTGGCGCGATGACGACCGATGAGTCGACGCTCTCCGTCATCGGCAGGCTCGGACGGGCCCAAACCGAGCAGAGTCTGCGACGTGCGGCCCGCAAGATGGGCCGGGGCCGACCAGACCCGTTGGCACTCAGGGACATCGGATATCCGGACACCACCACGGCCCTCGAGGCTGCAACTCTCCTGCGCGCTCAAGCGCCGGGCGTCCTCGCCGCGCACTGCTACCGGACGTACCTTTTCGGGGCAGCCCTGGGAACCAGGGACGGTCTCGACTGGGATGCCGAACTGCTTTTCGTCTCGGCCATGCTGCACGATCTGGGACTCACCGACTTCCTCGGCGGCGAGGGACCCTTCGAGCAACGTGGCGCCGCAGCAGCGCAGGAATGGCTCATCGATCACGGCTGGCCCGGGGATCGCGCCTCGGTTGTCGCACAGGCAATCCGGATGCACATGGACGTCGGCCGCGCCGGAAAGGAGCGACCCGAGGTGGCACTACTGCACTTTGGTGCGGGCGCTGACGTTATCGGAATGCGGTTGGAAGATATCCATCCCCGCACCGTCGAGGAAGTTCTGTCATCGCATCCGCGCGACGATTTCGCACGGTATTTCGCCGAGAAGGTCCGCGCCGAGGCGCGCGCGTACCCGACCTCGGTCACCGCGGACCTTAGTCGCTGGGGCCAAATCGCCTGGCGCATCAAACATTCCCCACTCAAGGAGTGACATGACTCTCAACAACCCGACTCTCAGCAACCCGACCATGGCCACGCTGCTCGCTGCGGGCCTCATCTTTCTGCTGGCCTTGGTGCTCGGGATCTGGAAGTACCGGCAGATGGCGACCAGTCCGGATCACCTCGCGCACCCGTACGTCGACATCGCGCACCGCTCGGCACTGCTGTACTCGTTCGCCACGCTGCTGGTGGCGGTGTTCGTCGAACTCAGCGCGTGGCCGGCGTGGGTCAACGTGGCCGCCGCGGCGACGATCATCACCTTCTTCGTCGGCGCCATCGGGAGCTACATCCTGCACGGTGCCAAACGCGATACGACCAACCAACTGAGCCAACCGGGGCGCAGCATCCACGTCGCGATGGTGGCGCTCATCGTCGCCGAGATCGGCGGCTTCGTCGTTCTGCTCGCGGGCTTTCTGCGGGGGTGGCTTTGAGTGCCACGGAGACGAACGTCGTGATCATCCTGACCGGCGTGTTCTTCCTCGGGATGGGCATCTTCGCGTTGGCCCGCCCGGCCGCGTTGATCCGCCCGTTCGGCATCACCCTGCCGATCCCTGAGTCTCGTGCCGAAGTGCGCGCCGTCTACGGCGGATTCGGCCTGGCGATCGCCGGGATGCTGGCACTGGCGGCCAGTGACGCGACTATGCGCGACGGGATCCTGATCACGGTGGCCGCCGCACTCGGTGGCATGGCATTCGGGCGGCTGGTGTCCGGCGTTGTGGATCGGCCCAGGGCGTTCTACCCGAACTGGTTCTACTTCGTGGTGGAAGTGGTGGCGGCGGCGGCCCTGCTGTGGGCGGCGCACGGTCAGTAGAGCGGTGGCATACTTATGGCATGGCCCGCATACGGTTGAGCACGACAGTGGACGCATCCCTGCTGGAAGCGGCTCGCAGTCTTCACTCCGGGCCGACCGATGCCGCACTGGTCGACGATGCGCTCCGAGCTCTCCTGGCGCGGAATCGGGCATACGAGATCGACGCCAGCTACGCCGCCTATGACGAAAAGCCGGCTGATCAGCCCGACGAGTGGGGTGATCTCGACTCGTGGCGGAGGGCGGCAAGCGCATCGTGACGCCGCTTCCGAATCGAGGCGAGGTGTGGTGGTGTGAATTGTCGGAGATCGGTCGCCGGCCGGTTGTCGTGCTGTCGCGTGATCCAGCGATCCCGCGACTCCGTCGGGCCGTCGTCGCCCCGTGTACCACCACGGTCCGCGGACTCGCCAGCGAGGTCGTCCTGGAGCCAGGTGAGGATCCGATTCCCCGGCGGTGCGCCGTCAATCTGGATTCGTTGGAGAGCGTGTCGGTTGCCGTTCTCGTCGAGAGGGTTGGACGGTTGGCAGACGAGCGGATGCGACAGGTCTGTGCAGCACTGGCCGTGGCGGTGGACTGTTCGTCGTAGAAGTGCAACTACAACATTCGCCTGGGCAGCGTCATGGCCTCGGCGGGGCGGCTGGGGCCGCCTCAACCGTTGCTCTTGACGCGTCGGCCGTGCCGGGCCTCGTCGGTGGTTGCGGTGATGCGCTTCTCATCCCAGCCCGCCGAGGCCTTTGCCGCTGCGATCCTCGCCAGGCCGGTTTGCTGCGGCAGGGTCCACCATTCCTTCGACGGTATCTGACCGGCACCCGGTCAAGGAGTGGGTCGCCGCCCCAATGGGACCCGCCAGCGCGCGTTATCACCCGAACATCCGTCGCAGACCATCCGGGCGGGCAGGATCAGGGCCGTGTCGAACAAACTGACCACAGTTTTCCCCGCGCGCCGGATCATCACGATGGACCCCGAGATTCCGGAGGCGACCGCGGTCGCGGTCTGCGGCGGTCGGATCACCGGGGTCGGCACGATCGAGGACCTGCGCGACGTCGGCGACGTCGACGACTCCTTCGCCGACGCGGTGCTCTGTCCCGGACTGATCGACCAGCACCTGCATCCTCTGCTCGGTTCGACCACCCTGGTGACCGCCGTCATCGCGGTCGAGGACTGGGTGCTCCCGGACAAGACGTTTCCGGCTGCGCGCTCGCCGGGTGAATACCGGCAGCGACTGGCAGCCGCCGAGCAGGCGCTCACCGATCCTGACGAGTGGCTGATCTCCTGGGGGTACCACCAGTTATGGCACGGCCACCTGGACCGAGTCGCCTTGGATGCGGTGAGTGCCACTCGACCGTTGGTCATCTGGCAGCGTTCGTGTCACGAGTTCTTCCTCAACACCGCTGCGATCGACCGGCTGGGATTGACCGCCGAGCAGATGGCCGGCCACGGGGCGGCTTCGGAGATGGTGGACTTCGACGCCGGGCACTGGTGGGAGTCGGGCACAAACCTGCTGTTGGCCGCGCTGGCCCCAGTGCTGATGTCACCGAAGCGGGTCGCAGGCGGCCTGCACCAGATGGTGAGCTACCTGCACGCCAACGGCGTCACCGCGATCAATGAACCGGGGATCATGTGGTCGGTCGAGCCCTGGGACCTGTATCAACAGATCCTCGGCGAGAGCGAAACACCCTTCTTGTCAACATTTCTCGTCGATGCCCGCAGCCAAGCCGATGCGGGCATGGATCCTGACGACGCCGTCGCCGATGCGCAGGCCCAGGTGGCCAGGGCTTGTTCGGGAAAGGTGCGGCTGCTGCCCAAGCAGGTCAAACTGTTCGCCGATGGGGCGATCATCAGCCAGCTCATGCAGATGCGCGATCCCTACCTCGGCGATGACGGACATCCGGATCTGTGTCACCACGGCGAATGGATGATGCAGCCCGATGCCTTCCGGGCGTTCGCCCGCGCGTATTGGGATGCCGACTGGCAGTTGCATATTCATGTCAATGGCGATGCCGGGCTGGATCTGGTGTTGGACACCATCGACGAATGCATGGCGGCCCATCCGCGCACCGATCACCGAACGGTGATCGTGCACTTCGCCAACTCCACCGAAGAACAGATCGACCGGATCGCCCGACTGGGTTGTTTGGTCTCGGCCAACCCCTACTACCCGGTGGGCTTCGCCGATCAGTACGCCGCGCACGGGCTGGGTCCGCAGCGTGCCGACTCCATGGTTCGGGCGGCCTCGGTGTTGAGTCGCGGCATTCCGTTGTCGCTGCACTCCGACCTGCCGATGGGGCCGGCCGCGCCCTTGGCGCTGGCTTCCTTCGCCGTCAATCGCCGGACCCCCAGCGGCCGAGTCGCCGGACCTGAGCAGTGCATCAGCGTCCACGACGCGTTACGCGCGGTGACGATCGAGGCCGCCTACTCCTGGCGGATGGAGGACGAACTGGGCAGCATCACCGCAGGCAAGGCCGCCAACTTCACCGTGCTGGCCGAAGACCCCTACGTGGTGGATCCGGCACACCTCTCTGACATCGCAATCCTGGGCACTGTGTTCGAGGGCCGGCGGTTCCCGGTGGACGCACCACGTTTCACACTGTGAGGCCGCTGCCATGGGCGACCTGAGCCAACGTGGTCAGGTCGCGGCGAGGTGGCCGCGTTAGCACAAGGCCGCCCCTGTCAACTACTGGACGATCGTCGGGACCACCCCGTCCGGGGTTCCTTTCGACGTCGACTTCGCGCGGTTCTCTGCCCGCACCTTCCGGCCGTTGCGGATGAAGCCGGTGGGGGAGAGCGTCGCCGACAGCAGCATGTCCTCGCCGGCGACGAACGGGTGAAACCCGACCCCGGCGCCGCCGCGTCCCTTGACCGGAATGTCGCTGCAGGCGGTCACTTTCCAGCCTTTCGCCGACGTCGACAGGATCGCCTCGGTGCCCTCGCCGGTGAGCGGCAGTGCAGCGATCACCTCGTCACCGTCGGCCGCCAGCCGCACCCCGGCCACACCGTTGCCGGCCGCTCCCTGCGGGTTGACCATCGACGGGTCGATGCGCAGCACCTTGCCGCGGCGGGTGACCAAGGCCAGGTGCGAACCCTCGGGCAGCACCCCCGAGGCGAGCAGCCCGGTGATGTCGGGGGCCACCGCGACGTCGCGCACCTTGCTCGGCAGGCCCGCGCCGGTGGTGAACTTGATCCGGCCGTCGGTCCACACCGCCCAGCCCAGTCCGCCGGTGAGCAGGTCGCCGTGGCTGTCCGACAGGATTCCCTGGTGGTCCAGGCGCCAGGCCGGATTCGGTTTGCGTTCCCGGGCACCGTCGTCACCGCCCGCGCCGCTGACCGGGGTGGCGTCGAAGTCCAGGGCGGTACGCCGGTCGAACTCCGCGCCGTCGAACAGCTTCGCGGTCTGCTTCAGTTCGGCGTCGATGAGTTTTTTGCGGGCTTTGGGTGACTCGAGCAACTCGGTTAGCTGGGCGTGCTCGGCGTCGAGCTTGTCGGCCTCGGCGCGCAGCTCCAGGACGTCGAGCTTGGTCAGCCGGCGAAGCTGCATGGCCAGCACATAGTCGGCCTGCACCTCGTCGATCGTGAAGCGTTCACACAGTCCTGCGCGGGCCTCGTCGACGGTGTCCGAACCGCGGATCACCGCGACGGCGGCGTCGATGTCGATATGCACCAGCAGCAGACCCGACACCAGATGCCTACGCGCGGTGACTTTTTCCAGCCGGTGCTCACTGCGGCGAACCACCACCGAGTCGCGCAGGGCCAAAAACGTGGTGATCAGTTCCCGCACCGACCACCACCGCGGGATGCGGTCGGCGTCGAGGGCCACCACGCTGGCGGCGAAGGTGCCCTCCAACGGGGTGAGCGCGAGCAGTGAGGTGACCAGCTGCTGGGGGTCGTGGCCGCGCTTGGGCGTGACCACGATGCGCAGCCCGTTACGCCGGTCGGTGAGGTCGGACATGTCGGCGACCCCGGGAAGATCGCCGCCGTCGATCAGCGAGCGGATGCGTTCCTGAACGGTGGAACTGGCCACTCCCGGAGGCAGTTCGGTGATGACGACGTTGCGTCCATCCACCGTCACCTTGCCGCGCACGGTGAACGATCCCTTTCCGGTGGTGACGTAGTCGCGCAGCCCGTCGGATCCGACCACCGATCCGCCGCAGCCCCAGTCGGGTCCGGGCAGCAACTCCATCAACGCGTCGTCGGACAGTGTCGGTTTGGCCAGCAGAGCCCGGCAGGCGGCCATCACTTCGCGCGGGTTGTGGGCGGGGACTTTGGTGGCCCATCCCTCGGCGATCCCGACGGCGCCGTTGACGATCAGCACCGGAAAGCGGGCCGGCAGCACGGTGGGCTCGGTCCACTCGCCGTCAAAGGTCTCCGTCATCGGCACCGCGTGGTCAGCCAACTCGGCGGTCAGCGCCGCGCCGGCGGGGGACAGCCGCATCTCGGTGTAGCGGTCCGCCGCCGGGATGTCGCCCTGGATGCGGGGGAACGCGCCCTGGCCGTCGATGATCTTCACCCGCTGGAAGTCGGCGGCCAGCAGCGCCGCGGCGCCATACATGGCGGCCCCGCCGTGCGGGTGCAGGTTGCCCGTCACCGCCGAGCAGACCTTTGAGGACTTCTGGGGTTTGTTGCCGGGCAACAGGTTCGACGAATACATCTGGTAGAGCAGACGGCGCTGTCCGGGCTTGAGCCCGTCGTAGGCGCTCGGTATCGCGCGGTCGGAGACCGAATACAGCGCGAAAATCAGCTGATAGCGGTTCCAGTACTCGTCGGCGGAGACGTCGAGGACCAGGTCTGGGTTCTGTTCGATGACGGTCACGATCTAGCGCTCCTAGTCCAGGTCCAGGGTGGCGGTGTCGATGCGGGCAGCGGCCGCGGCCATCCAGTCGCGGCGGCCCTCCGGGGGCCCGCCGAATAGCGTGTGGTGCAGGTGCTCGGCTTTGTCGTCGGGGCTGATCCGGTAGACGGTGCGCTGGGCAGGGTCGAGGACGGTGTTCCAGAAGTCATCGGCATTCATCTCACCGAGACCCTTGTTGCGCTGTACCTCAACCTTTTTCTTCGACTTGGCCCGCAGCTTCGCCACCGCCGCGTCCCGTTCGCCCTCGTCCTGGCAGTAGATCCGGGTGTCGGGGTCATAGACCACGAACAGCGGCGGCAGCGTCACGTAGACCATGTCCGCCTCGACGAGGGGCCGGTAGAAGTCCAGGAACATCGAGATCAGGCTGGAGTTGATGTTGGCCCCGTCGGGATCGGCGTCGGAGGCGAACAGGATCCGGTCGTAGCGGCACTTCTCCGGGTCACAGTGTTCGCGCACCCCGCAGCCCAGGATCCGTTCGATCGCGTCGAACTCCTCCTTGCTGCGGGCCTTCGTCGCGGTCCAGCCGAATGTGTTGGGCGGCTTGCCTTTCAGTGGGAACGCAGCCTGGAAGGTGGCATCGCGTGCCGCCTTGACGGTGCCCAGGGCCGAGTCGCCCTCGCAGATGAACAGCTCCGCGCCACTGCCGCGGCCGCTCTCGCGGCTGGGCAGCAGCTTGGGCGGCAGGGACAGGTTGGTACCCAGGCCTTTGGCTTTGGACGCCGCCCGGGAGCGTTCCTTGGCGCCCTCGGCGCTGCGGCGAGCCCGCGCCGACTCCAGTGCCAGCTTCGCCCACGTGCTGATCGCCGGGTTGTTGGCGGGGTTGGCCGCCCACACGGTGACTGCCCGGGCCACCTCCGGGGTCATCGCCAGGTTCAGCGACCGCGATGACACCGATGTTTTGGCCTGGGAGTCCCACGACACGTCCGGTGCGCGGGTGTCGACCGCTAGGGCGGTGACCGCCGCGAAGTCCTGCGGTTCGGGCCCGGCTTCACCTTTGGCCAGTCCGAGATCGCGCATCCGGCCGGCCCGTTCGGCCAGCGCCTCGGAGAGTCCCTTCACCGCCGCGGACAGATGCGACCCGCCATTGGCGGTGCGCACCGTGTTGCAGAAACCGGCCACGGTGGCCGGCTCGGCGGGACCGGCCGCCACCGACCACCGCATCGGGGTCGGACCCCGGCCGGTGGTGTAGGAACCTGAACCCTCCACCACCAGGCTGACCTCCGGCTCGGGAGTGCCGCCCGCGGCGCACATCAGGCCCAGCAGCGCGTCGGTTCCCCACGGCCCGTCGAACGCCCTTGTCAGCATCTCCGGCACCTCGCCCAGCGGCCAACCCTCGTCGATCACCCGCAGATGCACACCCGGGCACATCCTGGCCGCGGCGTGCGCCCGCAACAGCACCTCGGCGATGTCGATCGAGCAGTCCGGCGCCACCGTCGGGTCGAACAGGATCCGCACCGAGGTGCCGTGGACGTCGGGCTTGCGGTTGGCCACCCCGCGCAGCTTGCGGGTGTCATCGCGGTCGAAGTCCGCGCACGCGTCGAAGTCGCGGCCGCTGAAGGTGCCCGGGTAGCCCTTGCCGAAGCTTTGTGTGTAGGTCTTGCCGTCGCGCATCACGGTGACGTCGGTGCGCGCGGAGATGAACACCGCGGCGGCGGCGCCGATTCCGTTGAGCCCCGCCCCGGTGCTGGCGGCATCGGTGTGCGCCGAGAACTTCCCGCCGGCCCGCGCGGTGCCGAGTGTCTTGACGATGCCGTTCTTCTTGGTGACCGGGTCGGTGTCCACCGGCAGGCCGCGACCGTCGTCGCTCACCGTCACCGACGTGTCGCCGTGCAGCGTGATGGTCACCGTCGAGCCGCCGTTGCTGGGGACGGCGACCTCCTCGACGGCGTTGTCGACCAGTTCGCGCAGCGCGGTGAGCAGCACCTCCTGACCGAGGTTGACGGCCGGCCGCAGCCGCGTGTGCTGGACGTCATCGAGTTCGGTGATGTCAGCGGCGGTATAGCTCACGGTGAACGGGACCCTTTCCTGGATCGGTATACAGACTCAATTTTTCACTGTCGCGCTGGCGTTTCCGGTGTCGGAGGATCCGACACGCCGGGAATGTGAGGCGCAGCGCATAGTGCGCGCCGCCTTCCCTTGATCTTCCTGACCGGACGGCTTCAGTCGTCGTGACAACCCTGGCAGACAACAGGATAGGTAGCGGCTGTGACAAGTCTGTCGTTGTGGCGGCATCGGTGAGCAGGACCCGGGCACGCATTTCATTGCGCGGCAGACCTGCTTCAGCAATGCGAACCATAAGAACTAGTTAGACTAGGCCATCCAGTAGGCTGAACCGATGAGGACCGTCTCAAGCACTGAGGCCAAAGCCCAACTCAATGCCCTTCTTGCTGAGGTGCAGCGGACCGGGTCGGCGGTGACTATCACCTCTCACGGCCGTCCCGTCGCCGTCCTTTCGCCAGTTCGCCCGCGTCCGCGCACCTTCGGGCAACTTCCGACACTGGTTGTCGGCGACGATTTCGATGAGCCGCTGCCCGAGTCGGAAATCGCCGTATGGGAAGGCCAGTGAAGGTGCCCGCGGAGCTTGGGGTCCGGCGCACACCGATCCTTCTCGACACCCATTCATTGCTCTGGCTGGTGAGCGCACCCGATCGCGTGTCCGACGTCGCGCGGGGGGAGATCGCGGATCCGTCCCGGGAGGTGGTCGTCTCAGCGGTCTCCGCGTGGGAAATCGCCATCAAGAGCCGGTTGGGCCGCCTCGATGGAGAGCCTCTTCTCTCGGCGTGGCCGGAGATCATGGCTGCGATGGCGCTGACGGAACTGGCCATTGAAGCGCCCGACGCGATCATGGCCGACCGGCTGCCGTGGGTCCATCGGGATCCGTTCGACCGGATGATCGTCGCCCAGGCGGCTCGCCGCGGCCTCACCATAGCCACCCGTGACGCCCACATCCTCGGGGCGGCATTGACGCCAACCCTGAGGGTCTGAAACACATGCGGCACGCCTGCGTGCCGCCACTGTCGCTCGCCAGCGAGGGTAGGGTTTATCCGGCATCGCCCGCGCCCCTCATCCCCATGTCGATGGCATGCGGTGGGCGTATGCCTCATCTGATTCCGCCGGAGATCCACATCAGGCGCCGTAGTGCTGCCACCTGAACGGAGTGTTGTGACTACAGGTGCTGATTCTGTCGGCCCCGCCATTCGGGAGGCCGGTGACCCCAGCACCTCGGTGTGGGCGGCGCTGCGGTCGCCGCGGCGCCTTCGAACCGAAGTGCTGGCCGGGCTGGTTGTCGCGCTGGCCCTTATCCCCGAGGCGATTTCGTTCTCGATCATCGCCGGTGTGGATCCGCGGGTAGGTCTGTTCGCCTCGTTCACGATGGCGGTGACGATCGCCTTCGTCGGTGGGCGCCCGGCCATGATTTCGGCCGCGACCGGAGCGGTCGCACTGGTGATTGCCCCACTGGTGCGCCAGCACGGGGTGGACTACTTCATCGCGACGGTGATCCTGGCCGGGGTGCTGCAGATTGCGTTGAGCGTGTTCGGCGTCGCGCGGCTGATGCGGTTCATCCCGCGCAGCGTGATGGTGGGCTTCGTCAACGCCCTGGCGGTACTGATCTTCATGTCCCAGTTGCCGCACCTGCTGGGTGTTCCCGGGCTGGTCTACCCGTTCGTCGGGGTCGGCCTGCTGATCATGGTGCTGTTGCCCAAGCTCACCACCGCGGTGCCGGCTCCGCTGGTCGCCATCCTGGTCCTGACGGCCGTCGCGGTGGTCTGCGGTGTGGATGTGCCCAGGGTCGCAGACCAGGGCGAGTTGCCCTCGAGCCTGCCGACCTTGTTCTTCCCGCACGTTCCGCTGACCTTCGGGACGTTGTCGATCATCGCCCCGTATGCGTTGGCAATGGCCCTGGTGGGTCTGCTCGAATCGCTGATGACCGCCAAACTCGTCGATGACATCACCGATACCCACTCCGACAAGACCCGGGAGGGCTGGGGCCAGGGGGTGGCGAACGTGGTGACCGGGTTCTTCGGCGGCATGGGTGGATGCGCGATGATCGGCCAGACCATGATCAACGTCAAGGTCTCCGGCGCGCGTACCCGCATCTCGACCTTCCTGGCGGGAGTGTTCCTGCTTGTCCTGGTGGTCGGACTCGGGGACATCGTCGGACTGATTCCGATGGCCGCCCTGGTGGCGGTGATGATCATGGTGTCGTTCGCCACCATGGACTGGCACAGCATCGCCCCGACCACCCTGCGGCGGATGCCGCGCAGCGAGACCACGGTGATGGCGGCGACCGTCGTGGTGACCGTCGTCAGCCACAACCTGGCCGCCGGGGTGATCGTCGGTTCCCTGACTGCGATGGTGCTCTTCGCCCGCCGGGTCTCGCACATGGTCACGGTCGAGAAAATCGAGGAGTCCGACTGCGACGGCGACGGCACCATCGACCGGGTCTTCTACCACGTCAGCGGCGAGTTGTTCTTCGCCTCCAGCAACGACCTGGTCTATCAGTTCGACTATGTCGGTGACCCCTCCACGGTGGTCATTGACCTGGCCGGCGCCCACATCTGGGACGCCTCAACCGTCGCCGCTCTCGATGCCGTCACGACGAAGTACCGGGCGAAGGGCAAATGCGCCGAAATCGTTGGACTGAATCAGGATTCCGCCGAGCGTCATGACCGGCTGTCCGGTCAGTTCGGCGCCGATCACTGACTTCTCAGTGCGATCCGTCGTGGCGTGTCACTGCTTGGCCAGGGCGATCCGCATCTGGGCTTCGTAGTCCTCGACGTGCTCGCCGCTGACGTCGACGATGACCCGGTGGATGCGGCCGTCGAATCGGAATGGCGGGTCGTAGTCGGGGGTGACCGAGGAGCCGGTGTCGGCGCCGACGAGCATCGCGCCACCCTGAGCCAGCCGGATGGGGGTGGTGACCGGGAAGTCGCCTCGGCCGATCTCGGTGCCGTCAACGAAGAGCGTCACGGTGCCGGGGGTTCCCTTGCCGTTCTTGATGTCCGGCTGACCGGTGGGGGCGAATTCCACGGAGAGGAAGTGTCGTCCGGCGGGTACGCGTTCATCGGATCGGACTGTGAAGATCTCTTTGGCGACGTAGTTGTGCGCGTAGCACAGCAGTCCGTCCTTGACGTAGAGGGTGATTCCGCCGTCGTTGCCCCCCATAGACAGCAGCACACCCGCTGACTCATCAGTCAGGTCGACCTCGGCGTTGATCGAGTACGGCCGGTTGAGGATCTTCGGTGCGGATGCCGCAGAGATCGACTGGGTACCCGGGTAGAGCACGTAGCGGCTGCGGCCGGGGGATATCTGCGGTCGTTCGTCGGCGATGCGGACCACGCCGCGACTGTCGATGGGCAGCACGTTGTATTTGCCGGCCTCGTTGTACCACAACGTGATCATCGCGATCAGCCGTGCAGGTTCCTGTTCGGCGAGGTTAGTGGTTTCGGCGACGTCAGCGGCGACGTGGTAGAGCTCCCAGCCTCCTGCGTCGAGTTCGCTGAGCATGTCGGCGGTGATGGGATCGCCGAATCTGTGGGTGGATTCAGCGAACGAGGGCCCCGGCCAGGGGCATACGGCCCGCCAACCGTCGTGGTAGATCGAGCGGTGTCCGAGCATCTCGAAGTACTGGGTCAGGTGGCGGGTGGGTGCGCCGTTGTCGTCGAAGGTGTGTGCGAAGCTGACCCCCTCGATGGGCGATTGTGTTACGCCGCCGATGGACGGCGGGGGATCGAGGTGCAGTGCCTCGAGCACCGTTGGCACCATGTCGATGAGATGGGCGTAGTGCGAACGCAGTTCGCCGTGGGCGGTGATACCGCGGGGCCAGGTGACGATGAACGGGTCGGTTGATCCACCGCGGTAGGTCTCCCGCTTCCAGCGCCGGAACGGTGTGTTGCCGGCGTGCGTCCAGCCCCAGGGGAAGTGGTTGAACACCGTCGGGCCGCCGATCTCGTCGATGCGGGCCAGGCCTTCTTCGACGGTGTCGGCGACGTTGTTGAAGAACCGCAGCTCGTTGACCGAACCGGTGGGCCCGCCCTCGGCGCTGGATCCGTTGTCGGAGACCAGCATGATGACCGTGTTGTCGTACTCGCCGATCTCTTTGAGGAATCCGATGAGTTTGCCGATGTAGTGGTCGGTGTGCTCGAGGAAGCCGGCGAACACCTCCATCATCCGGGCGTAGAGGCGGCGCTCGTCGGCTGACAATGATTCCCACTCTGCGACATCGGGATCGGGTGCGGAGAGTTCGGCCGTCGCGGGAAACAGGCCGAGTTGCTTCTGCCGGTCGAACACCTCACGGCGGTAGGCCTCCCAGCCGGTGTCGAACGCACCGGCATAGCGGTCGGCCCACTGCTTGGGCACGTGGTGGGGCGAATGCATCGCACCTGGCGCGAAGTAGAGGAAGAACGGCTTATCCGGGGCGACCTGTTTGGCGTCGGCGATCATGGCGGTGGCCTTCTCCACCAGGTCGGCGGTCAGGTGGTAGCCCTGTTCGGGGGTGGTCTTCGGTTCGGTCTGGGAGTTGTCGCGCACCAACTCGGGGTAGTACTGGTGGGTGTCACCACCCAGGAAGCCGTAGTAGCGCTCGAACCCCCGCCCCAGCGGCCAGCGGTCGTAAGGCCCGGCCGCGGTCATCGTCTCCTCCGGCGCCAGGTGCCACTTGCCGACGCAGTAGGTGTTGTAACCCTGTGCCCGCAGGATTTCGGAGAGAAATCCGTTCTCGAACGGGATGTACCCGTCGGAGCCCGGGTAGCCCGTCGACCCATTGGTCAGACACGCCAGGTGATTGGAGTGATGGTTGCGCCCGGTGAGGATGCAGGACCGCGACGGCGAGCACAGCGCCGTGGTGTTCATGTTGGCGTACGTGAGGCCATCGCCGGCCAGGGCATCGATGTTCGGTGTGGAGATCGGGCTGCCGTAGCAACCGAGGTGCCCGTACCCGGTGTCGTCCAGGACGATGAAGACCACGTTGGGGGCGCCTTCGGCGGGCCGTTTCGGGGCCGGCCACGCCGGGGTCGACTCATCGGCGGTGCGGGCGATGACACCGGGAAACGCTGTGCCGGGCTGATATTCGGTCAATGCCACGTGCGGAGCTCCTTAGACGATGCCGAAACCGTGCAGGCCCTTGTAGAGGAACCACCCACCGAACACCAGGCCGAGACTGATCATGATGACCCGGTTGTGATCCTGCAGCCACCGCAGACTGCCATCCAGGAACGCCGCTGACCGCTTCGGGAAGAACGCTGCCGCGGCGATGATCGCCAGATGGGTGCTGACGCCGAGCAAGACGAATGCGGTGTAGTTGGCGAAGTTGGCGCTGCGCTCCATGCCGGAGTCGCCGATCGCGCTGATGGCGGCGAAGGTGAAGACCCACATCTTGACCGAGATGAGGACGGTGGCGCCACCGAGGAGGAACGCCTTACCGGGTTTCATCGACGACAGGGCGGCCATCCATTTGGGCGGCGGATCGTCGGGGTCGCCGCCGCCGAGGAGTTCCCGGACGGCGGTGACGAGCAGGACCACCGCCACTACGAGAATGACCGAGGACACCAGCCAGCCGTGGCCACCGGGGGTGTCGTCTCGCCGGCCCCAGTGCAAGATCGCGCCGAACACCAGACCCTGGAGCAGTCGCACCGTCACAGTGCCGGCGACGGCGGCCGTCGCGGTTCTCACACGTCCGGGTGTGCCCAGCAGGGCAAGGGTGATCACCAGTTCGATCGGCATCAAGGCCGCGGCGATGATGAACGGGGCCAGGGTGGCCCACAGCGACACCACGTCAGCCGCCCTGGCCCGGTGCGAACACCTCGACGTCGACGTAATCGATCGTCCCGGTGAACCGGAACGGCCGACGGTCGAAATAGTCGGGGGAGACCGGGGAGCCCAGATCAACGCCGACGCCGAACGTCTCGCTGGCGGTGAAGGCGGCCGGAACGGTACGTGCCACCGCGACGCTAGCCACCTCGGTGCCGTCGACGGTCAGGGTCACCATCGCGGGACTCATCGGCGCCGGTGAGTCGAACCGTGTGCTGACGGTGATGACGTGCGGGCCTGCCGGGATCGGGGAGGCGCTGCGGGCCTGGTAGCGGTCGACGATCAACATGTTGTATTCGTAGACCAGGTAGCCGTTGTCCAGGAACAGTGTCAGGCCGCCGGAGAACCCGCCGAGGGCGTACAGCACCCCGGATGCGTTGTCGGGCAGGTTCAGTGCGATCCCGACGCGGCTGTCCTGGCGGCCCAGTCCCGGCGCGGTGAATTCCGGCATCCGGGTGCAGGAGGTGTCGAACCGCCATCGGGTGTACGGCGAGGCGATGCGGTCCTCGGGATGGGTTCGCAGCCACAATCCGGCGCCGATCGGCCAGACCAGGTTGTCCCGTGACACCTGTCTGAACAGGTCCTTCAGTTGGTCCAGCCTTTCGGGTTGCTCGGCGGCGAGGTCGTTGGCTTGGGAGAAGTCCTCGGGCAGGTAGTAGAGCTCCCACGGTTCGGTCTCGGCATTCCAGGCCGCCATCCGGTCGGCGGTTCCGGCGGTGTCCCAGGGGACGAACGGGCCGAAGGCGCAGGCATACCAGCCGTCGCTGTAGATGCCCCGGCTGGCAGCGTTCTCGAAGTACTGCAATGACTTTCGGCCCGGCTCACCCGGGTGGTCGAAGGTGTAGGCCAGGCTGGTTCCGTCCAGCGGCTTCTGCTGGTGGCCGTCAACGATGTCCGGCGGGTGAATGCCGAGGATCTCGTAGATGGTGGGGGTGATGTCGTTGACATGGTGGAACTGACCGCGCATCGCCCCGTCCGGGGTGATGCGGCGCGGCCAGCAGATCGCCATCGGATTGCGGGTGCCGCCGAAGTGGCTGGCCACCAGCTTGGTGTGATGGAAAGGCGTATTGCCGGCCCAGGCCCAGCCGGCGTGGTACATGTTGTCGGTCTTCGGCGAGCCCAGGGCATCGAGCCCGCCCAGGGTGTCCAGGGCGGCCAGTTGTTCGTCGACCGTGGTCGGAATCCCGTTCTGGGCGAGCAGTTCACTGATGCTGCCGCGTTGGCCCTCGGCGCTGGAGCCGTTGTCGCCGAAGATGTAGACGACCATGGTGTTCTCGGCGATGCCCTGGCGGTCCAGTTCGTCGAGCATCCGGTCGATCTGGACATCGACATGCTCGAGGAAGCCCGCGAAGACCTCCATCAGCCGCCGCTGGAACGGCCGCTGCTGCTCGGGGACGTCCGCCCAGCCCTGCATGCTTTCGGCCCGTGCGGTCAACTCCGCCTCCGCCGGAATCCAGCCGGTGGCTTTCTGCCGCGCGAGGACCCGCTCCCGATAGGCGTCCCAGCCGTCGTCGAAGGCGCCCTGGTACTTGTCGGCCCATTCCTTGGCGACGTGGTGGGGGCCATGCGCGGCGCCGGGTGCCCAGTACATGAAGAACGGGCGGTCGGGGGCGTAGGCCCGGTGCTGGCGCAGCCAAGAGATCGCATCGTCGGCGAGGTCTTCGGAGAGGTGGTAACCCTCGCGCTCCGGCGGCTCGACCGGATTGAGGTTCCGGTACAGCCGCGGCTCCCACTGTGAGGTCTCACCGGCGATGAACCCGTAGAAATAGTCGAAGCCGTGGCCGGTGGGCCAGCGGTCGAAGGGCCCCATCGCAGTGGTCTGGGTGGCCGGGGAGTTGTGCCACTTACCGAAGGCGGCGGTGCAGTAGCCGTAATGGCCCAGCACCTCTGCGACGGTGGCGGTGTCCTTGCCGATCACCCCGGTGTAGCCGTCCCAGTCCACCGCCCGCTCGGAGATCGTGCCCGAATGCACCCGGTGATGGTTGCGCCCGGTCAGCAGTGCCGCCCGGGTCGGGGAGCAGATTGAGGTGGTGTGGAAGGTGTTATAGCAGACGCCGCTCTCGGCCACCCGCCGGAAAGCCGGAGTTCGCACCTCCCCGCCGACCACATCGGACAGGCCGAACCCGACGTCGTCGAGCAGCACGATCAGGATGTTCGGCGGGTCGCCGGGCAGGTGCCGCGGCTCGACGCGGCGCTGGTGACTCGACTCGGCGAGGGTGTAGCCGGCGGTGCTGGCCGACGGTGCCGTCGGGAACGGGAGGACGGATCCGTCGGTGGTTGCCATGTCCGCCATCGATTACCAGCTTTCGTCGTGGGCGACGGTACCCGCGAGAGCGCCCATTTTGCCCAACACGTCCCGAAGGATGCGATTAGCGTAGGGGCTACGTTCGACACCATCAGCCGAAAGTGAGGGATCGTCAATGCCCGAAGGTAAGCCGAATATCCTGGTGATCTGGGGCGATGACATCGGCATCACCAACCTGAGTTGCTACAGCGACGGTCTGATGGGCTACCGCACCCCCAATATCGACCGCGTTGCCAAAGAGGGTATGCGGTTCACCGACTCCTACGGTGAGCAGAGTTGCACCGCGGGCCGGTCATCGTTCATCACCGGACAAAGCGTGTACCGCACCGGATTGAGCAAGGTCGGCATGCCCGGCGTCGACATGGGCCTGTCCGCGGAGGACCCGACTATCGCCGAACTGCTCAAACCGCTGGGTTATGCCACCGGACAGTTCGGCAAGAACCACCTGGGGGACCTGAACAAGCACCTGCCCACCGCGCACGGCTTCGACGAGTTCTTCGGCAACCTCTATCACCTCAACGCCGAGGAGGAACCGGAGAATCCGGACTACCCGACCGAGGAGGAGGCGCCGCTGCTGCGAAGGCAGCTGATGCCGCGCGGGGTCATCCACTCCTGGGCGACCGAGGAGGTCTCCGACGAGGTCGACGAGCGGTTCGGACCGGCAGGCAAGCAGCGCATCGAGGACACCGGACCGCTGACCCGCAAGCGGATGGAGACCATCGATGACGAGACCACCGGCGCGTGCATCGACTTCATCAAGCGCCAGGCCGATTCGGAGACGCCGTTCTTCGTGTGGATGAACATGACGCACATGCACTTCCGCACCCACACCAAGCCGGAGAGCGTCGGTCAGGCAGGTCGCTGGCAGTCCGAGTACCACGACACGATGATCGACCACGACCGTCATGTCGGGCAGCTGCTCGACTGCCTCGACGAACTCGGCCTCGCCGAGGACACCATCGTGATGTACTCCACCGACAACGGCCCGCATGCCAACAGTTGGCCGGACGGCGCCACCACGCCGTTCCGCAGCGAGAAGAACACCGGCTGGGAGGGCGCCTTCCGGATTCCGGAGATGATCCGCTGGCCCGGACGCATCCCGGCCGGGGTGGTGTCGAACGAAATTGTCCAGCACCATGATTGGCTGCCGACGTTCCTGGCCGCCGCCGGTGAGCCGACCATCATCGACAAGCTCAAGCAGGGTCATACGATCGACTCGAAGACCTATCACGTGCACATTGACGGCTACAACCTGCTGCCGTATCTGACCGGCGTCGAGGACGAGAGTCCGCGCCGTGGCCTGATCTACTTCTCCGACGACTGCGACGTCCTCGGGATCAGGTACGAGAACTGGAAGCTGGTGTTCCTCGAGCAGCGCTGCCAGGGCACGCTGCAGATCTGGTTCGAGCCGTTCACCGAACTGCGGACACCCAAGCTGTTCAACCTGCGCACCGATCCCTTCGAACGTGCCGACATCACGTCGAACACCTATTGGGACTGGGTCCTGGAGCGGGTCTTCATCATTCTCTACGGCAACGCGTTGGTGCTGCGTTTCCTGGACACCTTCAAGGAGTTCCCGCCGCGAGCCGAGCCGGCGTCGTTCACCATCACCGCGGCGGTGGAGAAGATGAAGAAGGCCATGGAATCGGCGGGCGGCTGAGGTTGGCGGATCTGAACTCCTGGCACCACGGACCGACGAAGTCGGCGATCGTCGACTTCGTCGCCCGGGTGTCAACACCGGGGGCGGATTACGTTGAGCCCGAAGCCCGGATCGCGGTCTTCGACAACGACGGCACGCTGTGGGTGGAGAAGCCGGCTTACGTCCAGTTGGATTTCCTGGTGCGCCGACTGGCTGAACAGGCCGCCGCCGACCCGTCGCTGGGGGGCAAGCAGCCCTACAGTGCCGCTGCGTCCGGTGACCTGGCGTGGTTCGCCGACGCGGTCACCAAGCACTACGACGGCGACGACTCCATGCTGAAGGTCCTCATGGGTAGCATCCTGTCGGCCTATCAGGGTCTGACGGTCGAGCAGCACGCAGAGCAGGTGAAGTCATTCTTCGACGATGCCCGGCATCCGAGCCTGGACCGCGCTTACACCGCGTGCGGCTACGCACCGATGGTGGAGTTGCTGCGCTACCTGGAGGCACACGGGTTCACCACCTATATCGCCTCCGGCGGTGGCCGAGACTTCATGCGGCCGGTGACAGCCCGGATGTACGGCATACCGCCGGAACGGGTGATCGGCAGTTCGGTCGGGCTGGACTTCTCCGACGGCCACCTTCTGACCACGGCGCGCCCGGAGTTTCTCAACGACGGCCCGGTCAAGGCGGTGCGCATCTGGGACCGCACCGGTAGGCGGCCGATCTTCGCGGCGGGCAACTCCAACGGCGATATCGAGATGCTCCAGTTCACCGACGCCACCCCGGGGCCGTCGATGAGCATGCTGGTTCTGCACGACGACGAGACCCGCGAATTCGGTTACA
Organism: uncultured Actinomycetota bacterium; assembly: GCA_963787055.1. GTDB lineage: Bacteria > Actinomycetota > Actinomycetes > Mycobacteriales > Mycobacteriaceae > Mycobacterium. Next base: position 273,980 of record CAWBBP010000010.1, read on the forward strand.
CCGCAGGGGCCGAGCGCGCCCTCGATCTGGCTGCGGAGGCGGGCTGGGCGGTGGCAAGTATGCGCGACGAGTGGGCGACCGTCTTCCCGGCAGACCGGAGATCCCCTGAGTGACGGCTGACCTGGTACCGATCCCCGCGCAGGCGGCGGCCCTGGGATCCGACCGGCACTACCCCGAGGAAGCGCCGGTCCGACAGGTCGCGGTCGAAGGGTTCCGGATCCAGGCACACCCGGTGACCAATGCCGACTTCGCCCGATTCGTCGACGCCACCGGATATGTCACCGTCGCCGAGCGCCCGCTGAACCCTGCGGACTTTCCCGACGCCCCAGCGGAGAATCTGCAACCCGGGTCGATGGTGTTCCACCGCACCAGCGGACCGGTCGACCTGCGCCACCTCAGCCAATGGTGGACCTGGACCCCCGGCGCCTCGTGGCGCCGGCCGGTCGGCCCGCTGTCGTCGATCTCCCAGCGCGCCGAGCACCCCGTCGTCCACGTCGCCTACGAGGACGCCGAGGCCTACTCTGCCTGGGTAGGACTCGCTCTGCCCACCGAAGCGGAGTGGGAGACCGCTGCCCGCGGCGGACTGGATCAGGCGATCTACACCTGGGGTGACGAACCGGAGCAGCCCGGCCAACGGCTGGCCAACTACTGGCACGGCGAATTTCCCTGGCGGCCCGACCCCGGCTACGGACGTACCAGTCCCGTCGGGAGTTATCCGTCCAACGCCTACGGCCTGTTCGACATGGCGGGCAACGTCTGGGAGTGGACCGCCGACTGGTACGCCGACACCCGCGCGGGTGACCCGTGTTGCGAGGCCGGCAGCTACGACCCCGCGCAGCCGCAGTTCACGGTTCCGCGCAAGGTCATCAAGGGCGGCTCATTTCTGTGTGCGGACACCTACTGCCTGCGTTACCGGCCCGCGGCGCGTCGGCCCCAGATGATCGATACCGGCATGAGCCACATCGGCTTTCGCTGCGTGCAGCGGTAGCCGGACGACGTGGACTGGGCCGGCGCCGCGAAGGCCGCCTTCGGGATCAGTCTCGCCGTCCTGGTGTTCGGCTCCGGATTGAGCGCCCGGTTCGGCGATGTCGCGGCCTTGCTGCACCGGCCGGGACTGCTGGTCCGGTCCCTGGTCGCCGTTCTGATCGTGGCACCGGGGCTGGCTATCGCCCTGGTGTGGGCTTTCGATCTCAGCAAGGAAGTGGCGATCGCCCTGGTGGCGCTGGCGGTCTCGCCGCTGCCGCCACTGCTTCCCGGCCGTGGCGAGAAGGCCGGCGGCCGTGCCGAATACGGTCTGGGCCTGGTGTTCATCCTGGCGGTACTGGCAGTGCCGGCGATCGCGGTCGCCGCGGCGATCCTGGAGGCATTGTTCGGACGCGACTATGTCGTCACCCCGTGGGCGGTCGGCCGGTTGCTGATCCTGTCGATACTGCTGCCACTGGCCGCCGGGATGACGGTGGCCAGGACTTCACCGTCGACGGCTCGCCGGCTCTCGGTTCCGATTGAAACGGCGCAACGATGGTTACTGCCCATCGCCATGGTTGCGCTGGTGATTTCGGCGGCGCCTCAGATGCTGGCGTTGATCGGCAATCACACGTTGTGGGCCGTCGGCGCATTCGTGGTGATCAGTTTCGCCGCCGGCCACCTGCTGGGCGGGCCGGACCGCCGCGATGCCGCGGTTTTGGCCTTCGCGACCAGCTGTCGGCATCCGGCAACGGCTTTGGCGTTGGCGTCGGCCAACTTTCCCGACAGCGACGAGCATGCGGCGGTGGCGCTTTACGGGCTGGTCACCGCTGTGGTGGGTGCTGCCTATGCCTTCGGACTTCGGCGGCGCCGGGCTACCGGCGGTTAGCTGGTGACCCCCTCAGTCCCGGTGCATAATCGCGCTAGCGCGACGTTCAGTCCCGCCCAAGCATGAGGGGTGCCGTGGCCGGTTCGATGTCCTCCGCACGCTGTGTGGGTCGAGTGGGTGCGCTTGCGGTGGCATTGGGTATCGGTTCGGCGCTGGCCGCGATGCCCGTGGCGTTCGCCGATACGACGGACTCCACCGGGTCGACCGGATCGGGGTCGAGGGCGGACGCAGCGACGGCGTCGGCGGGGCTCGGCCCCCGCGCTATCCGGTCAGCGGCCCGTCCGGGCGCCAGCGCAGTCGGGGTCGCGGCAGTGCCGAGGTCGACGTTCTCCGGCGTGCGTGCCGGTGCCCCCCCTGCTGCTCAGGCTGGCCGGCCGCGTCCCGCCGCCTCCCTGGACAGCATTCCGGCGATCGGTGACGGATCGTTCCCGGCGTCGCCGTCGGGTGCGGCCGGCGGTGATTCCCCCGCCGCGGCGCCGGTGATGTGGGCGGCTGCTGCGGTGGCGCGCCGGCAGATCGGTCGTAATTCAGGCCTCGTTCCTCCGGCGGAGGCTTCCAGCGGGGAGCCGATTGCATTGTCGCCCAGTGCGTCTGCACGATCGGCAACCGGCTGGTATCCGGGGCAGATCCTCGGTGTGTTCTTCTCCAACGGCACTGCCGAACACCCGGATGCCGGCCTGTTGGTGGGCAACGGCTATTCGTGGACGGCCGAGACCTGTCCGACAGGGGCCTGCACGGGCGGCAATGGCGGCGCCATCGGCAGCGGCGGCAACGGATTCAACGGCGGCAGCGGTGGGGCAGCGGGCTGGTTGGGCACCGGCGGCGACGGGGGAGACGCCCTGGATCCGGGCGGGTCGGGCGGGCACGGTGGCCGCGGCGGAGTGCTGTTCGGCGCCGGCGGTGCCGGTGGTAACGGCGCCGACGGTGCAACCCTGGGCGGCAACGGCGGAAACGGCGGCGATACCGGCCTGTTCGGACTGTGGCACATCTTCTTCACGCCGGGTGCCGGTGGTCGCGGCGGCGCCGGTGGGGTTACCGGCGGCAACGGTGGTGGCGGCGGCAACGTCGGTTTGCTGTCGGTATGGGGTACCGGAGCGGCCGGAGGTGCCGGAGGTGCCGGCGGCTCGGGCGGCAGCGGGGGACGCGGAGGGCGAGGCGGCCTGCTGGTCGGCGACGGCGGCATCGGCGGAAACGGCGGCGCCGCAACACAATCAACGGGTGGAGCCGGCGGTGGCGGCGGCTCAGCCGGGTTGCTCTCGCTGTGGGGCAACGGCGGTGCCGGCGGAACGGGGGGCGCCGGGGGCGACGGCACCGAAGAGATCGCCTACGGGCGCGCCGGCGGTGACGGCGGCGCGGGCGGTGATGGCGGCGCAGGCGGAAACGGCAGCTGGATCGTCGGGTTCGGCGGCGCCGGTGGGCTCGGAGGTCCCGGTGGCACCGGCGGCGAGGGCGGTGTCGCGGCGGCCGGCGGGACCGGCGGCGACGGCGGCGACGGCGGTACCGGGGGATCCGGGCGGCTGTTGCTGTTGTTCGGCAATCAAGCCTCCGGGGGTGATGGTGGCACCGGGGGATCCGGCGGCGCGGGCGGCGGGGTCAATGCCGGGTCGGGCAGCGCCGGCAACGCGGGCCAGATCGGTGGATCCGATGGTGTCGGCGGCGCCGGGGGGCCCGGCGGGTCGGGCGGCGACGCCGGTGGCACCCTCATCGTCACACCGCTGGCCGAGGCCCTGATGCAATTCGTGAACGCCAGTCGGGCGGACACATCGGGAACGGCGGCGAGCCTGCTGACGCCGATCAACTTCAACGCCGACATCTTCGCCGCCACCCCCGCGCTGATCACCGGCAATTACGGTTTCGACGGGTATATCGGTGTTCCCGGTCTCAACGGGACGACCGATGCCGACCGGGATATTGCCGCTGCCTACAACGTGGCGTGGGAGACCCTCGACCCGGCGTTGGGGGCCGCTCAGCGGGCCTACACCTCGGCGGTCTCCACCGACGCAGCATCCGCTGCCTACGGCGTCGACCTACTGCTGGCTGACACGATGCCGCTGGTGTTCAGCCATCCCGTCCTGCCGACCACGATGAACCCGACGGACTTCCTGGTCACGCTCAGCGACGGATCTCAGGTCGTGCCGCTGACAGCCGCGTTCCTGCCGAACCTGGAATTCAACGAGCGCCAAACCGTCGTCATCGCGGGAGAGTTCGGCAACCGGCTCCAACCCGGCGATCCCGGCGCCCTGTATCCGGTGTCGGTGAGCGTTGTCGATGACGGCACTCCGATGGAACTGCTGACGAGCACCGGACTCGTCTCCGCGGTCGGACTCGGAGTGGCCAGCTCCAACCCCTACGTGACCGGCAACGGCCCACGCCTGGTGGCTGCCAAGCTCAACTACTTCAGCGGCCAGGGCGAGGGCGGTCCGATCGGCATCGGCCTGGCCTCGCAAATCAACAGCGGCTCAGATCTCTACGGAAGCCAGGCCCAGTACCGGCTGCGCCTCTACACCAGCGCCGGCTTCTCACCCGACGGCATCGCCAGCCTGCTGCCCAGCGAGTTCTCCCGATACTTCATCCTCGAAGCCACCGCGGACGACGGATCGACCATCCAGATCACCGAGGCCGGAACCCCGGTGGCGATCGGAACCTTCGGCACCGTCACCGTGATCGGCCTGGCCGATCTGGCCCCGGCCGGCACCCGCGAGAACGCCGCCTACGTCGAGGACCACGACAACTATTACGACGTCATCCTGTCCGGTGATTCGGCCGCGATCACTCGGCTGGCCAGCGTGCGGATGCCATCCTCGGGTGGCTATTCGCCGGTCTACAACCCAGGCGGGCCCGGCAACGACCCCACGGCGCCGGGTGCCGCCCCGGGGCCGTTCACGGTGCCCAGCACCGACCACAGCGTGGCGATCACCAACGACCTCGACGGCAGCCAGGTCGCCACCTTCGTGGAACTCGACGGGACCGTGGCGCGAAATCCCGCCACCGGCCAGCCCATCGGCACTCTGGTGGGACTGGCCATCGAGGACATCGTCACCGGACAGCGGATCAACGCCTACCTCGATCCCCAGGGTCGACTGTTCTACGCCAGCTTCACTCCGGACGCCGGTTGATTGCTGGACGGTCGCATCGAGGCCATCGCCCGACTCAGGATCATCGACCGCATCCGGCGGGGAAGCGGGGCGAGCGAGAGGGTGAGGAACTTCGCCCGGGCTCCGGGCACCACCGTCACCCGCCTACCGAGACCGGACCACGCGGCGTCGGTCACGACCGCTGGTGTCGTCGCGGATTTCATATGCAGGCCGGCGCGGGCGGCAAAGCCGGTGTGCACCGGCCCCGGTGCGACCGCACAGCACGTCGACACCGAGTGGCTTCAGTTCGCCGTGCAGTCCCTCGGCCAGGGTCTGGGCGTAGGCCTTGGTGGCGGCGTAGTTGGCTTCACCGGGAACGCCCTGCCAGCCCAGGATGGAGCCGAACAGGATGATCCCGCCGCGTCCGCGGTCGGTCATACGCCGGGCCAGGACATGGGAAAGCTGCGTGACGGCGGTGACGTTGAGCGCCACCATGTCCAGTTCGTCGCCGACCGCTGAGGCGGTGAAGGGTTTCGTGGTGGCGAAGCCGGCCGCCAGCACGGCCAGGCCGATATCGACGGTATCCATGGCTGCGATCAGCGCCTCAAGACCCTGCGGGGTGCTCAGGTCGGCGGCAACCACCCGGGTCTGAACATTGTTGGCCCGCTCGAGGTTTCGGGCCAGGGCGTCGAGTTTGTCCTCGCTGCGGGCGGCCAGCACCACGTTGAGACCGTCCGCGGCCGCGCGGCGGGCCATCGCCTCGCCGATACCGTCGCTGGCGCCGGTGACCAGTGCCCACGGGCCGTAATGCTGGGGATCTTTCATCGCTTCTCTCCGATCGGGTGTGCAGGGAGGACGGCCAGCACGAAGAGCGCGCCGGCCAGGCAGATCGCTGCCGCGGTCAGGCATCCGGCGTTCAACCCGGACAGGAAGGCCTCGTTGACCGACTCGCGGACCGCCGCCGCCATCGGCGGCGGTGACTGGGCCGCGACGGTCAAGGCCTGGGCCAGACCGTCCTGGGCGATATCGCGGGCCGGCTCGGGTAGCGCCTGCAACGCCTGGCTCTCGCCCAGTTGACGGATGTAGAGCGTGGAGAAGATGCTGCCGATCACGGCCACGCCCAGGGTTCCACCCACCTGCCGGGTGGCGTCATTGACCGCCGAGCCGACACCGGCCTGCTCGGGTCGCACCACGCCCATGATCGAGTCGGTGGCCGGCGCGGTCGTCAGGCCCAGGCCACCGCCGAGAAGCACCATCTGGGCGGCCATCTCCGGGTAACCGACGCCGACCTCGATCACGCTGATCCAGGCGAACGATGCGGACATCATCGCAAGGCCCACGAAGACAACGGCTTTGGTGCCGATCCTGGTGACCGCAAGACGCGTCCCCAGCACCGAACCGACGGCGATGGAGATCGCGACGGGAAGGATCCGCACCCCGGTGTCCAGCGGGCTGAAGCCCTGCAGCAGTTGCATGAACTGGGTGATGAGGAAGATGAACCCGAACAGGGCGAAGAACGCCACGGTGACCGCTCCGCTGGCCGCGCTGAAGCGCAGGTTGGTGAACAGCGTGACATCGATCAGCGGATCGGCCACCCGGCGCTCCCACAGGGCGAAGCCGACCGCTGCGGCCAGTGCGACGGCGAAGCCGGCCAGCGTCGGGGCCGACGACCATCCCCATTCGGGGGCTTCGATGATGGTGAAGACCAGCGCACCCAGCATGACCACCGACAGGATCAGTCCGCCACGGTCCAGTCGGGACTGCCGGTCGGGGACGGAGGCCGGGATCACCAGGGGTGCCGCCACGGCCGCTGCCAGGGCGATCGGAACCAGTGCCAGGAACAGGCTGCCCCACCAGAACGCCTCCAGCAGTGCGCCGCCCAGGATGGGTCCGATGGCCACACCCAGTCCGGTGACGGCTCCCCACAGGCCGATGGCGATCGCGCGTTGTTTGGGATCGCGGAAGGTGTCGGTGATGATCGCCAGCGTGGTGGGGTAGATCAGTGCCGCGGAGATTCCCATGACGAGCCGCCAGCCGATCAGCGATTCGGTCGTGGTGCACAGCGCCGCACCCACGCTGCTGACGGCGAACAGGATCAGCCCGGCGATCAGGGCGCCGCGGCGGCCGAACTTGTCGCCGATGGTGCCACCGGCCAGCACCAGGGCGGCGAAGGCGAGGTTGTAGGCGTCGACGATCCACTGCAGTCCGCGGGTGGAGGCTCCCAGTTCCGAGTTCAGCGTCGGAAGCGCGACGTTGACGATCGTGGTCTCGACGTTGATGGCCAGCGAGGCGACCAGCACCACGGCCAGCACGGCTGCGGGTCTGATCCGGCGCGGGCGGGCAAGCACTCGGCGGCTGTCGGAACTGATCGGAGGGCTAACGGTCATCGGCGACACACCTTATGTTGACGGCATTAACATTGGCGAGCATGACAGCTGAAGTTATCGCTGTCAACATAGGAGTGGTTAGCCGATGCCTTGTTGGATCATGGCCAGCAGGCGGTCGGTGATCAGTTTCTTGCTGCGCGCGTCGGCCGCGGCGAGGGGGCCGTCGAGGTAGAGCGTGGCCAGCCCATGGACTGCGGCCCAGGCCGCCTCGTCGACTCCGGCCCGGCGACTGGCTGGCAGGATTCCGGTGGCGACCAGGTCGTCGATGCAGCCGCTGAGAATCCGGAACGGATGGCGCTCGGCGGGCACCTCGCTGTCGGTGTGCAGTGGTCCGCCGGGTGCGAATGCGGTGCGGAACAGTCCCGGTTCCGTCAGTGCGAAATCGACATAGGACTGGCCGGTGGCGCGCAGCCGAGCCAGTGCGCGCCGATCTCGCGGGCCGCGGTTCGGCAGTGCGGCAAGGGATTCCAGCATACTGTCACCCAACAGTGTCATCCCGTAGATCTGGACCTCGCCCAGCAGGGCCTGACGGTCCGAGAAGTGCCGGTAGGCCGCGGAGTTGCTCACCCCGGCCGCGCGTTGAACATCGCGCAGCACAACCGCGTCCGGGCCGCCGGCGCGAGCCAGTTCCACGGCATGGTCCAACAACGCCTGCCGGAGGTTGCCGTGGTGGTAGGACGTCGACGCCATGTTGACAAGTCTTACATCTGACTCTCCCGGGTGGTTCCTACCCGGGAGAGCCGGGTCAGGGCCGTCGCTCCAAGCCCGGCCGCTGACAGGGCGGCAAGCGCGCCGAGGGACAGGGCCCAGCGCGGTCCGGCAGTCTCGGCGATGAAGCCGATGATGGGTCCACCGACCGGGGTGGTGCCGAGGAACGCCACCGTCCAGAGCGCCATGACCCGCCCGCGCATCTGAGGCGCTGCGGTGAGTTGCAGCGTGGAGTTGGCCGTCGAGAGGAACCAGATGCTGGCCGCGCCGACGGGTATCAGCGCAACAGCCGCCAGCTCGAGTGTGGGCGCGACGGCGACCAGGAGTACCGCTGCCCCGAAGGCGATCGCAGCGAACACCATGGTGCGGATTCCGCTGGTGGTGCGACCAGCGCTGACCAGTCCGCCGACAACGGCGCCGGCGCCCATCGCCGCCGTGACCGCGCCGATAGCCGCGGGGCCTCCGCCGAAAGTCCCGGTGGCCAATGCGGGAAGGCTGACCTGGAACTCGTATGTCAGGGTCCCGACCATGGCCATCATCACGAGTGGGACAAGTAGATGGGGGTCGCTGCGCACATAACGCAAGCCTTCGCGCAGCTGGCCGGGCCCGCGCGCAAGCGGCTCGGTTGGTGTCAGCTCGGACTGCTTCATCGTGACGAAGGCGCCTATCGCGACGAGGAAGGTGGCTGAATTGACAAAGAAGCAGGCGGCCAGACCTGTCGTGGCGATGAGGACGCCGGCGATCGCCGGACCCACCGCGCGCGCCACATTGACCAGAACCGAGTTCAGGCTCACGGCGTTGCGGACCATCTCGGCAGGCACCATCTCGCGCACGAATGCCTGACGGCACGGGTTCTCGATGGCGTTGATGAGCCCGAGACCCAGGGACAGGGCGAGCGCCCACGTCAGGGTGGCAGTGCCGATGACCATCAACGCGCCGAGGGTCAGCGCCTGGGCTCCTGCGGCTATCTGTGTTCCGATCAGCAGGTGTCGCTTGTCCATCCTGTCGACGAGCAGTCCCCCGTAGGGGCTGAGCAGCAGGATCGGGAGTGTTTGGAGGGCAATGGTCAGTCCGAGCCATGTCGCGGAGCCGGTCAGCTCAAGGACGAGCCACGCCATGGCGACGGACTGCATCCACGTTCCGGTGAGCGACACCGCCTGGCTGAAGAAGAACTTGCGGTAGTTGCGGTGAGACAGCGAGATGAAAGTTCGGGTGCGCCAGTTCCTGTCATCCGAGCTCATGGTGACAGCGTCAGGAAGCCGACTCTCAATAGCTCCGCAGTTCTATGAGGTTGCCGTCGGGGTCGTTGATGTAGAGGCTGCGCGCAAAGCCCTGAGCGCCGAACAGTCCGTCCACAGGGCCGCGGGCGACGTCCACGACCCCTCCGGCGGCCAGCTCGTCGAGATCCACCGACTCGATCACCAGGCAGAAGTGATTCAAGTTGATACCCGTGCGCTCACCGCTCATCAAGTCGATGAGGGTGGTGGCATCCACCCGCAGCGATGGGAACGGCACCTCACCGCGGCGCCACTCGTCGACACGAACCCCCTCCAGGCCGAGCACTGTGGTGTAGAACGCGAGCATGTCATCGACATGTGCGGTGGTGAGCACAATGTGGTCGAGGCCGATGACCCGAATGGGTGGCTGCATGGCGACGAGCCTATGGGGGATGGCTTGGCCAAAACTGCGTTTGGACGCATCGACCGCGACGCTGGGGAGCCGCGGTGGCCGGCGGTTCACCGATGCTCCACGGCCCGTTGATGTCGTTGCGCACGTCGTTGCACCAGGAACACCGCGACCGTCACCACGCACGTGGCGAGGTAGACCATCATGAAGTATTTTCCGCCGAACGCCGATTGCCCCTGTACGCCGGCGATACCGATTCCGATCATGCCGAGCAGGTAGGTCGCCGGGATGATGGCCAGCACGTAGGGGGACAACTCCCGGGCCCGCCGGCTGATCAGCAGATAGAGGAATCCGGTCAAGAAGTTGGAGATGCCGAAGGCCCCCAACATGAAGAACTGATCGGACGGTGTGGTGACCGGGTCGAAGCCGGCAACGTTCACGCCGGCCCAGCGCAGCAGGAAGGTGTGCATGATTCCGCGGACCAGGTCCAGGACGCCCAGGACGAACAGCACCGTGGCCGGAAGCCGGAAGATGTCCCGCTCCGCGGTCACTGCCGGCTCATCTCGGCTGCCGCCTGTACCTGCCGCGCGGCGGGATCGTTGTCGAGAAGCTGAATCTCGAGGCTGTGCAGGGTGCCCGTGAACGGGAACGGCGCCTGGTAGCGGGTGGACACCGCCGATCCGTGGTTGTAGCCGATGCTGGCGCCGACCGAGGAGATCATCATCATCACCAGCGGCAGCTCGACGGTTCCGGCCGGCTGGCCGTTGACCTCGAGGCTGATCGACCCGTTGCGGCCGGCGCCCCGGCGCAGGCGGGCGACGAGGGTGGAGTCCCCGGCGGGCACCGGCAGGCTCGATTCGACGACGCTGTGCGCGTTGAACGCGTTGTAGTCGACGACGAACCTGTCGTCCTGGACGAAGACCGCGATTCCGGAGTTCTCGGTCCCGGTCGCGAACAGGACGCCCTTCTGTCCGGCGGCGCGGGAGATCCGCGCGGTCAGATCGAAGTCGCTGCCGCCGATCGCGGCCGCGGCCTGACCGGGCAACGGCGACATCGGCGGCCGGTAGATGTAGTGCCGGTCCACCGGGTGCGGGGAGTTCGGTCGGAACCGGGCCCCGAAAAGTTCCACGGTGCGGTCATCGAGCGGCAGTACGCCGTTCTTCTCGGCTTCGGTCCACCACAGGGCGATCAGCGCGTCGAGTCGCTCCGGCTGCAGGCTTGCCAGATCGTTGCACTCCGACCAGTCGGTGGCCAGGTGGTACAGCTCCCACTGCTCGGTCTGGAAATCGTTGCCCGGCAGATGTTTACAGACGGCCTTCCATTCGCCGGCGATGATGGCCCGGCTGCCCATCATCTCGAAATACTGGACGGTGTTCGCAGTGGGGGCACCCGGGTCGTCGAGGACACCGGCGAAGGAGTGACCCGTCACGGGCAGTTGCTCGATGCCGCGGTAGGTCGGTGGCGGTGTCACCCCGAGCAGGTCGTAGATCGTCGGCACCACGTCGGAGACGTAGACGAACTGATCACGGTTGGTGCCACGCTGATCGGCGCCGATCCGATCGGGATAGTGCACGATCATCGGCACGTGCACGCCACCCTCATGCGTGTTCTGCTTGTACCACTTGAACGGGGAGTTCCCGCACTGCGCCCAGCCCCACGGATAGTTGGTGTGGCTGTGCGGGCCACCGATGTCGTCGAGGCGGTCCACCACGTCGTCGGGGGAGTCGAGCAGCCCGTTGAAGAACTTCATCTCGTGCAGGACGCCGAACGGCCCGCCCTCCTGGGAAGCGCCGTTGTCGGCGAGTACCAGCAGGATCGTGTTGTCGAGCTGTCCCATATCGCGCAGGCCGTCGACGAGCCTGCCGATCTGGTCGTCGGTGTGGTCGAGGAAGGCGGCGAAGGCCTCCTGCAACCGGCAGGCCAGCCGACGCTGGTTGTCCCCGAGGCCAGCCCAGGCGTCGACGCCCGGATTGCGTGGTGCCAGTTCGGTTCCCGCCGGGATCACCCCACGCTCGAGTTGTCGCTCGAACCACCGTTGCCGGGCCACGTCCCATCCGTCGTCGAATGCGCCCCGGTACTTGGCCAGGTAGCTCGCCGGTGCCTGATGGGGGGCGTGGGTGGCGCCGAAGGGCAGGTAGAGGAAGAACGGGCGATCGGGCCGGACTCCGCGGGAGTCCGACACCATCTTCAGCGCCTGGTCCACCAGGTCCTCGGAGAGGTGGTAGCCGTCCTCCGGCCGTCCGGGCGCTTCGATCGGATGGTTGTCGCAGACCAGTTGGGGATGGAACTGGTCGGTCTCACCGTCCAGGAAGCCGTAGAAGCGGTCGAATCCGCGGGCCAGCGGCCACTGATCGAACGGGCCGGCGGCCGAGCACTGCTCCATCGGCGCGAGGTGCCACTTCCCGACGCAGAACGTGGTGTAGCCCTGCTCGCGGAGCACCTCGGCGATGGTGGACGCCTCATTGGCGATATGGCCGAGTTGGTGGGGAAAGCCGGTGCGGAAATTCGACACCGTCCGCATACCGGCCGCATGGTGTGATCGCCCGGTCAGCAGCGCGGCCCGGGTCGGGGAGCACAGCGGTGTGACGTGGAAGTTGGTGAACTGCAATCCGTTCGCGGCCAGCGCGTCGATGTGCCGGGTGTCGATATCAGAGCCGTAGCACCCAAATTGCGCGAAGCCGGTGTCGTCGAGCAGGACCACCACCACGTTGGGGGCATCGGGCCCGGGATGCGGCGGCTCGTCGAACCACGGCTGCGATTCGGCCACGGTGCGGCCGATGGTTCCTTCGAATCGGGACGGTCGGGTCACTGGGTTTCCTGTCGGGTGGGTGGGCGCGTGCGGCTACAGGTTTCACATTAGAGTGAAACTTGTGAGCAGTGATGTGGACCGCCTCCCCCCGCGGCCCGATGCCCCGATCATGGACTTCGTCGAGCAGATGGGTGGGTATTTCGAGGCGAACGGCCTGACCCGGCTCTCGGGCCGGCTGCTGGGCTGGCTGCTGGTCTGCGAGCCCGAACGGCAGTCCTCGGAGGAGTTGGCGGTGGCATTGCACGCCAGCAGTGGCGGGATCAGTACCAATGCGCGCCAGCTGATCCAATTCGGCTACATCGAGCGGTTGGGGGTCGCCGGGGATCGCCGCACCTACTACCGGGCGCGCCCGAACGCCTTCGCCGCGGGCGAGCGCCAGCGCATCCGCACCATGGGCGATCTGGCCGCCATGGCAGAGTCCGGACTGCGTGCCATGCGCGGTTCACCGCCGGAACGCACCCGCCGATTGGAGGAGATGCGCACCCTGTCCGCGTTCATGGAAACGGTTCTGATCGACGCCCTGGACCGGTTCGACCCGAGCGGACCTCGATGATCCGCGTCCTCAAACGGCTGTGGATTCCGCTGCTCCTGGTCGTCGTCGCGGTCGTCGCAGGATTCACGGTCCATCGGATCCGCAGCTTCTTCGGCTCGGAGGGGGTGCTGGTGACACCGAAGGTCTTCGCCGATGATCCGGAGTCGTTCGATCCGAAGGTGGTGCGCTACGAGATCTTCGGCTCGGGCGTTTCGGCCAATATCAACTACCTGGATCTGGACGCCAAGCCGCAACGCATCGACGCCGCCGCGCTGCCCTGGTCGCTCACCCTGGAGACCACCGCCCCCTCGGCGGCGCCCAACATCATCGCGCAGGGCAATGGCGATTCGATCACCTGCCGCATCATCGTCGACGATGAGGTCAAGGACGAGAGGACGGTAACCGGCGTGGACCCGTTGACCTTCTGCTTCCTGAAGTCCGCATGAGCGCGCCCACCGTGGACGCGCCGATCGAGTCCACCCCGCCGCCGCACCCCAAACGGCCCTTCGTGGCGCGGATGGTCCGGATCTTCGCCGTACCGATCATCCTGGCCTGGATCGCGCTGATCGCCGTCCTCAACGTCACCGTGCCCCAACTGGAGGTGGTCGGCCAGGAGCAGGCGGTGTCGATGAGCCCCGATGCGGCACCGTCGATGATCGCGATCAAACGCATCGGCGAGGTCTTCGAAGAGGGCAACTCCGACAGCTCGGCGATGATCGTGCTGGAAGGCGAACAGCCGCTCGGTGACGCCGCGCACGAGTTCTACGACGAGATGCTCGCCAAACTCAAGGCCGACACCAAGCACGTGGAGTCGGTGCAGGACTTCTGGGGCGATCCGCTGACCGCCTCGGGCGCGCAGAGCAACGACGGCAAAGCCGCCTACGTCCAGATCAAACTCGCCGGCAATCAGGGCGAGTTGCTGGCCAACGAGTCGGTGGCCGCGGTCAAGGACATCATCGCCGGCCTGAAACCTCCGGACGGCGTCAAAGTCTTCGTCACCGGATCGGCCGCCATGGTCGCCGATCAGCAGGCCACCGGCGACAAGAGCCTGCGGGTGACCGAGATGGTGACGTTCGCGGTCATCATCACGATGCTGCTGTGGTTCTACCGGTCGGTGGTCACGGTGGTGTTGGTGTTGGCCTCGGTGGTGATGTCGCTGGCCGCCGCCCGCGGCTTCGTGGCGTTTTTGGGCTACCACCAGATCATCGGGCTCTCGACGTTCGCGACCAGCCTGCTGGTGATGCTGGCGATCGCCGCGGCGACCGATTACGCGATCTTCCTCATCGGCCGCTATCAGGAGGCCCGCTCGGCGGGTGAGGATCGGGAATCGGCCTACTACACGATGTTTCAGGGCACCGCCCACGTGGTTCTGGGGTCCGGATTCACCATCGCCGGGGCGACGTTCTGTCTGAGCTTCACCAGGCTGCCGTACTTCCAGACCCTGGGTGTCCCGTTGGCGATCGGGATGAGCGTTGTGGTGATCACTGCGCTCACCCTGGGCAGCGCGATCGTGGTGTCGGCCAGCCGGTTCGGGCTGCTGGAGCCCAAGCGGGCCATGCGGGTGCGCGGGTGGCGCAAGATCGGCGCCGCCGTCGTCCGGTGGCCCGGCCCCATCCTGATCGCCACGGTTGCCCTGGCCCTGGTGGGCCTGTTGACGCTGCCGGGCTATCGCACCAACTACAACGACCGCAACTACCTGCCGGCGAACACCTCGGCCAACGAGGGTTACGCGGCCGCCGACCGGCACTTCTCGCAGGCCCGGATGAATCCGGAGATGCTGATGGTCGAAAGCGACCACGACCTGCGCAACTCCGCCGACTTCCTGGTCATCAACAAGATCGCCAAAGCCATCTTCGCGGTCGAGGGGATTTCCCGGGTCCAGGCCATCACCCGGCCGGAGGGAACGCCGATCGAGCACACCTCGATCCCGTTCATGATCAGCATGCAGGGCACCTCCCAGAAGCTGACCCAGAAGTACAGCGAGGACCTGACGGCCAAGATGCTCGAGCAGGCCGACGATATGCAGACCACCATCGACCAGATGCAGCGGATGCAGAACCTGACCCAGCAGATGTCCGACGTCACCCACGGCATGGTGGTGCAGATGCGCGGCATGGTGGGCGACATGAAGGATCTGCGGGACAGCATCGCCAACTTCGATGACTTCTTCCGCCCGATCCGCAACTACTTCTACTGGGAACCGCACTGCTACGACATCCCGGTGTGCTTCGCGCTGCGATCGGTGTTCGACAGCATCGACGGCGTCGACACCCTGACCGACGCCATCCAGACCCTGCTGCCCCTGATGGAACGCCTGGACACGCTGATGCCCCAGTTGGTGGCGATGATGCCCGAGATGATCGCCACCATGAGGAGCATGAAGGCGATGGTGCTGGGGATGCATTCCACCCAGAAGGGGATGCAGGACCAGATGGCGGCCATGCAGCAGGATTCTGCGGCGATGGGCGAGGCCTTCGACGCCTCCCGCAACGACGACTCGTTCTATCTACCCCCGGAGGTGTTCGAGAACGCCGACTTCCAAAGGGGCATGGAGCAATTCATCTCACCGAACGGGCATGCGGTCCGCTTCATCATCTCCCATGAGGGCGATCCGATGTCCGCGGAGGGTATCGAGCGCATCGACGCGATCAAGATGGCGGCGAAGGAAGCCATCAAGGGCACCCCACTGGAGGGTTCCACCATCTACCTCGGCGGTACCGCGTCGATGTTCAAGGACCTCTCCGAGGGTAACGCCTACGACCTGCTGATCGCCGGAATCGCCGCGCTGGCTTTGATTTTCGCCATCATGCTGATCATCACCCGCAGCGTCGTCGCCTCTGCGGTCATCGTCGGCACGGTGCTGCTTTCGCTGGGTGCATCCTTCGGTCTCTCTGTGCTCATCTGGCAGCACATTCTCGGGGTTGAACTGCACTGGATGGTGCTGGCGATGGCGGTCATCATCCTGTTGGCGGTCGGTGCGGACTACAACCTGCTGCTGGTGGCCCGGCTCAAGGAGGAGATCCCGGCCGGGATCAACACCGGCATCATCCGCGCGATGGGCGGCAGCGGATCGGTGGTGACCTCTGCGGGTCTGGTGTTCGCCTTCACCATGATGTCGTTCGCGATCAGCGATCTGAAGGTGCTCGCCCAGGTCGGCACCACCATCGGGATGGGTCTGCTGTTCGACACCCTGGTGATCCGGGCCTTCATGACTCCGGCCATCGCCGCACTGCTCGGACGGTGGTTCTGGTGGCCGCAGAATGTCCGGCCGCGGCCGGTCCCACAGCCCTGGCCCAAGGTGGTCGAACGCCCAACCGTCGACGCGCTTTGAGGACCTGGCTGTTCGGGCGGAGGTCAGCCCAGGCGGTCGGCGAGTGCGAACGCAGTTGCCTTGAGACCTTTGACTCGGGCCTGGGGGTAGCCGAGGCGCTGGAAGGTGTAGTTGTGCTCGGCCATGCATGCGATCGCGTAGGCGGTGTCGGCGATCTGGGAACGACTGGCCTTCGGATGTCCCTGCCGCAGGGCGTTCGAGATCAGTGAGATCAGGTGGTCGTAGCTCTCCTTGACGACCGCGCGGCTATCCGGTGAGCGCATTGCTTCGGGCAACAGTTCGGTCCAGGCCCGGTCGTAAACATCGGCGCTCTTCATCCGGCTTGGGTCGAACAGCATGGCGATCACCTCGCCGATGGCTAACTGCATGTCGATGTCGGCCAGGGCGCGACGGGTGATCTTGGCTATCGCGGCGGAGATGAGATCCTCACGGTTGCCGACGAAGTGGCGCAGCGCGGCCCGCTGAACTCCCGCGGCGGCCGCGACGTCGTCAAGAGAGACGTGCTCAAGTCCCCTGTCGGCGACCAATTCGATGAAAGCCCAGACGATCTCGCGTTGCCGCTGATCCTGCAGGGACGGCCGACCGACTCGGCGGCCCGGGGTGGTGACGTCGTGATCGCTCATTACCCGCCGATGCTACCGCGCCGACAATCAGATCCCGGTGCCTCGGCTGCTGCGAGCCCGATTGGTTGGGCTTTCAGCCGGCCTGTTCCCCGCTGACGTCGAGGAGTGTGTGTCGCTTGGCCGTCAACTCGTCGACGACGGGTGGCTGGAACTGCGTGGCGGTGCGGGCGAGGAACTGCCGGAAGTAGGGCAGCGACTCCTCGGTGACCATGGCGGGCAGCACCATCCGCCAGCTTTCGGCCAGCCGGGTGAAGACGTTGTCCATCATCGCGTCGGAGAGCAGGTGGCATCCGTGAACGGTGACCCACACGATGTTGCCGACGGTCTCGGGAGTGACGTCGTCGCGGATGTCGCTGCGGCGGATGGAGTCGGCGACACCGCTGACGAAGGTGGTGGCCCGCTGCCGGAAGCCGCGGCGGCCTTCCGCACTGAGCTGGCCTAGCGCCCCGTTCAGGTGATTGGCAATCCAGACCGATTTGTCGCGCTTCATCAGGTCGCTGAGGGAGAACGTCATGACGATGACGTTCTCCAGGCCCGGATTGGGGGAGTTGGTGCAGGCGGTGAACACTTGCCAGGCCTTGGGCCAGCCCTGCTGGATGATCGCGGTGGCGAGTGCCTCTTTGGATTTGAAGTGGTAGTAGAACGCACCGGTGGTGATGCCGGCGCTGTCGGTGATGTCGTTGAGGCCGGTCTCGGCGAACCCGTGGTCGGTGAAGAGCTCGACAGCGGCATCAATGATTCTCTGACGCGTCGCGGATGCGCGGGACTGGACTGCCACCGGATCAGACTACGCGGCCGCCGACGTCTTCGATAGGAAAAATATTTTAGTTATGAAAAAGCGCGCATAACCGGAGCGTTCTACAAGGCCGACTCTCCGCTGGAAATAAAAGTCAAAAAGATGACAAACAAATTTCGCGGCGAGAATAATCGCGTCGCAGGCGCGCCGGTAGTCGGCTTGCCATGCCAGAACCCGCCAGGTTAAAGGGGAATCTCGTGAGCTCATCCAACTCTTCGTCGTTCGTTGCTGGTCGTCGTCGTCCGTCGCGGGGTCGGGTTCGGTCGATCGAGTTCGGGCGGCGGCCGGCGGGGGATCCGGTGTCGTCGGGGTTCGCCCGGTATGTGGGTCGGGTGGGTGCGTTGGCGGTGGCGTTGGGTGTGGGGTCGGCGGTGGGGTCGGTGCCGGTGGCGTTTGCGGATACGACGGGGTCGGCGGGGTCGTCGGGTTCGGGGTCCTCGGCGTCCTCGTCGTCGACGGCTTCCTCGACGTCGGGTCGTGGTGGGCGTTCGGCGGTCCGTCGTGGTGCAGCCGGGGCCGGGGCCCAGTCGGGGTCGGCGGCGGGTTCTAGGAGTCGTCGTCGGCGGAATCCGGTGAGGGGGCGGCGCCTGTGGGTGGGCGTGGTGGTCGCGGCCGGGTGGCGGCCGGTGATGGCGATGGCGCGGGTGGCGTTGATGGCGGTGTGCCGGTGGTTCCGGTGGTGCCGGGTGTTGGTGATGACGGCTCCCCGACGGAGTCGGACGCAGATACGGGTGGGTCGTCGGTTCCGGTGGGTGCTGCGGGGCCGGTGGGTTCGGGTGGTTCTGGGGTGGTGGCCGGTGGTTCGGTTCCGGCTGGTGTGAGCGACGGTCCGGCGCCGGTGGGGGTGGGGGTGCCGGCTGGTGCTGAGGTGCCGGTTGGTGTTGAGGTGCCGGCGGTCTCGTGGCGGCTGTGGTGGCGGTGGTCGCCGATTCCCCGGGTGCGGCTGAAGCACCGGTGGTGCCGGTGATGTCGGCGGCGCCGGCTCGGGGTGCGGTGGCGGGTGTGGGTTCGGATGTGTTGGCGTGGTTGGGTGCCGGTGCTGGTGGGGGGGTTCCGGCGGCGGGTCCGTTGGCGTGGGCGGCGTTGGCGGCCTCGCGGCGTGAGTTGGGTTCGTCGTCGGGGGTGGCGTTGCCGGCGGCCTCGGTGTCCTCGAGTGATCCGGTGGATCCGGTCGCGGTGTTCTCCCCGGCGGCTGCGGCGGCGGTGGGTAATCCGATTGCCGATTTCATCCGGATTTTCGTTGGTGATGGCACGGCGGCGAATCCGAACGCGGGGATTTTGTTCGGCAACGGCTATTCCTGGACGGCCCAGACGTGCACCAGTGGGGCGTGTGATGGCGGCCGGGGTGGGTTGATCGGTAGTGGTGGGGATGGTTTCAACGGCGGTAATGGGGGGTCGGCGGGCTGGTTCGGCACTGGTGGTGATGGCGGGGCCGGGGTGGCTGGTGGTGCCGGCGGTGCCGGTGGCCGCGGTGGGGTGTTCATCGGGGATGGCGGCAATGGCGGTGCCGGCGGTGCCGCCGTAGGGGCCAGCGGTGATGGTGGTGCCGGGGGTGCCGGTGGGCGTACCGGGTTGTTGTCGGTGTGGGGCACCGGCGGTTCCGGCGGCACTGGTGGCACTGGTGGTGTGTCCGGCGGTGCCGGTGGCACCGGTGGGGTGGGGGGCAGTGCGGGGTTGTTGGCGCTGAATTCCCGCGGCGGTGCCGGTGGCGCCGGCGGTGCGGGTGTGTCCGGCGGGGCGGCGGGTGCCGGGGGTGTGGCGGGTTGGCTGCTGGGTTCGGGCGGTAACGGCGGGTCCGGCGGGGCCGCCTCGGGGGTGGACGCGGCGGCGGGTGCCGGGGGCGCCGGTGGCCGCACGGGTCTGTTCTCGATTTTCGGTGCCGGTGGGGATGGCGGCGCGGGTGGTGCGGCCGCCGGGGCCGGCGGTTCCGGTGGTGCTGGCGGTGTCGGGGGTGGTGCGGGGTTGTTGGCGGTGACGACCGCCGCCGGCGACGGCGGGGCGGGCGGTGCCGGGGTGGCCGCTGGTGGTGCCGGTGGTGTGGGGGCCGGGCGGGTTGGTTGCTCGGTGATGGCGGCAATGGTGGTGCCGGCGGGGTGGCGTCGGGGGTGACCGGGGCTGGTGGTGCCGGCGGTGCGGGTGGGGACAGTGGGTTGTTGTCGGTGTTGGGTCGGGCGGGTCGTGGTGGTGACGGCGGCGCCGGCACGGGTGCGGGCGGTGCTGGTGGTAGCGGTGGGGATTCGGGGTTGTTGGCGGTGGTCTCGGCCGGCGGGAACGGCGGCACGGGTGGGGATGGGGCCACCGGCGGTGCCGGTGGTAGCGGCGGGGATTCGGGGTTGATCGCGTGGGTGTCGGTCGGCGGTAATGGCGGTAACGGCGGTGCCGGGGTCGATGGCGGCGCGGGTGGTGCCGGTGGTCGGGGCGGGTTCGTGGCCGGTAGTGCCGGCAATGGCGGTAACGGCGGGTCCAGCAGCGGGATGGGTGCGGCCGGTAATGGTGGTGCTGGTGGCGGGACGGGGTTGTTGTCGCTGGTCGGTGATGGCGGCAACGGCGGTAACGGCGGGGCCGGCGCCAATGGTGTCGATGGCGCCGACGGGCAGACCCCGGGTGCTGATGGCGGTGCTGGTGGTGCCGGGGGGGTGGCCGGCAATGGTGGTGCCGGTGGGGACGGGTCATGGATTTTCGGTCGGGGCGGCAACGGCGGTAACGGTGGGGCGGGGGGGTCCGGCGGTGACGGCGGCGACGGCGCTGACGGTGTCGACGGGCAGGCCCCCGGTGAGGCCGGAACCGCCGGTGGTGACGGCGGCGCCGGCGGGGCCAGCGGCGGCGGTGGGTAGCGGGGGCGGCCGGGGATGCCCGGCTGCTGTTGTTGTTCGGCTCAGCAACGGGTCGGCCGGTAACGGTGGTGCCGGTGGGGCGATGGCCGGCAATGGTGGTGCCGGTGGTGCCGGTGGGCGGGGCGCCGATGGCGGGGCGGACAGCCCGGTCGGCGGGGCTGGTGGTGCCGGTGGTGCGGGCGGGTCGAGTACGTCCGGGGCCGGTGGTGACGGTGGTGCCGGTGGTGCCGGTGGCGCCGGGTTCGTCGGTGTCAACGGCACCGATCCGGGGGAGTCGGGCACGGCTGGTTTCGCCGGGGGTGCCGGGGGCGCCGGGGGTGCCGGCGGAACGGTGAGCACGGGCAGCGCCGGGGACGGTGGTGTCGGCGGGGCCGGTGGTGCCGGCGGCACGGGTGGGGATGGTGTCGGCGGGGCGGATGCGACGGCGGCCGGCCAGGCCGGTCAGGCCGGTGGGGATGGCGGTGCCGGGGGTGTCGGCGGTGTCGGCGGGGCCGGTGGTGACGCCGGTGCGGCGACCGCGGGTGGGACAGTCGGGGTCAACGGTGATGGCGGTGCCGGTGGGGACGGCGGCACCCCGGGGACCCCCGGTGATGGCGGCGACGGATCCGACGGCGACGCGCGAATTCCGTGATGGCGGTGCCGGTGGGGCCGGCGGCAACCCGGGCACTGCGGGTGCCGGCGGGGCCGGCGGGGCCGCGGGGACCGGTGGGACCGGCGGGCAGGCGGGGGCCGATGGCACGTCCGGTACCCCGATCACCGCCGGTGGTGATGGTGGTGCCGGTGGGGATGGCTGGAATTCCAGCGACCCGGCGGTGGCTGGGGGTGACGGTGGTGCCGGCGGTGCGGGCGGTGCGGTCGGTAACGGTGGTGCCGGCGGGAACGGCGGTGCGGGTGCTGACGGGGTCGACGGACAGGATGCGACCGAGCCCGGAACCGCCGGGGGCGCTGGTGGTGCCGGGAGTGCGGGCGGCCGGGGTGGCGCCGGCGGCGCCGGCGGCACGCTGGCCGGTGATGGTGGGGCGGCCGGGGACGGCGGCCAGGGCGGCGATGGTGGCCGTGGTGGCGCCGGCGCGGACGGGGCCCCCGGTGGTGGTGTCGGCGGTGACGGTGGCGCCTCGGGTGCCGGCGGTGCCGGCGGCGCGGGCGGGGTCGGCGGGGACGCCACCAACGGGGCCAACGGGGATGGCGGTGACGGCGGGGCCGGCGGTAACAGCGGCCCGGCCGGTGACGGCGGTGACGGCAGCGCCGGTGAGGAGCTGAACCCGATGGTGGGGCCGGCGGTAACGGCGGTGACCCGGGCACTGCGGGTGCCGGTGGGGCCGGCGGGGCCGCGGGCAGCGGTGGTTCCGGTGGCAGTGCGGGTATCGATGGTGCCGGTGGATCGCTGAGCGCCGCCGGCGGTGATGGTGGCGACGGTGGGGATGGCTGGAACTCCACCGACCCGGCGGTGGCCGGGGGTGACGGTGGCGCCGGCGGCGCGGGCGGTGCGGTCGGCAACGGTGGTGCCGGCGGGGACGGCGGTGCCGGTGCTGACGGGGTCGACGGACAGGATGCGACCGAGCCCGGAACCGCCGGGGGCGCCGGTGGCGCCGGGAGTGCGGGCGGCCGGGGTGGCGCCGGCGGCGCCGGCGGCACGCTGGCCGGTGATGGTGGGGCGGCCGGGGACGGCGGCCAGGGCGGCAACGGCGGCCGTGGTGGCGCCGGCGCGGACGGGGCCCCCGGTGGTGGTGTCGGCGGGGATGGTGGCGCCTCGGGTGCCGGCGGTGCCGGCGGTGCGGGCGGGGTCGGCGGGGACGCCACCAACGGGGCCAACGGGGATGGCGGTGACGGCGGGGCCGGCGGTGAACAGCGGCCCGGCCGGTGACGGCGGTGACGGCGGTGACGGTGACGCCCAGAACCCCAACGGTGGTCTGGGCGGTAACGGTGGGCAGGACGGCGCCCCCGGCATCGGCGGTTCCGGCGGCACCGCGGGCAGCGGCGGGACCGGCGGCACCGCGGGCACCGAGGGTCCTGACGGCGGGTTCAGTGCCGGTGGTAACGCCGGTAACGGCGGGTCCGGTGCGGACTCGACCACCCCGGGAGTGGCCGGCGGTAACGGGGCGGCCGGTGGTGATGCCGGGGACTTCGGCGACGGCGGCCGCGGTGGTGACGGCGGCACCGGCGGTGAAGGCGCCGCCGGTGGCACCGGCGGCGCCGGCGGGCTTGGTGGGACCACGGCCGGTAACGGTGGTGATGGCGGTGACGGCGGCGCGGCCGGGGCCAACGGCGGCGACGGGGGCACCGGTGGGCGCGGCGGGGATGCCCCCACCGCCGGTAACGGCGGCAACGGCGGGGCCGGGGCGCCCGGGGACGCGGCCGGGGGGACCGGCGGTGCCGGCGGTGACGGTGGTGACGGCGGTATCGAGACCGGTGATGGTGGTGACGGCGGTAACGGCGGGGCCGGTGGCACCGACGGCGGGGACGGCGGCGCGGGCGGTAACGGCGGTAACGCCCCCACCGCCGGGGACGGCGGCGATGGTGGTGACGGCGGGGCCGGCGGGGTCGGGCCGACCGGCACCGACGGCGGGGTCGGTGGCGCCGGCGGCAGCGGTGGGACCGGTGGCGTGGATTCCGGTGACGGCGGTGACGGCGGTGACGGCGGTGACGGTGGCCTCGGTGGTGACGGCGCTGACGGCGGCACCGGCGGTAGCGGCGGGGCGCTCGCCGGTCTGGCCGCCGAGGGCGGGGTGCAGGCGCTGGCCGCCGCCGGTGATGGCGGGGCCGGGCTGGCCGGCGGTAACGGCGGTGCCGGCGGTGACGGCGGTGCGGCCCCGGCACTGACCGGCCGTGGCGGCAAGGCCGGCAAGGGCGGCAACGGCGGGACCGGCGGCGACGGGTGGGACCGGCACTACCGGGCGCGGATGCCACCGAACTGTCCGCCGCCGAGGACGGCGGTAACGGCGGCTCCGGCGGTGCCGGCGGTGTCGGCGGAGACGGTGGTGTCGGTGGTGACGGCGGCGCCCTGGGCATCAACGGCAACGGCGGCGCCGGTGGTAACGGCGGCAACGCCGGCGGGCCCGGTGACGGCGGCAACGGCGGTGCGGGCAACGCGGCGTTCGCCGACGGCGCCGATGGTGGTGACGGCGGGCAGCCCAGCACGGTCGTCGGGACCGGCGGGGCCGGCCGGGGCCGCGGGCAGCGGCGGTAACGGCGGCACCGCGGGCACCGACGGCACCTCCGGGGCGAGTGGACCGTGTCGGCGGTGACGGCGGCGATGGTGGGGCGGGATACGACGCGGCCGCCGACCGATGCGGCTCCGGGGCCGGCCGGCGGTAACGGCGGCGCTGGCGGTGCGGCGGGCAACTATGGCAACGGTGGTGCCGGCGGGGCCGGCGGTAATGGTGCGGATGGTGATGCGGTGAGGCTGGTGGGGTCGGCGGTGCCGGTGGTAACGGTGGCACCGGCGGGGCGGTGCGGTGGTCGGTGACGGCGGTGCCGGGGGTCGTGGCGGTGACGGTGGTGACGGCACCAGCGGGTGACCGGTGATGCCGGGCGCCGATGCTGGACCGCGGGTGAGGCCGGCGGTGACCGGCGGCACGGGCGGAAACGGTAGGCCGGTGGCGCCGGCGGCGTGGGTGGCAACGGCGGTGCTGCGGTCAACGGCACGGTCGGGGTCAACGGTGACGGCGGTGACGGCGGTGACGGCGGCAACGCCGGTGCCGGCGGTCGTGGCGGTAACGGCGCCGCGGGTGATGCCGGCACCCCCGATGGGGGCGACGGTGGTGACGCCGGGGCGAACGGGACGGGCGGTGCCGGTGGTGCCGCGGGTGCGGCGGGCACCGGAGGGACCGGTGGCAGCGCCGGGCAGGCTGGTGCGACCGGCGATTCCCCGACCGTGGCCGCAAATGGCGGTGATGGTGGGGCCGGGTACGACGCGGCGGCAGATCTGGGTGCCGCCCCGGGCACGGCTGGCGGTAACGGCGGTGACGGCGGTGCGGGCGGCAGTTTCGGCAACGGTGGGGCCGGCGGTGCCGGCGGTAATGGTGCGGCCGGCACGGCCGGGGAGGACGTGAACGCCGCCGGCGGGGCCGGCGGTGCGGGCGGCAGTGGTGGTGCCGGCGGCGCGGTGGCCGGTGATGGTGGCAGTGGTGGCCGTGGTGGTGACGGCGGTGCCGGTGGCAGCGGGTCGGCCGGCGGTGACGGCGATAACGGCTCAGCGCCCGGGGCGGACGGCGGTGACGGCACGGCCGGCACGGCCGGCACGGCCGGTGGCGCCGGTGGGCGTCGGCGGTAACGCCGGTGCCGCGGTCAACGGCACGGTCGGGGTCAACGGCGACGGCGGTAACGGCGGTGACGGCGGTGACGGCGGGGCCGGCGGTAACGGCGGTGACGGCGCGGCCGGGGACGCCGGCACCCCTGATGGCGGTAACGGCGGGGCCGGCGGGGATTCCGGTGCCGCCGGCGGCGGTGGCACCGCCGGAGCGGCCGGCACCGGAGGTACCGGCGGCACCGCGGGCACCGCAGGCGCCAACGGCACCTTCACCGCCGGTGGTAACGGCGGCGACGGCGGTGCGGGCTATGACGCCGCCGCCGACCCGGGCGCCGCAGCGGGCACCGCCGGCGGTAACGGCGGTGACGGCGGTAACGGCGGCTCCCACGGCAACGGCGGTGCCGGCGGATCCGGCGGTAACGGCGCGGCAGGGGGGCTTGCCAGTGCGTTCCAGTGGGCCGCTTATCCCGGTGATGTGATCCCCACCAATACCAATACGGTGAGCGGGACCATCACCGATCCGGTGAGCGGTGCCGAGATTCCGTTCACCTACACCCTGACCAACTATCCGGGTGGCACACCGCTGAATCTTCAGGTCGGGACGTTCCAGAATCTCAACGCCATCCCCGCGGAGTACAACGTGGCCGCGGGTCTGTTGCCGGGCAATCAGGCGATCAAGAACACGTTGCCGTCGATCAATGTCATCGGGTTCGGGAGCCAGGCCATCCCGTTGATCGCGATGTCCTCGATCGGTACGCCGTCTGTTCCGGTTACGGTGAGTTTCCCGGTGCCGGTGACGATCCTGTTCGCCGGTACCAGCTTCGGTGGGACGTTCACCATCGACCAGGGCACCGCGGACGCGGCCACCCAGATCACCGGTGCTGAGGCCAATGTGGTGCTGCAGGTCAACGGCGAGACGGATTCGTTCACGTTCAATTACGAAACTCCAGAGAATTACGTCAGTTTCGCGTTCGGGGCCAGCATCCCGTTTGTGGCAGCGGCCGGTGATGGTGGCGCCGGCGGCGATGGTGGTGCCGGTGGTGCCCTGGCAGGTAACGGTGGTGCCGGTGGCGCCGGGGGTGACGGTGGTGTCGGGGGTGATGCCCCGGAGGCCGAGGTCGGAGTCAACGGTCTGGACGGCAGTGACGGCGGTGACGGCGGTGCCGGTGGTCGTGGCGGGGCGGCGTTGTCGGTGACTGGGGCCGGTGGCCGCGGCGGTGCCGGCGGCGATGGTGGTGCCAGTGGTATCGGGGCGCAGGGCGGTACCGGTACCGAGGCCACGGTCGAGGTTGCTGCCGGTAACGGCGGCACAGGCGGTAACGGTGGCGCCGGCGGTACGGGCGGACAGGGCGGGGCCGGTGGCGACGCTAACGGTGGCACCACTGGATCGGGCGGCAATGGCGGCGCCGGCGGCAACGCCGCAGCCGGCGGCAACGGCGGAACCGGTGGCGCTGCCAGCGAACAGTTCCCCGACGCCGGTAACGGCGGCCAGGGCGGAGATTCCGGCGCGGTCGGCACCGGCGGCGCCGGCGGCGCGGCCGGCACCGGAGGCACCGGGGGCGGCGCCGGGGCGACGGGCGCCACCGGTCAGCGGCCGCTGCCGGTAACGGCGGCGACGGCGGTGACGGCTTCACGAACCCCAGCGGTGACGGCGGCGACGGCGGCGATGGTGGCGACGGCGGGACTGGGGGGCTCACCGACGGCAGCGGCGGCCTCGGCGGGGCCGGCGGGGCCGGCGGGGATTCGACGGTGAACGGCGCCGGTTCGCGGCTGAACGCCAGAGGCGGGGCAGGAGGCGCCGGCGGTACTGGTCTTGCGGGCGGGGTCGGTGGTGCCGGCGGCAACGCGACCGGTGCCGGCTCGTCCGACTACGCATTCGGCGGACTCGGCGGTAACGGCGGCACCAGTACGGGCCTGAGCTTCGCGGGCGGGGCCGGCGGCGCCGGTGGTGGTGCGACGGCAAGCGACTCGGACACCGGCGGCGCCGGCTACGCGTATGGCGGCAACGGCGGCCGGGGCGGTGACTCCGCTCTCGGTGACGGCGGCGCGGGCGGCGTCGGCGGGCTTGCGACCGGCTATGGGGGATACGGTGGCGATGGTGGCCGCGGTGGTGACGCCCTCGGTGACGGCAATGGCGGCGTCGGCGGAATCGGTGGTGCCGGAATCGGCATTGGCGATGACGCTGAAGGCGGTGCCGGCGGGTATGGCGGAGATGCGTTCGGTGCCGGAAACGGCGGGATCGGCGGCGCCGGAGGTGCCGCGGATCCACGGCCGGCAGCGGCGACGCCACCGGCGGTTACGGTGGTTACGGCGGTAATGCATCCGGAAGCGGTAATGGCGGCCGAGGCGGTGACGGTGGCCGTGCCGACAGCTCAGCGGCGACGCCTACTCCGGCGCTGGCGGCAGGGGCGGTAACGCCTCAGGCGCGGGTAACGGCGGTGCAGGTGGCGATGGCGGCGAAGCCCTGTCAACGGCCCGCAGCTGACCAAAGCTCATACTCTGAAGCCGCCGACGGCGGCGACGGCGGGACGTCCGTCGACGGAACGGGAGGTCGCGGCGGTAACGGCGGCTCTGCCGTCGGCGACTACTACGTCACTGCCGCCGATGGCGGGCGGGGTGGCGACTCCACAAACAGCGACGGCGGCGATGGCGGCGACGGCGGCGATGCGCAAGCGGCTACACCGTTGGTGGCGCCGACGTCTCCACCGAAGGCGGGAGCGGGGGAAGCGGCGGCGACGCCCTGGGATCCTCCGGTGCCGGCGGCGACGGTGGGGACGGCGGCAACGCGAACTCCGGCGACGCACTCGGTGGCGGCGCAGGCGATGGCGGATCCGCCGCCGGATCCGGCCAGGGCGGTGACGGTGGCGACGGCGGAACCGCCAACGCTACGGGCAGCGCGAACGACGGCAGGGGCGGCGACGGCGGCACCGGAGGGTCCGGGGCCAGCGGCGGCGCGGGCGGTCGGGGCGGCAACTCTGTCAGCGAGACCCGTCGTAGCGAGGGCGGACTCGGCGGTGCCGGTGGCGCCGGGATCGCCGGTGCTGGCGGCAATGGTGGTGATGGCGGCGATGCCACCAACACGAACGCAATTGCCTCTGGCTTCCCGCAAGCGACCGGCGGAGGCGGCGGTGGCGGCGGAACCGGAACCGGTGCCGCGGGCGGTGACGGCGGTGACGGCGGCGATGCCATCGGTCCCAACGATGGCGTGCTGACGCGCACGCCGGGCACTGCTGGCGCCGAAGGCACGGGTACCCCCAACGGCTCTCCCGGGGATCCCGGAGTCGTCATCACTACCTAG